>NZ_BSTS01000006.1 GCF_030269665.1 Actinomycetospora sp. NBRC 106375
GGGTGGTCACCCTCGCCGCACCCCACGGCGGGCGACCCGCCTCGATGCTGCTCGGACGCCACCTCGCCGGCCACACCATCACCGTGCTGCGCGACGGCGACCACATCACCGTCTACACCCCCGACGGTGACGTCCTGGGCCACCAACACCTCGACCCCACCAAGCGCTACCAAGGCCGCCTCACCCCCGCGGCCTGACCACCAAGATCCGAACCCGCGACACAACCACCGAGACTCGGCCTTGACAGATCACCCGAGACAGGACACCAGCTATCGCCGTCCGAACTGCTCACGTGCCGCAGGCACCCGACCGTCAGCGCCTGTTCACCGACCGTCCACCGCCCGGCCTGGCGCCCCGCGCCGCGGGCGGCGAGCCTCCACGGTCGTGACCTACACCCCGCGCGGCGGCGCGCCCGACGTCGGCGTCCCCGCGGACCTCGCCGTGTCGATGAGCGTGGCCGAGCAGCACGAGTGGCTGACCTCCTACCTGCGCCGGCACCCGATCAGCCGGCGCACCGCGCTGCGCGGCGGGACCGGGGTCGTCGCCGCGATGGGCCTGGCCGCGGCGCCGTGGACGCTCTCGGCGTGCGCGCAGGCCGCGTCGGCGCCGGTGTCGGTGGTCGGGCGGCACCTCGCCTACGGCGCGGACCCGCAGCGGCAGATGGCCTTCGCCGGCGAGCTGACCGCGGCGCCGCCGGCCGGCCCGCTCGTCGTCGACCTGGGCCGTGACTCGTCGTTCGGGACGACGCTGCCGGTGGAGGTCCGCCGGCTGGTCTCGCAGGTACCGCAGGCCGACGGGTCGATCCGCGGCAGCGAGCAGTTCTTCGTGCATGCGCGCGCCGACGGCCTCGCGCCCGGCGAGCACTACCGCTACCGCTTCCGGCTCCCGGACGGCACGACCACCGCCGAGGCCGACTTCGTCACTGCGCCCGGGCCGGGATCGACGGCGCCGTGGAGCTTCACCGCGTTCGCTGACCAGGGCGTCGACACCGTCCCGCCGAGCGGGCTGGGCGGGTTCACCAACGGCTACTACAAGCCCGACGACACCCGCCGCACGCCCACGCCGTCGACGACGATGGTCGACCGTGTCGCGTCCCAGCGGCCGGCGTTCCACCTGCTCGCGGGCGACATCTGCTACGCCGACCCCTCCGGCGAGGGCCACGTCGTGCGCAGCAACGGCACCCGCGACGCCCCGACCGGGTTCGACAGCTTCGACCCGACGGTGTGGACGACGTACTTCGGCATGATCGAGCGCAGCGCCGCGTCGACGCCGTGGATGTTCGCGACGGGCAACCACGACATGGAGGCGCTCTACGACGACAACCGCAGCCCCGGCGGCGCGCGCCACGGGTACGGCGGGCACGCCGCGCGGCTCGACCTGCCGGTCAACGGCCCGTCGGCGTGCCCGTCGGTGTACACCTTCCGCCACGGCAACGTCGGGGTGATCAGCCTCGACGCCAACGACCTCTCGACCGAGATCCCCACCAACGCGGGCTACTCCGGCGGCGCCCAGATCGCCTGGCTGCGGCAGACGCTGACCGCGCTGCGCGCCGACCCGACCGTCGACTGGGTCGTCGCGTTCTTCCACCACTGCGCCTTCGCGACGTCGAAGTCGCACGCCTCGGACGCCGGCGTGCGGGCCGCGGTGGCGCCGGTGTTCGACGAGTTCGGCGTCGACCTGGTGCTGCAGGGCCACAACCACCAGTACGAGCGCACCAACCCCCTCCGGCGCGGGCGCTCGGTCGTGCAGGCCCCCGACGGCGCGACGGTGCGCCCGGAGACCGACGGCACCACCTACGTCTGCGTGGGCTCGGGCGGGCGGCCGCGCTACACCTGGCAGGACGGCGAGACCGACCGCTACCGCGGCAACCCGGGCCCGGACAGCGGCGTGACCGTCGCGAGCTACCTGGCCCTCGGCGAGGAGAACCACCAGCCCGAGCAGGTCGACTGGTCGCAGGCGCGCTATCTCGACTACGCGTACGTGACGGTCGACGTCGCCCCGCCGCCCGGCCCCGGCCAGCCCACCCGGCTCACCGTCCGCGCCACCGCCGACACCGGCCAGGAGATCGACCGTGTCGTGCTGGAGCGCCGGTCCCGTACGTGAGCAGTTGGCGCCCCTATCGGGGCGCCAACTGCTCACATAGCCCGTTCGGAGGAGCCCGGAGTGAGCCGGGCATGATGCCGGGCGTGCGCGTCCACCCGCTCCTGAGCGTCCTCGCCGCCCGCCGGGCCGAGGGATCGTGCCCGAGCAACCGCACCGACGGCCACCGCGTCGCGCTCGCCGTCGAGGGCGGCGGCAGCCGGGCCACCTACTCCAGCGGCATGGTGCTCGCCCTCGAGGAGCTCGGGCTCGCCCCGTGCTTCGACGCCGTCTACGGCGCCTCGGCCGGCGCGCTCGCGGGCAGCTGGCTGGTCGGCGCCCAGGCCGCCCACTGCTGCGCGGGCTGGTACCGCCCGGGGCTCATGGAGCGCGTCACGAAGCCCGGGCGCGGCCTGCGCGGCCAGCCGGTGGTCGACGTCGAGTACCTCATCAACACCGTCGGCGAGAAGGTCATCCCGGTCGACTGGCAGCGGGTGCTCGAGGCCGAGGTCCCGCTGCACCCGGTGGCCACGGACGTCGAGACCGGCGAGGCCGTCGACCTCCACGACACCATCGTCGACAAGGCCTCGCTCCAGCTCGCCCTGCGCGCCAGCGCCGCGGTGCCGGTGCTCGCGGGGCTGCCGATCGAGATCGCGGGGCGCCGCTACGTCGACGCCGCGGTCGCCGAGCCCATCCCGTTCCGCACGGCGGTCGACCAGGGCGCGACGCACGTGCTGGTCCTGCGCACCCGCCGGGCCGACCAGACCGCCATCGACGCGACGCGCCTTGAGAAGGCGCTGGTGTCCCGGCTCGGCGCGGTCAACGTCCCGGGTCTCGTGCACGTGCTGGGCACCCGCCTGGAGAACCGCCGCGCCGACGACCGCCGCCTCGCCCACGCCACGGCGTCGCCGGGCGACGAGCCGCCGTACCTGCTCGAGGTCCGCCCGCCCCAGGGGGCCGACACGATCAACCCGCTCGAGACCGACCCGGACGTCCTGCGCCGGGGGATCGAGACCGGGCAGCGGGCGCTGCGCGACGCCCTCGAGCTGGACGAGGGACTCGACGCGGAGCGCGCCGAGCCCACCCCGGCCTGAGCCGCGCCCCCACCGGAGCCGTCGCTCCGAACCCCCGTCCGAGCGCCTACAGGCTGGTATCCCTCGCCTGGCGAGGGATACCAGCCAGTAGGCGCAGAACGTCAGCCGACCGTCCGCAGGGGGAGCCCCGCGACGATCCGGGCGGCGTCGGCCCCGAGGAGCCGCAGGTCCGCCGCGGACGCGCCCGCGTCCAGGCCGAGGATCGCGTCCGGCACCAGCGCGTGCCGGACGACCACCGCGCCGTCGACCCCGACGCCCACCCCGACCTCGAGCCGCGACTCCGACGCCGCGTGCCGGCCGGCGTCGTCGGCGCCGGGCCCCGCGTCGAGGATCGCCGTCGGGACGCCCTGCTCCTCGGCGCCGGCGCACACCTCCCGCACGACCCCCGGCGGGGCGTCGTCGTGGACCGCGACGAGCACCGCCGGCGGCAGCGCGGGATCGTCGGCGCGGTCGATGCGGCCGTGGCAGCCGGGGCCGCCGGACGCCGACACCCCGGAGAGCGGGCTCGTCACGATGCCGCGGCGGTGACCGGCCCCGCCGCGGTGCCCGCGTGGACGTCGACCAGCCCGGCGGCCACGGCGTTGCGCGGGCCCTCGGTGCCGTGGACGTTGCCGATCCCGCACACGACCCCGTAGGGCGCGAGCGCGTCGGCGACCATGCCCGGGATCTCGAAGTCCAGCGCCGACCCGCCCAGCAGCACCACCGAGCCGAGCAGGCGCAGCGACCCCTGGGGCGCCACCTGCGCGAGCGCCCGCAGCGCGTTGACGACGAACACCCGTCGCTTGGCCTCGCGGCGGACGGTGCGCACGGACTCCAGCGAGCCGCGCACCGGCACCGGCGCGAGCCCCTCCGGCGTCACGGTGACGACCTTGGCGAAGACGTTCGGCGGCAGCGGGTCGGTGAAGAACTGGACCGTGCCGTCCTCGTGGCCCACGTGGAAGAAGCTCTCCACCTTCGCCAGCGGATGACGCTTCACCGACTCGGCGGCCTCGCGGTCCTCGAGCCCCAGCTCCGAGTCGATCAGCTTGGTGACGAGCTCGCCCGCCCCGGCCACGTGCACCGCGGACACGGCGCCGTCGCGGTCGAGCAGGGCCGCGTCGGTGGACCCGCCGCCCATGTCGATGATCGCGATCGGCACCGAGGAGCCCGGTGTCGTGAGCGCTCCGCGCACCGCGACCTCACCCTCGACACCGCCGATCAGCGTCTCGCACCCCAGCTCGGAGGACAGCGCGTCGGCCACCGCCTGCATGCGGCTGCGGCTGGTGCGCACCATCGCCGCGAGCGCGACGGCGTTCTCCCGCGAGACCTCGCCGGCGAGGCCGCCACGCACCGTCGACGGGACCACCGTGTCGACGGCGAGCACGTCCCGGATCTGGATCTCCGAGGCCGGCTGGCCCGTCACGTCGGTCATCGTGTCGCGGACGGTCGCGAGCATGCCGCCGACGTGCGTGCCGGACTGGCCGTGCACGTCCGCCAGCGGCGCGACCCGCCCGATCGCCTCCATGATCGCGTCGGCGCCGCCGTCCACCCCGACCTCCAGCGAGCGCCCGGAGCCGGACAGCGTCAGCGTCCCGACCGGGATGCGGCGGTCGGTGACGTCGCCCGCGGGCGTCCGCACCACGACCGCCGACCGGTTGCCCGACAGCGCCCGCGCGACCGGCGAGACCTGGCGGGTCTGCTCGGCGTCCAGGTCGAAGGTCGACGCGAGCCCGTAGGAGTCCGACAGCGTCCGGATCGTCCGCCCGGGCGGGGCCACCTCGACCGCCGCGAGCATCCCGAGCGGGACCCGGTCGACGGCCGACACCTCGTCGACGACCGGGATGCGGCGGGCGAGGCGGTTGACGACGAGCACCGCGTCGTCGCCGTGCATCACCGCGGCCACGACGTCGACGCCGCGCTCCAGGGCGCGGTTCAGCAGGTGCGCGACGTCGTCGAAGTCCGCGCCGGCGCCGACCACGACGACGACCGGGACGTCCTCCTCGACCGTGGCGAGATCCTCCAGCGCCACCGTCATCCCGACGCCGAGGCCCTCGCCGCCCGGGGTGTCCGGGTTGTGCCCGATCATCGTGGACTCGGTGATGATCGTCTCGGTGATCGTCTCCATCGCGAGACCGCTGATCACCGGGGTGGCCTCGTTGAGCAGCACCGTCGCCAGCGCGTCGGCCGGCCGCCCGGCGGCGGAGAGGGCCCGCCGGACGGCCGTGACGGCGCCCTTCGTGTTCGCCGGGGTGCCCTTCACCCCGGTCGTCGCCGTGAGCGACGACGCCAGCCGATCGACGCCGTCCTCCCCCACCTCTGCGATGCACGCCTCCGTGGTGGAGTTGCCGATGTCGACGCCGATGACGAGGGCCACGGACTCAGTCAACCCTGGTGATGACCGGCTCGACCTCCACCGCGTTGCGGTTCTTGTCGATGCAGTCGAACTCCTTGAGGTGCAGCAGCGCGGCCTTGGCCTGCCAGCGCGGACGGGCCATCTGGTCGTTGCGCGTCGGCACCGGCTTCGGCGACTGGCCCTGCGCGTACTGCGCGGCGTTCGCGCCGATCATGCGGAAGACCTCGGCGTCGAGCAGCGGCGCCTGGGGGAAGAGCTCCAGGTTCGACAGCCGCGCGAGGTCGCGCTGGTGGAGCACCGTGGTGCCCCGCGACAGCACGCCCACCGCGATCCCCGAGCCCGACAGCTTGGCCCCGAAGTGCGCGATCGCCGCGAGGTCCGCGGTCCGGTAGACCTTGATGACGCGCGCCGAACCGCCCCGCTCCTCGATGCCCGCCAGCAGCTGGCGGACCACCTCGGCGTGCGGCACGTCGACGATCGTCTTCGTGAACGGGTCCCCGAACGCCGGGGACAGCGCGATGACGACCTCCTCGGGCCGGGTGCCGCGCTCGGCGGGCCCGATCTCGCGGAGCTGCAGGGTCCGGACGGAGTCGACTGCGGCGGTCATACGACCTCCTCCTCGGGGTTCTCGGCGGAGGTGACGTGACGGAGCTTCTTGAGCTCCTCCCACCGCTCGCCGGACAGGCGGTAGCCGGTGCCCGGGCCGGCGTAGTCGTTGGCGTCGTTGATCGCGGCCTGCGGGACGAAGTCGGCGTCCAGCACGGCCGCGGTCTGCAGCAGGTCGCCCGAGACGCGCTGGCGCAGGACCTTGAGGTAGTTCTCGGCGACGTCGCCGAACCCGGTGCGCTCGAGGGACTTGACGAGGTCCAGCCCGGTGATGCCGCGCTCCATGACGCTGCGGGCGCCCTCGAGGTCGGCGAGCACGTCGCGGTCGGGGTAGTCGTCGCTGGAGTCGGCGTACGTCGCCGCCTCCACCTCCTCGTCGGTGATCGCCGGGAGGTCGAGCTCGGCGAACAGCGCCTGCATGGCGCGCGCGGCCTTGTTGCGGACCTGCAGGATCACGTCCTCGCGCACGTGGCGCAGGCCGCCGTCGACCTGCATGTCGCGCTGGATGACGTTCCAGTCGTCGTAGTCGTCGGTCTCGAGGTTCGAGCCGGCGAACATGTTGTCCTTGTTGGGCACCGCGGAGTAGCCGGAGCACACGAAGTCGGTGCCGGGCAGCATCTGCGGCAGCAGCCGGCTGGTGCGGCGCATCGGCGAGTGCGAGAACGACTGGTCGTTGCCCGAGGCGCACTCGAGGTCCATCCAGCTCGCGACGAGGTTCTCCGCCGCCACCGCCCGGATGCCGCCGGGGACCGCGCCGGGCACGCCGATGCACGAGATCGAGCCGTTCTGCAGGCCCTGGACGCCTGCGCCCTTGGCCATGAGGATGCAGCGGATCTCCAGGTACAGCATGGAGCGGCCCTCGGCGTTGCCCATCTGCACCTCGGAGCCGGTGCCCGAGGTGAAACGCATCTTGATGCCACGGCTCGCGTAGGCCGACGCCAGGAAGGCCTTCGACCACGGGGTGTCGTCGCCGTCGACGAACACCGACTCGGTGCCGTAGATCGAGATCGTCTCGGCGTAGGCGGTGATCCCGCGCATGCCGAGGTCGAGCTCGGTGGCCTCCTCGAGCGCGCACTGGGTGAGCGTGCCGCCGCGCCCGACCTGGCCGCCGACCTGCAGGCCGATCGCCACCAGCGGCGCGTACCGGACGACGCCGAGGGTGGTCTCCAGCTCGGCGAAGCCGCGCACCGCGCCCTCGGCCGCGTCGGCGGCGACCTGGATCGGGTTGTCCTTCGCGCTGGTCGAGTGCGCCTGGTTGGCCGGGGTGCGCCGCGAGCGGGTCTTCTGGATGCCCATCATGATCTCGACGACGTTCATCAGCTTGACGACCTCGAGGATCTTCGCCGGCGTCAGGCCGCGGCCGAGGGCCACGACGTCGGCGCGGGAGGTCCGCGGGTCGACGAGCATCCGCGCGATCTCCACCGACTCGGTCGCCATGGCGGCCTCGCAGGTGTCGACGTCGATCGCGTGGTCGGCGATGAACGTGTCCATGAAGTCGAACTGCTCGCGCGTGCGGCCGTCCAGTTCGACGATCCGGCCGCCCTCGACGCGCACGGACGGCGCCGGGTCGAAGTCGGACTCCATCGCGACGAGGCCCTTCTCGGGCCACTCCTCGACGAAGCCGTCGAGGTTCACCGGGCGGGCCTCGAGGATCTCGGTGCGCTTGGACGTCCGCACCGTGGACTCGGAGCGGGGGGCTACCGCGGTCATGTCAGTCCTCCTCCGCGAGCAGGTTGCGGGCCGCGTAGACCTGCGCGGCCTCGCGGACGAGGGCGGCGCACGTGGCGGCGGCGTAGGTGTCCTCCAGCCGCGAGGCCATCTCCTCGAGCTGGGCCGCGGTCGAGGCGTTGGGGCGCAGCGCGTTGTACATCGCGAGCACCTCGGCGTCGGGGATCGCGGTCATCTCCGCGGCCCGGCGGCAGTTCTCGCCGAGCTGGCGGCGCCCCATCGACTCGGCGATGCGGCCCTGCAGGACGAGCGTGTCGGGGGTGACGCGCAGGTCCTCGGCGGTGATCTCGCCGGAGACCACGGCGTCCATCGTGATGTCGCCGAGCGTCTTGCCGGTCGGCGTCCGGAGCAGCTCCGGGCGGTTGATCGAGAGCGGGTAGTCCGCGGGGGTCAGTTCCGGTGCGGCGGTCATCGCGCCTCCTTCTCCGTGGTGACTGACGGCACGGCGACGTCGGCGGCCGTGACGGGGTGGCGCGGGTCGGCGTTCGCCCCGGCCTCGGCGGACTCGGGGGTCGGCGCGGGCGCCGGGGTGTCGAGGGCGGCGGGCACCTCGAGACGCTCGATGAGCAGGACGTAGAGGCCGCCGCCGATGACGGCGCCGATGATCGGGGCGACGATCGGCAGCCACCAGTACGGCGTGCCGTCGGCGGTGCCCCAGGCGCCGTCGTAGCCCGTGAGCCACTGCGCGAGACGCGGGCCGAAGTCGCGGGCCGGGTTGATCGCGTAGCCGGCGTTGGTGCCCCAGGCGAAGCCGATGCCCAGCAGCAGGAAGCCGACCATGAGCGGCAGGAGCTGCCCGGCCGCGCCCTGCAGGGTCGCGATCAGCGCGAAGAGCACGAACACCAGCAGCGCGGTGCCCACGATCTGGTCGAAGAACGCGGTGCCGATGCCGTGGGTCGGCAGCGTCGAGAAGATCGTCTGGGACTGCGAGGTGAGGCCGGGGTCGACCTCGGCGATGCCCGACGCGTACACGCCGCGGGTGACCAGCGCGGCCAGGAAGGCCCCGAGGAACTGGGCGGCGATGTAGGGCAGGACGCTGCGCCAGGGCAGGTTGCGGTAGACCGCCATGGCGATCGTGACCGCGGGGTTGAGGTGGCCCGCGCCGAGGCGGCCGGCGACGTAGATGCCCATGATCAGGCCGGCGACCCAGCCCCAGGTCAGGGTCGCCCAGTCGCCGGCGTCGCCGCCGGAGACGACCATCTGCGCCACCGACGCGGTGCCGAAGATGATGAGGATGAAGGTGCCGGCGAACTCGCCGACGAGCTCGCGGGTCAGCGGCGAGACGGCCGCGGGTCGGGTCACGGGGTCCTCAGTCCTTGATCGCAGCGACGGCCGCTTCGGCGACCCGGGTGTCCTGCTCGACGGAGCCGGCGCTGACGCCGACGGCGCCCACCACCTCGCCGTCGCGGTGCACGGGGATCCCGCCACCGAAGATGACCATCCCGCCCGCGGTCTGCTCGAGGCCGTAGAGCTCGGCGCCCGGCTGGACCAGCGGCATCAGGGCGCCGGTCGGGGCCTCCATGAGGATCGACGTCAGCGCCTTGCGCTGGGAGATGTCGATGCTGGCCCGGATGGCGCCGTCCTGGCGGGCGAACGCCAGCAGGTGGCCGCCCGAGTCGACGACGGCGACGTTCATCGGCTGTCCGATGGCGTCCGCCTCGGCCAGCCCGGCGTCGAGCATCCGGCGGGCCTCGGCGAGGGTCAGTCCCGGCATGCGGGTACCTCCGCGAGTGGGGTGAGGAGTGGACGCCCCCGCCCGGCCGACCCGGGGGTGTGGGGTCGGTCGGGGGGCGGCCGGAGCACCGCCCGGCGACGCAGGACGCTAGGAGCGAGCAGGCCGCGAAGGCCACGGGGACTGTCCCCACCCCGACCTCTGGGGGATCTCCCCTACGACTTCCGGCGGGAGGCCTACCGGCCGACGACCGACGCGCGGGTGGCGTCGAGGTGGATGCGCAGGCGGACGCGGGCGTCGTCCGCGTCGCCGGTGTCGAGCGCGTCGACGATCGCCTGGTGCTGGGCGAGGATCGCCTGCGGCCGGTCCGGGCCGCGCTCGAGCGAGCCGAGGTTCATCCGCAGCTGGCGGTCGCGCAGCGAGGCGTAGAGCTCGAGCAGGATCGGGTTGCGGGCGCTCTCGACGAGGACCGTGTGGAAGCGCCGGTCGCCCTCGGCGAAGGACTGCTCGTCGGACGTCGCGAGCGCGCCGCGCTGCTCGTCGAGCACCTCGACCAGCGCCCGGGAGACCACCGCCCGCTCCTCCGCCGACGCCGCACAGAGCTTCGCCAGCGCGTGGCCCTCGACCAGCTCACGCGCCTCCAGCACGGCCTCGACCTCGCTCGGCGACACCGCCACGACGAGGGCGCCACGCTTGGGGAACAGCCGCAGCAGACCTTCGGCCTCGAGGCGCAGGAACGCCTCCCGCACCGGGGTGCGGCTCATCGCGAGCGTCTCCGCGACCTGGCCCTCGGTGATGAGGTCACCGCCGGGCAGCGAGCCGTCGAGAATCCGGGCCTTGGTGTCCCGGTACGCGCGCTCCTTCGCGGACAACCCCGCCGACACGCTTCCCGTCACCGCACCGCCCTTGCCGTCGAGTCGGCGTGACCCTACTCTCACGCCATCGATGCATCTTGTATGCATCACGGACCGTTCGTCGAGGAGGACGCCTGGTGATCGCCGCGGCACCGTCTCGCGCCCTCCGCGCCGTCCCCGACGCCGCGACGGCCGCGGCGGTCGAGCCCGACCCGCTGCTGCGCCGCATCGCCGACCACCTCGGCACGCTCACGGGCGGCACCGCGTGGGTCGTACGCGTCGACGAGGCCGGCGGCTCCTGGGCGGTGCTGGTCGGTGACGGCACGCTGCCCGGCGACGTCGTGGCCCTGCTGCTGGCGACGCGTGGCCCGGTGCTCGACGACGGCCCCGGCCGATCGCCCGTGCTCGCCGTCCCGGTCCGGCGCGGTCCCCGGATCGTCGGCGCGTGCGTCGTCAGCGCCGACGGCTTCTCCGACGCGGACACCCACCTCGCGGAGCTGCTCGCCGGCTACGCCGCGCTGGCCCTCGCCGACAGCGGCGTCCTGGCCGGACGGACCCTCGAGCAGGCCGTGCGCCAGGAGCTGTCTTGGGTGGAGGCGCGGGGCTCGGTCCGCGCCGACCTGGTGACGGTCGGCGCCGGCGCGGTGCCCGGCGACGTCGCCGACGAGGTCTTCCGCATGACCCAGGAGGCGCTGCTGAACGTCGCGGTGCACGCGCGCGCGGCGACCGTCCGCGTCGGGGTCGTGCACGGGCCCGGGACGCTGACCGTGCTCGTCGAGGACGACGGGTGCGGCTTCGACGCCACCGGCGGCACCCGCCTGCACGTCGCCACGGCCGGCGCGCGCCTGGGCCTGCGGGCCATGGCCGCGCGCGCCCGGCGCCTCGACGGCGAGCTCGAGATCGACAGCACGCCCGCCGCCGGCACCCGCCTGCGCCTGACCATCCCGTGCTCCGCCGCCCCGCCGGTCGCCCCGGGCCGCGCCCGCACCGGCGTGCTCGTCGCCACCGCCCGCCCGGTCGTGCGGGCCGGCGTCGTCCGGCTGCTCCAGCTCGGCGAGCCGGGGCTGGGCATGGTCTCCGAGGTCGCGGACCTCGCCGACGACCTGCCCGGCGCGTGCCGGCTGCTCGGGCCCGACGTCCTCGTCGTGGAGCACGGCCTGCTCGGCGAGGACCTCGCCGTGCTCGACCGCCTCGCCGCCCTGCCGGCCCCGCCCGCCGTCGTCCTGCTCGCGCAGGACTGCCCCGACGAGCGCCTGCGCGCCGCCGTCGCCGCGGGCGTGAAGGGCTGCGTCGACCCGGACGACGACCCCGCCCGCCTCGTCGCCGTCGTCGCGGCCGCCGGGCGCGGCGAGACCCTGCTCGCCGACGACCAGCTCGGCCGCCTCGCCGCCCCGCCCCGGGCCTCGGGCGCCCAGGCGATCACCCCCCGCGAGCACGAGGTCCGCGGTCTCGTCGCCCGCGGCCTCACCGACCGCCAGATCGCCCGGGCCCTGGCCATCTCGGCGAAGACCGTCGAGAAACACGTCGGGTCGCTGCTGCGCAAGACCGGCACCCGCAACCGGACGATGCTGGCGCGCCTGGGCTGAGCGCGCCCGGTTGACGCAGCGAACGTCCTATCGGCGTGCTCAATGGGACGTTCGCTGCTTCTGTGCGCCGGAATTCCCCGTTGATCACCGGCCTCGGCGCGGGCCTCAGCCCACCCCGAGCTGCGCCCGCGCGACACCCGTCAGCGCGGCGAGACCACCCACCGGCCGGAACGACGCCGCCGCCGCGGTGAGGGCGGTGTACTCGTCGTCGCCGAGCCGGATCTCCGCGGCGGCGCAGTTGCTCTCGAGCTGGGCCACGCTCGACGCGCCGGGGATGGCGACGACGACCGGGTGGTGGATCGTCCAGGCGAGCGCGACCTGCGACGGCGTCGCGTCGTGGGCGTCCGCGACGGCCCGCAGCGTCTCGATCAGTGGCGTGACGCGGCGCAGGCTCTCGGGCAGGAAGAGCGGGTTGAGCGAGCGGACACGGTTGGCCGGGCGGTGCTCGGCGTCGAACTTGCCCGACAGCAGCCCCTGGGCCAGCGGGCTGTAGGCCAGGATCGCGCGGCCGGCGGTGCGTGCGTAGGGCAGCAGGTCGTCGTCGGGCTCGCGGGCGACGAGGCTGTACTGCACCTGGTTGGCGAGCACCTGCGTGCCGAGCGCCGTCTCCGCGCCCTGCCAGCGGTCGAGGCCGTAGTTGCTGACGCCGACCTCGTCGACGACGCCCGCAGCCTGCAGGGTGCGCATCCCGGCCATGGTCGTGCGGTCGCCGATCACCGGGTTCGGCTGGTGCACCTGGTAGAGATCGATCTTGCGGCGCAGGCGCGCGGCGCTGGACGTGCCGCGCTGCACGACGACCTGGTCGACCGGCAGCACCGGGAAGATCTTGGTGGCGACGACGGTGGTCGCGGGGTCGGCGTCCGCGCGGTCGAGCGCCTCGCCGAGGATGCGCTCGCTGCGCCCGAAGCCGTAGGCCTCGGCGGTGTCGAACACGGTGACCCCGAGGTCGAGGGCGCGCTGCACGATCTTCGCGGCCTCGCTGTCCGGCCCCTGCGCGTAGTCCTGGCCGTAGCCCCACTCACGCGAGCCGAACTGCCAGGTGCCCAGGCCGATGGCCGACCACTGCTTCGCCGTCGGGAGGTCGAGGTAGCGCATGACCCCGTTCTACCCGCCGGCGACGACCCGCTCCCGCACCCCGTCGACGGAGAGATCGAGCAGACACGCGGGCTCGGACGCGAGCGGGCAGCGCGCGTCCCACCAGCACACCTGCTCGGTGATCGCCGTCGGCATCCGGTGCGGGCAGTCGGGCAGGCCCTGCAGGTTCGTGCCCTCCTCGAGGCCGTACCGCGACGCCGCCGTGGGGCCGAAGAGGGCGACGGTGCGTACGCCGACCGCGGCGGCCAGCCGCACCGGGCCGGTGTCGGGGCCGACGACGACGCCGCCCGCCTCGCCGACGGCGGCGAAGAGCGCGGCCAGTCCCCGCAGATCGGTCGGCGGGAGCGTCGCGGCGCCGTCGACCGGACCGACCGAGAGCACCGGACCGGGCAGGGTCCCCGCGAGCGCCGCCCACCGGTGCGCGGGCCAGCGCTTGACGGCCATGCCGGCGTCGGGGACGAGGACCGTCGGCGTGTCGCGCGAGCGAGGATGTGGCGATCCTGGTGTCACACGCCAGCAAAGCCGCATTGCTCGAACCAGCGCGTTCCGACCCCACGCGCGCTCGTCGTCGCCGAGGACGAGGCGCGGGGGGCGGACGCGGTCGGCGATGACACCGTCGGCGGCCAGGAGGCGCTGGTAGCGCTCGCCCACCTTCTCGTCGGCCGGCGGGCGGCGCCACAGGTTCGCGACGGCCCGGGTCCCGCGCGCTGCGGCGTCGGCGTCGACGAGGTCGCCGATGCCGTCGAAGCGGGTGGTGGTCACCGTCAGGTCGGGCACGAGGTCGGCGAGGGCCTGCTCGACCGCCGCCCGCTCGTCGTGCTTCTCGGCCGTGCGGACCGCGGCGACGGCCGGGTCGCGCGCGAGCAGCGGGGCGCCCGCGGCGTGGGTGAGGACCGTCAGCTCGGCGGCGGGGTGGGCCTCGGCGAGGGCGTGGACGCTCGGCAGCACCATGATCAGGTCGCCGAGCCCGCCGAGCAGGTCGATCACGAGGATGCGCATCGCACGATCTCCTCGTAGGTGGCGACGTGATCGGCGGCGAGCCCGTCCCAGTCGCGGCCGTGCACCAGGGCATGGCCGCCGGCGGCGACGCGGGCGCGCAGGTCGTCGTCGGCGAGCAGCCGGCGCAGGCCGTCGACGAGCACGTCGGCGTCACGGACCTGCCGGGCGACGACGACGGTCTCGCCGTCGACGAGCTCCGGGTCGTCCGGGGCGTCGGGGCGCCGGGTGACCAGCGTCGGCAGCCCGTGGTCGAGCGCGGCGAGCAGCGCCCCGCTTTTCAGCGTCGCGCCCGCGGTGAACGGGAACGCCGCGACGTCGGCGGCCTGCAGCGCCGCCGACACCTCGCCGGCCGGACGGTGGCCGGTGACCGTTACGCGGTCCTCGGCGCCCGCGGCGGCGATGTGCGCGGTCAGCTCGTCCCGGAACGCCGCGGCCTCGTCGGCGGGCAGGGCGAGCGAGGTGAACCCGCCGAGCACGAGCAGGTGCAGCGCCGGACGCTCGGCGGCCAGGCGCGCCACGGCGTCGACGAGGTGGCGCAGGCCCTTCACCGGGTGCACGAAGCCGAAGAACACGACCAGCTCCGCGTCGGCGGGCACCCCGAGGGCGCGGCGGGTCACGGCGCGGTCGGGCGCGTCACGGTCGACCGCGACGTTCGGCAGCAGCGGGGCACGGCCGGCGTCGACCCCCGTGCGGGCCCGCAGGGCTGCGGCGTGCTCGCCGTTGGTGGTGAGCACGGCGGCGCTGCGCGGGACCAGCCGCCCGGTCTCCCGGTCGGCGAGGCGCCGGCGCTCCAGGTAGGACCACACCCAGTCGGGCACTCCCCGCCCACAGGTCCACCAGCCGTACTCGTGCAGCGTCGTCACCAGCGGCATGTCGACGAGGTCGCCGAGCAGCCCCGGCGCGCCGGAGAACCCGAACCCCGACGGCGCGAACTGCACGTGCGCGACGTCGGCGCGGCTCGACCGCAGGTAGCGGGCGGCCCGCAGCAGACCGCGCAGCCCCGGGTCGACGGGGACGTCGACGACGTCCACGCCGTGGCGGTCGAGCGCGTCGGCGAGGTGGCACGTGTAGTCGGCGACGCCGTCGTGGGCGGGGTCGGCCCGCCCGTGCACCAGGGCGACGCGGAGGTGGGTCACCCGGCGCCGTTACCCGGTGGCGCGGTCAGGAGAACCCTGCCGGCACGTAGATCGAGCAGGCGTCGAACACCGCCTCGCGCACCGGGTCGTCGTCGCAGTCCCGCGCCGGGCGCAGGGTCACGTCGCCGGCCCGCAGGCGGGCGAAGGCGTCCGCCACGGCGCGCAGGTAGGAGCCCTCGGCGACGCCGCGGCCGAAGTGGCCCATGAGCACGAGGTGCACGTCGTCGGCCAGCGCCGCGAGCCGCGCGGTCGAGGCCGCGAACGCCGCGAGGTCCGACTCGGGCGCCTGCGCGTAGATCGGCCCGGTGTTGACCGTGTCGCCCGCGATCAGCAGCCCGGCGTGCTCGTCGAGGAAGCACACGGAGTCCGGCGAGTGCCCGGGCGTGTGCAGCACGCGCAGCGACCGTCCGCCGAGATCGACGACGTCGCCTTCGACGAGCGGGTCGGGCTCCGGCGCCGGCCCCGGCGACCAGGTCGTGTCGACATCGGGCGGCAGCGGGCGCGGGTCGGCGTCGGCGGAGAGCAGGTGGAAGAACTCCCCGTCGAGCGCCCGGTACGCCGGCGCCGCGGCGAGCAGGCGCCGCGCGTACGCGAGGTAGCGGCGACGCTCGGCGGGGTCGGCCCCGGCCCGCAGCTCGGCGGCACCGTCGGGATGGATCGCGACGCGGTCGAACTCGGTGTCGCCACCGACGTGGTCGAAGTGCGCGTGGGTGTGGACGACGTCGACGGGCCGGCCGGTCAGCGCCGCCACGACCGGGCGGATCGGGGCGATGCCGAGCCCGGAGTCGACGAGCACGGCGCGGTCGCGCCCCGCGACGAGCCAGGAGTTGACGTGGCCCGGCTCGGCGACCAGCCAGACGCCGCGCGCCACCGGCCGCGTGAAGAACCAGCTCACGTCGGGTGAGCCTGCCAGCGCGGTCGGGTACACGCCGCCGTGCCCGATCTGCAGCACCCTGCCGCCCACCGTCCCGGGCACGGCGACCCCGACTGGTCCGCGATGCGCCGCGTGCTCGTCGTGCGCCCGGACAACGTCGGCGACGTCCTCATGACCGGACCGGTCCTCCGCGCGCTGCGCGCCGCCGCCCCACGCGCGGCGCTCGACCTGCTCGCCTCCCCCGCCGGTGCCGCCGCGGCGGCGTTGCTGCCCGACGTCGACGGCGTCGTCACGGCCTCGGTGTCGTGGCAGCAGCTCGACCTCGTGCCGGGCGCCGACCCCGACGCCGCGCTGGTCGCCGAGCTCGCCGGCCGGGGCTACGACGCCGCGGTCGTGCTGACCTCGTTCTCGCAGTCGCCCTGGCCCGCCGCCGAGGTGGCGCGGCGCGCGGGCATCCCGACGCGGATCGGGATGTCGAAGGAGTTCGGCGGGGGCCTGCTCACCCACTGGGTGCCAGAGCCCGACGACGGGGAGCACCAGGTCGACCGCATGCTCGGGCTCCTCGCGGCGGTCGGGGTGCCCTCGCAGGGACACACGCTGTCCGCGCGGATCCCCGACGACGCCGCGACCCCGCTCGCCGTGGTCGGCGCCCGGTACGCCGTCGTCGCCCCCGGCGCGAGCTGCCCGTCGCGGCGCTGGCCCGCCGAGCGGTTCGCCGCGGTGGTGCGCGGGCTGGCCGACGACGGGCTGACGGTCGCGGTCACCGGCACCGACCGCGAGGCCGACCTGGTCGCGACGGTCGCGGGCGACGTCGGCGTGCCCCTCGCCGGCGGGCTCGGGCTCGGCGACCTCGCCGCGCTGCTCGCCGGCGCCGAGGTCGTCGTGGCCAACAACTCCGGGAGCGTGCACCTCGCCGACGCCGTCGGCGCGCCCGTCGTCGAGCTGTTCGCGGGCACCGAGACCGTCGACCAGTACCGGCCCCGCTCCACGACCGCGGAGGTCCTCACCCGCCCGGTGTCCTGCGCGCCCTGCCGCCAGCTCGTGTGCCCGTTCGGCCAGGAGTGCCTGGCGATCTCCCCCGACGAGGTCGTGGCCGCGGCCCGGCGCCTGCGCGCGGTGGCGGTGCGCTGATGGTCGAGCACACCGACGACGGGCGCTACATCGTCGTCGACGGGCGGTGCTGGCGGGCCACGGACCCGCTGATCCCGGAGGACGACGCGGCGGTGCTGCGGCGCTGGCTCATGGCGGCGCGCCGGGACGTGGGGACGGCGAAGAAGACCGGCGAAGGGGAACGGGCGGCGCGCTCGCGGGTCCACGCCGCCAAGACCGCGCTCGGCGAGCGGGGACCGGCCTGGTGGGAGCAGAGCGAGGACGAGCGCCGTGCGCGCTGGCGGGAGGGTCTCCGGCGCGCCGAGCAGGAGGGGTTTGACACCTCCCCGTGAGTGGGTGCCCGTCACCCATGACCACGCCGCCCGTCCAGAACGACGAGAACCCGAACGACCCGAACCCCGCGCGTTCCAGCCCGACGCTCGCCGCGTTCAGCGGCCAGGTACAGCGTCGCCTCGGGCTGGAGACGCCGTCCGAGGCGGAGATCCTCACGCGCTCCACCCTCAACGAGCTGGGCAAGGCGATCAGCTCCGGGCTGGCGCAGGACCTCACGGTCAGCCTGCCCCCGGAGCTCTCCGCGGAGCTGCGCGCCCAGCGCCCCAAGGACGACCAGGCCCGCCCGGTCACGAAGGACGCCTTCGTGGACGCCGTGAGCGGGGCGGTCACCTCGGTCGACGCCGAGAAGGTCGAGCACCAGGTCGAGCAGGTCCTGCGTCAGCTGCGCGAGTGGCTGCCCGAGGACCAGGTCGACCGCACCCTCGAGCAGCTCCCCGGCGACCTCGTGGCCCTCATGCGCTGATCCGTATGTGAGCGGAATTCCGGGCTATAGCCCGGAATTCCTCTCACGTACCCCGGTCGTACGGCGGTGGGTACGGCGTCAGCCGGCGCTGGTGTTGAGCTGCGGCTGCGCGGTGCCGCCCCCGTTGCCGCCGCCGCCCTGACCACCGCCGCCGCCCTGGCCGCCACCCCCGGTGCCGCCGCCACCTTGACCGCCGCCGGTGCCGCCGCCGCCGCCTTGGCCGCCACCGTTGCCGCCGCCCTGGCCTCCGCCGCCACCTCCGGCACCACCGCCACCGCCGTTGCCGCCACCGTTGCCCCCACCGGCGCCGCCGCCGCCCGGCGGGTCGGCGGGCGGCTGGGGTTGCGGCTGGGGCTGCGGCAGGACCGGCGGCGGGGTGACGACGCGGGTGGGGCGCCGGGCCGTCGTGGTCTCGTCGGCCGTCCGCCGGGTCGAGCGGGCGGTGCTGCGGGTCGTCGACTCCGTCGTGTCGGACGTCGAGCTCGCCACCGGCGGCGGGCCCACCACGGGCTCGGCGACCGGCGGGGGCGGGACCGCGAGCGTGGCGGGCGGCGCGGCCACCATCGACAGCATCGGCGCCGCGCCGGTGGCGACGCCGACCCCGAGGACACCCGCGACGGCCGTCGAGACGCCCAGGGTCGAGCGCAGGAGGACGCCGGGCCACGCGAGACGCCGGGACGGCGCCGCCGGCTGCGGAGGTCGCAGCGCCGTGGTCGGGCCGGCAACCGTCATGGCCTCGTCCTCGTTGGTCACGTCGGGGTAACGAGACCACCCGTCCGGGGGTCACGCACGGATGATCGCCACGCACCGTCAGACACCGGCCGCCCGTTCAGGTGGCGCGGTCAGATCACCCCGCCCTCCCGGGTCGACGAGACGAAGAGGTCGTCGGCGACGAGGCGCGCGGCGGTCAGGCCCTGCTCGTGGGCGTAGCGCAGGAACACGTCGAGCACGGCGCGGTTGGGCTCGAGCCCGTAGGACCAGTGGTCCGGGCCGAGCAGGCGGCGGACGCGGGCGAGGTCGTCCTGGGCCCACGGCAGCAGCGTCGGGTTGGCCGCGGTCTCCTCGAGACGCGCCTCGACGACCGCCTTGGCACGGACGAAGGCGTCGTACAGCGAGCGGGCGAGCCAGGGCCACCGGGCGTGGACGTCGGGCCGCAGGACGACGACGTGCATGATCGGGAAGAGGCCGGTGTCGGCGGCGTAGCGCTCCTCGGCCGCCCGGGGGTCGCGGAACAGCCGGCGCACCTCGGGCCGCCCCTCGAGCAGCGGTCGTGGGGTGCGCGGCGCGTACAGCGCGTCGATCTCGCCGGTGACGAGCATGTCGGCCAGGGTGCGGTCGGCGGCGATCGCCTGGACGTCGATCTCGGGCGGCAGGTCGAGCGCCTGCTTCTCGGTCCGGCCCGGCGTGTGCATGCCGCCGGTGCGGTAGTGCACCGAGGAGACCGGCACGCCGTGGTGGTCGGCGAGGATCCCGCGGATCCACACGCAGGCGGTGAGCTGGTACTCGGGGACGCCGACGACACGGCCGGCGAGGTCGCCCGGCTCGGTGATCCCGCTGTCGGCGTTCACGTAGATCCCGGAGTGGCGGAAGGCCCGCGAGGGGAAGACCGGGATCGCGACGAACGGCGGGTCGTCGGGCGCCGCAGCGAGCGCGGTGACGTACGACGACAGCGACATCTCCGCCGCGTCGAACTCCCGGTACCGCAGCATCCGGAAGAAGGTCTCCTCGACCGGCAGGCGCAGGTAGGTCAGGTCGACGCCCGCCACGGGCACCGAGCCGTCCTCGAGCGCGCGGGTCCGGTCGTAGTCCCAGCAGGCCAGCGTGATCGGCACGTCGCGGCTCATGCGACACCGCCCGCGACCGGAGCGTCCGTCGACGACGCCGACGCCCCGTCGTCCCGGCGGGCGCGCAGCGCGAGGGCGGTGAGGCCGCCGACGAGACAGATCGCCGCCAGCACCCCGAACACCCCGGGCACCGCCCACGAGGCGGCCACCAGTGCCGCCACGACCAGCGGGCCGACGAAGGAACCGATGCGGCCGACCCCCATCGCCCACCCCACGCCGGTCGAGCGGAACGCCGTCGGGTACGCGACGGCCGCCAGGGCGACGACGCCCGAGCTCGCGGCGCCGAGACCGAGCCCGACGAGGACCTCCATGGCGGCCACGCCGGCGAGGGACGGCGCGAGCAGCCCGACGCCGAGGACGCCGACAGCGGCGAGGACGAAGGCCGGCGGGATGACCGCACGGGCCCCGTAGCGCTGGATCAGCCACCCGCCGGCGGCCGTCGCGACGACGCTGCCGGCGTTGAACAGGGCCAGCGCGACCGCCGTGCGCGGGACGGGCAGCCCCAGGGGGGCGAGCAGGGTCGGGGTCCACGACGAGTTCACGACCAGCACGAGGAACACCGCGAAGGACGACGCCCAGAGCAGGACGGTCGGGGTCCGCCGGCCGCGTTCGACGAGGCGCCCGACCGGCACCCCGCGGGCCCCTGCCTCGACACCGACGAACCGGGTCCCGGGGGCCACGTCCTCGCCCGGCGCGACGCGCGCGACCACCCGGGCGATGCGGGCCGCGGGCGCACCGCGGGCCACGAGGGAGGTCAGCGACTCCGGCAGCCACACCGCCATGACCACGGCGACGACCACCGGGACGATACCGCCGATGACGAAGAGCCCCTGCCACCCCGTGGCGGGCAGCACCAGGCTCCCCAGCGCGCCGGCGAGCACCCCGCCGACCGGGAGCCCGGCGAACAGGAGCCCGGCGGTGGCGGCGCGGCGCCGGGCCGGGACGTACTCGGAGGCGAGGCTCACCGCGCACGGCAGCGCCGAGCCGAGCCCGAGGCCGGTGAGGAACCGGTAGGTCAGCAACGACGGCAGGCCGGTCGCGACCGCGGTCGCCAGCGTGAACACCGCGAAGCAGAGGACCGCGGCGAGCAGGACCGTCCGGCGCCCGACCCGGTCGGCGAGCGGGGCGACCGCCAGCCCGCCGACGGCGAGACCCAGGAGCGCCGCGGAGAACACCGTGCCGAGACTCGCCGTGGGGATCGCCAGCGCCTTCGCCAGCGAGGGCGCCGCCAGCCCGATGATCTGGAGGTCGAACCCGTCGAGGAGGGCCACCAGGGCGCACACGGCCACCACACCGATCCGGAGCGGTCCGACCCGCGTGCGCTCGAGCACCTCCCGGACGTCCACCGTCGCGCCCGTGGTCATCGTCGACCTCCCTGTCGTCGTCCGCCGCGTGATGGTGTGTCACGTTATACGTACAGACATACATAAATGAAGGCCGAAGCACCGCGGGGACCGATCGGTGCGACGGGGGTCAGGACGCGGGCGAGCGCCGTTCCGGCGGTGTCGGCGGGTTCACGGGCGAGTCGCCGACCGGGCCGGCGTCGGCCTCGAGGCGGTCGACCAGCTCGAGCCCCTGCTCGGCCCAGCGCACCTCGCCGCGTGAGCGTTCCGAGAGACCCCGGTAGACGTGGACCTTGTAGGCCACGATCGCCTCGTGGGCGTGCCGGGGCGAGTGGGCCAGCCGACGGCGCAGCAGCGTGGTGTCGCGCCGTTCGAGGTCGTCGGCGTGGGCCTCCCAGCCCGCGGCCATCCGCCGGTGGTGGTCCCGGTGCCGGCGCAGGTGCCCCCGGGCGACGTCGAACGAGCCGTACTCGAGGTAGGTCGCCTTGAGCAGGACCGGGTCGCGCTCGCGGGCGGGCTCGTCGGACTCGGCGACCCAGGCGAGCAGGGCGTCGCAGCCCGCGTCCGTGACGACGTAGAGCCGCTTGGTGGCCGCCGCGCCGCGCGGCGCCTCCTCGGCCTCCACGAGGCCCTCGGCCTCCAGCCGCCGCAGCTCCGTGTAGATCTGCGGGTGGTGGGCGTGCCACACGTACCCCGCGGAGGCGTCGAACTGCTTGGCCAGCTCGTAGCCCGTCATCGGGCCCGCCTCGAGCAGCGCGAGCAGGGCGTGTCGCAGGGACACCGGCGTGACCTCCCGGTCGGGACGAGGAGCGCCCATCGTCCCACCGGGAGGCGCGACGTCACGGCAGCGGCGACCAGTGCACGACCTTGGTGGTCGTCATCTCGTCGAGCAGCTCCGGGCCGTAGCCGAAGCCGGATCCCGACGTGCCCCGGGGCTCAGCGGCGCCGCCCGGAGCGCCGCCGAACACCGCGTTGATCTTCACGGTACCGACCGGCAGCTCCCGCCACGCCCGCTGGGCGTTCGCCATGCTCCCGGTGAGCACCGAGGCGGCGAGGCCGTGCGGGTCGTCGATCGCCTCGGCGAGGCCCTGCGCGAAGTCCTCGACGACGCGCACCGCGGCGACCGGCCCGAAGGTCTCCTCGCGCAGGATCGTCATCGCCGGCGTCAGCCCGGACAGCACGGTCGCCGGGTAGAAGGCCCCGTCCCCGTCGGGCACGAACCCGCCCGCGTGCACCGTCGCCCCGTCGTCGACCGCCGCCGCGACGTGGCTGTGCACGTGCTCGCGGTGCCGGCGGTCGACCAGCGGCCCCAGCGCCTTCTCGCCGGCCGCGGACGGGCGGTACACCCAGCGCGCGGCCTCCGCGGCGAGCGCGTCGAGGAACGGCTCGGCCACGGCGGCGGCGCAGTAGATGCGCTCGACCGACACGCAGACCTGCCCGCCGTTCGCGTACGACCCGAGCGCCGCCTGCTCCGCGGCCCAGCGGGGGTCGACGTCGTCGTCGATCACCAGCGCGTCGTTGCCGCCGTTCTCGAGCAGGACGTGCGCCCCGGTGCCCGCCGCGGCCTGCCGGATCGCGCGGCCCGCGGCGATCGAGCCCACGTGGGCCACGAGGTCGATCCCGGCGTGCCCCGACAGCGCGGCCCCCGTGGGGCCCGCGCCGTCGACGATCTCCAGGACGCCCTCGGGCAGGAACGACGCCACGAGCTCGGCGAAGCGCCGGCCGAGGTGCGGGCACCGCTCGCTGGGCTTGTGGACGACGGTGTTGCCCGCGACGAGCGCGGCACCGATCAGCCCGCCGGCGACGGCGACCGGGTCGTTCCACGGCGTGATGACGGCGGCGACACCGCGCGGCCCGGGGACCATCAGGTCGGTCGCCGACCACGAGCCCTGCAGCGAGCGCCCGCGGTGCAGCGGGCCGAGCTCGGCGTACTGCTCGAGCGTCCCGGCCGCGGCGAGCACCCCGCCCAGCCCGTCGTCGTAGGGCCGGCCGGTCTCGGTCTCGCCCCGCCGCGCGAGCTCCTCGGCGACCGCGCGCAGCGCGCCGGCGGCGTCGCGGACCAGGCCCGCGCGGTCGGCGGCCGGGGTGCGCGCCCACCCGTCGCGGGCGGCGCGCGCCCGGGCGACCGCGGCGTCGACCTCGTCGGGGCCCGCGGGCCGGACCCGGCCCACGAGCTCGCCGGTCGCAGGGTCGTGGACCTCGATGTCGGTGTCGGTCGCAGTAGTCACGGGGCCGGGTTCCACCTCGGCGTCCCGGGTACGCCTGCCGTGATCGACGTCCATCGCGGGAGGACCACGTGAGCACGCTCGAAGGCACCACCGCCGTCGTCACCGGCGCGTCCAGCGGGATCGGCGAGGCCACCGCGCGGGCCCTGGCCGGTCAGGGCGCCCGGGTGGCGCTGCTGGCCCGGCGCCGCGACCGGCTCGAGGCCCTCGCCGGCGAGCTCGGCGAGCGGGCCGCGGTCTACGAGGTCGACGTCACCGACGACGACGCCGTCGCGACCGTGATCGCCGGCGTCGCCCGCGACCTCGGCGGCATCGACATCCTGGTCAACAACGCGGGCTACGGCTCCATGAACCCCGCCGCCGAGTCCGACCTCGCCGAGTGGCGGCGCATGGTCGAGGTCAACGTCAACGGCGTGCTCGGCACGACCCACGCGGCGCTCGAGCACCTGGCCGCGGCCGCGAAGGGCCCGCGCGGCGTCGCCGACGTGGTGACGATCTCGTCGGTGGCCGGGCGCAAGGTCGCCTTCCCGGGCGCGAACGTCTACGCCGCCACCAAGCACGCCGTCGGCGCGTTCTCCGAGGCCCTGCGCCAGGAGCTCGGGGCGCGCCATGTGCGCGTCGGGCTGGTCGAGCCGGGCCTGGTGCGCAGCGAGCTGACCGAGGGCAACGGGGCCGCGCAGGACGCCGAGCAGTCCCAGGAACTGGGTCTCATGGAGCCCGAGGACATCGCCGACGCCGTCGTGCACATGGTCACCCGGCCCCGGCGCGCGGCGGTCAACGAGATGCTCGTGCGCCCCACCGAGCAGGCGCGCTGATCACGGCTGGCTGCCGACCACCAGCACCAGCACGAACGAGATGAGGTTGAACGTCGCGTGCGCCGCGGCCGACGGCCAGATCGACCGCGTGCGCTCGTAGAGCACGGCGTTGACGACGCCGAGCACGAACGCGGCGGCGAACACGACGTTGAGCCCGTGGGCGAGGGCGAAGATCGCCGCGGTGAGCAGCGTCGCGACGACGCGGCCCACGCGGCGCAGCACCCCGTAGCCGAGGCCGCGGAACAGCAGTTCCTCGCCGAGCGGGACCACCAGGCCGCCGATGAGGATCACCAGCGTCGCGGCGACCGGGCCGCTGAACAGCGTCAGCGCCTCCTGCGGGTCGGACGTGTCCCCCGTGATCGCGACGTAGACGACGATGAGGACGCGCGAGAGCAGCCAGACGGCCGCGCCGAGCCCGGCACCGAGCGCCACGGTCCGCCACGGTGTCCGGACCACGCCGACCGCGGACAGCCGCCGCACGCGCAGCAGCAGGGCGAGCCCCACCGCCCCGAACGCCGAGGCCCCCGAGACGGCGACGAGCACCGGCGCGGGCGGGGTGCCCTCGGTGACCACGCCGACCGCGACGAACAGGGCCACCTGCAGGACGACGTACGAGACCGCGCCGGTCGCGAGCTCGAGCCATCCGAGCTCGCGCTGCGGGGCGGGGACCGGGGCGGGATCGACCGTCGACTCACTCACCCCGGGCCTTGCGGGTCTCCCGCTCGCTGGCCTTCTGCAGGGCGTCGACGAGTTCGTCCTTGTCCATCTGCGAGCGCCCCTCGACGCCGAGCTGCTGGGCGCGCTCGTAGAGGTGCTCTTTACTTGCGTTGGCGTCGACCCCGCCGGCCGACTCCCCGCTCGGGTTCGGCCCTCCGCTGCGCGCCTGCGAGTCCGACGGGCCCTTCTCCTCCTTGGGCTCCCAGTGGTCGCCGACCTTCTCGTGGGTGTGCTTGAGCGCCGCGTACGCCGTCCGGTTGGCCCGCTCGCCGGACCCGTAGGTCTCCTCGGCGGACTCCTTCGCGTCGGCGTAGGTCTTCCGCGCGCTCTGCGGCGAGCGCTGCAGCGTGGACGGCAGGTCCTCGAAATCGTCGGGCATGCCGGCGAGATACCCGGTCAGCCGCGGACCCCTACCTCGAGGTGCGCCACGCTCTGCACGACCTGCTGCGGGCGGTAGGGGTAGCGGTCCATCTCGCCTGGGTCGGTGACGCCCGAGAGCACGAGGATCGTGTGCAGCCCGGCCTCCATGCCCGCGACCATGTCGGTGTCCATCCGGTCGCCGATCATCGCGGTCGTCTCGGAGTGCGCGCCGATGGTGTTGAGACCCGCCCGGATCATCAGCGGGTTGGGCTTGCCGACGAAGTACGGGTCGCGCCGCGTCGCGTGCGTGATCAGCGCGGCGACGGACCCGGCCGCGGGCAGCGTGCCCTCGGGGGACGGCCCGGTGGCGTCGGGGTTGGTGACGATGTAGCGCGCGCCGGCCTCGATGAGCCGGATCGCGCGGGTGATCGCCTCGAACGAGTAGGTGCGGGTCTCGCCGATGACGACGTAGTCGGGGTCGCGGTCGGTGAGGATGTAGCCGACGTCGTGCAGGGCGGTGGTCAGCCCGGCCTCGCCGACGACGAATGCGCTGCCGCCCGGCCGCTGGCTGTCGAGGAACTGCGCCGTGGCCAGGGCCGAGGTCCAGAGGTTCCCGGCCGGGATGTCGATGCCGCTCGCGTGCAGGCGGGCCTGCAGGTCGCGCGGGGTGTAGATCGAGTTGTTGGTCAGCACGAGGAAGTGCTTGCCGGCCTGGTCGAGCCGGCGGATGAACTCGTCGGCCCCGGGCAGGGCGTTCTCCTCGTGGACGAGCACCCCGTCCATGTCGATGAGGTAGCTCTCGAGCGGTTCGGTCACGCGGCGTCCTTCAGGTGCGTCGCGAAGAACCGCAGGATGCGGCCCCAGGCGTCGTCGGCGCTGGGGCGGTGGAACCCGGTGCCCGTGAAGCGCACCAGCAGGCCGTTGGCCGGGAGGTGCTCGAAGAAGCTGTGGCCCGCCTCGGGGTAGGTCCGCACGTCGTGGTCGACCCCGAAGGCGGTCAGCGCCGCCTCGAGCCGCTCCGGATGCCCGCGCAGCATCGCGTCGCGCCCGCCGAAGCTGGCCACCACCGGGCAGATGCCGGCGAGGTCGGCCTCGGCGTCCTCGGGGACCATCCCGTAGTTCGGGGCCGCGGCGGCGAAGTCGTGACGGGCCGCCGAGAGCAGCGCGAACGTGCCGCCCTGGCAGAAGCCGATGACCCCGACCCGTCCGGTGCAGTCGTCGCGGTCCGCGAGCCAGCCGCGGGCGGCCTCGATGTCGTCGAACACCGGGCCCTCGCCGGAGTTCATCGCCTTCAGCGTCGCCGCGACGCAGCGCGGGCCGCCGCCGCGGGCGGTGTAGATCGCCGGGGCGACGGCGAGGTAGCCGGCCGCGGCGAGCCGGTCGGTGTGGTCCTTGATGTTCTCGCCGACGCCGAACGCGTCCTGCAGGACGACCACGCCGGGGAACGGGCCGTCGCCGACCGCCGGGACGGCCAGGTACGCGGACTGGTGGCTGCCCGCGGACGCGGGGATGTGCAGGTCGGGCATGCGGAGAACCCTGGCATGTCGCACGTCATGGGGCAGCGGGCAGGCGGGCGGGTACGCCCGGGGCATGGACATCAAGTACACCGCGGAGGCCGTGTCGTCCGGTGACGCGCGCAACGGCCACGTCCGCAGCTCGGACGGCGTCGTCGACCAGGACATGACGATGCCGAAGGAGCTCGGCGGTCCCGGTGGCGGCACCAACCCCGAGCAGCTCTTCGCGGCCGGCTACGCGGCCTGCTTCCACCAGGCGCTCAAGCTCGCCGGCGGGCAGTCGGACGTCGACATGGACTCGACGAACGTCGAGGCGAAGGTCGGCATCGGCCCGGACGCCGGGAGCTTCGGGCTCCAGGTTTGGATCACCGCGACCGTGCCCGGCGCCGACCAGGAGACCACCGACCGGCTCGTCGCCCGCGCCCACGAGCTCTGCCCGTACTCGAAGGCGACCCGCGGCAACATCGAGGTGGACGTCACCGCCAAGGTGTGACCCCGTGCGCCTCCCTCTCGGTCTGCGTGTCGTGGGCACCGCCCGCCGGTGGCTCGGCGGCTCGGTGGCCCACCTCGACCCCGCCGACGTGCCCGCCGCGCGGGCGGCCGTCCTGCGCCTGCAGCACGGACCGCTCGGCCGCGCGGTGATCGGCACGCCGCCGCGCGACGTCGTCGTCGAGGACGCCCGGCTGCCCACGGCGGCGGTGCCCGAGGGGCTGCCGGTGCGGGTCTACCGGCCGCCGTCGACCGACGCGCCCGCTCCCGTGGTGGTCAACTTCCACGGCGGCGGGTTCGTCCAGGGCGACCTCGACCAGTCCGAGTGGCTCTGCGCGCACGTCGCGCGGCAGGGCGCGCTGGTCGTCCTGTCGGTCGACTACCGCCTCGCGCCCGAGCACACCTTCCCGGTGCCCGCGCAGGACTGCTACGACGCCGTCGCGGCGCTCGCCGCCGACCCGGGGCGCTTCGGCATCGACCCCGCCCGCCTCGCCGTCATGGGCGACAGCGCCGGCGGCAACCTCGCCACCGTCGTCTGCCTGATGGCCCGGGACCGGGCGCTCGACGGCGGCCGAGGCCCCGGCGATCGCGGCGCAGGCGCTCGTCTATCCGGGCGTCGAGATGGTCGACGTGCTGCCCTCGGAGCGGGAGATCCCGGTCGCGCCGATCCTGTCGGCGGCCGACATCCGCGGGTTCCACGCGCTCTACCTCGGCGGCGCGGACGGCACGCACCCCTACGCCTCGCCGCTGCGCGCCGACCTCACCGGGCTGCCGCCGGCGCTGGTGCAGACCGCCGACCACGACCCCCTGCGCGACCACGGCGAGCGCTACGCGGCCGCCCTCGACGCCGCGGGGGTGCCGGTGCGCTTCACCCGCTACCTCGGCGCCGCGCACGGCTACGTCGCCACCGGCGGCCTGACCCCGCGCACCTCGCTGCAGGCCGTCGCCGAGATCGCCGGGTTCCTCCGCGCCATGTGAGCGGTTTCCTGCGGTATGGCGCACGAAAGCGCTCACATCTGAGAACACCCTGAGGCCCCGCGGCGCGCGGCTACCGTGGGGCGCCGTGACCCCCGACCGAGCTTCTCCGGCGCGTGCCGTGCTGCTCGGTGGCGTCGCCGCCGTCTTCGGGGCGGCGGCGCACGGGGAGGCCGGCGGCGTCGTGGCGCTCTCGCCGGTCACCGCCGCGGTGGCCCTCGCCGTCGTCGTCGCCACGGCCCTCGTCGGCGCCCGCCCGCGGTCCGCGCCCGTGCTCGTCGTGGCGCTCGCCGGCGGGCAGCTCGCCCTGCACCTCGCGATGCCGGCCGCGCCGGCGATGCACGACCACCACGGGCACGCCGCCGGTCCCGGTCCCGGGATGCTCGCCGCGCACCTCGCGGTCGCGGTCGTCGTCGCCGCCGGGCTCGCGCAGGCCGACCGGGCGCTGCTGCGGACCGCCCGCCGTCACGTCGTCGCCTGGACCCGGCACCTCACCGGTCCGCCGCCCGCTCCCGCCGCGGGGCGCCGCGCCCCGCACCACCGGACCACCCTCGGTCGGCCCCGCCGGGCCGCCGTCGGCCACCACCCGCGCCGGGGTCCCCCGTCGCCGCACCGGACCGGGCCGCGCCCGGTCACCGCCGCGACCACACCCCGACCCGGAAGGACCCCGCTGTGCGCGATCCCGTGCCCGATCCGCGGACCCCGTCCGCCCGCTCACGCCCGAGGAGCGTGCTCGCCGTCCTGCTGACGGGGCTGCTCGCCGTCGGCGCCCTGCTCCTGTCCGCCGGACCCGCGAGCGCGCACGACGTGCTCACCGGCAGCGACCCCGCCGACGGCGCGACCGTCGCGTCCGCCCCGACCCAGGTCTCGCTGACCTTCGACGAGGCCCCGAAGCCCGAGGGGGCGGCGGTCACGATCGTCGGCCCGGACGGCGCCCACCACGAGCAGGGCACGCCGACGCTCCAGGGCAACGTCCTCACGGCACCGGTCGGCGCGCTGCCGCAGGCCGGCCGCTACGAGATCGGCTACCGCGTCGTCTCCGACGACGGCCACCCCGTCAGCGGCTCGGTCGCGTTCTCGCTGACGACGCCGTCGCCCGCCGCCGGGACGGCCGCCGGGACGACCGGCGGGAACGCCGGCCCGCAGGCCCAGCCCGCCCAGCCCAGCGCCGCCACCCCGTCCCCGGCCGCCGCGGCCGGTCAGGACACCTCGGGCGGCGGCGTGCCGGCCTGGGTGTTCGTCGTCATCGCGATCGTCGTGGTCGGCGGCGCGATCGCGCTGGTGCTGCGCCGCCGGGCCTGACCCCCGCGACGGGACCCGGCGGTGTCGGGGCGAGGGGCATCCCCCTCGGCTGCCCCTCGCCCCGACACGCCGCAGCTGACCCCGACGGGCCCGGTCCGGAGGAAACGACCTACGAGACGATCTGCGCCCGGTCGTTCGGGTTCAGGTAGTTGAAGAACGTCTTCGCGTCCTCGGTGGCCAGGCGCACGCAGCCCGCCGACTCGCGGTCGGTGCCGCCGCCGTGGAAGGCGCGGCCCTCGCCGTCGAAGAACACGGAGTACGGCATCGAGGCGCCGTTGTACTCCTTGCTCTTGTGGTACTGGTCCTTCCACTGGATCACGAAGTCACCGGTGGGCGTCTCGTGGCCCTCGGCACCGTGGCTGACCTGGTAGGGGTCGCCCACGACGTTGCCGTTGCCGTCGAGCAGCCACGCGCGGTTCTCGGAGAGGTCCACGCACACCTTGATCCGCGCGTCGGTGCAGGACGTCCCGCCGACACCCGCATCACCGGCCGGCGCCGCGTTCGCGACCCCGCCCAGCTGGAGCGCCCCCAGACCGAGCGCGGCCACCGAGACCGCGAGTCGTCCGGTCGGCACACCGCGCGGCGTCCCCCTGCGATGCCTGCCCGCCATCGGCGTCCTGCCCCTCGTTCGCGTCGGCCGTCCCCCCGACGAGACGGAGACCGGCGGTTCCCACACCGCGATCCGTCGACGTCAACGACCCAGTGACGAGCAGGTCACGGATCGCAAACGTGGCCACCCACACGTCACCGGGACCGGTTCGGAGCACAACCGGTGTGGGTTCCGGACATCGCCGACAGAACGTGCTCGCGAGCCGGACGTTTCACCCAGTCGGTTCGGCCGCTCGGGCGAAGGCCTCATACACATCGTCGCTGAAGAGGATGAACCTGGCCTCGGTCAGCGCACTGCTCGTGGTCCGGACCGTCGTGACCGCGATCCGGGCCGCGTCGTCGAGCGGCCACCCGTACACGCCGGCCGATACCGCCGGGAACGCCACCGTCCGGGCGCCCACCTCGTCGGCGACCCGCAACGACTCGCGGTACGCCGAGGCGAGCCGGTGGGAGCGGTCCTCGCCCTGCGCGTACACCGGCCCCACGGTGTGGATCACCCACTGCGCCGGCAGGTTCCCGGCCGTGGTCGCGACGGCCTGCCCGGTGGGCAGACCGTCCGGCAACGTCGTGCGCCGCAGCTCCCGGCAGGCCTCGAGGATCGCCGGCCCGCCCGCGCGGTGGATCGCGCCGTCGACGCCGCCGCCGCCGAGCAGCCCGGAGTTCGCGGCGTTGACGACCGCGTCGACCTCGGCCCGCGTGATGTCGCCCCGGTGCAGCGTGATCTCCGGCGTCCCCATGGCCGGCGAGTACCCGCCGCACGGTCCGGTCACGAGCGTGCTGGGACGATCGCGCGGTGAGCGACACGCGCATCTCGGTCAGCGACACCCTCGACGCCCCCGTCGAGCGGGTCTTCGCCCTGCTCGCCGACCCGGACCGCCATCCCGACCTCGACGGCAGCGGCACCGTCCGCGCCTCGCACACCCACCTGGCGATCACCGAGGTCGGCGACGTCTTCGTCATGGAGATGGAGCACCCGGCGCGTGGGCACTACCGCGTGGAGAACCACGTCGTGCGCTACGAGCCCGACCGCGCGCTCGCCTGGGCGCCGGCGAAGCCCGGCGCGCAGCCCTCGGGGCACGTCTGGGGCTGGGAGCTGGCGCCCACCGACGACGACCAGACCCTCGTGACGCATTACCACGACTGGGCCGACCTCACGGACCCCGAGATCCTCGGCCGCGTCCAGGAGGTCACGCCCGACGCCATGCGCGAGACGATCGCGAACCTCGGGGCGGCGCTGGCGTGAGGCGGCTCCGCCGCACGTGAGTGATATGGGTCGCCATGACGACCCATATCGCTCACGTGCCCGGAGGGCCCAGCGCGCGAAAGTCGTCCCCGGGCGGGGCCTCGAGGGCGTGGCGGACGCCGTCGGGACCCGTGAACCCCAGCCGCCAGGCGTGCAGGCCGGTGCGCGTCGGCGGGTTCTTCGTGAACAGCGGGTCGCCGACGAGCGCGTGGCCGATCCAGGCGAGGTGCACGCGAATCTGGTGCCGCCGTCCGGTGGTGGGCGTGACCGCGAGCAGCGTGCGGTCCTCGCCGACCCCGAGCCGCTCGAACGTCGTCGTCGAGGGATAGGTGTCGCCGGCCAGGACGGCGTCGTCGGGGACGGTCCAGACGCCGTCGGCGCACGTGATCGCCTCGCGCGGCGCGGCGATCCGCACGCGGTTCTTGCGGCCCACCGACAGGGGCAGCTCGACGGTGCCGCGCTCGGGCAGCCCGGTCCCGGTCGCGACGGCGAGGTAGGTCTTGGCGACGCTGCGGTCGGCGAACTGCCGGGTCAGGTCACCGTGGACCTCGAGGCGCCGGGCGAAGAGCACGAGCCCGGACGTGACCTTGTCGATGCGGTGCGCGGGCCAGAGCTCCTCGCCGGCGTCCGCGGCGATCCGGACGATGTCGGTGTCGTGGCGCTCGCCCATCACCGACCAGCCGGCCGGCTTGTCGAGCACGAGGAGATCGTCGTCGCGCAGCAGCTCGCGGCCCGCGCGCACCTCGTCCCAGCGGCTCACGCCTCGTCGAGCCCGAGCGCGTCGAGCAGCGTGCGCAGCTTCACCGCGGTCTCGGCGAGCTCGTCGGCCGGGCACGACGCGGGGACGATCCCGGCGCCCGCCCACAGTCGCACCCGCTCACCCTGCACCTCGCCGCAGCGCAGCGCCATGACCCACTCGCCGTCGCCGCGGGCGTCGGTCCAGCCCACGGCGCCGGTGTAGAAGCCGCGGTCGAACGGCTCGATCTCGCGGATCGCCGTGTGCGCGGCCGCGCGCGGGACGCCGCAGACCGCGGGCGTCGGGTGCAGCGCCTGCGCCAGGTGCAGCGCGGAGGCGCCGGCTTCGGTCGCCCGCCCGCGCAGGGTCGTCGACAGGTGCCACAGCGTCGGCGTCGCGACCAGCGAGGGGGCCTCGGGCACCTCGAGGTCGTCGACGAGCGGGCCCAGCCGGGCCGCGACGTCGGCGACGACGAGCGCGTGCTCGTGGCGGTCCTTGGCCGAGGCGAGCAGGGCCTCGCCGCGACGGCGGTCCTCGTCGGCGTCGGCCGACCGCGCCGCCGACCCGGCCAGCGGGTTGGCGGTGACGTCGGCGCCGTGCCGGGCGAGCAGCAGCTCGGGGCTCGCGCCGAGCAGCGTGCGCGGCGCGCCGGGCCGCTCGGCGGGCAGGTCGACGGCGAACAGGTAGCTGCGGGGGTCGCGGCGGGCCAGCTCGCGCAGCATCGGCACGGGGTCGACCGGGCCGTCGGCGACGACGTCGAGCGCCCGCGACAGGACGACCTTGTCGAGCCCACCGGCCGCCATGCGCGCGAGCGCCTCGGCCACCATCGCCTCGTACGCCGCCGGCGCCGGGTCCGGGCGGGCCTCCCCGGCCACCGGGGCACCGACGGGGTCGGCCACCAGCACCGCACCGAGGGGACCGGCGCGCTCGACGTGCTCGGGGACGACGAGGTGGGCCGGCGCGGCGGTGTCGAACGGCAGCGCCCCGACCGCCACCGCGTCCCCGCCGATCCCGCGCAGGCAGCGCAGCACGGCGTCGGCGTCGCCCGAGGCCGGGCGGGCGCGGACGCCGCGGGTGAGCAGCGAGCCCCGGGGACCGGAGAACCACGAGCCGCGACCCGGGCTCCACGCGCGCAGCAGCCGCACCGGGTCGGCGGCGTGCGCGGACGGGACGCGCGGCGCCGGGCTGGTGCTCGTCACATCCCGCTCCTCAGCGCCTGTCTCGTCCGGCGGACGCGTGCCGTCCGCGATGGCATCGTGGTCCGGGCGACCGGATCGTGCCCGCCGGGATCGACCCGGACGGGCAGTTTCCACCCTCCGCGCCGGGTGCCGTCCGGTCCAGCCGAGCGGACGTGACACAGCGCACCGGGTCATCGACCACGAGGACGAGGCAGGAGCCGACGACGTGACAGCGGGCCGGACGGACCAGGCGGACTCCCGCACCGCGCCGCGCCGGATGCCCCGCTGGCGCGCCGACCTGCGCCTGGGGACGCGGATCGCCGTGATGCGCGCCGGCGGCCTCGCGCTGGCGCTGCGCGGCGACCCGGTCGCCCGGCTCATGCACCGACCCTGGCGTCTCGACCCGTACCCGACCTACGCGCGGCTGCGGGCCGAGGCCGCCGCGGCCGGCGGGGTGACGCGCAGCCGCACGGGGATCCGCGCGGTCGCCACGCACGAGGCCTGCACCGCGGTGCTGCGCGACCGGCGCTTCGGGGTGCGGCTGGCCGACGGACAGATGCCCTTCGACCCGACGGACGACGCCGGCAGCGCCTCGGGCTCGGACGGGCACGACCCCACCGACCCCGGCACCGCGCTCATCGAGCCCATCGACCTGTCGCTGCTCGCCCTCGACCCGCCCGACCACGCCCGCCTGCGCCGCCTCGCCCAGCCGACGTTCGCGCCCAAGCGCCTCGCGCAGTACCGGGAGACCGCGCGCACGGTCACCGCCCGCCTGCTCGACGACGCCGCTGCGCGCGGCACGTTCGACCTCACCGCCGACCTCGCCGCCCCGCTGCCGATCAGCGTGATCGCCGAGCTGCTCGCGATCCCCGACGTCGACACCCCGCGCTTCGCCCGCTGGGGCCGCGCGCTCGGCGCCGCCCTCGACGGGGTCCGGTCGGTGCGCCACGCCCACGCGCTCTCCCGGGCCACGGCCGACCTGCGGGCGCTGTTCGCCGACCTCGTCGAACGCCGCCGCGCCGAGCCGGGCGAGGACGTCATCTCCCAGCTCGTGCACGCGCTGGACGCGGGCACGCTGACGCTCGACGAGCTCGTGTCCCTCGCCCAGCTGCTGCTGGTCGCCGGCTTCGAGACGACGACGAACCTCGTCGGCAACGCCGTGCGCGCCCTGCACGCCACCGGGACGTGGGACGACCTCGTCGCCGACCCCGGGCTCGCCGCGGGCGCGATCGAGGAGACGCTGCGCTTCGACCCGCCGGTCCAGCTGACGGCCCGGTTCGCGCACGAGGACGTGGAGATCGGCGGACGGGCGCTGCGGAAGGACTCTGGCGTGCTCGTGCTGCTCGCCTCCGCCGGACGCGACCCGGCCGCGCACCCCGACCCCGACCGCTTCGACCCGCGCCGCGAGCAGACCACCGCCCACCTCGCGTTCTCCGGCGGCGCGCACTACTGCCTCGGCGCCGCCCTCGCGCGCCTCGAGGGCGAGGTGGCGCTGGAGATGCTCGCGGACCGGATGCCGCGGCTTCGGCCCGCCGGGCGCATCGAGCCGCGCGTCGCCACCGTCCTGCGCGGCCCCACGCGCTTCCCGGTCCGCGCGGACTGAACCGAGCGCCCCGGATGCAGCGAACGTTGCGTTCGCTGCGATAGAAGCTGGCGGACGCCACGTTCGCTGCGTCCATCGACACCTGGAGGACCCCGTGCCCGAGCTCCCCTCGATCTCCCACGTCGCGCTGTCGGTGACCGACCTCGCCGCGAGCGAGCCCTGGTACCGGCAGCTCTTCGGCGTCGAGCCGGCGATGACGCTGACCGACGGCCCGTTCGAGCGGAAGGTCTTCGCCCTCGCCGGCGGCCAGCTCTTCGGGCTCACCGCACACGACAGCGCGCGCTCCGGCGACCGGTTCGACGTCGTCGCGCCCGGGCTCGACCACGTCGGGTTCGCGTGCGCCGACCGGGCCGCGGTCGCCGCCTGGCAGACCCACCTCGACCAGATCGGCGTCCCGCACAGCGGCATCGTCGAGGCCGACTACGGCTGGGCGCTGTCGTTCACCGATCCCGACGGGAACGCGCTGGAGTTCTTCGCGCTCGCGTCCTGAGCAGGCCGGGCCCACTCCGGGGCGTGCTCCGGGAGCACCCCGACGCCGACCAGTCGAGCCGGCACGACCTGGAGCGCCGGCACCCGCTGGAGCACCCGCAGCGGCGGCGGGAGCCGGTCGCGACCGGGCGCGTCCTCGGAGAGCGCGGCGCGGATGACCGCCCGATGGGCCAGGCGCTGCCCGGTCTGCGTCACCCAGGTCGGCAGCCACCGGCGCCGCTGCACCCCCGCCGCGGCGCGGTCGACGGCGGCGGGATCGGGCGGCGCGGCCGCGAGCACCGGCCCGAGGTCGCGGGCGGTGGCGACGGCGTCCTGCACGGCGAGGTTGATCCCGACGCCGCCGACGGGGCTCATCGCGTGCGCGGCGTCGCCGATGCACAGGACGCCGGGCGCTGACCACCGCTCGAGGCGGTCGAGGGTGACCTGCAACAGCTTGACGTCGTCCCACGACGCGAGGCCGTCGACCCGGTCGCCGAGCCACGGCAGCAGCCGCAGCAGGTCGTCGCGCAGGACCTGGACCGGGCCGCGTCGGTACTCGGCGTCCGTGCCGCGACGGATCATGTAGGCGGCCTGGTAGTAGTCGCCGCGGTCGAGCATGACGACGAAGCGCCCGGGGGACACCCGACCCAGCCCGCCCGCCGGGTCGTCGGCGTCGCTGTCCCGATGGTCCAGCTCCGCTTCGCTACGTGTCCGGCGGGCGAGGCGGAACCACCACACGTCCATCGGCACGTCGTAGCTCCGCAGCGGCAGCCCGGTCAGCGCGCGGACCCGGGAGTCGCGCCCGTCGCACGCGACGACGAGGTCGGCGGCCAGGTCGTGCTCGGCGCCGCCCTCGGCCCCGGTCTCCCGCCAGCGCAGGCCCGTGACGCGCCCGGCGCGGCGGCGCAGGTCGGTCACCTCGGCGTTGCGGAGCAGCGTGAACGTCGGCTCCTCGGCCGCGGCGGCGGCGAGCATGTCGAGCAGGTGCCACTGCGGGACCATCGCGACGAACGGGTGGGGTGCGCGGAGCCGCGTCATGTCGGCGACCGGTGAGGGCCCGGCGTCCATGACGACCTGCGCCTTCTCGATGGATTTCCACGGCAGCTGCGCGAAGCGGTCCCACAGCCCGAGCTCGTCGATCAGGGTCATCGTCGAGACGTGGACGGTGTCGCCGCGGAAGTCGCGCAGGAAGTCGGCGTGCTTCTCCAGCACCGTGACCTCGACCCCGGCCCGCGCCAGCATCAGCCCCAGGACGATGCCCGCGGGCCCACCGCCCGCGATCGCGCACGTCGTCCGGTCCTGTGCCATGTCGACCTCCCCGTCCGCGTCCCCGCCGCGCATCCTCCCGGATGCTCGGCCTCCGGAGCACGTTCCGGGCGTCGCCGCACCCTCCCATCGGCCAGGCCTCGGTTGTCGCAGGAATAGTGCGACAGCGCCTTTCCTGCGACACACTGTGGCGGCTCGCCACCCGTCCGGGGTGCGCCTGCCCGCTGCCGCCGTGGGGGTGAACTCGTGGAACCGCAGACCGACCTCGTCGCGATGCACATGAGCGACGGGATCGTGAACGCGCCGACCTCGCTGATCTTCGGGGTGGTCGCGGTGCTCGGCCTCGCCGTGTGCGTCGCCCGGGCGCGGCGCGACCTCGACGACCGCACCGCGCCGATGGCCGGGCTCGTCGCGGCCTTCGTGTTCGCCGTCCAGATGCTGAACTTCCCGATCCTGCCCGGCGTCAGCGGCCACCTGCTCGGCGGCGCCCTCTGCGCGATCCTCGTCGGGCCCTACGTCGGCGCGATCTGCGTGTCGATCGTGCTGCTCCTGCAGGCGCTGCTCTTCGCCGACGGCGGGCTGTCCGCGCTCGGCACCAACATCACGAACATGGCGCTGATCGGGACCTTCGTGGGCTACGGCGTCGCCGTGGCCCTGCGGCGGTTCGCCCTGCGCAGCCGCGCCGGCCTGGTCGTGACGGCCTTCGTCGCGGCCTGGGTCAACACCGTCGTCGCGTCGCTCGGCTTCGTGCTCGAGTACGCGATCGGCGGCCAGGGCCTCGCGCTGGGCACGGTCTTCGGCCTGATGGTCGGCTTCCACGCCCTCATCGGCATCGGCGAGGGGATCATCACCGCGCTCACCGTCGGCGCCGTCGCCGCCGTGCGCCCCGATCTCATCTACCTCACGCGGTCGGCCGCGCCGTCGCTGCAGATCAAGTCCCAGGGAGTCACCTCGTGAAGAAGCTCCCCCTCGCCTTCTACGCGGGCTTCCTCGCCGTCGCGCTGCTGCTGGCCGGCGTCGTCTCGTACGCCGCGAGCAGCAGCCCCGACGGCCTGGACGCGGTGACGCAGTCCGGCTGCCAGCTCGACGAGTCCGGGGAGCCGGTGGGCGGGCGGTGCATCGCGCAGAACGCCGGCGAGCACGCGACCGGCGGGAGCCCGCTCGCCGACTACACCGTCGGCGGCAGCGAGGGCACGACCGGGATCGCGGGCGTCATCGGTGTCCTGGTGACGCTCGTGCTCGCCGGCGGTCTCTTCTGGCTCCTGCGGCGACGCTCGTCGACCCGCGACGAGACCCCGAGCCGGGTCGAGTGACGGTGGGAGCGGGTCACACGCACGCCCTCCACCGCCCCGGCGACTCGGTGGTCCACCGGCTCCCGGCGCACGTGAAGATCGTCGTCGCGTTCCTCATGGTGCTCGCCGTGGTGGCGACGCCGCGCGAGGCGTTCGCGATCTTCGGGCTGCATTTCCTGCTGCTCGTCGGCATCTGGGTCGCCGCGCGCATCCCGCCCGGGTGGCTCGCCGCCCGGTCGCTCATCGAGGCGCCGTTCGTCGTGCTCGCCGTCCTGCTGCCGTTCTTCGCCGCCGGCCCACGCGTCGAGTGGTGGGGGATGTCGCTGTCGCTCGACGGCCTGCTCGCGGGCTGGAACATCCTCGTCAAGGGGACGCTCGGCGTGCTGATCTCGGTGACGCTCGCCGCCACCACGCCCCTGCGCGACCTCGTGTCGGGGCTCTCGCGGCTGCGCGTGCCGTCGATGGTCTGCGTGATCGCGACGCTGATGTTGCGCTACCTCGAGGTGATCGCGGCCGAGGCCCGGCGGATGCGCCTCGCCCGGCTGTCCCGCGGCCACGACCCGCGCTTCGTCTGGCAGCTCGGGGCGACGGTCCGCTCGGTCGGCTCGCTGTTCCTGCGCTCGTACGAGCGGGGCGAGCGCGTGCACCTGGCGATGCTCTCGCGGGGCTTCACCGGCAGCATGCCGGCCTTCACGACCGCGTCCGCGTCGCGCGTGACGTGGTCGGTCGCGCTGCTGCCGGCGGCCGTCGGGCTGGCGCTCGCGATCTCCGGATACTGGGTGGCGTGACACCCCCCTCCTTGCGGGTCGACGGGCTGGCGTTCGCGTACCCCGACGGTCACCAGGCGCTCTTCGGGGTGGACCTGCGCATCGAGCGCGGCGAGCGGGTGGCGCTGCTCGGCCCGAACGGCGCGGGCAAGACCACGCTCGTGCTGCACCTCAACGGGGTGCACCGGGCGGGCGCCGGGCGCGTCGAGGTGGGCGGGCTGGAGGTCACGCGCGAGAACGTCCAGGAGATCCGCCGCCGGGTCGGGATCGTCTTCCAGGACCCCGACGACCAGCTGTTCATGCCCACGGTCGCCGACGACGTGACCTTCGGGCCGGCGAACTTCGGTGTCACCGAGCCCGAGCTCTCGCTGCGGGTCAAGGAGGCCCTCGACGCCGTCGGCGTGGCCGACCTCGCCGACCGCTCGCCCATGCACCTCTCCGGCGGTCAGCGCCGCCGGGCCGCGCTCGCGACCGTGCTGGCGTGCGACCCCGAGATCCTCGTGCTGGACGAGCCGTCGACCCACCTCGACCCGGTCGCGCGCCGCGAGCTCGCCGAGGTGCTGCTCGGGCTAGACCGCACCATGCTCATGGTCACGCACGACCTGCCCTACGCCCTGCAGCTCTGCCCGCGCTCGGTGGTGATCGACGGCGGCGTCGTCGTGGCGGACGCCCCGACCCGGGAGATCCTCGCCGACGCCGACTTCCTCGCCGCCCACCGCCTCGAGCTGCCCTTCGGCTTCGCCCTCGGCTGACCGCGTGCCAGGCTCGGCCCCATGGACCTCGACGACTTCCGCGAGCGCGCGTCCGGCGAGCACTTCCTGGTCGTGGTGTCGACCTCCCGCGCGGACGGGTCGGTGCAGTCGAGCGTCGTCAACGCCGGGGTGATGGACCACCCGGTGCACGGGACGCCGATCGTCGGGCTCGTGGCCGCGGGCGGCTCGGTGAAGCTCGCCAACCTCCGCGCCCGGCCGTGGATCACGGTCACGGTCCGCGCCGGGTGGCGCTGGACGACCGTCGAGGGCAGCACCGAGATCGCCGGGCCGGACGACCCGCTGACCGGCGTCCTCGACGTCCCCGCCCTGCTGCGTGACGTCTTCCGCGCGGCGGGCGGCACGCACGACGACTGGGCCGAGTACGACGCGACGATGGCGCGCGAGCGGCGGGCCGCCGTGCTGATCCAACCGCGGCGGGTCTACGGCGTCTGAGGGTCCTCGGGCGCCCCGGACAGCATGGAGAGCGTCCGCACGACGTGCCCCTCGACGGCGTCGCGGTCCAGCCCGAGGCCGGTGAGCGTGCCCGCGCCGTCCTCGTGCTCGAGCAGCGCCAGCAGGATGTGCTCGGTGCCGACGTAGTTGTGCCCGAGGCGCAGCGCCTGGCGGAACGTCAGCTCCAGCACCTTCTTGGCCGCGGCGTCGAACGGGATGAGCGCGCCGAGCTCGTCGGACCGCGCCGGCAGCGTGCCCACGAGCGTGCGGCGCACGGTCTCCGGCGCCACGTCGAGGGCCTTCATGGTCAGCACGGCGAGCGACTCCGGCTCGTGGAGCAGGCCGAGGGCGACGTGGACCGGACCGATCTCCGCGCTGCCCGCGGTGCGGGCCTCCTCCTGCGCCGAGACCACCACGTTGCGGGCGCGCGGCGTGAACCGCCCGAAGCCCTCCTGGAAGTCGATCTCCTCGCCCTTGGCCACGAACCGCTTCTGGGCGGCCTGCTTGGTGACGCCCATGCGCTTGCCGATGTCGGTCCACGACGCCCCGGAGCGGCGCGCCTGGTCGACGAAGTGGCCGATGAGGTGGTCGGCGACCTCCCCGAGGTGCTCGGCGGCGAGCACGGCGTCCTGCAGCTGCTCGAGCGTGTCCGTGTGGACCGAGGTGATCGCCTGGATGAGGTCGTCGAGGCGGACGGGCTGGGCCGGTGTCGGTGGCATGCGTCCACTTTAGGTTGACGATGGTCCCTGTCGTCAACCTCGAGTAGACGATCTGAGGCGCGCGTCGATGACGTCCTGCACGCCGACGAACCCGAGCCGTGCGTAGAGCGCGTTGCTCGTCGGGTTGGCGAGATCGGTGAACAGCAGGACCTCGTCGGCGCCGCGCGCGCCCGCCAGCCGGGCGACGGCGGCCGTCACCGCCGCGCCGTGGCCGCGGCCGCGGTGGGCCGGGAGGGTGTACACCGGGCCGATCCGCGAGACGCCCAGGACCGGGTGTCCCACCACGGCCCAGGCCACCGGCGTGTCGCCGTCGACGGCGACCAGGACTCGGCCGTCGTCGACGGCCGCGTCGACCGCCTCGCGGGGCGGGGGCGGGCTGTCGGGCGTGGCCTCCCGGTGGAACGCCGACCACCACGACGAGAGGCACTCGCGCTCGGCGTCGGCGGCGGGGCGGGTCGGTGTCGGGTCCGGCGGCGGGACGAGCGCGGCGAGCCGGTGCAGCCGCTCGCGGACCGCCACCTCGACCGTCGCGCCCCAGGCCGACGCCAGCCGGTCGACCGTCTGCGGCGGCCCCATCACCCACGCCGGCGGGGGCCGGTGCGCGGCCCATGCCCGGGCGGCGTCGTCCGGCATCGCGGAGACGACGGGACGGTGCGGCGGGGTCCGGATGACGGTCGCGCCGACGCCGGCGCCGTCGGTCCACCACGCCAGCTCCGGGATCCCGTCGGGCGAACCCCGGGCGCGCAACCTGTCGACGGCCGAGAGCACGACGGTCGACGCCACCCGGTGCGCCCGCAGGTGGTCGTGGGTCGCGCGCCAGAACTCGTCGACGTCGTCGGTCACCGTCCACCCCACGGGTCCAGGGTCCCGGGGATGTCGACCGCGTTCCGGCGTGTCGCGCGAGCGAGGGTGTGGCGATCCTGGCTTCTCACGCCAGGAAAGCCGCATTCCTCGTCAAGGCATCAGTCGATCCAGAACCGCAGGATCTCCGCGACGTGGTCGCCGTGCGGCCGGGAGGACGGCCAGGAGGTGTCGGGGCGGCCGCCGTTGTTCCGGATGACGGCCAGGGAGCCGGGGTTGTCGGCGGCGCAGGTGACGAGGACCGGACCGACGCCGCGCTCCCGCAGGTGCGCGACGCTCTGCCGCAGGATCGCCGTCGCGTAGCCCCGCCGCCGCTCGTCGGGAAGCACGGCGTAGCCGACGTGACCCCCCTGCACGCAGAGGGTGGCGGTGAGCGAGTGCCGGATCGAGGTGCGGCCCACGATCCGGCCCTCGACCTCGGCGTAGAGGAACGTCATCGGCACGCGGCCCGGCGGGAGGTCGACGCCGCGGTGCTCACGGTCGAGGCGGTCCAGGTAGGAGAGCCAGGGCTCGCCGTCCGCCCAGAGCCCGAAGTCGAACCCGTCGGGCGCGAGGGCGGCCTGGGCGGCGCGGGCGAGCGACTCGTCCGACGGGCGTACCGCGCGCAGGACCACCTCGGGCTCGCTCACCCGTCCACGATCTCTCCCCGTCCTCGCGCGATCCCTGTGACCCACCGCACACGCTTCGGTGATGTCGCGCGCGCCGCGCAGCGCCGCCGGTGGGTGACGTCCGCTACGACGACCCGGAACGTTCACCTCGCGGCGGGACGATGGAGGCCCCGACGAAGGAGACCACCCGGTGCCAGCCTCGCCCCCGACCGTCCCGAGCACCGATGTCGCCCGGCACCTCGCGAACCTCCGCGACGTGGGCGGCATGCCCACGGTCGACGGCGGGCGCACCCGGCCCGGCGTGCTCTGGCGCGCCGACGCGCCCCTGGCCGACGACGCGACCGACGCGGGACCCGGCGGGCTCGGATGGCCACCCGGCAGCGTCGTGGACCTGCGCAACCCGGGCGAGCTCCCCGCGGAGCACCCGCTCCCGGCGCTGGGCTCCGAGCTGACCCACCTGCCCCTGATCGCGGCGCTCTCGCCCGCCGAGCAGGCCCGCGGCCGCGCCGGCGAGCTCGACGCCGGCGAGCTCTACCTGCTCCTGGTGCGCATCGGCGAGGCCTGGCTCCCGCAGCTCGTCGGCGTCGCCGCGTACGGCCCCGGCCCGATGCTCGTGCACTGCGCGGCCGGCAAGGACCGCACCGGGGTGGCCGTCGCCCTGCTGCTGCGCGCGGCTGGCGTCCCGCGGGACGTCGTCGCCGCCGACTTCGCCGCGACCAACGAGCACCGGGTGGCGCTGCGCGACCGCCTCGCGGTGCAGGGCGCGATCGAGCCGACGGTCGAGCCCGACCGTGTCGGCGTCACCCCCGCCCACCTCGAGCCGGTGCTCGACCTCGTCGACGACGACCCACGCGCCCCGTTCCGCGAGGCCGGCGTCCCCGACGACGACCTGGACGCGTGGCGCGCTCGTCTGGTCGACGCAGGCTGACGGGGCTGGTCGGCCGCAGGGCCGGCGCACGCTGTGTCCGACCACAATCGGCCCGTGGCGATCTCTGTGGGCCGACACAGTGCCCGGTGGGGTGACCACCCCGAACACTGGACGGCAGGCGGGTCGATCCTCCGGCCCGCCCGGTGCCGATCCGATCTCCGAGGTGACGAGCATGAACGCCCCGACGACGTGCCCCTGCTGCGGGGTCGTGGTCATGCCCCGCGAGATGTCCTACGACTTCGACGGCGAGACCGTCGCGTCGCTGACCCGCGAGGTCGCCTACCTGCGGGCCACCGTCGCCCGCCTGCGCGGTGCCCCCGTCGCGCCCGTGCCGGCGCCCCGGCCGGTCGTCGAGGCCGTCAGCGCCTGACGCTCCCTCACCGCCCGGCGCGGGCGCCGGGCGCGTCCCGCGCGGCCGCCCGTAGCCGGGCGACCGCCGTGGCGGGATCCAGACCCGGCAGGGGCGGACCCGACCACCGCACGACCACGCCGTCGACGCTGCCCGCGGCGCCGGCCACCAGCTCGGCGGCCAGCGCGAGCCCCGTCCGCGCGGCCTCGGGCCCGTCACCGGCGCGCCGCATCTCCTCGACCACGGCGTCGGGGACGACGACGTCGGGCACCTCGTGGCGCAGGTGCTCGGCCTGGGCGTAGCCGGCGAGCGCCCCGACCGACGCGAGGACGGGCACGCGGTGCCCCGCGGCGCGCAGCGCGTCGACGATCGCCCCGAGCCGCTCGAGCTCGAACACGGGCCGCGAGACCAGGAACTCCGCGCCGGCCTCGACCTTGGCCAGCGCCCGGGCGATCTCGTGGTCGAGGTCGTCGGCGCCCGGCGTGACGCGGGCGCCGAGCCGGAACGCCGTGGTCTCGGCCAGCTCGACCCCGTCGGCGTCGACCCCGCGGTTGAGCCCGGCCGCCAGCTGCAGCAGCTCCGGCCCGTCGACCTCCCACCGCCCGTCGCGGACGGCCTGCTCGGCGTGCACCGGCGGGTTGCCCGTCTCGCACACGAGCAGGCGCAGCCCGAGCGCGTGCAGCCCCAGCAGGTCCGCCTGCAGGGCGAGCAGGCTCGTCTGCCAGCTGGTGACCGTCAGCGCGGTGTCGACCTCGATCCGGTCGTGCAGGTGGACGGCGAGGCCGGCCGGCGTGGTCGTGCTGCGCCGCGTGCGGGGGCGGCTGACCCACAGCACACCCGCCCCGCCCGCGACCGCCCGCCGGGCGCGGGTGAGGTGCTCGTCGGGTGTCCCGGCGCCCGCGACCTCGGCGGCGACGAGGAACTCCCGCGACCCGCGTGCCCGCAGCCAGCGCTCCAGCACCCCGCGGGTCGGGCGGGTGGCGGCGACCGCCTCGTCCTCGGCGTCGGCGTCCTCGTCCGACGGCGTGGCGACCCGCCGGAGGACCTCCACCGGCCCGGTCGGCGCGCCCGTGGTGGTGCTCGGCGGGCCGGACCAGGCGTCGTGCAGGGTCAGGGCGCTCGCCGCCGCGGCGGTGTGCTCGGGGGTCGTGCCGCAGCAGCCGCCGACCAGCCGCGCGCCGGCCTCGACGTAGCGCAGCACGTAGCGCGCGAAGTGCTCGGCGTCGCCGGCGAAGCGCACGCTGCGGTCGGCGACGACGTGCGGCAGGCCGGCGTTGGGCTGGGCGGAGAGGGCGGGCCCCCCGGTCGGGCCCATGCCGCGCACGACGTCGAGCAGCCCCTGGGGGCCGAGCGTGCAGTTGCTGCCGACGGCGACCGTGCCGGCGTCCGCGAGGCGGGCGACGACGTCCGCCGGCGACTCGCCCGTGGCCGTCAGCGGCGTGCCGTCCTCGTCGACGAAGGTCGCCTGCGCGACGACGGGCAGGTCGGTCACCTCGCGGACCGTGCCCACGGCCGCGAGCAGCTCGTCGGCGCGGCTGAACGTCTCCAGCAGCACGAGGTCGACCCCGCCCTCGACGAGCGCGGCGACCTGCTCGCGGATCGCCGCGGCCGCTCGCGACGGGTCCACCGGCGTCGCCTGGCCCGGCGGGGTCGCCGGCGAGACCGAGCCCGCGACCCAGGCCGGCCGGCCGGCGCCGTCGCGGGCGGCGGCCGCCAGGCGGGCGCCCTCCAAGTTGATCTCCCGGGTGCGGCGGGCGAGTCCGTGACGCTCCAGCCGGGGCCGGGACGCGCCGAAGGTGTGGGTCTGCAGGACGTCGGCGCCGGCGGCGAGGTAGCGCTCGTGCAGGGCCGTGACCAGCTCGGGGGCGACGACGCACAGCTCCACGCCCGGTCCCTCGACCTGGCGTCCGCTGGCGCGCGCCAGGGTGCCCATCGCGCCGTCGGCGAGCAGCACCCGCCGGGCGAGCGCGTCGGCGAACGACTCGCTCACGCCTCGATCTCCCCGAGTATCTCCAGCGCGACCTGCGCGGCGAGGCGGTCGCGGTAGGAGTCCAGGTGCAGGCCGGACAGCTCCTCGGCGCGGCGCAGCCGGTAGCCGACGGTGTTGGGGTGGACGTTGAGCGCGCGGGCCACGCGCTGCGGGCTGCCGTCCTCGCGGAAGTAGCGCGCGAGCGTGCGCAGCAGCTCGGTGGTGCGCTCGGAGCGGTCGGTGGCGAGCCGGCCGAGCACCTCGCGGGCGAACGCGCGGGCGGCCTCGGGGTCGGGGATCTGGAGCAGCAGCCGGTGCACGCCGAGGTCGTCGAAGCGCACCACGCGCCCGCCGCGACCGAGGCGCCGGGCGGCGAGCAGGGTGCGGCGCGCCTGGTCGTAGGACCGGGCGATCTCCTCGGGCGCCTGGAGCGTCCCGCCGACCGCCACCGTCACGGGCCAGTACGCGTCCGGGTCGGGCACGCGGCCCCGCGCGAGGCGGCGGGCGCACGCCGCACCCACCGCGACCGGGTCGGCGGGCTCCGGCACGACCGCCACCGTCTCGGTGTCGCGCACGACGGTGAGGGCCGCGGGCGCCGCGGCGCCGAGGTGCTCCTCCGCCTCCCCGAGCAGGCTCGCGGGCCCGGCGCCGTACGCGTCGTCGTCGTCCGGGGACACCACGACCACGCGGTGGGCGACGCCGTGGTCGAAGCCGACGTGCTCGGCCCACTGGGCGGCCTGGTCGGCGTCGCGCGCCCGGTCGAGCAGCAGCCCCGACACGAGGTCGCCGCGCACCTGCCCGGCAGCCGTGGCGAGCACCCGGTCGCGCCCGGCGAGCACACCGACCACCGTCGCCGCGTGCTCGGCCACGAGCAGCAGGACGTCGTCACCGGCGAGGGCCTCGGGTCGGTCGCGTGCCGCGGTGTCCTCCTCGGCCACGAGGAACGCCGGGACCTCGCGGCCCAGCAGCACCGGGGCGACGACCTGCACGCGCGTTCCCGGCCCGGGCACCCGCAGCGCCCGGCCGGCCGCCGCGGCCGTGTCGAGCACCCGCGGCCACACGCCGCTGCGGGCGTCGGCACGCACGAGCGCGGAGGCCTCGGCGACGCCGACTCCGGGTGCCGCGGCGGCGAGCACCTCGCGGCGCGGCCCGACGACGGCGGCGAGCACCCCGAGCTCGCCGGCCACCACCGACGCGACCGCCTGGGTGTCGGCCGACGCGGCGGCGACGAGGCCGGACAGGCGCCGGTAGAGCGCGACGAGCCCGCGCGGGCCCGCCGGGTCGGTGCCCGCGGCCGACCCGGCCCTCGGTCGGGGCACCGTCGCCCCCGCCTCCCGCGCCGTCACGTCGCCCAGTCTCCCCTGTCGGCGGCGTCGATGCGCGGAACGCAACGGACCCCGCGGCGGCGTCGGTGCCCGCTCCGGGACATGATCGGGGCGCTCGCCACCGATGTCACCGATCCGGGAGGCCCCGTGACCGACGCTGCCGCCAGGGCGCCGCACATCGCCGTCGTCTTCTACTCCGCGACCGGCAACGTCGCCGCCCTCGCGGAGGCCCTCGCCGAGGGCGCCCGCACGGCCGGCGCCGAGACGCGCGTGCGGCCCGTCGCCGAGCGCGCGCCCGCCGAGGCGATCGAGAACAACCGGCGCTGGAAGGCGTGGGTCGAGGACAACCCGTACGACACGCTCGCGTCGCTCGACGACCTCGAGTGGGCCGACGGGCTCGCCCTCGGCAGCCCGACCCGGTTCGGCAACAGCGCCGAGCAGCTCAAGGCGTTCCTCGACACCACCGGCGGGCTGTGGGCGCAAGGCAAGCTGGCGGACAAGGTCGGCACGGCGTTCACCAGCGCCTCCACCGGCCACGGCGGGCTCGAGGCGACGATCCTGTCGATGAACAACGTGCTCTACCACTGGGGCGCATTGGTCATGCCCCTCGGCTACGCCGCCGACCCGTCGCTGATGTCGTCGGGCAACCCGTACGGGGCGTCGTGGGTGTCACGGAAGTCGGCCGCCCCCGACGAGGACGCGCTCCAGGCCGCCCGCGTCCAGGGCACCCGCCTGGCCCAGATCGCCGCGAAACTGATCGCCTGACCCCCTATGTGAGCGATTTCCGGGCTATAGCCCGGAAAATCGCTCACATGGAGACGTACGCGGAGGCCGCGCAGACGGCCGTCGAGCTGGTGCGGCGGATCCCGGACGACGCGTGGGACGGCCCGGGGCTGGGCGAGTGGGACCTGCGGGCGCTGGTCGGCCACACCAGCCGCGCGTTCGTCACCGTGCTGACCTACCTGGAGCGGCCCGCCGAGCAGGAGGACATCGACTCGCCCGAGGGCTACTACGCCCTGCTGCCGTCGATGACCGGCGAGGGCATCGACCAGGCGGCGGTCGCCCAGCGGGGCCGGGACGCGGGCGAGGCACTCGGCGCGGATCCGGCCGCGGCGTTCGCCGAGCTGGGGGCCCGGGCCGTCGCGGCCGCCCGCGCCGCCGACCCCGACGCGCTCATCACGACGATCGCCGGCGGCCTGCGGGTCCGCTCCTACGTCCCGACCCGCACCGTCGAGCTCGTGGTGCACGGCCTCGACATCGCCGCCGCGGCGGGGCTCGACGTGGCCTTCGCCGAGGAGACGGTCGGGGAGGCGGTCGGTGTCCTCGCCCGCACCGGCGTGCGGCTCGGGCACGGCGCGGTGCTGCTGCGCGCCCTCACCGGCCGCGCTCCGACCCCGCCGGGCTTCACGGTCGTCTAGCCCACGGCCGCGGTGGCCTCGTCGAAACGGGCGGCGAGGTCGAGGTCGGCGGCGGTGACGATCTCCTGGCGTTCGTTGCGGGCGCGCACGGTCAGCGAGGTGGGCGTGCGGTCGAGGATGCGCAGCCGGTGCCCGGTCTCGTGCTCCACGGCGCGCAGGCGCTCGAGGAGCAGGTCGACGCGCTCGGCGGGCATCGAGACGGTGCGCTGGATGCCCGAGCGGTCGCCGGACCACTCCGGCAGGCGCTGCCCGAGCGCGCGGTCGAGCTCGTCGGCGTCGACCGGCTGCGGGCGGCCCTGCGCGCCCTCGGAGGCGGCGTCGGGCGGCAGCGTCGGGCCGCCGCCGTGCAGCTCGATCGGCAGGACGCGCCCGATCCGCCCCCCGAGATCCGCGTCCTCGGCCGTGAGCTGGCCGGTCACGGCGACGAGCGCGTAGCGGGCGCGCTCCGCCGACCACCCGGTGCGGGAGACCACGTCGTCGACGAGGCCGGCCTCGGTCGGGGTGCCGCCGCCGCCCACGCGGTCGACGCCGGACTCCTGCTCGAGCAGGGACGGCAGGGCGGCCGCGAGCGCGTCACGGTCGTCGGCGGGCAGGTGCTCGGCCACCGTCGCCAGCACGGCGTCCGCCGCGCGGCGGGCTTCGTCGGTCTCGGCGAAGCCACCTCGGGTGGCGACGCCCGCGAGGAACTCCTGGTGTCGCATGATCGGGGCCTACCCGGACGGACCCGTCAGACGAACACCGACGGCGTCCCCACCGGACCGGTCCAGACGTAGACGAGGAGCACCGGACGGTCGCCGGTGGTCATCGCGTGCGGCTGCCAGGGGGTGTGGTGGACGAGCACCCCGGCGGGCTCCGGCGCCGGCTCGCCCCCGGCGGCGTGCAGCCACCGGATCGACCCCGCCGGCAGGTAGAACTCCTCGGCCGGGTGGTGGTGCGGCGGGTAGTGCACGCCCGGACCGAGCAGGACGAGGCCGAGCGCGACGTCGTCGGCCTCGGCGAGGGTGGCGTGCGCGTAGAGGTCGAGGAACGTCGCGTCCGGCGGGTTCTCCACGTACGACGCCGTCTGCTGCCAGGCCGCGGCGCGGGCCAACGGAGCGAGGGTTTCGGCGAGCGCCGCGTCGACCTCCTCGCCGGTCCGGACGAGGGCGTCGTCGAGGTGCGCGACGACCGGTGGCGCCGCGGCCGGACGGTCGCCCGGCCGGTGCGCCAGGCGCCCGAGGAGCGCGGCCGGACCCGGGTGCCCGCCGTCGGCCAGGACCGCGGCCAGGCGTGCGCGCAGCGCCCCGAACGCGGCCTCGGTCACCGGACGCCCCTCAGTCGAGGGCCCGACGGACGAACCCACGGATGCCGATCACGCCGAACAGTGCGCAGGCCGCCACCAGCGCCAGGAGGCAGACCCAGCCGGCCAGGTGCGGCACGGACGGGGTCAGCGCGCCGCGCAGCCCCTCCGAGACGTAGGTGATCGGGTTGAGCGCGCAGATCACCTGGAACCAGCGCAGGTTCCCGAGCTGCAGGAACGGGAACTGCGTCGAGCCCGTGAACAGCAGCGGCGTGATCACCAGGGCGAACACGACGTTGATCTTCCGGGGCGAGACCAGCGTGCCGATGCACAGCCCGGCCGCCCCGCCGGCGAGCGAGCCGAGCACGAGCAGCACGGCCGCGATCGGCAACCCCGAGAGGTCCCAGGTGACCTCGTCGAGCACGATGTAGCCGACGGGGATCATCACCAGCGAGCCGAACAGGCCCCGCGAGGCCCCGAACACGATCTTCTCGACGGCCACCAGGCGGGTGGACAGCGGCGCGAGCAGGCGGTCCTCGATCTCCTTGGTGTACGAGAAGTCGATCACCAGCGGGATCGCGGTGGCCTGCACCGCCACGAAGAACGCGTTGAGTGCCAGCAGCCCGGGCAGCAGCAGCTGGGCGTAGCCCGGCGTGACGTAGCCGAGCTGGCCCAGCACCACGCCGAAGACGAACAGCAGGAAGAACGGCTGCATCAGCACCTGGCTGAGGAACGTGCCGAACTCCTTGCCGGTGACCGCGAGGTCGCGGCCGAGGACCCCGAGGAACGCGCGGCCCTGACCGGGACCGGCGGACCTCGCCGGGGCCCCCGTCGCGGGGACCCCCGTCGCCGGTGCACTCATCGCAGTCCCCTCCCCGTCAGGTCGATGAACACGTCCTCGAGCGTCGGCTCGCCCAGCTCGACCTGCGACACCGTGGCGCCGGCGTCGGCCACCGTGCCGAGCACCGGCGGCAGCGCGGCGCCGGCCTCGCCGTCGACGCTGACCCGCAGGTGGGTGGCGCCACCGTCGAGTCCGGCCTCGCCGGCGATCTCCTCGACCCCGGCCACCCCGCGGACCTCCGTGAGGCGCCCGCGCAGGGCCCCGACGTCGGCGCCGGTGAGCGTCAGGTCGATGGTCGCCTCGCCCGGCAGGGCCGCGACCAGCTCCGACGGGGTGTCGAGGGCCAGGAGCCTGCCGTGGTCGACGATGCCGACCCGGTCGGCCAGCTTGGCCGCCTCGTCCATGTCGTGCGTCGTGAGCACGACGGTGACGCCGGACGCGGCGAGCTCGGTGACGCGGTCGTGCACGAAGAGCCGCGCCTGCGGGTCGAGCCCGGTGGAGGGCTCGTCGAGGAAGAGCACCTGGGGGTCGTGCATCAGCCCGCGCGCGATGATCAGGCGCTGGGCCTGGCCCCCGGAGAGCTCGTCGGGGTTGGTGCTCGCCTTCTCGGCGAGCCCCATCCGGTCCAGCAGCTCGTCGGCCAGCGCGCGGCGCCGGGCCCGCGGCACCCCGTGGTACGCGGCGTGCCAGACGAGGTTGCCGCGCGCGTCGAGCGAGCGGTCGAGGTTCGGCCGCTGCGGGACGACACCGAGCACCGCCCGCGCGCCGACCGGGTCGGCCGCGACGTCGATGCCCGCCACCGTGGCCAGCCCCGAGGTCTTGGTGACGCGCGTGGTGAGCACGCCGACCGTGGTGGTCTTGCCCGCGCCGTTCGGGCCGAGCAGCCCGAACACCTCGCCGCGGCGCACCGCGAAGCTCAGGCCGTCGACCGCGGCCGTGCGGCTGCGCCCGTAGCGCTTCACGAGGTCGCGGACCTCGACCGCGGGCGCCGTGCCGTCGGTGCGTTCGCTCGCCGGCCGCGCGGCCGTGTCCGTGCTCACCCGTGGTCCTCCCCCGGCCGCCGACCCGTGCAGCGGACGCCGTCGCGACGCTACGCCGGGGGTCCGACGGCCCTCTTGTCGATTTCGGTGCCCCGTGGTGGTCGTCATGCGCACCACCTTCGGACCTCGAGAATGGTCGAGGTCAACTCCCGGAGGGCGGCACCGGGACGTGGACCAGCCGCGGGCCCGGGCCGGCGACACCGCGGCGGAACGCGGCGCGCAGCTCGTCGACGGTGCCGACGGTCTCCGCCGGCACGCCGTACGCCTGCGCGAGCGCGAGGTGGTCGACCGCCGGCAGGTCGAGCCCGGGGACCTTCGGGGTCTGCTCGCGCGCCGCGAACCACTTGAGGATCGCGTACTCCCGGTTGTCGAGCACCAGCACCGTCACCGGCACCTGCAGCGACGCCGCGGTGGCCAGCGCCTGGACCGCGTACTGCAGCGAGCCGTCGCCGACGGCCGCGACGACGGGCCGCGCGGGCTCGGCCAGGCCCACCCCGACCGCCGCGGCGAGCCCGAAGCCGAGCCCGCCCGAGGCCGTGAAGTACGAGCTGCCGGGCCGGTCGATCGGCAGCCGGGCCTGCTGCACCCCGCGGTGCGAGGGCGACTCGTTGACGAGCACGGCGTCCTCGGGCCACTCCTGCGCGAGCGTGGCGAACAGCTCCTCGGCCGACAGCCGTCCCTCCCCGCCCGCGCGGGGCGCCTCCAGGGCGGCGCGTTCCGGCGGCGACGCCCGGTCGGCGGGACCGGGGCCCACGCGCTCGAGCAGGGCGCGCAGGGTCAGGGTCGGGTCGGCGACGACCGCGTCGCCCACCGGAGCGCGGGCGGCCTGGTCGGCGTCGGCCGTGACGTGGAGCAGCCGTGTGCCCGGGGCGAGGAACGGGCCGGGCACGTAGGGGTAGTAGCGGAACACCGCGGAGCCGACGACGAGCACGACGTCGTACGGCGCGAGCGCCTGCGCGACCGGGTCGATCGCCATGGGCAGCGAGCCCTGGTAGAGCCGGTGGCCGGTCGGGAAGCCGACGCGGCCCTCGACGGGCGGGGAGTACACCGCGGCGCCGGTGCGCTCGGCGAGCGCGACCGCGTCGTGGAACCCGCCGGTGGCGTCGACGTCGCCCCCGATGACGAGCGCGGGCGACCGGGCGCCGTCGAGGGCCTCGACGAGGGCGTCCAGCCCGGCCGGGTCGGGGGCGGCGCGCCGGTGCACGCGGCGGGCCGCGACGGTCCCGGCCGGCTCGGTGGCCGGGTCGAGCTCGGCGTCCCAGTCGTCCATCGGGATCGACACGAACACCGGGCCCCGCGGCGGGGTCATCGCCGCGTGGACCGCCCGCGCGAGCACCGCCGGCACGTCGGCGGGCCGGGCGGGCTCGAGGGAGAGCTTGACCGCGGGACGCGGCAGCACCGTGGCGTCCGGGTTCGTCAGGAGCGCCTCGAGATTGATCATCGGGCGGACCTGCTGCCCGGCGGTGACCACGAGCGGCGCGCCGTTGGCCGCCGCGTTCACCAGGGCGCCGACCGCGTTGCCGACGCCCGGCGCGGTGTGCAGGTTGACCAGCGCGGGACGCCCGGTGGCCTGGGCGTAGCCGTCGGCCATGCCCACCACCGCGGCCTCCTGCAGGCCGAGCACGTAGCGGAAGTCGTCGGGCAGGTCGGCGAGCATCGGCAGCTCCGTCGACCCGGGGTTGCCGAACACGGTCGTCATGCCGTGCGCCCGGAAGACCTCCAGCGAGGCCTCCCGCACCGTGCGCCCCGTCCCGCTCGCCTCCGCCATGACCTCAGGGCCTCCCGTCACCGCCGCATCGTCGCGGTGGGGGTGTACCCCGGCCGGAGCGGACCACGCCGGGACACGGCGCCGGTTCCGCGCCGAGGTCCGCCGGTGTCAGCGCGGTCGGTGGAGACGCGAGACGCGGATGAGCACGTCGCGCAGTCCGTCGTCGTCGAACTCGCGCCGCATCTCCTCCGCGCGGAGTGTGGCTTCGACCCCTTCGTAGGGCCCGTGGGCATCGAGCTCCCCGGTCTCCGGGTCGAACACGAGCACGACGTAGCCGTCACACTCGTCCAGATCCGCAGCCGCGGCGAGCAGAGCCGCCGACCGATCGTTCAGCACGCTGATCACCTCCACCTCGTGCATCGCCACCATGAGGCCCCGTGTGACACCTGGGCGCGAAGTTGGCTCGTTCGGGTCACGAACACCAGCCGTCGGCGTGTCGCGTCGCCACCAGAACGGAGGCGTTGACGTGCGACCACACGGCGGCACCCGGCGCGGGTGGATACGGTGCGATCCGTGGCCGCCGAAGCACCCGTGCCCGCCGGGGACCCGTCCGTCGAGGTCGTGCCGTTCGTGCTCGACGTCCCGGAGGAGCAGCTCGTTGACCTGCGGGAACGCCTCCGCCGCGTCCGATTGCCGGAGCCCGCGACCGACCCGGCGCAGGGCATCGGCCTCGACGCGGTCACCGAGCTCTGCCGCGCGTGGCTCGAGGAGCACGACTGGCGTCGCGTCGAGGACGAACTGAACCGGCGGGGCCAGTTCCGCACCGCCATCGATGGTCTCGGTCTCCACTTCCTCCACGTACGGTCACCACGTGATGACGCACAGCCACTGATCGTCACTCACGGGTGGCCCGGCTCGGTGGTGGAGGTCCTCGACGTCCTCGACGCCCTGACCGACCCCGGCGACCCCGCACTGCCCGCCTTCCACGTCGTCGCGCCGTCGCTGCCGGGCTACGGGTTCAGCGACAAGCCGACCGGTCCGGGGTGGGGCGTCGACCGCATCGCCGACGCCTGGGCCGGGCTGATGTCGCGCCTCGGCTACGACCGCTTCCTCGCCCAGGGCGGCGACTGGGGCGCGATGGTCACCACCGCGCTCGCGGCCCGTCACCCCGACCGCGTCGTCATGATGCACACGACGATGCCGCGCGCCGCGCGCCCGGACGGGTTCGACGACGCGACCCTCGACGAGACCGAGCAGCGCTGGCTCGCCGAGGGCCGCGAGTTCGTGCGCGTCGGGTCGGGCTACTCGGGCCAGCAGCGCACCCGTCCCCAGACCCTCGGCTACGGCCTCGTCGACTCCCCGGCCGGCCAGCTCGCCTGGATCGCCGAGAAGTTCGTCGTCTGGACCGACGGCGACGGCTTCGGCGGCGTCCCCCGCGACCGCGTGCTGGACAACGCGACAATCTACTGGCTCACCGCCTCCGGGGCGTCCTCGGCGCGGCTGTACTGGGAGAGCTTCGCGGGCGTCGACGTCACGACGCCGGTCACCGTCCCGAGCGCGGTGTCGTACTTCCCCGCCGAGATGGTCAAGCTGCCGCGCGCGTGGGTCGAGGCGCGCTACACCGACCTCCGGTACTGGAACGCCCTGCCCAGCGGCGGCCACTTCGCGTCCCTCGAGGTGCCGGGCGACTTCGTCGACGAGCTGCGGGCGGCCTTCGCGCTCGCCTCGTGAGTCGCAGCGAACGGCCCATCGGCGTGCTCAACTGGATTCTCGCTGCTTCTGTGCGTACGAAGTCCACGTTGATCACGGACCGGGGCAGCGGGATCACGGCGTGACGACGATCTTCCCGACGTACGCGGAGCCGGCGAACTCCTCCTGCGCGGCGTGGATGTCCGCCAGGGCGTAGCGCGCCGCGATCCGCGGGCGGATGCGCCCCGCGACGGCGTCGGCGACGAGCTCGGCGAAGTGCGTCCGGGTGTGCATCGACGAGCCGACGAGGCTGACGTTGTGCAGGTAGAGCCTGCGCAGGTCGAGGTCCACGGTGTGGCCGCCGATCGCACCGGCGATCACCCAGCGGCCGCCGTCGCGGAGCCGGTCGAGCAGGGCCGGCAGCAGCGGCCCGCCGACGACGTCGACGACGGCGTCGAGCGGCGCGCCCGCGGCGTCCGCGACGGCGTCGGCCACCGCGCCCGGCTCGGGGCCGCGCAGCACCACCCCCGCCGCGCCGGCCTCGCGCAGCGCCTCCTCCTTGCCGGGCGCGGTCAGCGCCACCACGCGCGCGCCCCGGGCCGCCGCGAGCTGCACGGCCGCGAGACCCACGCCGCCCGAGGCCCCGGTGACCAGCACCGTCTCGCCCACCGTGATCCGGCCGCGCGCGAGCATCCCGGCCGCCGTGCCGTAGGCGACCGGCAGGCAGGCGAGCTCCTCGTCGGACAGCGGGGACGCACCCACGTCGTGGGCGCGCGGGTCGAGGCAGACCACGTACTGAGCGAAGCCGCCGTCCGCCTCGCTGCCGAGCAGCCCGATCGGGCCGGCGTCGGGGCCGTCGCCCTCGTAGAACGCGTTGTCGACGACGACCCGCCGGCCCTCGCGGGCCGGGTCGACCCCACCGCCGACCGCCGCGATCTCGCCCGCGATGTCGCCGCCCTGGATCCGCGGGAACGCGATCGGGCCGCGCCAGCCGGCGAGGGCCTGGGGATCGCCGGGGAGACCGTAGGCGCCCTGACGCGTCCAGATGTCGGTGTTGTTGAGCGCGGCCGCGGTCACGCGCACCAGCACCTCACCGTCGCCCGGCCGCGGGACCGGCACCGTCCGCAGCTCCAGGGCGTCCGGCCCGCCGTGCCGCGTCAGCACCGCCGCGTCCATCGTCTCCGGGATCATCGCCGTCCTCTCGACTACACTGACCTGTGAAGTGTTACCGTAGGTACACAGCCCTGTGAAGGCAAGCCGATGACCCTGACCCCCGGCGCCCGCCGCATCCTCGAGGTCGCGTCCGACCTGTTCTACGAGCGCGGGATCCACGCGGTCGGGGTCGACACGATCGCCGCCGAGTCCGGGGTCACCAAGCGGACGCTCTACGACCGCTTCGGCTCGAAGGACGAGCTCGTCGCGGCGTACCTGCGGGCCCGCGACGAGCGCTGGCGAGAGCGGGTCACCGCGGCGGTCGAGGCCGAGACCGACCCGCGGCGCCGGGCCCTGGCGCCGTTCGCCGTGCTCGAGGACTGGGCCGCCGACCGCGGGTGTGCCTTCGTCAACGCCTTCGCCGAGCTCGACGACCCCGGGCACCCCGGGCGCGCCGTCGTCACCGGGGAGAAGGAATGGCTGCGGGCGCTCTTCGCCGCCGAGCTCACCGCGGCCGGGGCCGACGACGTCGCCGACCTGGCCCTGCACCTGCTCGTGCTCCACGAGGGCGCTCTGGTGGCCCACGCCGTCGCGGGGCAGCCCGCGGCCCTCCGCGTCGCCCGCGACGCGGCTCGCGGGCTGGTGGAGCGGGCCGCGGCCCGGTGAGACCCGATCACGGGCTGCCGGCCATCGCCGCGGCGAGGCGGCCCAGGAGCTCGCGGGCGAAGACCTGCTCGGACGGCGAGAGCGACCGGCAGACCTCGTCGATCCGCCGGATCGCGGGCAGCCAGGCGTGCAGCGTCGCCGCACGCCCCGCGGCGGTGTCGGTGATCGTCACCCGGCGGCGGTCGCCGGCGTCCCGCAGGCGCTCGACGTGCCCGGCCCGCTCGAGACGGTCGACCAGGACGGTCGTCGCCGGTGACGTGACCCCCAGCCGCCGGGCGAGCTCCGCCACGCCCATCGGCCCGTGCTCGCTGAGCTGCATGATCGCGGTCATGTCGCTGAGGTTCATGGCCATGCCGTGAGCCGTGCGGACGGTGAGGTCCTGGGCGGCGGCGATGAGACGACGGACCGCCAGGGTCGTGTCGTCCACCGTCGCGAGTGCCGGCTCCCGACGGATCTGCTCGTCGCTCACGTGGCGCATCCCATCATCCGAGAATCGTTAACTTGTTTATCTACTGGGTAGCCGCGGACATCACCGCCGTCGTCGAGGAGATGCCGCCATGGGCAGCCCCAGCATCCTGGTCTCCGGTGCGAGCATCGCCGGACCCGCCGCCGCGTCGTGGCTGGCCGCCGCGGGGTGGCAGGTCACGGTCGTCGAGCGCGCCGGGCGTCTGCGCGACGAGGGCCAGAACGTGGACGTCCGGGGTGTCGGGCGCGAGGTGCTGCGGCGCATGGGGCTCGAGGAGGCCGTCCGTGCCCACCACACCAGCGAGACCGGTCTCGCCTTCGTCGACGAGCCCGGACGTGCCTACGCCTCCTTCCCGGCGGGCGGCGACGACACCGACAGCAGCCCCACGGCCGAGCTGGAGATCCTGCGCGGGCAGCTCGCGCGCCTGCTCCACGAGCACTCCGCGGGCGCAGCCGAGTACCTCTTCGGTGACCGGATCACCGCGCTGCACGACGACGGGCACGGCGTCGACGTCGAGCTCGCGCACGGCCAGGCCCGCCGGTTCGACGCCGTCGTGATCGCCGAGGGCTCGCGCTCCCGCACCCGCGACCTGGTCTTCCCGGACGCCCGGATCGACGAGCTCGGCCTGCTGGCGGCGTACCTCACGCTCCCGCGCACCGCCGACGACGACCGGCAGTGGCGCATCCACTTCGGCGGCCGCGGGCGTCTCGTGCACCTGCGTCCCGACAACGTGGGGACGACGCGCGCGATGCTCAGCGTCCACACCGACCTGCGCGGGCTCGACCAGCTCGACCGCGAGGGCATCGTGGCGGTCCTGCGGGCGACGTACGCCGACGTCGGGTGGGAGGCCCCCCGCGTCCTGGCCGGGCTCGACAACGACTCGCTGCACGTCGACCAGATCGCCCAGGTCCGTCTCCCCTCGTGGCACCGGGGCCGGGTCGCGGTCCTCGGCGACGCCGCGTGGTGCGCCGGTCCGTTCGGCACCGGGACGACCAGCGCGCTGGCCGGGGCGTACGTCCTCGCCGGAGAGCTCGGCGCGACCCCCGGGGACGTCCCCGCGGCCTTCACGCGCTACGAGCGCCTGCTGCGGCCCCAGGTCGACCGTGCGCAGGATTTCGTCCCGCGCGTCGGGCACCCGCGCGTCGAGTGGCACCGCCGGCTCCTCCGGGCGGGGCTCCGCGTCGCGGGGGGACCGCTCGGGAGCACCCTCGCCCGCCTCGGCGTGTTCGACCCGTCCCTGCCGGTCGACATCGTCGCCCTGCCCGACTACCCGGTGCGGGTGCCCGCGGGCGTGTGACCTCAGGAGAGGCTCGCCACGGGGTCCGCGCGGGTCAGGGCGGGGTCGTCGGCGCGGAAGGTGCGGGCGCGGCCGGGGCCGGTCGAGGCCGTCTCGAAGCGGACGGTGACGCGCCCGTGCCCGCTGCCCTGGACCCAGCCGTGGCCGTGCTCGGGGTGGGCGACGTCGTCGCCGGTGCGCCATTCGCGGCCCGGTGGGGGCTCCGGTTCGGGCTCGGGCCGGTCGGCGGGGACGGGAGCGGGCGCGGGCTCCGGCGCCGTCCCCGGGAACAGCGCCTCCTGCACCGCCGTGGTCAGCCCGGAGAAGGAGACGCCGACCAGCCGCACGCCCGCGTCCGGCAGCGCGGCGACGGCGAGGCGCTGGGCGGTGTCGGTGAGCGTCGCGAGGTCGGTGGTGGCGTCGGCGTGGGTCTCGGCGCGGCTCGTCGTCCCGAACGACGCGCTCCGGATCTTGACGCTGACGGTGCGGGCCGCGCGGTGGGACGCGACGAGGCGCCGGTGCGCGCCCTCGGCCAGCTCCGCGACCGCGGCACGGACGGCACCGAGGTCGGAGAGGTCCTCGTCGAACGTCGTCTCGGCGCTCACCTGCTTGGCCTCGCCGCGCTCGACCAGGGGGCGGTCGTCGACGCCGCGGGCGAGCCGGTGCAGCCCGGTCCCGACCGCGACGCCGAGCAGGGCGGTGACCTCGCCGGTCTCGAGCGCCGCGAGCTTGGCCACGGTGTCGACGCCGGCGCGGTGCAGGGTGGTCTCGGCGACCGGCCCGATCCCCCACAGCGCGCGCACCGGCAACGGGTCGAGCAGCGCCCGCTCGCCGCCCTGGGCCACGACGTGCACGCCGTCCGGCTTGGCGCGCCCCGAGGCGATCTTGGCGACCTGCTTGCCCGACCCGGCGCCCACCGAGACGGCGAGCCCGGTGACCGCGCGGACCTCCGCGCGCAGGCGCTCGGCGAAGGCGCTCACGTCGTCCGCGTCGGCGTCGGCGAGCGCCTCGGGCTCGGCGAACGTCTCGTCGTAGGCGATCTGCTCGAGCACCGGCGCCCACGCCCGGACGACGCCGAAGAAGCGCTCCGAGAGCACCCGGTAGAGCGCGGTCCGCGGCGGCAGCGCCACGGCGTGCGGGCTGAGCCGGCGCGCCTGGCCCATCGGCATCGCCGAGCGAGCCCCGTGCACCTTCGCCTCGCCGCTCGCGCCGGCGACGATCCCGCGCGGCCCCAGCCCGCCCACGAGCACGGGGCGCCCGCGCAGCGTCGGACGGGTCAGCTGCTCGGCCGACGCGAAGAACGAGTCGAGGTCGAGGTGCAGGACCCAGCGGGGCACGACGTCAGGATGCCCGCAGCGACCACAGCTCGTCCGGGTGTCCCAGCACGACCGTCGCCCCCGCGGCGCGCAGCTCGTCGGCCGACGAGCCGCCCCACCCGGCGCCGACGGGCCGGAGCCCATGCGTGATCGCGGCGTGCATGTCGACCGGACCGTCGCCGACGAGCAGCGAGCCGGTCGGGGCGTCGGCGAGCCCCAGACCCAGCAACGCCTCGGCCACGGCCGCGTCCTTGTCGCCGCCGCCGTCCAGCCCGGCGACGTGGGCGAAGGATCCGCCGACGCCCAGCTCGTCGAGCACCCGGCGCGCGACCCGCGTCGACGCGGACGTCGCCAGGGCCAGCGCGGTGCCGTCGCGGTGCAGTGCCTCGACCAGGGCGACGGCCCCGGGCGCCGGGCGCGTCGTCCCCGGGGCCGTGAGGGTGCCGTCGAGGTCGAACACGACGACGGGGAACGCGGGCGTCACGGTGCCGAGTGTGGCAACGGTTCGAGGGACGGACGGTCGGGGACCCGCCGCGCATGGGTTACGACGTCACGCAGGTGCAGAAGTCGCTCGCCGGGTTCCGGTACCCGGGCGGGCCGCAGGAGCTCGCGGACCACGCGGGCTCGCAGGGGGCCGACCAGCAGCTCGTCGACACCCTGAAGGGGCTCGACAAGCAGCAGTTCGACGGCCCGAACGCCGTCATGGAGCAGCTGAGCAAGTCCGGGGTGCTCGGCGGCAGCTGAGGCCTCGGAGAACGAACGAACGGCGCTCTCGCTGCCTGTGAAGGAGCGGGAGCGCCGTTCGTTTCTCGGGACCCGGCGCGACCGGCCCGGCCCGCCCGCCTCAGTGCGGCAGCGTCGGCAGGCCGCGCTTGACCATGTCCCGGGCGCCCTCGAGCGTCCCGTCGCCGACCCACGTGTTCGGGTCCAGCTGGGAGACGTTCCATCCGCCCGGCCGCACGCGGGTGGAGTAGAGGAACGTGTCCTTGTTCTCGACCCACTGGATCTCGTAGTCGATCGGGTCCTGGCCCTGCGTGCTCCAGCGCCAGGCAGCGCCCGACCCCCGCGACGTCTCGTTGAGCTCGACGCCGTCCACCTCGATGGCCATGCCCACCCCTTCACGGCTCCGGTGAGCCGATCGGAGCAGGAATCTACCGGCCGATCGGGGTGACGGGCACACCCTCTCAGGCGGCCGAGCGCGGAGCCCACCCTTCCCGGGTGAGCGCACCCACGATGCGCAGCGCGTCCGCGCGGTGGTGGTCGGCGGTGTGGGTCGTCCAGCTCCACTGTTCGCACTCGGCGTGCAGCAGGTGGGCGACGACGGTGACCGCGTGCTCACGGTCGTCGACGGGGATGTCCGCGACGCGGGGACGGGCGCCCGGGCGCATCAGCTGCGCGATGGGCGAGTGGGCGGGGACAACACTCATGACGGACCTCCCCTGCGGTGACCGGCGGTCCGGTCCCGACCGGGTCGTACGCCGCGGCGACGTCGACGCGTCCTGGCACCACCGAGGGTGACCGCCGCGGATCGCGCGGGGAACGACAAGGGACCCAGGCCACACCACCGTGACGGGGATGTCCGCCACAGGGTCGGGTGCCCGTGTGACCGGCATGATGGCGGCCATGGCCACAGCGAGGGAGCCGGCGGCCGGCTGGACGGTGGAGCTCGACACGACCCCGGGACGGCGGCAGGCACAGGAGGAGTTCCTGCTGCGCCACCCCGACGGTGAGACCGAACGGATCACCCTGCACGACTACGCGCGGGTGTACTCGGTGCCCGGGCTGTACGAGGACGTGGTGCAGCGGCGCCTCGAGTGCGCCTCACCGGCCACCGTGGCGGAGGCACTGGTCGAGGCCGCCGGGGAGCATGGCGTCGAGGGGCTGCGCGCCTTCGACCTCGGCGCGGGCAACGGTGTGGTCGGCGAGGAGCTGCGCGACCGGGGCGTCACGGTCGTCGCCGGCGCCGACGGCGTCCCGGAGGCGCGGGAGGCCGCGCACCGTGACCGCCCCGGGCTCTACGCGCACTACCTCGTGGGCGAGCGGCTGGACGTCGAGGAGGTCACCCGGCTGGTCCGCGACGAGGAGCTCACCGCGCTCGTCGCCGCCGGCGCGGTCGGCGCCGGGCACGTCCCGGTGGACGCGCTCGCGCAGCTGTGGGACGCGTTCCCGCCCGGGTCGTACCTCGCGCTGACGCTCGCGGCGGGCGAGCAGGACCACGACGTCACCGACGTCGAGGGGATGCTGGCGGCGACCGCCGACACGGCGCACCCGTCGCGCACCGTGGTGCGCCGCCGCTTCCGGCACCGGGTCTCGATGGCCGGCACCGAGCTGTTCTACCTCGTGCTGGTGGCCGTCAAGGAGTAGCTCAGCTCCCGGAGCCGTGCACCAGCGTCAGCCGCGGCCGGATCGCCGGCGGCGTGACGGCGGGCCGGCTGGGCTGCGGCCCGGGTCGCCCGACGGGGTGCGGGCCGCGGCGGCCCCGGCGCGGACGCGAGCTCCCGACGAGGCCCGCGAGCTCGTTGACGAGGTCGTCGGCGAGCTCCTCGGAGAGGACACCCCCACCGGAGTAGTCGTCGAGCACGTCGAGCCCGCGGCGCCACGGGGCACCGCCCGCCGCCGCGGCGTCGTCGTGCGCGCCGACCTCGTCGCTGATCATTGCGACGGACGTTAGCCCTGGTGAGGCGTCGTTCTCGCGCTCGATGATCCCATGGAGTGACCACTCGACCGGAGCGCTTCGGGGCCACGCCCCGGCTCGGGATCACTCGTCCGACGGCGTGTCGGACTCGGGCGTGCCGTGTGGCGGCCCTGGGCCGGACGGGTGCGCCCGGCGGCCGGGTGGGCCACGATGATCCGCGTGGAGAATCACACGACGCGACCCCACCACGTCGCGATCGTCGGTTCCGGGCCGTCGGGCTTCTACGCCGCGGCCGCGCTGCTGGACGCTGCGGCGAGCGAGGGACCCGACGTGCGGGTGGACATGTTCGACCGGTTGGCCACCCCGTGGGGTCTGGTGCGCGCCGGCGTCGCCCCGGACCACCCGAAGATCAAGTCGGTGAGCGCCCAGTACGACAAGACCGCCCGGCGCGAGGGGTTCCGGTTCTTCGGCCACGTCCACCTGGGCGACGACCCCGCCGAGCCCGGCGTGGTCACCCGCGACGAGCTGCTGGAGCGCTACGACGCGATCGTCTACGCGGTCGGCTCGCAGACCGAGCGGCGTCTCGGCATCCCCGGCGAGGACCTGCCCGGCAGCATCGCCTCGGTCGACTTCGTCGGTTGGTACAACGGCCACCCCGACTACGTCGACCTCGCGCCGCCGCTGGACACCGAGCGGGTCGTGGTGATCGGCGCCGGGAACGTCGCCCTCGACGTCGCGCGGATGGTCCTGCTCACCGAGGCCGACCTGCGCGCCACCGACACCGCCGACCACGCCCTCGACGCCCTGGTCGGCTCCGGGGTGCGCGAGGCGCTGATCTGCGGGCGCCGCGGCCCGGTCCAGGCGTCGTTCACCACCACCGAGCTGCGCGAGCTCGCCGACATCGACGACCTCGGCGTCGTCGTCGACCCCGAGCAGGTGCCCGCGGGCATCGCCGACGACGACACGCTCGCCAAGGGCACCCGCCGCAACCTGGAGATCCTGCGCGGCTTCGCCGAGTCCGGCCCCGACCCCGACGCCCGCCAGCGCATGGAGTTCCGCTTCTACCGCTCGCCGGTGGAGATCCGCGGCGACGGGAAGGTCGAGGAGATCGTGCTCGGGGTCAACCGCCTCGAGACCGACGACAGCGGACGCACCCGCGCGGTCGACACCGGCGAGCGCGAGACCATCCCGACCGGGCTCGTGCTGCGCGCGGTGGGCTACCGCGGCCTCGCCCTGCCCGGCGTCCCGTTCGACGAGGACACCGGCACCGTGCCCCACACCGAGGGCCGCATCGGCGAGCACAGCGACGACCACCGCCGCGAGTACGTCGTCGGCTGGATCAAACGCGGACCCACCGGGATCATCGGCACCAACAAGAAGGACGCGAACGAGACCGTCCGCCACCTGCTCGCCGACCTCGCCGAGCAGACCCCGGTCGAGCACCCCGACGACGTCGAGGACTGGCTGCGCGACCGCTGCCCCGACCTGGTCGACCAGACCGGGTGGGAGGCCATCGACGCCCACGAACGCGGCCGCGGCGAGCCCGGCGGCCGCCCGCGCGTCAAGGTCGTCGACCGCGACGAGCTGATCAAGGTCTCCCGCCCCTGACCCCCAATGTGAGCAGTTGGCGCCCCTATCGGGGCGCCAACTGCTCACGTGTCAGACCGCGATCCGGCACTCCGCCATGGCTTCGGGGGTCGCGAGGAGGGTGGAGACGTAGACGCCGACGTGGTGGCGGATCTCCGCGTCGAGGTCGCCGAGGCGGCGCAGGAACACCCCGCCCACGCCGCGCGTGCGGATGTCGGCGTCGATGTCCTCGTTCGCGATCGCCTCGACGTCGATCTCCACCGCGCCCGGCGCCGCGCGGCCGACGAGACCGACGCGCACCACGAGGTCGACCTCGGCCGGGACGCGGCGCGACCCGATGTCCACGGCGAGGTCGAGCGCCACCGGCACGCAGACGATCACGCGGGTGACGCCGTCGCGCCACGCGGTCAGCCGCCCGACCGTGCCGGTGGCCGACGCGGTCGCCATGTCGTGGGGTCCGGCCGGGACCGGCCCGAACGCCACGGTGTCGCCGATCAGCCCGCCGATCACCCGGACCGCGCGCTGCGGCGTGGCCAGCGACAGGACGGTGTCGAGGTCCAGCCCGTGCGCGGCGGCCTCGCGCTCGGCGACCGCGCGGCTCTGCGCGTCGCGGGCGGCCATCAGGCGGAGGCCCCGGCGGCCTCGGCAACCTCGGAGGCCGTCTCGAGGCTGCCGGCCGACTCGACCGCGAACGGCGGCGTCGACGTGCCCGCGAGGCGGTAGCGGCCCCAGGGGTCGACGTCGGACAGCTCGCCGTCGGCGTCGCCGGCCGGGGTGGTGACCCGGGCGGGGCGCTTCTTCCCGCCGAGGGCGGCGTCCAGCTCGGCGTGGACGGCGACGCGGCCGTACCAGTGGTAGCGGCCGTCGAGGGGCTCGAAGTGCCCGACGAGGGTCACGTCGACGGCGTACTCGACGTCGTCGACCACCAGGGTCGCCGGGCCGGTGTAGCCGTCCTCGTCGTGCTCGTGACCGTGCTCGGGTGCTGCCGCCGGCGTCATCGCTCCGGGCTCCTCACTGCTCGATCGGTGTTCGTGTTCTTCTCGCCGGCCCTGAGCTGGACCACCTTGTTGATCTCGAGGGGGACGTTGGGGTCGATGGAGACGCCACGCTGGCGGGCGAAGCCGTCGATGGCCGCCCACACCAGCGTCGTGAGGTACTCGACGACCGACTCGCGGCTCATGGACTGGCGGTCGAGCCACCACTCCGCGGTGTTCTGGACGAAGCCGACGACGCCGTAGGCCCACGGCTCGGCGGGACCGGAGTCGAGCCCGAAGGCGCGCAGGTAGTCGCCGAGCATCGCCGACAGCGCGGTCGCGATGATCTCCTTGTCCTCGCGGACGACGTCGGAGCCGCGGCCGTCGATCGGCGTGTGCCGGGCCAGCACCCAGTAGAGGTTGGGGTAGTCGTCCAGCGTCCCGAAGAAGGCGTCGATCGACTTGCGGATGCGCGGGAGCGGCGCCTCCTCGCTGTTCAGCGCCGGGATCAGGCGGTCGAGGAGGATCTCCGTCGCCCGCTCACCCATGGCCTCGACGAGGTCGGCCTTGTCGGAGAAGTGCCGGTAGAGCACGGGCTTGGTGACCCCGGCCTCGACCGCGACCTGCTCGATGCCGAAGTCCGGACCGACGTCGGCGAGCACGCGCATCGCGGCCTCGACGAACTCGGCGCGCCGCTGCGTGCGGTGCTTCTCCCAGCGGGTGCGACGCCCGTCACGCGAGGGGGCGTTCCCGGGGCGGTTCGGCTTGACATCGTCCGGCACGGGTCCGCACGCTACCACTGGTTACAGTTACCAGCGGTAAGACGTACACCGGGTGCGGGTTACCGGATGTACGGGACACAGTCGCGGCGAGCAGGAGGACCACCCAGCCATGAGCGCCCCCACGACCGATCGCCACGCAGCCGATCGTCATGTGACGGCCGAGCGCCTCCTGAAGTCGTCGGCGAAGAAGTCGTACGACCCCGCCGTCGACATCGACTGGGACGCCCCGCTGCCCGCGGACAAGATCTGGGTGCCCGAGCACCGCGTCTCGCTCTACGGCACCGAGCTCTGGGACCGGATGACCCCCGAGCAGCGCGTCGAGCTCGGCAAGCACGAGGCGTGCAGCGTCGCCTCGGTCGGCCTGTGGTTCGAGGTCCTGCTCATGCAGCGCCTGCTCAAGGACTTCTACGCCGAGGACCCGACCACGCCGCGGGCGCAGTTCGCGCTCACCGAGGTCGCCGACGAGTGCCGGCACTCGCAGATGTTCGCCCGCATGGTGCACACCGCGGGCGTCGAGCCCTACGGCCCGCAGGAGCGGATCCGCCAGCTCGGCAAGCTCTTCTCGGTGATCAGCTGGGGCCCCGCGGCCTACGGCTCCATCCTCGTCGCCGAGGAGGTGCTCGACCGGCTGCAGCGCGAGCAGGCGAACGACGAGAACATCCAGCCGTTGATGCGCCAGGTCAACAAGATCCACATCATGGAGGAGGCACGCCACGTCTCCTTCGCCCGCGACGAGGTCACCCGCGGGATGGCGCAGCTCGGACCGGCCGAGAAGGCCTACCAGCGCTTCGTCATCGCCTACGTCTCGATGATGGTCGTGCGCAGCCTGATCAACCCGAAGGTCTACGCGGCCGTCGGCATCGACCCCGCGGTGGGTCGCCGCGCCGCCCTGGGCAACCCGCACCACCACGAGATGATCCGCTGGGCGGGCGAGAAGATCATGCCGTTCCTCGACGAGGCGGGTCTCGTCGGTCACCCGGGCATGACGTGGTGGCGCCGGTCGTTTCTCCTGGGGGACTAGGGACCGCTGCGACGACAGGAGGAGCCCGCCGTGGAGGAGCGCGTCGATCGCTTCACGACGCCGGACGGCACCCGGCTGCGCGTCGCGGACACCGGGCGGACGGGGGACGGCGACGGCCCGACCCTCGTGCTCGTCCACGGGTGGTCGCAGGACCTGCGCACCTGGGACCGGGTCGTCGACGACCTGCGCCGCACCGGCGTGTCCGCGCGCGTCCTGCGCTACGACCACCGCGGCCACGGCGGGTCGGACGCCGCGGCCCGGGGCACGGCGACCATCGATACGGCCGCCGACGACCTCGCCGCGCTGCTGGCCGAGCGCGTCCCGGACGGCCCGCTCGTGCTCGCCGGCCACTCCATGGGGGGCATGACGCTCATGGCGCTCGCCGAGCGCCACCCGGGGCTGGTGGCCGAGCGGGTCGTCGGGATCGCGTTCGTCGCGACGGCGAGCGACGACATGGCGCGCCTCGACCTCGCCCTGCCCGGCCGGCGCGGCGAGGCCGTGGGCCGCATCGAGCACGCGCTGGGACCGCTGACCGCGCGCCTGGGCCACCGCGCGCCGGCGGGCGAGATCGGTGACGTCGGCCGGGCCGGCGGGGCCCGCCCCCGCTCCCGGGCGACGCTGCTCGCCCCCGCGGTGCGCGCGCTCGTCTTCGGGCACCGGCCCCGGCGGGCCGACGTCCTGTCGGTCGCCGAGCAGGCGCTCGCCGCCCACCCGCCGAGCGTGGCGGCGTTCCGCGCCTCGATCGCCGAGCACCGCCGCCGCACCGCGCTCGCCGCCCTGTCCGGCACCCCGACCGTCGTGCTCGTCGGCGACCGCGACCGGCTCTGCCCGCAGCGCCACGCGCGGGCGATCGCGGCGGCGCTGCCCGACGCCCGGCTGGTGCTGCTCCCGGGCGCCGGACACATGATCAATCTCGAGCGCGCCGACGAGGTCGCCGCCCACGTCGCGGGGCTGCTCGCCGCGCCCCCGATCACCACCACCGAGGTCATCGCCCAGGAGGACGTCACCCGTGTCAGCGCCTGACCAGGAGCCCACGCACGAGGTCCTCGTCGTCGGCTCCGGGTTCTCGGGGCTCGGCCAGCTCCTCGCGCTGCGCCGCGCGGGCATCGACGACGTCGTGCTGCTCGAGAAGGCCGACACCCTCGGCGGCACGTGGCGCGACAACACCTATCCCGGCTGCGCGTGCGACATCCCGTCGCACATGTACTCGCTCTCGACCGTGCCGAACCCCGACTGGTCGCGCTCCTACTCCCCGCAGTCCGAGATCCGCGCCTACCTCGAGCGCGTCGCCGACGAGAACGATCTGCGCGGTCACGTCCGCTTCGGCCAGGAGATGACCGGGGCGAGCTGGGACGAGCAGCGCCGCACCTGGACGGTGCACACCCGCGGCGGCCGGAGGTGGACCGCGCGCTTCCTCGTGTCCGGCGTCGGCGCCCTGCACCTGCCGAAGACGCCGGACCTCCCCGGCGCGGGCTCCTTCGCCGGCCCCTCCTTCCACTCCGCGCAGTGGGACCACGACGTCGACCTGCGCGGCAAGAAGGTCGCCGTGATCGGCACCGGGGCGAGCGCGATCCAGTTCGTCCCGCAGATCGCCGGGGTCGCGGCCCAGGTGCAGCTCTACCAGCGCACCCCGGCCTGGGTGCTGCCCAAAGGCGACCGGCCGCTCTCGGAGCGCCGGCGCGCCTTCTTCGCCCGCCACCCGCGCCTCCACCGCACCTACCGGGCTGCGATGTACACCGCGCTCGAGTCGCGCGCGGTGGGCTTCAACGCCCACCCGGCGCTGCTCAGGCCCGTCGAGTGGCTGGCGACCAAGCACATCGAGCACCAGATCGACGACCCCGACCTGGCCGCGAAGCTGACGCCCGACTACTCGATCGGGTGCAAGCGGGTGCTGGTCTCGAACGACTACTACCCCGCGCTCGCCCGCCTCGACGTCGAGGTGATCACGGGCGGGGTGCACGAGGTGCGGGGCTCGTCGATCGTCGACGGTGACGGCACCGAGCGCGACGTCGACGTGATCATCTACGGCACCGGCTTCCACGTCACCGACGCGTTCGACGGTCTCGAGATCCGCGGGCGCGGCGGCCGGACGCTGCGGGACGTCTGGGCCGCCGGGGGCATGGCGACCCACCTCGGCATCACCGTCTCGGACTTCCCGAACCTGTTCTTCCTGCTCGGGCCGAACACCGGCCTGGGCCACAACTCGGTCGTGTTCATGATCGAGTGCCAGACCCGCTACGTCGCGCAGGCCGTCCGGGCGGTGCACGAGGCCGGCATGGGCGGGCTCGACGTGCGCGCCGAGGTGCAGCAACGGTCCAACGCCGGCGTGCAGCGGCGGCTCGCGAAGGGCATCTGGACCCGCGGCGGGTGCACGAGCTGGTACCTCGACGCGCAGGGCGTGAACCGCACCATCTGGCCGGGCTACACCGTGCGGTACTGGCTCGAGACCCGGCGCTTCGACCCCGAGGACTTCGAGTTCTTCGGACGGGCGGCCGACGCCGGACCCGCGCGTCCCGCCCCTCAGGTACGGCGGCGGCGGATGAGGCCCTCCTGGACGACGGAGGCGACGAGGACGCCGTCGCGCGTGTAGAACCGGCCGCTCGCCAGCCCGCGGCCGCCGCCGGCGCTGGGCGACTCCTGGACGTAGAGCAGCCACTCGTCAGCCCGGAACGGTCGGTGGAACCAGACGGCGTGGTCAAGGCTCGCGAGGCTCACCTCCCCCGAGGCCGCGCCGCCGACGACGTGCGGGAAGACCGCCGCCTCGAGCAGGGTGAGATCGCTGGCGTAGGTGAGCACGCAGGCGTGCAGCAGGCGCCCACCGGCCGACTCGGGGTCGGGGAGCTCGCCGTCCGCGCGGACCCAGACGCGGTTGCACGGGTCGCGCTCGGCGCTCTCGTCCCACGGCGAGTGATCGACGTAGCGGACGTCGAGCGGCCAGGTCAGCCGCCGCCCGGTCGTCGTGTACGCGGGGCGGTCGCCCGGGACCGGGGCCATGTCGCGGCGCTGGAGCCCGTCGGGGGACGGCGTGTCCGGCATCGGCGCCTGGTGGTCGACGCCGGCCTCCGGGCGCTGGAACGACGCCGACATCGTGAAGATCGTCTCGCCGTGCTGGACGGCCGTGACCCGCCGGGTGGTGAACGAGCGGCCGTCGCGGGTGCGGTCGACCTCGTACACGATCGGCGCGAACGGATCCCCGGGGCGCAGGAAGTAGCCGTGCAGGGAGTGGACGCCGCGGTCCCCGTCGACGGTGCGGCCCGCCGCCACCATCGCCTGCCCGGCGACCTGGCCACCGAACACCCGCAGCAGCGACTCCCGGGGACTGCGGCCCCGGAAGATGTCGCGCTCGATGCGCTCGAGATCGAGGACGTCGTCGACGAGCTCGCGCAGCGCCTGACCCACACCCACCGCCTTCCGGTCGCCGGACGTGCCCGCCAGAACCCCCGCCGAGCCCCGGCATCGTCCCCCACGTCCGGCGCAGCGTGCGGCCGACCGCGCCGTCACGGTCGGCGAGGACCGCACCGGAGCGGCGTGGACCACATCGTGACGCCCGATCGGGGGGCGTGGCAGGCCCGTCGCTCGACGCGCTGGTCATCCGCTGGGCCGTCCGGGAGCCCGCGCCACTCGGCGGTGTGGCGATTCGTGCGCCCTCGATCCTGCTCAGCGTGTACATTGAGTCACGAAAATCCGGCCCGCGATTTCGCTGCGTAACCGCGCCGTGACCACCTCGTTGGACCCCGTGACGTCACCCCCGGGGCCGATCAAGCCCGGGCGGTGGCTCCTCGGGGACACATCGCCAGCGTCCTTGCCCGCCGCGACGGGCGGACCCCGCGAGTGAGTCCCGACTCCCCCGACAAGCTCTACGAGGAGTTCATGTGATCAAGAAGCTGGGTGTTGTGGGTGTCGGTGTGGCCGCGGGCCTCGTCGTCGCCGCCCCGTTCGCGTCCGCCACCGAGTCGCACGGTGGCCACGGCCACGGCGGCCACGGCGGCCACGAGAGCTCGGGCTCGTGCAACGTCAACGGCGGCGAGGCCGAGGCCAACGGCGGCATCGACGGTGACTCGTTCGCCGGCAACGTGCTCGCGCAGGCCCCGATCGGTGGCAACAACATCCTCAACATCACCTGCAACGACATCCTGAACGACAACCTCAGCGGCAACGACGTGGCCGTCAGCGTCCTCGGCGACGCGCTGCCGGGCCTGCCCGTCTGAGGTCCCTTCGCCGGTGGGCCGCCCTGACCGGGCGGCCCACCTTCGGCGTCCCGGCCCCGCCGGCCGCCACTCCGCAACACCCATCGCGCAGTACCAGCGAATCCCCTGGGGGAACATTGTTCAAGAAAGCCGGCACCGTCACGATCGCGGTCGCCGCGGGCCTGCTCGCGGCCGCGCCCTTCGCCTCGGCCGGTGAGGACCCCGGCCACGGGCACGACGGTGACCACCACAAGCGCGGGCACGACAGCTCGGACTGCAACGTCAACGGCGGCAGCGCCGAGGCCAACGGCGGCATCGACGGTGACTCGGTGCTCGGCAACGCCGTGGCGCAGGTTCCGGTGGGCGGCAACAACGTCGGCAACATCGTCTGCAACGACATCCTGAACGACAACGTCAGCGGCAACCACGTCGCGATCAGCGTCCTGGGCTCCGCGGTCACCCCGGACTAGCACGGCGTCACCGCGACACGCGCGCGAAGGCCCGGCCATCCGATCGGTGGCCGGGCCTTCGTGTGTCGGGGACCGCCCCGCGGGCGCGTCCCACGATCGGGGGCTTCCGGTCCCACAGAGGTAACACGCCCGCCAAGCCCTCGTTGGGCCCTTCGAGTGTGGGCACTGTGCGAGACACCTGTTCGGCCCACGCCGCTCCCCGACACAACATCAGGAGATCCCGTGCTGAAGAAGCTGGGCGTCGTCACCCTCGGCGTCACCGCCGGCCTCGTGGCCGTCGCCCCGATCGCCTCCGCCCACGAGTCGGACCACTCGAACCGCCACCACGGCGACCACGGCTCGTCGTCCGACTGCAACGTCAACGGCGGCAGCGCCGAGGCCAACGGTGGCATCGACGGCGACGCGTTCCTGGGCAACGCGGTCGCGCAGGTTCCGGTCGGCGGCAACAACGTCGGCAACATCGTCTGCAACGACATCCTCAACGGCAACCTCAGTGGCAACGACGTCGCCGTGGCCATCGGCGGCGACGCCGGGTCCGAGGTGCCGATCGAGCTCCCCGAGGCGCCCGCGACTCCCGAGGAGTCCGCGGTCTCCTAGTCCTCACCAGATCGCCACGAGGCCCGGCCACCGGACGGTGGCCGGGCCGTCGTCGTCCTCGGGAGAGAGTTCCGCGGAGTTGATCCCTCGATCGGGTGGCACTCCTCAGCGGAAGTCACGAGGACGTCACAGCCTCGTTGCTCCTCCGAGGCGTTCGGTGCCGCACTGCTCCCCGGTCGGCCCCGCGCTCCTGCTCCCCCGACACACCACTGGAGTTTCCGTGCTGAAGAAGCTGGGCCTCGTCTCCGTCGGCGTCACCGCCGGCCTCATGGCCGCCGCGCCGCTCGCCTCGGCCCACGAGGCGCACCACGGCGACGACTGCAACGTCACGTCCGACGCCGAGGGCGGCAACAACTACGGCGTGACGAAGTGCAACATCGCCGGCCAGGGCAACGGGCAAGGCAACACGTTCAACGGCGTCGAGGTCCCCGGTTTCCCGGACGCCCCGGAGGTGCCGGACTTCCCCGGGGTGAGCGACGTCTTCGCGGGCGTGCCCGGCCAGGTCGCGATCCCCGGCTGACGCCGCCGCACACACTCCAACGGGCCCGGTCCACCGTCACGGTGGGCCGGGCCCGTTCCTGTGCGGGGTCAGCGACCGGCCGGCACGGCCGCCCCCGTGAGCACGACGTCGTGCACGACCTCGCCGTCCAGGGCCACCGGGACGACGGTCGGCTCGGCGTGCCCGTGCGTGTCGTCCCGCCCGCGGGCCAGCAGCAGCGCCGTGCCCGTGCGCCGCCCGGTGACCTCGAGCCGGTAGGCGCCGTCGGGACCCGCCTCGGTGCGGCCGAGCTGCTGGCCGTCGGGGTCGATGAGCGTGACGACGGCCCGCCGCGGGTGCCCGTCCCTGTCGCGGACCCGCCCGCGCACCGACGACCCGGGGTGGTCAGCGACGTGCCCTCGCGGACGCTGAGCGTCCGTATCGGGACGTCGATCATCGGCGCCGTCGGGGACGACGACGATCGGGCACGGGCCGTGGGTCCAGAGCGCGCGGTCGGCGCTCGGCGAGGCCAGGCCCGCGAGGGCGCCACCCTGCGGCCGCCCCACCACGACCGCGCGGGCGTCGCGGCGACGGGCCACCGCGACGAGCTCGCCACCGACGTCGCCGTGGGTGCCGACCGCCGCGAGCGTCTCGGTCGTCACCGACGCCGACGGGTCCAGCGCCGCGCGGGCGGCGGCGACGGAACGGTCCAGGCCCAGGTCGGTGTCGTCGGCCGCCGCCGCGTCGACGACGGCGCTCTCGGGCACGTGGACGACGACGAGCGGGGCACCGAGCAGCGCCGCCAGCCGCCCGCCCGCCGCGGCGACGGCCGGGGCGTGCGGCGCCCCGTCGACGGCCACGAGGACGGGACGCGCCGCGTCGGACACGGCCACCTCGTCGGCGGGTTCCGCGACCTCCTCGGCCTGGGCGGTCTCGACGGAGCGCAGCAGCCGGTGCGCGGTGGCCAGGATCAGGATGCCGACGGCGACGACGACGGCGCCGACCCAGAAGGGCGTGTTCGGCAGGAACGCCTCGGCGATGAGACCGGCGACCCACGGGGCCAGGCCGCCGCCGAGGAAGCGCACGAAGCTGTACGACGCCGACGCGACGGGGCGCTCGACCGGTGCGACCGACATGACGGCCTGGGTGACCAGCGTGTTGTTGAGCCCGATCATCGCGCCGGCGACGATCACGGCGCCGATGACCACGCTCGGGGTGTCGTTCCAGTACGCGATGACGGCGAGGTCGACCGCCAGCAGGCCGAGGACCCAGTAGAGCACCCGGACCGTGCCGAAGCGTCGCTCGAGCCACGGCGCGACGAACACCGCGAAGATCGCGACGAGCACGCCCCAGGCCGTGAAGACCCCACCGAGCTGGAGCTCGTCGAGCCCGCCCATCGAGTACGGCGAGTACGCGAGCAGGGTGAAGAAGCCCCAGTTGTAGGCGAAGGCGGTCAGCGCGATCGTCGCGAGGCTGCGGTGGCGCAGGGCCTTGATCGGGTCGAGCAGACTGATCTTCTTCGCCGGTTTCGGTGTCTTGTCCAGCAGCACGAGCGTCGCGATCAGCGCGATCGCCATGAGCACGGCGACCCCGAAGAACGGGGCCCGCCAGCTCACCGAGCCGAGCAGCCCGCCGACCAGCGGCCCGAGCGCGATCCCGACGCCCAGCGCGGTCTCGTAGAGGATGATCGCGCCGGCGAAGCCGCCGCTGGCCGACGCGACGATCACCGCCAGCGAGGTCGCGATGAAGAGCGCGTTGCCGAGACCCCAGCCCGCGCGGAACCCGACGATCTCCCCGATCGAGCCCGAGGCACCGGCGAGCGCGGAGAACACCACGATGATCGTCAGGCCCGTGATCAGGGTGGCCTTGGCGCCGATGCGACTGGAGACCCAGCCGGTCACGAGCATCATCACCGCGGTGATGAGCAGGTAGCTGGTGAACAGCAGCGACACCTGCGCGGGCGTCGCCTGCAGCTGGCTGGCCAGCGCCGGCAGGATCGGGTCGACCAGACCGATGCCCATGAAGCTGATGACGCAGGCGAACGCCACCGCCCAGACGGCCTTCGGCTGGCGGAACGGGCTGCCGGTCTGCGATCCGGCGTGTGCCGAACCCGACGGTCCAGCTCCGCTTCGCTTCGTGTCCGTGCTCACGACTCTCCTCGGGCGGGGTCGGTGCGATTGAGGGTCAGGCGGGCGAGGGCACCGGCGGCCGCGGCGATCGCGGCGCGCTCCTCCGGATCGAGCTCGTCGAGCAGCGCGGCCAGGCGGGACGCCCGCCGCGTGCGCCGGGTGACGAGGACCTCGCGACCGGCGTCGGTCAGCGACACGACCACGGCGCGCCGGTCGCTCGGGTCGTCGCCGCGGACGGCGAACCCGTCGCGCTCGAGCCGCGTGACCAGCGCCGTCATGCTCGGCTGCGTCACGCCCTCCCGGAGCGCGAGATCGGAGAGCCGCTGCGGGCCGTCGCGGTCGAGCGTGGCCAGCGTCGCGGCCGTCGTCAGGCTGAGGTCACGGCTCGCGGTGGACCGGATCGCCCACGCCGCGAAGGCGTCGAGCGCGGCCGCGGTCGCCAGGCGCTCGTCGGTCGATGTCGTCACCCGACCGTTGTATCACCTAACTATATAAACGGTCGATGTGAACATCGCCGCAGGTGATCCGGGGGAATCGCGGAGCGGACCTCAGGAACCGAAGGACAGCAGCGAGGAGTCCGACGACGACGAGTCGCCGAACGACAGCAGCGACGTCGCGCCGGAGACCGTCGAGCCCAGGCCGCCGACGACCCCGCCGATCAGGCCACCGCCCGAGCCGCCCGAGCCGCCCGAGATCCCGGACTCCCCGGAGCTCCCCGACCCGCCGGAGCCGGCCGAGCCGCCCGTGCTGCCGGCACCGCCGCCCGAACCGCCCGCACCGTGGTCGGAGCCGCCGCCGGAGCCACCCGACCCGCCGCCCGCGGTGCCGCCTCCGGAGGTGCCTCCCGCGGCGCCGGGGCCACGGCCCGCGGCGGTGCGCGCCGAGGTCGCGTCCGCGCCGCCGGCGCCTGCCGTGGCCCGGCGCACGGCGGTGGTGCGGTCGCCGCTCCCGGCGGATCGCGCGCCTGCGGTCGTGCCGCCGGGACCGCCGCGGTCGGCCGTCACCGCGCCGTCGGTCGCGGCCAGGTCGAGCACCTGGACCGGCGCGGGCGCGAGGCCCGGGCCGATCGGCACGGAGGGCGCCGGGAGACCGGCACCCGTGCCGCCCGCTCCCCCGGCCGGCGGCTCGAGGGCGGCGTCGGAGCTGACGGGGCTCATGACCACGGAGCCGATCCCGATCGCACCGACGGTGGCGACCAGGGGGAGCGCGCCGAGCGCCACCCGGGCGCGCGCCGAGGACGACGCCGCCATCTGGTGCCTGCCCATGCCTGGCTCTCCGTCCGCTCGCCTGTCAGGGATGAACAACCGATCGGGTGAACGTCCCTCCGGAACGCTCAACGGGCGCGGGCGCTCGCAGGTTACGCATCACGGTCATCCCGGCTTGAGTCCATCGATGAGGTGAACCCAGCGGGCCCGTTCGCACGAACCGGACTCGGCTGGCCCCCGCACCCGTCCGGCCACAGACTGGGCGCGCGCCGACGAGGAGGTCACCGCCGTGAAGCAGCTGTCGGGTCTGGACTCCGTGTTCCTGGACGCGGAGGACGACCACCAGTACACCCACATCAGCCAGCTGCTGATCCTCGAGCGGCCGTCGGCGGACTTCGAGCCCCACACGACGTGGCGACGCCAGCTGGCCGACCGCCTCCACCAGCTCGAGCCGCTGCGTCGCCGGCTGGTCGAGGTGCCGTTCGGCCTGGACCACCCCTACTGGATCGCCGACCCCGACTTCGACCTCGACTTCCACGTGCGGCGCAGCGCGGTGCCGCCGCCGGGCTCCGACGCCGACCTCGACGAGCTGGTCGGCCGCCTGGTCGCGGCGCCGATGGACCGCGACCACCCGCTGTGGGTCTCCCACGTGATCGAGGGGCTCGCGGACGACCGGTTCGCGATCCTCACGATGATCCACCACAGCGCCGTCGACGGGGCCGCGGGCGCCGAGCTGCTCGAGCTCATGCTCGAGGACGCGCCCGACGCGGAGCGACCCGACGGCGCCGGGCGCTGGCGCTCCGAGACCGCGCCGTCGACCACCGAGGTGCTGGCCCGGGCCGCGGCGAACGGGGTGCGCCGGCCCGCCCGCGGGCTGCTGCTTGCCGCCCGCGCCGGCCAGAGCCTGGCGCGGGCCACGCGCAACCCGTCGGTGATCGACCTGGCCGACCGGGTGCGGGGCACGCTGCGGGGTCCGCTGGGCTCGCTGCTCAACGCCGGCCGCTCCCGCGACGAGGACGGACGGCTGCCGCGGCTGCCGCCCCTGACGTCGCCGCCGACGCCGTTCAACCACCCGATCAGCCGGTACCGGCGGTTCGCGCACCGCTCGCTGCCGTTGGCCGAGGTCAAGGCGGTCGGCAAGGAGGCCGGCGCGACGATCAACGACGTGGTCGTCGCGCTGTGCGGCGGCGGGCTGCGGCGGTGGCTGCTCGACCGCGGCGAGCTGCCCGACGACCCGCTGACCGCGATGGTCCCGGTGTCGCTGCGCAGCGGCGACGAGGAGGACCGGTGGACCAACCGCGTCTCGGGCACCGTCGCCGCCCTGCCCACCGACGTCGACGGCCCGCTCGAGCGGCTGCGCGCGGCGCACGAGGCGCTCGCGCTGGCCAAGCAGGTGTTCGCCGCCCTGCCCGGCGAGCTCACCCCGGACGTCGTCGGGCTCGGCGCCCCGCTCATGACCACGGCGATCAGCCGCGCGGTGACACGGTGGTCGACCATCGGGCCGGCGCCGTTCAACCTCATCGTCTCCAACGTCCCGGGGCCGCGGGAGCCGCTCTACCTCGGCAGCGCGGCCATGACCCACTACGTCCCGGTGTCCGCGGTGGCCGACGGTGTCGGGCTCAACGTGACGGTGCAGAGCTACGTCGACCAGCTCGACTTCGGCCTGCTCGGGTGCGCGGAGCTCCTGCCGGACCTGCACGACCTCGCCGACGCGATCATCGCCGAGTTCGACGCGTTGCGGGACGCCGTGCGTGCCGAGGGGACCGGGGCGTGACCGCTCGCGACCGCCTCGCGCCCCTGCTCACCGTCCCGCTGCCCGACGGGGACGCGCCGTACGTCGACCTCGTGGAGGGCCGCCCCGGCTCCCGCGGACGCATCCAGGACCTGTGGGAGTCCGGGGGCGGGGCCGGGGTCTACGACTGGGTGGTCGGCGCCGGGGACCGGTACGGCTCGCACATGCCGGACCTCGTCGGGGGCGGGGTGTTCCGCGACTTCTACGGCGTCGCCCGGCGCCTGGACCTCGTCGGCGGGGAGACGGTGCTCGACCTCGCCTGCGGTCCGGGGACGTTGACCGGACACCTCGCCGAGGGCGTCGGCGCCGACGGGCTGGTGATCGGCGCGGACCTCTCCCCCGCGATGCTCACCCGCGCCGCCCGGGCGGTCACGGCGGCGAACACCGTGTTCGCGCGCGCCGACGCGATGGCGCTGCCGCTGCGGGACGCGTCCCTCGACGCCGTGTGCTGCTCGCTGTGCCTGCAGCTCGTGCCGGACCTCGAGACCGCCCTGACCCAGCTCCGGCGGGTGCTCCGCCCGGGCGGGCGCCTCGCCGTCACCGTGCCCGCCCACGGGCGCGGCCCGTTCCGCGCGTTCACCGAGGTCCTCGCCCGCGGGGGTCAGGCGCGGCTGTTCCGGCGCGGCGAGATGGCCGACGCCCTCGTGCGCCACGGGTTCGTGCGTGTCACGACGCGATCGGACTCGGTGCTGCAGATCGTCGACGCGGTCGCCCCCGGAGCAGCGCCCCCGCGAGGCTGATCGCCCCGGTGGTCGCCAGGACCACGCCGAGCGCGGCGACGACGTCGCTCGGACGGTGCCACCCGGCGACCATCGTGGCCACGCCCGCGATCCCCGTGACCGCGAGCCCGGCGAGGACCGCCGGCGGCCGCAGCACGCGCGGGACGACGAGCACGAGGGCGACGCCGAGCGACGCGACGAGGGTGACGTGGCCGCTGGGCAGCGAGTTGGCGTCCGTGGAGTCGGGCCGCACGAGGCCCGCCTTGAGCACCTGGGTGATCAGCTGGGCGCCGAGCACCAGCGCGACGACGGACACCGCCCGGGCGCCCCGTCCCCGGGCGAGGGCCAGGCCGGCCAGGGCGACGACGGCGAGCGCGACCGTGGGGATGCCGACGATCTCCAGGAGATCGAGGGCCTCGCGACGCAGTCCGAGCCCGAGCGCGGCGCGCAGGACCGCGTCGTCGACGGCCCGGCCTGAGGCGTCCAGCACGCCCACCACGTAGGAGACGATCACGGTGCCGGCGCCGAGGAGGATCGCGACCAGCCCGGCGACCGCCCCGCCCCGCCCGTCCCGCCGCGGCGGCGCGTCGAGCAGGGGCACGGTCCGGGCGTGCGCGATCGACGTCATGCCCACCACGCTGCGCGCGCACGGTGTGGCCCGCCTGACCGCTTGCTGTACGGCACCTGAGAACCATCAGCGGTGGCCCACCGCGGACACCTGGCGTCCGTATCGCCACACGGTCGCGACGACACGCTCACCCGACACGCCGGCGGCCGGGCCCCTCCTCGAGAGGGACCCGGCCGTCGCTCGCGTGCCGTGCTCCACCTACGCGCGGTAGGCCTCCACGGCGTGGCCGAACACCACGATGTTGTCCTCGTAGCTGCGCACGTCGGCGTCGAAGTCGCCGCCGCAGGTGATCATCCGCAGCGCGGGGTCGCCGGTCGGCCCGTAGACCTCCGCGGTCGGGAAGGCGTTCTTCGACACCTCCGCGACCCGGTCTACCGCGTAGACCACCGTGACGCCGTCGGTGCGCTCGACGAGCACCTGGTCGCCGGCCGCGACGTCGGCGAGACGGGCGAACCCGCCCTGCGCGCCGTGGTAGTTCACGTGGGAGGCGTAGATCGCCGGGCCGGTCTGGCCGGGCGCCGCGCCGCCGCGGTAGTGGCCGACGGTCGTGGCGTCGCCCGGGACCTCGAGGCGGCGGTCCTCGGTCTGGCCCAGCTCGGTGAGCTGCCGGGTGTCGACCCCGATCGACGGGATGCGCAGCGCCGCCGTCTCCGCGGGCTCGAGCGGCAGCGCCACCGCGGTCCGCTGGGCGGGGAGCTCGACGGTCGCGGGGCCGGTGCGCTGGGACGAGCCGCCCTGCACGTAGGCCACCACCGCGAGCAGCGCGAGGACGACGAGGATGCCGATCGTCGCCCGGGTCCCGACGCCGGAGCCCTTCGCGGTCCTGTCGGCCCGCGGTTCCGGGGTGCGGTCGGTCGTCGTGGTCACGGCGCTCAGCCCTGCCGCGCGAAGCGACGGACCACGACCATGCCGGTGACACCGAGGCCCGCGAGGGCGCCGGCCGCCAGCGCGACCTCGACGTCCGACGCGCCGGTCCCCGTGCTGCCGTCACCGGTCGAGACGCCACCCTCGGGGTAGCCGTCGTAGTGGACGTAGGCGACCTCGTCGTCGTCGTGCGCGTTCCACTCGCACGCCACACCGTCGTCGTCCCCGTCGAGGCGGAACGGGTCGGAGCGGTCCCAGTCGAGGATCGCGTTGGCCTCGTCGTAGGTCAGCTCGTCGCAGTCGACGTCGTAGCGGTGGTTCCAGTACGTGAAGTACACGGACCGGACGTCGAAGGAGACGCACTCGTGGTAGCAGCGGACGACCTCCTGCTGCACCTGCTCCGGGTCGGCGGTGCCGTTGACCGCGAGACGGTCGCACAGGCCGGTCAGCGCCTGGCTCACCTGCGTGACCTGCGCGTCGGGCACGGACAGCCCGCTCGCGAAGAACCGGCACACCTGCTGGGCGGTCGGGTTCGACGGCAGCTCGGTGAGGCGGTTCCCGCCGAGGGGCAGGTTGCCCTTCCCGGGCTCGAAGGTGACCGGGAGCGTGGTGCCGTCCGGCAGCTGGATGGTCGTGAGCTGCTGGGCGAGCTGCTGGCCGCTGTCGGCGACCGCCGCGCGGGTCACCGGGGCGCCGGCGCCGGTGGCGTCGTCACCGCCCGTGGTCGTGGGCGCGGTCGCGGTGGTGGTCTCGGTCGTGGTCTCGGCGGTCCCCGTCGTCGAGCCCGGGGCGGTCGCCGCACTGCGGGCGGCGCTCGACTGCCCGCTCCCGGAGCCGGGGGTGGCCGACCCGCCGCCGTCGACCGCGTCGGTGGTGCCGTCCGCCGGGGTGACCCCTGCGACGCTGCCCGAGGGGACGGAGCTCGAGGTGTCGGTCTCGGGCGCGGTCGAGGTGGTCGTCGTGGTCGTCGTGGTCGTCGAGGAGCTCGTGGTCTCGCACGCCCCGCCGACCCACGACCCTCCGGCGTCGTTGCACTCGGCCTCGGTCGTCGCGCTGGTGATCGGCGCCGCGAGCGCCAGACCCGGAGCCATCACCGCCAGTCCCACGCAGCCGGCCAGCACGACCGCGGCGCTGCGGCTGCTCCGTCGACCCCTCATCCGTACTCCTCGTCAGGTGCCTGCGGCCGAGTGCTCTCAGCCGTATGACCCACGCTTCGCACGGAGAGTCACCGTCGTTACCGGATCTTTGGCCTGCCTTGGGAGACCACCCGTTCAGGTGACGGCGCGACGTCGTCGCCGGTGATCACAGCGCGGCGCCCCGACGAAGACGGCAAGGCCGACATCCGTACCCATCCGAGGCCCACGCCGTTAGGGCGATCGGAGGACACGGGCGAACAGATCGGGTCGGGACATGGGGAACGGGCGTCGGCGCGTGGCGAGCGCGCTGGTCGGGCTGGTCGCGGCGGGGATGATCTCCACCGCCGGGATCGCGGTCGCGGAGGACGGGGACGGCGGCGGAAGCGGCTCGGGCTCGGGCTCGGGCGACAACAGCCTCGGGTCGGTGATCGGCGGCCTGATCGACGGCCTCACCGGGCTCCTCGACGGCGACGGCTCGTCGCCGGTCCCGGACATCCCGTCGCTGCCGCTCCCGGACACGGGCAGCTCGTCGAGCACGTCGTCGCCGACCACCTCGCCGTCCACCGGCGTCACCACGGAGACCGAGACCGTGACCGTGCCGCCGGTGGTCTACGGCCCGGGGAGCCCGTACTACCACTACGTGGTCCCGGTCCGACCCGTGTACCTGCTGAACTGTTGGGACTTCGCGGACCGCGCGGACGCCCAGGCGGTGCTCATCGCCGACCCGTCGGACCCGAACAACCTCGACGGCGACAACGACGGCCGGGCGTGCGAGTGGGGCGTCGGCGGTCCCCGCTACCACCACGGCTACCCCGTCGGCGGCGTCGCCACGGGTGACGGCTCCGGGTCGGGTGCGACGTTCGGTCAGGTCGCCTTCCTGGTGATCGCCGGCATCGGGGCGGGCGCCGGGGTCGTGCGCGGCGGCCAGGTCGTCGCGGCCCGGCGGCGGACGGTCTGAGGTGGCCGCACCCGAGGCACCGCCGGAGACCCCGTCCCGGCGCGAGGGCGTCCTCGACAAGGCGACCGGCCGCATCACCGCTCTCGTGCTCGCGGTGCTCGCCGTCGGCGTCCTGGTCGCGTTCCTCAACAGCGGCGACGAACCGGAGGGGCCGCGGAGCACGTCGCTGCCGCCGGCCGAGCGCGTGAGCGTGCCGACGCCGCTGCCGGCGGCGCCGATCACCGGTGTCGACGCCCCGACGATCGGGCTGAGCACCGGCGACACCACCAGCCTGGGCCTGCGCGACGACAACTCCCTCGACGTGCCCAGCAACGCGGCCACGGTCGGCTGGTACGAGCGCAGCGCGAGCCCGGGCGAGGTCGGGCCGGCCGTGCTCGCCGCGCACGTGGACTTCCGCGGCGAGCAGGGCGCCTTCGCCCGCCTCGGTCAGCTGCGGCCCGGCGACACCGTCGAGGTCCACCGGGCCGACGACACCACCGCCGTGTTCGCCGTCGAGAGCGTCGACCGGTTCGCCAAGGACGCCTTCCCGACCGACGCGGTCTACGGCCCGACGCCCGACAGTCAGCTCCGCATGATCACCTGCGGGGGCGTGTTCGACGAGCGGACCCACAGCTACCAGGACAACGTCGTCGTCCGGGCGCACCTCACCGGGGCGTACCGGCCGATCTGAGCCGCCCGACCGACACGCCGGTCGTCCGACCCACGCCGACACCGCTCCGTGGGGGCATGCTCGACCGGGTGAACGGCCGGATCGCCGCCCTCGTGCTCGCCGTGCTCGCGGTCGGCGTGCTCGTGGCGTTCGTCGGGCAGGGCAGCGGCCCGTCCGATCCCCCCGCGGCGGCCGGTCCGCCGGTCCCGCCCGGCACGCGGGTGCCCGTCCCCGTGCCGCTGCCCGCCGCGGACATCACCGGCGTCGACGCCCCGACGATCGGGCTCTCCACCCGCGAGACCACCGACCTGGGTCTGGGGCCCGACGACGCCCTCGAGGTGCCGCGGGACGCCGAGACGGTCGGGTGGTACGACGGCGGAGTCAGCCCCGGCGAGGTGGGCCCCGCCGTGCTCGCGGCCCACGTCAACTACCGCGGTGAGCAGGGCGCCTTCATCCACATCGGGCGGATGAAGGCGGGCGACGCCGTCGAGGTCCACCGCGACGACGACACCACCGCGGTCTTCACCGTCGACCGCGTCGAGCAGGTCGCGAAGGCCGCGTTCCCCACCGAGGCCGTGTACGCGCCGACGCCCGACGGGGAGCTCCGCATGATCACCTGCGGTGGGGAGTTCGACGGCGGCGCCGGCAGCTACGTGGACAACGTCGTCGTCTTCGCCCACCTCACCTCGGCCTACCGCACCGCCTGACGGCCGGGGCGAGGGCCGCGCGAACTCGGGGGGAGAGTCCGCACGGCCCTCGCGGGCACCGGCCGTGCCGGTGGTCCGGGTCAGGACCTCGGGGCGCTCAGGTCGTAGACGGTGCGCCCTCCGACGTCGATCGGCGTGAAGTGCTGGGTCACCCAGGTGCGGATCTCCGCCGTGGTGCCCCGCGCGCCGGGCCCGCCGCGGCCGACTCGGGCATCGTCCCCGGGAGACCGGCCGGGAGCCCCACCGCCCGGGCCCCCGCCCTCGACGTAGTAGCGCACCTGTCCCGACGCGACATCGGCCTGGAACTCGGCCAGGGTCGGGGCGGGGTCGCTGCCCATGAAGCCGCCCATCGCCATCACCGGGACGCCGCTGGCGAGCTGCAGCGGTGCCTGGCTCATGGCGCCGTCGGTCGCCGCCGCCCACCGCGTGCCCGCGCCCCGCAGGAGGGCGACGAGCTGTGGTGACGGGGTCTCGCCCTCGGGGCCGCCCCTCGTCGCACCGCCGCGGGCACCGTCGCGCGCCCCGCCGTCGCGGCGGCCGCCCGGCCCCCCGCCGGGGCCACCTGTTCCGCCGAGCGGGCCCGCGCTGACGATCGAGCCCTGGTGCGGGGTCACGGCCGTCTCGGCCGCGAACGCCGTCGACCCGCCCAGCACGGCGACGAGCGCGGCGAGCACCCCCACCGTCGCGACCCGACTCCACCGGGCCGGCGGGACGAGCACGGCGAGCGCGCCGAGGACCCCGACGACGAGCAGCACCCAGCGCGCCCACGGGAGCCACGCGTGCTGGGTGAGGATCACCGCGCTCCACGCCGCGGTGCCCGCGACGACGACCGCGAGGACCACCCGCGACCAGAGCTCCGTCCGGCGACGCCACACGACGGATGCCCCGACGGCCGTCGTCAGCGCGATCCCGGGCGCCAGGGCCACGGTGTAGTAGGGGTGGATGATCCCGCTCATGTAGCTGAAGACCAGCGCGTGCACGAGCATCCACGCGCCGGCGAGGACCAGCAGGCCGCGGGTGCGGTCGGTGCGCGGGGCCCGCCGCAGGGCCCAGAGCGCGGCGGCGAGGAGCACGATCGCCGCGGGCAGCAACCAGGATGCCTGGCCGGAGAACTCGGAGGTGAACAGCCGCTCGATCCCGGCCTGCCCGCCGAAGCCCCCGCCGGGGCCGCCGGGACCGCCGCCGGGGCCTCCCATCGCGCCGGGTCCACCCATGCCGCCGGGACCACCCATCGCGCGGGGTGCGCCCGCGGGGGGTGCACCGCCGCCGGGTCCGCCGCCCGGGCCGCCCCCGCCGCGCTCGTTGCCGAAGATGCGGCCGAGGCCGTTGTAGCCCAGCGCGAGCTCGAGCAGCGAGTTGGTCGTCGACCCGCCGATGTACGGCCGCGACGAGGCCGGCCAGATCTCGACGAGCGCGACGAACCAGCCGGCCGACACGACGATCGCGGCGGCACCCGCGAGCAGGTCGCCGATCCGGCGGCGCAGGCGGGACGGGGCGACGACGAGCACTCCGAGCGCGAGGGCGGGGACGACGAGCATCACCTGGAGCTGCTTGGTGAGGAAGCCGAGGCCGACGAGCGCACCGGTGGCGACGATCCACCACGTCCCGGCCCGCCGACCGGCGGCGTCGATCGCCCGGGTCGTCGTGTACAGCGCCGCGACCATGGTCAGGACGAGCATCGCGTCGGGGTTGTTGAACCGGAACATCAGCACCGCGACCGGTGTCGCGGCGAGCAGCGCCCCGGCGGCTAGCGCGGTGCGCGGACCGGCCCAGCGCCGCGCGGTGAGGTAGAGCAGCCCGACCGACGCGACGCCCATGAGGGCCTGTGGCGCGAGCATCGACCACGGGCCGAACCCGAAGATCCGCCCGGACAGCGCCATCACCCACAACGAGGCCGGCGGTTTGTCGACGGTGATCAGTCCCGGTGCGTCGAGGGCACCGAACAGCCAGGCTTTCCACGACTGGGTCCCGGCCTGCACCGCGGCGGCGTAGAACGTGTTCGCGTCGCCCGTCGCGCCGAGGTTCCACAGGTAGGTCAGCGCGGTGACGGCGAGCAGGCCGAGCAGCGCCGGGCGCACCCAGCGGGGGTCGTCGGCGCGCCCGCGCCACGCCCGCCGGACCCACGGGGGGCGCGGGGGCGAGCTCGGGTCGGCGGGCGGCGCTGACGTGGCGACCATGTCGGGGTCGGTCGCGGTGCTCATCGGTTCTCCGGGTTCATGATCGAAGTACGGATACGGACGCTGAGTGTCTGTGACGGCACTTCGCTGACAACCCTCACGCGCGCTGGCGGCGGGGGTGGAAGACCCAGGCGCGGTAGGCGACGAAGCGCAGGAGGGTCGCGACGAGGTTCGCCACGACGAGGACCGCGAGCTCGACGGCGTGCGACGCCGCCGGGGCGACGACGCCGAGCACGGCCAGCGAGCCCGACGTCAGCACCAGACCCAGGCCGAACACCACCAGGCCCTCGACCTGCGAGCGTCCGGCGTGACGGCGCCCGCGGATGCCGAAGGTCAGGCGCCGGTTGGCCGCGGTGTTGGCGACCGCCGTGATCACCAGCGCGAGCAGGTTCGACGGCTGCGGGCCCAGCACGCCGCGGAACAGCGTGTAGAGCAGCAGGAACGCGAGCGTGGACACGATCCCGATCGCGGCGAAGCGCACCATCTGCCCGGTCAGGCCCGGCGTCACGCCGGCCATCTCGTCCGGGGACGGTTCCGCCGAGAGCGGCTCGCGGCCGAACTCCTCGCGCAGCCGGGCGACCGGCAGCGCCCCGGTGGCGAGCGCGCGCCCGACGCGGGCGACGCCCTTGAGGTCGGCGATCGCGGTCGACACGACGTCGACGCGCGAGTCCGGGTCGTCGACCCAGTCGACGGGCACCTCGTGGATGCGCAGCCCGGAGCGCTCGGCGAGCACCAGCAGCTCGGTGTCGAAGAACCAGCCCGTGTCCTCGACCAGCGGCAGCAGCCGGCGGGCCACGTCGCCGCGGATGGCCTTGAACCCGCACTGGGCGTCGGAGAAGCGCGCCCGCAGCGTGCCGCGCAGCAGCACGTTGTAGCAGCGGGAGATCACCTCGCGCTTGACCCCGCGGACCACCCGCGACGCCGGGGCGAGCCGGGACCCGATCGCCAGGTCGGAGTGCCCGGAGATCAGCGGCGCCACCAGCGGCAGCAGGGCGTTGAGGTCGGTCGAGAGGTCGACGTCCATGTAGGCGAGCACCGGGGCGTCCGACGCCGACCACACCGCGCGCAGCGCCCGCCCGCGGCCCTTCTCGTCGAGGTGGGACACCTCGACCTCGTCGTACACGCCGGCGAGCTCCTCGGCGACCGCCAGGGTCGCGTCCGTGCTGGCGTTGTCGGCGACGGTGATCCGGAAGGGGTAGGGGAACTCGTCGGTCAGGTGGCAGTGCAGCCGGCGCACGCACGGACCGAGGTCGCGCTCCTCGTTGAAGACGGGGACGACCACGTCGAGCACGGCGCCTCCGGTCGCCTCGATGGGCTCCCGGACGGCGGAGTGGCCTGCGGACGGGGCGCGGAGCGGGGTCGCTGCGGTCATGATCGCAGCGTCGGAGTCGTTCGTGGACCGGTCGTGTGCCGAACCTGTGGGCGGGCTGTGCCTGTCCACGTCACACCGCCGCCGGGGCGGTCAGGTCGTAGACGGTCGTGCCGCCGACCGACGTGGCGCGGTAGTGCGACGCCACCCAGGCCGCGATGCGGGCCGCGTCGTCGCTGCCGCCGCTGTCCGTGGTGGAGATCGACGCCGAGCTCTCGTCACCGACGAACCAGTGCACCGCCCCGGACGCGACGTACGCCTGGAACTGCGCGAGCGTCGGCGCCGGATCGGTGCCGTTGAAGCCGCCGAGCGCCATCACCGGCGCCCCGGAGGCGAGCTGGTAGCCCGCCGCGGCGTTGGAGCCCACGGCCGCCGCGACCCAGGTGTGCCCGGCGGCGCCGTCGCGCAGCAGCGCCGTCAGCTCCGCCGAGGGCCGGCTCGCCCGGAGCAGCGTCATCATCCCGCCGCCACCACCGGGGCCGCCCCGACCGCCGCCGTCCCGCGCCGCCGCGCCGGGCGGAGCCCCACCGGGGACCCCGGGGCCGCCCGGGCCGCCCGCCCCGGGGACCCCGGGGCCGCCCGGTCCACCGCCCGGGGACCCGCCGCCCGGGAACCCACCGCCCGGGAACCCACCGCCCGGACCGCGACCGCTCTCGGGTCCCGCCGAGGGCAGCGCACCCTCGTGCGCGGTGGCCGCGGTGACCACCGACGAGGCGGCCGGCCCCGCGATCCCGAGCACGACCGCGGCCGCCAACAGACCGGCCGCCGCGACCCGGCCCGCGCCCGCCCGGCCCCACGCCGGGCGCAGCGCCAGGACCACGAGCCCGGCGGCGACGGCCAGGCCCCCGGCGAGCACGACCGCGCGCAGCCACGGGACGAACGTCGGCGTCTCCCGCAGCAGCGACCACGACCAGACCGCGGTCACCGCGACGACGACCGCCGTGACACCGTGGGCGAGCCGGTCGCGCCGGCGCGCGAGCGTGACCGTCCCGATCCCGACCAGCGCGGCGATCGCGGGGGCCAGCGCCACGGTGTAGTAGCTGTGGATGATCCCCTGCGAGAGCGTGAACACCGCCCCCGTGACGATCAGGACGCCGCCCCAGAGCAGCGCCGCGGCCCGGGTGCGGTCGGTGCGGGGAGCCCGCCACGTCAGGGCGAGCAGCGCGACGAGCAGCAGCAGGGCAGCGGGCAGCAGCCAGGAGATCTGGCCCGCCATCTCCGAGGAGAACAGCTGGAGCAGCGAGCCGCTCGAGCGCCCGCCGCCACCGCCGCCACCGCCCCCGGGGCCGACGCTGCCGGTCTCGTCACCGGTGAGGCGCCCGAGGCCGTTGTAGCCGAGCAGGAGCTCGACCGCGGAGTTCGTCTGCGAGCCGCCGACGTACGGCCGCGACGAGGCGGGCCACAGCTCGACGACGGCGACCCACCAACCGGCGGCCACCAGGAGCACGACGGCGGTCGGCAGGAGCGCGAGCAGCCGGGCGCGCACCCGTCCCGGCCCGGCGACGAGCCAGACCGCGGCGAACGCCGGCAGCACGAGGAACGCCTGCAGCGACTTGGTGAGGAAACCGGTGCCGACGAGCGCCGCGGCGAGCGCCAGCCACCGCCAGGCCCCGCGCGGGGTGTCGGCGTCGACGGCGCGGGCCAGCGCCCACGCCCCCGCGACCAGCAGGAGCACGAGCAGCGCGTCCGGGTTGTCGAACCGGAACATCAGCGTGGCCACCGGCGTCAGCGCCAGCACGAGGCCGGCGAGCAGCCCGGCGGCCGACCCGGCCCACCGGCGGACGGTGACGACCAGCAGCCCGACCGTCGCCACCCCCATGAGGGCCTGGGGGACGAGGATCGCCCAGCTGGTCACGCCGAACAGGCGCGCCGAGAGACCCATCACCCACAGCGAGGCGGGCGGCTTGTCGACCATGATCAGACCGGGGGCGTCGGACGCACCGAAGAACCACGCCGACCAGCTCGTCGCCCCCGCCTGCGCGGCCGCCGAGTAGTAGGCGTTGGCCCAGCCCGACGCCCCGAGACCCCACAGGTAGAGCACCGCGGTGCCGACGAGCAGCGCCGGCAGGCCCCACCGCGTCCGGCGCACGTCGCCCCCGCCCGCGCGACGGCGGGTCGGCGTGCCCGTCACGGCGGGGACGCGCGGGGCGGACGGCCGCAGCGGGGAGCGCAGGGCGGCGAGGAGCGGGGACGCCATGATCGGGCACGGTCGTCCCCGGGGCTGTCCCGATGCTGGACGCGACCTGTGTGCCAGCTGTGCACGGACAACCGGTTGCACTTGACAACCACTACCGGTGTCCGGTGCAGTACCGGTTGCACCGTGAAACCGGTCGGAGGGCGGCGACATGGACATCGAGGTCGAGGCGGGTGTGCACCTCTGCGTGGAGTCGCTCGGCGAGCCGGACGCCCCGGCGCTGCTGCTCCTCGCCGGCGGCGGCTGGTCGATGGACTGGTGGGACGACGAGCTCTGCGCCCTTCTCGTCGCTCGGGGGCTGCGCGTGATCCGGTACGACCAGCGCGACACCGGCGCGTCGACCACCTGGCCGCCGGGCGCTCCGGGCTACACCGGCGGCGACCTGCGGCGCGACGCGCTGGCCGTGCTCGACGCCCTCGAGGTGCCGCGGGCGCACGTGGCGGGTCTGTCGATGGGTGGCGGTGTCGCCCAGTGCCTCGCCCTGGAGCACCCCGAGCGGGTGGCCGCCCTGACCCTGATCGCGACCAGCCCGGTCGACCCCGCCGTCGGCGACCTGCCCGGCCCGGCCCCGGCGGTGACGGCCGCGTTCGCCGGCGAGGCCACGGTCCCCGACCCGGCCGATCCGCAGGCCGCGGTCACCGCTCTCGTCGAGGCCGAGCGCCCCTTCGCGGGACCGGGCGCGTTCGACGAGGCGCGGATGCGGACGATCGCCGCGCGGGTCGTCGCGCGCAGCCGGGACCTCGCCGCCGCCGGGAACCTCTTCCTCGCCGCGTTCGAGCCACCGGCCAGCACCGACCTGCGGACCCTGGCCGGTCTCCCCGTGCTCGTCGTCCACGGCACGGCCGACCCGCTGTTCCCGGTCGAGCACGGCCGCGCGCTCGCCGCGGCCGTCCCCGGCGCCCGCCTGCTGGAGATCGAGGACATGGGCCACCAGCTGCCGCCCGCCCCGACGTGGGAGCGCCTCGTCGGGGCGATGCTCGACCAGCACGTCCCCCACTGAGGAGTCCCCGATGGCGAAGCTCATCTTCTCGGCGGCCGTGTCGCTCGACGGCTTCATGGCCGGGCCCGGGGGCGACATGTCCTGGCTGACCGAGTTCGTCGGCGAGGAGAACCCCGAGGCCGAGCGCCTGCTCGCCCGCACCGGAGCCCTGCTCGTCGGGCGTGTCACCCACGACGGCGACGACCCGAACGCGGGCACGGACGCCGAGGGCGCGTTCGGCGGTCGCTACGACGGCCCGGCGGTCGTCCTCACCCACCGGCCACCGGCCGCCCCGGTGCCCGGCGTCGAGTTCGCCACCGACCTCGCGACGGCCGTCGACCGCGCGACGGCGCTGGCCGGCGACCGCGACGTCAACATCCTGGGTGCGGACGTGGCCACGCAGGTCCTCGACGCGGGGCTGCTCGACGAGATCGTCGTGTTCGTCGTGCCCGTGCTGCTGGGTGACGGGACGCGGATGTTCCCGCGGCGCACCCGCGACCGCGTCCGCCTCGAGCAGCTGCCCGGAGAGACCGGGCACTGGTACCGGATCGTGCGCTGAGCGGTTCGTCCGGTTCAGGCCCGGTTCGCAGCCGGCTCTCAGGAAGCCCGCAGGTGTGACGCAGTGTCGGCACAGTCGACGGGCCGACCCTGGAGCGCGTGAGCGACACCAGCCCCTCCTCCCCCTCCGACCCGTCGCGTGCGGCGACCGGGTCCGGCGCCGGGACGCTGCCCCACGGTCCCCGTGGGGAGTGGCCCGGCGGCTACCCGACGGCCCCCTACGGCTCGGGCCTCGGCCGCCACGGCGGCACGTCCGGCGCCACGCCCCCCGCGGGCACCCCGTGGGCCGGGCACGACATCCCCGGCGGCCAGCCGCCCGGACCCCCGACCTCGCCCGGACCGGGCTCCGCCCCGCCCCCGCCGTCCGGCCCGCGCCGGCGTCGGCCGGTCGCCCTCGTGGCCGGCGCGCTCGCGGCGGTGCTCGTCGCCGGTGGCGTCGGCGGCGCGGTGGGCTACGAGGCCGCGTCCTCCGGCGGCGGCGGCAACACCTCCGTGCTCTCCTCGGCGCCCTCGGGCTCGGGCGAGGCACCCGCGGCGGCGGCACCCGCCGGCTCCGTCGAGCAGGTCGCCAACACGGTCCTGCCCAGCGTCGTCCAGCTCGAGGGCCCGTCGGGCGAGGGCTCCGGCGTGATCATCTCCCCCGACGGTCTCATCCTCACCAACGCCCACGTGCTCGAAGCAGGCCAGGCCCAGCAGCAGCAGTCGCCGCTCGGCGGGCTCGGCGGGCTCGGCGGGCTCGGCGGTCTCGAGGGCGGTCAGGGCGGAGAGGGCGGCCAGGGCGGCCAGGGCGGCCAGGGCGGCCAGGGCGGCCAGGGCGGCGGCCAGGTGCCCGGCGCCCAGGCCCAGGGCCTCACCGCGGTGTTCCAGAACGGCAACCGCGCGCCGGTCCAGGTGGTCGGCACCGACACGAGCGCCGACCTCGCGGTCGTCCGCGCCCAGGGCGTCTCCGGGCTCACCCCGGCGACGATCGGGAACTCCTCGCAGCTCCAGGTGGGCCAGGACGTCGTGGCCGTCGGGTCGCCGCTCGGGCTCTCGGGCACGGTGACCACCGGCATCGTCAGCGCCCTGCAGCGTCCCGTCGCCAGCGGCGGCGCCCAGAGCGGTCAGGCGACGGTGCTCGACGCGATCCAGACCGACGCCGCGATCAACCCCGGCAACTCCGGCGGCGCCCTGGTCGACATGCAGGGCCGCGTGGTCGGGATCACCTCGGCGATCGCCTCGCTCGGCGGGCAGTCCTCCGGCGGCGAGCAGTCGCAGTCCGGCTCGATCGGGCTGGGCTTCGCGATCCCGATCGACCAGGCCGCCCGCATCGGCAACGAGCTGGTCACCCAGGGCTTCGCCACCCGCGCCGTCCTCGGCGTGAGCGTGGCCGACGGCCAGGGCGGCGCGACGCTCGGCCAGGTCACCCCGGGCGGGCCTGCCGCGGCCGCCGGGCTGAACCAGGGCGACGTCGTCACCAAGGTCGGCGACCGGACCATCCAGGACGCCGACAGCCTCGTCGCCGCCATCCGCTCGCAGCAGCCGGGTGCCCCGGTGACCCTGACGGTCACCTCGCCCGGGGCCCAGCCCCGCCAGGTCCCGGTGACCCTGGGCTCGGAGCGCTCGAGCTGACACGAGGTCCCGCCCCGGCACGGCACCAGGGGCGGGCCATCCGGGCGAGCGTCTGCTCCGGACGCCGCGCCCAGGGAGGACACGGCGGAGCGCAGCGGACCGCATCGAGCGCAGCGAACGCCCTATCGGCGTGCTCAATCGGATGTTCGCTGCTTCTCTGCGCTCGCGAGCGTCGAGTCAGTTGACGCAGCCGGGCGCGGCGGCCGTGATCGGCGGTGTCGACGAGACGACCGCCTTGGTGCCGGCCGAGGAGGTCGAGGAGGTCGACGAGGTCGAGGAGCCGTCCTCGCTCGAGGAGCTCCCGTCGCCGGACCCGTCGTCGCCGGAGCTCCCCGACTCGTCATCCGAGCTCTCGGCGTCGTCGGAGGCCGCCGCGAGACGGTCCTGGCTCGCGCTGACCGAGGCGTCGGAGGACCCGACGGCCGGAGGCGGCATGAGCGCGGCCGCCGCCGCGGGGTTGCCGGCGTCCGCGGCGATCGCCGTCGCGACGAACGTGTGCACGCTGCGCGGATCGACCTCCACCGCGGTGCCGTCCGAGGAGGTGCTGAGCTCGGTGGTGCCGGTCGGGATGGTGCGGAAGGTGACCGCACCCGCGGACAGGCCCTGCATCTGCCGCGCGAACCCCAGGACGTCCCAGCCGGCGTCGAGGGTCACCGAGCGCGAGACGCTGTCGGTGATGCGCGCGACGGCGAAGGGGTCGGCGAGCGTGCCCGCCGAGAGCAGCCTCTCGGTCGCACCGGCGAGGAACACCTGCTGGCGGGCGATGCGGTCGAGGTCGCCGTTGGGCAGGCCGTGGCGCTGGCGGACGAACGCCAGGGCCTGCGCCCCGGAGACCTCCTGTGGACCGCCGGGCAGGGAGAGCCCGGTGTACGAGTCCTGGGTCGGCGCCCGCAGACAGACGGGCACGCCGCCGATCGCCGTGCTCAGGTCGGCGAAGCCCGCGAGGTTGACCGCGGCGAAGTGGGAGATCGGGAGCCCGGTGAGCTGCTGGACGGCGCCGATGGTGGCGCGGGCGCCGGCGGCGGCGGCCGCGCGCACCACCGCGGGGTCGTGCGGCGACGCCGGGCCGGCGGCCTCGGCGGCGAAGAGGCTCGTGGTGCCGGTGGGCCCGGAGCCGGTCATCGCGTCGGTCGCCTGCGCCGCGGCCCGGGACCACGCCGAATTGATCTTGTGTCGCCCGAGGCCCTGCCCGAGGTCGACATAGGAGTCGCGCGGGATCGAGATGGCCGTCGCCCGGCCGCCCCCGGCCGGGATGTGGACGACCGTCAGCGAGTCGGCGGTGCCGCCTCCGGAGTCGCTCGCGCCCGCGTTGAGCGCCGCGAGGACGTCGTCGGGCAGCGGGTTCCCCTGCGCGTCGGTGCGGTTGTCGAGACCGACCAGCAGGATGTTCTGCTCGCCCGCCGGGGTGGGCGACGGCCCGTCGATGACGGCCGCCGCGGGCGTGGATCGATCCAGAGCCTGCAGCTGGAACCACCCGAGCGCCGAGGCGGCGAGGACGGCCACCGACAACGCGCCGACGGCGGTGCGGACGACGAACCGCACACGCCAGGAGCGCGCGAAGGGACCGGACACCCCGTCAGCGTTCCCGGTTCCCGCCGCCCCGTCACCTCCCAGTGCAGGGCATCTCAGTGTGGAACACCCATCCGTGACCTCATCGCCCCACAGTCGTCACCCGGCGATCACCCAGAAGGTCTCGTCCACGGCCCGAGGACCCTGCGCGTCGGGTCGGCGTGAGGACGCCGCCGCCGTTCACAGCCCACGCACAACCTCGACCCACGGCGCCGACATCCACCGATCCGATCCTCGTGACCATGACAGTCCGAGACGCCCTCACCACCGAGCTGCGGGTGCCCCTCCGCGCGCCGGCGCCCCGCCCGGCCGCGGCCCCCGGCGCCGGTCGCCACGCCGCGCCGGGGCGCCTGGCGACGTTCTGGCGCGGTCGTGCCGCCGACCCGCGCTGGGTCCGCCCGGCCCTGATCGCCCTGCTCGTCGCGACCGCCGTGCTCTACCTGTGGAACCTCGGCGCCTCGGGCTACGCCAACACCTACTACGCCGCTGCGGTGCAGGCCGGGACACAGTCGTGGAAGGCCTGGCTCTTCGGCTCGATGGACTCGTCGAACTTCATCACCGTCGACAAGCCGCCGGCCGCGCTGTGGGTGATGGCACTCTCCGGGCGGATCTTCGGGTTCAGCTCGTGGTCGCTCCTCGCGCCGCAGGCGCTCATGGGCGTCGGCGCGGTCGCCCTGCTCTACGCCACCGTCCGCCGCTGGGCGGGCCCGGGCGCCGGGCTCCTCGCCGGCGCGGCGCTCGCGCTGACGCCGGTCGCGGTGCTGATGTTCCGGTTCGACAACCCGGACGCGCTGCTCGTGCTGACGCTGGTCGCCGCGGCGTACGCGATCGTGCGCGCCGTGGACGCGGGCGCCGCCCGCGCCGCTGCGTGGTGGTCCGCCGCGGCGGGCGCGCTGATCGGCCTCGGCTTCCTGACGAAGATGATGCAGGCGTTCCTCGTGCTGCCCGCCCTCGCCGCGGTGCTCCTGCTCGCCTCGGCCGCGCCGCTGCGCCGCCGCCTGGCCGCGCTCGCGGCCGGCGCGGGCGCGCTCGTCGCGTCGGTGGCCTGGTACGTCCTGCTCGTCGACCTCTGGCCGGCCGACTCCCGCCCCTACATCGGCGGCTCGACGGACAACACGCTGCTCGACCTCGTCCTCGGCTACAACGGTCTCGGCCGCATCCTCGGCGGCGAGGGCAACGGCGGCGGGGGCGGTCCGGGGGGTGGCGCCGGCGGTGGGGACACCGGCTTCGGCGGGAGCACCGGCATCACGCGGATGTTCAACGCCTCCTTCGGCGGCCAGATCAGCTGGCTGCTGCCCGCGGCGCTCGTCGCGCTCGTCGCCGGGCTGTGGCTGACGCGCCGCGCCCCGCGCACCGACCGGGCCCGCGCCGGGCTCGTGCTCTGGGGCGGCTGGCTGCTCGTCACCGGGCTGGTGTTCAGCTTCATGAGCGGCACGATCCACGCCTACTACGCCGTCGCTCTCGCGCCCGGCCTGGTCGGCACGCTGGTGGTCGGCGGCCGCGAGGTGTGGCGCCGCCGCAGCGTCCTCGCCGCCGACGCGACCCTCGCCCTCATGGTGGCGGTGACCGCCGGCTGGAGCGTCGTGCTCCTGCGCCGGACCCCGGAGTTCCTGCCCTGGCTGCGCTGGGTCGTCGCGATCGCCGGCGTCGCCGTCGCGATCGCGCTGGTGGTGCCAGCGTCGTTGCGGCGGCAGGCTCTCCGCGGCACCGGGCGGTGGGCGCTGCCGGTGATGCTGCTCGGCGCGCTGCTCGCCGGCGCCGGCGGCTCGACCGCGTACGCACTGCAGACCGCGGCGACCGCGCACCAGGGCTCGATCGTCAGTGCCGGTCCCTCGACGGGCCAGGAGACGGGCGGCGGTCCCGGCGGCGGCCAGGGCGGACCGGGTGGCGCTCCGGGCGGTCAGGGCGACGGGCAGCCCCCGGCCGGCCAGACCCCGCCCGACGGCGGGCAGGGCGGCGCGCGGGGAGCCGCCGGCGGCGGCCCCGGCGAGGCCGGCACGTCGACCGAGCTCACGGCCCTGCTCACGGCGTCGACCACGCGCTGGTCGGCCGCCACGGTGTCCGCCCAGGGCGCGTCGAGCCTCGAGCTCGCGAGCGGCACCGCGGTGATGGCGATCGGTGGGTTCTCCGGCTACGACGCCGCACCGAGCCTCGCGCAGTTCCAGGCGTACGTCGCCGCCGGCGACATCCACTGGTTCGTCGCGAGCGGCCAGGGCGGCGGGCAGGGCGGTCCCGGAGGCGGCGGCGACAGCGTCGGGACCCAGATCACCGCGTGGGTCGCCGCGCACTACACGGCGACGACGGTCGGCGGGACCACGGTCTACGACCTGACCCAGCCCGCGACCTGACCCAGCCCACGACCTGACCCAGCCCACGACCGGAGTCACGGTTACTGGCTGGTATCCCTCGCCCTGCGAGGGATACCAGCCAGTAACCCGTGCACGCCCCGCCGGACCCTCAGGCCGCCCGCGGCTCGTCGCTCGCGGCGTCGTCGTCCGGGACCCCGACGTCGAGCGGGTGCGCGATCTCGTCGGGACCCGGGCGCCCGAGGACCAGGGCGAGGGCACCGAAGACGATCGGCACCAGGCCGGCGGCGAGGAACACCGGCGTCAGCCCGACCCCCTCGCTGACCGGCCCGGCCAGGGCCATCGACACGGGCATGAACGCCAGCGAGACGAAGAAGTCGAGGCTCGTGACCCTCCCGAGCAGCGCGGGCGGGACGCGGCGCTGCAGCAGCGTGCCCCAGATGACCTGCGGGGCGCTGAACAGCCCGCCGACCACGAACCCGGCAACGATCATCGGCCACAGGGACGTCGCGAGACCGAACACGACCATCGGCACGCACGCCGACGTCCAGAGCACGATCATGACCGTGAGGTAGCGCCGGGGCAGGCGCAGCGAGGACACGACGACCGAGGCGATCGCCCCGCCGGCCCCGTAGGCCAGGAGCACCAGCGAGTGCCCTCCCGGTCCGCCCCCGGCACGCTCGATGATCGCGAACGGCACGAGCACCTCGAGCGGCCCGAGCACCAGCAGGATCATCAGCGACGCGAAGACCAGCGTCACGAGCAGCCAGCGCGTCGTGACCATGTAGCGGAAACCCTCGACGAGGTCGCGGAGCACCGCCGCGACGGGGTGCCCGCGGTCCTCCCCGGAGAGGTCACGGCGCAGCGGGTGCGCGGGCAGCGCGAGCACCGCGATCAGCGAGCCCACGCACGCCACCGCGGTCGCCGCGAGCGCCGCGGCCGGCGAGAAGGCGGCCACGAGGACGCCGGCGAGCGCGGGACCGGCGCCCTGCAGCAGCACCGGGCGCACGACGCCCTCGAGCCCGTTGGCGGCGAGCAGGTCGTCGGGGTCGACCAGGGCGGGCACGAGCGCCGAGTACGCGGGGAAGAACAGGCCCATCGACAGGCCGATCACCGCGGCCACGACGACCAGCACGGCGACGGCCAGCGCCCCCGCCGCCGCGAGGGCCGCGACGACGCCGATGGACGACGCGAGGGCGATCTGGACGCCGGCGAGGATGCGCTTCTGTGGCACGCGGTCGGCGAGCACCCCGCCCAGCAGCGCGGTGACGATCAGGCCCAGGGCGAGCGCGCCGGAGACCAGCGAGAGCTCGGCGGGCCCGCCCCCGAGCTCGATCACCTGCCAGACGACCGCGAGCGTCCACAGGCCCTCCGCGAGCACCGACAGCGCGAGCGCGACGGCCAGCCGCCGGTAGGCGGACCGGCGCAGCGGGCGCAGGGCGCGCATCGGGATCGACCTCCTGGCGGCTCGGGGCGCTGCGCGACGGTAGGACGTCCACCTGGGTCGAGGTCCACCGGTTTCCGTTGTGCCACCGCGCCCGGTCGAGTACACCGTCACGGGTGCGCAAGCAGCGGTGGGTCGCCGAGGTCGGGGAAGACAACGCGGCGTTCCTCGCCACGCGCAGCCGCACGGCCGTGCTGGCCTCGGAGTACCGCCCGCGCGATCTCGGCGACGGCCGCGTCGCCTACGACGAGCGCTCCCTCGGCGCGGCCCGCGAGCTCTCCGAGGAGGAGGAGGGCGCGATCACCGACGACGGCGACGGCCTGCGGGTGTGGGTCGGGGACGACGCCTTCGACCTCGAGGAGCAGATCGTCAGCGCGGAGACCTAGCGACCTCAGGCGACGGGGGTGCGGGGCGCCGGACGCCGGGCGCCGGGGTGCGCGCGGGCGGTCCGGGGCGGGACCGGCGCACCGGGACCGCGCCGCGGCGCCACGCGGGCCGTGCGCGGCGGACCCGCCTGCCCGACCGAGGCGACCGGACGCCCGGACAGCACGGCGGCGAGGACGCCCACGACCTCGCCGAGCGACTGGTAGCGCCGCTCCGGCAGGCGTTCGAGCAGGCCACGGGTCACGGTGTCGGTCCCGTACATCTCACCCGCGGTGAGGACCTGCCAGCGCTGGGCGGGGAAGGCGAGGTCGCCGAGGACGGCGGCGAGTCGCCCGGGGAGGCCACGGGCCTCGACGGGAGCGGTCGTCATCGGCCGGTCGTGTGCGGTCATCGGTTCCTCCGTGCAGGAGCGCCTGGTCGCGCAGACGGGACAGTTCCCCGAACGACCGTTCGTCAACCCTGTCGCGTCACCGATGCGTCCATGATCGTTCGCGGCCGCACGATCCCGCCTCTTGCTACCGACGGGTAACCTCTCGGTCCGTGAGCACTCCGAGCGTGCTGGGCGCGTGGCACCGTTTCTCCGGCTCGTGGCCGGGCCGCCTGCTGGTCAGCGCGGCCGTCTGGCTGCGCGCGCCCTACTTCCTCACCGCGGCGCCGGTCATCCGCCGCCTCGAGCCGGGACGGGCCGAGGTCTCGCTGCGCAACTGGTGGCTGGTGCACAACCACCTCGGGACGGTGCACGCCATCGCGTCGTGCAACCTCGCCGAGTACGCCATGGGCGTGCTCGCCGAGGCGACCGTGCCGGACACCCACCGGTGGATCCCCCGCGGCATGAGCGTGGCGTACCTGGCGAAGGCCGAGACCGACCTGGTGGCCGTGGCGACGTTCCCGGCCCCTCCGGCGTTCGGCGACGAGCGCGAGGACGTCGACGCCGACGTCGTGCTCACCGACGCGCACGGCCGCGAGGTCGTCCGCGCGACGATCAGCCTGCGGATCTCCCCGCGGCCCGCGCGGACCCCCGTCACCGCCTGATCCGAACGCGCCCCCGATCGCCCCGGGACGTGCCACGATCCGCGGCGAGATGCCCCCACCGACGCCCCCGACCCCGACCTCCGACCAGGTCCACGCCTACCGCTTCGGGCTGCGGCGCCTGCAGTCGGCACTGGTCGGGCGGCAGGCGGTGCCCGGCGCGGACCGGCTGCGCGCCCAGGGCCGGGCGACGGTCGCCGGGGTGCTGATCGCCGCGCTCGCGCTCGGCGTCGCCGCGGTGTGGGGACTGCTCGACCGCCCCGCCGACTGGCGCACGGCCGGGGTCGTCGTCGCCGCGGGCTCCGGCGCGCTCTACGTCGTGGTGCACGAGCCCGACCGCCTGGTCCCGGTGCCCAACCTCGCCTCGGCGCGCCTGGTGCTGGCCGGGCTCGCCGCGGCGGGCGGTCCGGCCGGTAACCCCGCCCCGGTCGAGGTCGGCGACGCCGAGCTGGCGACGGCGCCCCGCGAGCGGGGGGTGGGCATCGTCGACGCGCCGCCGCTGCCGCCCGCCGGGGCGCCCGTGCCGCCGATCTGGTCGGTGTGCGACACCGGCAGCCCCCAGCCCGGCGCCGCCCGGCCCTGGGAGCAGCCGCGGGTGTGGACGACGGTGCTCGCCGGGGCGCAGGTGCCCGCGCGGCCCCTCGAGCCCGGTCGCGGGCTCCTGCTGCGCGACCGCTTCCTCGGCACCTGGCTGGTGCACGACGGCGTCCGGTCCCGCCTGGACCTGCGCGATCCCGCCGTGGTGGTCGCCTTCGGCCTCACCGGGCAGCTGCCCCGGCCGGTGAGCACGAGCCTGCTCAACACGCTGCCCGAGGGCGCCCCGGTCGTCGCGCCGGTGATCGCGGGGCGGGGCGAGGTGCCGCCGACCGGCCCGCTCGTCGGCGAACCGGTCGGCGGGGTCGTGCGGCTGGTCGGGCCGGGCACGCCCGACCGCTGGTACGTGGTGCAGCGCGAGGGGGTGCAGGAGGTGCCCGAGGTGGTCGCCCGGCTGGTGCGCCTCGCCGACCCGGATCCGGCCCGCGCCGGCGCGCCGGTGCCGGTCGTGTCGCCGGGCCAGCTGCGCCCGCTCGGGACCGCCCGCGGCATCGCCGTGAGCGCCTACCCCGACCCCGTGCCGCGCGCCGTGCCGATGGCGGACGCGCCGACCACGTGCGCGAGCGCCGACGGCGGGGGCCCCGTGGTGCTCACCGTCGGCGCCGAGGCCCCCGCCGCCGCCACGCCGCCGACGACGCTGGCCCAGGCCGACGGCTCGGGCGAGCGGGTGGACGCGGTCGCGGTGCCCGGCGGCGGCGTGACCGTGCGTGCGGTGCCGCCGGGTCGCCCGGACGCGCCGGGCAGCCCCACGGTCGTGTCCGGGTCCGGGACGGCCTGCGCGGTACCCGACCCCGCGACCGCCGAGGCGCTCGGCCTCGGGACGGCGTTCCCGCCCGCCCCGCAGGCCATCGTCGGCCTGCTGCCCGCCGGGCCGGCGCTCTCCGTCGCGGACGCCCTGACGCCCCTGCCCGCCGGGGGCTGAGCTCCCGGCGCCCTACGGGACGGCGGCGGTGGTCGTCGTGGTCGTCGTCGGCGGCACCACCGGCGGCGGGACCGCGGCCGGCGGGGTCGTCGTCGTGGTCGTCGTGGTCCGCGTGGTCGTGGTCGTCCGCCGCTCCGTGGTGGTGCGCCGGGTGCGCGGGGCCGTGGCGACCTCGGTCTCGTCCCGGGTGGTCGTGGTGACCTGCGGGGCCACCGGCAGGGGCGGCGGGGGCGGCGCGAGGGTCGCCGAGGGCACCGGGGGCGGCAGTGGCTGGTCGTTCGAGAGCACGGCGTACGCGACCGCCGAGCCGGCGACGAGCAGCACGGCCGCCGCCGCGGCGATCGCCGCGGCGATCCGGCGGCGCCGGCGTCCCGGCTGCGCCAGCGGGGACGCGCCGGTCGGGTCGGGCTCCGGGGCGGCGGCAGCCACGCCGACGGCGGCGGGCTGGGCCGCGAGCGGCCCGGACCCGTTGACCACGGCGGTCGGCGCGGTCATGAGGACCGGCGAGAGCACGGTCTCGGCCTCCATGCCCACCTCGCGCGACACCCCGCGCAGGGCCGCCACGACCTCCTCCGCCGTCGGCCGGTCGCCCGGGTCGTCGGCGGTCATGGCGGTGAGCAGCGCCTCGAGACCGGGCGGCAGCCCCGGGGGCACGACCGGGCGGCGGTGCAGGCGGGCGACCGCGGCCTCGAGGGCGTTGCCCGGGTACTCGCGGCGGCCCGTGAGGCACTCGATGAGCACGAGGCCCAGCGCGTAGATGTCGACGGCGCCGTCGATCGGCTCGCCGCGGACCTGCTCGGGGCTGAGGTACGACGCCGTCCCGATGACCATGCCCGCCGCCGTGACGGGCGCGGCGTCGTGGACCGCGGCGATGCCGAAGTCCGAGAGGTGCGCGCGGCCCTCCGCGTCGAGCAGCACGTTGCCCGGCTTGACGTCGCGGTGGACGACGCCGCGGCGGTGCACGTAGGCGAGCGCGTCGGCGAGCGCCGCGCCGAGGGCGACGACGTCCACCACGGGCAGCGGGCCGGTGCGCACCCGCTGCGCGAGGGTGTCGCCCTCGATGAGCTGCATGACGAAGTACGCGCGGCCGTCCTCGTCGCCGACGTCGTAGACGGTGACGAGGCCAGGGTGCGACAGCCCGGCGAGGGTGAGCACCTCACGGCGGTGGCGGGCCTCCTGGCCCTCCTCGATGTCGCCGATCTTCTCGGCGGGGTCGGCCGGGTCCCCCGGCTGGGCGTCGGGCGCCGCGGCCGAGCCGGCGGCGTTGAACATCTTGATGGCGACGTCGCGGCCCAGGAGCTCGTCGCGGGCGCGGAACACGTCGGCCGCGCCACCTCGCCCGATGAGGTCGCCGACGGTGTAGCGGCCGCCCACCATCGCGGGCGGACCGGTGTCGGTGCTCAACAGCCCGCCCTCCTCCCGGTGCGCGGTCCGCCCCGATCATCCCGTACGGCCGGTCCCTCGTCTGCGTGACGTCCCGGGCGGCGCGTCGCCCGAACGGGGGGTTGCCGGCGGCGGTGATCGCGGCCTCGGCCGAGCCGCACGTCACGGAACACGTGCGGCCCCTGCCCGGTGGTTCGACGGGACGGGTTGCGGCGTTACCCCCTCAGGCGACCCAGGACGTCCGGTAGAGCGTCCGGGTGCACGACCGCCAACGACCGGGTGGCCCGGGTGAGGGCCACGTAGAGGTCGTTGAGCCCGCGGGGCGAGTCGCCGACGATCCCGGCCGGGTCGACGAGCACGACCGCGTCGAACTCGAGGCCCTTCGCGTCGGCGACCTCGCACACGACGATCTCGGAGCCCAGGTCGACGCCGTCCGCCGTCCCCCCCGCCGTCTCCCCCGGCCCGGCGGTGACACCGAGGGCGTCCGCGAGGGCCCCCACGCGCCCGCCCGGGGCGAGCACGGCGACGCGGCCCGCGCCCTCGGCGTCGACCACCGCGTCGCGCGCCGCGCGGGCCCGCTCGGCCGCGGCGGCGACGAGGTCCGGCTCGTCGACGCCCACCGCGACCGGCGCCACACCGGACTCGCGCACCGACTCCGGGGGCGACGCGGTCGGGTCGATGGCGGCCAGCACGTCCGCGGCGACGGCCATGATCTCGGCCGGGGTGCGGTAGTTGACCGTGAGCACCTCGCGGCGCCAGCGCTTCGCCACGTACGGCGAGAGCACCTCGCCCCACGAGGACGCCCCGCCCTGGGCGCCGGTCTGGGCGACGTCGCCGACCAGCGTCATCGACCGGCTGGGGCAGCGGCGCATGAGCACCCGCCAGGCCATCGGAGAGAGCTCCTGCGCCTCGTCGACGATCACGTGGCCGAACGTCCAGGTGCGGTCGTCGGCGGCGCGCTCGGCCGCGGAGGCGTAGGTGGCCTCGCGGGTGCGGTCGGCAAGCACGCTCGCGTCGACCACGTCGGTGGGACGCAGGAGCTCGGGGTCCCAGTCCTCCTCCATCGCCAGGATCTCCAGCACGCCGGCGGCGTAGGCCTCGTCGGCCTCGCGCTTGCGCTCCTCGGCCTCGCGGGCGGCGGTGTCGTCCTCGCCGAGCAGCTCCGCGACCTCGTCGAGCAGCACCGCGTCGGCGGGGCTCCACCACGTGCCGTCCAGGAGATCCCCGGGCGCCGCGTCGCGGGCGAGCCGATCGCGGTCGGCGTCGGACCAGCCCCGCGTGGCCGCCCGCAGGCGCCGCGGGGTGGTCCAGAGGTCGGCGAGCAGCTGCGGCGGCGTGATCGTGGGCCACAGGTCGTCGAGCACCGCCCGCAGGTCGGGGTCGGCGCGCAGCCCGGCGCGGACGTCGGCGAGGTCGCCGCGGTCGAGCAGGTTGCCCCGGCCGTCGAGGTCCTTGCCCACCCGGTCGACCTCGCGGCGCGCGAGCTGGTCGACCACCTCCCGGACGAAGGTGCGCTTGGCGTCGTTGTGCGGGCGGCGGGTGCGCCGGGCCCGGGTGCGGGCCTGGGCCACGACGTCGCGGTCGACCACGACGGGCTCGCCGTCGACGGTCAGCTCGATCGGCTGCCGGGGCAGCTCCTGGCGGTCGCGCACCGCGGTGGAGAGCACCTTGGTCATCTCGGCGTGGCCCTTGAGCGCCGCGGTCTCCGCGGGCTCGCCGCGGCGGGCGGCGAGGCCAGGGTAGAGCTCGCCGACGGTCGAGAGCAGGACGCTCGTCTCACCCAGCGAGGGCAGCACCTGCTCGATGTAGTGCAGGAACGTCGGGTTGGGCCCGACGACGAGCACGCCGCGGCGGGCCAGCTGGCGGCGGTGGGTGTAGAGCAGGTACGCCGCGCGGTGCAGCGCCACGGCGGTCTTGCCCGTGCCGGGCCCGCCCTCGACCACGACGACGCCGTTGGCGCTGGAGCGGATGACCCGGTCCTGCTCGCCCTGGATGGTCGCGACGATGTCGCCCATGCGCCCGGTGCGCCCCGCCGAGAGCGCCGCGAGCAGCACCGCCTCGCCAGTGAGCCCGGTGCGCTGGGTGACGGTGGCGCCGAGGCGCGCCGCCTCCTCGAGGTCGAGGATCTCGTCGTCGACGGCGGTGACCCGGCGGCTGCGCGAGCGGATGTGCCGGCGGCGGCGCACGCCGTCCGGCGAGGCCGCCGTGGCCGTGTAGTACGGCCGCGCCGCCGGGGCGCGCCAGTCGACGAGCAGCGGCTCGTAGTCGTGCTGGTCGTCGAGCAGACCCAGGCGCCCGACGTAGAGCACGTCCTGGTCGAGCCCCTCGATCGTGTCGGGCCCGCCGTCGACCGGCGGGGGCGGCGGGCGGTCCGGGTCGAGGTCCAGGCGCCCGAAGCACAGCCCGTTCTCGACCGCGGAGAGCGTCGCGAGCTGCTCGGAGTACATCTGGGCGGCGGCGTCGCGCTCGGAGACGGCCTGGGGCGTCCCGGTGGTCTCCTCGCGCAGGACGCGCGCGAGCAGCGCCGCGGTCTCGGCCCGGCGTTCGTCGAGCTTGCCGTAGAGCATGGTCACGTAGGGCTGCTCGTCGGCGACCGGATCGGTGGCAGGGTCGACGTCGGGCTCGGCGGGCGGGGACGTACGGGTCACGCGGGCCTTCTCCAGCGTCTCGGGCTCCGGCGCCGGTGTGCCGGGAGGACCATCCACCGTAGCCCCGCACCCCGACACCGTGCCGCCGAGCAGCCGATCGACCGAGGGTGATCCGGTGCCGGTGTCCGGTCCGCGAGACGGCCGTCCTCCCGGCGAGTCTCAGCCGGGGGTGTTCCGGAAGACGTCGGGCCCGTCGGCGCCGTCGGGGTCGGGCTCGGCGGTCCGGCGCACCCGGTCCTGGGTGGCGAGCACCTCGAGGTGGGCGTCGGTCTCCAGCACCGCGAGCATCCGGTTGAAGACCTCCATGTCCTCGAGTCGCAGCTCCCGGCGCGTCCAGCGCAGCGCGGCGGCGATCTCGGCCGCGGTGGTCCTCCCCTCGTCGACCGCCGCGGCGATCTCGTCGAGGCGCTTGTCGTGGTGGGCGAGGAGCTCGTCGACGCGGGCGTGGACGCTCGGCGCGACCGGCCCGTGGGCGGGCAGCAGCAGCCGGTCGGGCTCGGCCCGCAGCGCGGCGAGCGAGGCGAGGTAGCGGATGAGGGCGCCGGGCCGGGCGGCCGGCTCGAAGCCGATCGACGGCGTGATGTGGGGCAGGACGTGGTCGCCGGCGTAGAGCATCGTCGCGTCGGCGGCGGTCTCGTCCACGAAGACGAGGTGCCCGCGGGTGTGGCCCGGGGTCTCGCGGGCGATCAGCCGGCGCCCGCCCGCGTGGAGCGCCTGGCCGTCGGTGAGCCACTCGTCGGGGTCGGCGAAGTCCTCGCTCGGCGGCGGCTCGGCCTCGGCGAGCCAGGCGCGGACCGCGGCGGCGAGCTCGGGCGCGCCGGCCCTGTCGAGTCCCACGACCTGCGCATTCAGGCCCTCGTCGCGGGTGCGGACGACCTCCAGGGACTCGGCCTCGCCCGCGCCGAGCGCGACCCGCCCGCCGTGCTCGCGGCGCAGCGCCACGGCCTGGCTGTAGTGGTCGCGGTGCACGTGCGTGACGAGGAAGCGGCGCACGTCGCCCGGCTCGGCACCCAGCTCCCCGAGCAGCCGGCGCAGCACGTCCCGCGAGGCGTCGATCGCCCAGCCGCCGTCGACGAGGGTCAGGTCGGCGCCGTCGGCGGGGCTGAGCACGTAGACGTTGACGGCGCGCAGGGCGTCGCTCGGCAACGGCAGCGGGAGGCGGTGCACCCCGGGGGCGACCGTCTCCAGCTCGGGTCGGCTCCAGGCGTGCCGGTCGGAGATCACTCCCCGGAGGATGCCCCTGCCCCGGCGGTCGCCGCCTCACGGGGGTCGTCGCCGGTGTCGACCGCCCCGTCCGGCCCGGTCGCGTCGCCCGCCACCGTCACGGCCCCGTCGGCGTCCCGCGCGGCCGCCCGGCGGGCGCCGGCGACGCCGAAGTGGTCCCCGCCCTTGCGCCGCACGTCGTCGGTGCCCCACGATCGCGCCCGCTCGACCGGGACCAGACGCGGGATGTGCTTGCGGCAGTGGATGTAGGCCTCCTCCACGGTGACCTCCACCCACAGCTCCGCGCGGCGGCCCGGGGCGCTCTCCACCGGCAGGTCGGGGTGCTCGCCGCGCAGCTCCTCGTCGGTGACCAGGCGGGCCGCCCCGTTGACGTGCAGACCGATGAGCTCGTCGGTGAAGTCGACCATCATCAGCCCGACGTGCGGGTTCTCGTTGATGTTGCCCATGCTCGCCATGACGCCGTTGCCGCGGTACTCCGGCCAGGCCACGTGCCGGTCGTCGAGCACCCGCAGGAACCCGGGCGGGCCCGCGCGCAGCGTCGAGTCGCACTCGCCGTGGGCGTCCGCCGTCGCGACGAACGCCATCGTCATCCCCGCGATGAACTCCTGCATCGAAGGGACGAGCCGGTCGCACATCTGGTCGGAGTAGAAGCGGTCCGCCCGCGCGGTGGCCCCGAGGGACTCCTGCAGCGCGTGCTCACCGGCGGAACCGGGACGCTCGGGATGGGGATCGGGGTGGGACGCCCGGTCGCTCATCGACGCCTCTCTGCGGCCCGCTCGCGGGGACCACGGGGTTGTCGCCGCAGCCGCGGGGCGGGCTCACGCCCGTTGGTCCGGACTACGTCGGTCGGGGAACAGCCACCGATGGAACCCTGCAAATCGGGCCCTGTCGAGCCCGCTGCGTGCCGCACCGCTCACCCGGAGCAACACCTCGGCAGGTCGACCAACGGGTTGTGCTCCGAACAGCCGCACTTGACTGTGACGTACGTCACGCCGTGATGTGGCCGAGACCTGGCCGCGCCGGGCCCGTGACCCACGCCGAGGGCCTGAGCAGCCCGGACGCCGCGTCACGGGCCGCGCGCCGACCGCGACGACGGGTGACCGATCGCGCCGCGGGGCTTCCCCCGGTGCCTAGTCTGGCTCCTGTCCGGCCACCCGTGGCAGCTGGTGCCGGACCCGCGCCCGTTCCGCCCGTGGCCTGTCCGGCGGGTGCGGCCCCCGACCCAGCGCGGACAGGCCGAACGCCGACGCACCGGACTCCCCACCGGCGACGCGGCACCTGGCTCGCTCCCCCTCGGCCAGGTCGATCGGCGGCGCGACGGAGACCACGCATGGCCCGACACCGTGCGGCGCCCGCCCGAGCGGCGACGCCTCCCCCTGCTCCCGCCCACCCCGAACCCGGCCCCGCGACCCGCACCGCGGTCGCGGAGCGTCCCGGCGACACCAGCGACACCGGCGACACCGACCTCGGCGCCCTGCTGCCCCGCCAGGGCGGCCTGACCGAGGCGCACCCGTCGGGTCCGCTGCCGCGGTCGCGGCGGGCCGCGACCCGTCCGGCGCCCGGCGACGCGGGGGCGGGCCCCCGGGCGTCGGAGACGTCGCCCCTCGACCTCGCCGCCATCGCCCTGGCGGCCGCGAGCACCCGCCAGGCCGGCCTGCCCGCGCCGGGCACGTCGCCCGCCGGCACGGCCGTGCCGCGCACCGCGGCCGACGAGCAGCCCGGCGGGCCCACCACCGGCGGGACGCCGCGCCCGGCCTACCCGGCCGCGGTCCCGAGCGCCCTGGCACCGCCGACGCCCGCGCACCCGGTCCCGGCGGCAAGCCGCGGGGGTCGTGTCGACCCGCGCCGCCGCGTCCCGCTGCCGACCCGCACGGCCGGCGCGCTCGCGCTCCTGGGTGCGCTCGCGGGCGGTGGGGTGGCGGTCATCGGCGGCGGCACGATGCTCGCGTCGGACCGCACGCCGGTGACCGGCGAGCTCCCGGCACCCGAGCTGGCCGCCGGCAGCGCCGCCGCGGCCGCGACCGTCGGCGGTCAGCACGACCAGCCCCAGGCCCGGCACGACCAGCAGCAGAGCGGTCGCCACCGCGCCGACGGCACCCGCGGCGACGCCGGGTCCGCCTCCTCGGCGGCCGGCTCGTCCGGCTCGTCGGGCTCGTCGGGCTCGTCGGGCTCGTCGGGCTCGTCGGGCTCGTCGGGCTCGGCGGGCTCGGCGGGCTCCTCCGGCTCGTCGGGAAGCACCGCCGACGCCGGCGGCTACTGACCGGGACGACCGCCCCGTTGTCGTCGCTGCCCCGGCAGGCGGGGCAGGCGGGTCGGCGCGCTGGTCAGCCCAGCGCGCTGACCAGCGCCTCGCGCTGGCGGGACCCCAGGCCGGCGACACGCCGGTCCTCGGGGATGCCGGCCTGCTCGAGGACCGCCGACGCCTTCGCCGGGCCGTAGCCGGGCAGCGCCCGGACGAGCTGGGAGACCTTCGTCTTCCCGGCGATCGGGTCGCTCTTGCCGCGGTCGAGCACGGCGGGGATCGACTCCTCGCCGCTCTTGATGCCGGCCAGGAGGGCCGAGCGGGCCTGGCGGGCCTCGCGCGACTTGGCCTGGGCGGCCTCGCGCTGCTCGGGGGTCAACGTCGGGAGGGCCATCGCGGTGTCTCCCCTCTCTGTGGTGCGGGTCGTCGCGGTCGGCCCACGACGATCGGTCGGACCGGTCGCACAGACGGTCACACGGACGGTCGGTCGACACCGCACGCCACGCCGCGACTACGCCGCGATCCGGACGCCCGGGCCGATGGTTGCGGGACGGTACACCAGCCGGGCGGGCGACCTGCCCCTGACCTGGGCGGATCGCGCGGAGGCGGCGCCGGGCACGCGCACGGCGACGTTCGGGTGACCATGACGGGCGACGTCATCACCCACGTGCACCTCCTCGTTCCCCGGACAGCGGCTGCGTGTGCGGGCGGTGATCACGCGGGCCGTCGCCGGCGGTCAGCGTCGCGGTGACGACGCCCGGTACACGACGGCCGGCGGGAGGTTGCGCCAGACGACGGGCGAGGTCACGACGTCGGCGAAGCAGTCCCCGAGCTCCTCGCGCAGCGCACGTGCCGGCGCGGCCCAGGAGGTCCAGCAGTAGGCGAACTGCACGAACACCCCGTCGTCGGCCAGGGCCCGCGCGACCGTCGGCAGCAGCGAGTCCTCCCGGCCCGGCCGGGTCGCCGACCAGCCCAGCCCGCTGACCACGACGTCCGCCCCGGCGATCCCCCGCAGCGCGAGCAGCGCGGGGAGCTCGGCGACGTCGGCCGGCACCACCTCGACGGCGGGCAGGCGCTCGGCGAGCCGGTGGGCGAGCACGGGGTTGAGCTCCACCGCGAGCTGGCGCCCACGGCCGGCGAGCCGGTCGGCGAGCAGGTCGGTGAACGCGCCGCTGCCGGCCCCGAGCTCGACCACCACCGGGTCCGCGCGGGTGGAGCGCAGGGCGGCGTCGGCCATGCCCCGGGCGAGCGCCGTGCTGCTCGGCCACACCGAGGCCGTCGCCACGGGCGCGCGGACGAACTGGGCGGCGAACACCGCACGGTCGGCCAGCGAGGCCTCGCGGGCCCCGTCGGCGTCGGGCGGCTCAGGCGGCACGGTCGAGCTCCGGGGTCACGGTCGGCAGGACGGGGGCCACGACGGGGCGCGCGGCGGCGGGGTGGTCGACGGCCGGCGGGAGCGCGGCGGCCACGGCGGCCGCGCAGCGCCGGGCGAGGACCCGGCGGGCGGTGGCGCGGGCCGGGCCGGCCGGCACCGCCGAGGTGTCGAGCACGGCACAGGTCGTCACCTCGACGACGAGTCCGGGGGCGGTGAGCACGCGGAGCAGCGAGGAGGCGAGGGTGTCGTCGCCGACGAAGGCGGCGGTGGTGTCGGGGCCCCCGCCCGGCAGGACGCCGTCGCGGCCCCGGTAGCGCAGGGCGACGGGCACGATCGGCGCCCCGGCGTCGTACGCCGCCTGGAAGGCGGCCGGGCGGAAGGGCCCGAGATCGCGCCCGCAGCGGGTCGTGCCCTCGGCGAACAGCCCGATCGGGACGCCGGCGCGCAGGGCGTCGGCGAGGCCGGCGACGGCGCCGGGCAGCGCCCGCAGCCGGTCGCGGTCGAGGAACACCGTGCCGGCCCGGGCGGCCATGACCCCGAGCACCGGCCACCGCCGGACCTCGGTCTTGGCGAGCATCCGCACCGGCGCGACGGCGTGCAGGGCGAGCACGTCGATCCACGACACGTGGTTGGCGACGACCAGTGCCCCGGGTGGTGCGGCCGGACCGCTCCGCCGCACCCGGACCCCCGCGGCGCGCAGGACGGCGGCCGTCCAGACCCCCTGGACGCGGCCGGTCGCGGCCGACCCGAGCACCGGCACGACCACGGCGACGGCGAGGCCCGCGCCGAGCACGGCCACGAGGGCCGCGGCCCGGACGGTGAGCCGCACGGCCGCCACGGCGCGGGCGGCACCCCGCCGCGACACCGGCAGCGGCAGGCAGCCCGGATCGCAGGGCGAGGTGGGGGACCAGGCGGTCACCCGGCGTCCCCGAGCAGGTAGCGCCGCCACCGGGGGTCGATGGCGGTGTGGTCGAGCAGGATGAACAGGTCGGCGACCCCGAAGTCGGGGTCGAAGGCAGGCGGCCCGCCGATCTCCGCGCCGAGACGCAGATAGCCGCGCAGCAGGGGCGGCAGCGAGGCCTGCGCGGCGCGCCGGGCGCCGGGCGCCTCCCGGTCGTGCGGGGCGATCGGCGCTTCGCGCCACGGCCGGACCCGGCGGACCGCGGGCGCGAGGTGGCGGGACGCGACCAACGACCACACGCCGCCGGGCATCGCGCCGCCGCCGGTGACCGGGACGCTCGCGCAGCCGACGACCCAGCGGTGACCGATGAGCTCCATGTAGCGCCAGATCCCGGCCCAGACCAGCGAGAGCACCACGCCGTGGCGGTGGTCGCGGTGCACGCAGGACCGCCCGACCTCGACCATCTCGGCGCGGAGGGCGTCGAGCCCGGCGAGGTCGAACTCGGTGTCGGCGTAGAGGCCCCCCGCCGCGCGGGCGCCGTCGGGGGTGAGCATCCGGTAGGTGCCGACGATCTCGCCCGTGGCGTCCTCGCGGACCACGAGGTGGTCGCAGTGGACGTCGAAGGCGTCGGCGTCGCGGCCCTCGGCGGCGGCCGCAACGGCGATCACGTCGTCGGGGGCCGGGCGGGCCCCTTGCTCGACGGCGAACACCGCGTACCGCAGCCGCTGGGCCGCGGCGACGTGGGCCGGCTCGCGGGTGAGCAGGAGGCTGTAGCGGCCCGCGTCGGCGGGGGCATCACCGGCCACGGCCGGGGTGGGCCCCGCCGGCGGCGTCGGGTGCTCGTCGTGGCTCTCGGGGGTGGGGGCGCTCACCTGCGCCAGCACCTGGGATGTGGCCATGGGCCGGTGTCTACGGGCCCTGATCGCCCGGGGGCCCACCTCGCCGTGACGGTCGAGTGTGGTCCGGGTGAACTCGCTGCTGCGCTCCGCGCTCCTACGCCGCGGGGGTCGCGACGGGCGCGTCGAGGCCGGTCTCGTTCCCGCCGAGGACGGCCGCGTAGTGCCCGAGGAGGTCCTCGCACACCGAGGGCCAGGTCCGGTCGGCGACCGCGCGCCGCCCCGCGGCACCGGCGGCCCGCCGGCTCTCGGGGTCGTCGCGCCACGCGGCGACCCGCCCGACGATCTCCGCGCCCGCGGTCGGCGCTGCCGGGTCGTAGAGCCACCCCGTGCGGCCCGGGTCGACGAGGTCGGCGACGCCGCCCGCGTCCGGGGCCAGCACCGGGAGCCCGGAGGCCTGGGCCTCCTGGACGGCCTGGCAGAAGGTCTCGTGCGGCCCGGTGTGCACGAAGCCGTCGAACGACGCGTAGGCGCGGGCCAGCTCGTGGCCGCCGCGGAAACCGAGGAAGTGCGCCGAGGGCAGCAGCTCACCGAGGCGCGCCCGCGAGGGGCCGTCGCCGACCACGACGACGCGCACCCCCGGCAGCCCCTCCAGCGCGGCGAGGCGTTCGACCTGCTTCTCCGGGGCGAGGCGTCCGACGTAGCCCACGAGCACCTCGCCGTGCGGGGCGAGCGTGGCGCGCAGGTCCTCGTCGCGGTGGCGCGGGTGGAACCGCGTGGTGTCGACGCCCCGTCCCCAGCGGTGCACCCGGGGCACCCCGTGCGCGCGCAGCGCGTCGACCGCCCATCGCGACGGGGCCAGGGTGCGCGCCGCCCCGCCGTGCAGCCGGCGGATCCAGCGCCAGGCGGCCCGGGAGGTCAGCCCGATCCCGTACGACGCGGCGAAGCCGGCGACGTCGGTCTGGTAGACGGCCACCGCGGGGACGCCGAGGCGACGGGCGACGGTCAGCGCGCGGGCACCCAGCACGAAGGGCGAGGCCAGGTGCACGACGTCCGGCCGGAACTCCTCCAGCGCGGCGCGCACCGCCGGTGTGGGCACGCCGACCGGCAGCGAGTCGACCACGGGCAGGTCGACCGCGGGCACGCGGACGACGGGCACGTGGGGCGCGCCGGGCACCTCGTCCGGCCCGGCCCCCGGCGCGATGACCATCGCCGCGTGGCCCCGGCGCTGCAGGTGGGCGACGACCTGGAGCACGGAGTTGGTGACGCCGTTGACGGCGGGCAGGAAGGACTCGGTGACGACCGCGACGCGCACGGTCCGCACGGTTCCCGGCCCGGGGTCCCTCCCGGCCGACGACGACGTGTCGCGCGACCCAACACGGAACCAACACTGCAGACGCCGGGTCGTCGGCATCCGGACGGACTGTGATCGAAGGTCACTCGGGGTCACCAAGAATCAGGAATCCTGCGATCCGCCCGGAGAACCCGGCGTGTCTTTCCCGGGATTCGCCGCGTGTCGATCACGGACAGTGGGAATCCTGTTCCCGACTGCGAAGGTCGAGCGAACTGGCGTGGTGGCGCGGTCCTCGCGCCGTCGCTTTCCGGACATCCCGGACACCGGGTGCCGAGACGGAGGGAGGACCGTGGTCGAGGACCTCTCCCCTGCCCGGCCGCGCCCCGCGCTCGCCGTGCCCGGCACCGAGGACTTCGACCGTCCGAGCTCCGCGCGCGTCTACGACTTCCTCCTGGGCGGCACCTCGCACGGCGCCGTCGACCGCGAGCTCGGCCGGGAGATGGTCAAGGCGGTCCCGCTCGTCGTCGAGATCGCCCGGGAGAACCGGTCGTTCCTGCGCCGTGTCGTCACCTTCCTCGCGCGGGCGGGCGTCGACCAGTTCCTCGACCTCGGCTCGGGCATCCCGACCATGGGCAACACCCACGAGATCGCCCGCCGGGTGCTGCCGCACGCCCGCGTCGCGTACGTCGACGTCGACCCGGTCGCCGTGGCGCACGGGGAGCTCCTGCTGGGCGACTGCCCCGGGGTGTCGGTGAGCTGGGCCGACCTGCGCGATCCCGAGCAGGTCCTCGCGACGTCCGCGGTCACCGACGTGCTCGACCCGTCCCGCCCCGTCGCGGTGCTCCTGTGCTCGGTCCTCCAGCACGTGGCCGACGCCGACGACCCGGCGTCGGTGGTCGCCGGCTACCTCGAGCGGGCCGTGCCCGGCAGCGCCCTCGCCGTGTCCCACCTCTCCGGCGACGACGCCCGGGTGGACGTCGGGTCGCTGCGCGCGCTGAGCCTGGCCTACCCCGGCGGCGGGGTCACCCCGCGCTCGGCCTCGGAGCTCGCCACGATCGTCGACGGCGTCCGGCTCGTCGACCCCGGCCTGGTCTACGCCGCGCAGTGGCGCCCCGAGCCGCCCCGCCCCGGGCGATCGGTCGGCGAGCCGTGCTGCGGGCACCGCGCGGCGGTGGGGTTCGTCGGGTGACGGGGATCGCCGTCACTGCTCCGCTCGTCTCGACAGCCGCCCGGATGATCGCGGCGTTCGACGCAACGACGACCGCGAGTCGTTAGGCCGTTCGCCGCCCGACGCGAGGTGCCGACCACTCATCGCGACATCCCGGCGCCGACACGGTCACCGGTTGTCACGGAAGGTCTCGGTTCGGTTACGGTGCCGGTCGCGTCGTTCCGCTCCCCAGCTCGACTCCCCCGGACGACGTACGGACAGCCCCGCGGGGCGCCGTCCACTCACCCGGGTCAACCTCCCGGCCTGACTCCCGAGACGAACCGGAGCCCCCGATGTCTGGTCGCCACGCCGCGCCGTCCTCCCCGTCCCGTCCCGCGCTGAAGGCCGGGATCGTCGCCGCCGCCGCCATCACCGGCCCGCTCGCGATCACCGGGACCGCCATGGCCGCCCCGGCCTCCACCTCGCCCGACTCCAACGCCACCTGGGACCGCCTGGCCAAGTGCGAGAGCACCAGCACCTGGGACACGAACTCCGGCAACGGCTACTACGGCGGCGTCCAGTTCGACAAGAAGACCTGGAACCGCTACGGCGGCCAGGAGTACGCGCCCCGGGCCGACATGGCGTCGCGCGAGGAGCAGATCGCGGTCGCGAAGAAGGTGCAGAAGGAGCAGGGCTGGGACGCCTGGCCGACCTGCTCGGAGAAGATCGGCCTCGAGGACAGCTGACCCGAGCCTCCGCGGCGCTGCCAGAATGAGCGCCGTGCCCGACGCCGACGTCATCGTGGTCGGGGCCGGCCTCGCCGGCCTCGTCGCCACGGCCGAGCTCGCCGACGCCGGGCGCCGGGTGCTCCTGCTCGACCAGGAGCCCGAGGCGTCCCTCGGCGGGCAGGCCTGGTGGTCGTTCGGCGGCCTCTTCCTCGTCGGCAGTCCCGAGCAGCGCCGTCTGCGCGTTCGTGACTCGTTCGACCTCGCCTGGTCCGACTGGACCTCCACCGCCGCGTTCGACCGCCCCGACGAGGACCGCTGGGCGCGTGAGTGGGCCCGCGCCTACGTCGAGTTCGCCGCCGGCGAGAAGCGCCCCTGGCTGCACGCGATGGGCGTGCGCTTCTTCCCCGTCGTCGGCTGGGCCGAGCGTGGCGGCGCCTCCGCCACCGGCCACGGCAACTCCGTACCCCGCTTCCACATCGTCTGGGGCACCGGTCCGGGCATCCTCGAACCGTTCCTCCGCCGTGTCCATGCCGGCGTCGAGGCCGGCCGCGTGGAGATCCGGCACCGCCACCGCGTCGACGCCCTCGACGTCACCGCCGGCGCCGTCACCGGGGTGTCGGGCACGGTGCTCGAGCCCTCCGACGTCGCCCGCGGCGAATCGAGCTCGCGCATCGCCGTCGGGCAGTTCGCGGCGAGCGCCCCGAACGTCGTCGTCACCTCCGGCGGCATCGGCGGCGACCACGACGCCGTGCGCCGGTACTGGCCGGAACGGCTGGGCCCTCCGCCGCAGGAGATGATCTCCGGCGTCCCCGCGCACGTCGACGGCCGCATGATCGGCATCAGCGAGGAGGCGGGCGCGCGCGTCGTCAACCGCGACCGGATGTGGCACTACACCGAGGGGATCGTCAACCACTCCCCGGTCTGGCCCCTGCACGGCATCCGGATCCTGCCCGGCCCGTCGTCGCTCTGGTTCGACGCCGAGGGCCGGCGGCTGCCGCCACCGCTGTGGCCGGGGTACGACACCCTCGCGACGCTCGCGCACATCCGCCGGACCGGCCACGACCACACCTGGTTCGTGCTCACCCAACGGATCCTCGAGAAGGAGTTCGCGCTCTCGGGCTCCGAGCAGAACCCCGACTTCACCGGCCGCGACGTCCGCCTGACGCTCCAGCGCGCCCGGCCGGGGCCGACCGGGCCGGTGGCCGCGTTCCAGCGCGCCGGCGAGGACTTCGTGGCGGCCGACTCGCTCGGCGAGCTGGTCGACGGGATGAACGCGCTGACGCCGACGCCGCTGCTGGACAAGGACGCGGTCGAGCGCGAGGTCCTGGCCCGCGACGCCGAGCTCGCCAACGCCTACGGCAAGGACGGTCAGCTCGCCGCCGTCCGCGCGGCGCGCGCCTACCTCGGCGACCGCCTGGTCCGCGTCGCCCCGCCGCACCGGATCCTCGACCCCGCCGCCGGCCCGCTCGTCGCCGTCAAGCTGCACATCCTGACCCGCAAGTCCCTCGGCGGGCTCTGGACCGACCTCGACGGCCGGGTCCTGCGCCCCGACGGCACCCCCTTCCCCGGGCTCCACGCCGCCGGGGAGGCCGCGGGGTTCGGGGGCGGCGGGGTGCACGGCTACCGCTCGCTGGAGGGCACCTTCCTCGGCGGCTGCCTGTTCTCGGGCCGCCAGGTCGGCCGCGCCCTCGCCTGATCCCTGAACGAGCAATGCGGCTTTCCTGGCGTCTCACGCCAGGATCGCCACATCCTCGCCGACGCGACACGCCGGCGACCCTCGCTGGTGACCGAGGCCCCGAGGTGCCTCAGCCCGGCGTCCACGCTGGCAGATCCAATACTGCACGCCGATAGGGTCAGGAGGTCACCCACGACCACCGCGCGACGTCGCCGTGCGTTCGCCCTGCGCGGACGGGCACGGCGACGACCGCCCGCCCGTCTACGGTCCTGCCGGAGGACCCAACCATGCGGGGGAGGCGGTCTCGTGACCTCGTTGTACGAGTACGCGGGCGGCGAGGAGGCCATCCACCGTCTCGAACAGATCTTTTACGACAGCGTCCTGCGCGACCCGCTGCTCCAGCCGCTCTTCGGTGCCGGACGGCCCGAGCACGTGCCGCACCTGACCGCGTTCACCGCGGAGTCCTTCGGCGGGCCCGACCGCTTCTCCCGCGAGCTGGGGTTCGCCCACCTCATCGCGGTCCACCGGGGGCTACGGATCTCCGAGGAGCAACGCCAACGGTTCGTGGCCCTCTACCTCGCCGCCCTCGACACGGCGGGCATGCCCGGGGACCCGGACTTCCGCGCGGCGGTGATCGAGCACGTCGAGTTCGGGACCCGGGTCGCGATGCAGAACTCCCACGCCGTCACCGACGACGAGCTCCACCCGGTGCGCGAGGTGCCGCGGTGGACGTGGGCCGGAGACGACGACGGGCGGCCGCCGCCGGCCTGACCGAGCGGGACCGGACCGTCAGCCCGGCGCCCCGGAGTCGGTGCCGATCCAGATGCGGACGATCGACCCGGGCGCGACGGACGTCCCGGGCTCCGGGTCCTGGCGGGAGATGTGGGCACGCCCGGCGCCGGTGTGGAAGGCGTTCTCCGGCACGGCGAGCAGTCCGGCGTCGAGCGCGCGGTCGTGGGCCTCGGCGGCGGGCACGCCCACCAGCTCCGGGACGCGTGCGGGGGACGGGGTCGTGACGTCCTCGGACACGGGGGACCTCCTCGGGGTGGCTCGACTCAGGCGGCGGACGTGCGGCGGTCGCGGCGGCGGCGGGCGAGCAGCGCCCGGCGCTCGTCCTCGCTCTCGCCGCCCCACACGCCGTAGGGCTCCTCCACGGCCCGGGCCCACTCACGACACGGTTCCACGACCGGGCAGGACGCGCAGACCTCCTTGGCCCCCTCGACCCGCCGGCTCCGGGACGGGTCGCGCTCGCCCTCGGGGTGGAAGAACACCGCGAGGTCCATGTCGCGGCAGGCCGCGCGGCGCTGCCAGTCCCAGTGCTCCACGATCGCGGCCGGTAGACGGGACACGTCCGCCACGGCGACCACCTCCTACGACTCGTCGTAGAACCGGCATACCCGGCGAGGGTGGGGCCGTCACATGATGATCAGCCGGCGTCGGCCCGCCGGCGCCGGCGCTGCAGCAGCACCATCGCGGCGACGATCACCAGCAGCACCGCGGCCCCGCCGACGAACCGCCAGGTCGAGGCGCCCGAGCCCGTGTCCGCGACGGTCAGGGTCGCCGTCAGGGGGCGACCGCCGCAGGTCGCGGTGACCGTGACCGGACCGCCCGCGGCGTCCGGCGCGACGGTCAGGGTCGACGACACCGACCACGGCTGGTGGCCCTCGGGGTCGCGCTCCCAGGGGGTGCCGGTGACGCCGGGACCGCTCGCCGGCGTCGTCTCGGGCTCCTCGCACCCCATCTGCGCGGGCACGGTCGCGCCCGGCACGACCGGGCCGCCATCGCCGCCGATCACGAGCCCGGGGTCGGCGAGCGCCGTCCCCGCCCCGAGCGAGAGCAGGGCCACCACCAGCGTCGTCAGCAGCAGGCGCACACCGGTCACCGTGCCACTCCGGACGTGCCTCGCGGGTCACGTCGAGACGACACGTTCCGGTGCATGGGCGCACCCGGGCGGGGGCAGCCAGGCATCATGGAACAACGCACTCTCGGCGGCCAGGGCCTGCGCGTCTCCGCGCTCGGCCTGGGCTGCATGGGCATGACCTTCGCGTACGGGGGTCAGGACGACACCGAGTCGCGCGCGACGATCGAGCGCGCCCTCGAGCTCGGGGTCACGTTTCTCGACACCGCCGACATGTACGGCCCGCACACCAACGAGGAGCTCCTCGGGTCCGTGCTCGCCGGCCGGCGCGACGAGGTCGTGCTCGCGACCAAGTTCGGCAACGAGATCGGCCCCGACGGCAAGGGCACCGGTCGCGTCAACGGACGTCCGGACTACCTGCGCGGCCAGATCGACGGCTCGCTGGCGCGCCTCGGCACCGACCACGTCGACCTCTACTACCAGCACCGCGTCGACCCGGACGTCCCGATCGAGGAGACCTGGGGCGCGCTCGGCGAGCTCGTCGCGGCGGGCAAGGTCCGCTACCTCGGCATCTCCGAGGCCGCGCCGGAGACGATCCGCCGCGCCCACGCCACGGCGCCGATGAGCGCGGTGCAGACCGAGTACTCGCTGTTCACCCGCGACGTCGAGACCGGCGCCGATGGTGATGGCGGGGTGCTGGCGACGTGCCGGGAGCTCGGCATCGGCTTCGTGCCGTACAGCCCGATCGGCCGCGGCTTCCTGTCCGGCACGATCCGGCGCACCGAGGACCTGCCCGAGGGCGACTGGCGGCGCAACTCGCCGCGGTTCCAGGGCGAGGCGCTCGAGGCGAACCTGCGGGTGCTCGACGAGGTGAACTCGCTGGCCGAGCGCAAGGGCGTCACGCCGACCCAGCTGGCGCTGGCGTGGGTGCTCGCGCAGGGCGCGGACATCGCGCCGATCCCGGGCACCAAGCGCCGCCGCTACCTCGAGGAGAACGTCGGCGCCGTGGACGTGACGCTGACCGCCGAGGAGCTCGAGGCGATCGAGAAGGTCGCCCCGGTCGGCGTCGCCTCCGGCGAGCGCTACCCCGCCGCGGCGATGCGGATGCTGCACCAGTGACGGGTACGTGAGCGAACTTCGGTGCTATGGCACCAGAGTTCGCTCACGTACGGGCGCGCTCACGGTCGGTCGTCAGGGCCAGGCCGGTGCGCAGGGCCGAGGCGGCGTCGAGGACGGCGTCGCGGGCGGCCGGCACGACGCCCGCCATCCCCGTGTAGCCGTGGACCAGGCCGGGGAAGCGCCGGGCCGCGACCGGGACGCCGGCGTCGCGCAGGGCCACGGCCAGCTCCTCGCCCTCGTCGCGCAGCGGATCGAAGCCCGCCGTCGCGACGTAGCAGGGCGGCATGATCGCGAGGTCGTCGACCTCGAGCAGCCCGGTGGGGCGGATCGGTTCGAGGCCGTCGGGCAGGTAATAGCGCTCGAACACCTCGATGTCGACGGTGCGCAGGCCGAACCCGTCGGCGAACAGTTCCCGCGAGCCGCCGCCGCGCCCCGCGTCGGTGACGGGGTAGAGCGCGAGCACGAACGCCGCAGTCGCGTCGCGGAGGCGGGCGAGCTGGTGCGCGGCGGTCAGCGCGAGGTTCGCGCCCGCCGAGTCGCCGCCGACCGCGACCGTCGCCGCGTTGAAGTCCGCGCGGTGGGCCAGGACGTGGTCCAGCGCCGCGGCGGCGTCGGCGAGGCCCGCCGGGAACGGGTTCTCGGGGGCCAGGCGGTACTCGACCGACAGCACCCGCACGCCGGCCTGGTGGGCCAGCACCCGGCAGAGCGGCTCACTCGAGGCGATGCTGCCGAGCGCGAAGCCGCCGCCGTGGAAGTGCACGAGCAGGGGCGCGGGACGGTCACCGACCTCCGCCGGCGTGTAGAGCCGCGCCGGCAGCCTGCCCGGCGCATCACGCCCGGGCCCGGCGGGCACGGGGACGGACAGCGGCAGCGCCGTGACGCCGGGGGTCGCCGACCAGGCGAGGCCCGCGGCCTTGTCGGTCGCGCGCCGCTGCTCGACCAGGGACGGCTCCTCGCCGCCGGCCAGCATGCCGAGCAGACGCAGCACGAGCTGGACGTCGAGATCGAGGGTCTGGCCGTCGACGGACGCCCGCGGCCCGGCCAGCAGGCGGCGGAGGGGACGGGGGAGCGCGATGAGGGCGCGCAGGATGCGCCGGAGGACACCGAACATCACCCGCGGAGCCTAGGCGCGGCCCGACCCGGCGTCGTGCTGCATTGCTCACGTGGGGGATTTCCTGACGTCGAGTGTCAGCCGCCCGATTCGTGCCGGTCACGGGGGTACCGCAGGCGGACGGGGCCGCGGGCCGTCGCCGGGTCGACGGTCTCGCCGCGTTGGGTCATCTCGATCCGCCCGTCGGCGACGAGGTCGCCCGCGACGCGCCGGGCCTCGGGCATGAGGTCGCGCCACGCATCAGGGTCCACGCGGCGGGCCGCCTCGGAGGGGCAGATCGTCGCCCCGGGGGCGCGCTGGGCGAGCAGGGTGACGATCGCGTCGGCGAGCGTGCGGTCCGTCGCGTTCACGCGTGCCGGGTACCCACGCGCGGGTAAGGATGGACCCGTGAGCACACCGGTTGTCCGCGAGGTGACCATCGACACGCCCGTGTCGCGGGTGATCGAGGTGATCTCGGACCTCGAGAACACCGACCGGTGGGCCAACGAGGCGAAGTCGGCGGTCGTGAAGGCCAAGGACGACCAGGGCCGCCCGACGCGGATCGTCGTGACCCTCGGGGCGCTGACCTTCACCACCGACGCGACCTACGAGGTCGCCTACACCGACACCTCGGTGACGCTGACCTGCGTCGACGCCCGCCTCATCCGCGAGTCGACGATCACCTACACCGCCCGCGACGAGGGCGACGACCGCACGCGCCTCGAGATGGCGTCGGTCATGGAGGTCACGGTGCCCGGCATCCCCCGCTGGGGCCTGGACCGCGCGATGGGCTCGAGCGCCGAGAAGAACCTGCAGTCGATCCGCAAGGACGCCGAGCGCTAGATGACCTTCTCGTCGGTCAGCGCCGTGACCTCGTCCGCCGACAGGCCCAGCTCGGCGTAGACCTCGGCGTTGTGGTGCCCGGGCACCGGCGGGCCGGCCCACCGGACCTCGCCCGGGGTGTCGGAGAACAGCGGGACGACGCCGGGACCGAGGACGTCCTCGCCGAAGCGCTCGTCGTGGTGGGGCGCGAGCATCCCGCGAGCACGGAACTGGGGGTCGGCGACGACCTCCGCCGCGGTGTTGATCGGCCCGCAGATGACGCCGGCCTCGTCGAGCACCTGCCGCACCTCGTCGGCCGGCAGCGAGCCGACCCAGGCGGCGACGATCTCGTCGAGCTCGTCCTGGTGCTCGCCACGGGCGCGGTGGTCGACGAAGCGCGGGTCGTCGGCGAGCTCCGGGCGGCCCATCGCCCCGCAGAGCCGGCGGTACACCGTGTCCTGGTTCGCCGCCACGACCAGCCAGAGCTCGTCGGCCGTGCGGTAGACGTTCGACGGGGCGATGCCCTCGAGGCGCGTGCCGCCGGGCTGGCGCACGCGGCCGAGCTTGTCGTACTCCGGGATGATCGACTCGAGCACCGACAGGCACGCCTCGGTGAGCGCGACGTCGACGACCTGCCCCACCCCGGTCACCGAGCGGTGGTGCAGCGCCGCGAGCACGCCCTGCACCGCGACCATGCCGGCCAGCGAGTCGCCCAGCGAGATCGCCTGCCGCGGCGGCGCCTGGCCCGGGTAGCCGTTGATGTAGCGCAGTCCGGACAGCGCCTCGGCCACCGACGCGTAGCCCGCCTTGTCGCTGTACGGGCCGGTCTGGCCGTAGCCGGACACCCGCGCGAGCACGAGCCCGGGGTTCACCGCCTTCAGCCGGTCCCAGCCGAGGTTCCAGCGCTCGAGCGTGCCCGGGCGGAAGTTCTCGACGATGACGTCGGCGCCCTCGACGAGCTGGAGGAACACCTCCTGGCCGCGCTCGGAGCGCAGGTCGAGCGTGATGCAGCGCTTGTTGCGGGCGTGGACGGTCCACCACAGCCGGTGGCCCCGGTAGGACTCCTGACCCCAGTCGCGCATGGGGTCCTGCCCGCCCGGCGGCTCGATCTTGACGACGTCCGCGCCGTAGTCGGCGAGCAGCCGCCCGGCGAACGGGCCGGCGACGATCGTGCCGAGCTCGAGGACCCGGACGTCGGCCAGCGGACCGCTCATTCCGCCACCGACGTCCGCACGTACCCGCCCCGGTGGAACACGAGCGGCGGGTCGCCGGGCGCGCCGAGGTCGTGCACCGCTCCGACGACGATGAGGTGGTCGCCGCCGTCGTGCACGGCGTGCAGCGTGCAGTCGATCCAGGCCGTCGCCCCGCCGAGGATCGGCGAGCCCAGACCCGAGGACGTCCAGGACACGCCCGCGAACTTGTCGCCGCCCGACACCGCGAACCGCCCGGACAGCTCCTCCTGCTCCGCGGACAGCACGTTGACCACGAAGCGGCCGGTGGCCTCGATCTTCGGCCAGCTCGACGACGAGCGTCCGGGCAGGACGAGCACCAGCGGCGGATCGAGGGAGAGCGAGGAGAAGGACTGACAGGTGAAGCCGGCCGGCCCTTCCGGCGTCGTCCCGGTGACGATGGTGACGCCGCTGGGGAAGTGCCCCAGCACCTGGCGCATCGTCGAGGCGTCCGTGCCGTCGGTCATGTTCGCTGCCTCCCTGCGGCTCGTCCTCGAACCGTATTGCCCGCGATCTCCCCGGGCACGCCCGCCGTAGTCTCGCCCTGTGCAGGAGACGGAGCGGAGCGGAGCTCGACCGTCCTCTTCGTCCTCGTCACGTCCTGGGCGGGGGCGGCCCCGCGACCGGTCCAAGGACGCCGCCGTGCTCGAGGCCACGGTCCGGCTGCTCGCCACCGAGGGCGTGGCGGGGACGTCGATGGACCGGGTCGCCGCCGAGGCCGGCGTCTCGAAGGTCACGGTCTACACGCGCTGGGCGACGAAGAACGCGCTGATCGGCGCGGCGCTCGCCCACCTGCGCCTGGGGCGGGTGCCCGAGCCGACCGGGGCGGTCCGCGACGACCTGGTCGCCCTGCTCGAGGCGATGCGCGAGCAGTACGTCGAGGTCGGCGCCATGAGCATCATCGGCACGTGCCTGGCCGACGAGCCGGGCTCGGGCGAGCTGCTCGGGATCATCCGGGAGGCGACGCTCCTACCGCGCCGGACGTTGTTCGCCGCCGTGCTGCGCGCCGGGACCGCACGCGGCGAGCTGCGCGCCGACCTCGACGTCGAGGCCGCCACCAGCCTCGTCGTCGGCACCCTCTACGCCGACCACCTCGCCGGGCGGGACACGGCGGCCCCGGACTGGCCGGGCACCGTCGTCGACCTCGCGCTCAGCGGGCTGGCACGCTGAGCCGCTCGCCCGCCAGCCGCGCCCCCGCGGCCATCGCGTCGAACTTCGCCCACATCACGCGCTCGTCGACCTCGGTGCGGAACGTGGCCTGCGAGGAGAACCCGCAGTCGGCGCCGGCCATGACCCGCTCCGGCCCGACGAGCCGCGCGAACCGCTCCAGGCGCTCGGCGATCAGCTCCGGGTGCTCGACGATGTTGCTCGCGTGCGTGATGACGCCCGGGATCAGCACCTTGTCGTCGGGCAGCGCGACGGTCTCCCAGAGGTGGTACTCGTGCTCGTGGCGCGGGTTGCCGGCCTCGAACGAGTAGTACCGGGCGTCGACGGCGAGCACGAGGTCGACGACGTCGGCGAGCGGGACGTCGAAGACGCGCGGGCCCTCGTTGATCGAGTAGCAGGTGTGGAAGCGGACGCGCTCGGCCGGGATGCCGCGCAACGCGTGGTTGATCGCCTCGACGTACATCCGCCCGCGACGCTCCCGGGTCGGCCGGTCGTACTGGTGGAAGCTGTAGATCTCGGTGAGGAACGGGTCGTCGACCTGCAGCAGGAACCCGGCGTCGACGATCGCCCGGTACTCGACGTTCATCGCGTCGGCGACCGCGAAGAAGTACTCCTCCTCCGAGCCGTAGTACTCGTTGACGCCGACGCCGCTGGGGGCGATCGACGGCACGAACGCGTTCCCCCGGTCGTCACCGACGGCGGCCGCCAGGTCGTCGAGGTCCCGCTGGAGCGCCTGCTGCCCCTGGTAGACCAGCGGCCCGGTGCACACGACGGGCTCGATCGTGCCGACGGTGCCGCCCATCATCGCCTCGGCGAAGTAGCGCTCGTAGTACTCCGGGAAGGCCTGCTGCTCGGCGGCGAAGCTGTAGACGGTCTCCGCGCCGGGCCGGCGCTCCAGCCCGCCGAGGCGCTCGGTGACGTAGCTGAAGAAGCCGAGCTTGCCCATCTCCCCGTCGGCGACGACGTCGATCCCGTGCTCGCGCTGCGCAGCGACGATGTCGGCGACGGCGGTCCGGGTGGCCGCGGCGAGCACGTCGTCGGCCACCTCCTCGCCCCGCTGGCGGGCGGCGAGCAGGTCGAGCAGGGACCGCGGGCGGGGCAGGCTCCCGACGTGGGTGGTGCGGATGCGCGGCACGGGCGTCTCCTCGTCGTCGAGTTATTTCCTGTACCGATGGGTTCAGGTGGAGGGTGGACCTGGAGGCGCCGCGGGTCAACCACGCGAGAGTTGAGATGCTGCTCATCTCAATGATTCTGCATTCACCTCTTTTTCGTCCGGGATGGCTCGTGTCACGCTCGGCGGCAGACGTTCGAGGAGGAGCGTCCGGGAACGAGCGGAGGTGCGCGGCATGACCCGTGTCGTGGTCGCCGGGGCCGGCATCGGGGGCCTCACGCTGGGCATCGCCCTGGCCCGCGCCGGCATCGCGGTCGACCTCTACGAGCGCGCCGACGAGCTGCGCGAGGTCGGCGCGGCCGTGGCGCTCTCGGCCAACGGGTCCCGGCACCTCCACCGGCTCGGGGTCGGCGACGCCCTCGACGCGGTGTCCACCCAGCCCACCGAGCTGATCTACCGCGACGGCCGCACCGGCGCGCGGATCGCCGCCCACCCCGGCGGCGACGCCTACCGCGCACGCTTCGGCGCGCCCTACTGGGGCGTGCACCGCGTCGACCTCCAGCAGACCCTCGCCGCCGCGTTCACCGCCGCCGCGGGCGCCGAGCACCTGCACCTCGGACACGCGATCACCGCGGTGGACGCCGAGGCGGGCGCCCTGACCCTCGACGACGGCCGCACGGTCGCCGGCGACGTCGTCGTCGGCGCCGACGGGGTGCGCTCGATCGTGCGCGAGGCCGTCGCCGGCCCGGGCACCGGACCCACCTACTCCGGCACGAGCGGCTTCCGGGGGCTCGTGCCGATCGCGGCGCTGCCGAGCCTGCCGGACCCGCACGCCATCCAGTTCTGGGCCGGCCCCGGAGCGCACCTGCTGCACTACGCGCTGGGCCGCGACGACGACACCGTCAACTTCCTCGCCGTGCTCTGCGGACCCGGGACGTGGGACGGCGCCCAGCGCGAGGCCCCCGCGGGCGAGCTGCTCGAGGCCTTCGCGAGCTGGCACCCGGCGGTGCGCGAGATGCTCGCCGCGGTGCCGCAGAGCCCGCGCTGGCCGCTGCTCGCGCAGGCGCCGCTGCGCCGGTGGACCCGGGGCCGCGCCGTGCTGCTGGGCGACGCCTGCCACGCGATGCTGCCCCACCACGGGCAGGGCGCGAACCAGGCGATCGAGGACGCCGCGACGCTCGCCCGCCTGCTCGTCGAGCACGACCCCGCCACCGCGCTCGCGGCCTACCCCGGCGGCCGGCGTGCCCGCACCCGCGCCGTCGCCGCCAGCGCCTGGGACACCGGGACGCTGCTGCACCTCGACGACGACCACCCGCGCCTCGCGGAACGCGACAAGCGCTTCGCGGGCTACCTGCCCGACAACGCCTGGGTCCACGACCACGACGCCGCCCTGGACCTCGACCACCACCGGCCGACGGGTCGAGCTCCGCTCCGCTCCGTCTCCCACCACAGGAGGACGACCGCATGACCACCACGGAAGACCAGTCCGTCTCCGGCGCCGCGCTCGCCGGCTCGCACGCCACCGACTCCGCCCGCGCGGGCGCGTCGAACCTGCGCGGCCCGGCCGCCGGCGGGGTCGACCAGCAGCGCGTCGCGACCGTCGTCGGCGCCGCGCTGGAGGGCATCCGCTCGGCGATCCGCGAGAACGAGGTCACCTACGAGGAGTTCGACGCGTTCAAGCAGTGGCTGATCGCGGTCTCGGACACCGGTGAGTGGCCGCTGTTCCTCGACGTCTACCTCGAGTTCGAGGTCGAGAAGGTCGCCGCGGCGACCCAGCAGGGCTCGGTCGGCACGATCCTCGGCCCGTTCTGGCTCGACGGGCAGGTGCAGCTCGACTCGCCGGCGACGCTGCCGATGCGCGACGACGAGCCGGGCACCCCGATGATCCTGGCCGGGCAGGTCACCGCGACCGACGGCACGCCGCTGGCCGGCGCGACCGTCGACATCTGGCACACCGACGACGAGGGCTGGTACTCCGGCTTCGCGGAGAAGCCCCCGGCAGGGAACCTGCGCGGCGTGGTGCGCTGCGACGACCAGGGCCGCTTCGAGATCCACACCCGCAAGCCTGCCCCGTACACGATCCCGCTCGACGGGCCGACCGGGCAGATGACCCAGGCCGCCGGCTGGAGCCCGTGGCGTCCCGCGCACATCCACCTGCTCGTCGCCGCGCCCGGGCACCGCACCCTGACCAGCCAGCTGTTCTTCACCGGCGACCCCTACCTCGGCAACGACGTCGCCTCGGCCGACAAGCCCGAGCTCACCCTCGACCCCCAGCCCACGGGCAACGGCGCCGAGGTCCGCTCGGACCGGGACTTCGTGCTGGAGCCGGAGTAGCGCGTGGAGACGCGCCAGCTGCGCTACTTCGTCGCGGTCGCCGAGACACGGCACTTCGGGCGGGCGGCCGAGCGGCTGCACATCGCCCAGTCGCCGCTGTCCCAGGCGATCCGGCAGCTCGAGGCGCAGCTGGGCGCTCCGCTGTTCGACCGCACGACCCGCCGGGTCGACCTCACCGAGGCCGGGGAGGCGCTGCTCCCGGAGGCCGTGCGCATCCTCGCCTCGCTCGACGCGGCCCGCGACCAGGTGGGCCGCGTCGCCGCGGGGGCGCTCGGGCACCTGCGCGTCGGGGCGACGGGGCTGGCGACCTACCGCCACGTCCCGGACCTCGTCCGGCGCCTGGCGCGCGAGCTGCCCGGCCTCGAGCTGGCGTTCACCACCGAGCTGCTCACCCCGGCGCTCGAGAAGGCGCTCGCCGACCACCGCATCGACCTCGCCGTCCTGCGCCCGCCCGTGAGCGACCCGGGGCTGGCGCACCACGTCCTCGCCCGCGAGCACCTCGTCCTCGCGGTCCCCGCCGGGCACCGGCTGGCGTCGGGGTCGGGGAGCGAGGGCGCCCCTCGCTGCGTCCACGCCGCGGCGCCGGCGCACCTCGCCGACCTCGCCGACGAGGACTTCGTCGTCTACGCCCCGCCGGGCTCGGTGGTGGGCGACGCGGCGGCGCGGGCGTGCCGGGCGGCCGGGTTCACGCCGCGCCGCACGCATTCCGCCGACCAGACCTCGATCGTCCTGGCCCTCGTCGCCGCGGGCGTGGGGGTGGCGCTGCTGCCGTCGTCGGTGCTCGCCGTGGCCGTCGAGGGCGTGCGCTACGTGGATCTCGACGAGCGCGAACCCGTCACCACCGACGTCGCCCTGGCGTGGCGCCGCGACGACCCGCAGCCGGCCCTGGCGCGGGCGCTCGCCGTGCTGTGCCGTCCCGCGACCGACCAGGAGGACACCCCAGCGTGAAGATCACGTCCGTCGAGGCGATCCCCCTCGCCGTGCCCTACCGGCGGCCCTTCGCCTTCGCGAGCGGCACCGTCACCGCCGCCGACCACGTCCTCGTCCGGATCACCACCGACGACGGCCTGGTCGGGCACGGCGAGGCCCCGCCGCGCCCCTACACCTACGGCGAGACCGCGGCGTCGATCGTCGCCGCGGTCCGCGACCTGTTCGCCCCGGTACTCGTCGGCGCCGACCCCTTCGCCCGCGAGCGCCTCCGCGCCGACCTCGCCCGTACCGTCGCCAACAACGCCGCCCGCGGCGCGATCGACGTCGCCCTGTGGGACCTCGTCGGCCAGGCCTGCGGCCAGCCCGTGCACGTGCTGCTCGGGCACGCGGCCGACGACGTCGCGGCCGCCCACATGATCGGGCTGGGCACGCCGGCCGAGATGGTCGCCGACGCGGTGGAGGTCAACGACACCCACGGCGTCGAGGCGTTCAAGGTCAAGGTCGGCCGCGACCTCGCCCACGACCTCGCCGCGGTCCGCGAGCTCCGGCGCGAGCTGGGCGACGCGGTCGAGCTCTACGCCGACGCGAACCGCGGCTGGGACGCCGACACCGCGATCGTCGCCGCCCGCCGCCTCGCCGACTTCCACGTGACCATGCTCGAGGAGCCCAACCCCGCCGACGACGTCCTCGGGCGCCGCCGGATCGTGCGCGAGAGCCCGATCCCGGTGGTCGGCGACGAGTCCACGATCACCCTGGGAGGGGTCGCGCGCTCGCTGCTCGACGGCGACTCCCAGGCCATCAGCGTCAAGGTCGCCCGCACCGGGTTCACCGACTCCGCGAAGATCGTCGGGCTCTGCGAGGGGCTCGGTGTCACCACCATGGTCGGCAACCAGATCGACGGCATGATCGGCACGGTGGCGTCCACGGCGCTCGCGTGCGGCCAGCGCGCCCTCGCCCGCCACCCCGTCGAGGTCACCAACTTCCTGCTCATGGCCGACGACGTCCTCGCCGAACCGCCGGTGATCGCCGACGGCCGCACCGCCCCGCGCCAGGCCCCCGGCCTCGGCATCACGATCGACCCCGACAAGCTCGCCCGCTACCGCGCCGACCGGTAGACGGGGTTGTCAGCGAAGTGCCGTCGCAGACACTGAGCGTCCGTATCCGTACTTCGATCACCGGGAGAAACCCGTGCAGTTCCTCGTCCGCATGGACGTCCGCCTCCCCCACGACATGCCGCAGGACGTCGCCGACGACCTCCGCGCCCGCGAGAAGGCCCGCGCACACGAGATCCAGCGCTCCGGCAAGTGGCCCGAGCTCTGGCGTGTCGTCGGCCAGTACGCGAACGTCAGCCGCTTCGACGTGGACTCGGGCGACGAGCTCCACCAGCTGCTCACGAGCCTGCCGCTGTTCCCCTACATGCAGGTCGAGGTCACGGCGCTCACCGTGCATCCGTCGAAGCTGGACTCCTGATGGGTGGAAGCGGACGGTTCACCCGCCCCCACCACCGGGCACGGTGAGGGCGTGAAGCTCCACCACGTCTCCGACGGACCCGCCGACGGCCCCCCGCTCGTGCTCCTGTGCTCGCTGGGCAGCACGGTCGACATGTGGGCGCCCCAGCGCCGGGACCTCGCCGGCGAGTACCGGGTGATCACTCTCGACACCCGCGGCCATGGCGGCTCGCCCGTCGCCGACGGCCCGTACGAGGTCGCCGATCTCGCCCTCGACGCCCTCGAGACCCTCGACGACCTCGGGGTCGAGCGCGCGTCGTTCGCCGGCGTCAGCCTCGGCGGCGCGGTCGCCCAGTGGATCGGGCTGCACGCCCCGGAGCGGGCGGCGAGCCTCGCCATGCTCTGCACGGCCGCGCGCTTCCCGAACGCCGACGCCTTCCGGGACCGCGCGACCACCGCGCGGACCGAGGGCGTGGCCTCCATCGCCGACGCCGTCGTCGCGCGCTGGTTCACCGACGAGTTCGCCGAGACCGAGCCCGACACCGTCCGGCGGATGCGCGACATGATCGCGTCCACCCCGGCCGAGGGCTACGCCGGGTGCTGCGAGGCGGTCGCCGCGTGGGACGTCGTCGACCAGCTCGGCGGCATCACCGTGCCGACGCTCGTGGTCGGCGGCGTCGAGGACCCGGCGACCCCGCCGGAGTGCCAGCAGATCCTCGCCGACGGGATCCCCGGCGCCCGTCTCGAGACCGTCACCAACGCCGCGCACCTGGCGTCGTACCAGCGTCCCGACGTCGTGACGCCGCTGCTGCGCGAGCACGCGAAGGGAGCCTCGTGACGATCGACAAGACCGTCGCCTCGGCCGACGAGGCCGTCGCCGACATCGGCGACGGGGCCTCGCTGGCCGTGGGCGGCTTCGGCCTGTCCGGCGTGCCGATCGTGCTGATCGACGCCCTCTCGCGGGGCAGCGCCACCGACCTGCGCGTCGCGTCGAACAACTGCGGCACCGACGGCTGGGGCCTGGGCATCCTGCTCGAGCAGCACCGCATCGGCCGCGTCGTCGCCTCCTACATCGGCGAGAACAAGGAGTTCGGCCGGCAGTACCTCGCCGGCGAGCTCGAGGTCGAGCTGACCCCGCAGGGCACCCTGGCCGAGCGGCTGCGCGCTGCCGGCTCGGGAGTGCCGGCGTTCTACACGCCCGCCGGCGTCGGCACCTGGGTGGCCGACGGGGCGATGCCGTGGCGCTACGCCCCCGACGGGTCGGTGGCGGTGACGTCGCCGCCGAAGGAGGTCCGCGAGTTCGACGTGGACGGGGTGCGGACCCCGTTCGTCCTCGAGCTGTCGCTGGTGTGCGACTTCGGGCTCGTGCGCGCGGCCAAGGGCGACCGGCACGGCAACCTCGTCTTCCACCGCTCCGCGCGCAACTTCAACCCGCTCGCGGCGATGGCCGGGCGCACCACGATCGCCGAGGTCGAACAGCTCGTGGAGCCCGGGGAGATCGACCCCGACGACGTCCACGTGCCCGGCATCTTCGTCCACCGCGTGGTGGAGCTGACCGCCGAGCAGGTCGCGAACAAGCACATCGAGAAGCGGACCACCCAGGAGAACACGTGAGCCTGACCCGCGAGCAGATGGCCGCCCGCGCGGCCCGCGAGCTGACCAACGGCTCCTACGTCAACCTCGGCATCGGCCTCCCGACGCTCATCCCGAACCACCTGCCCGACGGCGTCGACGTGCTGCTGCACTCGGAGAACGGGCTGCTCGGCGTCGGGCCCTACCCGACCGAGGACGAGGTCGACCCCGACCTCATCAACGCCGGCAAGGAGACCGTGACCGTCCGCGACGGGGCCTCGTTCTTCGACTCCGCGCTGTCGTTCGGGATGATCCGCGGCGGCAAGGTCGACACCGCCGTCCTCGGCGCCATGCAGGTCGCGACCAACGGCGACATCGCCAACTGGGCGGTGCCCGGCGCGATGGTCAAGGGCATGGGCGGGGCGATGGACCTCGTCCACGGCGCCCGCCGCGTCATCGTCGTCATGGAGCACGTGACGAAGAAGGGCGGGGCGAAGCTCGTCGAGTCGTGCTCGCTGCCGCTGACCGGACGCGGCGTCGTGTCCCGGGTGATCACCGACCTCGCCGTCGTCGACGTGACCCCCGGCGGCTTCGTCCTGCGGGAGCTCGCTCCGGGGGTCACCGCCGACGAGGTCCGCGAGCAGACCGACGCGGCCCTCGCCGACGCCGACGACCTCGCGGAGATGGCGGCCTGACGGCCGTCTGGCCATCCGGCGAACGATCCGGACACAGACGGTCGCCGATGGTCGACGGAGTGTTGTCCCGCACCCGGTCACGCTGCATAGTCGCCGCCTCGCTGCTTCCCCACCACAGGGCAACCCCATGATCACGAACAGTGACATATCGGTCATCCCGCGCGACACCGCACGCGCGATGCTGCGGTGCGCCCGGACCGTCGGCGGCGAGCGCCGCGCGACCGAGCTCGCGACCGCGTCGCTGCTCCGGATCCAGCGGGTCGCGCTCCGCCTGCTGGCCCGGGCCGGCCTGTCAGACCCCGACACGCGGACGGCCCTGCGCATCGAGGCCGACGAGCTCGACGGCGCCGTCCGGGCGGCCCGTGACGTCCTCTTCCCGCCGCCGCCGAACGCCGACGACCCGAGGGACCTGCCCGAGCGGACGGTCGAGACCGCGCTCCTGGACGACACCGGGACGATCGTGTGGGTCAACCGGGCGTGGCGCGAGTTCTGCCTGGCCAACGGCGGGGACCCCGCGCGGGCCGGGGTCGGGCGCTCGTTCCTCGCGCTGTGCGACGAGGCCGCCGACGCCCAGAGCGCCGCGGTCGCCGCCGCGATCCGCACCGCGCTGCGCGGCGACCTCCCGGCGCCGGCGCGCGTCGAGGTGCCCTGTCACGCACCGCACCGGCCCCGGTTCTTCGACGTCCTGATCTCGTCACGCCGCGACGACCGCGGCGACGTCCTCGGCGCGACGGTCACGCTCTCCGAGGTCGTCCCGGCACGTGCCGTTCTCTCGCCCTGAGACCGCGTTCGTCAGCTCGTTCTCACCAGCAGATTGACTGCGCGGAGCAGGTTCGCCTGGCTCCACAGCAAGGGCGTGTGGTCGTTCTTCACCCAATGACTGGTCGCGCCGTCGAACTCGAGATAGTAGGCCTCGGGAAGGGCTTTCCGGTTCCGGCGCTCGGCCTCGATATCGACCAGCTGCGACAGCGATCGCCGCAGATAGTGGAGTTGACGCTCGCGGTGCAGCTCGCCCCCACCGGACTCATAGTTCCTGCCCCAGTACACCGAGAGTACGGGGTCGAACAGGGTCCACTGAGCTTCCGTTCCGGAGTAGGCGACGCCGGACGCCATGAGATTCCGGTCCTCGATCCGCCCCTCGGCGACCGAGGTACGTTCTCCGACACCGAGGATGTCCGGGAATCGTGGCTCCCAGTACGTGTCGCCCAGATATCGAGCCACCCTGTGACCTACATCACGTGTCGACTCCGCCCGCGACTGCGTCGCGAGCTCGGTGATCCAGGGCTGTTCATGTGGGAGGAGTTCCTCCGGAACGAGGGCCGGCCGGGCCGCGCTCCGGGTCCGTGGCTCCCTGCGATGAACACGAGAGCCGGTTCTCCGACGTTGGACAGACTGAAGAAAGCCATCGGTCCTGGGCAGGACTCCCGCGAGGGAACGCTCGTCGCCTCGGTAGCGTTCTTCCTGCCGTCCCCGCTCATGTTCGGCTACTACGTCTTCCACCTCCTCTCGACGGGGGCGTTCTCCGTCTGGCCGATGTTCCTTGTCGTCACGGCCCTCTTGACGTGGCTCTATGCGAGCCTTCACGTCTGGCGTACCACCGGCTGGATCAGCGACATCGACGAAATGATCATGGGTTACGTCGGTATGAAAAGCTCCCGACCGTCCGGGGACAACGCACGGCCATACCCGCTGGTTGCCAGCGTGGCGAGCCATACGGCCGGATACACGCCGCGAGGCGAGCCCGAGCAGGGCGGAGCCCCAGCCAGACGATAACCGTGACGCCGGGACCCTCCAGTCGTGATCGACCCTGACACTCGGCCGTGCCGGTCTCCAGTCCGGTCGCTGCGACGGGCCGCAGACCGTCGGGGCTGGGCCCGCGCGGCCGTTTGTCGAACATGATCCCTCCAGGTGCTCCTCTCACCCGACCACATCGGGTGAGAGGAGCACCTGGGCGGATCAAGCGCCGAGCCCACGAGGATCTCGGTGGGTGATCGCTGACGCCGGCGAACCTCAGTCCCGGGCCCGCGCGACCACCGTCTCCAGGGCCTCCGGGTTGCGCAGCGCGTCCTTGCTGACGGCCTTCTCGACCGGGGTGCCGGCGAGGATGCGCTTGACCGGCACCTCGGACTTCTTGCCGTTGAGCGTGCGGGGGATGTCCTCGACGACGAGGAACCGGTCGGGCACGTGGCGCGGCGAGAGCTGCGACCGCAGGGCCTTCTTGAGCTGCGGTTCCACGTCGGAGAACGACACCCCCTCGCCCAGCACCAGGAAGCACAGCAGCTCGCCGCCGTCGCGCGCGCCCTCGAGCCCCGAGGTGTCGATGACCAGCGAGTCGAGCACCTCGTCGAACGACTCGACGACCTCGTAGAACTCGGCGGTGCCCATCCGCACACCGCCGCGGTTGAGCGTCGAGTCGCTGCGCCCGCGGATGACGCACGAGCCGCGCGGGGTGATCCGGATCCAGTCGCCGTGGCGCCAGATGCCGGGGAAGTCCTCGAAGTAGGACTCGTGCATCCGGCTGCCGTCCGGGTCGTTCCACAGCATCACCGGCATCGACGGCATGGGCTGGGTGATCACGAGCTCGCCGACCTCGTCGATCATCGGGTTCCCCTGCGGGTCGAACGACTCGACGGCGCAGCCCAGGGCGCGGCAGGAGATCTCGCCGCGCCACACCGGGACGGTGGGGGCGACGCCGACGAACGCGGCGCAGGTGTCGGTGCCGCCGGAGACCGAGGCGATCTGGATGTGGCTGCCGACGGCGTCGCGGATCCAGTCGAAGCCCTCCGGCGAGAGCGGCGACCCGGTGGAGCCGACCGAGCGGATCGCCGTGAGGTCGAAGGCGTCCTTCGGCCGCAGCCCCGCCTTGAGGCACGACTGGACGAACGAGGCCGACGTCCCGAACAGCGTCACGCCCTCGTCGGCGGCCATCTTCCAGAGGACGTCGAGGTCGGGGTGGCCCGGGCTGCCGTCGTAGGCGACCACCGTCGTGCCCACGAGCAGGCCGGAGATGAGCAGGTTCCACATCATCCAGCCGGTGGTGGTGAACCACGTGAAGCGGTCGCCCGGACCGAGGTCGTGCTGCAGCGACAGCGCCTTGAGGTGCTCGACGACGATCCCGCCGTGCGAGTGCACGATGCCCTTGGGCAGCCCGGTGGTGCCCGAGGAGTAGAGGATCCACAGCGGGTGGTCGAACGGCACGGGGTCGACGGCGAGCTCGGCGTCGGGGTGATCGGTGAACGACGCCCAGCCGACGACGCCGTCGTGGCCCGCCCAGGCGCCGTCGGCGAGGTAGTCGATGCCGACGACGGCGGAGAGCGTCGGCAGCTGCGCGCGCAGCGAGCCGACGGTGTCGCGGATGTCGTAGGACTTGCCGTTGTAGAGGTAGCCGTCGACGGCGACCAGCACCGACGGCTCGATCTGCGCGAAGCGGTCCACGACGGCGCGCGGGCCGAAGTCCGGCGAGCACGACGACCACGTCGCCCCGAGCGACGAGGCGGCCAGGAACGCGACGAGGGTCTCGACGGAGTTGGGCGACAGGGCGACGACCCGGTCGCCGAACCCGACCCCGAGCGCGACGAGCCCGGCCCGGGCGCGGGCGACGTCGGCGCGCAGCTCGCCGAAGGTGCGGGCGACCCGGCGGCCGTCCTCGCGCACGGCGACGATCGCCGTGTCGCCGTCCGCCCCGCCCTCGCGGGGCCACAGCGCGTGCTCGGCGTAGTTGAGCGTGGCGCCCGGGAACCAGCTCGCCCCGGGCATCGCGCTCGACGCCAGGACCTCGCGGGGCTGCTCGTGGAACCGGACGCCGAGGTGGTCGACGACGGTGCCCCAGAACTCGGGGACGTGGTCGGTGGACCACTGCCAGAGCAGGTCGTAGTCGTCGACGCTCGCCCCGTGCTCCCGGGCCACCCGCTGCGCGAACGCGGTGATCCGCGCCCGGCGGACCGTCTCCTCGTCGGGCTGCCACAGGATCTCGGGCTGATCGCTCATGGTCACCGTTCTATCCCTCAGCGGGCGGCGAGCACCAGCATCCGCGCGTCCACACCGGCGCCGGCGCGGTACGGAGTGATGTCCGCCGACACCAGCTGGGCGGCGCCGGACGCGGCCAGCCGGTCGACCTCGCTGCGGTATCCGCCGGACTCCCAGATGTCGTCGAGCACGGTGGCGACGACGGTGCCACCCGGACGGGTGAGGCGCACGAACTCGGCGAGGGCCTCGGGACCGACGTGGCCGTGGGTCAGCGTGCCGACGCAGACCACGGCGTCGTAGCTGTCGGCGGGCGTGGGCAGCGGGCGGGTGAGGTCGGCGGGCTCGAGCGTGCGGTACGCGCCGGTCGCCCGCGCCTGCTCGAGCATGCCGGGCGAGACGTCCACGCCGTCGATCACGCCGACGCCCCGCTCGGCGAGCGCCGCCCCGACCAGCCCGGTCCCGCACCCGGCGTCGAGCACGGTGACGCCGGTGCCCGCGACGCGCACGACGGTGTCGGCGGCGAGCCCCGGCGCCACGTAGCCCTGGCTCTCGCCGGCGAGCTCGGCGTCGTAGCTCGCCGCCCACTCGTCGTAGAGCGCGCGGGCGTCGTCGGGACCCTGCAGGCGGTAGGCGCGCTCGACGTGGCTGCTGCCGCCGCTCGGGGTCGTGGGCTCGTCGGAGGTCATGCGCGCCAGTCTTCTATGTGAGCGAAATTCACGGCTATAGCCGGGAATTTCGCTCACATACACTCGAGCACGTGCAGAACGCGTTCCGGCGACATTGATCGCCTGACAGCAGGGTCCCGCGCGGGTTCGGCGCCCGGGTCGTCGCCGTCGAGGCGCTCGGCCAGTTCGTGCCGCTGTACCCGCTCTACGCCCTGCTCTTCGTCGAGCACGGCCTCTCCGACACCGCGATCTCAGCGCTGTTCGGGCTGTGGTCGGTGACGACGCTGGCGTTCGAGGTGCCGTCGGGGGCGTGGGCCGACGTCACCTCGCGGCGCCGGATGCTCGCGCTCGCCGGCCTGCTGTCCGGGTCGGCGTTCGCCCTGTGGGTGCTGGCCCCGAGCCTGCCGGTCTTCGCGGTGGGCTTCGTGCTCTGGGGCCTCGGTTCCGCGCTCGCGTCCGGCACCCTCGAGGCCCTGGCGTACGACGCGCTGGCCGGCTGGGACGCCACGGAGCGCTACGCGACGCTGATGGGCCGCGCCCGGTCCGGCTACCTCGCGGCCACGCTCGTCGCGACGCTCGCCGCCGCGCCGCTCGTGCAGATCGGGGGCTACCTGCTGCCGGGGCTCGTCGGGGCGGCCGCCTCGCTCGCCGGAGGGGCACTCGCCCTGACGTTGCCGGAGGCGGAACGACCGAGGGCGCACCGGGCGTCGTCGCGGGGCGCGCTCACCGCGTGGTGGGCGACGTTGCGCGCCGGGCTCGCCGAGGTCTCGCGCACCGCCCTGCTGCGCCGCGCGGTCGTCGTCACCGCCGTCTTCACCGGCCTCATGGCGCTCGACGAGTACCTGCCGCTGCTCGCCGCCGACCGCGGCGCCTCGCCGGCGGTGACCGCGCTCGTCCTCGCCGGCGTCGGCGTCGCGGAGAGCGCCTGCGTCGCCCTCGCCGGCCGGGTCGCGCGGGCGCGCGGGCCGGTGCTCGGTGTGCTGCTGGGCCTCGCGGCGATCGCTGTGGCCGTCGGCGCGCTCCTCCCGCTCGGCCCCGGCTTCGCCGTGCTCGGCGCGGGGTGGGGTGTGCTGCAGATGCTGCTGGTGGTCGTCGAGACGCGGGTCCAGGACGCCGTCGCCGGCGAGGCGCGCGCCACCGTCACGTCCGTGGCCGGGCTGGGGTCGGAGGCGGTCGCGCTCGGGGTGCTCGCGGTGGTCGGCGCGGGCTCGCCCTGGGTGTCGCTGCCCGTCCTCGTCGCCGCGCTGGCCGTCCCGTTGCTGGCGGTCGCGGTGATGGTCGCCCGCCACGAGAAGTCACCGTCCGGGTCTGGCTGAACCCGGACGGTTCCTGTCATATTCGTGTGACGTCGAGAACCCGACGAAGGGACCGGCCATGCGCATCGCGGACGTGCTCGCTCGCAAAGGGAACGCGGTGCTCACCGTCCCGCCCGACGCCCCGGTCACCGAGCTGCTGGCTGTGCTCGCCGAGCGCAACGTCGGCGCCGCCGTCGTCCTCGAGGGCGAGCGGCTGGCCGGCATCGTCTCCGAGCGCGACGTCGTGCGGCACCTGCACCAGCGCGGGACCGACCTCCTCGCCGCACCGGTCTCCGAGATCATGACCAGCGTTGTCGCCACGTGTCGCGGCGGCGAGGACCTGCAGACCCTCAGCCGCACGATGACCGAGCGCCGCATCCGGCACATCCCCGTCGTCGACGACCAGGACCGGCTGGCGGGGATCGTCAGCATCGGCGACGTCGTCAAGAACCGGATCGACCAGCTCGAGGAGCACCGCGACCAGCTCGAGGCCTACATCTCGGGCTGATCCGCTCTGGTCCTTGTTCAGGATCACGACGTCCCCCTACAGTACGGAGCTCCCCCCGCCCCGCTGCCGAGGAGCTCCGATGACCGCGCCGACCCCCACCAGCACCACCGTGTCGAACCTGGGCGTCGCCATGTTCGCGGTCGCCGACCAGGACGCCGCGCTCGCCTTCTACACGCAGACGCTCGGGTGGGAGCTGCGCGGCGACGCGCGCTTCGGCGAGAACGGCGAGAACCGCTGGGTCGAGGTCGCGCCACCGGGCTCCACCGCGCGGCTCGCGCTGAACCCGCCGATGGGCGGACAGCCCGGCGGCGGCAGCATCGGCGTCGAGACCCCCGACGTCCGCGCCGAGCACGCACGCCTGACCGCGATCGGCGGCGTCGACCTCGACCCGGTCATGGAGGCGCCCGGAGCGCCGACGTTGTTCATGATGCGCGACCCCGACGGCAACCACCTCGCCGTCGTCCAGGTGTAGCCGGCGTGTCAGCGACGCGCCGTCACGGACGCTGAGCGTCAGTAACGGCACTTCGCTGACGCGTCTCGGCGAGCTCGCCCTCGACCACGTCCGCCGCCGCGGCCGCGCCGCCGCCCCGACGGATCGCGTCCCGCTCCGCCGCGAGCCTCGCCGCGACCTCCGACGACGACGTCAGCGCGCGCAGCGCCTCACGCAGCCGCTCCGGGGTCGCCTCGTCGTCCGGCACCGTGCGGGCCACGCCGGCCGCTTCCAGCATCGCCGCGTTGCCGAACTGGTCGACGGCCTGCGGGATCGCGATCATCGGGACGCCCTGGTAGAGCCCCTCGGCGCACCCGCCCATCCCGGCGTGGGTCACGAAGGCGCTCGTCCGGCCGAGGACCCCGAGCTGCGGCACCCACCGGTGCGCCGTCACGTGCTCGGGCAGCTCGCCCAGCGCGTCGAGGTCGACGTGCGGGCCGATCGCCAGCACGACCTCCCACCCCGCCGGGGCGAAGGCGTCCGCGCACGCGCGGAACAGGCCGGGGTGCTCGTGGTAGGCCGACCCGAACGACACGAGCACGAGCGGGCGCTCCGGCGCGGGCCAGTGCTCCTGCTGCGCCCGCCGGTGCAGGTCCGGGCCGACGAACGTGTAGACGTCCGGGTCGACGCGGTCGGCGCACGGCTGCAGCACGCGGGGGATCTCGACGATCGAGCGCCGCGGGCGTCCGACGAGCTGCTCGGGGTCGTCGTCGATCCCGAACCCGGCGAGCCACGCGGAGAACCGCGCGAGGTACGCGGCGTACTGCGGGGTCTCACGGAAGGCGAGGTCGTCGGCGAGGTCGGTCTCGTAGCCGTCCCACGCGACGAGCGCAGGCGAGAGCTGCACCGCCGGGATGCCCCAGACGCGCGCCAGGACGATCGCGGGATGGCCGCCGATGTCGTGGAGGGCGATGTCCGGGACGTCGTCGGCGAGGGCCCGGCGGATCGGCGGCAGCGACTGCACCGCCTCGTCGAGGAAGAGCGCGGTGCCCGCGACGGGATCGGTGGGCCACTGCTCGCCGCGGCCCTGGTCGGGCAGCACGGACGGGTGGACCAGCGGTGTGGCGCCGGTGGCCGCGACCATGTCCGCGAACGCCGCCGGGATCGCGTAGGTCACCCGGTGACCGCGGGCGACGAGCTCGGCGACGACGGGCAGGTGCGGGTGGGTGTGACCGTGCGCGCCGACACCGACCATCAGGACGTGGGCCATGGCCCCACCCTGTCCCGATCGGGACGAACCGGGCGAACGGCTTTCCGTCAGAGGTCGTCGGGCAGAGCGAACTGGATGCGGTCGATCGAGGCGGCGATCGGCGCGAAGAGCTCGCGGCGGATGCGGTTGTGCTCCGGGTCGGCGTCGTAGATCCGGTAGGCCTCGTCGTCGACGAAGTCGGCGGTCAGAGCGAAGCTCGCGTTGCCCTCGCGCAGCCCGCGGTCCTGGCCCCCGACGAGGCGGAACGCGACGCCGTCCACGGTGAGGTCCCGCAGGGCCTGGATCGCGGCCTCGACCTGCTCGGCCGGCACGCCCTCGCGGACCCGGCCCATCACCACGTTGCGAATCATGGCTCGATCCTCCCGGACCGGTGATCGACGTCCCGCTACGGACGCTCTCAGCGTCGATCAGGGGAGCACGCCGATAGGGGCACTTCGCTGACCACCCGCGCGGCTCCCGAACCCGTCGAGGAGCGCCGCGAGGCCGGTGTCGAAGATCCGCTGGAGGTCGTAGGGGTAGTCGCCGACGCGACGCAGGGCCGGACCGCCGTGGGCGTGCAGGGTCTCGCGCAGCCGGGGGTCCCGGTCGGCCCAGGTGTCGGCGTCGACGCCCGTGTCGGCCTCGGCGTCGAGCTCCGCGGCGAGGTCGACGGCCATGCCCCGGACGTAGCTGGTCAGCACGACGTGGAGGTCGAAACGGGTGACGGGGTCGGCGACGACCTCCTCCAGCGCCGCGAGCTCGGCCTCGGCGAGGCGCAGCAGCGCCGGGGAGGACTGGGGCCGGCTCAGCGACAGGGCCCGGGCGAGCCAGGGGTGGCGCCGGTGCACCCGCCACTGCCGCCGCGCGAGGGCCTCCAGCCGCGCGCGCCAGGACCCCGTGGCCGGCGGTAGCGCGGCGGCGGCGAACACCGCGTCGATCATCGCGACGAGCAGGTCCTCCTTGCCGCGCACGAGCCGGTACAGCGACATCGTCGGGACCCCGAGAGCGCTCGCGACGCGGCGCATCGACAGCGCCGCGAGCCCGTCGGCGTCCGCGATCCCGATCGCCACCTCGACGACGTCCCGGCTCCCGGTGCCCGCCCGCGGGACCGCACCGGGCTCGTCCCGCGACGCCACCACCGACCCGGACCGCGGCACCGTGCGGAGCCAGCCCCGATCGCGCAGCAGGGTCAGCGCCCGGGCCGCCGTCGAGAGCGCGACGCCGTGCTCGGCGGCCAGCGCCCGCGTCGAGGGGACGCGGTCGCCCGGCGCCAGGTCGCCGTCGACGATCCGGCCGCGCAGCGCCGCGGCGACCCGTTCCGAGGGGAGGTCGTCGTCCACGATCTGTCCTGTCTGTGCCGGCACAGTTCGCCGGCACAGCCTTCCCCACCGGCAGATTTCCTGCTCGTACACCGTACTGCGAGGAGGAACAGATGACCGAGGTGCTGGTGTCCGGTGGGGGCGTCGCGGGCGCGACGACCGCGTTCTGGCTGCGCCACCACGGGTTCACGCCCGTCGTCGTGGAGGCCGCCCCGGCGCCCCGCCACGGCGGCCAGGCCGTGGACGTCCGCGGGCCCGCGCTGACCATCGCCGAGCGGATGGGTCTGGGCGAGGCGCTGCGGGCCTCGCGCACCGACATGCGCGGGATGTCCGTGGTCGACGAGGACGGCACCGAGCTGATGCGCACCACCGACCTCACGCTGACCGGCGGGCCGGTGGGCGGGCCCGACGTGGAGATCCTGCGCGACGACCTCGTCGACATCCTGGTCGGCGCGACCGCCGGCGTGGAGTACCGCTACGGCGAGCGCGTCACCGGCCTGGAGGACACCGGGGACCGCGTGCGCGTGGAGCTGAGCAGCGGCGAGCGCCGCGACGTCGACCTCGTCGTGGGCGCCGACGGCCAGTTCTCCGGCGTCCGCCGCCTCGCGTTCGGCCCGGACGACGACGGCCGGCTCTACCCGCTCGGCCAGCACATCGCCGTGTTCACCCTGCCCAACACCTTCGGGCTCGACCGCTGGCAGGTGTTCCTCCAGCGCCCGGACGCGATGGTCGGCCTGTACACGGCGCGGCAGAACACGGAGGTCCGGGCCGTCATGGGCTGGGCCGACCCGGACGACCGGCCCGTCACCTACGACCACCGCGACCTCGGCCTGCAGCGCCGCCTCGTCGCCGAGGCCTTCGCCGCCGGCGGCTGGCGCATCCCGGAGATGCTCGAGGGCATGGCGGGCGCCGACGACTTCTACCTCTCGCCCATGACCCAGGTCCGGATGCCGGAGTGGTCACGGGGACGGGTGGTCCTCGTCGGCGACGCCGCCTACTGCGCGACCGCCGTGTCGGGGCAGGGCACGAGCCTCGCGATGGTCGGCGCGTACGTGCTCGCCGGCGAACTGGCCCGCGCCCACGGCGAGCCCACGGCGTTCGCGGCCTACCGGGAGCGGATGCGCGGGTTCGTCGAGGCCAACCAGCACCTCGCGCTGGTCAACGCCGAGCGCACCCGCCAGATGACCGGCGCGAGCGAGGCCGTCGAGGGGTTCGACGAGCACTGGGTGGCCAGCGCGGCCACCGCGATCGACCTGCCCGCGTACTAGGGCAGCCGCTGTCCGGTCTCGGCGTCGAAGACGTGCAGGGCGTCGGGGTTCGGGCGCACCGCGATCGGGTCGCCGAAGCGGACCTGCACCCGTCCCGGCCCCCGCACGACGATCGAGGTCGAGGTGTCCTCGGCGAGGTGGGCGTAGAGGTAGGACTCGCTGCCCAGCTCCTCGACGACGTCCACCACGGCCTTCACCACCGAGCCCGCGTCCGCGTCGGTGCTCTCGAGCACCCAGTCCTCGGGCCGGATGCCGACGGTGAGCTTGTCGCGCGACCCGGCGGCGTCGGCGACGTCGCGCGGCAGCGGGATCTCGACGCCGCCGAGCGTGACGCCGCTCGACGAACGCGGCAGGTCGAGGAGGTTCATAGCGGGCGACCCGATGAAGCCGGCGACGAAGGCGTTGATCGGTCGGTCGTAGAGCTCGGGCGGCGTGGCGTACTGCTGGAGCTGGCCGTTGGCGAGCACGGCGACCTTGTCGCCCATCGTCATGGCCTCGACCTGGTCGTGGGTGACGTAGACCGTCGACACCTCGAGCCGGTTCTGCATCTCGGCGATCTGCGCGCGGGTCTGCACGCGCATCTTCGCGTCGAGGTTCGACAGGGGCTCGTCCATGAGGAAGACCTGGGGCTCGCGCACGATCGCCCGGCCCATGGCCACGCGCTGGCGCTGCCCGCCGGAGAGCGCCTTCGGCTTGCGGTCGAGGTACTCGGTGAGCCCGAGCATGTCCGCGGCCTGGCGGACGCGCTGCGCGCGCTCCTCCTTCTCCATCCCGCGCATCTTCAGCGGGAAGGCCATGTTCTCCGCGACCGTCTTCGACGGGTAGAGCGCGTAGTTCTGGAACACCATCGCGATGTCCCGGTCCTTCGACGGGACGTCGACGACGTCGCGGCCGTCGATGCGCACCGAGCCCGCGTCGATCGGCTCGAGGCCGGCCAGCATCCGCAGCGCGGTCGACTTCCCCGAGCCCGAGGGCCCGACGAGGACGACGAGCTCGCCGTCGGCGATGGTCAGGTCGAGGCTGTCCACCGCCGGCTTCGCCCCCGGCGTGTAGATCCGCGAGGCCCGGTCGAACACCACTTCGGCCATCTGATGAATCCCCTTACTTGACCGCGCCGAACGACAGGCCCTGCACCAGCTTGTTCTGCGCCACCCAGCCGGCGATGACGACCGGCAGCGCGGCCAGGGTGGCCGCCGCGGAGAGCTGGGCCCAGTACAGGCCCTCCGAGGTGATGAACCCGACCAGGAAGACCGGCATGGTGCCGGCGTTGGCCGCGGTCAGGTTGACCGCGAAGAAGAACTCGTTCCACGCGAAGATCACGCAGATCAGCGCGGTCGCGAAGATGCCGGGCGAGATGATCGGCAGCACGATCTCGCGCAGCGTGCGCCACAGCGGCGCGCCGTCGATGCTCGCCTGCTCCAGCAGCTCGCCCGGGACCTCCAGGAAGAACGACCGCATCATCCACACCGCGATCGGCAGGTTCATCCCCGTGTAGAGGACGACCAGGGTCCAGATGTTGTCGAGCATGCCGATCTGGTTGACGACGACGTAGATGGGCACGATCACCGCGACCACCGGCAGCATCTTCGTGGAGATGAAGAAGAACAGGACGTCTTGCGTCTTCTTCACCGGGCGCAGCGACACCGCGAACGCCGCCGGGATCCCGAGGACCAGCACGAACAGGGTGGAGAACACCGTGGCGATCACGGAGTTCACCACGTACGGGCCGACCCCGGCGGCGAAGACGCCCTCGTACTGCTCCAGCGTCGGCTCGAAAATGATCTTCGGCGTGGTGGTGTAGGCGTCGGTCTCCTGCTTGAACGACGTCAGCACCATCCAGAAGACCGGGAAGAAGAACGCGATCCCCACGACCCAGGCGATGACGCCCAGCCACACGTTGGCGGCGCTGCGCTTCTGACGGCGGGGCTCGGGCGGCGCTGCGGGCTCCTGCGTGTCGGGTGGAGTGCTCGTCGTGACCGCCATCAGGCCGCCTCCTGCTCGCCACTGAACGACTTGAAGATCAGGCGGAGGGCGAAGTTCGCCGCGATGAGGGTCAGGATCACCACGACCACGCCCATCGCCGCCGACTGGCCGATGTCGAAGCCGAGGAACGCGCGCTGGTAGATGTAGAAGGGCAGGTTCGCGCTGGCCACGCCCGGTCCGCCCTGGGTCATCATGTAGACCTGGTCGAAGATGTTGACCAGGTAGATGGTGCCGAGCACGACGCCGAGCTCGATGAACCGGCGCAGGTGCGGGAGGGTCAGCTCCCGGAACGTCGACCACGCGCTCGCGCCGTCGACCCGCGCCGCCTCCAGCTGGTCGGTCGGCATGCTCTGCAGCCCCGCGAGCAGCAGCAGCATCATGAACGGGGTCCACTGCCAGATCAGAGCAGCCATGACCGAGGCCAGCGGGTACTGGCTGATCCACTCCGTGCCCGACAGGCCGAACGGCGAGAGCACGAAGTTGATCAGACCGAGCGTCGGGTCGAGCAGCACCGTCTTCCACAGCAGCGCCGCCGCCACCGGGGTGATGAGGAACGGCGTGATGAGCAGCGTGCGCACCACACCGCGCCCGACGAACTGCCGGTTGAGCAGCAGCGCCAGCAGCAGGCCGAGGACCACGGCGATGAGCACCGAGCCCAGCGTCATGATCACGGTGTTGAGCGCGACCGTCCGGAACTGGCTGTCGGCGAAGACGTCGCCGTAGTTCGAGAACCAGACGAACTCCTGCGACCCGGGCCGGACCAGGTTCCACGACTGCAGCGAGTAGTAGAGCGTCAGGATGAACGGGATCTGCGTGACGATGATCGTGAAGATCAGTGCCGGGAGCAGCGGCCCCCGCCGGCGCCAGCCCTCGGCGCGGTCGATCATCGCGGCGCCGCCGACGTTGGCCTCGGCGGCGGGGCGTTCTTCGAGCGTGGCCGTCATCGTGGGGCTCCAGCTCTGCTTCGCTTCGTGTCGCTCATCGCTGGTAGCTCTCCCCCACCGTCTCCGCGTAGTTCTGCGACTGCTCCAGTGCCTCGTCGACGCTGATCTGCCCGGCGATCGCCGCGCTGACCTGCTGGCTGGTGCGGGTGCCGAGGTCCTGGAACTCGGGGATGCGCACGAACTGCACGCCCTGGTACGGCACCGGCTGCACGGTCGGCTGCTGCGGGTTCGCCCGCTGCAGGCCGTCGAGGATCAGCGGCGCGTACTGGCCGGCCACCTGCTGGTACTCGGGGATCTGGTAGGTCGACTGGCGGGACCCGGGCGGCACCGACGTCCACCCGATGCTCGGGTCGCGGCCGGCCCGCTGGATGTACTCCTTGCTGGTCATCCAGGACATGAACCTCCACGCCGCGTCCTTGCGCGGAGAGGTCTGCGGGATGCCCAGCGACCACGTGTAGAGCCAGCCCGAGGACGGCGTCGCGACCACGGGCGCCGGCGCGTAGCCGATGCGGCCGGCGACGGTCGACTCCTCGGGGTCCTCGACGGTGCCGGCGGCCGACGTCGCGTCGTACCACATCGCGACCTCGCCCTGACCGAACTGCGTCGCGCACTCGGAGAAGCCGGCCTGTGACGCGCCCGGCTCGCCGTGCTCCCGGACGAGGTCGACGTAGAACTGCACGGCCTGCTTCACCTCGGGGGAGGTCAGCTGCGCGCGCCACTGCGGGTCGTACCAGCGGCCACCGAAGGTGTTGATCACGGTGTCGAGCGGCGCCATGACCTCGCCCCAGCCCGGCTTGCCGCGCAGGCAGATGCCGCGGCGCTGGCCCTGGCCCTGGTCGAGCTGGGCGGCGATCTGCGCGATCTGCGGCCACGTCGGCTGGGCGGGCATCTGGATGCCGGCCTGCTCGAAGAGGTCCTTGCGGTACATGAGGAACGACGACTCGCCGTAGAAGGGCACCGAGTACATCGCGCCCTGGTACGACAGCGAGTCGCGCACCGTGGGGATGAAGTCGTTGCGGTCGTAGCCCGGGGTCGCGGCCATGTAGGGCTCGAGGTTCGTGAGCCAGCCGTTCTGCGCCCACTGCGGCGTCTCGTAGTTCGAGATCATGACGATGTCGAACTCGCCGCCGCCGGTGGCCACCGACGCGGTGATCTTGGCGCGGGCCTCGTTCTCCGACAGCGAGACGAACCGCAGCCGGATACCCGGGTTCTCCGCCTCGAACTGGGGCGCGAGCGAGATCGCGTCCTCCATCTGCGGGTTGGACACGATCGCGACCGTGACGGTCTCGACGCCCTCGGCCGCCCCCAGCGCGCCCGCGCCGGAACAGCCCGCGAGCAACGCCAGGCTCGCCAGGACCGCCCCGAGGACCGCCGGTGTGCGGCCCCTTCCCCGCCGTCGCGCCGCGCCGCGCATCGCGCCTCCCGCCCCCGTGATCCGCCGTCATCGGTCCCGCGCCCGGCAACGTGCGTGACGTGGGCCACTGGCGGTGGCGTGACCGTAAAGCTCCGCTCCGTCATAAGCAAGCGCTTAACCGCGTCAGATCGGGGGCGAGCGCCGATCGCGCGCAAGCGGTACAACTTGCGCGTGGGGGCGGCAGGTCGCCGAAGCGACACCGCCGGATGGACGGGAGCCGCGCATGGTCACGATGGCCGACGTCGCGCGGATGGCCGGGGTGTCGACGGCCACCGTCTCCCACGTCCTCAACGGGACCCGGCCCGTACGCGCCCGCACCCGCGAGCTCGTCCTGTCCGCGGTCGCCGCGACGCAGTACACCCCGAACACCGTCGCCCGGTCCCTGGCGACCGCGCGGACGACGACGATGGGCCTGGTCCTGTCCGCGATCTCGAACCCGTACTTCGGCGAGCTGCTGCACGCCGCCGAGTCCGCCGCGGCGTCGGCGGGCTACACGCTGCTCCTGGTCGATCCCCACGAGGACCCGGACTACGAGCTCACCGTCGTCACGCGCCTGCACCACCACCGCGTCGACGGCGTCGTGCTCGCGCCGTCGGCGGTCCCGGACGCGGCGCTCACCTACCTCGCGCGCCACGAGGTGCCCACGGTGCTGCTCGACCGCCTCATCGACGCCGGCCACGACCAGGTCGGCAGCGAGAACCGGGACGCCACCGCCGCATTGACCGGCCACCTCGCCGACCACGGGCACACCCGCATCGGCCTCGTCGCCGGTCTCGCCGGGCTCGCCACCACCTCGGAGCGCCGCGACGGCCACCGCGACGCGCTGCGCGCCCGCGACCTGCCCGTCGACCCCGACCTCGAGGTCACCGGCGCCTCCGAGACCGCCACGGCCCGGACCGCCACACACCGCCTGCTGGAGCTCGACGACCCGCCGACCGCGATCGTCGCCGGCAACAACAGCATGACCATCGGCGTCATGCAGGCGCTGCGCGACGCCGGGCTCTCGGTGCCCCGCGACGTCGCCGTCGCGTCGTTCGACGACTTCGCCTGGGCGGATCTCTTCTCCCCGCGCCTGACCGTCGTCGCCCAGCCGTTCCACGAGATCGCGGCGACGGCCGTGCACATGCTGCTGGCCCGCATCGCCGAGCCCGACGCCCCGGCCACCACCCGCCGCATCCCTCCGGAACTGATCATCCGGGAGTCGTGCGGCTGCGAGCCCGCTCCGGCGGAGCCGTCCGGTGCCCGCGGGGCCGCGCGCGAGGGTCCGGCGCGGACGGCGTGAGGAGGGGCCTCAGGAGGAGATCCGCGCGGCGCACCGCGCGTGCACGTCCACCAGCCCGTTGCGGGTCGCGGCGACGACGAGACGGTCCCCGACCTTGAGCCGGCGCTGGGGTCGCGGCGGGCACTCGAGCACCGCGTCCTCCCCGGAGCCGCGGTAGACCCCCACCACGCGGACCTCGCCCTCGATCTCCGCCACGGACGCGGCCAGGCCCGCGAGCAGGGCGCTGCGCCCGATCGGGACGTCGGCGAGCAGGAGCACCGAGCGCCCGACCGGGACGGTGGCCACCACCTGGTGCTCGCGCATCGCCGCGGCGAACGCCGGCGCCGCGAGGAACGAGACGCTGCGGGACACCGCCACCTCGAGCGTGCGGTCGAGCCGGCGGGCGAGGTCGTCGTCGCGCAGCCGCAGCACCACCCGCAGCCGCGCGCGCAGGGAGCGGCCGACCAGACCGGTCTCGAGGTTCGCGACGTCGTCGCGCCCGACGGCGACGAGCGCGCGGCAGTCGGCGACCGAGGCCGCGTCCAGGGTCGACTGCCGCGTCGAGTCGCCGACGATCACGGGCACGCCCAGGCGGCGCACCTGGGTCACCCCGGGGCCCTCCACGTCGTCGACGGCGACCACCGGCACGCCGCGCTCGTGCAGCTGCTCGACGACGCGGACCCCGACGTTGCCCAGGCCGACCACGACGACGTGCCCCCGTCGCGGGCGCGAGCGCTGCGGCGTGCCGGCGAACCGGGCGCTGACCGCCGCGTCGACGACGACGGCGGTCACCAGCGGGATGATCGCGATCCCGACGACGGTCACGAGCGCCTGGATGGTGCGGGCGACCGGCGAGACGTGGGTGTCCGGGTCGGCGGCGCCCGCGGAGTCCAGGACGGTCAGGAAGATCGCGTCGCCCCACGAGAGATCGGCCAGCGTCGCGAACGCGACCGTGCCGAGCACGAGCAGCCCGATCAGGCCGAGGGTCGCCTGGGCCAGCGAGCGGGTCATGCTCGCGCGGGCCCGGCGCCACATCCGGGCCAGCACCCGCCGCCAGATCGCGCGGCGGTGCCCGACGACGCGCCCCTCGCGATGGAGCGGGACGCGGGCGAGGACGAGGTCGGCGCCGGTGTCGTCGGTCGGGAGCAGCTCGGGCTCGCCGGCGTCCGGGCGGCGCGCCAGCCCGCACACGACGCGCTCGGGCCGCAGCCCGTCGCGGTCGGCGACGATCATCGGGTGGCCGGGCAGGTCGACGTCCTGACGCGAGCTCGCGCCGATCGCCGCGGTGACGAACGCAGGCGCGGCCGTCGCCGAGACCGACAGGACCGTGGCGTGGGGCAGCAGCATCCGGATCCGCCCCGCCAGCGCCGGCGCGTGGAGCCGGACGACGAGGCGCGCGGCGGGGGCGAGCTCCTGCACGCGCAGGGCGCGGTGGATGTTGACGACGTCGTCGCGGTGCACGAGCGCCACCGACGTCGCGGCGTCGACGCCGGCCGCGGCGAACGCCTCGTCGTCGGGTTCGGCGACCTCGACGACCTCGACCCCGCGGATCGCCCGGAGCCGGTCGACCACGGCGCCGCCCGGGGCCGTCAGGACGACGACGTCGGTGGTCCCGCGCCGCGCCTGCCGCACGAGCGCCTCGACCATCCGCAGGGAGAGCATGTCCTCGCCGCAGACCACGAACCGTTCCCGGAACCCCCCAGTGGTCACGCGACGTCACCCTAATCGTGGGGATACTGCGGCCATGGCGCGTTCGGAGCGGTATGTCGCGGGGATCGACTCCTCGACCCAGGCCACCAAGGTCCTCGTCGTGGATCCGGCCGACGGCACGATCGTGCGGGAGGCCCGTCGCGGCCATCCCGACGGCACGGAGGTCGATCCGCAGGCGTGGTGGGACGCCCTGGCGGGCGCGCTCGGTGAGGTCGGGACCTCCGACGTCGCCGCCATCGGTGTCGCCGGCCAACAGCACGGGATGGTGCTGCTCGACGAGGGCGGCGAGCCGGTGCGCGACGCGCTGCTGTGGAACGACACCCGCTCCGCGCCGGACGCCGAGGCGCTGATCGAGGAGCTCGGCGGGCCCGACAAGTGGGCCGAGGCCGTCGGCACCGTGCCGGTCGCGAGCATCACCGCCACCAAGCTGCGCTGGACCTCCCGCGCCGAGCCCGAGGTCGCCGACCGCGCGCGGCGCGTGATGCTGCCGCACGACTGGCTGACCTGGCGGCTCTGCGGCTCGCCCGCCGAGGCGACCACCGACCGTGGCGACGCGTCGGGCACCGGCTACTGGTCGACCGTCACCGACTCCTACCGCCCCGACCTCCTGGAGATGGCGTTCGGGCGCGGGCTCGACGTGCCGCGGGTCGCCGCGCCCGGCGAGGTGGTCGGGCGGACCCCCGACGGGCTCGCCGTCTCGGCCGGCACCGGCGACAACGCCGGCGCGTCCCTCGCGATCGGGCCGGGGCCGGGCGAGGTGGTCGTCTCGATCGGGACCTCCGGCGCGGTGTTCACCGGCCACGACCGGCCCACCACCGACGCCTCGGGGCTCGTGGCCGGCTTCGCCGACGCGCGCGGCGGCTACCTGCCGCTGCTGGCCACCCTTAACGCCGCGCGCGTGCTCGGCGCCGGCGCGGCGCTGCTGGGGGTGGACCCGGCCGGCTTCGACGAGCTGGCGCGCGCCGCTGCCCCGGGCGCGGGCGGGCTGACCCTGCTGCCCTACCTCGACGGCGAACGCACCCCCAACCGCCCGGAGGCACGCGGTCGCTACGTCGGGCTGACCACGGCGAACGCCACCCGCGAGAACCTCGCCCGCGCGACCGTCGAGGGCATGCTCTGCGGGCTCGCCGACGCCGTCGACGCGCTCGCCGCGCAGGACGTGCCGACCCGGCGGGCCCTGCTCATCGGCGGCGGCTCGCGCTCCGGGGCGGTCGCGGACCTCGCGCCCGACGTCCTCGGCCTGCCCGTCGAGGTCCTCGCGCCCCAGGAGTACGTCGCCCTCGGCGCCGCCCGCCAGGCGGCCTGGGCGCTGCACGGCGAAGAGCCCGGCTGGACCGTCGCCCGCGAGACCACCCGCGACGTCACCGACGCCTCGATCTCCGAGCAGGTCCGCTCCCGCTACGCCGACGTCCGCGACGGCCGCGCCCCGTAGCCCGTCGCCCCGCCGTCGCCGTCATCGCACACGGGGTGTGCGAGCAATGCGGCTTTGCTGGCGTGTGACGCCAGGATCGCCACATCCTCGCTCGCGCGACACGCCGAGGCGAGAACTCCTCGAGACCGGGAATTGAGCGGACCCGACTCAGGTTGCATGAGTCGAGAGCCCGCAAGGCCGGGCTGCCTTCCCCATCGAGGAGGAACCACCATGAGCACCCTGATCCCCTGGGGCCCGCGCTTCGTCGACCCGTTCGCCGTCGCTCCCGCCCTGTTCCGCCGCCCCGGAACCGTTCGCCCCGCCGCCTGGTTCGCGCCGACCACCGACGTCGTCCGTGAGGGCGACGACGCCGTGGTCCGCGTCGAGCTGCCCGGCGTGGACGTCGCCAAGGACGTCACCGTCGAGGTCGACGGCGACCGCCTGACCGTCCGGGGCGAGCGCCGCGACGAGCAGTCCGGCGAGGGCTACCGGCAGAGCCGCTACGGCTCGTTCCGCCGGAGCTTCACCCTCCCCCAGCACGTCGACGCCGACGCGGTCACCGCGTCCTACGACGCCGGTGTGCTGACCCTGCGCGTCGCCGGCGCCCACGCCGAGCCGGCCCAGCCCGGTGCCCGGCGCATCGCCATCGACGGCGTCACCGCCCCAGAGCCCTCGGACGAGCCCACCGGCTCCAACGAGTCCGGCTCCGACGAGTCCGGCTCCGACGAGTCCGGCTCCGACGAGTCCGGCAGCGCCGCCGCCTGACGAGCGCCTCCTGACGCAGCGAACGAGCTGTTCGCTGCCTCGAGGCGCACGAAGTCCCCGTTGATCACGAGGTGATCAGCGATCCCAACGCCCGCGGCACCACCTCGGTGCCGCGGGCGTCGTCGTGTCCGGGACGGGTGAGCTCTCGGCGTGTCGCGTCACCGAGGATGTGGCGATCCTGGCGTCACACGCCAGGAAAGCCGCATTGCTCGAACACCCCGCCAGCCACGACCACGACGACCACGACGACGGCGGCGCGGGGAGGGTGGGACGAGGTCGGCGGCGCGGAGGAGGTCGACGAACGCCGTCGCCTCGTCGTGCAGCGACGTCCCGGTGCGCCGGGCGTGGGTCCGGATCCAGCCGTCGATGCGCGCGACGAGATCGGCCCCCAGCTGCTCGTGGACCTCCGCCGGGATCAGGCGCAGGAGCAGCCGGCGTCGTTTCGCGCGCAGGGCGTCGGCCTCGAGGGCCAGGCGCGCGGGGTCGAAGCCGGCCGGGGCGGGGCCGTCGGCGACGAGCGCGGCGAGCAGCGCGGCCTGGCGCGCCGCGAGGTCCTCGCGGCTCACGCCCGCACCCGCGCGTGCACCGACCGCAGCGCCGCCAGCTCCGCGGCCAGCTCGTCGTCGGGCGGGTAGCGGTCGTCGCGCTCGAGCAGGACCGCGGGCGGGCGGCGGCGCGCGCAGAGCTCGTCGAGCAGGTCGAGCACCGGCGGGGTCAGGGGATGCGCGTGGGTGTCGTGGTAGACGCCGTCGCGCTCGACCCCGCCCGCGGCGTGCACGTAGACGACACGCTCCAGCGGCAGCTCGTCGAGCACCTCGCCCGGGTCCTGGCCCAGGTTCACCGCGCTCGCGTGCAGGTTGGCGACGTCGAGCAGCAGCCACGCCCCGGTCCGCTCGCAGAGCTCGCCCAGGAACGCGCCCTCGGTCATCGCGTCGTCCGGCCACGCCAGCAGCGGCGCGATGTTCTCGAGCGCGAGGGGCACGCCCAGCTCGGCCTGGGTCGCGCGGACGTTGTCGACGACGACCGCGAGCGCCTCCCGGGTGCGCGGCACCGGCAGCAGATGGCCCGACTCGAGCCCGCCCGCCCGCACGAACGCGACGTGGTCGCTCGCCATCGGGGCGCCGAGGGCGTCGGCCACGGCGGCGAGGTGCCGGACGCGGTCGTGCCGCAGCGGCTCGGCGCCCCCGAGCGACAGCGACACCGCGTGCGGCAGCACGGGCAGGCCGCGCTCGCGCAGCACGCCGAGGGACGCCGGCAGCTCGTCCGGGTCCAGGTCCTCGGCCACGACCTCGACGAAGTCGACGCCCGGCAACCGCTCGACGGTCAGGTCGATCTCGCGGCGCCAGCCGATGCCGACCCCGACGGGCCCGCCCGGCAGCGCCGGCGCGTCCGGCGACGGGGTCATCCGCCGCAGCCCCCGCCGCCTCCGCCGCCGCACCCACCGCCGCCACCACCGCAGGACGAGCCGCACGACGACCCGCCGTCGGAACCGCCGCCGTCCCACCCGCCGCCCCCGCCACCGACCGGCGCGGCGAGCAGTCCGGCGAGCTGCGGGTCCGGGTAGGACGACAGTCCGAAGACCGCGACGAGCCCGGCCACCCCGAGCGACCCGGCGAGGACCGCCCCGGGAGCGCGCGCGTGCGCCGGCGCTCCGCCCTGGCGGCTCTGCATCTCCCGCGACCAGGCCTGCGACAGCGTCGCCTTCCCGCGCGGCGTGACGCGCCGGGTCGAGACGAAGAGCGTCGTGAACGCGACGACGGCGGCGATCACGACCAGGACGACGAGGAAGCCGACGGCCGCGTCGCGCGCGATGCCCGCCGCCACCCGGGCCACGCCGAGCACGAACACCGCCGCCGCCGCGCCGGTGCCGATCGCCTTCGTCCGGCGCACGGCGGCGGGGTCGTGCAGCAGGCCGCGGCGCTGGGCGCCCGCCTCCAGGTCGCGGACCGCCGCGGACGGCGTGGTCCGGGCGACGATCCCGGCGGTGGTGGACGGGCGCGCCTCGACCACCCCGACGACGGTCTCGTCGAGCTCGCCGATCGGGGGGCGACCCGTGAACGCGAGCCGGCGGTCGGTCGAGACCCGCAGGACACCACCCTCGACGAGCCGCGCGATCGCCGCCTCGACCAGCCGGCGCCGCCCGCCCGCGAGCAGGGCGAGATCCTCGACGCTCGCGTCCGGTACGGCGGCCTCGCCGTGGTCCCGGGCGCTGCGTCGGTCGAGTGAACGCCGCAGCACCGGCCCGACGACCGCGGCGGCCACGAGCAGGACCACGTACACGAGCAGGAACAGCGGCCCGGAGATGCCCCAGGTGGGTCCCACGACGACCTCCGGGTCGCGACGCACGGGTGTCACGCACGGGCGTGCGCGTGATCGCAGCGTCGCCCGGGACGACCGCAGACAGCAAGCGTCGCCACTCGAACGGCCCAGCAATCAGCTACTCAGGGTGAGTAGTACCTCAGCGGCGCCGGCCCCTCCCGGCACCCGAGCGCGCGGAGTGCGCCGCGGCGGAGTGCTGCGGGCTCGACGAGCCGGACGCGGACGCGGACGACCCGGACGACGCCGGCGCGCGGCGACCGCCGTGCGACGACGACGACGTCCCCCGGCCCGGCTCCGCGGGCGCTCCACCGCCACCGCCCCGTCGTCCGCCGCCACGGCGACCCGACCGGCCGGTGCCGGAGGCGCCACCCGAGCCCCCGCCGGACGCGCCGCCCGAGGCCCCACCCGAGGCCCCGGCGCCGCGGGGACCGCCGGATCCACCCCGCCGCGACGAGCCGCCCGAGCGCCCCGGACGACCCGAGCCCCCGGACCGGCTCCCCGCCGCGGGCTGCGGATCGGGCTTGCGGGCCGCGGACGGCGGCCCCTCCTCGGGCGCCACGCGGGGAGCGGGCTCGCCGACCAGGGCCGTGATCTCCCGGGCGCCCGGCGCCACGTCCACCGGCTTGGCCTTGATGCCGGCCTTCCGCGTCATCGACGCGACCTCGGCCCGCTCGGCCGGTGGCACCAGGGTCACGACGTCGCCGGCGGACCCGGCGCGCGCCGTGCGCCCGGAGCGGTGGGTGTAGGCCTTGTGCTCGGCGGGCGGGTCGACGTGGACGACGAGGCCGACGTCGTCGACGTGGATCCCGCGCGCGGCGATGTCGGTGGCGACGAGCACCCGCACGTCGCCCGCGGCGAAGCCGGCGAGGTTGCGGTCGCGGGCAGGCTGGGACAGGTTGCCGTGCAGCTCCGTGGCCGGGATGCCCGCCGCGGTGAGCTGGCGGGAGAGCTTGCGCGCCGCGTGCTTGGTGCGGGTGAACAGCATGCTGCGGCCGTGCCCGGACGCGAGCTCGTGCACCACCGCCGTCCGGTCGGCCGGGTCGACCGTGAAGACGTGGTGGGTCATGTCCGGGACGGGCTCCTCGGCGGCGTCGACGCTGTGCGTCACCGCGTCGTGGAGGAACTCGCGCACGAGCCGGTCGACCTCGCCGTCGAGGGTGGCCGAGAACAGCAGGCGCTGGCCGTCGCGGGGCGTGCGGCGCAGCAGGCGGCGCACGGCGGGCAGGAAGCCGAGGTCGCTCATGTGGTCGGCCTCGTCGAGCACGGTCACCTCGACGCGGTCGAGGTCGACGAGGCCCTGGTTGATGAGGTCCTCGAGACGGCCGGGGCAGGCGATCAGCAGGTCGACGCCCCGGCGCAGGGCCTCGGCCTGGCGACCCTGCCCGACGCCGCCGTAGACGACGGTCTGGCGCAGGCCGAGGATCTCGGCGAGCGGGGCGAGGGCGTCGCGGACCTGGCTCGCGAGCTCGCGCGTCGGCAGCAGCACCAGGCCGCGCGGGCGCTGCGGGACGGTGCGCCCGCCGTGCAGGCGCGTGAGCACCGGCAGGCCGAACGCGAGGGTCTTGCCGCTGCCGGTGCGGCCGCGGCCGAGCACGTCGCGCCCGGCCAGCGCGTCGCCGATCGCGGCGCACTGAATGGGGGTGGGCTCGGTGATGCCGCGCTCGGCGAGCGCGTCGACGACGGTGCCGGGGACACCGAGGTCGAGGAACGTCGGGGCGGGACGAGCAGACGTCGTCGGGATGTCGGGAACCTCTCCACGGGGAACAAGGGGCCGCGAGCGTCGGCCCGTCCGTCGGGGGAGGGAGACCGCGTGGTGCGCGGTGCGCTGACGACCCACGGGCGCCGGTGCGGCGCCGCGTACGGGCTCCAGTCTCCCAGAGATCGACGACGGCCGTGGCACGGCGGGGGGTGTCGGTCGTCTCGGGCAGACTGACCGGTGTGTCCGGCTGCCGCTGCGAGATCGCCCCGCCGTCGCTGCTGCTGGCCGTGGCCGAGCGCGGCGATCCCCGGGTCCGCGACGCGGCGCTGCGCACGCTGCTGACCTCCGCGGCGCTGCGCTCGCGACGGTCCTCGCTGGGGCCGACGCTGCGCCGGCTCGGGATCTCCCCCGCGGACGTGGCGTTCCTGCCCGCGCGGGCCCCCGCGACGGGCCCGGACAACACGGTCTACGACATGGCGGGCGGCGACGAGGGCTCGCTGCCGGGCCGCCGCGTCCGGGGCTCGGCCGACGCACCGGTCGCGGATACGGCGGTCAACGAGGCGTTCGACGGGGCCGCCAGCACCGCGGCGTTCTACCGGGACGTGTTCGGCCGCGACTCCATCGACGGCCGCGGGCTCGACCTCGTCTCGTCGGTGCACTTCGGGCAGCGCTACGACAACGCGTTCTGGACCGGCGACCAGATGGTCTACGGCGACGGCGGGGGCGGCGTCTTCGCGGCGGGCGCGCTGACGCGAGCGCTCGACGTCGTCGCCCACGAGCTCACCCACGGCGTCACGCAGTTCGCCGCCGCCCTGCAGTACCGCGGACAGAGCGGGGCGCTCAACGAGTCGTTCTCCGACGTGTTCGGCAGCCTGGTCGCGCAGTGGGCGCGCGGGCAGGACGCGCGGGCCGCGACGTGGCTGATCGGCGAGGGCACCCTCGAGCCCACGCTCGGCGGCGCCCTGCGCAGCATGATCGCGCCCGGGACGGCCTTCAGCGGCGACGACCAGCCCGCCGACATGGACGGCTACGCCGACCTGCCCGTCGACGACGACCCGCGCAACGACAACGGCGGCGTGCACGTGAACTCCGGCATCCCCAACCGCGCCTTCGCCGAGGCGGCCCGCGCCCTCGGCGGTCGCGCGTGGGAGACGGTCGGGCCGGTCTGGTACACGGTGCTCACCGACGGCCGCCTGCGTCCCACCGCCGACTTCGCGGCCTGCGCGGCGCTGACCGTCACGGTCGCGGGCGAGCGCTACGGCGAGGGCTCGCCGCAGCAGGACGCGGTACGCGGCGGCTGGGAGGCGGTGAAGGTCCGGTTGGCCGCGGACCCGCGGTGAGGGTCACCGTGGTCCGTTCCGGCGGGGTGGCCGGCATGGTCCTCACCGTCGACGTGGACGCCGCCGAGCTGGACCCGGACGCGGCCACGGCGCTCACCGTGCTCGTCGACGGGTGCGACCTCGTCGACGGTCCCCCGAGCACGGTCGCGGACGGGTTCGCCTACGAGGTCACCGTCGCCGGCGACGACGGGTCGGTGCGCCGCGCCCGGTTCGGCCAGGGCGGGGCGCCTCCGGGCGCCGACGCGCTGGTCGCGTGGGTGATCGACGGCTCCCACGGCACGCGCCGCCTCGGCCGCTGACCCCCGGCGGCTCACCAGTCGCCGAAGTCGAAGCCCCCACCGTCGAACATGCCGCCGCCGTCGAAGCCGCCGTCCATGCCCGGGTCCATCCCGGGGTCCATGCCCGGATCCATGCCCGGATCCATGCCCGGGTCCATGCCGCCGTCGAACCCGCCGCCCATGTCGGCGGCCATCACGTCGCCGCCGATCGCGGCGGCGCCGAAGCCGGAGAAGAGCGCGCTCGCGACCATCATCCCGCCGAAGGCGCCCACGCCGCCGAGGAGCATCGGCTTCCACCAGGGCTCGGAGTACCAGCCGGCGGGCACGGGGCGGCCGCCGACCATGCCGCCGGGGTAGTAGTGGTTGTTCTGCGCCGAGGGCTGCGGCGAGCCGGTGACGCTGCGGCCCTCGACATCGACGGACTGCTCCTCGCCGAGGCTGCCCGCGCGGGAGCGCTCGGCCGAGCCGGGGAGGTCGGGGCCGGGATCCATGCCCATCGCGGTGCGCGCGGCGCGCACGTAGTAGAGGCCCTCGAGCGCCGTGTCGCCGGCCAGCCGGTACTGCTGGGCGGTCTTGGCCTGCTCGAGCTGCGAGCCGGCGGCGTTGTACCGCTCGCCGGCGTCGGCGAGCGCCTGCTTCGAGGGGTCGTCGCTGCCGGTCAGGTTGAGGACCTGCCCGCCGAGACGGTCGTACCAACGCCGGGCCTCCGCCTCGGCGTCGCCGAGCTGGTGCTCCGCTGTGGTCCCCCGCCCGCGTCCCCGCGTGAGCACGAGGGCGAGCAGGCCGCCGACGACGAGCAGGATGAGCAGAATCTCCACGTTTCCCACTCTCCGCCCGGGTCCTGAGATGCGCCTGTGAGGGAGCTAGGGACGGCGCATCGGCACGTGCGGGATCCCGTCCTCGTCGTAGCCGGGGCCGTCGACCGCGAAGCCGAGGCGCTCGTAGAACCCCTGCGCCTGCACCTGGGCGCCGAGCACCACCGGCCCGTCGATGCCGCCGAGCACCGCCCGCATCAGCGCCGCCCCCGCGCCCGTGCCCCGGTGCTCGGGCGCGGTGACGATGCGACCGAGCCGCACCACACCCCCGCCCTCGTCGCCCACGCGCAGGTACGCCGCGACCTCGCCGCCGGGGCCACGGGTCCACACGTGCTCGGCGACCGCGTCGCGGCCGTCGAGCTCCTGGTAGGCGCACTCCTGCTCGACGACGAACACCCGCACCCGCAGGGCGAGCAGGTCGTAGAGCTCGGCGGGGGTCAGGTCGGCGAAGGCACGGCGGTTCAGGGCGGGGATCACGCGAACCCGACGACGGCCCCCTCGGCCGCCGAGCCGACCAGGCGCGCGTACTTGCCCAGCACCCCGGTGCGGTGCTTGGGCGGCGGCGTGGTCCAGCCCTCCGCGCGCGCCGCGAGCTCCTCGGGGGAGATCAGCAGGTCGAGCGTGCGGGCGGCGAGGTCGAGCCGGATCCGGTCGCCGTCGCGGACGAACGCGATCGGGCCGCCGTGGTCGGCCTCCGGGGCCACGTGGCCGACGCAGAGGCCCGTCGTCCCGCCCGAGAAGCGGCCGTCGGTGAGCAGCAGGACGTCCTTGCCGAGACCGGCGCCCTTGATGGCGCCGGTGACCGCCAGCATCTCCCGCATCCCGGGCCCGCCGCGAGGCCCCTCGTTGCGGATGACGACGACGTCGCCGGGCTGCAGCCCGTCCGGACCGGACGACTCGACGGCCTCCATGGCCCCCTGCTCGCCGTCGAAGACCCGCGCGGTGCCCTCGAAGGACGCCGTGTCGAAGCCCGCCGACTTGACCACCGCGCCGTCGGGGGCGAGCGAGCCGCGCAGGATCGTCAGCCCGCCGGTGGGGTGGATGGGGTTCGACAGCGGCCGCAGGATGTCGCCGTCGAGGCCCTCCGGGCGCAGGTCGTCGAGGTTCTCCGCGACCGTCTTCCCGGTGACGGTCAGGCAGTCGCCGTGGATGAGCCCGGCGTCGAGCAGGGCCTTCATCACCACCGGCACGCCGCCGACCCGGTCGACGGTGTTCATCATCCAGCGCCCGAACGGCTTGACGTCGGCGAGGTGCGGCACCTTGTCGCCGATGCGGTTGAAGTCGTCGAGGACCAGCTCGACACCGGCCTCCCGCGCGATCGCGAGCAGGTGCAGCACGGCGTTGGTCGACCCGCCGAAGGCCATGACGATCGCGATCGCGTTCTCGAAGGCCTCGCGGGTCATGATGTCGCGGGCGGTGTGGCCCCGGGCGAGCATCCCGACCACGGCGTCGCCGGAGGCGCGGGCGAAGCCGTCGCGGCGGCGGTCGGCGCTCGGCGGCGAGGACGAGCCGGGCAGCGACATCCCCATCGCCTCGGCGGCGCAGGCCATGGTGTTGGCGGTGTACATGCCGCCGCAGGCGCCCTCGCCGGGGCAGATCGCGCGCTCGATCTCGTCGACCTTCTCGCGGCTGATCAGGCCGCGCGCGCAGGCCCCGACGGCCTCGAAGGCGTCGATGATCGACACCTCCTTGCCGTCCACGGTGCCCGGCATGATCGAGCCGGCGTAGAGGAAGACCGAGGCGAGGTCGAGGCGCGCGGCGGCCATGAGCATGCCGGGAAGGGACTTGTCGCAGCCCGCGAGCGTGATCGTGCCGTCGAGGCGCTCGGCGGACACGACCGTCTCCACCGAGTCGGCGATGACCTCCCGGCTGACCAGCGAGTAGTGCATGCCGACGTGGCCCATGGAGATCCCGTCGGACACCGAGATCGTGCCGAACTCCATCGGGTAGCCGCCGGCGTGGTGCACGCCCTCCTTGGCCGCGGAGGCCAGGCGGTCGAGCGAGAGGTTGCACGGGGTGATCTCGTTCCACGACGACGCGACCCCGATCTGCGGCTTCGCGAAGTCGTCGTCACGCATGCCGACCGCGCGCAACATGCCGCGGGCCGCGGCCCGCTCCATCCCGTCGGTGACGTCACGGCTGCGGGGCTTGAGGTCGGCCATGAGGCGAACGTAACGCTTGTCGACCACCCGGGCCCGAGGCACACTCGCCCGCATGTCCGGGGAGACGCTCGAGCGGTTCTGGCCGAGCCGTCGCCCCGACGCGTACGACGAGCTCTGTCGCCGGGGCGCCTGACCGCCCCGAGGGATTCCTCGCGCCGGTCGCCAGGCGCCGTCCGCCCGTGCCGGACCCCCGCGACCACCCCAGGAGCTCGCCCGCCATGACCACCGTCGCCCCGCCCCGCGTCGTCCACCTCGACCCCGTCGACCACGGGCTCGTGACACCAGCCGGCGGTTCCCGCGACCTCGACGCCATGCTCGACCGGGCCCGGGCGGCCGAGGCCGACGGCGCCACCGTGCTCGTCGTCCCCACCGCCGGCGCCGACGCCCCGGCCCGCCACCACTGGCCGGCCACCGCCCAGGCGCTCGCCGTCCTGCTCGCGACGACCACGGCGCGGGTCGCGCTCGACGTCCCCGCCGCCGCCTGGGATCCGACGGCCCTGGCGCGCTTCGCCGCGAGCGCCTCCGGTCTCGCCGGAGGGCGCCTGGTGATCCGGGCCGTGGGCGCGGGCGCTGCGACGTTCGCCGCGGAGCTCTCGGCGCGCTGGCCGGGCGGCGTCGTCGTCGGTGACGACGACGCCGCTCTCGCCTGACCGCCCGCCCCGGCCGCGCGGAGACGGCCGTCACAGTCGGGCCTGATAGTTGACGTCTCAACAGTGAGTGCTACGCTGTGCCTTGAAAGTTGATGCTTCAAGTCCCACGGAGGACACGATGACCGAGACCGCCGCGCCGACCCTCGAGCTCGCGGGCGACTACCAGCTCGACCCCGCGCACACGCGCATCGGTTTCACCGCGCGCCACGCCATGGTCACGAAGGTCCGGGGCTCGTTCGGCGAGTTCCGCGGCACCGCGACGATCGGCGAGGACGCGTCGCTGTCGTCGACCGAGATCGTCATCGCCGCCAGCAGCCTGGACACCGGCCAGGAGCAGCGCGACGGTCACGTCCAGGGCGACGACTTCCTGGCCGTGAACGTCTACCCGGAGATCACCTTCCGTTCGACCTCGGTCGAGAAGGACGGCGACACCTACAACATCACCGGCGACCTGACGATCCGCGACACCACGAAGTCGGTGACCGTCCCGTTCGAGTTCACCGGCCTGGCCAAGGACCCGTTCGGCAACGTCCGCGCCGGCTTCGAGGGCGCCACCACGATCAACCGCAAGGACTGGGGCATCACGTTCAACGCCGCGCTCGAGACCGGCGGCGTGCTGGTGTCCGAGAAGATCGGCCTCGAGTTCGACGTCTCGGCGATCAAGGAGGCCTGAGCCTCTGGCGAGCCCGACACGGCCCGCGCCCTCCTCACGGGGACGCGGGCCGTCGCGCGTCCGGGGCCGGGTCCGGGTCCGGCACCACCGCGCCGCGCTGTTCCGGGATCTCCGGCGCGGGCTCGCCGTCGAACGTCACGTCGACGGTCTGGTGGTCCTTCTGCCGCTCGGACTCCGCGTAGAAGGCGTAGGCGCGCCGGTCGGCGGCGGTGGTGTCCCGGTCCTCGGGATACATGCTGAACAGGCTGCGCGGGAGCAGGCGCCGGGCCAGCACGCTGTCGAGCTCGGCGCAGAGCACGAAGACCGACCCGGCGAGGTAGAGCCAGGCCATCAGCCCGAGCACGATGCCGAACAGCCCGTAGGTGGCGCTCGCGCCCTGCAGCCGGGTGCCCACGAGCCACGTACCGATCGAGAGCAGCAGCTGCCACGTCACGCCGGCCACGACCGCGGCGATCCAGCGGTCGCGCAGGTTGCCGGGCCGGGCCGAGAGCAGGTGGTAGGCCAGCAGGAACAGGCCGATGTTGACGACGACGCCGGCGAGCGTGGCGACGGTGCCGACAAGCGTGCCGAGTCCCGTCGTCGCCCCCACCGTCGTGGCCAGCGCCGACAGCCCGGCGGTGAGCAGCATCCCGATGCCCACGATCACGATCACGAGCGCGCCCTTGCCGTAGGCGGCGTGGATGCTCGCGCGTTCCGCGCGCGGGACCGACCAGATCCGGTCGAGCGCGTGCTGGGCGGCGTGCATGACCCCGAGCGCGCCGTAGACGGCGACGAGGACGCCCACCACCAGGGCGGCCGGGTTCCCGGTGAGGGTGTGCACGTTGTTCTGGAGCTGGTCGCCGATCACCGGCACGTTGCGCAGCGCCGTGCTGAGGACGGCCTGCTGGGCGGCGGGGTCGCCGTGCAGGACGTAGCCGAGCACGGTGACCGCGAGCAGGAGCAGCGGGAAGAGCGACAGGAAGCCGTAGTACGCGAGCAGCGCAGCGAGGTAGGTGCCCTCGTCGTCGACGAACTTGTAGACCACCGCCACGGGCAGGGCCGCCCACCGGTGCCGGCGCTGGAACGCGTCGATCCGCCTCGAGAAGCCCACCGCGCCACCTCTCCCGACCCCCGCACAGGTGAGTACCCCGTTCGTGGCACGGCCGCAACGGGCACCTGGTGCGCGACCGATCGGACAGCCACGACCTGAGCGAGGGGTGGGCTGGTTCCCCTCGGATGCGACCGCCACACTGGCGGCCCCACACGCCGATCACCGGGAGGGTCCAGCGTGGAGTTCGACGTGCTGGTCGAGGTGCCGCAGGGCAGTCGCAACAAGTACGAGATGGATCACGAGACGGGGCGGCTGCGGCTGGACCGCACGCTGTTCACGGCCACGCGCTACCCCGCGGACTACGGCTATATCGAGAACACCCTCGGGCAGGACGACGACCCGCTCGACGCGCTCGTCCTCATCCAGCAGCCGACCTTCCCCGGCTGCCTGGTGCGCAGCCGCGCGATCGGCATGTTCCGCATGACCGACGAGGCCGGCGGCGACGACAAGGTGCTCTGCGTGCCCAGCGAGGACCCGCGCCTGGAGCACCTGCGCGACATCCACCACCTCGACGAGTACCACCGCATGGAGATCCAGCATTTCTTCGAGGTCTACAAGGCCCTCGAGCCCGACAAGACGGTCGAGGGCCACGAGTGGGTCGGGCGGGCCGCGGCCGAGAAGGAGGTCCAGGCCTCGCTGGACCGCGCCACGAAGGCGGGCTACCGGACGTGACCCCGGGATCGACACCGTGACCGAGCCCCCGGACCCGCCGCCGACCATCGCGACCATGCGCACGATCGGCATGGTCTGGCTGGTCGTCGGCGGCGTGGCGATCGTCGTCGGGGCGATCGCCACGGTGGCCGCGGTCGCCATCTTCGGGGTGCTCGCGGTGCTGCTCGGCGGTGGCCTCGTGGCCATCCAGCAGGTCCGGGCGCGGTCGGCGATCCGGGCGTCGCGGACGCTGACCAACACGCCGCCCCCGCCCGCGGCGCCGCCCCCGAACACCCCCGGACCCCGGCGCTCGGCGTCGGCCGGGCCCACCCCGGGGCCGCCCGACGGCAGCACCGGCGGGCCGTCCTCGACGGGCGACGACACGGGTGCCGAGGCGGCGGTCGGGTCGACGTCGGCCTCCGGGGACGGCTCTAGGGACGACGGCTCCGGGGACGACACCCATGAGGCGGAGATCGTGGAGGAGCGGGAGCCGTCGATCTCCGACGAGGAGGACGGCACCGGGTCGCGCAGCGAGGACGACGACCCCCCGGGATCCCGCCGCGACTGAACGCCCGTGACGCGTGACACCACCGGCCCTCGGGTAGGTGGTGGACGACGCCGCCGTCGACCCCAGGAGACCCCGCCGTGCCGACGCCCACCGAAGACGACCGCAACCTGCTCACCGTGATCGCCCACATGAAGGCCCTGCCCGGCAAGGAGGCGCAGCTGCGCTCGGAGCTCGAGCAGCTCGTCTCCCCCACCCTGGCCGAGGACGGGAACGTCAACTACGACCTGCACGTGGCCGTCGACGACCCGGGGACGTTCTACTTCTACGAGAACTGGAAGAGCCCGGGCCACCTCGAGGCGCACATGGCCAACAGCCACCTCGTGGAGTTCGCCGGCAAGCTCGACGAGTACCTCGTCGGCGGCGCCGACGGCCTGACGATCACGCAGCTGCAGCGCATCAAGTGACGCGGGAGACGGAGCGCAGCGGAGCTCGACCATGAGCTCCGGCGGCCCCTCTCCGCGCACGGTCGCCTCGGCGATGGCCGAGGCGGCCGCGGCGTGGATCGACACCCTCGACGCGGAGCAGCGGGCGGTCGGCGCCTGGGACTGGCCGGGCTCGAAGGCCGCCGACGCCGAGCGGGTGCGGTGGTTCTACACGCCGACCGACCACGGCGGCCTCACCGTCCACCAGCAGCGCCCCCACCAGCACCGCGCCGCGATGCGGCTGCTGGCGACCGGACTGTCGGAGGAGGGGTACGTCACCGCCTCGACGATCATGGGCCTGGAGAACGTCCTCGACCGCACCGAGGGCTTCACCACGGGGTTCGACCGCGACCGCGGCCGCGACCCGGGCATGTACTACCTGCGGGTCTTCGGCGACCCGACCGGCAACGGGCCCTGGTCGTGGCGCTTCGGCGGGCACCACGTGTCGGTGCACCACCTCGTCCTCGACGGCGAGGCGGCCGCGGGCAGCCCGTGCTTCCTCGGGGCCGACCCGATGGTCTCGCCGCTGCTCGGAGGCCGGGAGCTGCGCCCGCTGGGCGGGATCGAGGACTCGGCCCGCCAGCTGCTGCACGCCCTGGACGCCGAGCAGCGCTCGCGCGCCGTGCTGACGCCGACCGCGCCCGCGGACATCATCAGCGCCAACCGCGTGCGGCCCATCCCCGGCGACCGGCTGATCCCGCTGCCCGACATCTGGCGCGGTCACTTCGCGCAGGACCTCGAGGACCGGCTCTGGTCGATGCACGACGGCCTCGAGAGCCGGCTCGGGGTCACCGACACCGACCGGTCGGCCACCGAGCTCACCGCGACGCCCCGCGGGCTGCCTGCGTCGGAGATGACCGCCGACCAGCGGGAGATGCTGCGCGGGGTGCTGGAGACCTACGTCGGCCGGATGCCGCCGGGCGTCGTGGAGCGCGAGCGGGCCCGGTTCGACGGGGACGCCCTCGACGGCGTCGCGTTCGCCTGGGCCGGCGGGGCCGAGCGCGGTCAGCCGCACTACTACCGTCTCCAGGGCCCCCGGTTGCTCGCGGAGTGGGACCACACGCAGCGCGGGGTGAACCACGCGCACTCCGTGTGGCGCGACCCCGGCCACGACTTCGGGCTCGACCTCCTCGGCGAGCACCTCGCCGAGCACCACGAGTGACACCAATCGTGACGTCGCACCTGACACCACGGGACGTGGTAAGCAGGAGAGGACGCCACCGGAACCAGAGAGGTGACCCCATGGCACTGATGCGCAGGGTCGCGGCCCTCGGCGCCGCCGTCGCCGCCGCGCGGCAGTACGCCCGCCAGAACCCCGAGAAGGTCAACAAGTACACCGACCAGGCGGCCGCCTTCGTCGACAGCCGCACCGGCGGCCGGTACCGCAAGCACATCGACTCCGCGGTGCGCCAGGTCCGCAAGCAGACGAGCATCCCGGGACGCACGCAGCCGTTCCCGGAGCCGCAGTACTACGGCCCGCAGTCGGCGACGCGCTACCCGAGCCAGCGCACCGACCGCTCCTGAGCATGACGCGCACCGTCCTTGTCACCGGCGCCACCGACGGCCTCGGCCGGGCCCTGGCCCACGACCTCGCGGGCCGGGGCGACGCGGTGCTCCTGCACGGCCGCGACGACGAGCGCGGCAAGGCCGCGCTGGACGAGATCCGGCGGGGGACCGGCAACGAGGCCCTGTCCTGGTACCGGGCGGACCTCGCCGAGCTCGCGCAGGTGCGCGAGCTCGCCGACCGGGTCGCCGCCGACCACCCGCGCCTCGACGTGCTGGTCAACAACGCCGGGATCGGCGCGGACGTGCCCGGCGGCGGCGAGCGGCAGGAGAGCGCCGACGGTCACGAGCTGCGGTTCGCGGTGAACTTCCTCGCAGGCCACCTGCTGACCCGCCGGCTGCTCGGGCCGTTGCGGGCCGCGGGCGCCGACGGCGACCCCGCGCGGATCGTCATGGTGTCGTCGGCCGGGCAGGCGGCCCTCGACTTCGACGACCTCATGCTGCGCCGCGGCTACTCGGGCTGGCGGGCGTACTGCCAGAGCAAGCTCGCGCAGATCCTCGACGCGTTCGACCTCGCCGAGGAGCTCGATCCCGACGTCGTCACCGCGACCGCCCTGCACCCGGCCACGTACATGCCCACCAAGATCGTGCCCTCGCCGATCAGCACGATCGCCGAGGGCGTCGAGGCGACGGCGCGGCTCGCGGTCGACCCGGAGCTCGCCGGGGTCACGGGCCGGTACTACAACGGTCTCCGGGAGGCCGAGCCCGATCCGCAGGCCCACGACGCGCTGGCGCGGCGACGGTTGCGCGGGATCGCCGACGAGCTGACGGGTCCCTGACAACGGGTGTCAGCTCACGCGCGCGAGGATGCGCGGGTGACCACACACCTCGAGAGCGCCTTCACCATCGACGTCTGGGAACCGGCCGAGGGTGACGCCCTGGCCGAGCCCGAGGGCCGGGGCCCGGCGACCGGCCGGGCGCTGGTCCGCAAGACCTACACCGGGCCGCTGGCGGGGACCTCGGTGGCCGAGCTCCTCACCACCCAGGGCGAGGGCGGTGCCGCCTACCTCGCGCAGGAGCGCGTGGTCGGCGAGCTCGAGGGCCGGGCCGGAAGCTTCGTGCTCCAGCACGGCGCGGCAGGCGGCGACGGCCAGGAGCTGCGGCAGTGGGCCTACGTCGTCGCGGGGTCGGGCACCGGCGGGCTCGCCGGGCTGCAGGGCACCGGGATCCTCGCCCACGAGCTGCTGACCCTCGACTACGAGCTGCCCTGACCATGGCTTTCACCCGCGACCCCGACGGCACCCACCGCTACCGCGCGACGTGCACCTGGTCGGGCTCGACCGGCCTCGGCTACGACGGCTTCGTGCGCGCGCACCGGGTCGAGGCGCCGCCGGCGGCGACCGCGCTGGAGCTCTCCAACGACCCCTCGCTGCGCGGCGACGCGAGCCTGCTCGACCCCGAGCAGCTGGTGCTGGCCGCGGCGGCGTCGTGCCAGCTGCTGTCGTTCCTCGCGATCGCCGCCCGGGCCCGCGTCGACGTCACCGACTACCGCGACGACGCCGAGGCGACGATGTCGCACGACGAGGGCCCGGCCCGGATCGCGGCGATCGTGCTGCGCCCGCACATCACGGTGGCGCCGGGACCGAGCGTCCCCCGCGTGGAGCGCCTGGTCGAGCTGGCCCACAAGGAGTGCTACATCGCCAACAGCCTGGCCACCCCCGTGGCGGTCGAGCCCGTGGTCACCTTCATGTGAGCAGTTGGCGCCCTTAGAAGGGCGCCAACTGCTCACGTAGGCCGGTCAGCCCAGGAGCTCGGCCAGGCGGGCGCGGTAGCGGGCGACGTTGTCGAGCTTGATCTGCTCGTAGCCCCGGACCATGTCGGGCAGGGCGGCGATCTCCGCCGCTCGCTCGGCGTCGTCCATGGACAGTAGCGTCGGCACCAGCGCGCGGTACTCGGCCACCAGCTCCCGCTCGACGCGGCGGACCTCGGCGACGCCGAACGGGTCGAGCTTCGTGCCGCGCAGCCGGCGCATGGCGCGCAGGGTGCGGTAGCCCGGCCGGAACCAGCGGCCCAGCGTGATCTTGCGCTGCATGCCCGCGGCCCGCAGCACCGGCGGGTGCAGCTTCCAGGCGTAGCGCGCCCCGTCGCCGAACTGCGCGCGCACCGACGCGTCGAGGGCGGGGTCGAGCGACAGGCGCGCGACCTCGTACTCGTCCTTGTAGGCCATGAGCTTGTACAGCCCGGTGGCGAGCGCCTCGGACAGGCGCGGGTCGGCGTCGACCGTCGCCGCCACGACGTCCGCGTACTGCCGCGCGTAGGCCGCGTCCTGGTAGGCGACGAGCTCGGGCACCCGGATGCCGACGAGCCGCTCGAGCTCGCTGCCCGCGGGCGCGCCGATCGCGGCGACGATCTCCGCGGCCTCGGCCTCCCCGCGCTCGGTGAGGCCGGGGACGCCGGTGTCGGGACCCGTCCCGGTGGCCTGCCCGACCACCTGCGCGAACGCCTCGGGGTCGGCCACGGACTGGCGCCCGCGGCGGAACGCCTGGAGGTTCGTGTCCACGGCGGCGCCGTTGAGCGTGAACGCCTCCTCGATCGACTCCGCCGGCAGCGGCAGCGCGCCGGCCTGGAACGCGGCGCCGACGAGCAGCGTCAGCGCGAACTGGTCGTCGCCGAACAGCGCGTCGGCCAGCGCGCGGGCGTCGACGACGATCCCGACGTCGCGCCGGACGCGGTCGGTGATGCGCCGCAGCACGGCGTCCGTGTCCGGGAAGGTGACCGTCGGGTCGACGACCATCGCGCCCGTCGGCACCTTCGCCGACGACACCGCGGCGACGGTGCGCCAGGAGGCGCAGGTGGCGAGGTTCGCCGTCTCGGCCGCGACGAGGAGGTCGGCGCCGAGGTAGAGGTCGCACTCGCCCTCGGCCGCCCGCCCGGCGGCGTCCTGGGCCGACCGGCTGATCTTGATGTCGGAGATGACGGCGCCGCCCTTCTGGGCCAGCCCCGTCTGGTCCAGGCCACGGACGTGGCGCCCGGCGGCGAGGCCGGCGGTCGCGAGCACCTGGGACACCGTCGTCACGCCCGTCCCGCCGATGCCGGCGAGGCGGATCGTGAACGCCTCGGTGTCGACGACGGACCGCGGCCGCGGGAGGGCGTCGGCCGCCAGCGGGGCGAGCGCCGGAGGTGCCGCCGCCGTCCCCGGCTCGACGGTGAGGAACGCCGGGCAGTCGCCGTCCAGGCAGGAGTAGTCCTTGTTGCAGGACGCCTGGTGGATGCGGGTCTTGCGGCCGAACTCGGTGTCGACCGGCGTCACCGACAAGCAGTTCGACGTCTGGCCGCAGTCGCCGCAGCCCTCGCAGACCCGCTCGTTGATCATGACGCGGGTCGACGGGTCGGCGAGCGTGCCGCGCTTGCGCTTGCGCCGCTTCTGGGCCGCGCACTCCTGGTCGTGGATCAGCACGGTCACGCCGGGGGTGTCGGCGAGGACGCGCTGGGCCTCCTCGTAGCGCGAGCGGTCCCAGACGGCGACCCCCTTGGCCAGGCGCACGCGCCGGTACCGCGACCGGTCCTCGGTGGTGACGATGATCCTCGTGACGCCCTCGGCCATCAGCGACTGCGTCAGCGCCGGCATCGACAGCGCGCCGACGGCGTCCTGCCCGCCGGTCATCGCCGCGGCGCCGTTGTGCAGCAGGCGGAAGGTCAGGTGCGAGCCGGCGGCCACGGCGGCGCGGACCGCCAGCGAGCCGGAGTGGTGGAACGTCCCGTCGCCCATGTTCTGGACGAAATGGTCGGCCTCGACGAACGGTGCCATGCCGAGCCAGTGCGCGCCCTCGCCGCCCATCTGGGTCAGCCCGGTGACCTCGCCGACCTGCTCCTCGGGCATCAGCAGCACCATCGTGTGGCAGCCGATGCCGGCGCCGACGAGCGAGCCGTCGGGGATCGCGGTGGTCGAGGTGTTGTGGGGGCAGCCCGAGCAGTAGAACGGCGTGCGCTGCGCGCCCGCGACCGGCGTCAGCGACAGGTCGATGCGGCTGCGGCGGGCCTTCTCGTCGCGCCACGCGCGGACGCTCGGGACGTCGCCGTGCGCGAGGAGACGCTCCCCGACGCGGCGGGCGACGACGTCGGGGTCGAGGTCGCCGGCCTCGGGGAACATCGGCATGCCCTCGGGTCCCCGCTTGCCGTACACCCGCGGGGCGCCGGCGCGGCCGTAGAGGAGCTCCTTGATCTGGGTCTCGAGGAAGGCGCGCTTCTCCTCGACCACGACGATCTCGTCGAGGCCCTCGGCGAAGCGCTCGACGACGCCGGGCTCGAGCGGCCAGGGCATCCCGACGCGCAGGAGCCGGACGCCGCGACGCTCCAGCTCCGCCTCGTCGAGGCCGAGGGTGTCGAGGGCCTGGCGCAGGTCGAGCCAGCTCTTGCCGGCGGCGACGACGCCGATCCGCGCCGGGCCGTGCCCGACGATCCGGTTCAGCCCGTTGGCGGCGGCGTAGCGGCGGGCGATCTCGAGGCGGGCCCGGTAGAGGTCGCGCTCGATCGGGCCGAGCTTCGGCTGGAGCAGGGTCGCCGAGGGCGTGTGGACGTACTCGCGGCCGTCGATCGTGAGGTCGGGGGTGACGATCGCGAGCCGGTCCGGGTCGACGTCGACGGTGCCGGAGCCGTCGGCGACCGCGGTGACCATCTTCAGCGCGGTCCACAGCCCGCTCACCCGGGAGAGGGCGACGGCGTGGCGGCCGAGGTCGAGGACGTCCTGGGAGTCGGCGGGGAAGAGCACCGGGACGGCCATGTCGGCGAGGGCGGCCTCGGAGGCGCAGGGCACGCTCGAGGACTTCGCGGCCGGGTCGTCGCCGACGAACGCGACGGCGCCGCCGCGGGGGTGGGTGCCGGTGAGGTTCGCGTGGCGCAGGGCGTCGGTGGCGCGGTCGAGGCCGGGGGCCTTGCCGTACCAGTAGCCGACGACGCCGTCACGGGTCAGGCCGCCGGTGGCCGCGGCGAGCTGGGTGCCCTCGACCGCGGTGAGCGCGAGCTCCTCGTTCAGGCCGGCGGCGAAGACGACGTCGTTCTCGGTGAGCAGGGCGCGCTGGCGGGCGAGCTCGAGGTCGTAGCCGGCCAGCGGCGAACCCTCGTAACCGGAGACGTAGCCGCCGGTGCGCAGGCCGGCCCGGAGGTCGGCGCGGTGCTGGTCGAGCGGCAGGCGCACGAGGGCCTGGACGCCGGTGAGGTGCACGCGGCCGGCCTCGAGCGTGTAGCGGTCGCGCAGGGTCATCGGCCGGCGGGGCTCCCCGTCGTCGCCGTGGGGCACGTCGAGTGCGGGCGGGCGGACGTCGACGGTCATGGCGGACCTCCTCGGCGGAAGCGGGCTCGGAGTGGGTGGTCTCCGGCGGCCGGATCCACGCGTGTTCGCGGTGGTCGCCAAGCTAGGGAGTTACTCGCCAGTGGTCTACTGTCGTCCTCAGCGACTGGGCCATTGGCCCACTGCGCACCGGGCTTGACTGATCCGCTTCGGCCATTGGACGACACCGTGGACCTCGACGACCTCGATCGGGCACTGCTGCTCGCCCTGCTCGAACGCCCGCGGGTGGGGCTGCGCGAGCACGCGCGGGCCCTGGGCATCGCCCGCGGCACCGCACAGGCGCGCTTCCTCCGGCTCCAGGAGCGCGGGGTCATCGTCGGTTTCGCCCCGCACGTGGACCCGGGTGCACTCGGCTACGACGTGCAGGCCTTCGTCACGCTGCACATCACGCAGGGCCGGCTCGACGACGTCGCCCAGCGCCTGGAGGAGGTGGCCGAGGTCGTCGAGGTCCACAGCATCACCGGCGACGGCGACCTGTGGGCCAAGGTCGTCGCGCGGACCAACGCCCACCTCGAACAGGTCGTCCAGGGGATGATCGGCACGCCGGGCGTGGAGCGCACCCGCACGGAGATCGCGCTCACCGAGCGGGTGCCCCACCGGGTGCTGCCGCTGGTGCGGGCGCTGCCGCGGGGCCGGCGCGGCGGGTGAGTGGTCTACTCGGCCGCGTGATCGGTGAGCTGGCGCTCGACAGCGCGTCCGAGCGGGTCGGCGACGGGGTCCACGTGATCGACCTGTCCGACCGCTGGTGCCTGCAGGACGGGCGCCTCAACGGGGGCTACCAGCTCAGCGTGGCGCTGCGGGCGCTCGCCGCGGAGGTCCCGCTGCCCGATCCTGTCGTGGCGTCGGCGTCCTACCTGCGCCCGGCGATGCCGGGGCCGGCCCGGGTGCTCACGTCGGTCGTCCGGGCCGGGCGGCGCCTGGCCACGGGGACGGCGCGCCTGGTGCAGGGCGGGCCCGACGGGGCCGAGCGCGACGTCCTGAGGCTCGAGGCCACGTTCGCCGACCTCGCGGCGAGCCCGGCCGAGACCGTCGACCTCACCGCGCCGCGGGACCTGCCGCCCTTCGCCGAGTGCCGGACGTTCGGCGGCGAGGACGCGCCCCCGGACATCGCCTCGGTCGGGCGGCGGATGCGCTACGGGGTCGCCGAGATGCCGGGCTGGACCCGGGGGACGCCGTCGGGCGACCCGCGGGCGGAGTTCTGGTTCGCCTTCGCCGACGGGTCGGACGCCACGCTGCTCGACCTGGCGTTCGTCGTGGACGGCGCGGCGCCGGTGGTGCTGGAGCTGGGCCGCGGGTCGAGCACGGTCCAGCTGACGGTGCACCTGCGCGAGCACCCGGCGCCCGGGCCGCTGGCCTGCCGGACGGTGACGCAGCACCTGTCCCACGGCTTGCACGAGGAGGACGTCGAGGTCTGGGACGCGCGCGGCGTCCTCGTCGCCCAGTCGCGCCAGCTCGCCCTGCTGCTGTGAGGTGCCCTGCGGGCATCCTCACGTCCAGTACAGCATGCGGGCGGACGGCAGATGCTCGGCGAGCTCCGACGTCACGTGCGCCCGCAGGTCGGCCATGACGTCGTCGGGGTACACGTGCTTCACCGCGCCGAACTTCCCGCGCTTGGTGCGCCGCTGGTCCGGGTCCATCTCCAGCCGCGTGCGCGGGTACCAGCTCTCGAGGGTCTCCTTGCTGCCCGGCGTGAAGCGGTGGGTGATGCACTCGGCGGTGAGGTCGAGGTCCTCGACGCCGTCGAGAACGGCACCGACCCGTGCGAACAGATCGGTGTAGGCCGCCCGCCAGTCACCGACGGGCATGATCGGCGCGATCGTCAGCCCGACCGGCCAGCCCGCCTGCGCGAGCGTCGCCAGCGCGTCGATCCGCGCGGCAACGGGATCCGTCCCGCCCTCGAACCGGCCCACCACCGACTCGGGTCCGACCGAGAACCGCAGGCGCGTCCGCCCGCCGTGGGGCAGGTCGAGCAGGCCGTCAACGTCGGCGAACTTCGTGGTCGCCCGCAGCTGCACCGGGCCGCCGAAGTCGTGGGTGCCGACGTGGTGGACGGCGGCGGACAGGCTGCCGGTGACGTGCTCGATGCCGAGCGGGTCGGTGTAGCAGGACGCCTCGAACGTCGTCCCCTCGCCGGCGCGGGCGGCCGAGGCGGAGGTGATCGTGCCGTGCCCGACGTACGCGTCCAGCCCGTGCAGGATCGCGTCCAGGTCGCCGAAGACCCGGGTCACCGGCGGTCCGGTCAGCGACCCCGCGAGGTAGCAGTACTGGCAGTGCGCCGGGCACCCGCGGGCCAGGTCCACGCGCCAGTCGGCGCTCGGCGGGATGGGATCGAGCTTCCGCGCCGACGCCGGGCTCGTGACCACCGCCAGCGTCGACTTCGCGCGGGCGTAGGTCTCGCGGTCGGTCTCCCCGCGCACGGTGATCCGGTCGCCGCGGAGCAGCGCGACGTCGTCCACGCCCGCGGCCTCGCAGCGGCGGAGGATCTCGGCGGTGTGCGGGTGCTCCTGGGCGGACCGGGTGACGAGCACCTGCGCCGGGGTCCAGGGGCGGTGCCGGGACGGGGAGAGGGTCGCGCTCACGTCGTCGGGTCCCCCGTCCGGCGGCTTCCGCCCACACGAGGTGATTCGGCCGATGGTGGGCGGGATACTCGCCGACATCCGGCGTGGCGCCGGTCACACCGAACCTCGCGGGAGGCACCCCGATGTCCGCTCCGTCCACCGGCCCCGACCTGCGGCCCGCGGCCCTCGACGACACGGCGCTCGACGAGCTCCACCGCCTCGAGGAGCGGCTCGGCACGCCGGTCGTCGCCTACGAGGCCGCCAGCCCCTACGCCGAGCTCTCCGCCGACCAGCTCGCCGCGATCCAGCGCACCGAGTCCGCGCTCGGTGTGCGCCTCCTGGCGTACCGCCAGGCCTGACCTCCCACGCTCACCGCCGTAGGGTGGTCCGCGTCACAGCCCGACGACGCGGCGGAGGTGCGGGCGATGCCCTCGGTGGAGACGGTGCGCGGTCCGGTGGACGTGGGCGACCTCGGGACGACGCTCATGCACGAGCACGTCTTCGTCCTCACGCCGGACATGATGCAGAACTACGGCGACGAGTACTGGGACGAGGAGGTCCGGGTCGCCGACGCGATCGACAAGCTGCGCCGGCTGCGTGACCTCGGCGTCACCACGATCGTCGACCCCACCGTCGTCGGGCTGGGCCGCTACATCCCGCGCGTGGCCCGGATCAACGCCGAGGTCGACCTGAACATCGTGGTGGCCACCGGGCTCTACACGTTCGACGAGATCCCGCACTACCTGCACTACCGCGGCCCCGGCACGCTGCTGGGCGGCGACGAGCCCATGGTCGAGATGTTCGTCAAGGACATCCGCGAGGGCATCGGGGGCACCGGCATCAAGGCGGCCTTCCTCAAGGGCGTCGTCGAGGAGCGCGGCCTGACGCCGGACCAGAGACGGGTGCAGCTGGCGATCGCCGAGACCCACACGGAGACCGGCGTCCCGATCACCGTGCACACCAACAGCGCCCACCAGACCGGGCGGCTCGCCCTCGACCTCTACGACGAGGTCGGCGTCGACCTCATGAAGGTCGTGGTCGGGCACGCCGGTGACACGAACGACCTCGACTACCTGCGCGAGATCATGGACCGGGGCGCCACCATCGGCTGCGACCGCTTCGGGCTCGACCTGTTCAACCCCACCGAGCAGCGCGTCGCGACGATCGCGGCGCTGTGCGCCCAGGGCTACGCCGACCGGATCGTGCTGGCCCACGACGCCGCCTGCTACATGGACTTCTTCTCCGGCGAGGCCTCGCAGGCAGCGCTGGCCCAGGCGGCGCCGAACTGGCACTACGAGCACATCCACCACGACGTGCTCCCCGCGCTGCGCGAGCAGGGCGTCACCGAGGACCAGCTCACGACGATGCTCGTCGAGAACCCGCGCCGGTACTTCTCGTGAGCACCGAGCCGCTCGACCGCGGGGCCGCACCCTTCGACACCACCGGCATCACGCGCGGCGCCGACGGCGTCGCCCGCTACGACCACCTGCACCCGTCGGTGGTCGCCATGGTCCGGGCGTCGGTCGAGCGCCACCCCGACGTCGAGGCGCTCGTCGAGGTCGGCGGCGGGCGGGTGACCTACGCCGAGCTGTGGGACCGCGCGGCCCGGGTCGCCGGCGGCCTCGTCGCCGACGGCGTGAGCCGCGGCGACCGCGTGGCCTCCCTGCTGCCGGCGGGTCTCGACTGGGTGGTCGGGTTCCTCGGCACCCTGCTCGCCGGCGCCGTGGCGGTCCCGGTCAACACCCGTTTCGCGCCGCCGGAGGTCTCCTACGTCCTGGCCGACAGCGAGGCGGCGGCCGTGCTGCGACCGGGCGCGCCGCTACCGAGCGGGCATCCCGAGGCCCTCGACGACCTCGTCCCCGGCGACCTCGCGGCGATCTTCTACACCAGCGGCACCACCGGCCGGCCGAAGGGCGCCCGGACCACCCACGGCAACTTCCTGTCCAACGTCGAGACCGCGATCCGCGTGATCGGCATCGACCGCGCCGACGGGCCCACGCTGCGCAACCTCGTCTCGGTGCCGCTGTTCCACGTCACCGGCTGCAACTCCCAGCTGCTGGTGCAGCTCGGGCTCGGCGGCACGACGGTGGTGCTCCCGGCGTTCGACGGGGCGGCGTTCGTCCGCACGATCGTCGCCGAGCGCACCGACACCCTCGTCAGCGTCCCCGCGATCTACGGCCTGACCCTGGCGCGCGAGGACGTCGACGCCGACCTGTCGCACGTCCGGCGCCTGACCTACGGCGGCGCCCCGATGGCGCCCGCGCTGGTCCGCCGGCTGACCGAGCGGCTCCCCCGGGCCCGGCTCGGCAACGGGTTCGGCCTCACCGAGACCTCCTCGATCGCCACGTTCCTGCCCCACGAGTGGGCCGTCGACAACGCGGACGCGGTCGGGTTCGCCGCCCCGGTCGTCGACGTCGCCCTCACCGACGTCGACGACGCCGGCGTCGGCGAGCTGCTGATCCGTGGGCCCAACGTCGTCGACGGCTACTGGAAGGCCGCCGAGGCGACGGCGGCGACCTTCGTCGACGGCTGGCTGCACAGCGGCGACCTCGCCCGCGTCGACGACGGCATGGTCCGGATCGTCGACCGCGCCAAGGACGTGATCAACCGCGGCGGCGAGAACGTCTACTCGGTGGAGGTCGAGAACGCGCTGGCCGGCGCGCCGGGGGTCGCGGACGCGGCCGTCGTGGGCGTCCCGGACGACGTCATGGGCGAGAAGGTGGGCGCCGTGCTCGTCGGCGGCGACATCGACGTCGGCGCCGTGCTGGAGTACCTGGACACCCAGCTCGCCGACTTCAAGGTGCCGCAGTACGTCGTGGTCAGCCCCGATCCGCTGCCCCGCAACCCGGGCGGCAAGCTGCTCAAGCGGACCCTCCGCGACGGCACCGCCTGGGGCTCGCCGGTCCGGGGCCGCTGACCGCTATGTGAGCGAACTTCGGTGCTATAGCCCCCGAGTTCGCTCACGGAGGAACTAGCGGGGCTGCGGCACCTCGGTGGCGACGACGCCGTGCGAGCCGGGCAGCAGGTGGTCGGGGTGCTCGGGCTCGTCGTCGGCGTCGGCCCCGAACCAGGGGTGTTCGGCCGTGGTGTCGACGTCCCGCTCGTGACGGCTCGGCGCCTCACGGCCCGGCCCGGGCACGACCCGTCCGGTGCGGGTGCTGACCGCGGCGACCCGCTCGCCGGTGACCGTGCGCCCGGCGTCCACGACACCGGACCCGTCGGCCCGCAGCCGCGTGAGGGCGACCCGCAGGTCGTCCAGCGGCAGCGGCCGGGAGTGCGTGACGATCGTGGCGACGCCGGCGCTCAGGGACACGTGCGGGTAGCCGTCGGAGGAGAGCTCGAGCTGCTCGGCGATCTCGTCCCCCAGGCCCGCGAGGTGGCGGGGCGAGGCGCCGGGGACGACGACGAGGAACTCGCGGCGGTTCAGGCGCACCGCCGCGTCCACCGGCCCGAGCGGCTGTTCGAGGGCAGCCGCCACCTTCCGGGCGGCGTGGTACTCGGCGCGCGGCTCCTCGAAGGACGCGGCGAGGCCCGGCACGTCGACCAGCGCGAGGCCCACCGGGAGCTCGGCCGCGCCGCCGGGCGCCGCCCATCGCTCGAGGAAGTCCGGCGTCAGCAGCCCGCTCGAGGGGTCGGTCTCCGCGGAGCGCTGGGCGTCGGCGGCGCGGTGGGCGTCGGCGAGCTGCTCGCGCAGCGCGCGGCTGCCCGCCTGCGCGGTCTGCATGCGCGTGATCATGTATGCCAGCGACGCCGTCGCCCACGCCTCGCCGGGCGTGCCCCCGCTGCCCGCCACCTCGCCGCCGGCGGCCATGACCTCGCCGAGCAGCGTGTCGATGCGGCGCAGCAGGGCATCGGGCAGGCGCGTCCCGAGCGCCAGGCGCAGCCGGGCGAGCTCGGCGCCGGCCTGGACGTGCGCGTAGCCCCAGCGCCCCGCGAACTGGCGGCTCGCCTCCCGGTCGCGCTCGTGGGCGTCGTAGGCGTGCTGGTCGGTGGCCACGAGGAACGCTCCCGCGCGGGGGCCGACCGCGACCACGGTCCACTCGTCGGCGAGCTTCTCGTCGGGGTCGACCAGCACGGTGTGCACCCCCCGCGGCGGGGCGTGCTCCTCCCCGCGCACGAAGCCCACGACGACGTCGGCGCCCGCCTCGGCGAGGCGCTCGTAGACCACCCGTTCCCGCTCGAAGAACTCGAGGCGCTGGAAGAGCGCGACGACGACGGTCGGCGCGCCGGAGACCGGCGAGGAGACCACGGCCTTCTCGATCGCGTGGCTCACCGCGACCAGCAGGCGCTTGGGCACGAGCGACGGCCGTCCGCCCGCGGTGTGCTCCCACGTGTGACGGGGGTCGGCGTCCAGGCGCGTCCGTGTGGCGCGGGCGGTCGCCTCCGCGACGGCCTGCGACAGGGGACCGGCCACCCCGGCCGTGCCCCCGGCCGGCACGCGACGCACGGGCGGGACGGTCGGCACGGGGGCGAGCGGCGAGCGGCCGTTCGGGTGGCTGGTCACCGGGGGCTCCTGGCGGGTGGATCGACGCGGGTGGCTCGGGCCGTTCCCCGCCGACGCGTCCTCCACCCGCCGCCGAGTGGCCGAGCGACGAACGGCCCACGACGGTCGACGAAGAGACGCACGCCACCCGAACGGCCCGCACCCGCCCGAGGATCTCCCCGGTCACCCTCCGTACGTGAGCAGTCGGCGCCTCGATGAGGGCGCCGACTGCTCACATGGGGCCGACCAGCACCACGTCCAGGCGGCGGGGGCCGTGGACGCCCTCGACGCGGTCGAGCTCGATGTCGCTGGTCGCCGAGGGACCGGAGACGAAGGTCAGCGGGCCGTCCGGGTCGAGGCGAGCGAGGGCCTCGGGCACCGACGACACCACGGCGTCGGCGCGCACCACGCACACGTGGTGGTCGGGCACGAGGCTGATCGCCCGCCGCCCCTGGTCCGGGGCGAGCGCGTCGAGCACGAAGGTGCCGGTGTCCGCGATCGCCACCGCGGCCCCGGTGACGACGGCGTCGACCCGGTCGAGCTCGGCGACCGACAGCGGCGGCTCGTCGGGCCGGACCCGCGCCGTCACCGCGGCGACCCACCGCGCGGGCAGCCCGGGCGGCGCGACGAACGTCGTGGCCCCCGCCTCCTCGAGCACCCGCGCGACGGCCTCCGAGACGTCGTCCTCGTCGGCGACGCGGTGCACCGTCGCGCGGTAGTCGGTCAGCGTCTCGTCGAGACGGGCGACGACCTCGGCGCTGCCCGGGGCGAACGCGCCGGTGCGTCGATAGCCCCGCGGCACGTCCGGCGGCGTCGCCCCGCCCGCGTCCCGCGCCGCCCGCAGCCGCGCCAGGACCTCGTCACGTGCGGTCACGTCGGGCCCACCACTCCCTGAAGGTCTCGGTCGGCGGCGCCGGCATGTCGCGGGCCCCGAACCACGCCGACGCTCCCGGTCCCGGCACCGACCGGATCCGCCCCGACCGCCCCAGCAGACGCCCCAGCCGCAGCGCCCGCTCGGCGAGCGAGAAGCGCCGCGGCGACGCCATCGCGGTCGCCGCCGCGCGCATCGCGACGTCCTGGGCCGTCGGCCGCCCGTGCGCCTCGACCGCCGCCGCGCGCTGCTGCACGAGCAGGTGCGGGATGTCGATGCGCACCGGGCAGGCGTCGAAGCACGCCCCGCACAACGAGGAGGCGTAGGGCAGCGAGGCGTTGACGTCGTCGGGACCGTCGATCCCCGTGAGCTGCGGCGAGAGCACCGCTCCGATCGGGCCGGGGTAGATCGACCCGTAGGCGTGCCCGCCGGTGCGCTCGTAGACCGGGCAGACGTTGAGGCACGCCGAGCAGCGGATGCAGTGCAGCGCCTGCCGGCCGTCGGGCGAGGCGAGGACGTTCGACCGGCCGTTGTCCATCAGCACCAGGTGGAACGCCTGCGGGCCGTCGCCGGGGGTGACGCCGCTCCACGTCGACGTGTACGGGTTCATCCGCTCGCCGGTCGAGCTGCGCGGCAGCAACTGGAGGAACACCTCGAGGTCCGACCACGTCGGGACGATCTTCTCGACGCCCATCACCGTGATCAGGGTGTCGGGCAGCGTCAGGCACATCCGGCCGTTGCCCTCGGACTCGACGACCGAGATCGTCCCGGTGTCGGCGACCGCGAAGTTCACCCCGGAGATGCCGACCGTCGCCGACAGGAACTTCCGCCGCAGGTGCGTGCGCGCGGCCATCGCGAGCCGCCGGGGCTCGTCGGTCAGCGCCGGGTCCACGTCGGGCATCTCGCGCAGGAAGATGTCGCGGATCTCCGAGCGGTTGCGGTGGATCGCCGGCACGAGGAAGTGCGAGGGCGTGTCGTCGGAGAGCTGCACGATCAGCTCGGCGAGGTCGGTCTCGAGCGCGGCGATCCCGGCCGCGCCGAGCGCCTCGTTCAGCCCCGTCTCCTGCGTCGCCATCGACTTGACCTTGACGACCTCGTCGGACCCGGTCTCCCGCACGAGGTCGACGACGATCCGGTTGGCCTCCTCGGCGTCGCGCGCCCAGTGCACGACCCCGCCCCGCGCGGTCACCGACGCCTCGAGCTGCTCGAGGAGCTCCGGCAGCCGGGCCATGACGTCGGCCTTGACGCCCTCGCCGGCGCGGCGCAGCTCCTCCCAGTCGTCGACCTCGCCCACGACCCCGGCGCGCTTGGCCCGGATGGTGCGGGTGGCGTGGCCGAGGTTCTGGCGCAGCTGCGTGTCGGCCAGGGCCCGGTGCGCGGCGACGGGGAACGGCTCGGTGCCGCGCAGGTGGTGGTGCGGGTCCGACGCGACGGTCGGCATGCCGAGGTCGGTGGTCATGCGGCCGTTTCCGAGATCGGTGGTCACGCCGGCACCCCGTCGGTCGTCGACGCCAGGATCTCCGCGAGGTGCACCGTGCGCACCCCGGAGCGCAGCCGGGACAGGCCGCCGCCGATGTGCATGAGGCACGACGAGTCGCCGGCGGCGCAGACCTCGGCGTGGGTGGAGACCACGTTCGCCATCTTGTCCGCGAGCATCGCCGTCGAGGTCTCCGCGTTCTTCACGGCGAAGGTCCCCCCGAACCCGCAGCACACCTCGGCGTCGGGCAGCTCGGTCAGCGTGAGCCCGCGGACCTCGCGCAGGAGCCGCAGCGGCTTGTCCCCGACGCGCAGCATCCGCAGCGAGTGGCACGTCGGGTGGTAGGTGACGCGGTGCGGGTAGTACGCGCCGACGTCGGTGACGCGGAGGACGTCGACGAGCAGCTCGGAGAGCTCGTAGGTGCGGGCCGCGAGCTCCTCGGCGGCCCGGGCCAGCTTCTCGTCGCCGCCGCGGCGGGCGACCATCGCGTGCTGGTGGCGCACGCAGCCGACGCACGACCCGGACGGCGCGACGGCGACGTCGGCGCGCCCCGACGAGAGGGCACCGGAGAAGACGTCGACGTGGTGGCGCACGAGCGGCAGCGCCATGTCGAGGTAGCCGGTGTTGACGTGCATCTGGCCGCAGCACGTCTGGTCGGCCGGGAAGACGACCTCGTGGCCGAGGCGCTCGAGCAGCTCGACCGTGGCCCGTGGGGCCTGCGGAAACATCGCGTCGCCGAGGCAGGTGGCGACGAGGGCGATCCGCACGGGACTCCTCGCGGTCGTGGTGGTGGTCGGAGCAGTGTCCCCCGGCAGGGGGCGGTCAGCGACCGAGGCGGGCCTCGAGATCGTCCCATCGGCCCGGGTCGCCGCCGGGCGCGAACGTCTCGGTGGCGACGTGCCGCACGAGGAACGACCGCAGGTCGCGCAGACCGCCCGGGACCGCGCCGAGCGCCCGCGCCGCGACCAGCGCGTTGCCGGTGGCGGTGGCCTCGACCGGCCCCGCGACGACCGGGAGGTCGCAGGCGTCGGCGGTCAGCCGGCAGAGCAGGAGGTTGCGGGCCCCGCCGCCCACGACGTGGACGACGTCGACGGACCGCCCGGAGAGCGCCGCGGCCTCGCGGACCGCGCGCCGGTGGGCCAGCGCCAGGCTGTCCAGCACGCAGCGCACGATCCCCTCGCGTGTCTCGGGCGCCGGCTGGCCGAGCGCGCGCACCGCCCCGACGATCCGCGCGGGCATGTCGCCGGGGGCCAGGAACACCTCGTCGGCGGCGTCCACGACCGCCGGCGGCCCGTCGTGGGTCGCGGCGCCGGCGAGCAGCGGGTCGAGCTCCGGAGAGCCCCACGCCCGCAGGCACTCCTGCAGCAGCCAGAGCCCCGTGACGTTGCGCAGGTAGCGGACCGTGCCGTCGACTCCGCGCTCGTTGGAGAAGTTCGCCGCGCGGGAGGCCTCAGAGAGCACCGGGGCCTCGAGCTCGACGCCGACCAGGGACCAGGTCCCGCACGAGACGTAGGCGAAGCGGTCGGTCGTGGCGGGCACGCCGGCGACGGCCGAGGCCGTGTCGTGCGACCCGACCGCCAGCACCGGCGTCGCCGGGTCGAGCCCGGTCTCGAGGGCGACCGACGGGGTCACCGGCCCCACGACGGAGCCCGGGTCCCGCAGCGGCGCCAGCAGCCCGGGGTCGATCCCGACCCGGCGGGCCAGGTCGGTGTCCCAGCCGGAACCGTCCGCGGCGAGCAGGCCGGTGGTCGAGGCGTTGGTCCGCTCCGCGCCGCGCGTGCCGGTGAGCCACCAGGTCAGCAGGTCGGGGACGAGCAGCAGGCTCCGCGCCGCCCCGAGCTGCGCCGACCCGGCCGCCGCGACGAGCTGGTAGATCGTGGTGAACGGCAGCTCCTGCAGCCCGGTGCGGGCGTAGAGCTCGGCCGCGGGCACGACCTCGTGCACCCGCGCGGCCACGCCCGCGGTGCGCTCGTCGCGGTGGTGCACCGGCGTGCCGAGCAGCGCGCCGTCGGCGTCGAGCAGGCCGTAGTCGACGCCCCAGGTGTCGATGCCGATCCCGTCGACCGGTCCGACCGCGCCCAGCCCGGCGAGGATCTCCCGGTGCAGGCCGACGACGTCCCAGTGCAGCGTGTCGCGCACGCGGACCGGGCCGTTGGCGAAGCGGTGGACCTCGGTGAGCTCCAGCCCCGCCGCGCCCCCGACGCGGGCCCGCACGACCCGCCCGGACGAGGCGCCCAGGTCGACGGCGGCGACCGTGACCCCGGAGGTCATCGCAGGAAGGCCGCCGCGACGCCGGCGTCGACGGGGACGTGGAGGCCGGTGGTGTGCGACAGGTCCGCCGAGCACAGTGCGAAGACCGCGTTCGCCACGTGCTCGGGCAGCACCTCGCGCTTCAGCAGCGTCCGCTGCGCGTAGAACGCGCCCAGCTCGGACTCCTCGACGCCGTAGACCGCGGCCCGCTGCGCGCCCCAGCCGCCGGCGAAGATCCCCGACCCGCGGACCACCCCGTCGGGGTTCACGCCGTTGACGCGGATGCCGTGCTCCCCCAGCTCGGCGGCGAGCAGCCGCACCTGGTGGGCCTGGTCGGCCTTCGCGGCGCCGTAGGCCACGTTGTTCGGCCCGGCGACGACCCCGTTCTTCGACGCGACGTAGACGATGTCGCCGCCGAGGCCCTGGTCGACCATGCGCCGCGCCGCGGCGCGCGAGACGACGAACGAGCCCCGGGCCATGACGTCGTGCTGGAGGTCCCAGTCGGCGTCGGTGGTCTCGAGCAGCGGCTTGGAGATCGACAGCCCGGCGTTGTTGACGACGAGGTCGACGCCGCCGAAGGCCAGGGCGGCCGCGTCGAGGGCGGCCTCGACCGCCTCGGCCGACGTGACGTCGGCGGCGACCGGGACGGCGACGTCGGCGCTCCCGATCTCCCCCGCCACGGTCGTGGCCGCGTCCGCGTCCCGGTCGGCCACGACGACGCACGCGCCCGCGTCGGCGAGCCGGTGCGCGACGGCGCGGCCGATCCCGGAGCCGCCGCCGGTGACGAGCGCGATGCGCCCCGCCAGGGGTTCCGGCGCCGCCCGCCGCGCGAGCTTGGCCTCCTCGAGGGCCCAGTACTCGATGCGGAACTTCTCCCGCTCGTCGATCGGCGCGTAGGTGGACAGGGTCTCGGCACCGCGCATGACGTTGATCGCGTTGACGTAGAACTCGCCGGCGACCCGGGCGGTCGCGGCGTCGGCTCCGAAGGAGAACATCCCGACACCGGGGACGAGCACGATCGCCGGGTCCGCGCCGCGCATCGGCGGCGACCCGGCGTCGGCGTGGCGCTCGTAGTAGGCCCGGTAGTCCTCGCGGTAGGCCGCGTGCCGCTCGCGCAGCCGCGCGAGGACGTCGTCCAGCGGAGCGGTCGCGGGCAGGTCGAGGACCATCGGCCGGACCTTGGTGCGCAGGAAGTGGTCGGGGCACGAGGTCCCGAGGGCGGCCAGCCGGTCGAGCTCGGAGCGCGCCAGGAACTCCAGCACCGCGTCGGTGTCGGTGTAGTGGCCGACCACGCGCCGGTCGGTGGACGCGAGCCCGCGCAGCACCGGGGCGAGCGCGGCCGCCCGGGCGTGGCGCTCGGCCTCCGGCAGGGCCGCGAAGCCCGGGCGGACCGCCCCGAACGCCACCGACGGGTCGGTGCCGCCGCGGGCGTCGATCGCGTCCCGGGCCAGGCGGATCATCTCGAGCGACCGCCGCTCGCACTCCTCGGACGTCGCCCCCCACGCGGTGATGCCGTGTCCGCCGAGGACGACGCCGATCGCCTGCGGGTTCTCGCGGGCGACGGCGGCGATGTCGAGGCCGAGCTGGAAGCCCGGGCGCCGCCACGGGATCCAGACCACGCGGTCGCCGAAGATCTCCTTGGTCAGCGCCTCCCCGTCGGCGGCCGTGGCGATCGCGATCCCCGCGTCGGGGTGCAGGTGGTCGACGTGCGCGGCGTCGACGAGGCCGTGCATCGCGGTGTCGATCGACGGCGCGGCACCGCCGGGACCGTGCCGGCAGTAGTCGAACGCGGCGACCATCTCGTCCTCGCGCTCGACGCCGGGGTAGACGTCGACGAGGCCGCGCAGGCGGTCGAGGCGCAGCACGGCCAGCCCGGCCTCGGTGAGGGTCCCGAGGTCGCCGCCCGAGCCCTTGACCCACAGCAGCTCGACCTCGCGGCCCGTCGCCGGGTCGGTGGCGGTGCCCGTCGCCGAGGTGTTGCCGCCGGCGTAGTTCGTCGTCGTCGGGTCGGCGCCCAGCCGGTGGCTGCGGGCGAGCAGGTCGTGCACGGTGTCGCTCACGCGCCCCACCCCGCCTGCGTGCCGCCGACGCGCTCGGTCTCGAGGCGTTCCTGGTGGCCCGAGCGGCGGTAGGCGCCCAGGGGATCGGGGTCGAGGCCCTGCTCCTCGCGGACCTCGCGCAGCAGCGGGCGGACGTCGGTGGCGTAGGCGTCCATGAGGACCTCGTGCGCGCCGAGGACGTCGCCGCCGTCGCGGGCCGCGGCGAGCGCGTCCCGGTCGAGCACCAGCGCCTTGGCCGTGGCCTCCTGCACGTTCATCACCGAGCGGATGATCGCGGGGATCTTCGCCTCGATGTTGTGGCACTGGTCGAGCATGAACGCGATGCCCGAGGCCGGGGTGTGGACGCCGGCCTCGACGATCTCGTTCATGATCCGGAAGAGCTGGAACGGGTCGGCGGCGCCGACCATGAGGTCGTCGTCGGCGTAGAAGCGCGAGTTGAAGTCGAACGCGCCGAGCCGCCCGGCCCGGACCAGGAACGCGACGATGAACTCGATGTTCGTGCCGGGGGCGTGGTGGCCGGTGTCGATGCAGACCGTCGCGCGCGGTCCGAGCTCGAGGCAGTGCGCGTACGACGTCCCCCAGTCCGGCACGTCGGAGTGGTAGAAGGCCGGCTCGAAGAGCTTGTACTCGAGCAGGATCCGCTGGTCGTCGCCCAGGCGGCCGTAGACCTCCGTGAGGGCCTCGGCGAGACGGTCCTGCCGGGCGCGCATCGAGTCCTGGCCGGGGTAGTTCGTGCCGTCGGCGAACCACAGCTTGAGGTCGCGGCTGCCGGTGGCGTCCATGACGTCGACACATTGCAGGAGCGCATCGACGGCCTTGCGGCGCACCCGCGGGTCGGGGTGCGTCACCGAGCCGAGCTTGTAGTCGTCGTCCTGGAAGACGTTGGCGTTGATCGCGCCGATCCCGACGCCCTGCTCGGCGGCGTGCTTGGCGAGCTCGCCGTAGTCGTCGACGCGGTCCCAGGGGATGTGCAGGGACACCGTCGGTGCGGCGCCGGTGAGCCGGTGGACGACGGCGGCGTCGTCGATCTTCTCCCACGGGTCGCGCGGCACGCCGGCCTGCGCGAAGACCTTGAACCGGGTGCCCGAGTTCCCGTACGCCCACGACGGGGTGTCGATGCTCTGCGCCGCGAGGTCGCGCCGCACGGCGACCGGGTCGGTCATGGTCGACCCTCCTTCTTCGATCGTTTCAATTCGCAGGCTAGAGAGGCCGTGAGGGCCCGGTCAACGACGGCGCGGCACGTCGCAACGCTGGAGCGGTTCAGCAACATCGACACCTCGTGATGCCCTTGTGACCCGTACGACGCGTTCTTACGTTGCCTTGCTAATACGTTTCAACGACGACGAGGAGCCCGGATGTCCACGACACCGGACGCAGCGGCCGGTCCCCCGCGGGACGACGACACCATCAGCAGGCAGCAGTGGAAGTGGACGGGCCTGGCCGGCATGGCGTCCTACCTGGACGCCGGCTCCATCGTCGCCCTCGCCTCCGGCCTGACCGTGTTCCAGGATGAGTTCGGGCTCTCGGACACCGGCGTGGGCGTCCTCGCCGCCATCGGCCCGAACGCGATCGGGTGCGCGGTCGGCGCCTTCGTCGGCGGGCGGCTGGGCGACAGGCTCGGCCGCAAGCGCATCTACCAGTGGGATCTCCTGGTCTACGCCTTCGGCATCGCGCTGATCGCCCTCGCGGTGCACCCGGCGATGCTCTTCGTCGGCACCGTGATCGTCGGTGTGGCGGTGGGCGCCGACGTCCCGACCTCGCTGGCGCTGGTCGGCGAGTTCGCGCCGGACCGCGCCCGCGGCCGCCTGCTGGGCCTGACCCAGGTCGCCTGGTACGTGGGCCCGGTCGTCGTGCTGCTGCTGGCGCTCGTGCTCGACCCGCTCGGCGTCCTGGGCACGCGCCTGGTGTTCGCGAGCCTGTTCGTCGTGGCACTCGTGACCTGGGCACTGCGACGCGGGATCGCCGAGTCCGCCCGGTGGCGCTCGGCGAGCGAGCTGCCGGGCAACGCCGCCCAGCGCGTGCGCACCCTCCTGCGCGGCAACCACCTCAAGGCGCTGCTCTACACCGGCACCTTCTACATGTTCTGGAACCTGGCGGCCGGCACCGCCGGCATCTTCACGCCGTACATGGTCACGACCATCGGCGCCGGCTCGAACGCCGCGGGCGTCGCGCTGTCGTGCCTCGGGTTCGCCGCCGGCATCGTCGGCACCCTCGCGCTGTTCATGCCGTTCTACGACCGGTCGCACGGCGTCCGGAAGGGCCTCTTCGCCCTGGGTGCGGTCATGCAGATCGGCGCCTACGGGCTGTACCTCGTCGTCGACTTCACCGTGCTGAGCGTGATCGCGAGCGTCCTGCTCTTCTACGTCGGCAGTGCCGTGGCCGGCGAGGCGACGTACAAGGTCACCAGCCAGGAGCTGTTCCCGACGATGCTGCGCGGCACGGCGCAGGGCCTCACGTTCGGCGTCGCCCGCGTCGTCCTCGGCGTCTTCAGCCTCGTCGTCCCGCTGCTCTCGGCGATCGGCATCGTGCCGGTGGCGCTGCTGCTCACGTTCTTCCTCCTGGTCAGCGGCGTCGTCGGCTACCTCGCGATGCCCGACACCACGGGCAAGTCGCTGGAGCGGATCGAGGCGGAGCGCGCCGATCCCGCGCCGACGACGGTCGGCTCAGGCTGAGACCGAGCGGCCCGGGACGATCGTCGAGGCGCGCACGACGAGCTCCGGGTCGAACACCACCTGGCGGTGCTCGTGCCCGTCCCCCGCGGCGACCTCCGCGAGCAGGAGGTCGACCGCGGTGCGCCCGAGGAGGTCCCGGGGCTGCGCCACCGAGGTCAGCGGGACGGCCGCGGCCTCGGCGAACTCGATGTCGTCGTAGCCCACGATCGCGAGGTCGTCGGGGACGCGCAGCCCCCAGTGCACGCTGCGCTGCAGCAGGCCGAGGGCGAGCAGGTCGTTGGCGCAGAAGACACCGGTCGGGCGGCGCCGGGCCGGCAGGCCCGCCAGCCGCTCCCCCGCGCGACGCCCCTCGGCGACCGTGAGGCCGGCGGTCTCGAGGACGACGAGATCCTCGGGGTCCCGCCCGGCGTGCTCGAGCGCGGCGCGGGCGCCGGTGACGCGGTCGGCGACCTGCCCGAGCGTCGCCGGACCGCCGACCACCGCGATGCGCTCGTGCCCGAGCTCGACGAGGTGGCCCACCGCGAGGGCGCCCCCGGTGACGTCGTCGACGGTCACCGAGCAGTGCGTCGGGCCCGCCCGGCGGTCGACCACGACCACCGGCGTGCCGCGCCGGGGCAGGGACTGCAGCCGCGCGTCGGCGTCGTCGACCGGGGTCACCAGGACGCCCTGCACCCGCTGCTCGGCGAGCAGGTCGAGGTAGCGCGCCTGGCGCCCGGCGTCGCCGCCGCAGTCGCAGAGGTAGGTCGCGAGCCCGGCGGCGTCCGCCCCGTGCTGGACGCCGGCCGCCACGTCGGTGAAGAACGGGTTGGCGGCGTCGAGCACGACGTACGCGAGGCTGCGGCTGCGTCCCGACCGCAGGTGGCGGGCGGACTCGTTACGGACGAAGCCCAGCTCGGCGATCGCCGACTCGACCCGCTCGCGCGTGGCGGGGCTGACCCGCTCCGGGCGGTTGAGGACGTTGGACACGGTGCCGAGCGAGACGCCGGCGCGCGCCGCGACGTCCTTCATCCCCGGTCCGCTCGATCCGCCCACCCCGCCATCATGCCGTCGCGCTCCGGGCCGAAGTATCTGTGACCCCTGGTTACCTGAATGCCTACGCACTTCTACGCAATGCGGTGCGGGATGCTTCCACCGGGACCGTCCGGGTGACGACACTGCTCGCGCACGCGATCAAGGAGGGGTCGGGGCGGGAAGGAGGCGACGCATGGCCGAGAGCCGACCGCTGGTCGGGCGATCGGAGGCGCTCGCCGCCGCCGTGGCCGCGGGCGGGGACGAGCGCGTCGCCGCCGTCGTCGTGGGCGGGCCGTCCGGAGTGGGACGCACCCGCTTCGCCCGCACCGCGTTCGCCGCCCTGGGCGCCGCCGGCGAGTGGCGCGCCGACACGATCATGACCAGCTCGGTGACCGCCGACATCCCGCTCGGGGCGCTCGGGCACCTCGTCGGCGACCTCGACCCCGGGCTCACCGACACCGCGGGGCTGCTCCGCGAGGCGCGACGGCATCTGGCCGGCGGATCCCCGCGCCGCCTGCTGCTCATCGACGACGCGCACCTGCTCGACCCCACCTCGGCGGTGGTGCTCGCCCAGCTGGCCCGCACCGGGCACGCGTTCCTCCTGCTCACCGCGCCGACCGGCGCCGTCTCCCCCGAGCCGCTGCACACCCTCTACCGGGACGGGTACGCCACCCGCCTGGAGCTCGCCGAGCTCGACCGGGCGCAGTCCGACCACCTCGTCGAGACGGCCCTCGAGGGGCACGTCGACGGCGTGACGCTCGACCGGCTCTGGGAGCTGTCGCTGGGCAACCCGCGCTTCCTCTGCGAGCTCATGGACGGTGCGCGCGACGACGGCGCCCTGCACCGGGCCGGGTCGGTCTGGCGGTGGGACCCGCCCCGGCACCCGCCGCGGCGCCTGATGGAGCTGCTCACCGCGCGGGTCGGCGGGCTCGCCCCGATCGAGCAGGACCTCATGCGCACGCTGGCGTTCGGGCAGCCGTTGGGCAGCGAGGTCGTCGCCGCCCTCTTCCCGGTGGTGACCCTGGAACGCCTCGAGTCCGAGGGGCTCGTCACGTCGGTCCGGGACGGCCGGCGCCTCGAGATCTCCCTGGCCCACCCGCTCTACACCGAGCTCCTGCGCAGCCGCGCCACCCCGCTCCAGGAGCGGGAGGCCTACCGGCGCCTGCGGGCCGCCATGGAGACGTCGGGCTCGCGCCGCGCCGGCGACCGGCACCGCCTGCTGGCGTGGCGCGCCGCCGAGGGCCTGGCCACCGACCCGACCGAGCTGCTCGACGCCGCGAGCAGCGTGAGCGGTCGCGAGCCCCGAACGGCCGAGCGCCTCCTGCGCGCCGCGGCCGACCACGGCGCCGGGTTCGAGGTGCTGTGGCGGCTGGGCCTGCTGCGCATCGAGCTGGGCATGTTCGACCCCGCCGAGACCGCCCTCGCGAGCGCCGCCAAGCTCGCCGAGGCCAGCGACGCGGTCGGGCTCGACCGGTCCACCGCGCCCGATCCGCTGCTCGTGGCCACCGCTCGCTGCCGGAACCTCTTCTGGGGGCTGCGCGACGAGCCCGGCGCCCGGGCCGCGGCGACGGCGGCCCTCGCGGCGGCCGCCGACCGCGGCACCGACGGCGGCGAGCTGGCCGCCGCCCTGCGGGGCTTCACGGCCTACATCGGCCACCGGCCCGCCGAGGCGCTCGCCGCCGTGGCGCCCCTCCTCGCGTCACCGGGGACCGACGACCACGCCACGACCGCCGCGCTCGCCGTCGCCGCCCTGGCCCACGTCGAGCTCGGCGAGGGCGAGCGCGCCGTCGCCCTGGCCACCCGCGGCCTCGCGGCACCCTTCGACGGCGGGCGCGGCTGGCTCACCCTCGAGCTGCGCATCGCCCGGTGGCTCGCCGCCCTCGGGACGGGCCGCCTCGACGAGGCCGAGGAGCTCGCGCGCGACTGGCACACCGAGGCCGGCCCGACCGGGGTCGGCGAGCACATCTCGCTGTACCTGAGCTGGCTCGGCATCGTGGCCGGCCGGCGCGGGCGGCTGCAGACCGCGGTGCGTCTCCTGCACGAGGCCGCCTCGGGGGTCTCGGCGCGCCGCTTCCCGTTCACGGCCCCGCTGGTCGCCGAGCTCGCCGTCGCGCTGGCCGGCGTCGGGCGCACCACCGAGGCCCAGGACGTGCTCGCCGAGGTGCACGGCACGTCCACCAGCCCGCTGGCGGGATGGCTGCAGGGCGCTCAGGTCTGGCTCGCCGGCGTCGACGGCCGGGTCAGCCGGGCCACCGAGCTGGCTCTCGACGACCGCCCGGCCGCGTCGTACGCCGACCGCCTCCAGGCGCTCCACACCGCGGTCCGGCTGGGCGCCGGGCGCGCGGTGATCACCCTGCTCGACGACCTCGCCGACCGCGGCGACGGCGACCTCCCCGGTCTCTGCGCGGGCCACGCCCGCGCCCTCGCCGCCGGTCACGGCACCGCGCTGGACGCGGTGGCGGGCGGGTTCGCCGAGCTGGGCCACGTCCTGGTCGCCGCCGAGGTCTACGCGCAGGCCTGCGCCGCGCACCGCGCGGCCGGGCACACCGGGGCCGCCGGGTGGTCCGCCTCCCGCAGCCGCGCCGCCACCGAGGCGTGCGAGGGCGCGGAGACGCCCGCGGCGGGGCTGCTCGAGCGCACCGGCGAGCTCACGCCGCGCGAGGCGGAGATCGCCGCGCTCGCCGCGGGCGGTCTGACCAGCCGCGCGATCGCCGACCAGCTCGTCATCTCCGTGCGCACGGTCAACAACGTGCTCCGCTCGGTCTACGCCAAGCTCGGCGTCTCCGGGCGCCGCGAGCTCACCGAGGCGCTCGGGCTCCGCTCGGTCTGACCGCTCGGGGCGGGGCCGCTCAGGGGGTCGCCGCCCCGCCGTCGCTGCCCGAACCGGGCGTCGCCTCGCAGCAGCCGCCCGTCGTGCCGGTGCCGGTGCTCGTGCCGGTGCCGCCGTCGGTGGTGCCGGAGCTGTGGTGGGACGTCGTCGTGGTCGTCGTCCACCGGCCGCCGCCACCGCCCGAGCCCCCGGAACCCCCCGCGCCGCCGTTCGCGGTGCGTCCGCTCCCGCCCGGGGTCCCGCCGGAGTTGTCCTGGGTCGGCGGCGCGGCGGTCGTCGTCGGCAACGGCTCGGGGGACACGACCTGCGACGGCGTCGGGGTCGGCGCGGGCGGGGTCGAGGACGCGAGGGCGCGGTAGGCGAACGTCCCGCCGCCGGCGAGCAGCGCGACCAGCAGGACCGCCGTCAGGACCAGGGGCATCCGGCGGCGCGGGCGCCCGATCGGGGCCTCCTCCCCGGCGCCGTTCGTGCCGTGTCGGTCCCCGTCGCCCAGCGGCGGCGGGGGCGCCCCGTGGGCCGCGGACGCCGCGGACGCCGCCGCGCCGCTGTACATCGCCGCGGTGCCCGTCGGTCCCCGTCCGGCCTGCCGGGCCGGGTCCGCGTGGGTCGGGGCGACCTGGGTCGGGCCGGTGTGGGTCGGCGCCACCTGGGTCGGGCCGGTGTGGGTCGGGGCGACCTGGGTCGGTGCGGCGTGGGGCTGGGCCACGGTCTGCCCGGTGTGCGGACCCTGGCCGCCCGCGGTGGTGCGGGTCGTCGGCGTGTACGTCGTCGACGCGGGCGCGCGCCCGGAGGGCGAGAACGCCGACGACGCGGCCGCCCCGGTGCGCGTCTTCGGGGTGTAGGTCGTCGACGTCCGGCCCGTCGGGGTGCCGCCCGTCGACGGTCCCCGGGTCGACGCGACCGTCGGGATCATCCCGGAGCTCGGGCCCGATGCCTGGCGCGGTGTCGCCGCGCCGGTGCCGATCCGGACGCCGCCCGACGGGGTGCGGGGACTGACCGGAGGGATCGGCGTGCGGTAGGGCGCGCCCGAGCTCGGGAACACCGAGGTGTGCGCGGGGCTCGGGGCACCGGGGCCCGCGGCGCGCGCCGGCGGCTCGACCAGCATCGCCGCGCCGAGCACGATCGCGTGCTTGGGGTGCGCGTCGACGGCCGTGGGGCGGCCCATCTCGGCCGACACCATCCGGGCCACCAGCGGGATGCGTGAGGAGCCCCCGACCAGCAGCACCTTGTCGAGCTGCTCGGGCTCGACGTCGGCCGAGACCAGCGCCCGCCGGAGCGCGGCGATGGTGGAGGCCACCGAGGGCCGGATCATGTCCTCGAACTCGCCGCGGGTCAGCCGCACCTCGGTCTGCTGCGAGGGCAGCAACACGGGGATGGTGGCGTCGGTGTCCGCCGAGAGCGCCTCCTTGGCGAGCACGCAGTCCTGGCGCAGCCGGACGATCGCGCTGGTCGCCGCCGCGTCGGACGGGTCCAGCGCCGAGACCGCGCCGTCGAGGGTGCGGTCGACGTAGGCGTACACGGCCTCGTCGAAGTCGACGCCGCCCAGGCCCTCGACGCCCTCGGGCTCCCCGAGGATCTCGAACCCGCCGCCGGTGGTGCGCAGGATCGTCGCGTCGAACGTGCCGCCGCCGAGGTCGTAGACCGCGACGGTACTGCCTTCGGCGATGCGCTCGTTGGTCGCGTAGTGCGCCGCGGCCGCCTCCGGCTCGGTGATCATCGCGACGTCGTACAGGCCGGCCAGGCGCGGCACCTGCTCGAACAGCTCCCGCTTGTACGGGCCCCAGTTCGCGGGGTATGTCAGGCGCACCGCCGACGGCGGCCCGCCCTCGCGCTCGGAGATCTGGGCGACGACCTCGCGCAGCTGGGCGGCCAGCAGGTCGCCGGCCGAGAACGGCGTGCCGCCCAGCAGCATCGGCGTGGGGTCGCCCAGGCGCCGCTTGACCTCGCGCGCCACGCGGTCGGGCTCGCTGGCCGCGCGGCGGTTGGCGGCGTCACCGGTGAGCACCCCGCCCTCGGCGCGCATGAGGATCACCGACGGCATCGCGGTCGAGCGGTCGCCCAGGGGAGCCATCTCGACGTGCCCCTCGCGCACGACGGCAGCCGCCGTGTACGTGGTGCCGAGATCGACACCCAGCCCGTACGCCACCGGTCCTCCTCGCATCGGTCCGACTGCCCACTCTCGACCCCGCGTTCGGGGGTGTCATGAGCAGCCGGGTACTCACCTCATCGCCGCCGGGCCCTCCGGCGTTGCTCACCCCGCCGGTCGGCCGACCCTCCGAGCCGAGACGAGCAGGCCTTCACAGGTCCGCACGACGGCCCGGGCGGCGTCGCGGACCTCCCGCGGCGACCCCGGGTGCTCGGCGCGGCGCTGCCAGCGGCCCAGCGTCGACTGGGCCGCCCGCGCCACCTCCTCGCCCCGCGCGTCGTCGGGCAGGCCGAGCCGCGCCGGCGGCGCGAGCCCCTCGCCGCCGAGCAGCCGCTCGGCCTCGAACCGCTCCTCGTCGGGCAGCGGGATCGCGCCCGTGTGCAACCGGTCGAGCAGACGGACCTCGACGAACTCGTGCGCGCCGGCGGTGATCTGCTCGATCTCGGTGCGCAGCGACGCCGCCGTGGACACCGGCCAGCGCTTGATCACGCCCTCGAGCACGGTGAGCGCCGACTGCGCGCGCAGGACGTCCGCCCGGCCCGCGAACCGGGTGGTCAGGACCTCGCGCAGCGGCCCCAGCCCGCTCTCGCGCACCAGCTCGCGGGAGAGCTCGCCGGCCGTCGTCACCGTGCCCTCCCGCAGCAGGCGCACCGACCGGCGCACCCCGAACAGCCCGTAGCGATCGAGCAGGAACGCGCGGCGGCGGGCGTCGACGTCAACGTCCGCCTCGGCGGTGGCGAAGCGGGAGGCGCTGAGCAGCAGCCGGTCGGTGTCGGCCTCGGGCGCGGTGGCGAGCCGCCCTAGCGCCCGGAACTCGTCCTCGCGCAGCGTCGCCGCGCTGGCGGCGAGCAGGCCGGCGACCGGCATCACCGTCTGGCACAGGCCGCGCAGGCGCTGGTCCTCGCGGTAGCGCGCCGCGATCGTCGCGGCGCTCTCCAGCGCGTCGGGGCGGGCGTGGCCCACCTCGTCGGCCCGCGCCAGCACGCCGACCGCGTTGATCGCGCGGCGTTCGCCGGGGTCGTCACGGAACGCCTCGAGGAACCGCATGTCCGAGGCGTGCACGTGCCGCATCAGGTAGACGACGGCGTCGGCCTCGGAGATCCCGCCCGCGCCGGGGGCCAGGGCGGCCTCCGTGCGCCGGGAGAGCTCGGCCGACAGCGAGTCGAGACCGGGGGTGTCGACGAGGGTCATCGACCGGAGCGCCTGCGACGGCCAGTCCACGAGCAGGCGGTCGACGTCGTCGGCCCCCAGCCGGCCGAGGTCGATGTCGAGCAGCCCGCCGGTCGGCCCCGGCGGGAGCTGGCGCGCCGAACCGTCGCGCAGCAGCGCCTGCACGCGGTAGGTGTGGCCGTCGCGGAACCAGGTGACGATCCGCGTGCACTCCCCCGCGTCGGTCGCCGCGAGCTCCTGCCCGACGAGGGCGTTGAGCAGCGTCGACTTGCCGGCCTTGAGGCGGCCGGCGATCGCGACCCGCAGCGGCTCGTCGAGGCGCCGGGTGGCGCGCTCGAGCACGGGCGCCGCCGGCGCGCCGCGGTACAGCGGCGCCACCTTCGCCATGAGCGCGCGGACGCGGTGCAGCAGCGGCGAGTCCGGCGGCGGAGCGTCCGGCGACCACGGCCGGCCGGCGGGCCCCGGCGGGGCGTTGCGGGGCGCGGCCCCCGGTGGTCCGGTGCGCGGGTGGCCGCCGCCCGGCGGCGGGATCGGCGGGCCCGGCCGCGGCCCCTGCGGCCCCGGCGGACCGTGGGGTCGCGGCCCTCCCGGAGGTCCCGGGGGGACCGGCGGGAAGCCGCGCGCGGGCGTGCCCTGCGGTGGCCGCCCGGGCGGCGGGGGCTGGTGCCGGGGCGGCGGCGGGAACCCGCCGGGCGGACGGGGCGGGCCCGAGCGGCCGCTCACGAGGCCCTCGACCCGGCGGGTGCCGGCGCGGTGCGACGCAGGTGCTCGCTGAGGTCGTCGACGCGGGCCCGGACCAACCGGAGCGACTCCAGGTCCTGCTCGATGCGCTCGCGCGCGCCGGTGTCGGTCTTGCCCGCCTGGACCGCGGTCTGCGCCGCGGTCATCGCCGCCGTCGCGGCGCGCTGCAGCTCGCCCACCCGCTCCGTCCACGCGGCCCGCAGCTCCCGCTGCACGTGCCGGATCGCGTCACGGGAGTCCTTGCCCACCTGGTTGATGAAGTCGTCGGTGTACTTGCGGACGCCGGACTTGGCGTCGTTGCGCCGCTTCTCGAGGGCCTTCTTGCGCTCCTCCTTGATCCCGAACCCGCCGAGGACGGCACCGAGGACGAGCCCCGCGGCCATCGGGATACCGAGACCGGCCATGTTGGAGATCATCGTCAGCATCACGACCCCGCCGAAGACCTTCTGCAGGATCGGCAGCTTGATGCTCTGCCGCAGCCCGGACGGCGCGAACTCGACGTCGAGCCGCATCTGCGCCATGACGTCGGCGGGCGCGTCCACGCTCCGCGCGGTGATGCGGGACTCCGCCATGTCGAGCTGCTGCTCGACGTTCATCGCCACGTCCTTGGCCCGCCGGACGAACAGCGCGTAGTTCTCCATCGCCTCGGCCGCGAGCCGCCGACGCAGCCAGTCGGTGAACTCCTCCCAGTTCTTCGCCGGGTCGCCGGCCTCGATGGCCTCGTCGGCCTCCTTCTGCACCGCCCGGGCCCTGGTCCGCAGGTCGAAGTCGGTGTCGGCGGAGATGTCGGCGAAGCCGTCGGTCAGCACCGACTGCCACTTCGTGCCCTTGTCCCGCAGGCCGTCCGCGCGCTGCTTGGCCGCGGCGAGCTCGGCGACCAGCGCCTCGTGGCGGGCCGGGTCGACGAGCGCGTCGCGACGCGCCCGCGCCGTGGACTCGAGCTGGGCCAGCGCCGACGTCACCTGGATCATCACCGACCGCCCGGCGATGTGCGCCGCCTCCTCGCGCACGCGCTGCAGCCGGGCCAGGAGCTCGGGCGCGCCGGACTCCGCCTCGAGCTCGGCGTCACCGGCCTCGGTCGCGATCCGGCGCAGCTCCGAGGAGAACGGATAGGTCTCGATCCGGACGCCCGCGTGGTGCAGGTGCGACTGGTTGCGCTCCAGGATGCGCCGCCAGTGCGGGGTGAGGTCCGTCTTGGTCAGCACCATGATGACGGTCGGGCAGAGGTCCACGACCGCGTGCAGGAAGCGGACCTCGTTGTCGGTCAGCTCGCGCGAGGCGTCGCTGACGAACAGGCACGCGTGCGAGCGCGGCAGGTCCGCGACGGCGCTCTGGTTCACGCCGCCGAGGCCGCCGACGCCGGGGGTGTCGACGAGCACCAGGCCCTCGGCGAGCAGCGGACGGTTGATGCCGACCGACACCGACACGAGCCGGCGGGCGTTGCCGGGGTTGCCGGCCTCGGAGGCGTAGGAGGGCACCTCCTCCGGGGTGATCGTCTCGGTCCAGCCGGCGCCCTTCGACCCGGGCAGCGCCTCGAAGTGCGCGCTCGCCGTCGGCGACGCGGCGTGCCGCACCTCCGTGGGCACCGCCGTCGCGATGTCGTCGTCGACCGGGCAGACCGCGGCCTCGACGAGGGCGTTGACCAGCGAGCTCTTGCCCTGCTTGAACTCACCGACCACGGGGATGCGGATCGCGTTGTCGGTGAGCAGCTTCTTGGCGACACGGAGCCGCGCCACGAGGTCCTCGCGCTCGTAGGCGGTCGCCGCCTTGATCGTCATGTCGACCGTGTCGCCGGCGTGCTTGCTCGCCGCGCTGGGGGCCTTGGCGGCGGGCGCCCTGGCCGGCGCGGCCTTGGGGGGTGCGGCGACCTTCGGTGGCGCGGCCACCTGGGGCGCCGGAGTGGCGGCCTGGCGCGCGGCCGCCTGCTCCGCCGCCTTCTGCTCGGCCGCCTTCTGCTCGGCCGCCTTCTGCTCGGCGGCTTTCTGCTCGGCGGCCTTCTGCTCGGCGGCCTTCTGCTCGGCCGCCTTCCGCGCGGCGGCCGCCGCCTCCACGGCCTGCTGCTCGGCGGCCTCCAGCTCGGCCGCCTTCTGCTCGGCGGCCTGCTGGGCGGCCTTGCGCCGGGCCGCGTCGGCTTCGCGAGCCTTCTTCGCCGCCTCGGCGCGTGCCAGCGCCGCGGCGCGCGCCTTCTCGGCCTTCTCCTCGACGGCGCGGGCCTCGGCGACCCTGTCCGACGGCGCGGCCGGCGCGGCGGCCGCGCGCTCGGGCGGGCTCTCGGCCGGCTCGCCGGAGGACGCCGGCCAGGGCTGGGTGCTCATGGTGTCGCTCCGTCGTGGCTCTCGGGGCCCGGCCGGAAGATCGAGCGGCCGGACGGGTCGTGCCCCGTCGTGGGGTCCGTGACCGCGACGGGCTCGACGACGGTCAGCGCATCGGGCTGCTCGAAGTCGGCGGCGTCGTCACGGAAGATCGACTTCCGCGGGCGTGGGCCGAGCGGACGGCCCTCGGTGCCGGCGTGGGTCACCGGTTCCTCCTCGCAAGGGGCACGACAGGAGACGGGGTGGCCCCGGCCGGGGAGATCCCGGCCGGGGCCACCGTCGAGCGGTCACGGATCAGTGCATGCCGACCATGCCGTGGTCACCGGAGGAGTCGCTGCCGCTGTCCTCGTGGCCACCACCGCTGTCGCCGCCGCTGTCGTGGCTCGAGGAGCCCGAGTCGTGGTGCTCGGCCGCGACGGTCTCGTGCACCGGCTCGGGCTCCGGCTCGGGCTGGTGCTGCGGGGTGTCGTCCGACAGCTCCTCCTCGGGCTGCTCCTGGCTGCCCGCGCCCGAGCCGTCCTGGCCGTCGGCACCCGTGCCGGCCGTCTGCACGTCCGGCGTCGTGCTGGGGCCGTGGAACACGGGCCCGCTGTCGCCGCCCTCGTCGGGCGAGCCGTCCGACCCGTCGGGCTGGCCGGTCGACGAGCCGCCGGCGTCCGTGCCGTCGTCGGTCGGCTCGGTCGGGCCGGTGCCACCGGTCGGGTCGGTCCCACCGGTCGGGTCCGTGCCGCCCGTCGGGTCGGGCGTCCCCGGGTCCGTGCCGCCCGTCGGGTCGGGCGTCCCCGGGTCCGTGCCACCGGTCGGGTCCGGCGTGCCCGGGTCCGTGCCACCGGTCGGGTCCGGCGTGCCCGGGTCCGTGCCACCGGTCGGGTCCGGCGTCCCGGGGTCCGTCCCACCGGTCGGGTCCGGGCCTGGGTCCGGCGTGCCCGGGTCCGTGCCGCCCGTCGGGTCCGGCGTGCCCGGGTCGGTCGTCCCGCCCGTCGGGTCCGTCGGGTCCGGCGTGCCCGGGTCGGTCGTGCCTCCCGTCGGGTCCGTCGGGTCCGGCGTGCCGGGGTCGGTCGTCCCACCGGTCGGGTCCGTCGGGTCGGTCGTACCGCCCGTCGGGTCGGTCATGCCACCGGTCGGGTCCGTCGGGTCGGTGGTGCCGCCCGTCGGGTCCGTCGGGTCGGTCGGCGGCGTCTCGGGCGTGGTGGTGTCCACCGGCGGCTGGCCGTCGTGGTCACCCGTGGGCGGCTCCTGGGTCGGCTCCGGGACCTCGGGCTGCGAGTCGTCCGGGGTGTACGGCCCGTTCGGGTCGTAGTCGTCGCCGCCGGTGTTCTCGGTGGGGTGCCAGCCGCTCGGGTTGTGCTCGGGGTTGTAGCCGTGGGGGTAGTACACGGGGTGCCAGCAGTAGGGCTGGTACACGGGGTTCCAGCAGTACGGCTGTGCGGTCGGGTGGAAGCAGTACGGCTGGTAGTCGGGGTGGTAGCCGTACGGGTTGTAGTCCGGGTTCCAGCAGTGCGGGTTGTGCTCCGGGTGGAAGCCCCAGGGGTTCTCGTCCGGCTCGTAGCAGTGCGGGTTCTCGGTCGGGTGCCAGCCGCAGGGGTTGTAGTCCGGGTGGTAGCAGTGCGGGTGGTGCTCCGGGTGGTAGCCGGACGGGTTGTACTCGGGGTGCCAGCAGTTCGGCTCGTGCTCGGGGTGGTAGCCGCACGGGTTGTGCGTCGGGTGGTAGCAGTGCGGGTTGTGCTCGGGGTGGTACTCCCACGGGTCACGGGGATACCAGTCGTCGGACAGGTTGTGCGTCTCGCGCCAGTGCTCGAGGTAGTCACAGCTGCCGGGGCAGCCCCAGCCGTGCGACGGGCACCGGTAGTCGTCGTCGGAGCTCTCCGAGTCGTGGCGCGGGTACCAGTCGTCGGGCAGCTGGTGCGACTGGCGCCAGTGCTCGAGGTAGTCGCAGTCCCCGGGGCAGCCCCAGCCGTGCGACGGGCACTCGTAGCCGGAGCTGTCGGAGTCCTGCGAGCTGTCGGAGCCGTCGGAGTCATCCGAGCCGGAGTGGTCGGGGGTCCAGTCGTCGGGCAGCTGGTGCGACTGGCGCCAGTGCTCGAGGTAGTCACAGTCCCCGGGGCAGCCCCAGCCGTGCGCGGGGCACTGGTAGCCGGAGCTCGGGTCCTCGGGGGTCTCGGGGGTCTCGGGGGTCTCCGGGTGCTCGGGGTCCCCGGGGCCCGTGTCGGTCGAGTCGTCTGGGGAGTCCGGCGCGTTCGGGTCGTCCGGGCCGGGGTCGGTACCGCCCGTCGGGTCGGGCGTGCCGGGGGTACCGGGCGTGCCGGGCGTGCCGGGCGTGCCCGGACCGGCACCGCCGGTCGGGTCTCCCGGGGGCGTGTCGGGTCGCCCGTCGCCGTCGGTGTCCGGGGGTGCCGCCGGACCGCCGCTCTGCGGAGCGAGGTTGATCGGAGTACTCATGTCGGTTCCCTTCGGCTCGGGTACGGACCGGGGGTCCGACCGAGGTGCTCGTCGGTGATGGGAACCAGAGTGCGGCGGGCGCCGGCGGTGGTCATGAGCACGCGAGTACTCGACTGCGCTGCCCGTCACAGCGAGGAGTACTCAGGTGATCGGCCCCGACCCGGGCGATTCCGGTGGGGTTGTCCCCCGCGGGCGGGTGGGTGCACCCCACGAGGGGGCCCGGGGTCGGGTTCTCCCCACCCCGCTACTCACCTCCGGTCGGCGGGAGATCGAGGACGGGGGCGGAGACCTGAGCCGAGGCCACGGAGGCGCTCGAGATGCTTCGAAATCCGAAGCACTTCCAGCCACCCCGGGGCCTCACCTCCTCGGCGTCACCGCCGTCAGGCGAGCCGCCACCCCGGCCGGCACGTCCCGGCGCCCGGAAGCCGGCGCTGTCGTCGTAGCGCCGGGCGGCGTCGAGCAGCACGTCGGCGTCGTCGACACCGATGTGCGAGAACCGCACGCGCGGCTTGCCGGGGCCGTCGAGGGCGACGTTGCCGGTGTACGGGCAGCCTCGCGGGGCCAGCGGGCGCGTCGAGCCCGCAGAGTACTCAGAGCCGGCGACGGTGTCCGAGCGCGTCGCGGGTCCCGTCGGCGTCGACGGCGCCCCCGGTCTCGGGGTCGACGGCGGGGATCCGGTCGGTCGGGATGCGGTCCGCGGCGACCCGGTCGTCGCCCTCACGCTCGTCGTCGCGACCGTCGAGCTCGTCGTCGAGGGACGCCGACGGCGTCTCCCGGGCGTGGATGACGAACCACGCGACCCAGCCCGCGGCGGCGACGCCGACGAAGCTGACGAGGCGGTAGAGCAGGACCGCGGCGAGCGCCGGGTGGGACGGCACGCCCCCGGCGACGAGGGCCGCGAGCAGCGCACCGTCGACCAGGCCGAGGCCGCCGGGCAGGAACGCCGCGCTGGAGGCGGCCGTGGCCGCGGCGTACGCGACGAGCACGAGCGCGAGCGTCATGCCCTCGGCGCCCACGGCGGCGCAGCACGCGGCGAGGCAGCCGATGTCGAGCACCCAGTTCGCCAGCGCGGCGGACCCCACGACGGCACGACCCCGCCCGCGCAGCTCGATGAGCTGCAGCGCGGCGATCTGCTCGGAGAGCTCGGCGACCCCGGTGTCACGCGGACGGGACCGCACGCGGTTGACCAGGCGCAGCCCCCACGTGCCCCCCGTGACGAGCAGCCCGGGGCGGCGGGCCACGATCACGACGCCCGCCCCGAGGGCCGCGACGCCCGCGATCTGCAGGATCAGCCAGGGCAGCGAGGTGGGGCGCCCGCCGACGACCAGGGCCGAGCCCAGCGCGATGGCGGCCAGCGCGAGGCTCGCCGCGACGCCGCCGGCGACCATCGTCCAGGTCGTCGCCGGGGCGGTGGCGCCCCAGGCGCGGCGGCGCTTGTAGGTGTAGGCCGTCGAGAGCGCCGCGCCGCCGGGCACGGTGAGGTGCAGGGCGTTGGCGGCGAGCGTGGCGAGGGTGACCGCGCGGAGCGACACGCGGACCGAGGCGGCCACGAGCAGACGGTGGTGCAGTGCCGAGAACGCGATCAGGGACCCGGCCTCGCAGGCGATCGCGACGATCACCCACCACGGGTCGGCGCCGACCAGCGCGGTGCCGGCGGCCTTGACCGTCGGGAACACGATCACGACGCCGGTGGTGATCACGGCGGCGACGACGACGCCCGTGACGATGCGCAGCACGCGCCGGGTGCGGGGCGTCGCGCGCGTCGTGCCGCTCGCGGTGGTCACGATCGCGCTCATCCCTCCAGTGTCCTCCTGCCCGCCCGGTCACCTCCGGGTGACCGGTGGGGCGTCACACCACGCGCGGTGCGATCTGCGGAACACCCGTCCCCGTGACGGGTGATCAGGCCGCCGGGATGACAGCCCGGGACGGCGGGACCATGCTGCCCGACGGGCACCGGGGCGCCGACGCACCCCCGCCCGAGCACGGATCCGCCGATCGCGACCGAGGGAGAGACCGGCCATGACGCGCCGTGTGGACAGCGACCTGCTCCTCGTCGGGAGCCTGCCCGTGGACTCGACCGACGAGGGGTTCCGGGCCGGTGCGGCGTTGTTCGCCGACCGCGTCGCCGCCCTGCCGGACGGGGAGTCCGGTGCCCGGGGCGCCTGGGTCGGCTACGACCGCACCACCCTGCTGGAGCCGCACCCCGACATCCGGGTGATCGCCCCGTCGCCGTCGCCCACCGGACGCGCGCGGCACGCGTACGACACCGCGCGGCTCACCGTCGCCGACGGCGTCGAGCGGCTGCGCTTCGACACGTGGCCCCGGATCACGGAGACGCTCGCGTCGTACGAGCGCTTCACCGCCCTGCGCGACGAGGGCGTGATCCCCGCCCACCTGCGCTTCCAGGTCGGCCTGCCCTTCCCCTCGAGCGTCTTCACCGGCGCCTTCAAGGACAACTACGCCCGTGACTGGGCGATCGTCGGCTCGGCGCTCGAGGACCTCTGGGTGCGGTCGCTCGACGAGCTGCTCACGGTGGTGCCGGCGACGGACCTCGCGGTCCAGTGGGACCTGGCCTACGAGACCCAGGATCTCGAGCGGGTGATCCACTGGACCGAGGGCGACCCCTGGGAGCGCTTCGCCGGCCCGTGGTCGCGCCTCGCCCCGCACGTCCCCGAGGACGTCCTCATGGGCCTGCACCTCTGCTACGGGACCTTCCCCGAGTGGCCCATGTACGAGGCGCGCGACATGGGGCTGATCGTGCGGATGGCCAACCACGCCGTCGCCCACGCCGGTCGCCCGGTGGACTGGATCCACCTCGCGGGTCCCCGCTACCTGCGCAGCGAGGAGGACGCGTTCTTCGCGCCGCTCGCGGACCTCGACGCTCCCGACTCGCGGGTCTTCCTGGGCATCGTCCTGCCGCTCGACGGCATCGACGGCCTGCGACGCCGGCACGCGACGGCCTCGCGTCACCTCGCCGACTTCGGCGTCGCCATGTACTGCGGCATGGGCCGTCAGCGCGGCGAGGACCCCGCGGCGACGATGCGTGATCACGCCGAGACGGTGGCCGCCGTCCGGGGCTGAGGGGCAGGATCGACACCGTGGTCGGGATCGTGGAGGTCAGCCCGCGCGACGGGCTGCAGAACGAACGGGCGCTGCTGGAGACGGGCGCGAAGATCGAGCTCATCGAGCGGGCCACCGCCGCGGGGGCGCGGCGCATCGAGGCCGTGTCGTTCGTGCACCCGAAGCTCGTGCCGGCGATGGCCGACGCCGAGGCGGTGATTGAGGGCCTCCACCGGGCGCAAGGCGTGTCCTACATCGGGCTCGTGCTCAACCGCCGCGGCTACGACCGCGCGGTCCAGGCCGGCGTCGACGAGATCAACGTCGTCGTGCCCGCCTCGGACGGGTTCGCGAAGGCCAACCAGAACTCGACCACGGACGCCCTCACCGACGTGGCCGAGGAGGTGCTGGCCGAGGCCACCGGACGCGACCTCTTCGCCTCATTGACGATCGCGACGTCGTTCGGCTGCCCGTTCGACGGCGAGGTGGACCCGGACCGGGTGGTCGAGGTCGCCCGCCGGGGCGCCGCGGCCGGCGCGAAGGAGATCGCGATCGCGGACACGATCGGGGTGGGCGTGCCCACCCAGGTCCGCACGCTGCTCGACGGCGTCCGCGCGGTCGCCCCGGACGCGCTGATGCGCGCGCACTTCCACAACACCCGCAACACCGGCTTCGCCAACGCCGTCACCGCGCTCGAGTGGGGCGTCGACTGGCTGGACTCCTCGAACGGCGGCATCGGCGGCTGCCCGTTCGCCCCGGCCGCCACCGGCAACATCGCCACCGAGGACCTCGTCTACCTGCTCGACCGGATGGGCCACCCCACCGGCCTCGACCTGGAGGCCCTGCTGCCCATCGCGGGCTTCCTGTCCGACCAGCTCGGCTACACGGTGCCGGCGCTGCTGCCGCGCGCCGGCACCTTTCCTTCCTGACGACCCGAACGGGAGCAGATTCCGTGAGCGAGCTCGAGCAGCTGTCCATGCTGATCGGCGGCAAGCCGACCGGCGCGATCTCGGGGAGGACCTTCGAGTCCGAGAACCCCTACACCGGGCAGTCGTGGGCGTCGATCCCCGACGGCGGCGACGAGGACGTCGACGCCGCCGTGAACGCCGCCCGGGCGGCCCTCGACGGCGAGTGGGGCCAGATGACGGGCTTCGCCCGCGCCGCGTGCCTGCGCCGGCTCGCCGACCTGATCAGCGCGAACGCCGAGCGCCTGGCGCGCCTGGAGGTCAACGACTCCGGCAAGCTCTACCGCGAGATGCTCGGGCAGCTCACCGGCCTCGGGGGCTGGTACCACTACTTCGCCGGGCTCGCGGACAAGATCGAGGGCCAGCAGATCCCCTCGCCGAACCCGAACTACCTGGTCTACACGCGCCGCGAGCCGGTCGGGGTCGTCGCCGCGATCACGCCGTGGAACTCGCCGCTGCTGCTGATGAGCTGGAAGGTCGCGCCGGCGCTCGCCGCCGGCTGCACCGTGGTGATCAAGCCGTCGGAGCACGCGCCGGGCTCGACGCTCGGGTTCGCCGAGCTGATCGCCCAGGCCGGCATCCCCGACGGCGTGGTCAACGTCGTCACCGCGAACTCCGGCGCCGTCGGCGCGCACCTGGCCGCGCACCCCGGCGTCGACAAGGTCGCGTTCACCGGCTCGACGGCGACCGGACGCAAGGTCGCCGCGTCCGCGGCGGAGAACCTCAACCCCGCCACCCTCGAGCTCGGCGGCAAGTCCCCGCAGGTCGTGTTCGCCGACGCCGACCTGCAGGCGGCCGCGAACGGGCTGGTCGCCGGGGTCTTCGCGGCCACCGGGCAGACGTGCATGGCGGGTTCGCGGCTGATCGTGCACGCGGACGTCCACGACGAGCTCGTGCGCCTCGTGGCCGAGCGGGCCTCCCACATCCAGCTCGGAGACCCGTTCGGCGAGGCGACCGAGATGGGCCCGGTGGCCAACAAGATGCAGTACGACAAGGTCGTCGGTTACCTGGAGACCGCGCGCCAGGAGGGCGCCGTCGTCGAGTACGGCGGGTCGTCGGAGGAGTCGCTGGGCGGCTACTTCGTCAAGCCCACCGTGCTCTCGGTGAAGCCGACCGACACGGTGTTCCGCGAGGAGGTGTTCGGCCCCGTGCTCGCGGCGGTGACGTTCACCGACGAGGACGAGGCGATCAAGCTCGCCAACGACACCCCGTACGGCCTGGCCGGCGCGGTGTGGACCAAGGACGTGCACCGCGCCCACCGCGTCGCCGCGAAGATCAAGGCCGGCTCGATCTGGATCAACGCCTACCGCGTGGTCGCGCCGAGCGTGCCCTTCGGCGGCTTCAAGGCCTCCGGCATCGGCCGCGAGAACGGCATCCACGCCATCGACGCGTACCTGGAGAACAAGTCGGTCTGGGTCGAGCTCACCGGCGGCACCCGCGACCCCTTCACGCTGGGCTGACCGTCTTACGTGAGCAGTTGGCGCCCCTCTCGGGGGGCCAACTGCTCACGTACCGGCCCGGCGCTCCAGGAGCGGGTCGAGGCGGAACGGGACGAGCTGGCGCATGACGAGCGCGGTGGAGGTCCGTTCGACGCCCGGGACGGCGAGCAGGCTCCCGGCGATCGTGTAGAGCGCGTCGGCGTCGCGGGCCACGACCTGCACGAGCAGGTCGTCGTCCCCGGCGAGCCCGACCACCTCGACCACCTCGGGGATGCGGGCGAGCGCCTCGGTCACCTCGGCGAGCCGGCGCTGGTCGACGCGCGTGGTCACGTAGGCGCGCAGCGGGTGGCCGAGCGCCGCCGGGTCGATGCGCCGCGCGAAGTCGCCGAGCACGCCGCGCTCCTCGAGGCGGGTCAGGCGGGCCTGCACGGTGTTGCGCGCCAGCCCGAGCCGCTCGGCCAGGGCGACGACCGTGGCGCGGGGCTCCTCGCCGAGGGCCGCGAGCAGCCGGGCGTCGATCCCGTCGACGGGTTCCATCCTGCTCACTCCCCACCGACGCCGGGCCCCTGGCGCTGACCATAGTGCTCAGCGCCCCGCGCATCGCTTGCGCACTCCAGCGCCATGACGAACGCTTCGTGCGTCAATGTGAGACCCGGAGGCCCGAGATGACATCGACGCGTCCCGCCCCCGCCCCGATCGCGGACCAGCACCCCGAGCGCGAGGCGTTGCAGGCCGTGGAGGACCGGGTGCTCTGGCTCGCCTCCGCGATCATCGACCACGCCAACCGGGTGCGGCCGAACCCGAGCGGGCTCAAGGTCGGCGGCCACCAGGCGTCGTCGGCGTCGATCGTCACGATCATGACCGCGCTGTGGTTCCACACGCTGCGCCCCGAGGACCGGGTGTCGGTGAAGCCGCACGCCTCGCCGGTGCTGCACGCGATCAACCACCTGCTCGGCGAGCTCGACGCGTCCTACCTGACGACCCTGCGCGAGGCCGGCGGGCTGCAGGCCTACCCGTCGCGGTCGAAGGACCCCGACCCGGTCGACTACTCGACCGGCTCGGTCGGCATCGGGGCGACGGCGCCGATCTGGGGGACGATCGCGCGCCGCTACGCCGACGGGCTGGGCGGGCACGCGGGGACGGGGCGCCAGTTCTCGCTGGTCGGTGACGCCGAGCTCGACGAGGGCGCCGTGTGGGAGGCCGTGCTCGACCCGGTGGTCCGCGAGCTCGGCGAGGTCTGCTGGATCGTCGACTTCAACCGCCAGTCGCTCGACCGCGTCGTCCCCGAGATCTCCGCGACCCGCCTGCTCGGACTGTTCTCGGCCGCGGGGTGGCAGGTCATCACGGTGAAGTACGGCCGGCTGCTCGCCGAGCTCTACGCGAAGCCCGGCGGCGGCGCGCTGCGCCGGCGCATCGACGAGATGACCAACCCCGAGTACCAGCGCCTGCTGCGCTGCACGCCGCTGCAGCTGCGCGAGCGCCTGCCCGGCGACGGCCCGGACTCCGAGGCGATCGCCGCGCTGCTCGCCGGCGTCGACGACGGTGCGGTGCACGCCGCGATCCGCAACCTCGGCGGCCACGACCTCGGTGCCCTGGCCGACGCGTACGACGCCATCGACGACACCCGCCCGACGGTGATCTTCGCCTACACCGTGAAGGGCTACGGCCTCGCCACCCAGGGCCACCCGCAGAACCACTCGAGCCTGCTCACCGAGACCCAGATGCGCGCGTTGGCCACGGGCCTGGGCACCGACCTCGACGACCCCTGGGCGCCGCTGCCCGACGGCCCCGCGGCCGACCTGTGCCGGACGACCGCGGAGCGCCTGCGGCGGCGGCCGGTGGCGGTCGCCGCGCCGCCGGGGATCCCCGACGACCTCGACCGCACGCCCACGGGCACCGGTCACACCCAGCAGGCGCTCGGGCGCGCGCTGCTCGACCTCACCCGCACCGCCCCCGAGGCCGCGCGCCGGGTGGTCACGGTCAGCCCCGACGTCACGTCGTCGACCAACCTCGGCGGCTGGCTCAACAAGGTCGGGTCGTGGTCGGCGCACGAGCGCCGCGACTGGTTCGCCGACGACACCGAGACGATCCTGCACTGGCACGAGCTGCCCTCCGGCCAGCACATCGAGCTGGGTATCGCCGAGACCAACCTCGTCGGGCTGCTCGGCGAGCTCGGCGCCACGTGGTCGCGGTGGGGCGAGCCGCTGCTGCCCATCGGGGTGCTCTACGACCCGTTCGTCTCGCGTGCCCTCGAGCCCTGGGCGTTCGGGATGTACGCGGGCGGGCAGTCGATCCTGGTCGGCACGCCGTCGGGGGTCTCGCTGGCGCCCGAGGGCGGCGCGCACCAGTCGATCACCACGCCGTCGATCGGCCTGGAGCAGCCGGGCTGCGTGGCGTTCGAGCCCGCCTTCGGCGTCGAGGTCGGCTGGTGCCTGCTCGACGGTCTGGGGCGCCTGGGGCGCGCCGGCGGCTCGTCGACCTACCTGCGCCTGTCCACCGTGCCCGTCGACCAGAGCCTCGCCGCCGTCCCGTCCGACCCGGCCGCGCGCGCCGAGCGCCGGCGCCAGGTCACCGCGGGTGCGTACCTCCTGCGCCGCGCCGCGCGGACCCCGGACGTGACGATCGCGGTCGTCGGGGCCCTGGTCGGCCAGGCCCTCGCGGCCGCAGAGCGCCTCGACGCCCAGGGCGTCGCCGCCGACGTCGTCGTCCTGACCAGCCCCGACCGCGTGTTCCGCGCCCTGCGCGCCCGCACCGCGGCGACCGGCTCCACGGAGAGCGCGCCGACCTGGATCCTCGACGCCGCCTTCCCCGCCGACCGGGCGGCGAAGCTCGTCACGGTGCTCGACGGTCACCCGCACACGCTGGCGTTCCTGGCCCAGGTCCACGGCGTCCGGGCCGCGCACCTCGGCGTCACCGACTTCGGCCGCTCCTCGGACCTCCTCGACTCCTGGGCCCACCACCACATCGACGCCGACGCGATCGTCGCCGCCGCGCTCGCCTGATCGGCGCACACGGAGTGTGCGAGCGATGCGGCTTTCCTGGCATCTGACGCCAGGATCGCCACACGCTCACGTCGACGACACGCCGCGCGCATCGTCCGGTCGGCGCAGCGGGTACCTGTCGGGTTCGCCGTCCCGACGCAGGAGGCACCCGTGCTCGACTGGCTCGCGGCGCCCGACTACACGATCGCCCGCTGGGTGGTCCAGCACCTCGTCGCGCTGACGTACGTCATCGCCTTCGCCGCCGCGCTGGCCCAGTTCGCGCCGCTGATCGGCGAGCGCGGGCTCACGCCGGTCCCGCGGTTCCTCGCCGCGACGACCGCGCGGCAGCACCCGAGCCTGTTCCGCCTGCGCTACTCCGACCGCGTCTTCCGCATCGTCGCCGGGACGGGCCTCGTCCTCGCCCTCGCCGCCCTCGCCGGTGCCACCGACGTGCTCCCGCTCGGTGCCGGCATCGCCCTGTGGGCGGTGCTCTGGGTGCTCTACCTGTCGATCGTCAACGTCGGCCAGGTCTGGTACGGCTTCGGCTGGGAGTCGCTGCTGCTCGAGGCCGGGTTCCTGGTGACGTTCCTCGGCCCGGCGAGCACGGCACCGCCCGCCCCGGTCCTCTGGCTCCTGGTGTGGCTGCTCTTCCGGGTCGAGTTCGGCGCCGGCCTGATCAAGATGCGCGGCGACCCCTGCTGGCGGGACCTCACCTGCCTCGACTACCACCACGAGACCCAGCCGCTGCCCGGCCCGACGAGCTGGTTCTTCCACCACCTGCCGCGTCCGCTGCACCGCGTCGAGGTGCTCGCCAACCACGTCACCCAGCTCGCCGTCCCGTTCCTGCTCTTCCTGCCGCAGCCGGTCGCCTCGATCGCGGCTGTGGTCGTCGTCGTCACCCAGGGCTGGCTGGTCAGCAGCGGGAACTTCGCCTGGCTGAACTTCCTGACGATTTCGCTGGCGTTCGCCGCGGTCGACGACGCGAGCTTCGGGCTGGTGCTCCCCCTGCCGGCGACCGCGCCGGGCCCCCTCCCGCCCTGGTTCGCGGTCCTCGTCCTCGCCGTGACCGCCCTGATGATCGCCCTGTCGGTCTGGCCGGTGCTCAACATGGCGAGCGGTCGCCAGCTGATGAACGCGGGCGTCACGCCGGTGCACCTGGGCAACAGCTACGGCGCCTTCGGCTCGGTGACGCGCGAGCGCGAGGAGGTCGTGCTGGAGGGCACCGACCACCCCGACGGCGCCGACGACGCCCTCTGGCGCGAGTACGCGTTCCGGGCCAAGCCGGGCGACCCGTCGCGCCGCCCGCCCCAGGTGGCGCCGTACCACCGGCGCCTGGACTGGCTGATGTGGTTCGTGCCGATCGCACCCCGGATGGCACGGGGCTGGCTGCCCGCGCTGCTCGACCGGCTCCTCGAGGCCGACCGCCCCACGCTGCGCCTGCTCGGCCACGACCCGTTCGGCGGGGAACGCCCGGCGTGGGTGCGCGCCCGGCTCTACCGCTACCGCTTCACGACCCGCGACGAGCGCCGCGCGACCGGCGACTGGTGGCACCGCGAGCTGATCGGCGACTACCTGCCGGCGCGCACGCTCCCCCGCGAGTCGGCCGCCCCGTAGACCAGCCGCCGTCCCGCCCGCATCCCCGCCGCGTACACGGGTCCGAGGCGACCGGCGGCCGCGAGCGCGGCCCGCGCGGCGTTCGCGCCGGGCGCGCCGTGCACCGCCCCGGCCGGGTGCGCGGTCGCCCCGGAGAGGAAGAGGCGCTCGACGGGGGTGTCCGGCCTGCCGAGTCCCGGCGTGGGCCGGAAGACGAGCATCTGGTGCAGCTGCGCGCTGCCGGCCATGAGCGCGCCGCGCACCAGCGACGGGTTCCGCGCCTGCAGGTCGGTGGGCCGTGAGACGACCCGGGCCACGACGCGAGATTCGAACCCCGGCGCGTGCCGCTCGATCACCGCCGTCATCCGCCGCACCTGCTCGGCCAGCTCGTCCTCGGTGTGCGCCCGCCCGTGCGGGACGTGCGTGTACGCCCACACCGATTCCGTGCCGACCGGCGACCGTGACGGGTCGGACAGCGTCATCTGCCCCAGCAGCATGAAGGGATCGCGCGGGAGACGGCCCGCCGCCAGGTCCGCGCCGAAGTCGATCAACCCCGCGGTGTCGCCCCCGAGGTGGACCGTCCCGGCCTCCCGCGGCTCCGGGGCGGTCCACGGGATCGGCGACGACAGCGCCCAGTCGACCTTGAGGATCGCGTCGTCCCAGTCGAAGCGGGCGAGGTCGTCGACGAGGCGCGCCGGCAGGTGCTCGTGCCCGACGAGGTCGCCGTAGAGCAGCGGCGCGGGCACGTCGGCGAGCACCGCCCGCCGGGCCCGGACGAGGCCGCCCGCCGCGTCCACCACCCCGACCGCCCGGCCGTCCTCCACCAGGACGCGGGTGACGGGCCGGTGGCAGTCGACGACGCCGCCGCGCGCGGCGAGGCGGGCCACCAGCGCGTCGGTCAACGAGCGGGCGCCGCCCGAGGGCACCGGGAACCCGACGTCCTGGGCGAGCATCGAGAGCAGCCAGCCGAACGCGGTGCTGGCGGTCTGGGTGACCGCCAAGTCGGTGTGCAGGGCGTTGCCGGCGATCAGCACCCGCGCGCCCTCGCCGGCGAACTCCTCCTCGCCGAAGCGCGTCGCGGGCAGCAGCATCCGCCGCGCCAGCCGGAGCGCGTCCGGGGCGCCGAGGGTCCGCAGCACCCGCGCCGCGTCGCGCACCGGCGGGAACGGCCCGAGGAACGCGGCCATCAGCGGGTCCCGCAGCCGCTGCCACTCCGCCGCCAGCCGGCGCCACGCCTCCCCGTCGCCGGGCGCGAAGCGGTCGACCGAGGCGGCGGTGACGTCGACGTCGCGCGAGAGCAGCACGCCGCGCTCGTCGGGCAGCACGTGCGCCAGCGGTGCCGGGGCGTGCCGCCACGTCAGGCCGTACGCGCCGAGGTCGAGCCCGCCGAGCACGGGCGAGACGTAGCCCATCGGGTGGAACGCGCTGCCGAGGTCGCTGCGGAAGCCCGGCGCGGTGATCTCCTCGGTGCGCACGGCCCCGCCCGGTGCGTCGGAGGCCTCGAGCACCCGCACCGACCAGCCGCGATCGGCCAGCAGGTTCGCCGCCACCAGCCCGTTGTGACCGGCGCCGACGACGACGGCGTCGGCGCTCTCGGCGTCGGCGGTGAGCGACGCGGCAGAGGTCATGCGCGCAGGATGCCCGGTCAGGGCGCGCCCAGCAGGTTCGTGCGGACGTCGACGAGGTGGCGGCGCATGTGGTCGCGCGCGGCGTCGGGGTCGCGTTCGACGAGCGCGGCGACGATCTCGCCGTGGCAGCGCTCGTAGCCCCGTCGGCGTTCCGGCGACGCCGAGCGGCGCTTGATGCTGCCCCACACCGGCAGGTCGCGGGCCGCGTTCATCGTGTCGAACAGCCGCAACAGCAGGCCGTTGTGCGCGGCCGTGGCGATGGCCCGGTGGAGCGCCGAGTCCCAGGCCTCGAACTCCTCGTAGGTCGCCGTCGCGTCCCCGCGGCGCAGGCAGTGCTGCACGTGCTCGATGTCGGCCTGGGTCGCGTGCCGGGCCGCGAGCGCCGCGACCTCGGGCTCGAGCACGAGGCGCGTCGCCATGATCTCCGCCGGGCTGGTCTGCAACGGGGTGCGCGCGCGGGCGGGCGCGTCGGGGTCGCCCTCGAGCTCGGCGAGGAACGTGCCCCGCCCCACGTGGCGGGTGATCCGACCCTCGCGCTCGAGCTCGGCGAGCGCCGCCCGCACCGCGGTCCGCGACGCCCGGAGGGTGTCGCTGAGCGCCCGCTCGGTGGGGATCTTCGCCCCCGTCCCGAGGGATCCGTCGGCGATCCCGCCCTCGAGCAGGTCGCGCAGCCGCGTCACCACCGGCGCCTCCATGGCGACCAATACTAGACCAATACGGAGGCCTGTGATGCCTTGGCCTCACGTCGGATGGGTCCTACGGTCAGTGCACCGGCGATGTGGGACACCACACGGCCGCATTGGTAGTCATTGGTTGGAGGTCCACCGTGAAGCTCGTGACGTTCGTGACCGACGGTCGTGAGGCGGTCGGCCGACTGGACGACGACGAGACGACGGTGCGCGACCTGACGCCGGTGGTGGGAGCGTCGTCGTTGCTCGCGGTGATCGAGGACTGGGAGCGCCTCGCCCCCCGCCTCGCCGCATCGACCGACCTGCCCGTCGTCGACGACCCGCGGCTGCGCGCACCCTTCCCCGCACCGCGCCGCGACCTGTTCGCCGTCGGCAAGAACTACCGCGAGCACGTCGCGGAGTTCGGGCGCTCCGGCTACGACACCCCGCAGCGCTCGGAGGACCTGCCCGACAAGCCGATCGTCTTCACCAAGGCGACCACCAGCGTCACGGGCCCCTTCGACGACATCGAGGCCCACGCCGGTCTCACCGCCGAGCTCGACTACGAGGCCGAGCTCGCCGTGATCATCGGACGCGGCGGGCGCGGCATCGCCTCCGCCGACGCGATGGACCACGTCTGGGGCTACACGATCGTCGACGACGTGACCGCCCGCGACGTCCAGCGCGACCACAAGCAGTGGCTGCTCGGGAAGTCGCTCGACACGCACGCCCCGATGGGCCCGTGGGCGGTGAGCAAGGACGAGATCGACGACCTCGGCGCGCTCGAGGTCAGCTCCACCGTCAACGGCGAGCCGCGCCAGAAGGCGCCCGTCGCCGACCTGATCTTCGACGTCCCGGAGCTGATCCGCGTGATCTCCGCGGGGATGACCCTGCTGCCCGGCGACGTCATCGCGACCGGGACCCCCGCCGGCGTCGGCATCGGCTTCGACCCGCCCCGCTTCCTGCGACCCGGCGACGTCGTCGAGTGCGCGATCACCGGCCTCGGCGCCATCCGCAACACCGTCCGCTGACGAACCCTGGAGGTAGCTGACCCGTGCAGGTCAACGGCAAGGAACTGGCCGTCGAGGTCGACGGCGACGGCCCGGCGGTGCTGCTCGTGCACGGCCTGGGCGGCACGTCGACGTTCTTCCAGCCGCAGGTCGCGGCCCTGGCGGAGCGGTTCACCGTGATCCGGCCCGACATGGAGGGCTCCGGACGCTCCCCGGCCACCGGCACGCTGTCGATCGAGGGGTTCGCGAACGACCTCGCCGCGCTGCTCGAGGCCCTCGACGCTGGACCGGCGCGGGTCGTCGGCCACTCGATGGGCACGATCACCGTGCGCAGCCTGGCCGCCCGGCGCCCCGAGCTCGTCTCCCACCTCGCCCTGCTCGGCGCGGTCCCGGCGCCGCTGCCCGAGGCCGGGCAGCAGGGTCAGCACGACCGCGCGGCGAAGGTCCGCGCGGGCGGGCTCCCCGACGTCGCGACCGCCGTCATGACGAACGCGACCGCCGAGGCCACGCGCCGCGACCACCCCGGCACGGCCGCCGCGGTGCGCGAGCTCGTGCTGCGGCAGGACCCGGAGGGCTACGCCCGCTCGTGCGAGGCCCTGGCCGGCGCGAACGATGCTGGCCCGATCTCGCGCGAGCTCCCCCTGCTCCTGCTCACCGGCGCGGATGACGGCGTCGGCGCCCCGGCCGTCACCCAGGCCCTCGCCGACGCGCACGGCTCGGCCGTCGTCGACGTCTTCGACGACTGCGGCCACTGGACCGCTCTCGAGAAGCCGCACGAGGTCACCGAGCACCTCCTGAAGTTCTTCTGACCCACCGTCCGACCCGCCACGCCTCGACGACGAGGAGACCGTCATGACCAAGGTCCTGTTCCGCGATGTCTCGATCCTCGACTCCACGGGGGGCGAGCCGTACCCGGGCGACGTCCTCGTGGAGGACGACCGGATCGCCGCGGTCGGCACGGTCGACGACGCCCGCACGATCGGCGCGCGGGTCGTGGAGGGCCGGCGCCGCACGCTGATGTCCGGGCTGTGCGACGCGCACACCCACTTCAGCTGGAACAACTCGGCCGACCTCGACGGGCTCGGGATGATGCCGGTCGAGGAGCACCTGCTCTTCTCGATGGAGTCGGCGAAGAAGTACATCGACTCCGGCTACACGATGTGCCTCGGCGCCGCGTCGGCGAAGGAGCGCCTCGACGTCGTGTGCCGCGACGCGATCAACGCCGGCCGCATCCCCGGGCCGCGCTACCTGGCCAACGGCCCCGAGATCGCGGTGACGGGCGGCGCGCTCATCAAGTCGATCACGAAGTTCGCCGACGGGCCGGAGGGCATGCGCCTCGCGGTGCGCCAGCTGATCGACCTGGGCGTCGACCAGATCAAGCTGTCGATGACCGGCGAGGAGATCACCGGCACCCAGCGCGCCGAGGACACGTACTTCTCCGACGAGGAGGTCGCCGCCGCGGTCACCGAGGCCCACCGCCGCGGCAAGCGCGTCTGCGCCCACGCCCGCTCCGCGGAGAGCGTGAAGATGTGCCTGCGGAACAAGGTCGACATCATCTACCACGCCTCGTTCACCGACGCCGAGGGCATGGACATGCTCGAGGCCAACAAGGACTGGGTGTTCGTCGCCCCCGGCATCAACTGGCTGATCGCCACGCTCTACGAGGCCGAGGCCTTCGGGTTCCCGCAGGAGGCCGCCGAGGCCGTCGGGTACAAGAAGGAACTGGAGATGGCCACCGACGGGCTGCGCGAGATGCACCGTCGCGGCATCAAGCTCCTGCCCGGCGGCGACTACGGCTTCGCCTGGACCCCGCACGGCACCTACGCCCGCGACCTCGAGCACTTCGTCGAGCGGCTCGGCTTCACGCCGATGGAGGCCCTGATCTCCGCGACGGCCTGGGGCGGCGAGATCATGCTGCGCCCCCACGAGCTCGGGAAGGTCCAGCCGGGCTACCTCGCCGACCTCATCCTCGTCGACGGCGACCCGCTGGACGACATCACGATCCTGCAGGACCACGACAAGCTGCATGCGATCATGAAGGACGGCCGGTTCCACAAGGACGCGGTCTGAGCCGGTGCCGCTGCTGATCTGCCGCACGTGTCCGCGCGACGACCCGGGCAGCGGATCGTTCGGGGTCGCGCTGGACGAGGCGGTGTCGTCGGCCGACGTCCGTGTCCGTCACGTGCCCTGCCTCGGCGGCTGCCCGAACGCGGGCAACGTCGCCCTCGACGGCCCCGGCAAGCCGCGCGTGCGCTTCTCGCACATCGGTGTGGGCGACGCCGACGTGCTGCTCGACGCCGCCCGGCGCTACGACGACAGCGCCGGCTTCCCGGGCGACTGGGACGTGCCGGCCGGGTTGGCGGACCGCCTGACGGCGGTGACGCCGAAGAGGTGAGGGTCGGGGTGGTCGGAGACGCTCCCTCGCCGCGCCTCCCGCCCACATGATCCTCCTGGGTGCTCCTCTGACCCGATGTCATCGGGTGAGAGGAGCACCGGGGCGGATCATGGTCAGCAGGGACGCCAGGTGCGGCCGCCCGGGGCGTAGCACCGGGGGCCGGTGTAGCCGGGGTACGCGCCGGAGCCGGCGGACGCCGAGCTTCCTGCGCTCGACCGGGAACTGCTGGAGTCGTCGGTCGACGCCTCTCTGCGTCGTGCCTGGTCGTCGGCGCGCGCCTGCGCCAGCGCATCCGCCTCGGCCTGATCGCGAGCTTCCTGCTCGCGCTGCGCCTGCTGGCGCGCAGCTTCCTCCCGTTCTCGTTGACCGGCACGTAGCTCGAGGAGCGTGGTGGCGATACACCTCACGGGAAGGACGCCGCCGGGGCGAGGCGCGAGGTGCCTGGAGACGCTTCGGATTCCGAAGCATCTCCAGCATCTCCAGCACCTCCGCGGCCCCGGCTCAGCCTTCCGCGGCGTCCTCGATCTCGCGCAGGCCCTGCGCGGCGCGCCAGAGATGATCGGCGGGATCGTGGTGCGCTCGGCGCCAGGACCTGTCGTGGAAGCCGTCGAGCACGGCGCGGAGGTGGCGCCGAGCGAGGTCCCGCTCCTCGCGCAGCTGTGCCCGGCGCTCCTCGTCGTCCGGCTCGGCGATCTCGGGGCTCCGCCCGTTCCGCAGGGCGTCGAGGACCTCACCCCCGACACCGTCGTCCTCGGACCAGAACCGGAGCACCCGACGGTGCCGGGCGTTCCACGCCGGCCAGGCCGCCGGGCGGTAGCACCAGAGCACAGGCCGTTTACCGAGTCGCAGCGCGTCGGAGACCCACTCGCCCGTCGGGTGCACCGCGAGCCACGGCAGCTCGTCGGGCGGGAGGTCGAGCAGCAGGACCACGGTGCCGCCCTCGACCGTCGGGCTCGTCTCGAGCAGTTCGCCGGTGACCCACATCGACGACAGGGGCCACGCCATCGGCGCGCCCCGGGACTGTCGGCACTCGGTCGCCGTCTCCGCCATCTCCGCGAGGTGCCGCACGGCCTGTGCTCGCTTCATCGCCACGCCTCCCGCCGACATGATCCGTCCCGGTGCGCGGATCATGCCGCGGGGGTGCCGTGGCCCGCGCCGAACGCGGAGAATCCGAACCATGAGCACCCGGCTGTGGCATCCGTTCTCCGACATGGCGGCCGTGGACGGCCACGAGTTCGTCGTCGACCGCGGCGAGGGCCCGTGGGTCTTCGACGAGGAGGGCAGGCGGTATCTCGACGGCTGCGCGAGCCTCTGGTACGCGAACCTCGGCCACGGGCGGCAGGAGATCGTCGAGGCCGCGATGGCCCAGATGGGCAAGCTCGAGGCGTACTCGTGCTTCGCCGACATCGCGAACCGACCGGCCCTCGAGCTCGCCGACCGCCTCGCCGCGCTGGCGCCCGTCGACGACGCGAAGGTGTTCTTCGGGTCGGGCGGCGCGGACGGCATCGACACCGCGGTGAAGATCGCGCGGGGCTACTGGCAGGCGCGGGGCGAGCACCAGCGCGTGCACGTCGTGTCCCGCGAGACCGGCTACCACGGCACCCACGGCTACGGCACGTCGATCACCGGTATCCCGCCGAATCGCGAGGGCTGGGGCGTGCTGGCCGGGGAGAACACGGTCGCCCCGCTGCACGACCTCGACGGCGTCGAGAAGATCTTCGCGGAGGTGGGGCCGGAGCGGATCGCGGCGTTCGTCATCGAGCCCGTCACCGGCGCGGGCGGGGTGCACCTGCCGGTCGACGGCTACGTCGAGGGCGTCGCCGAGCTGTGCCGCCGCCACGGCGTGCTGCTGGTGATCGACGCGGTGATCTGCGGGTTCGGGCGGCTCGGCACGTGGTTCGGCATCGAGCGCTTCGGCGTCCGGCCCGACATGATCACGTTCGCGAAGGGCGTCACCGCCGGGTACCTCCCCCTCGGCGGCGTGATCGCGTCCGGCGAGGTCGCCGCCCCGTGGTGGACCACCCCCGGCGAGCGCACCCTGCGCCACGGCCCGACCTACTCGGGCCACCCGACGTGCTGTGCGGCCGGGCTCGCGACACTGGACATCTACGAGCGCGAGAACCTGATCCAGCGCGGCGGGGAGCTCGAGATGCCGCTGTTCGAGGCGCTCGCCCCGCTGACCTCGCACCCGTACGTCCACGAGGTGCGTGCCGGCTTCGGGTTCCTGGCCGCCGTCGAGCTGGAGCAGGAGGTGCTCGACGCGATCCCCGACGCCCCCAACGTCCTGCTGCGGGCGGCGCGGAAGGCGGGCGTGCTGGTCCGCGGGCTCGGCAAGGGCGTCGCGGTGTCGCCGGCCCTGACCGTCGGAGACGAGGAGATCGCCTTCCTCGCCGAGGGCATCCGCGCCGGCCTGGAGTCCCTCACCGTCGAGCGTCCCGTGCCGTCCGCCCCGGGCGCGTGAGTGCGCCCGCGCCGGACGTCTTCCTCGCCGACTGTCCGGCCCGCTCGACGCTGGAGCTGGTCGCCGACACGTGGTCGGTGGTGGTGATCGTGGGCCTCGCCCACGGTCCCCGGCGGTACTCGGCGCTGCTCGAGCGGGCGGGCGGGATCAGCAAGAAGATGCTGACCCAGACCCTGCGGCGCCTCGTCGACGCGGGCCTCGTCGTCCGGCCCGCGACGCGCGGTGGGGACTACCGGCTCTCCGATCTCGGCGTGTCGCTCCTCGGCCCGCTCACGGCGCTGACCGCGTGGGCCGAGGAGCACGCCCACGAGCTCGCCTGAGGGAACCCCACGGTTCCCTCACGGCGACCACCATCGCGGTCATGGACATCGACACGGCGCTCGTCGTCGGTGCCACGGGGAACGTGGGCGCAGAGGTCGTGCGCGCGCTGGTGGAGCTGGGGGTCCCGGCCGTCCGCGCGCTCTCGCGGCGGGGTGCGCCCGTCGACGGGGCGACGGCCGTGACCGGGGACCTCGGCGACCGCGCGTCGGTGGCGGACGCCTGGCGGGGAGTGGACGCCGTCTTCCTCCCGGCCGGCCATCCCGACCCGCCGGGCCTGCTCGCCGACATGAGGGCGGCCGGGGTGCGCCGGGTCGTGCTGCTCTCGACCGGCGCGGTCGTCGGCGGCGACCTCGACAACGCGGTCACCCGGTTCAACGTCGTGTCCGAGGCGGCCGTCCGGGACGCGGAGCTCGCGTGGACGGTGCTGCGGCCGAGCGGGTTCATGTCCAACGCGCTCGGGTGGGCGCCCCTGACCGGCGTCGTCCGCGAGCCGTTCGCCGACGTCGGGGTCGCCGTCATCGACCCCGCCGACATCGGCGCGGTCGCCGCCCGCGCGCTGACCGACCCCGGCCTCGCCGGGCGGAGCCTGCGCCTCACCGGCCCCGAGGTCTCCCTCCCGGCCGACCGCCTCGCGGTCCTCGCCGACCTGCTGGGCCGCGACCTGCGCCTCGAGCCGGAGCCCGACGACGCGGCGCGGGCGCGGATGAGCGGGACGATGCCGGAGCGCTACGTCGACGCCTTCTTCCGCTTCTTCCGCGGCGGGGAGTACGACGACGGGCACGTCACCAGCGTCGTCCCGGATCTGCTCGGGCGGCCGGCACGGACATTCCGGGAGTGGGCAGAGGTTCACCTCGACGCGTTCCGGGCGGAGACTGTCCGACCATGACGACCCGTGTCGACCTCAACGCCGACGCCGGCGAGAGCCTCGGGCGCTGGAAGCTCGGGCACGACAGCGAGCTCATGGCCCACGTGACCTCGGTGAACGTGGCCTGCGGCTTCCACGCCAGCGATCCGGTGACCATGCGCGAGTCGGTGCGCACCGCCGTCGCCACCGGCACCGCGATCGGTTCGCACCCCGGTCTGCCCGACCTCGTCGGGTTCGGGCGGCGGCGGATGGCGCTGCGCCCGGACGAGGCCGCGCAGCTGGTGCTGTACCAGACCGGTGCGCTGCAGGCGACGGCCCGCGCGGAGGGCGCCGAGGTCGTGCACGTGAAGCCGCACGGGGCGCTCTACGGCATGGCGCTGACCGACCCCGAGATCACGACGGCGATCACCGAGGCCGTCCTGCGCCTCGACCCGGGCCTCATGATCTTCTGGCTCGCGGGCCCGACCGCGGAGCTCGCCCGGTCGCTCGGTGCGACCGTGGCCCGCGAGGGGTTCGCCGACCTCGAGTACACCGACGAGGGCCACATCATCGTCGAGCCCGAGCCGAAGGCGAAGGACCCCGACGCCGTCGCCCGGCAGGCCCTCGACCTGCTCGACGGTCACGTGACGTCGACGTCCGGCAAGCACCTCGACGTCGAGGTCGACACGATCTGCCTGCACGGCGACCGTCCCAACGCCGTCGAGATCGTCGAGACCCTCGTGCGGCGCTTCGACGACGCCGGTGTGGAGCGGGTGCCGGCGGTCGAGCTGCTGCGCGGCTGAGCGCTACAGGCCGATCAGGTGCCACATGATCAGGCCGTGCACGTCCTGCGCCTCCTCGGGCGACGTGCAGCTCACCTCGAACATGTTCCGGCCGACCTTGATCCCCACGACGGTGGCCTCGGTGACCGGCCGGTCCGCCGCCACGATGTACGAGCAGCTGACGATCTGGCGCAGCGGCACCGAGGTCAGCGCCACACGTCCGTCCTCGTACGCCGCGTCCACGAGCAGCACACGGCGGTTGGTGATCCCGATGAGGATGGTCGGGCCACGCCGGTCGCCGAAGATGCCGTAGATCTGCTCGCCCTCGAGGATGTCCCGCCGGATGGCCTGGACACCGGGGCCGTGGTGCTGGATGTATCCCGCGCGGTGCTCGGGCCTGACCGGTCCCGCCAGCTGCCCGGAATCACCCGTCCGACCTTGGAGCGACATGGTCTCTCCTCGCATCACTACTCCCAGCAGTGTGCAGGTGACGATGCGTCAGCTCCACTTCGCGGAACGAGATAGGTTCTTCGGTCCTAGTCTGTTGCTCCGGACAGCCACGACTCCAGCGTCGTGATGTCGTAGCTCCCGTCGACGACAGCGGGTTCGTCGAGCAGACGGCGGTGCAGGCCGATCGTGGTCGGCAGGCCCTCGACGCGGTACTCGGCGAGGGCGCGGCGGCCGCGGGCGAGGGCCTCGGCGCGGGTGGGCGCCCAGACCGACAGCTTGGCGACGAGCGAGTCGTAGAACGGCGGCACGACGTCGCCGGTCATGAGCGCGGTGTCCACGCGGACCCCGGGCCCGCCCGGCAATTCCAGACCGTCCATGGAGCCCGGCGACGGCAGGAAATCCTGGTCCGGGTCCTCGGCGTTGACCCGGAACTCGATCGACGCGCCCCGGCAGACGATCTCGTCCTGGGCCACCGACAGCGGCGCTCCGCCCGCGATGCGCAGCTGCTCGGCGACGAGGTCGAGACCGGTGATCCACTCGGTGACCGGGTGCTCGACCTGGATGCGGGTGTTCATCTCGATGAAGAAGAACTCCTCGCCGTCCACCAGGAACTCCACGGTCCCGGCGCCCACGTAACCCACCTCGCGCGCGAGGCGCACAGCCGCGTCGCACAACGAGGACCGGACCGACGGGTCCAACCCCGGCGCCGGCGCCTCCTCCAGGATCTTCTGGCGGCGGCGCTGCAGCGAGCACTCGCGTTCGAAGCAGTGCACGACGGTGCCGTGGGTGTCGGCGAGGACCTGCACCTCGACGTGCTTCGGCCCCTGCAACGCCCGCTCCAGGTAGACCGCGTCCGACCCGAACGCCGACGACGCCTCGCGCTGGGCCTCGACGACGACGGTGCGCAGCTCGTCCGCGCTCGCCGCCGGCCGGATGCCCCGCCCGCCGCCGCCCGCCGAGGCCTTGACCAGTACCGGGAAGCCGATCTCCTCGGCCGCGGCGACGGCGTCCTCGACCGCGGAGACCTCGTCACTGCCGGGGACGACGGGCACGTCTGCCGACCGGGCCACGGCGCGCGCCGCCGCCTTGTCCCCCATCGTCGCGATCACCGACGACGGCGGGCCGACGAACGCCAGACCCGCCTCCTCCACGGCGGCCGCGAACGCCGGGCGTTCGGAGAGGAAGCCGTAGCCAGGGTGGATCGCGTCGACGCCGGCCGACAGCGCGGCCTCGAGCACCGCGTCGACGTTCAGGTAGCTCTTCGACGCCGCCGACTTCCCGAGGTGCACGGCGTCGTCGGCCAGCCGGACGTGGGCGGCCTCGGCGTCGGCGTCCGAGTACACCGCGACCGACCGGATCCCGAGCTCCCGGCACGCCCGCACGACGCGCAGGGCGATCTCGCCGCGGTTCGCGACGAGCACGCTGTCGATCGTCACGTCTCCAGCTCGACCAGGTCCTGGCCGATCGTCACCTCGTCCTCGTTCTCGACGAGGAACGCCGACACGGTGCCCGCGGCGTCGGCCTTGACCTCGTGGAACGTCTTCATGACCTCGACCAGCCCGACCGTGTCGCCCTCGGCGACCGACGCCCCCGTCGTCACGTAGGGGTCCGCGTCGGGCGAGGGCCGGTGGTAGAAGACGCCGGGCGTACGAGAGGTGATCTTGTGACTGGCCACCGGGGACCCCCTAGGACGCGAGTGCGGATCGGATGCGGTCGAGCGCGGCGAGGCGGTCCCGCCGTACCTCCAGCGCCCCGTCGAGGTCGACGGGGACGAAGCGGGTCCGGTCGCCCGTCTTGGTCTGGGCGAGCCGGTCGCGGTCGACGGAGACGACGGTGCCGAGCGTCGCGTAGCCGCCGCCCGTGACCGCGTCCTGCAGCAGCACGATCGGCTCGACGCCGCCGGGCACCTGCACCGACCCGACCGGGTAGCCGCAGTCGGTGACGTTCGCCGGGTCGCTGCCGGCCCCGAAGGGCTGCTCGCGCGGCACGAACTCCAGCTCGGCGCCGCGGAACCGGTAGCCGACGCGGTTGGCGTCCGGGGTCACCTTCCACTCGGTGTCGGTGAAGCGCGCGAGGCTGTCCTCGGTGAGCCGGTAGCTGTGCAGCCCGACCAGCAGGTGCACCTCGGCGGTCGACGGGTGCGACGGGATGTCCGCGTCGTCCACCCGTCGGCCGGCTCGCGGATCCCGCGCGAGCGACCCGAACGGGAGCTCGTCGCCGGCCCGCAGCGCGCGCCCCTGGAACCCGCCGATGCCCACGAGCGTGTAGGTCGAGCGGCTGCCGTAGTAGAGCGGCACGTCGATGCCGCCGGCGACGGCGACGTACGGGCGGGCGCCGGCGCGCAGCTGCCCGAACGACAGCACTGAGCCAGCCGGCACGGCCACCGACTCCCAGGTCGGGATCTCCGCGTCGTCGACGAACGCCGGGATGTCCGCGCCCGTCACGGCGATCACGGTGTCCTGCGTGAACTCCAGCGTCGGCCCGAGGTACACGGCCTCGAGGCCCGCGGCGCCCGGCTCGTTGCCCACGAGCGCGTTGCCGACGTGGTAGGCGAACGAGTCGAGCGCACCCGAGGGCGGGAAGCCGATGCTGTAGTAGCCGAGCCGCCCGGTGTCCTGCACCGTCGTCTCGAGCCCGGGGTCACGAACGATGACGCTCACCCGTACAGCACCTCCTTCATCGCGGCGTTGGTGCCGTCCGGGTCGGCGAGGAAGCGGCTCGGCGAGAACTCCAGTTCCCGGTAGGAGTACCGCCACGTGCCGGCGTCGACCTGCGCGCGCACGTCGTCGTACTCCTCCTGGTCGACACGCCGGTAGTTGATGACGTCGCCGTGCCGGAAGAACACCACGGAGTCGTTCTCGGCGAAGTCCGGCAGGCGCTGCTCGCCGTCGAAGATCGGCGCCGGCGCCGAACCGAAGAGCTGGTAGCCGCCGGCGCCCTTCACCGGGTAGATCACGGCGAACGCGCCGCCGAACCCGAACGCCCGCTCCGGGGTCTCGGTGCGCGGCCGGACGTACTTGGGCACCTCGACCTGCCGCTCCCGGGGCACCAGCTGGAAGCACCACGGCAAGCCCGGCACGAAGCCCATCATCGTCACGAGGTACGGCGACGCGGCGAGCGCGTCGATGAAGTCCTCGGTCGAGGAGTAGCCGTTGATCCGGGCGCCGTAGTCGAGGTCGGTGCCCGTCGGGTCCTGGTGGCGGTCGCGGAACTTCATGAGGACCTCGTGGGTCCACGGGTCGTTCAGCATGATCGGCACGTCGACGATCCGCGTGGCGACGGTCAGGTCCTCCGAGTGCCCGCCGACCTCGCCCTCGATCCGCTGCAGCTCGCGGACGAGGTCGCGCGGGTGCAGGCGGTCGGGGTCGACGCGGACCATGTAGGACGCGTTCGACGGCGCGATCTCCTCGACCCCGGGGATCGCCTCCTCGGCCAGCCGTCGCGTGATCCCCAGCGACGTGAAGTGCACGGGCAGGCTCATCGCCGGGGAGAGCTCGACGTAGACGAACTCGTCGCCGCCGTAGTCGTACCGCGTCTCGGTGTCCGTGGCGGTCATGGATCACACCCTGGCCGCGTCGGAGAGCGCACGCCAGACCCGCTGCGGGGTGAGCGGCATGTCGAGGTGCGTGACGCCCCGGGCGGCCAGCGCGTCGACGGCCGCGTTCACCACCGCGGGCGACGACCCGATCGCCCCGGACTCGCCGATGCCCTTGGCGCCGAGCGGGTTGGTGGGCGAGAGCGTGACCGTCTGGTCGAGCTCGAAGCCCGGCAGGTCGCTCGCCGCGGGCACCGCGTAGTCGGCGAGCGTGGGGGCCGTCGGCTGGCCCGCCTCGTCGAAGGTCGCGTGCTCGTAGAGCGCCTGCGCGATGCCCTGCGCGATCCCGCCGTGCAGCTGCCCGTCGACGATCTGCGGGTTGACGATCCGTCCGCAGTCGTCGACGGCCACGAAGCGGCGCACCGTCGTCCGGCCGGTCTCGGTGTCGACCTCGACGACGGCGACGTGCGTGCCGAACGGCCAGGTGAAGTTCGGCGGGTCGAAGTGGTGGTCGGCGGTGAGGTTGGGCTCCATGCCCTCGGGCAGGTCCGCCGCCAGCGACGCCGCGCCGGCCACCTCCTGGATGGTGATCGAGGGCCCCGACGTGCCAGCGACCGAGAACACCCCGCCGGCGAACTGGAGATCGTCCTCCGACGCCTCGAGCATGTGCGCGGCGAGCGTCCGGGCCTTCGCCGCGACCTTCTCCGCCGCCCCGTACACCGCCGTGCCGCCGACCGCGAGGCTGCGCGAGCCGTAGGTGTCGCGACCGAACGGGGCGACCATCGTGTCGGAGTGGAACACCTCCACGTCGGCGGGGTCGATGCCGAGCGAGTCGGCGGTGATCTGCGCCCACGCCGTCTCGTGACCCTGCCCGTGCGGGCTGGTGCCGGTGACGACCTCGGCGCGCCCGGCCGTCGTCATCCGGACCGTCGCGGCCTCCCACCCGCCGCTCTGCAGCCGCACCCCGGCCGCGACCTTCGACGGCGAGAGCCCGCCGGACTCGGTGAAGTTGCCGATCCCGACGCCGAGCTCGACGGGGTCGCCGTCGGCCCGACGGCGCCGCTGTTCGGCCCGCAGCCCCTCGTAGTCGACGAGCTCGAGCGCCCGGCGCATCGCCTTCTCGTAGTCGCCCGAGTCGTACTGCACGCCGGACGGCACAGTGCGGGGCTCGCTGAACGGGGGGTGCAGGTTGCGCAGCCGCAGCTCCGCCGGGTCCATGTCGAGAGCCCGCGCGAGGTCGTCGAGGACGCGCTCGTGGGCGTACGCCGCCTCCGAGCGCCCGGCGCCGCGGTAGGCGTCGGTCGGGGTGAGGTTGGTGAACACGCCCTCGCAGGCGAAGTCGTAGGCGCCGAAGTCGTAGAGCCCGCAGTAGGTGAACGCGCCGAACACCGCGATCCCCGGCGTCAACAGCTGCAGGTAGGCGCCCATGTCGGCGACCAGGCGCACCTTCATCCCGAGGATCTTCCCCTCGCGGGTCGCGCCGACCGTCATGTGCTGGACCTGGCCGCGGCCGTGGGTCGTCGCGACGTGGTGCTCGGAGCGGGTCTCGGTCCACTTCACGGGCCGCTTCAACCGGCGCGCCAGCACGAGAGCGAGCGCCTCCTCGGCGTACACGTTGAGCTTCGCGCCGAAGCCGCCGCCGACGTCCGGCGCGACGACGCGCAGCTTCGTGTCGGAGATGCCGCAGATCGCGGCGAGGATGTCGCGCACGAAGTGCGGCACCTGGGTCGAGGTGTGGATGGTGAAACCGCCGCCGACGACGTCCGGGGTGACGACGACGGCACGCGGCTCGATCGGCGAGGCCATCACGCGCTGCTGGACGTAGCGGCCCTCGACCACGACGTCGGCCTCGGCGAAGGCGGCGTCGACGTCGCCGACCGCGAGCGGCCACGTGTAGCAGTGGTTGGTGCCGAACTCCTCGTGCACCAGTGGCGCGCCGGGCTCGAGGGCGGCCTCGACGTCCACGACAGCGGGCAGCTCGTCGTAGTCGACGACCACGACCTCCGCGGCATCGCGGGCCGCGGCCGCCCCGGTCGCGACGACGACCGCGACCCCGTCGCCGACGTGGTTGACCTCGGCGCGGGCGAGCGGCGGGTGGTCCGGGACGAGGATGTCCTCGGTGACCGGCCAGCCGCACGGGATGCCGGCGACGAACTCGTCGGCGAGATCGGCGCCGGTGAGCACGGCGACCACGCCGGGGTGCTCCCGGGCGGCGGCGGTGTCCACGGCCGTGACCCGGGCGTGGGCCACGGGACTGCGGACGAGCGCCAGGTGGACCGCACCCGGCGGTGCGATGTCGTCGGTCCAGGTGCCGCGTCCGGTGAGCAGTGCCGCGTCCTCCCGGCGCGGGAGGCTGCGACCGACGTGGGTGGACCCGACGTGCGCGGTTCTCGGGACGGTCTCGGTCATCCGGGGGCGCTCCCCTCGGCCGGCGATGGTGGTGTGATCCACCGTGGCCTGCCCGGTCCGCCCTGGGAAGTGCCGGTTGTCCACTCCTGATCATCGGAGCAAGCTGAGGACAGGCCACCCTCACCCCCGACGGCCCGGACGAGTGCAAGCATTGGTGACCTGACTCACACATTCGGCAGTTTGTCGCGCGTGTCGCCCGCGTCGGCGCAGGTCTCCGTGGTCGGTGACCCGGGTTCGCCCTGCTCAGGGCAGCCTTCACTGCGTGGCGGGACGCCCGGCGGGCCCGCCACCATCGTCGCCATGACCTCGATCCAGAGCCTGCCCACGGTCCAGGGCTGTTCGGTGACGTCCTGCGCCTACAACGAGAGCTCCTCCTGCCACGCGGCCGCCATCACGGTCGCGGGCGACAACGCGAAGTGCGGCACCTTCGTCGAGATCTCCTTCAAGGGCGGCGTGTCCAGCAACGGCGTCGTCGGCGCCTGCCACCGCTCGGAGTGCAAGTTCAACGACAAGCTCGAGTGCACGGCCGGCTCGGTGGAGATCGGCGCGGGCCGCGACGTCGCCGACTGCCTCACCTACGAGGCCCGGTAGAGCTCCTCGAGCGGCGTGACCGACCCGTCCGTGGGCTCGAGCACGAGCCCACGCAGCGGGTCGGCGCGCAGCGTCCCGTCGGCCACCGCGAGCGCGGCGACGCAGTCGTCGTCATCCACCAGCACCGCGGCGCCCCGGGCGGCCACGCCGGCGAGCGCGCCCAGCACGGCACGGCGTCCGGTGGCGTCGAGCCCGTCGGTGAGCCGGTCGACCAGCACGATCGCCGCGCCGCCGGCGTCCTCGAGACGTCGGCGCCGCTCCGCGACGCCCGTCCCGGCCTCGGCCGTCACACGCTCCGCCGGCGCACCCGACGTCTCGTCGAGCATCGCCATCAGCCGCCGGCGCACGATCTGCTCGCCGAGCAGCACCGTTACCTCGCCGGTGGGCAGTCGCAGCGTCATCGATGCCTCCTGTTCAGTGAGGGGAGGCTAACCTCGCTTCCGCGCCTGCGTCGAGAGCGCGGGCGGATCTCACGCCGATGTCCGGACCCGCCCGCGGCTACAGCCAGCCGCGCTTGCGGAAGACGAGGTACAGCACGACCGCGGTGAGAGCCATGAGTCCCAGCGCGAAGGGGTAGCCGTACACCCAGCCCAGCTCGGGCATGTGCTCGAAGTTCATCCCGTAGATCGCACCGATCAGGGACGGCGTGAACAGGATGGCCGCCCACGAGGAGATCTTCTTGACCTCCTCGCCCTGCGCGAGGCTCGTCTCGGAGAGCGTCCGCATCTCCTCGTTCTGGCGCTGCCCCACCAGCGCGGCGTTCACCTGCAGGATGTTGCCCAGCAGCTGGCGGAAGTTGTCCGCGGACTCGATGGTCTGGGCGACGTGGTCGGCGACGTCGCGCAGGCCGCGGTGCAGCGTCACGCCCTCCGGGTCGTCGGTGGTCTCGGCGAGCAGCCCGTCGAGGACGTCGCGCAGCGGGTCGACGGCGCGCTGCAGCTCGATCACCTCGCGCGAGAGCTGGTAGATGCGGCGCGAGACGCTCGGGTCGCCGCCGAAGACCTGGGTCTCGATCTGGTCGATGTCGTGGCGGAGGCCGCGGACGACGGGGTGGTAGTCGTCCACGATGCGGTCCAGCACGGCGTACAGCACCGCACGCGGGCCCTGGGCGAGCAGCGCCGGGTCCTGCTCCAGCCGGGCGCGCACGGAGGACAGGTCGGGGGTCTCGGCGTGCCGCACGGTGACGACGAAGTCCTGCCCCAGGAAGAGGTGGACCTCGCCGACCTGGACGTCCTCGTCCTCGTCGACGTACCAGGCGGGCCGCAGCACCACGAACTCGACGTCGTCGTAGCGCTCCAGCTTGGGTCGCTGGTGGGCGTGGATGGCGTCCTCGACGGCGAGCGCGGGGAGCTTGAGCTCGCGGGCCAGCTGATCGAGCTCGTCCTGGTCGGGGCGCAGCAGGCCGATCCACGCGAAGCCGTCGTCGGGGCCGTCGACCGCCCGCTCGCGGTCGCGCAGCAGCGCGAGCGTGCCGTCGAGCGAGTCCGGCTCCGTCTCGCGCGCCCCGCTCACGTACACGGCGTTGTCGACGACGCTCATCGCGCGATTGTCTCGCTCCGCGGACGTCGCCGCAGGTCGCGGGGCTCGCCATGACCGCTAGTGGGCGAGCGCGACCCCCGCCGCGACGATGCCGACGGCGTTCGTGCCCAGGTGCAGCCCGATGGGGGCGAGCACCGAACCGGTGCGGTGGCGCAGCCAGCCCAGCGCGAGCCCGCCGGTGATCGTCACGGCCAGCACGGCGAGGGCGGACGTCCACTGCAGGGTCGGCGGCAGCGGCACGGCCGAGGGACCCAGGGCGACGGTGAGGTGCCAGAGACCGAACGCGACGGCGGAGACGCCGAGCGCCGCCCGCACGGGCAGGGAGCGCACCGAGCGGCCGTGCAGCACGCCGCGGAAGGCCAGCTCCTCGGCCAGCACGGTGCCCAGCGGGATCAGCAGCAGGCCGCGCAGCAGGAGCGCGCCCGGTGAGGCGCCGGCGAGCTGGGGGTTCTCGAGCAGCTGGGGCGCCACGATCAGCACGGCGCCGTAGCCGAGGACGGCGACGCCGATGGCCGCGCCGCCCCAGCGCAGGCCCGCCCCCCAGGTGCCGCGGCCGATGCCGAGGTCGGCCCAGGTCAGGCCGAGCAGGCGCGCCACGGTCACCATGGCCGCGACCCCGCCGACGTTGAACAGGGCCTTGAGGATCGCGTCGGCGGGCAGCGCCGGGAGCACGACGTTGCTCCACACGAGCAGCAGGGCCGCGAGCGCCACCGGCGGGGCGAGCCGCCGCCAGTGGGACGGCTTCTCCCCCTCGGCGTCGTCACTCCCGTCGGCCGACCGGGTCGAGCCGGTCGAGCCTGTCGGGGGGCGCGCGGGCGTGGCCGTGGGCTGGGGAGCGGTCACACGCCCAGCATGCCCGCCACGCGGGCGGTGTCCGCAGGGGTCCACCCCGCAGGGGTACCCAGCGAGAGCCATCCTCCGACCATGACGCCGCGGTACTGGTGCCCGTGCCCGTCCGGGACCGACAGCGAGTTGGTCAGATCGATGGTGACCTGCCAGAACGTCACCACCGGGTACCAGTCCACGGCCTCCGAGACGTCCGGCCCGCGGGGCTCGGCGAGCCACTCCGGACGGCTCCAGAGCAGGGCGGGCGACCACCACACGACCGGGTCCGACGCGTGCTGCAGATAGACCACATGTGGCGGGGACCACATCGACGGCGGCCGTCCGAGGTCGGCGATCGTGGCGCCGAACCGGACCTCCCGCCCGTCACCGACCACCGGGAGGATTTCGGGCGTCCCGGGATCGCGGCGTGCGGTGAGCGACGCGTGGAGGCGGTTGGAGTTCGGCGGCCCGACCCAGAGGACGCCGTCGGCCTGGGTGCGGGCGTCCTCGAGACTCGAGAACGCGGCCTCCGAACCCTGCGAGCCGAGGCTCTCCCCGAACGCGAACAGCCGGGGGCGCCGGTCCGGAGGCATCTGCGCGATCCGCGCGTGCACGGCGTCGAACAGGGCCCATCCCTCGGCCTGCGCGCGCGTGCGGTCGACGAGGAACGACAGCCAGCTCGGCAGGTACGAGTACTGGGTGGCGACGATCGCGGTGTCGCCGCCCCAGATCATCTCCAGGGAGTCCGCCACCGGGTCGTCGATCCAGCCGGTGCCGGTCGTGGTCACGACGGCGATCACCGAGCGGTCGAAGGCGCCGGTGCGCTCCAGCTCGGCGACGGCGAGCGCGGCGCGCTCCTCGGGGCTCGGCGCGGAGAGCAGGCCGACGTAGGCCCGGATGGGATCCACGGCCGGACGTCCCGACGCGGCCGCCAGCCGCGCGGTCGGGGGCCCGCCGGCGACGAAGTCCTGGCCCTCGCGCCCGAGCGTGTCCCACCGCACGAGCGAGGCCGGCGAACCCGAGCGCAGCGGCGACGTCGGGGCGACGACGCCGGGGTAGGAGGTGGTGTTGGTCGCCCGGAACGCCGCGTCCGCGACCCGCAGCCCGGTGCGCAGGACGAGGGCGTCGGCGACGGTGACGACGAGCAGCAGCACCAGCAGGGTCGCCGCCACCCCGGCGACGCGGCCGGGAACGTGGGCACGGCGTCTCAGCAGGTCGGCGAGCCGCGCGGCGAGCCACCGCACGCCGCGCCCGAAGCCGACGATGAGGCCCGCCACCACCAGCGCCACAGGCCCTGCGCGCAGCCAGCCGTCGGTGGTCGGCTGCTCGATGCCCATGAGCACGGCGACCTGCCGCTGCCAGCCCGCGCCGGCGATGAGCATCCAGAGCAGGGCGACGACCGCGGTGACGACCAGGACGACCCACGAGCCCGGTGTGAACCAGACCGGTGCCGTGCGCGTGACGTGGGTGCGGCGCCGGATCGCGCGCGCGAGCCGGACCGCGAGCCAGGCGAGCGCCACGCCGAGTCCGTAGCCGAGCCCCCCGGAGATCCCGGTCGCGAGCCCCTGGAAGAGGTACGTGCGGGGGATGAGCGACGGCGTCAGGGAGATCAGCGCGAAGGCCGTGCCGACGATGAACCCGGCGGGGTGCGCGCGCGGGACGTAGCGCACGAGCGCGGCCGTCCGCGGCCCGAGCAGCGGGGAGTCGCCGCCGAAGTGGTGGCGCTGGCCCTCGCGGTGCCACAGGTGGTGGTGCTCGAGCTCCTCCTCGAACTCGACCTGGAACTCGGTGTCGAGCTCGGGATCGGTGTCGGCCTCGGGGCGGGCGGGTCGCGTCGCGTCCGCCGACGGCCCCCGCACCTCCCGGTCCACCACGGCCCCCACTCTTCCCCGGCGCGCAAGCACGTACGCGCAACGTGTCGCACCCCATGTGAGCGAACTTTGGGCCTACAGCCCCAGAGTTCGCTCACGTATCGCGGAGGAGCGCCTCGAGGCGGCGGCCGGCGGCGAGGAGGCGGTCCTCGCGGTCGGGGTGGCCGAGGAGCTGGAGGCCGAGCGGGAGGCCGTCCGCGTCGCGGGCGCCCGGCACGGCGAGGGCGGGCAGGCCGAGCAGGTGCCACGGCCGGGACATCGCCGGGTCGCCGGTGTACTCCAGGCCGGTCGGCGCGACGCCCAGCGCCCCGGGGGCCAGCACGGCGTCGACTCCCTCGAGGTGCTCGAGCGCGCGGCTGCGGGTGGCGGCGGCGCGCTCACGGGCCGCGGCGAGGTCCTCCGGGAGCACGGCGCGGCCCTCGGCGAGCAGCTCGCGCAGCTTGGTGCCGAGCCCGGGAGCGTCGGGCACCGCCTGCGCGGCCTCGGCGGCCATGACCAGGCGGTGGTCGGCGGACGCGGCGCGCAGTCCGAGCGTCCACGGCGCGACGTCGGCGCCGGCCGCGCGGGCACGCGCCTCGGCTGTCGCGTGCGCCGCGAGCATCGGCGGGGAGACGTCGGCGACCTCGGTGCCGTCCCAGGACAGCAGGCGCAGGGGCGCGCCGTCGTCGGGGTGCTCGGGCTCCCGCCTGTCGAGCGCCGCCCGGGCCGCGGCCAGGTCGGCGACGCTCGCGGCGAAGAGCCCGAGGGTGTCGAGACCCGGAGCCAGCGGGGCGACCCCCTCGCGCGGGAGGGTGCCGCGGGCGACGGCGAGCCCGGCGACGCCGCAGAACGACGCCGGACGCACCACGGAGCCCGCGGTCTGCGTCCCGATCGCCAGCGGCACCATGCCGGCCGCGACGGCCGCGGCGGACCCGCTCGACGAGCCGCCCGGCGTCCGCTCGAGGTCCCACGGGTTCCGGGTGGGCCCGGGGTCGAAGTAGGCGAACTCCGTGGTCACGGTCTTGCCGACGATGGCGGCGCCCGCCTCGCGCAGCATCCGCACGAGCGCGGCGTCCGCCTCCGCCGGCGGGGCGTCGTCCCGGACCGACGAGCCGCAGAGCGTCGGTACGCCGACGACGTCGACGATGTCCTTGACACCCACCGGCACCCCGGCGAGCGGACCGCCGACGGCGGACTCCTCGGGCGGCAGGAGCGTCACCCAGGCGCGGACCCGGTGGTCGATCGCGTCGATGCGCCGACGCGCCGTCGTCGCGGCGTCGGGGCCCCGGGCGTCGGCGAGCGCCCACGGGGCCACGAGGTCCACGTCAGGTGCCCGGCTGGTCCGGCAGGTCGATGATCTTCGTCTGGCCGGGCGGGGGCGGCACGTCCGCGGGGTTCTGGGCCGCGGTCGAGGTGGCGCCGGAGGCCTGCTGCGTGTCCGGGGACGGGGTGGTCGAGGGCGCGGTGGACGAGCTGCCCGACCCGTGGGAGCCGGTGTCGTCGTTCCCCCGGTCGCTCGAGGAGGCGCCGGTGTCGCAGTCCGCCGCCTGCCGGCTCGCGCCGTTCCCGCTGCTTCCCCCGTTGCCGCCGTGGCCGCCGCCGAGCCCCAGGCCGCCGAGCAGGCCGCCGACGAGTCCGTCGTCGTCGAGGACCCGGCAGGCGGGGTCGTTCGAGGAGGACGCTCCCGCGGAGGACGTGTGCGCCGAGACTCCGGAGACGTCCGAGCTGTCCGAGCTGCTCGCGCCGTCGGAGTCGTCGCCGTGCCCGTGGCCCGGCGTCGCCAGGGCCAGGCCCGCGCCGGCGCCGGTGAGCGCGAGCGCCGCCGTCGTCGCCACGGCCCCTCGCCCGATGAGGCGGGCGGCGCCCGTGGTGTGCTCGTCCTCCAGGCGGTGTGCGCCCATGAGGCTTCCTCCTCCCGCGCGACCTCGTTGCACCGTTCGGCGCATCGGGGTCTCGGCCGCGCTCCGAGTAGGTCTCGCTGCGGTCACAGCACAGCATCAGGTGCCCCGGCCCGGCCTTCCCCAATCACGCGGATCCGAGCTCGGGGCGTTCCGTGGTGTGCGTCGCACTCCTAGGCTTCCGCGATGGCCGCGACGACGGGGACCGCACGCTACGTCGAGCTCCATCCCCGCAATCCCCAGCGTCGCGCGGTGCTCGCGACCGTCGACCTCCTGCGCGACGGCGGGCTGATCGCCTATCCCACCGACTCCTGCTTCGCCCTGGGCTGCGCGGTCGGCAACCGCGAAGGGCTCGACCGGATCCGCACGATCCGCCGGCTCGACGAGCGACACCACTTCACGCTCGTGTGCCGGGACTTCGCCCAGCTCGGCCAGTTCGTGCGGGTCTCCACGCCCGTCTTCCGCTCGGTGAAGGCGGCGACGCCGGGCTGCTACACGTTCATCCTCCCCGCGACCAAGGAGGTGCCGCGGCGCCTGCTGCACCCGCGCAAGCGCACCGTCGGGGTCCGCATCCCGGAGCACCCGGTCGCGGAGGCCCTGCTCGCGGAGCTCGGGGAGCCGCTGCTGTCCTCGACCCTGCTCCTGCCGGGGACCGAGGAGCCGCTGACGTCCGGGCCGGAGATCTACGACCGGCTCTCCCACCAGGTCGACGCCGTGCTCGACTCCGGCGAGTGCGGCACCGAGCCCACGACCGTCGTCGACCTCTCGGGCGACGAGCCCGTGCTGGTGCGCCAGGGGGCCGGTGAGGGCTTCCGCTGGTAGGGACCGGCTGCTGGCAGGGACCGGCTCAGGCGGAGGGACGGCGCGGGAGCCGGTCGACGGCGGCGCGCAGCGCCAGGTAGGCGTCCTCGAGCTCGGTCGCCGCCAGGTGGGCGCAGGCCGTGCGGACCGCCGCGGCGACGTCCTCCATCACCCGGCGGGCGGTGGGGGCGGTCGCGGCGAGCTGGGCGTCGAGGGACGCCCGCAGCATCCGGTCGAGGCGGCCGTCGCGCACGGCCTCGGGCGGGTTCGCGAGATCCGCGAGGTGGTCGAGCGCCGCCCGGATCGCGGCGCCCAGCTCCGGGGGTCCCTCCGACGGGCGGGACGACCCGGCGGCCGGGCGCGGGCTGACCGCGGTCACCGGATCTCGCCCCTGCGGCCGAGGGCGGGATGGGTGTCGGTGAGCGTCACCCGGCGGTCCAGCGCGGTGAGCCGGAGCGGACGCACCACCGTGCGGTGGCTCGCGACGCACACCAGGTGGACCCGGCGCGCGGCGCACGCCCGTTGCGTCGACGCGATGACGTCGGTCCCGGAGGCGCCGAGGAACGTGACGCCGTCGAGGTCGCACACGACCGACGGGTCCTCGTCGACCGTCGTGGCGTCCCTGCCGAGGTCGCGGTCGTCGGCCGCCGTCTGCACGGCGCGGTGGAGGACGTCGCGCAGCCGCGGGACGGTGAGCATGTCGATCTCGCCGAGGACCCGGACCAGGACGACCCCGCGACGAGGCCGGGTCGGGGCGACGGTCAGCACGCCGGCGAGATCGTCGTCCGGATCCGGGCCGCCGCGGGCGTGCGACGGCTGCGCCGGGATGTCGGGATCGGTCCGGCTGCTCTGACGGAGCGCCATCTCGAGCCACCTCTTCCTCGAGGGGTTCCGCCTGGCCTCGAGGGAGTGAAGCTGCGGGTGGCTCCCGTCACTGTCCCGGAGGTCGCGGGACCTGTCCACCGCCTGCGCCGGGCCCGACGCTCCTCCCGTCGACGTCTCAGCTGGTCAGGACGCCACGCACGACGGTGGCGAGACCACCCGCGAGGGCGAGCACCGCCACGGCGCGCCGGGCCGTCTGCGGGTCGAGGTGTCGCTGCACCACGTCCCCGAGGGCCACGCCGAGCGCGAGCGCCGCGACCCCGGCGATCCAGACCGCGCCGTCGAGGCGCGGCAGACCCTTGCTCGCGAGGGCGACGAGGTTGATGCCCAGGAGCACGACCTGCGCGGTCGGCACCAGGACCGCCATGCTCCACTGCCGGACCAGCGCGTAGGCGGAGATCATCGGCCCGCCGACGCCCGCGGTGACGTTGACGAAGCCGGCGATCGCCCCGGCGGCCAGGGCGCCGGGGGTGCCGTGCATCCAGCCGCCCAGGCGCGGCGCCAGCGACAGCCCCACGGCCGCCACCGCCAGGAGCCCGACCACCACCAGCAGCGGACCCTCGGGCAGCACGTCGACGACGACCGCGCCGAACGGCACCGCGACCACCGCGCCGAGCAGGAGCATGCCCGCGGCCCGCAGGTCGACCCCGCGGGCGGTGCGGGCGAGGACCACCGCGCAGAGCAGCACCTGCAGCGCGTTGCCGAAGGTGACACCGTCGCGCGGTCCCAGGATCGCGACGAGGAACGGGGCCCCGACCAGGGCGAGCCCGAGCCCGGTGGCCCGCTGGGCCAGCGCGCCGAGCAGGACCGGGGCGGCGACGACGAGCGCCGTCCCCGCCGCGTTCACGCGCGCGACGGGGACGGCGGTGTCATCGGGTCATGTGACCACGGAACGACCGGTGGGCCTACTGCGGCGTGATGTCGAAGTTCACCGTGCCGTCCTGGACGCTGGTGACCTTCACCAGCAGGGTGGTCGGAGTGCCGTCGATCGGGCCGGAGCAGGTCGTGGTCGCGCCGACCTCGGCGTCGAGCGAGGACGGGCAGCGCACCTGGCTCGCGTCGTAGCCGTACTGCTGCTGGTACTGCTCGGTGATCTGCTGCTCGATCTGCTGCGTGCTCACCTGGCGCGGGCCGGCCAGCGCGCCGAGCACCAGCAGCCCGACGAAGAGCACGGCGACGGCCCCGACGACGATCGCGACGATCTTGCCGACCTGGCTCTTGCGCGGTGGTGGCGGAGCGTAACCACCATATCCCGGAGCGGGAGGTGGCGGCCCGGAGGGCAGACCCGCCGGACCCTGCGGCACCGGCGGGTGGGGGTAGCCGTACGGGGGCGGCGGAGCCTGCTGCGACATGGGGAAACTCCTCGGCGGGACGGGTCGGACGGTGAGCTCCGGCGATCGCCACGCCGCCGGGGGTACCCGAGAGCATAGAACACGGAGAGCTACCGACAAGGGCCTTCACTAGCCCATCAGAGCGATCTCAGGGATTCGCCAGACACACCTCGTGGGCTCATCCGCCGCACAGGCCCTTCCCAGGCGGGGTGCCGACCCTGGTCGTGACGCCGGGACACGGCGTCGCCCCACGGACGAGGAGGCCCACCCGTGAGCGTCGCCGTCAGCATGCCGTTCGTCCCGTCGCCGCGGGAGGCTCCGGCGGACGCCGCGCCCGTGGGCCGCGCCTCGCTCCGCGGCCCGCGACGCCACCAGGCCGACGCGGCCGCCGAGTACCGCGGCGCCACGGGCCGGCTGGCGGTGGCGGTGGCCGACGGCGTCGGTGACTCGGAGGCCGCCGCCTTCGCCGCGCGGCTGGTCGCGGACCACACCGTGCGGGTCGCCGCCCTGGAGGGACGGCCCGACACGGCGGTGCTCGCCACGCACGACCTGCTGGAGAGCACGCAGGACCTCGTGCCCGGCGACGCCGCCGCGGTCGTGGCGCTCGCCCCCGGCGACGGCGACGCGCGCTGGCGTCTCGCCTGGGTCGGCGACTGCCGGGCGCTGTCGTGGGACGGCCGCACGCTCCGGACCCTCACCGCCGACCAGACCATCGCCGCCCGGTTGCGCGCGCGGGGCCTCACCGTCCACCCGCGGTTCGACCACGTGCTCGTCACCAGCGCCCGCACGGTGGGCCCGCAGGAAGTGGGCACCGCGGTGGTCTCCGGCCCCGGGGTCCTGCTGCTGGTCAGCGACGGCGTCCACCGCAGCGTGTCCGCCCCCTCGCTGGCCGCCGCGCTCGCCGCGGGCGGCTCGGCGCAGGCCCGTGTGGACCGGGTCGTCGCCCTCGCCACCGCGGCCGGGACCACGGACAACGCGACCGCCCTCGTGGTCGCGACCTGATCGTCAGGCGCGCGGGAGCGTCAGCCGCAGGCGGGCGCCCGCCGAGGCGTCGACGACCCGCAGGTCGCCGCCGTGGGCGCGGGCCAGTGCCCGGGCGACAGGCAGGCCCAGCCCGGCGCCACCGGCGTCGCGGGACCGGGCGTCGTCGAGACGCACCAGCCGGTCGAAGACGCGCTCGCGGTCCTCGGCGGGGATGCCGGGGCCCTCGTCGGCCACGTCGAGCCCCGCCGTGCGCTCGTCGGCCGAGATCTCGATCCGCACCGTGCCGTCCGCCGGCCCGTGCCGCCGGGCGTTCTCGAGCAGGTTGGCCAGGACCTGGGTGATCCGTCCCGGGTCGGCGTCGACCCGGACCGGCCCGCCGTCCACCGTGACCGTCATCCCGGGGGCGAGCAGGGCGATGCGCTCGGCCTCCGCCGCGGCGAGGTCGGTGAGGTCGACCTCGCGCCGCTCCAACGGGGCGCCGTCCTCGATGCGGGCGAGCTCCAGCATGTCGGCGACGAGCGTCCCGGCCCGGCGCGTCTCGCGCACCAGCGTCGTGGCGAGGCGCTCGCGGCGCTCGAGGTCGGCGTCGGGGTGGCGCACGAGCGACTCGGCGAGCGTCTGCACGCCGGCCACCGGCGTCCGGAGCTCGTGCGCGGCGTCGGAGAGGAAGCGCCGCGTCCGCGCCTCGGAGAGCTGCGCCTGGCGCGCGGCGTCCTCGGCACGGCCCTGCGCGGTCTCGAGCGCGTCGAGCATCGCGTCGAACGCGGCCGCGGTGCGCCCGAGCTCGGTGTCGGTGCGCTCGGGACGCAGACGCCGACCGCGCTCGCCGGCCGCGATGTCGCGCGCGAGCACCGTCATGTCGTCGAGGGGCCGCAGCGCGACCCGCACCCCGCCGAGGAGCGCGACGGCCACGACCGCCAGCCCGATCGCCCCGACACCGACCATGATCACCCGCAGCCGCGCAAGGACGGCGTCGTCCTCCCCCGGCTCGCCCGCCAGCACCAGCCGCGTGCCGTCGGGGACCGCGACGACGCGGACGAGGTCGCGGTCGAGCCGGTCGGGGACGCCGCGCCGGGGTCCCTGGCCCGGTCCCTGTCCCGGCCCCTGTCCCGAGGCGCCCGGGGGGCCCGGTGGTCCGTCCGTCGACCCCGCGATCCGTCGCCCCGTCGCGTCGACCAGCACGGCCCGGATGCCCTGGCCCTCGGCGGCGTCCACGAGCGCCGTCCCCGTCGAGCCACCCTCGACCAGGAGCTCGGCCCGGGCGGCGCGGTCGTCGAGGCGGCTCTGCTGGTCGCGGCGCAGCTGGGCGGACAGGGACAGGTCGACGGCCACCCCGATGACGACGAGGGCGACCGCGACGACCAGCAGCACGAGCGCGGTGACGCGCAGGCGCAGGGAGCGCGAGGCGCTCCAGCGCCGGGCGGCGTCGACGGCCGACGTCACGGCGCCTCCTCGGGAGCCGGGCGCAGCGCGTAGCCCAGCCCGCGGACGGTGTGCACGATCCGCGGCCCGTGCGCCTCGAGCTTGCGCCGCAGCGCCGAGACGTGGACCTCGACCAGGTTCGGGTCGTACGCGTCGTAGCCCCACACCTGCGTGAGGATCTGGTTCTTCGTGACCGTGCGCCCCCGCTGCTCGACGAGGTAGCGCAGCAGGCGCAGCTCGGTGGCGGTGAGGTCGAGGACCGCGCCCGCGCGCGTCGCGGTGCCCGCCTCGTCGTCGACGACGAGGTCGCCGACCGTCATCGCGGACGGCACCCGGCCGCGGCGGCGCAGCACCGCGCGCACCCGCGAGACGAGCTCGGCGAGCAGGAACGGCTTGACGACGTAGTCGTCGGCGCCGCCGTCCAGGCCGTGCAGCCGGTCGGCGAGCGCGTCGCGGGCGGTGAGCAGCACGAGGCCGGCGTCGCTGCGCCCGCGGACGACGCCGAGCAGCGCGAAGCCGTCGCGGCCCGGCAGCATGACGTCGAGGACGACGAGGTCGGGGCGGAACCCGTCGAGGAGGTCCTCCAGACCCTCGCCGTCCGCGCGCCCGACCGCGCGGAAGCCGGCGTCGTCGAGCGCGTCGACAACCGACTCGCGGATGGCCGCCTCGTCCTCGACGACGAGCACGCGCGCCGCCGTTCCCCAGCTCCCCACACCCGGATCCTGACCTGCCCTGCCTGAACGCGACCTGAAGACCCGCCCGGCGTGCCCGCGCTTCAGGTCCGGTTCAGCCGTGCTGCGCACTGTCGGCGTCGACGCACCCCGAGCGCGACAGCCGCGAGACACGGAGACGAGGACCCATGAGCGAGACGCCGCCCCCCGGCAGCACTCCCGGCAGCACCCCGGACGAGGAGCCGCCGACGCGACCGACCGACGCCGCGGGGACGACCGCGAGTCCGGAGGGTCCGCCCACCCGATGGCAGCGGACCCGCGCGCGCTCGCGACCGTCGACGTGGACCCGGCGGACCGCGGTCGTCGTCTCCGGTGTCGTCGGCCTCGTCGTCGGTCTGCTGCTCGCGGGCCTGCTGTTCGCGACGACGCCCGCGGGCCGGCTCGTCGCGCACGACGGCCGCGACCGCGCGCCGGGGATGGTCGCCGACGGCCGCGGTCCGCACGGCGGCCCCGGCGGACGGGGTGGGCCGGACGGCCCCGGCGCGCCCGGCGAGCGCGGGCCGCGCGGTGAGCGCGGACCGGCGGCGGGCGGTGGGGGCGGCGGCGGTGGTGGAGGCATCGTCGTGCAGGTGCAGCCTGGGGCCACGGTCCAGGTCGCCCCGGGAGCGACGGTGCAGACCGTCCCGGGCCAGCCCGCCCAGCCGACCCAGCCCGCGCAGCCGGCCCAGCCCGCGCAGCCGGTCCCGCCGGCCCGGCCGGGGCTGCCCGGCTGACCTCCCGGAGCAGGTCGTCGTGATCGCGGTCACAGCCGTGAGGACGATCGCTGTCGCGAGCCCCCGAGACGTGTGACGATCGGGAGGTGTCCGACACGGGAGTGGTCCTGGTGCGCCGCGCGCACGTCGACCTGCTCCGTGTCACGTCGGCCGGGTGTCTGCCGCCCCGCCGCTGACCGTTCGCCACACATCCGGTCGCGGGTCCGTTCCCGGCCGGGTCGTGCGCTGCTGCCCCGGAGCACGGGCGCGCGGGCTCGCCCCTGCCCCGAGGACCCTCCTTGCGCGCGTTCCTGCTCTTCGCCCTCGCCGGCCTGATCGCCCAGCTCGTCGACGGCTCGCTCGGCATGGCCTACGGCGTCACCTCGACGTCGGTCCTGCTCGCGGCGGGCACGGCGCCGGCCGTCGCGTCCGCGTCGGTGCACCTCGCGGAGGTCGGCACCACGCTGGTCTCCGGGGCCTCGCACTGGCGGTTCGGCAACGTCGACTGGCGGGTCGTCGGCATCCTCGCCGTGCCCGGCGCGATCGGCGCCGTCCTCGGCGCCTACGTGCTGGTCAACATGACCGAGGACGCCGAGCCCTACATGGCCGGCATCCTGCTGCTCCTCGGCCTCTACGTCCTGCTGCGCTTCAGCTCGCGGGCGGTCGCCCGCCGCGTCGTGTCCGGGCCGCGGCCCGGCGGGAAGTTCCTGGGCCCGCTCGGGCTGGTCGCCGGGTTCCTCGACGCGTCGGGCGGGGGCGGCTGGGGCCCGGTGGCCACCTCGAGCCTCCTGGCCTCCGGGCGGCTCGAGCCCCGCAAGGTCGTCGGCTCGGTCGACACCTCGGAGTTCGTCGTCGCCCTCGCCGCGAGCATCGGCTTCCTGTTCACGCTCTCGCAGGAGGGCATCGACTACCTCGTCGTCCTGGCCCTGATGATCGGCGGCATGATCGCCGCGCCGTTCGCGGCCTACCTCGTGCGGCTGCTGCCCGCCCGCGTGCTCGGCACGGCGGCCGGCGGCCTCATCGTCGTGACGAACACCCGGACGCTGCTCAAGGGCTTCGACGTGCCCTCGTCGATCCTCACGCCGGTGCTGATCGTGCTGGCCGTCGCCTGGGTCGCGGCGGTCGTCGTCGCGGTGCGCAGCGCCCGCCGCGAGCTCGCCGAGCGCGCCGAGCACGCGGACGGCACGACCCCCGAGGACGAGTCCGCGGACGCGCCGAGCGCCCAGGCCTGACCGCTATGTGAGCGATCTTCCCGGCTATAGCCGGGAAAATCGCTCACGTGCGGACTGCGCGATCATGGCGCGGTGCGCGCGCTGTTCGACCTCCCCGCGGCCTACCGGCTCACCGACGCCGAGCAGGCCGAGCCCGTGCCGCCGGTCGAGGCGGTGCTCTGCGACTTCAGCAACACGCTGTTCCGCATGATCGGGACCGACGAGTGGCTGCGCCGGGTGGCCGCGGACACGGGACGCGCGCTCGACGACCCCGGCGCGGTGCTCGCCGCGCTGGACGACACCGCCGCGGAACCGGAGGTCGCCGCGGCGCAGGAGGGCCGCGACCTCGACGCCGACGCCCACCGGCGGGCGATGCTCACGTGGTTCGCGCGCGTGCCCTTCCTCGCCGGCATCGAGGACGCCGCACACGCCCGCGTCGTCGCCGAGGACTCGTGGGTGCCCTACGCCGACACCGGGCCGTTCCTGCGCGCACTCGCGGAGCACGGCGTCCCGGTCGGGGTGGTCAGCGACATCGGCTGGGACATCCGCGGGCACGCCCGCGCCGCCGGGCTCGCCGACCTGGTCGGCACCTGGGTGCTCTCCTGCGAGGAGGGCGCGGAGAAGCCCGACCCGGCGCTGTTCGCCACCGCCTGCGCGCGCCTCGGCGTCGCGCCGCGACGGACGCTGATGGTGGGCGACAACCCCCGGCGCGACGGGGGCGCCGCGGCCGCGGGGCTGCGCGCGTTCGTGCTCCCCAGCGAGCAGCGCGACGGCGACCGCGGGCTGGCCGCCGTGCTCCCGCTCATCAGGAGCTGAGCCGGGTCACCCCGGGCGCCACCAGCTCGCGGGCCGGCGCGGGCCCGGCGCGGCGCACCCATCCCCCGACCACCTGGGCCACCGACCAGCCCTCGCCGGCGACCAGCCCGGCGATCTCCCGGTCGGCCGCGCCGAGCGCGACGCCGGCGTCGTCGAGCACGTCGACGAGCCAGCGCTCGCTGCGACGCACCACCTCGTCGCCCGCGGCGTCGTGGGCGAGCCGGCGCCCCAGGTGGAACGGCTCGGTGTCGAACGGCCCCGACGGGACCTCGTCGCGGTCGGCCATGGCGCCTCCCCCTCGTGATCTCCTCCGGGACGCTACGCCGGTGGACCGACACCGAGGTCCGGCTCAGGCGGGCGAGTGCCCGCGACGGAAGCCCTGGGCCTGGCGCGCCCAGAACCCGCGGGCGGTGTCGACGTGGGCGCGGTAGCGCAGGTAGCCGTCGGCGTAGCAGGTGTGCGCGTCCGCGGAGGGCTCGACGGTCCGCGACGGCGCGGCCCACGCGGCCGGGTCGACGTCGTCACCGAGCGCCCGGGCCGCGGTCATCGCCGCGCCCCGGGTCCCCAGGCCCGGGTCGTCGGGCACCACGAGCGGCCGTTCGAGGACGTCGGCGAAGATCTGCGCCCACGGCCCGGACTGCGAACCGCCGCCGCAGGCCACCAGCGTCCCCGCCCGGTCGACCGAGGACGCCGCGCGCTCGAAGCAGTGCTTGGCGGTGTAGGCGATGCCCTCGCACACGGCGCGGACCACGTCACCGCGGTGCGTGGAGAGGGTGACGCCCTCGATCTGGCCCCGGGCCCGTGTGTCGACGAACGGCGCGCGCTCTCCCGAGGACGCCAGGAACGGCAGCGCCGAGACGCCCCCCGCGCCCGGGCGGGTGCCCTCGAGCAGCGCGGGCAGGGCCTCGATGCCGACGCCGAGGAAGTCGAGCAGCCAGTCGAGGCCGGCCGTGCCCACCATCGCCGGCATGGCGCGCAGCCACATCCCCTCGTCCGGGGTGCACAGCCACATCCCCGCCGGCTCGGGACCGTCGGCGTCGTCGGGGTCGTCGGGAGCGACCCGGTCGGTGAAGACCTCGCAGGCCAGCGTCGTCCCGATGATCACCAGACCGTCGCCGGGCGTGGAGAGCCCGGCCCCGACCGCGCAGGCGGGCAGGTCGAACGGCCCGCCGGTGACAGGGGTGCCCTCGGGCAGCCCGACGATCTCGGCGCCGCGCCGGTCGAGGGCGAAGAGGGCGCCGGGCGGGGCCGGGTCGGCGAGGAGGCCGCGGTACGCCGTGTCGCCGCAGGCCGCGATGGCGGCGTCGTCGTAGCGCCGTGAGACGACGTCGAGGAAGGGCAGGGAGGCGTCGGACGCGTCGACCGTGATCTCGCCGCAGAGCCGCTGCACCAGGGCGTCGACGCAGTAGCCGGCGACGGCGGCGCGCTCGAGCGACTCCGGCTCGTCGCGGCCGAGCGCGACCAGCAGCGGGGCGTGGCAGCCCGGGAACAGGCCCGCCCCGGTGCGCCGGTAGACCTCGGCGAGCGTCCCGTCGTCCTGCCAGCCGCGGACGACGTCGCCCGCGCGGTCGTCGAGCCACGAGATCGGCGGGCGCACCGCGGCGCCGTCGGCGTCGCGCAGCCACATCCCGTCGCCCTGGCCGGTGAGCGCGAGCGCCCGCACCTCCCGGTCCCCCGCCCCGGCGACCACCCGGCGCACGACGTCGGCGACGGAGGCCACGATCTCCTCGAGGTCCTGCTCGACCCGACCGTCCGGGTACTGCTCCAGGCGCGAGGCGCGCTCGGCGGAGGCGAGCTTGTTCCCCTGCTCGTCGTACGCGTCGGCCTTGGTCATCGACGTGCCGACGTCCACCCCGACGATCACGGCGACCCCCTCAGGACCTCCGGGTTGAGGCAGTGCTGGAGCGGCCGCCCCGCGGTGAAGCGCGCCACCTCGGCCGCCATCCGACGGGCGGCACGGTGCGCGACGTTCGTCGAGGCCCCGGCCAGGTGCGAGACGGTGAGGACCTGCGGCAGGCTCAGCAGCGGGTGGTCCGGGGCGGGCGGCTCGGTGACGTAGACGTCGAGCGCGGCCCCGGACAGGTGCCCGGAGCGCAGCGCGTCGGCCAGCGCGTCCTCGACGAGCAGCTCGCCGCGCGCCGTGTTGACCAGGTAGGCGCCCGGCCGCATCCGCCCGAGGATCTCGGCGTCGATCATCCCGCGGGTCTCGGCGGAGAGCCGCGCGTGCAGGCTGACGACGTCGCTGCGCCGCACGAGCTCGTCCAGCCCGACCAGCTCGACGCCGCGCTCGCTCGCCACGTCCGGGTCGACGTAGGGGTCGGCGGCGAGCAGGTGGACGCCGAACGCGCGCAGCAGGTCGGCGACCCGCGTGCCGACCTGCCCGAGCCCGACGAGACCGACCGTGCTGCCGGCGAGCTCCGGGCCGGCCGCGTCGTACCGGTAGAGGTCGCCGGTCCAGTCGCCGCCGCGCATCCGCGCGTGGCTGACCGCGATGTTGCGGCGGCCGGCGATGAGGACCCCGACGGTGAACTCGGCGACGGCCAGCGCGTTGCGGCCCGGCAGGTTCACGACGGCCACGTCGCGCTTCGTCGCGGCCTCGAGGTCGATGTTGGTCGGACCGCCGCGCGGCGTCGCGACCAGCCGCAGACGGTCCGCGCCCTCCAGGGTCCGGTGGGTCACGGGGGCGAGGTGCGTGACGAGCACGTCGGCGCCGTGGAGCGCCTCGGCGATCTCGTCCTCGTCACCGGAGGCCTCGGCGATCTCGTCGGTGGCGTACCAGGGCTCGGTCGGCCAGCGGGTCGCGTGGGTGGTGAAGGTCGTGTCGTCGGGGAGCTCCGGGCGGAGCGCCTCGACGAACAGGTCGGGGGTGATGAACTCGTCTCCCGCGCACAGCACATGCATGGCGTCCTCCTCCGGGCCGTCAGGGCGAGGTGACCGTCTGGCCGTAGCTGTCCAGCTTCGCCGCGACGCGCGCGATCTCCTCGTCGCCCAGCAGGTGGGGCTCGCCGAGCAGGCTGGCCTGGTGGTACATCCGGCAGACCCACTCCAGGTAGACGCTGCGCGTGTAGGCCTTCGCGAGGCTCTCGCCGTAGGTCGTCGCGCCGTGGTTCTGCAGCAGCGCGCCGAAGCGTCCCTCCATCGCCGTGACGCTGTTCTCGGCGAGCTCGGTGCTGCCGTAGGTGGCGTACGGCGCCACCCGCACCCGGCCGCCCAGCAGGGCGATCATGTAGTGCACCGGCGGGAGCTCGTCGACCAGCACGGACACGGTGCTCGCGTAGAGCGGGTGGGTGTGGACGACGGCGGCCGCGTCGGTGCGCTGGTAGACCGCCGTGTGCATCGGGACCTCCGACGAGGGCTCCAGCGAGCCCTCCACGTGGTCCCCGTCCACGCTGATCACACAGATCGACTCCGGCGTCAGGTCCTCGTAGGCCGCGCCGCTCGGTGTGATCGCGACGTGGTCGCCGCGCCGGACGCTGAGGTTGCCCGACGTCCCCACGGTCAGCTCGTCGGCCTGCATCCGGTGGCAGTACTCCACCAGCTCGGCGCGCTCCTTCTCCAGCAGCACGGGCCCCTCCACTCTCTTGGGCGGTAGTCCGATGTGAAGTTAACATCGGAAATGTGATCACGGAAGGGTCGCGCGACCGGTCCGGCGCTCCCGACACGGCCGCCGTCGGCGATGCTGGGCCGGTGAGCGCCCGACCGCCGGCCCGGGCGGTGCACGCCCGCACCGCCCGTCAGCAGCGCATCGTCGACCACGTCCTCGCGGCCGGGTCGGCCAGCGCGGCGGAGCTGGTGGAGCTGACCGGGGTCAGCCTCATGACGGTCCACCGGGACGTGGACGAGCTGGTGCGGCGCGGCCTGGTGCGCAAGTACCGCGGCGGGGTCTCGGCGCAGCCGACCTCGGTGTTCGAGTCGCACTCCGAGTACCGGCGGACGTTGCGCCGTGCCGAGAAGGAGGCGGTCGCCCGCGCCGCGCTGCCGATGGTCGAGCCGGGGTCGTCGATCATGATCGACGACTCGACGACGGCGTTGGCGCTGGTGGAGCACCTGCACGAGGTCGGCCCGCTGACGGTCGTGACGAACTACCTGCCGGCCCTGGAGCTGCTCAAGGAGATCCCCGAGGTCCGTCTGATCGCCCTCGGCGGCGACTACTCGCGGGCCCACGACTCCTTCGGCGGCATCGCCTGCACCGAGGCCATCGGCGCGATGTCGGTCGACACCGCCTTCGTGTCGACCTCGGCGATGACGGAGGCGATGACCTACCACCAGGAGCAGGACGTGGTGCTGGTCAAGCGGGCCATGCTCGACGCCGCGGCCCGCGCGGTGCTGCTCATGGACTCCGGCAAGGCCCCCCGCCGCGCCCTGCACCAGGTGCGTCCGCTGGCCGGCTTCGACGCCCTCGTGATCGACGACGGCGTCGGGGCGGATCTCCTGCTCGAGCTCCGCGAGCACGTCACGGTGACGGTCGCGCCCCGCTGATTCCCGTCATGGGGTTGTTATCTTAACATCACGGTTGGTAAGTGTGGGTCACCGCACACCCCGTGGAGGGCGACATGAGCGAGAGCACCGCCGGTCCGGCCGGGTCGGCCCACCGGATCGACCGCTGGGGCATCCCGTACCCGCTGCGCTGGGGGTTCGTCGGCGTCCTGATCTTCATGATCGGCGACGGCGTGGAGACGAGCTTCCTGTCCGCGTTCCTCGCCGAACCGGACGGCGGCGGGCTGTCGGGCAGCCAGGCGTCGTTCGCGACGGTCACGCTCTACGGCGTCGCCGCGCTGATCGCGTCCTGGTTCTCCGGCACGCTCTCGGCGATCTGGGGGCCGCGCCGCGTCATGTGGCTCGGGGCCGCGATCTGGATCGTGCTCGAGCTGCTCTTCCTGTTCGTCGCGGTGCCGTCCGGGATCGCCCCGCTGATCATCGTCACCTACGCCGTGCGCGGGCTGGCGTACCCGCTGTTCGCCTTCGCGTTCCTCGTCTGGGTCCAGGTCGTCGCGCCGCCGCACCAGCGCGGCTCGGCCGCAGGGTGGTTCTGGTTCGCCTTCACCGGTGGCCTGCCGACCCTCGGTGCGGCGCTGGCCGCGATCTGCGTCGGCCCGCTCGGCATCAGCGAGTACGGGACGCTCGTGATCTCGCTGGTGCTGGTCGCGATCGGCGCCGCGATCGGCTCGTTCGCCGTCACCGAGCCGCACGGGCTGCGGCCGATCGCCGACGCGACGGTCACCCGCCCCCGCAGCGCCCGCCGGCTGCTCGAGGGCGTCGACATCCTCTGGCGTGACCGCCGCACGATCGCCGGGTTCTTCGTCCGGCTGGTCAACACCGCCCCGCAGTACGGCTTCTTCGCGATGTTCCCGTTCGTGTTCGGGCCCGAGACGCCCGGCGGCGGCTTCCTGACCACGGCGCAGGTGGCCGTGCTGTCCACCGTCGCCTACGCCGCGAACATCGGCGCGAACCTGTTCTTCGGGGTCTTCGGCGACCACTTCGGCTGGCGGCGCACCGTCACCGTCTTCGGCTGCCTGGGCTGCGCCGTCGCCACACCGCTCTGGTACTTCGGGGCGATCGCGTCGCAGAGCTTCCTGCTCACGGCGATCCTCGGCGCCGTCTACGGCGTCGTGCTGGCCGGTTTCGTGCCGCTGTCCGCGCTGATGCCGTCGATGGTCGCGCCCAAGGACAAGGGCGCGGCGCTGGCCGTCCTCAACACCGGCGCCGGCGGCGCCGCGCTGCTCGGGCCGCTCACGGTCACCGCGCTCTACCCGCTCACCGGCGGCGGCGGTGTCGCGGTCGCGTACTGCCTGATGTACCTCGTGGTGGCCGGGCTGTCGCTCGTCATCCGCTCGGACATCGACCCGGGCAACGCCCGCCGGGAGGCTCAGGCGTCCTCGGCGATGCCGATCTGACGGCGCAGCTTGGCCACGTTCCAGCGGTACTGCCCGGAGGGCAGCGTGATCTCCGGCGTCACGAGACCTCCCTTGACGTAGCGCTGGAGCGTGCGCGAGCTGACGCCCAGCGCCTTGGCGGCCTCGGGCGTCGAGACCAGATCGGACGGCGGCATGCCGACCACCCTATGTCGCCGCTGTCGCCCGAACGACGATCCCGACGTCCGTGGCGCCAGGTTCTCCGATGACGTGACTGTCGTTCCTGTCGCCGACGTCGCTACACTCGACGCCATGAGCGACATCGGCGACATCTCCGGACGACGACCCGGCGGCCCGCGCCGCTACCGCCTCGACGCCCGGCGGTTCCGTGGGCCCCTGCACGCCCCCGCCCGCAACGACCACGAGCAGCACGAGTCCGACGACCTCGCGCCGCTGGTCGAGCTCGCGCGCGCCCTCGTCGCCGAGGGGTTCACGGCGTGGATCTACGAGCGTGTCCGTCGGTCGACGTCGTGGCCGGAGGCGTGGGACCTGCGGCTGGTCACCCAGCTCGATCCGGACCGAGGGCCAGGCTGACGCGCAGTCCCCCGCCCGACGCGTCCTCCAGGTGCACCCGGCCCCCGTGCCGCGCAGCCTGCTGGGCCACCAGCGCGAGCCCGAGCCCCGAGCCCGGCGCGCCCGCGGTACTGCCGCGCACGAAGCGCCCCAGCACCGCCTCCCGCTCGGCGGCGGGCAGCCCCGTCCCGTCGTCGTCGACGGTCAGCACCACGCCGCCGTCGGGCCCGGCGTGCGCACCCAGCCGGACCGTGGTCGCCCGGCCGTGGCGCACCGCGTTGACCACGGCGTTCGCCAGCGCCATCCGCAGGCCCTCGGACGAGCCCCGCACCGACTCCGCCACCTCCCCGGCCGGCGCGTCCACGGCGACCTCGAGCGTCGGATGGGCCCGCCGGGCGTCCTCGGCGGCCAGCCGCAGCAGGTCGGCGACGCCGACGTCCCCGGCGTCGGCGGTGTCCGGGAGGTCCCCGGCGGCCAGGTGCCCGAGGGCCGTGAGCGTCGCCTCCACCCGTCCCTGGGCGCGCAGCACGTCCGCGAGCACCGCGTCGCGCTCGGGCAGGTCCGGGTGGGCGGCCAGGACCTCGAGGTCGGTGCGCATCGCGGTCAACGGTGTCCGCAGCTCGTGGCGCGCGGCGGCCGCGAAGTCGCGGGCGGCGTGCAGCGACGCCGTGCTGCGCTCCTGCTCGGCGTGCAGGCGGGCGAGCATGCCGGTGAGGGCGTCGGCGAGCTCCTCGGACTCCCGCGAGCCGTCAGCGCGCACGACCGGCGGGTCGTCCACCGGGTCGCGGTCGAGGGTGGCGGCCTGCTCGGTGAGGCGGCGCATCGGACGCACCGCGCGGCCGGCGAACACCCAGCCCAGCCCCGCGGCCAGCAGCACCGCGACGATCCCCAGCCCCGTCACCAGACGCTGCCGCTCGGCGACCCGCGCGCGGGTGTCGTCCTCGGTCGCCCCGACCGTGACCAGCACGCCGGGCGCCGGACCCGGCGCCGTGCGGATCCGGTACGCGACGCCACCGACGTCCACCGAGGTCGGGACACCGACCGGCGAGAGCGGCAGCTCGGGCCCGCTGACCCGCCGGACCGTGCCGTCGGGCGCCCGCAGCGTCACCGCGAGGTCGGCGCGCGTGGAGGCGAACGAGCCGAGCACCGCCGGCGAGCCGGGCACCAGGCTGCGGTCGAGCCGTTCGGTCTGCTCGCGGGTCAGCAGCACCGACGCGAGGATCCCGACGAGGGCGACGACGACGACCGTCGCGAGCCCCGACGCGAGGGCGACGCGCAGTCGCAGGGACAGCGACCAGCGGGGTCGTCGACCCGGCCCGCTCACCCGCCCTCCCGCAGCACGAACCCGACCCCGCGCACCGTGTGCACCAGCCGCGGCGTGCCGCCCGCCTCCAGCTTGCGGCGCAGGTAGCCGGCGAAGACGTCGACGACGTTGGTGTCGGTCGCGAAGTCGTAGCCCCAGACCAGCTCGAGCAGGCGCTCGCGGGTGAGCACGACCTCGGCGTTGCGGGCGAGCACCACGAGCAGCTCGTACTCGCGCTTGGTGAGGTCGACGGAGCGCTCGCCGACCGTGGTGAGGCGCCGCGCGAGGTCGATGCGCAGCGGCCCGACCGTGATCACCTCGCCGAGCGCGGGCTCCGCGGCCGGCGCCGGTCGCGCGCCACGGCGCAGCAGCGCCCGCAGGCGGGCCACCAGCTCGGGCAACGCGAACGGCTTGACCATGTAGTCGTCCGCGCCGGCCTCGAGCCCGACGACACGGTCGTCGACCGTGTCGCGCGCGGACAGCACGCACACCGGCACGTCGTGGTCCATCGCCCGCAGCGCGGTCACGACCGCCACCCCGTCCATGCCGGGCAGCCCGAGGTCGAGGACGACCGCGTCGGGCACCCGCTCGTGCACCGCGCGCAGCGCGCCGGGCCCGTCCTCGGCGGAGCGGACCGCGAACCCGGAGAGCCGCAGGCCGCGCTCGAGCGACCCGCGCACGTCGGCGTCGTCGTCGACGACCAGCAGCTCCGCGGACGGCTCGTTCATGGTCGCGGATCGTGCCAGGGCGCCGGAGGGCTCAGCGGTCGGAGCAGGGGCGGCCGGCGCTCTCGACCCGCCGGCTGACCTCGGCGAGACGCGACGCGAGGGCCGGGTCCGGCGCGGCGGCGGCCTCGCCGGGCGGCTGCTGGCGCAGGCGCTCGATCTCGGCCCGCACCTCGGGGGTCAGCGCCATCGTCGAGCCGCCCCCGCCGCCGGGGCGCAGCCGGGTCGTGCACGGCGTCTGGCTCCCGCCGGCCGGCGCCGAGGCGGCGGGGGCGGCGGCGGGCTGGGGGGACGCCTCGGGCGCGCCCGCGCAGCCACCGAGGACGAGCAGCCCGGCCAGGACCGATCCGGCGAGAACCGGCACACGGCGGAAGTCCATCGACACGATCTCCTCTCCGAGGATCCGGGCGGCCGATCGGGGGCGACCGCCTCGCTGCGCCCAGACTGGCGACTCGCCGTGACGCAGCTCTGTGGCGTCTCTGAGGGAACCGTGAGGTCCGGGGAGTTGTCAGCGAAGTGCCGTCACAGACACTGAGCGTCCGTATTCTTCCGTCGATCATGGACGACGAGGACCGCTACGCCGACGCCGCGCGGGGCTGGGCGACGGGCGCCGCGCGGGTGTACGGGCCGCTGGCGACGCAGCTCGTGGCCGCCGCGCCGCACGCGCTGGCCGACCGCTGGGTGCTCGACGTCGGGGCCGGCACGGGCCTCGCCTCGTCGGCGTTGCGCGCCGCCGGCGCCCGCCCGGTGGCCGTGGACCGCTCGCCCGCGATGCTCGCCTGGGACGCCGCGGCGCGGCCGCCGGGTGTCGCCGGCGCGCTGGAGGCCCTGCCGCTGCGGGACGGAGCGGTCGACGACGCCGTCGCCGCCTTCGTGCTCAACCACGTCGACGACCCGACCGCCGCGCTCGCCGAGCTCGCCCGCGTCGTCCGCCCCGGCGGGGCCGTGCTCGCGACCGTCGCCGCCGCGACGAGCGGGCACCGAGCCGTCCGCGACCGGATCGACGTCGTCGTCGCCGACGCGGGCTTCTCGCCGCCGGGCTGGTACGCGCACCTGACGACGGTCCAGTCCCCGCAGCTCGGCGAGGTGTCCGCGATGACCGCGGCCGCCCGCGCGGCCGGGCTCGACGTCCTCGACGTCACCGAGCACGCCGCCGACGTCGGCGTCGAGCGCGCCGAGGACCTCGTCGACTACCGGCTCGGCCAGGCCCACGTCGCATCCTGGCTGGCGGGACTGGGCGCGGACGAGCAGGCCGCGCTGCGCCGGGCGGCCGTCGACGCCGTGACCCCGGTGATGGAGCCCTATCGGCCACCGGTGGTCACCCTGGTCGCGCGGACCCCGGGGAAGGCAGCATGATCCCCGCGCCCGGACCGGCCGGCGCAGGAGAGGAGTGCGTTCGATGACGAGCGACGCCGTCGTGGTGACCCGTGACGACCAGGCGGCCGTGGCGGTCGTGCGGATGAACCGCCCGGATCGCCGCAACGCGCTGACCACCGAGCTGAAGGTCGCGCTGCGCGACGCGCTCGAGGACGTCGCCCGCGACGAGAGCGTCCGCGCCGTCGTCCTCGCCGCCGCCGGCTCGGCCTTCTGCGTCGGGCAGGACCTCGGCGAGCACGCCGAGACGCTGCGCTCCGGCGACCCGGACGCCATGCGGACCGTGCCCGAGCACTACAACCGCATCACCTCGGCGCTCGCGACGATGCCCAAGCCCGCGATCGCGGCGGTCGGCGGCACGTGCGTCGGCGCCGGCCTCGGCTTCGCGCTCGCCTGCGATCTCCGCCTGGCCGCCGCCGGCGTCCGGTTCGCGACAGCCTTCGCGGGCATCGGGTTCGGCGGCGACTCGGGCCTCTCCGCGACCCTCGCCCACGCCGTCGGCGCGTCCCGGGCCACCGACCTGCTCATGCTCGGCGACACCTTCACCGCCGAGCAGGCGCGCGACTGGGGTGTCGTCCGTGAGGTCGTGGGCGGCGAGGAGCTCGACGACAAAGCGCTTGCCCTGGCCCGCCGCCTCGCGTCGGGGCCGACCGCGGCCTACGCCGAGATCAAGACCGCGATCGCGCTGGGCACGGTGTCGTCGCTACCGAGCGTGCTCGAGCACGAGGGCGCCGCACAGTCCCGCCTGGCGAAGACCCAGGACCACCGCAACGCCGTCGAGGCCTTCCTCGCGAAGGAGAAGCCGACCTTCATCGGGAAGTGAGCGGCCCGTCACCGACGATCACGTGCTCCTCGGCGACGAACACCACGGCACGGGCGACGTCGTCGGCGAGCGCGTCCCGGGCCGCGCGCCCCTCGGGCGTGCTGAAGACGTTGCGCGCCGCCTCCTCGGAGGAGAACCAGATCTCGGCGACGCCGTCGAACTCCTCGTCCTCGGAGACGGCGATGTTGATGTGGTACCGCGTGAGCCCCGGCCACTTCTTCACGCGCGGCACGTGCACGTCGAACCACCAGGTTTTGAACTCGTCGAACGACATCCCCTCGCGGCGCTTGATGGCGCCCACGACCTTGAACATGCGTGACCTCCGTGTCCGGCGACGTCGTGGGGTACCCCGGCACGGAGATCACGGGCACCTCATCCACCGTTTCGATCGCCCCGCCCGTGGACGACGCGCTCCTGATCATCGTCCAGCGCGGCGTTCCGGCATCGCGGGGGAAGTTCGTGCGCACGAGGGCAGCGCATCGTCGCGAGAACGAGTGCTGCGGACGCACCTCCGTGGTCAGCACCGGGCGGCACGATGCTCGTTCCCGGAGATGCGTTCCGGGGCCATCCTGAACGCATGGACTCCGAAGTCGACACCAACAGGGCCGCCGCTCGGCGCTTCGCCGACGAAGTGCTCACCGGGCACGACCTGGACGTTCTGCCCGAACTGGTCGCCGAGGACTTCATCGAACAGAATCCGCCGCCCGGACAGGGACCCGGCCGCGACGGGCTCCGACAATTCCTGAGTGCCCTGTTCGACGCTTTCCCCGATCTGCAGTGGCGTCCTCAGGAGATGGTCGCGGAAGGCGACCGGGTGGCGACGTGGTCGATCTGGTCGGGCACGCATTCCGGCGACTTCTTCGGCGTCCCCGCCACCGGACGCCAGGTCTCGGTCGAGGCCTGGACGATGGACCGGTTCCGCGACGGCCTCATGGTCGAGAGCCGGATCCTCATGGACGTCGCGGGCCTGATGCAGCAGCTCGGCGCCTGAGGGATCGCTACGTCAGCTGCGACTCGCGCTCGCTCCAGAACACCGCGCGCAGCTCGCGCTTGAGGATCTTCCCGGCGCCCGACTTCGGCAGCGGTTCGACGCGGGTCTCGATGCTGCGCGGCACCTTGTAGCCGGCGATCGTCTCGCGGCAGTGGGCGACGAGCTCCGCGGCGAAGGCGTCCGGGTCCTCGGGCAGCGAGCGCAGCACGACCACCGCGTGCACCGCCTCGCCGAAGCGCTCGTGCGGCACGCCGAAGACGGCGACCTCGACGACCGACGGGTGGGCGAACAGCGCGTTCTCGACCTCGGCGCTGTACACGTTCTCGCCGCCCGAGACGATCATGTCCTTGGCGCGGTCGACGAGGAACAGGTGCCCGCCGTCGTCGAGCAGGCCCAGATCCCCCGACGCGAACCAGCCGTCGCGCAGGACGGCCGCGGTCTCGGCGGGCTTGTTCCAGTAGCCCGCGGTCACGTTGGCACCGCGGATGAGCACCTCGCCGACCAGGCCCGGAGGCAGCGGCGTGCGGTCGGTGGGGTCGACGACGAGCACCTCGACGCCGACCGCGGCCCGCCCGCACGAGCGCGCCTGCGGGGCGTCGAGCAGGTGCTGCTCGCCGGGCAGAAGCGTGACGATCGGCGAGGTCTCGGTCAGCCCGTAGATGTGCAGCATCTCGGCGTCGGGGAAGGTCGCGTGCGTGCGGCGCAGCAGCTCGACCGCCGCCGGCGACGAGCCGTGCGAGAGCCAGCGCAGCGACGAGACGTCCCGCGGGCGCGCGGTCTGCTCGGCGGCGAGCGCGTCCATCATCGTCGGGACGACGAGCGTCGCGGTGACGCCCTGGCGCTCGACGAGGTCGAGCACGCCGTCGGCGGTGAACGCCGGGCACATCACCTGGGCGCCGCCCGCCCAGATCGTCGACAGCGCCCCGATCGTGCCCGCCGCGTGGAACATCGGCGCGACGACGAGCCACCGGGTGTCGGGCGTGAACGGCCAGCAGGCCATGAAGTGGAAGGCGTTGGCCACGAGGTTGCCGTGGGTGAGCATGACGCCCTTGGCCGCGCCGGTGGTGCCGCCGGTGTAGAAGATGCCGGCGAGGTCGTGCTCGGCGGGCTCGCGCAGCGGGGCGACGGGCTCGGCGCTCGCGAGCAGCGTCTCGTACTCCGTGGTCGTGTCGACGACGCGCAGGTCCGGGTCGAGGCCGTCGAGGGGCCGGTCGGCGAAGAGCACCGTGGCGCCGGCGTCGCGCAGCGCGTAGGTCCGCTCGGCGGCGGTGTGCCGGACGTTGAGCGGAACGATCACCAGGCCGTGGCTCGGCAGGCCGAGGTAGAGCTCGAGGTAGCGGTGACAGTTGGCCCCGAGCACCCCGACGCGGTCGCCCGGCACGAGGCCGAGGCGCGTGAGGACCGTGCCGAGGCGCGCGATCCGGTCGCCCAGCTCGGCGTACGTCGCGGTGTGCTCCCCGCAGACCACCGCCGTGCGGTCACGCGCGGTCGCGAGCGCACGGCGCATCGGCGCCCCGACGGTGCGCGTGGCGTTGCCCGCGTCCGCCGCCGGCGCCAGGTCGTGGAGGGTGTCCAGCGTCGTCATCGACCCACCTCGGGGACACACTGCGGGCTCTCCGCAGTCGAACGATCGTTCGGTCGGTCGCCGACGGTAGCAGTGACGCGCCCCACCGGCCAGGACGAGGATGCGGCCTCCCGCGCACCCGCGCCAGCACCTCCCGCGGCGACCCGGCGGTCGACCGGACCGGCCCCGTCGCACCCGCTGACGCGGGGTCGACCCGTAGATTGCCGTCCGTGACCGGTGCGCGTCCCCCCGCCCGTGAGGGTGAGCCCCCGACGGGGACCACGCGGGAGCGGCGCGCCCGGCCGACCTACGACCCGTCGAGCCTCGTCGAGGTCGCGGCGCGGGTGTTCAACGAGCGCGGCTACGACGCGACGAGCATGGAGGACCTCTCCGCCGCCGCGGGGATCACGAAGTCGTCCTTCTACCACCACGTGCGGGGCAAGGAGGCGCTGCTGCGCGCGGCCCTGGAGCGGGCGCTCGACGGCCTGTTCGGGATCCTCGAGGAGCCGGCCGCCGTCGCCGGCAGCCCGCTGACGCGCCTGCGCCACATCGTGCGCCGCCAGGTCGAGGTGCTCGCCGCGGAGCTCCCGCACGTCACGCTGCTCCTGCGCCTGCGCGGCAACACCGAGACCGAGCGCTGGGCGCTGGGCCGGCGCCGGGAGTTCGACGCGGCGATCGCCGCGCTGGTGCGCGAGGCCACGGCCGCCGGTGAGCTCCGCGCCGGGCCCGACCCCGCCGTCGACGCCCGCCTGCTCTCGGGGCTCGTGAACTCGCTGGTCGACTGGTACCGGCCGGGCCGCATCGCCGTCGACGCCCTGGTGGCCGAGGTCGACCGCATGGCCTTCGAGGGCCTGCTCGCGAATGTGCCTGCGACCGGCGGGCCGGCGTCCTAGTCTCGGGCGCGTGCCGCTGGAGTTCTCCGAGCAGCCCGAAACCGGCCTCGTCGCCGTCACGCTGACCGACGGGGACGGCACCGTGCTGCAGACCCGCGTGGTGGCCGCGGACGAGATCTCCCGCATCGCGGCGCGCGCCCGGGCGGCGGTCGAGCGCAGCGAGCGCACCGGCGAGCCCGGGCTCTACGTCACCCTCGACGAGCTCATCGACGGGACGTCAGGTCCTTCTTGAACCCGACGTGGCTCGCGGTGAAGCCGAGCCGTTCGTAGAACCGGTGCGCCCCGGAGCGTGACGCGTCGCTCGTGAGCTGCACGAGCCCGCAACCGCGCCGTTCCGCCTCCGCGACCGCCCACGCCACCAGCGCGGCGCCGAGACCGCGCCCCCGCCGGCGCTCGTCGACGTGCACCGACTCGAGCTGCGCCCGCCGCGTCCCCCGCCGCCCGAGGTTCGGCAGCACGGTGAGCTGCAGCGTCCCGACCGTCGTCCCGTCGGCGTCGTCGAGGCAGACCAGCAAGTGGGCGGGGTCGGCGTCGATCTCGGCGAACGCCGCCTCGTACGGCGCGAGGTCCCCGACGGCGTCACCGCGCCCGGCGCTGACGGGGTCGGCGGCGATCAGCCCGACCAGCGCGGTGACGTCGTGCTTCGTGGCGCGCCGGACGGTGAGCGCCCCGTCGGCGAGCGTCGCGAGAACGTCCACGGCACCGGATCCTGCCCGGCGCCGGGGATGGAGCGAGGGCGTCCCTCGCTGCGCTCCACGCAGTCAGGGCGTCCTTCGGTCCCTCGCCAGCGGGGCGCCGGCCGTGTGCGCCCGCCGCGACCGGCACGTTCGACATGATCGAGAGGCGTGGCGAGCTGCGGAACGTGCCCCTCGCGGCAGCGCGCGCCCCTCGCGACGGCGCGCGCCCTTCGTGGCGGCGCGCGCCCACCCCGCGGAGATCAGGGGCACCTGGTCCACCCGTGGCGTGCCCGCCCGGTGGATGACGCGCTCGTGATCTCCGCGACGCGCCGCAGTCGACGCTGCCGCCGCCCGCGCCGGGGATGGAGCGAAGGCGTCCCTCGCTGCCCCCCACGCACCGAGGGTCGCCCTCGCTCCGTCACCCGGGCGACCACGCTTGCGCACCCGACGCCCGGTGGGCCACCATGGCCAACCGAACGAACATTCGGTACGGAGGTGGCCACCGATGACGGTGACCGAGGACGAGAGCCGCGACGTGAGCGACCTCGAGGCGGAGTTCGACCGCACCGTGGCCGCCGAGGGCCGGATCGAGCCGCGCGACTGGATGCCCGAGGGCTACCGGAAGACGCTGATCCGCCAGATCGCGCAGCACGCGCACTCCGAGATCATCGGGATGCAGCCCGAGGGCAACTGGATCCTGCGCGCCCCGAGCCTGCGCCGGAAGGCGATCCTGCTGGCCAAGGTCCAGGACGAGGCCGGGCACGGGCTGTACCTCTACTCGGCGACCGAGACGCTCGGCGTCGACCGCACCGAGCTCACCGAGAAGCTCATCGACGCGAAGCAGAAGTACTCGTCGATCTTCAACTACCCGACGCTGACGTTCGCCGACATCGGCGTCATCGGGTGGCTCGTCGACGGTGCCGCGATCGTCAACCAGGTCCCCCTGTGCCGCTCCAGCTACGGCCCCTACGCGCGGGCGATGGTGCGCATCTGCAAGGAGGAGTCGTTCCACCAGCGCCAGGGCTTCGAGCTGCTGCGCACGCTGATGGCCGGGACGACCGCGCAGCGCGAGATGGTCCAGGACGCGGTCGACCGCTGGTGGTGGCCGTCGCTGATGATGTTCGGGCCCGCCGACGGCGACTCGCCGAACACCCAGCAGTCGATGGCCTGGCGGATCAAGCGCCACACCAACGACGAGCTGCGCCAGCGCTTCGTCGACATGACCGTGCCGCAGGCCGACGCGCTCGGCGTCACGCTGCCCGACCCCGAGCTGCGCTGGAACGCCGAGCGTGAGGCGCACGACTTCGGCGGCATCGACTGGGACGAGTTCATGCAGGTCGTCAAGGGTGCCGGGCCGTGCAACGCCCAGCGCCTGGCCAACCGACGCGCCGCGCACGAGGACGGCCAGTGGGTCCGCGACGCCGCGAGCGCCTACGCCGCGAAGCAGGCCCGGAAGGAGGTGGCGGCGTGAGCCGTGACACGGAGCGCAGCGGAGCTGGATCATGAGCATGGCCGACGACACCACCGCCCACGTCGAGGGCGCGCCGACGTTCACCGGCACCCCGAAGGCGGTCTGGCCCCTCTACGAGGTCTTCGTGCGCGGCAAGCGCGGGCTCAACCACGTGCACGTCGGGTCGCTGCACGCCCCCGACGACACGATGGCCCTGCACAACGCGCGCAACCTCTACACGCGGCGCAACGAAGGCGTGAGCATCTGGGTCGTCCGCGGCGACGCGATCACCGCGTCGAGCCCGGACGAGAAGGACCCGTTCTTCGCGCCGGCCGGCGACAAGGTCTACCGGCACCCCACGTTCTACGAGATCCCCGACGACGTCCCCCATCTCTGATGCACAGCAGCCATCACGACCACGACGACGAGAACGTCTACGACGCCCTGTCCACCGCCGACGACGACGGGCGCTGGGCCTTCGGGACCGGGTTCGACGCCGGCACGGCGGAGATCACCGCCCCCGTGCCGGACGGCGTCGACCGCGACGACCTCGCGGCCTACTGCCTCATGCTCGCCGACGACGCCCTGATCGCCGCCCAGCGGTTGTCGGGGTGGACGGCGAAGGCCCCCGAGCTCGAGGAGGAGGTCGCGCTCGCGAACATCGCGCTCGACCTGCTCGGGCAGGCCCGCGTGCTGCTCTCGCGGGCGGGCCACCTCGGGGCCGCCGAGCCGTACCGCGCCGGGCCGCAGGACGACGAGGACGTGCTGACGTACTTCCGCGACGACCGGGGCTTCCGCAACGTCACGCTCGTCGAGTCCGAGCTCGGCGACTTCGGCCGCACCATCGCCTGGATCCTCGTCCTCTCCTCGTGGCGGCTCGCGCTGATGCAGCGGCTCACCGCGAGCAGCGACCCCGTGCTCGCCGCCGTGGCCGCGAAGGCCGTCAAGGAGCTGACCTACCACCGCGACTACGCCGCCCAGTGGGTCCTGCGCCTCGGCGACGGCACCGCGCTCTCGCACGCCCGCATGCAGGCCGGGCTCGACGCGGTGTGGCCCTTCGTCGAGGAGCTGTTCCTCCCCCACGCCGTCGAGCGCCGCCTCGTCGACGCCGGCGTCGCGGTGGACCCGGAGCAGTTGCGCGCCGAGGTGGACGCCGTCCTCGAGCAGGTCCTGCCGGTCGCGACGCTGACCCGCCCGGAGAAGCCCGCGGTCGGTCTCGTCGGCGGCCGCGGGGGCCGCGACGGCGTGCACACCGAGGCCCTCGGCGGGCTCCTCGCCCTCATGCAGTCGCTCGCCCGCGCGCACCCGGGGGCGACGTGGTGACCGCACTCGTCGACGCCCGGACCGCCGCCGAGCAGGTCGTCGACCCCGAGATGCCGATGCTCACGCTCGCCGACCTCGGCGTGCTGCGCGGCGTCGAGACCGGCGACGACGGCACCGTGGTCGTCACCCTCACCCCGACCTACTCGGGGTGCCCCGCGCTCGACGAGATGCGCCACGACCTGCGGCGCGCGCTGACCGAGGCCGGCTACGCGAAGGTCGTCGTCCGCACGACCTTCAGCCCGCCGTGGTCCACCGACTGGATCTCCGACGAGGGCCGGCACAAGCTCGCGGCCGCGGGCGTCGCGCCGCCCGACCGGATCGGCCCCCGTGCTGCGGGAGGCCCGGTGCCGCTGACCCTCGTCGCCCCGTCGCGGACCGTCGCCTGCCCGCAGTGCGGCGCCCGCGACACCGACGAGACCTCCCGCTTCGGCCCCACGGCCTGCACCGCGCTGCGCCGCTGCCGGTCGTGCGGCGAGCCGTTCGAGCACGTCAAGGAGATCTGATGACGGCCGCCGTCACCGAGGACCGCGACACCGACGCCGTCCCCGGCTTCCACCGCCTGCGCGTCGCCGACGTCGAGCGGCTCTGCGACGACGCCGTCGCCGTGCGGTTCGACGTCCCCGACCACCTGGGCGACGACTACGCCTTCCGCGCCGGCCAGTACCTCACGCTGCGGCTGACCGGTGCCGACGGCGAGGAGCGGCGCTCGTACTCGATCTGCGCGCCCGAGGGCGCCGCCCCGCGGATCGGGGTGCGCCGTGTCGACGCCGGGCTGTTCTCGACGTGGCTGGTCGACCGGCTCGCCGCGGGCGACGAGATCGAGGTCGGGCCGCCGCAGGGCCGGTTCACCCCCGAGGTCGCGGCCGGCGAGCACCACGTCCTCGTCGCCGCCGGCTCGGGCATCACGCCGGTGCTCTCGATCGCCGCGACCGTGCTCGCCACGCACCGCGACACCCACGTCACGCTGCTCTACGGCAACCGGCGCTCCGACACGGTGATGTTCGGCGAGGACCTCGCCGACCTCAAGGACCGCTACGGCCCGCGCCTGCAGCTGGTCCACGTGCTCTCCCGCGAGCCCACCGCCGCCGACCTGTTCAACGGCCGCCTCGACGCGGACCGCCTGCGCACGCTGATCGGCGCGCTGGTGCCCGTCGGCGAGGTCGCGCACTGGTGGCTGTGCGGGCCGCTGGGGATGGTCGAGGCGGCGACGGAGGTCATCCGGGCGTTCGACGTGCCGCGCGAGCGACTCCACCGCGAACTGTTCTACGTCGACGAACCCCCGCCCGAGGTGCACCGGGCCGAGGACGACGTCGTCGACGACGCCGGGGGCGCGACGGTCACCGTCGTCCTCAACGGCCGCGAGAGCGTGCTGACCCTGCCGCGCACCGAACCGGTGCTCGACGCGGCCCAACGGGCGCGCTCCGACCTGCCGTTCGCCTGCAAGGGCGGCGTCTGCGGGACCTGCCGCGCGCAGGTGACCGTCGGCGAGGTGCGCATGCGGCGCAACTTCGCGCTCGAGCCCGAGGAGGTCGAGGCCGGCTTCGTGCTGACCTGCCAGGCTCTGCCGGTCTCGGACGACGTGACCGTCGACTACGACGTATAGGAGACCCAGCGATGAGCGTCCTGCCCAGCTACGTCCGCGGCGGGTGGGTCACCCCCGACGGCGTCGAGGGCCGCCCGATGAGCGACGCCGTCACCGGCGAGGAGATCGGCCGGCTCGCGACCGACGGCATCGACATGGCCGCGGTGGCCGCGTACGGGCGCCGCACCGGCGGGCCCGCGCTGCGGGAGCTGTCGTACCACCAGCGCGCGTCGCTGCTGAAGGCCCTCGGCGGGCACCTGCGCGAGCACCGCGACGAGCTCTACGCGGCCTCGGCGCGCACGGGCGCGACGAAGGGCGACGCGAAGTTCGACGTCGACGGCGGCATCGGGGTGCTGCTCGCGTACGCGTCGCTGGGCAAGCGCGAGCTGCCCGCCGCGGGACCGTGGCTCGACGGCGACCTCGTGCCGATGAGCAAGGGCGGCACGTTCGTCGGCCAGCACGTGTACACGCCGCTCCAGGGCGTCGCGGTGCAGGTCAACGCCTACAACTTCCCGTGCTGGGGGCCGCTCGAGAAGCTCGCGCCGGCGTTCCTGGCCGGCGTCCCGTCGATCATCAAGCCGGCGACGCCGACGGCGTTCCTCACCGCGGAGCTGGTGCGGCTGATCGTCGAGTCGGGCCTGCTGCCCGAGGGCTCGGTGCAGTTCCTGGCCGGCTCGACCGGCGACCTGTTCGACCACCTCACCGAGCAGGACCTCGTGTCCTTCACGGGCTCGGCGTCCACGGCACGGCAGCTGCGCACCCACCCGGTGCTCTCGGCCCGCGCGGTGCGGTTCACCGCCGAGGCCGACTCGCTGAACTGCTCGATCCTCGGGCCGGACGCGACGCCGGGGACGCCGGAGTTCGACCTCTACGTCTCCCAGCTCGTCACCGAGATGACGGTCAAGGCCGGGCAGAAGTGCACGGCGATCCGGCGCGCGTTCGTGCCCGCGGAGCAGGCCGACGCGGTCGTCGAGGCGGTCCGGGCGCAGCTCACGGACGTGGTCGTCGGCGACCCGTCGGCCGAGGGCGTGACGATGGGCGCGCTCGCGGGGCTGGAGCAGCGCGAGGAGGTGCGCCGCTCGCTGAAGTCGCTCACCGACGAGGCCGAGATCGTGTTCGGCGACCCCGAGCAGGTCGAGGTCCGCGGCGCCGACGCGCAGCGCGGCGCGTTCCTGTCCCCGGTGCTGCTGCGGGCGACCCCGGATTCCGCCGCCGTGCACGAGGTCGAGGCGTTCGGGCCGGTGTCGACGGTGGTCGCGTACTCGTCGACCGCCGAGGTCGTCGAGCTCGCCGCGCGCGGGCAGGGCTCGCTGGCCGGTTCCGTCGTCACCGCCGACCCGGCGTTCGCGCGCGAGGTGGTGCTCGGCGTCGCGCCGTGGCACGGGCGCCTGCTCGTGCTCGACCGGTCCGACGCGAAGGAGTCGACGGGCCACGGCTCGCCGATGCCCCAGCTCGTGCACGGCGGCCCGGGACGCGCCGGCGGCGGCGAGGAGATGGGTGGGCTGCGCGGCGTCGCCCACCACATGCAGCGCAGCGCGGTCCAGGCGAGCCCGGACATGCTCTCGGCGATCACCGGGCGGTGGGTGCCGGGCAGCGCCCGCACCGTCACCGACGAGCACCCCTTCCGCAAGCACCTCGAGGACCTGCGCCCCGGCGACACCGTCGTCGGCGGCCCGCGGCGCGTGACCGAGGCCGACGTGGAGCACTTCGCCGAGTTCACCGGCGACACCTTCTACGCCCACCTCGACGCCGAGGCCGCGGCGGCGAACCCGTTCTTCGGCGAGCGCGTGGCCCACGGATACCTCGTGGTCTCGTTCGCCGCGGGCCTGTTCGTCGACCCGGCGCCCGGCCCGGTGCTCGCGAACTTCGGCGTCGACCACCTGCGCTTCCTGACGCCGGTGAAGTTCGACGACGAGCTGACCATCACGCTGACGGCCAAGGACATCTCGCCGCGGGCCTCCGCGGCGTACGGCGAGGTGCGCTGGGACGCCGAGGTGGTCAACGCGGCCGGCGAACCGGTGGCGAAGTACGACGTGCTGACGCTGGTGGCGAAGCGCGAGGGCTCCGATGGGTGACCTCGACGGCCCGATCTCCCCGTCGGTCCGGCGGATGTGGGACGACGACGCCGCCTCGCGCAAGCTCGGCATGGAGCTGCACGAGGCCGTCGACGGCCGGGCCCGGCTGACCATGACGATCACCGAGGACATGGTCAACGGGCACGGCATGTGCCACGGCGGCTACCTGTTCCTGCTGGCCGACTCGGCGTTCGCGTGCGCGTGCAACAGCCCGGGTCCGGTCGCGGTGGCGGCCGCGGCGGACATCGTCTTCGTCGCCTCGGCGCGCACCGGTGACGTCCTCGAGGCACTCGCGACCGAGCGGGTGGCCTTCGGGCGCAGCGGGGTGTTCGACGTGACGCTCGTCCGTCCCCGCGACAACCAGGTGATCGCCGAGTTCCGGGGGCGGAGCCGGACGCTGCGCCGCGAGTAGGTCACCCTGGGTTGCCGGCTGGGCCGTTCGTGGTCGTCTTGCGGACGCGAGGGTCCCCCTGCGCGCCACCGTGGGTCATCATCGCAAGGATCCGGGGAGTCCGGAGCTCACCGAGCAGCTCACCCGTCGCCGAGCGAGAGGTCCCGACGTGGCGATCGACCACTGGCTGATGACCATCCCTCCGCTGGCGGTGTACCTGGCCGTCGCGGGGGTCGTCGGCATCGAGAGCCTCGGCGTGCCGTTGCCGGGCGAGGTCGTGCTGGTCAGCGCCGCGCTGCTCTCGTCGCGCCCCGACATCCCGGTGGAGCCGGAGTGGGTCGCCCTGGGGGCGCTCATCGGGGCGGTGGTGGGCGACTCCATCGGCTACGCCGTCGGGCGGCACTACGGGATCGGGCTGCTCGAGCGGCTGGGGCGGCGGTTCCCGAAGCACTTCGGACCGTCCCACCTCGCCCTCGCCGAACGGGCGTTCGCGCGCTGGGGTGTGCTGACGGTGATCATCGGCCGCTTCATCGCGATCCTGCGCATCCTCGCCGGGCCGCTGGCCGGGGCGCTGCGGATGCCGTATAAGAAGTTCCTGCCCGCCAACATCATCGGTGGCGCGCTGTGGACCATCGGCACCACGTACGCGATCTACTTCCTCGGGATCGTCGCCGAGACGTGGCTCAAGCGCTTCTCCTACGTCGGGCTGGCCGTCGCGGTCGTGGCCGGCGCGACGATCGGGTGGATGGTCAAGAAGCGGGTGTCGGGCATGCTCGCGGTCGCTCCCACCCCCGGCGACGAGGAGGAGGGTGCGTCGGCGGCGTGATCGGGTAGGCCTGCGGCCCCGTCCGCAAGGAGGATCCCGTGGCCGACACCCCGTTTCCCGACTTCGACCACGCCACGGTCGACACGGTCAAGCACCGCATCCGCTCGCTGGAGCGCGAGGACGTCGAAGGCCTGCTCGCCCACGAGCGGGAGCACTCCTCGCGGCTGCCGGTGATCGAGGTGCTGCGCACACGGCTCGCCGAGCTCGACGCCGGCGCGACCCCGTCGGGCGGCGACCAGACCGAGGCCCGCGACGGCGGCACGGCGCACGGCTCGCCGGTCTCCCCCGACGGCGCGGCCCGGCCCGGCCCGCCCGACCGCCACGGCCTGCGCCAAGTGACGTGGGGTGGCTGAGTCCCATGTGAGCAGTTGCGGTCCCCATAGGGGCCGCAACTACTCACATACCCTCAGCGCGCGAAGCCCCGGCTGATCACCAGGCGCTGGATCTGGTTGGTGCCCTCGAAGATCTGCATGATCTTGGCCTCACGCATGTAGCGCTCCACCGGGAAGTCGCGGGTGTAGCCGTAGCCGCCGAACACCTGCACCGCGTCGGTGGTCACCCGCATGGCGTTGTCGGTCGCGACCAGCTTCGCCGCGCTGGCCTGCCGCGAGTAGGGGCGCCCGAGGTCGCGGCGGCGCGCCGCGTCGAGATAGGTGGCGCGCGCGCTGTCCACCGCGGCGGCCATGTCGGCGAGCACGAAGCCCAGACCCTGGTGGTCGACGATCTTGCGACCGAACGTCGTGCGCTCGTTCGCGTAGTCGACCGCCGCGTCCAGCGCGCCCTGGGCGAGCCCGACCGCGCACGCCGCGATGCCGAGGCGGCCCGAGTCGAGCGCCGAGAACGCGATCTCGAGGCCCTGCCCCTCGCGCCCGATCAGCCGGTCAGCGTCGAGCACCGCGCCGTCCCAGTTCGCCGTGGCCGTCGGGACCGCGTGCAGGCCCATCTTCTCCTCGGGCCGGCCCCAGGACAGGCCGTCGACGGCGCCGGGCGCGAGGAAGCAGGAGACGCCCCGGCTGCTGCGACGGGTCGAGCTCCGCTGCGCTTCGTCTCCCCCCTCGCCCGTGCGTGCGAAGAGCGCGTAGAAGTCGGCGCGCCCGCCGTGGGTGATCCAGGCCTTGGTGCCGGTGATCTCGTAGCCGTTCTCCACCCGTGAGGCCTTGCACCGCAGCGCCGCGGCGTCGGAGCCCGCCTGGGGCTCGGACAGCGAGTAGCCCCCGATCAACGAGCCGCCGAGCATCTCGGGCAGGCGCTGCTGCTGGTCGGCGGTGCCGAAGGTGAAGAGCGGGAAGCACGAGAGCGAGTGCACGCTCGTGGCGACGGCGACGGCCGCCCACCGCGCGGCCAGCTCCTCGAGCACCTGGAGGTAGACCTCGTAGGGCTGCCCGCCGCCGCCGACCTCCTCGGGGTAGGGCAGGCCCAGCAGCCCGGCCGCGCCGAGCGTCGCGAACAGGCCCTCGGGGTAGGTCTCGGCCCGCTCGTGCTCCTCCACGCGCGTGGCGAGCTCCTTGTCCGCGAGGTCGCGGGTCAGCTCGAGGAGGTCCTCGGCCTCCTGGGTGGGCAGCAGGCGGTCGACCGGCATCGCTGGACTCCTATCGGTACTCAGATCGGTCCTAGAGTACCGATGGAGGTGTCGCTAGGGTAGCCACATGAGCGCTCCGACCTCGACGCGCCGCGGTGCCGCGCGCCACTCGGAGCTCTTCGACGCCCTCGTGGCGCTCCTGCTCGCCGAGGGCTTCGCCCACCTCACGCTCGACGACCTCGCGGCCCGGCTGCGCTGCTCCAAGCGCACGCTCTACGCGCTCGCCGGCTCGAAGGAGCAGCTGGTGCGCGCCGCGGTGGTGCACTTCTTCGAGCGCGCCACGACCCACGTCGAGGCCGCCGTCGACACGTGCGCGGCGCCGGCCGACCGGGTCGCGGCCTACCTGCGCGCCGTCGCGGCCGAGCTCGCGCCCGCGTCGGCCCGGTTCGTCGACGACATGGCCGCGTTCCCGCCCGCCGCCGAGGTCTACGCGCGCAACACCCGCGCCGCGGCCCGGCGCGTCGGCGAGCTGATCGCCGAGGGCGTCGAGGCCGGTGCCTTCCGCGACGTCCCGGTGTCCTTCGCCGCCGAGACCGTCGCGACGACGATGGTGGCGATCCAGCAGCGCCGCATCGCCGGCGCCACCGGGCTCGCCGACGCCGAGGCGTACGAGGCGCTGGCGGCGCTACTGCTCCACGGCCTCGCGCGACCCTGAGTCGCCGAGCGCGCACAGGGCCCGGAGCGGCGCGACCAGCGCGCGGTAGAACGGGCGCACCCACGGCCCGGGCAGGGAGCCGTGACGCTCCTCGGCCCAGACCCGCGCGCGCGGGTGCTCCTCGATCACCCGGTCGATCAGGGTCCGGCGGGGTTCCGGGCGGGCGGTGCGGACCTCGATCCGGCGCAGGTGCTTGGTGCTGACGTAGCCGTACTGGCGCGGGCTGACGAGCCGGACCGGGGCGCCGTGGTCGCCGTCGAGCGGCCGCCCGTCGAGGTGCTCGGCCAGCAGGACGTCGTCGTCCAGCGCGTCCTCAATCGTGACGACCGACCGGTGCCCGTCGAGGCCCCGGAAGACGACGTGGGTGACGGTCGCGTCCGGTTCGAGGGCCGGCGCGACCAGCTCGCGCCAGAAGCTCGCGAACGGGACCCCCTCCCACCGCAGGTCGACCGCCGACCACCCGGCGACGCAGTGGAGGTCGGCGGTGAGCTCGCGGCGCGGGAGCTGCGCGAGGCGGGCCACCGGCACCGCGAACCCGGCCCGCACCGCGCCGCTGACCTCGATCGCGTGGTCCGCGGGGACGGGCGGCGGCGGGTGGTGGAGGTGGGTGCCGAAGCGCGGGAAGCCGGCGACCGGACGCTGGCCCGGCGGCAGCCGCAGTCCGTGGCCGACGGTGGGTGCTGTGGTCATGGCCGCTCCCCGGTCCGATATACGAGCCCGTATACATCGCCGACGCTAGCAGCTTCTGTACGGTGCCGTACAGACCGAGGGAGGAGCGCCCATGGCCGTGGCCCGCACGCCGCGCCACCGGTGGATCGACGCGGCCCTGCTGGCGCTGGCCGAGGGCGGGCCGGAAGCGGTCCAGATCGAGTCGCTGGCGCGCTCGCTGGGCGTCACCAAGGGCGGCTTCTACGGGTACTTCGCCGACCGGCGCGCGCTCCTGACCGAGGTGCTCGACACGTGGGAGTCCCGGAGCACCGCGGACGTCCTCGCGCGCGTCGAGCACGAGGGCGGCGACGCGATGCGCAAGGCCCGCCGGGCCGCCGAGCTGACGTTCAGCGTCGAGCTGCGCCCGGTCGACCTCGCCGTCCGCGACTGGGCGCGCCGCGACGCGGGCGTCGCCGAGCGCCTGCGCCGCGTCGACGACGTCCGGATGGCCTACCTGCGCGAGCTGCTGGAGCCCGTCAGCGCCGACGAGGAGGACCTCGAGGCGCGGTGCCTGATCGCCTTCTCGGTGGCGATCGCCGACCGCCTCGTCGCCGCCGACCACGGCACCCGCACGCGCACCGAGGTGCTGGAGGCGATCAACCGGCGGCACCTCTTCGCGCGGGCGCCCGAGGCTCCGTAACCTCGGGCCGGTGGGCGAGGCGGGGACGCGCGGCGGCACGGAGATCACCGACGTCGAGCAGCTGCGGGCCGTGATCGGCGAGCCGATGCCACGCGCGATCACCAAGGTGCGCGCGCAGCTGGACGACGTCGACCGGGCCTTCATCGCGAGCTCGCCGCTGCACCTCCTGGCCACCTCCGGCGCCGACGGCTCGCTGGACGTCTCCCCCAAGGGCGACCCCGCCGGCGAGGTGCTCGTCGTCGACGACCGGACCCTGCTGCTGCCGGACCGTCCCGGCAACCGCCGCGTCGACGGGATGGTCAACATCCTGGGCGACCCCCACGTCGCGCTGCTGTTCCTCGTCCCGTGCCGACGCGACACGCTGCGGGTGAACGGGCGCGCGCGGCTCCTCCTGGACCCCGAGGACGCGGCGTCGCTGGAGGTCCGCGGCCACCGCCCGCGCATCCTCACCGAGGTCACCGTCGACGAGGTGTTCTTCCACTGCCCCAAGGCGCTCATGCGCTCCGGGCTGTGGGACCCCGACTCGTGGACGCCCGCCGACCTCCCGAGCGTCGCCGAGATCGCGCACCGGACGAGCCCCGACGCCTCCCTCGCCGAGCTGGAACAGCGCTACGCCCCGGAGCACTACCGGACGCTGCTGTACTGAGAATCTTCCTCCGGACCTGTCGATCGGCCCGGTGCCGTTCGTGGTGGGGGTGTGCGGGCACGGTGCCCGCCGCCAGGACCGAGGAGGACCCCGATGGCCCACTACCTGCTCAGCGTGTACCAGCCCGCCGGCGGCGAGCCGCCGTCCGAGGCCGAGCTGGGCGAGATCATGGCTCGGCTCGACCGGCTCCACACCGACATGCGCGAGGCCGGCGTGTGGGTGTTCTCCGGCGGTCTCGAGGCCCCCCACACCGCGACGGTCCTGGCCCGCAGCGGCGACGACGTGCTCGTCACCGACGGCCCGTTCGTGGAGCTCAAGGAGTACCTGGGCGGCTTCACGATCGTCGACGCACCGGACCTCGACGCCGCGATGCACTGGGCCCGGCGCTCCACCGAGGCCACCGGCCTGCCGATCGAGGTCCGCCCGTTCCACTGGACCGTGTGAGCACCGCGCCCTCCTCGGCGGGGATCTCGCGGATCTTCGCCGAGGAGTACGGGCGGTGCGTGGCGACGCTCGTGCGCGCCCTCGGCGACATCGACCTCGCCGAGGAGGCGGTGCAGGACGCGTTCACCGTCGCGCTCACCCGCTGGCCCGCCGACGGCGTACCACCGAACCCAGGCGGATGGATCGTCACCACCGCCCGGCGACGCGGGATCGACCGGCTGCGCCGCGACGCGGTGGGGCGCGACAAGGAGGCCCGGGCAGCCCGCGCGGAGCCGCCGCGGGACGAGCCGGACGACGACGAACCCCAGGACGAGGAGGGGGGCCCGGTGCACGACGACCGCCTCCGCCTGATCTTCACGTGCTGCCACCCCGCGCTGGCGCTGCCCGCCCGGGTCGCCCTGACGCTGCGCCTGCTCGGCGGGCTCGAGACCCCCGAGATCGCACGGGCGTTCCTCGTGCCCGAGGCGACGATGGCCCAGCGGATCGTGCGCGCGAAGAACAAGATCCGGGCGGCCCGCATCCCCTACCGCGTGCCGCGGGACGCCGACCTCCCCGACCGGGTGCCCGGCGTCCTCGCCGTCGTGTACCTGATCTTCACCGAGGGCCACGCGACCGCCACCCGCGACGACCTCGCCGCGGAGGCCATCCGGCTGGGACGCCTGCTCGCCGCGCTGATGCCCGACGAGCCGGAGGTGCTGGGCCTGCTCGCGCTCATGCTCCTCACCGAGGCCCGCCGGCCCGCCCGGACCGACGCCGCCGGGGCGCGGGTGCTGCTCGCCGACCAGGACCGCGCGCGGTGGGACCCGGCGCTCGTCGCCGAGGGTCTCGACCTGGTGCGGCGGTGCCTGCGCCGCGACCGTCCCGGGCCGTACCAGGTGCAGGCCGCGATCAACGCCGTCCACACCTCGGCCCCGGACGCCGCGTCGACCGACTGGGCCCAGCTCGTCGCCCTCCACGACCAGCTCCTCGCCCTCGCCCCGAGCCCGACGGTCGCGCTCAACCGCGCGGTCGCCGTCGCCGAGACCGACGGGCCCGCGAGCGCCCTGGCGATCGTCGACGAGCTCGCCCCGCGCCTCGACCGCTACCACCTGCTGCACGCCGTACGCGCCGACCTGCTGCGCCGCCTCGGGCGGGACGCCGAGGCCGACGCGGCGCTGGACGCGGCGCTGGCCCGCACCGACGACCCCGACGACCGGGCCCTGCTCGCCTCCCGTCGCCGCGCGTGACCGGGCAGGATGGATCCGTGACCGCGGAGCCCCCGGAGATGCGGATCGGCGACCGGGAGCGGCGGGCCACCGACGACCGCCTGCGTGCGGCCCTCGACGACGGGGTCCTCACGCTCACCGAGTACGACGAGCGCACCCGGCAGTGCTTCGAGGCGCGGGTCCAGCGGGAGCTCGACGTGCTGGTGGCCGACCTCCCGGCGCCCGCGGCGTCGGCGCCGGCCGAGCCGCGGACGCCGCCGGTGCCGGCGAGGGCCCCCGACCAGCCGCCCTGGCACCACCGGATCGGCCGGGTCGTCGTGCCGGTCCTGGTGCTCGGCGCCGTGGCCTTCGGGGGCACGCGGATCGTCGGCGCCGACGACGGTTTCGCGCTCTTCGGTCACCGGACCGTCCCCGTCACCGCCGACCAGCAGCAGGTCCGGGTGGCCTCGCTGTTCGGCAGGACCGAGGTCGTCGTGCCCGACGGCACGGTCGTGCGCACCACGGGCTTCATGGTGTTCGGCGGGACCGACTGCGAGCAGGCCTGCCGGCTGCCGCCGGGCGGGGCCACCCAGCGCGAGGTCACGGTCGACGCGAGCGGGGCCTTCGGGTCGGTCGACGTCGTCACCGCCTCCGAGGCGGCACGGGGCGGGATCGACCGCGACAACGATCGCGACGACGGCGACGACGACTGACCATCACCCTGGGTGACCGCAGGCTCGCGGAGAAAATTCCCTGCTCCCGCCGGAACATCCGCGTCTCCTCCCGTCGTCAGAGTGCCGAACGCCCACCACACCGGGCACCGAGCACTCACCGAGAGCGAGCACCGATCATGGCTGACAACGCCGGCGACAACTACTCCTTCACCAACGGCACCGTCTACGATGCCTCCGGCCAGGTCGTGGGCACCTACACCACCGACGCGAGCGGCCAGATCGACTCGGTCTCCACCGACGAGGACCACAACGGCTACGTCGACACGGTCATCGCCGACACCGACCACAACGGCAGCTTCGAGACCGCCGTGGTCGACACGGACGCCGACGGCTACGGCGAGACCGTCCTGCTCGACACGAACAACAACGGCGACTTCGACATGGGCGCCGTCGACACCGACCACGACGGCACCTACGAGACCATCGCCCCCGTCCCCGACGGCACCTGATCGACCCATGTGAGCGAACTTCGGGGCTATAGCACCAGAGTTCGCTCACGTACGGCCCGGCCCCGCGCGCACGCTGCGGGTCCGGGCCGTTCGTCGTCTCCGGGGGCTTCAGCCGGCCAGCCGCCGGCGGTGGAGCTCGCGGATCTCGTCGTCGAACGGGGCCACCGGGCCGTTCACCCGCAGCGCCGGCGCCACGTCCGTGATCGGCAGGGGGCGCACCGGCGACGGTGGCGCGCCGAGCTCGGCGCGCCAGCGCGTCAGCTGCTCCGACGAGCTCGCGTAGAGGATCGGGCCGAGCCCGACCCACGCGTGCGCGGCCGCGCACATCGGGCAGTGCTCGCCGGAGGTGTAGACGGTGCTCGCCGCCCGCTCCTGGGCGGTCAGCTCGGCCGCCGCCCACCGGGCGATCTCGAGCTCCGGGTGGCGCGTCGCGTCCCCGCGGGAGCTCTCCCGGTTGCGGTCCGCGAACCGGACGCCGCCGCCGGGACCCACGAGCACCGAGCCGAACGGGTCGTCGCCCGCCTCGAGCGCCTCGCGGGCGAGCTCCACGCAGCGCCGCAGGTGGTCACGGTCGTCGTCGGTGATCGGCGTGGACGTCACCGCGCGACCGTACTCAGGCCCGGTCGGGGCGCTGCGGCACCGAGATCACCACGTCGTCGGCGGTCGAGAACGTGCGGTCGGGCAGCGCCCGCAACGCCGTCAGCACCTGGGTGTCGCCCTCGCCGCGGTCGGTGGCCCAGGAGATGACCTGGGTGCGGTCGGCGGGGAAGGCCATCCCCTGCAGGGCCTTGCGGACGCGGAGGTCGTCGCGATCGGTCACGGGATGTCCTCCCTCTACAGCCGGAACTGGCCGAGCTCGGCGGCCAGCGCCTCCGGCGGGTCGTGCAGCTCGACACGGGCCTCGTGGGCCAGGCAGCGGATGCGCAGCCGGGCGAGCACCCGGGCCAGGCCGGCGTCGCAGCCGTCGAGGCCCGAGAGGTCGATGACCAGCTCGGTCCGCGCCTGGCGCTCGAGCTCGCCGGTCATGCCGCGCAGGCGCTCCCGGCCCGCGCGGTCGAACCGCCCGCGCAGCGCGAGCGCCACGCAGCCGGGGCCGTACCGGCGGATGCCGACGGACGCCCGGCGGTCGCCGCCGGCCGACGGCTCGGCGCGCGCGACGGCCTCGGCGACGGCGGCGCGTCGGCGTGCCGACAGGTCGGCCGGCAGATCCTCGGAGAGATCGGTGGACGGGTCGACGTCGATGCTCATGGGGCCTCCTCGCGGCCACGGTCGGCCCGGCCCACGGAGGGGTCGGACCACGTCGTCCGCGACGGCCTGCAGGTCTCAACCGCCGAATCTGTCACCGGGAGGTTACCCGCCGCGACCGGAGGACGCAGGACCCCCGACCGGCCGGTCACCTCGTCCCCCGCGGTGTGCGGGGCGTGACGAGACCGTCGATCTCGGCGAGGAGGTGGGCGAGCTCCTGGCGCAACCGGGCGAGCCGCGGGGGCTCGAGCGTGCCGCGCTGCTGTTCGGCGTGCACGGCATCGACGATCGCGAACGCCCGCTCGAAGCGGGGGTCGATCGACGCGTCGACCCGGGCACGCCACGCGGCGGACCCGGCGCTCACGGGAGCGCTCCTCGGACGGTGGGACGGGGACGCTCGGGCATGGTGCGGCTCCTGGGAACGGGCGCGGCCGGCAGGTGCGGGCGCGCAGCACGTGTCGAGGCTCCGCCGCGGGCTCGAGCGGGTGAGGCGTCGGTGTCGATCAGTCGCGGGCACGGTCGGGCCGCTCCCGGCTCCCCGCCGCGGGTTCGAGCGGGGTTGACGGGGGGCTACCCGGTGAGGCGGGCATCACATGCCGGGTGAGCGCCCGGAGATGTCCGGCGAAGCCGTCCGGGGCCCGGCCGTCGGTACGGGCGCTCGTCACGACGGGGTGCGCGCGGTCGCGGAGCACCCGGTACCCGCCGCGGTCGAGGGCCGCGACGAGGGCGACGTCCTCCGCGGTGGCCCGCGGCGGGAACCCCCCGACCGCGCGGTAGGCCTCCGCCGCGATCCCGAGGCTCGCCCCGTGCACGTGACGGTGGGCGTCGCCGGACCCGCCGTCGTCGTACGCGGCCCGGTAGTGGTGGCGGACCGGGTGCGGCAGCCCGGCCCAGTCGGTGACCGCGACCGTGCCGACCCATGCGTCGGCGCCCGCGTCCCGGGCCGCGAGCTGCGCGGACAGCCAGTCCCGGGGCACCACGGAGTCGGCGTCGGTCGTGGCCAGCCACACCGGCGGGATCCGGCGCGCCAGCAGCGTGGCCGCACCCGCCGCCCGGGCCCGCCCGACGTTGCGCGCCGCCAGGCGCCGCACCCCCACGTGGTGCCGACGGGCGATCGCCTCGGTGCGGTCGGAGCAGGCGTCGGCGACGACGAGCACCGCCACGCGCGCGCGGTCCCGCACGGCGCCGGCCGCGGCGCGCAGCCCGGCCAGGCAGTCGGCGAGCAGCTCCTCCTCGTCGTGGGCCGGGACCACGACACCCACCCACGGCGTCACCGCAGCCCCGTCTCCTCGGCGACCGAGCGCGCCGGCGGCGGCACGCGCGCGTACACCTCGAGCCGGAAGTCGGCCTCGTCGTGACGGACGGTCCGCGCGAGCCCGGGGCGCGCGGCGAGCTCGTCGTGCACCGCCGGTCCTTCGACGGGGTACTCGGGCGCGGCGCGCAGCCAGTGGACAGCGAGCAGGTGGCCACCGGGGACCAGGCGCTCCTCGACGGCGTCCCAGCAGGCCGCCCGGTCGTCCGCGTCGAGGTAGTAGGCGACCTCCGAGGCCACCACCAGGTCGAACGGCCCGGCGGGCACCTCGCCGGGCAGCTCGCCCCGCGCCACGTCCACGCCGCGACGGCCGGCGAGCCGCGCGCGGGCGGCCGCGACGGCGCGGTCGGCGGCGTCGCGGCACACGAGCTCGTCGCACCGCTCGGCCAGCCCCACCGACAGCGCCCCGGACGCGCAGCCGGGCTCGAACGCGCGGGCGTAGCGGGGCCGCGGCAGGGCGGCGAGCACGACGGCGCGCCTGCGCTCCTCGTACCAGCCCGCCTCGATGCCCCACGGGTCGGCGTCGCGTGCGTAGAGGTCGTCGAAGTACGCGCTGGACAGGCTCACCACGGCCCCCACAGGATCTCGGTGTCCCGGCGGAACCGGGCCAGGACGGCGTCCGGGAGCACCGGTGCGTCGCGCGGGTCGTCCGACAACGGCGCGATCTGCGTGGTGAAGCACGCGATCGCCGCGCTCTTGGCCGCGACGGCGCCGCCGGGCAGCACGAGCCGGCGGGCCCCGTCGAACGACACCTGCCCCGGGCGCGCCCAGTGCCACAGCCACACCGCGTACCGCCGGCACGCGACCCCGGCCCGGTCGGCGGCGAGCCCGGCGCCGGCCGACACCGCGTCGTGGTCGGGGTGGCCGTCGTCCGCGACGGGGGCGAGCACCGTGTCGCCGGCGCGCAGGACGGCACCGAGGCCGTGGGCGACGTCGGCCGCCGTCACCCCGGCGTCGGGCAGCCCGAGACGGTGCACCCGGGCGGGCACCCCCAGGGCGGCGAGCGCGGCGCGGCGCTCCCCGGCGCGGCGCTCGACGAGCTGCGCGGGCGTCAGCGTCGGGCTCCCCGGGTGCGAGCCCTCGCCGTCGGTGACGGCCACGACGAGGACATCGTCCGGCGCCCAGGCGGCGAGCGTCCCGCCGACGCCGAGGACCTCGTCGTCGGGGTGCGGCGCCACCACGACCACCCGGCCGGTCGGGCGCACGGTCGCCGGGTCGACCGCCGGGACGGCGTCCAGGCCGCCCGGCCCCCACCAGACGTCCTCGGGCGTCCCGAGACCTTTGAGCGACGGCGCGGTCACAGGAGCACGTCCTCGGCGTCCTCGGCGTCCCCGACCAGCTCCCCGAGCGTGGCGAGATCCCGTTCGGCGTGACTCTGGCGGACGTAGACCTCCAGGTCGGCGACGCGCTGCGCGTGGTCGGCGTCGCCCGCGAGGGGACCCGGCCCGAGCGCGCGGCCGGTGCGCCGCAGCGCGCTGTCGACCGCCGCCTCGACGACCGCCCGCACCCGCAGGGCTCGCCGCCGGGCCACCGGCGCCGGCTCCGGGCTCCCGGCGTCGAGAGCGTCCGCGGCCTCGCGGAGCAGGCACCGGGCCGCGGCGAGGGCGGCGTCGACCGCGCCGAGATGGGCGTGGCCGTGGGCGTCGAGACGACCGTCGCGGGCCGCGCGGCGCAGCGGCGCCGCGACCCCGACGGCGCCGCCGAACCACGCCGCCGCCACGGCGATCGCGCCGTGCCAGAACCCGGCGCGCTCGAGGTAGGCGCCGGGCCCGCCGAGCGGCTCGGCCGGCACCTCCTCGAGGTCGACGCTCGCCGCGGCGCTGCCACGCATCCCGTGGGCCTGCCACCGCCCGGGGGTCACGGTGATCCCGGGCGCGGCGAGGTCGACCGCGAGGATGCGGCGGCCGTCGTCGGCGTGGGCGGTGATGAGGGCGTGGGTGCACGGGCCCGCCGCGCCGGAGCAGAACGGCTTGCGACCGGACAGGCGCCATCCGCCCGCCCTGTCCGGCTCCGCGCGCACCTCCGCGCCGGGCGGTTCGGCGGCCCACACGCCCCAGCACGAGCCGGCCGGCACGGGCCGTCCCCCCAGCTCGGCGTGGATCGTCACGGCGTCGAGATGGGCCTCGGCCAGGCGCGCGACGTCGAGGTCGTCGGCCGCGGCGCGGGCCAGCACGGCCAGGTTGTGCCGGGTGCGCCCCTCGCCCCGCGGGGTCGGCCCGGTCCGGAACGACCCGAGCACGGGCCGGACCGCGTCGAGTGGGGTCATCGCTCTCCTCGGCACGCGCGCGGGGACCGGCGGCCGGGGGCGACGCCGGACGGCTCCGCACGACAGCGACGGGGCGGAGGGCTGTACCCCGGGGTCACGGCACGAGGACGTCGGCGACGTCCCCGGCGCGGCGGACCGGGCGGGGCTACCCGGCGTCCCCGCTCCTCACCCGTGTCCCGGCGTCGCGCCGATCACTCCCGCGCGGCGTCCACCGCCCGCTCGACCTGCGCCGCGAGCGCGACGAGCCGCGCGTCCTCGCCGGGGGCGACGGCGAGCTGGACCGCCAGGGGGAGCCCGACGTCGGAGCGCCCGACGGGGAGGACGGCGGCCGGCTGCCCGGTGTGGTTGAAGCCGGGGGTGTGGGCGTAGTGCCGTCCGAGCGCGAGCATCGTCGGCAGGCCCCGGCGGCCCGCCCAGTGCCCGACCGGCACGGCCGGGCCGCGCGCCGGCGGGGTCAGCAGGACGTCGACGGCGAGGTCGGCGAGCAGGCGCCGGCCCACCGCGGCGCCCTGCCGGCGGGCGGGCGCGATCGCCGCGTCGGGGACGAGGCCCCCGATCCGCGCGACCTCGGCCGTGCGCGCCTCGAGCAGCGTCGGGTCGTCGACCTCGCGCGCGGTGGCGGCGAGACCGTGCAGCATGCGGGCGACGAAGCCGAGGGGCGCGGTGCCCCAGCGGGTGCGCACCTCGCGCACGTCGTGGCCGAGCCCCGCGAGGGTCTCCGCGGTCCGGCGCAGCGCCGCCTCGAGCTCGGGGTCGAGCGGGAGCACGGGCGACACCGGCGAGGCGAGGTCGACACCGACGCGCAGGGGCGGCGGGTCCTGCTCGGCGGCGTCCGCGAGCGGGGCCGGGAAGTCGCCGATCAGGTCGAGGTAGAGCGCGGAGTCGGCGACCCGCCGGGTGAGGCAGCCCTGGACCGAGAGGCCGTTCCACCCACCGCCGGGGGTGCGGCCGGCGCCGGGCTTGATGCCGACGAGGCCGCAGCACCCGGCGGGGATGCGGATCGAGCCGGCGCCGTCGCTCGCGGTCGCCAGCCCGACCGCGCCGCCCGCGACGGCCGCCGCCGAGCCGCCCGACGACCCGCCGGGCGTGCGCGCCGTGTCGATCGGGTTGCGGGTGACGCCGGAGCGCACCGACTCGGTGAACCCGTAGAGCGCGAGCTCCGGCAGCGTCGTGCGCCCGATCGGCACGAGACCCGCCGTCCGCAGCGTCGCGACCACCGGGCTGTCGGCGGTCGCCGGCGTTCGGCGCGCCCTGCTCCCCCAGGACGTGACGTGCCCGGCGGCGTCGAGATCGTCCTTGACGGCGATCGGCACCCCGAGCAGCGGCCCGTCCTCCCCGCGCGCCCGCCGCCGGTCGGCGTCCTCGGCCGCCACGCCGGCCGCGTCAGCGTCGATCGTGACGAAGGCGTTGACGCGGGCGTCGACCTCGCGGGCCGCCGCGACCGTCGCCTCCGCCAGCGCGACGGCCGTGATATCCCCGGATCGCAGCGCGGCGGCCTGGGCACGGGGGGTGTCGGCGACGAGCGCGGCGGCGTCCACGGGTACAGGGTGCGCTACGTGCTCACCGGCGCGTCAGCGCACCAGGAAGTCCAGCAGCGCCCGGTTGAACTCCTCGGCGTGGGTGGCGTTCAGGCCGTGCGGCCCGCCCTCGACGAGGACCGTGCGGCTGTCCTCGAGGGCCTCGGCGGTGCGCCGGCCCGAGACCTCGAAGGGCACGATCGCGTCCGAGTCGCCGTGGATGACCAGCGTCGGCACGTCGATCGTCGCGAGGTCGTCGCGGAAGTCGGTGTAGCTGAAGGCCCGGATGCACTCGAGCGTGCCCCTGCGGTGACGCGAACTCGGCGATGGCGCGGTGGTAGAGCCGCGACGGCTCGCTGATGAGGCCGGTCCAGGGCTTGCGACGACGACCCGAAGCCCCGGGCGGACTTTTCAGACGTGGACGATTTCATCGTGCACGATGGAACCTACTCAGGACGTCCGCCTCGTCCGCCTCGTCGGACCCCCGCGCGAGGGTGTCCGGCATGACCATCGCGATCACCACCCCACGGGGTCACGTGGGGTCGCACGTCCTCCCCCGCCTCGTCCAGTCCGGCGTCCGGCCGCGGGTCCTCCTGCGCGACCCCGCGACCCTCGACCCCACCTGGCGCGAACACGTCGACGCCGTGGCGTGCGACCAGGACGACGCCGACGCGGTCGTGGCCGCCACCCGCGGGGTCGAGGCGCTGCTGTGGATCAGCCCGACGCAGCACACCGGCGACCCCGTCGCGACGCACGCGCGGCTCGGCGGCCACGTCGCCCGCGCGGTCCGCGAGAACGGCATCGCGCGCACGGTGTTCCAGTCGAGCATCGGCGCCGAGAAACGCCACGGCGCCGGCGAGATCGACGGCCTCGCGCGCGTCGAAGAGGCGCTGGACGCCACCGGCGCCCCCGTGCTGCACCTGCGCGCCGGGTACTTCTTCACCAATCTCGAGTTCGAGATCGAGGCCCTGCGCGCGGGCGTGCTGCGCACCGCGATGCCGCTCGACGCCCCGATGCCCTGGGCCGACCCCCGCGACATCGCGGAGGTCGCCGCCGGACGCCTGCTCGCGCCCTGGGCACGAGGCGGGGTGCAGGCCGTGCACGGTCCGCGCCATCTGTGCTTCGCCGAGGTGGCAGAGGTGCTCACCACGGCGCTGGGCCGGCCGGTGCGCGCCGAGCGCCTCACCGACGACGAGCTGCGCGCCGGGCTGCGCTCGGCCGGGCTGGGCGACGCCGCGGTCGAGGCGATCGTCGGGATGTCGGCAGGGCTGCGCGAGGATTTCGTGCCCGAGCAGCCCCGCTCGGCGCTCACCACCACGCCGAGCACGCTCGAGGGCTGGGCCCACGCCCACCTCCGCCCCCTGGTGGACGGGTGAGGCGGGCCCCCCGCCGGTGGAACGCGCGCCGCCGTTCGTCCGATGATCGGGACCATCCGCCGCCCGGCTGGGGCCGCCGGATCGATCCCGTTGCGCACACCCGGCACGCGAGCGGCGCGGACCGCGTTCACTGGAGACGCCACCCCGGGCCGATCCAGGATGCCCGGGCCGCACAGGAAGGGGCCGCAACATGATCAAGAATCGGGAGCTGGCCCTCATCCCGGACTCCGCGCTGGAGCTGCTCGAGCCGCCCGCGACCTCGCCCGTGCCGGGCCCGCGATCGTCCGTGACCCACGCCCTTCGCACGCCGCGCGTCGCCGACCGCCACGCGCCGCGCCGGCCGGGGGCATCGCCGCGCTGAGCCGTCGGGGGACGGTCCGCCTGCTGCCGCGGGAAAGCCGACCCCCGCAGGAGACCCTTCGGTTCCCGAAGCGTCCTGCCGAGTCGTGACAGGCCGACTCCTCGGGGAGCCCCCCCCCCCGGGACAACGCCACCTCCCCCGGAGACACTTCGAACTCCGAAGCGTCCCGCCCGGTGGCACCGCCTCTCTCGGCCCGCCGCGGCGCAGCGGACACCGGCTCAGGCCGGGTGGCGCAGCGTCACCGTCGTTCCGCCCGGCCCGGGATCGACCGTGTACGCCGCGGCCAGCTCCTCGATGAGGGCGAGACCCCGGCCGCGGTAGCCGTTGCTGCCGGTCGGGGCGCGCCAGCGACCGGCGTCCGACACGGTGATCACCAGGGCCCGCCCGGTGGGGTCCCACTGTCCCGAGAGCGTCATCGTGCCGGCCTCGTCCTGGTCGGCGTAGGCGTGCTCGGCGGCGTTCTCGAGGGCCTCGCTGACGGCGAGCGTCAGGTTGTCGACGACGTCCTCGTCCTCGCTGAGGTGTCCGCGCAGCCACCGCCGCACCGCGCGGCGCAGGCGTCCGACGTCGGACGGCGTGGCGGGTGCCTCGAGGTGCAGCGCGTCCTCCACGTCGCCCACGGCCCCCGCACCCCCGCTTCCTCCGCCGCTCGCCGGTCCCGACCGTACGCTGTTCCCGGTGGACGCCCTGACCAATCCGACCACCTTCCGCGCGGCCGTCGAGAGCGGCGACATGGACGCGGCGATCGCCCTGCTCACCGAGGACGTCGAGTTCCACAGCCCCGTCGTGCACTCGCCCTACCGGGGCCGCGACGCCGTGGCGCCGATCCTGCGGGCGGTCGCGACGGTCTTCGAGGACTTCCGCTACGTGGGCGAGATCGACGGGGGCGAGGACCACCTGCTGCAGTTCCGCGCCCACGTCGGCGACCGCGAGCTCGAGGGCATCGACCTGCTCCACCACGACGCGAGCGGCGCGATCGACCGGCTGACCGTGATGATCCGACCCCTCTCGGCGCTGCAGGCCGTGGCCGGCGCGATGCGCGACCGGCTCGCCGCGCAGGGCTAGGTACTGGTCCGGCGCCGATCGGCGCAGCACACTCCCCCGCTGTGGACGCCGCGTACGACGCCGAGCCGTGGTCCGACTTCGCCGCCGGGATGGCGGGCGCCGCGGCCGCGCTCGCCGGCCTGCTGTTCGTCGCCGTCTCGATCAACATCCGGACGATCCTCACCGGCACCGGGATCGCGGGCCGGGCCGCGCTGGCGTTGATCCTGCTCGCGCTGCCGGTCTTCCTCTCGCTGGCCCTGCTGATCCCGGGACAGCCGGACGTCGCTCTCGCGATCGAGCTCCTGGTGATCTCCGCGGTGACGGTGCCGTCGCTCGGGTACCTGGCGCGGCCCTCAGCACACGCCGCCGAGCAGCCGGTGTCCTCGTGGATCGCCACGAACGTCATCCCGTCGGCGGTCGCCGCCCTCGCGCCCGTGGTGGCCGCCGTCGGGCTGCTCACCGGGTCGCTCGGCGGGCTCTACTGGCTCCCGGCCGCGGTGGCGCTCGCCCTGGTGGGCGGCCTGGTCAACGCCTGGGCGCTGCTCGTGGAGATCCTGCGCTAGACGCCCCGGGCCGCCGGCCTCGCGGTCAGGGCTCCGACGACGGCGACCACCGCGAAGGTCGCGAACAGCCAGCGGGCGGCGGCGAGCGGGTCCGCACCGCCGAGCGCCAGCGACACGCCGCCGAGGGCGGTGCCCACCGACACCGCGAGCATCTGCACGGTCGTCACCGCGGCCGAGGCCTTGTCGGCCTCGCTCTCGTCCTGCTCCTGCGCCGGCTCGGCCTCGGCCTCGGCCCCGCCGATCGCGGACGCCGCGAGGTGCGGCCACGCCGTCCCGATCCCGATGCCGCCGGCCACGAGCCCCACGGCCCACAGCACGACGGCGAGTGGTCCGTCGAGGGCGAGGAACGTGACCGCGACGAGCACGGTGCCGGCCGCGAGCAGTCCCGGCCCGACCAGGACGCGCCAGCGCGGCCGCCGCGCCGAGGCGCTGACCATCTCGCCGCTCACCCAGCCCGCCCCCAGCGCGACGCCCAGGAAGCCGGCGGCCACGGGCGTCAGCCCCGCCACCTGCTGCCCGGCCAGCGGCACGAACGCCTCCAGCCCGGAGACGCCGACGAGGACCGCCATCAGCCCGTAGATCCAGCGCAGCGGCGAGCCGTGCCGGAAGGTGGCGCGCGGGAGCACGCCGGCGGAGGTCCGGCGCTCGTGGACCACGAACAGCACGAGCAGCACGAGGGCGACGACCAGGCCCAGCACCGCGACGGCGAGCTCGGCGGCGAGCCCGGCGACGCTGAGGACGGCCGCCGCCCCGGCGACGAGCAGCACGGACCCGACCGGGAACGCGCCGGGCGCGAGCCGGGCACGGGCGCGGTGCAGCGCCGAGGGCACGATCGCGGCGATCAGGAGGCTGCCGATGACGAGGGCGCCGAACGCCCAGCGCCACTGCCCCATCCCCGCGAGCAGGCCGCCCAGCCCGGGTCCGACGATCAGCGCGACGCCCCACATCGCCGCGATCACCGCGCTGCCGCGCGTCCACAACGACCGGGGGAGTGCGACGCGGATGAGGGCGTAGCCCATGGCCGCGAGCAGCCCGCCGCCCACGCCCTGGATCACCCGGCCGACGAGGAGCACGGCCATCGACGGGGCGAGCGCGTCGACCAGGGCGCCGAGCGCGAAGACCGCGAGCGCGACGAGGTAGGCGCGCCCGGCGGGGACCGTCGCCAGCACCCGGCTCGTCAGCGACGACGCCACGACGGCGGCGAGCAGGAACAGCGTTGTGGGCCAAGCGTAGAACGCCGCCCCGCCGATCTCGGCGACCGCCGAGGGCAGCAGGCTCGCGGTGACGTAGGTGTCGACGGCGAACATGAGCGTGCCGCCGGCCAGCACCGTCACCGCGCCGCGGCGCCCGGGCGCGACCATCTGCGCCCACGAGCCCTGCTCGACCGTCATCGCCCGTCACCTCGCTCGGCGCCTCTCCCCGGGGGCAACGCCGCGCGCGCCCGCACCCATCCGCCCGCGATCTCGCGGATTCTCGCTGGACCGGGCGCCCGGCCGGGACGAGGCTCCGGTCCGTGCCCCACCTGCTCACCTTCGCCGTGGCGTGCGTCATCGTCATCGCGATCCCCGGACCGAGCGTCGTGTTCGCGATCGGCCGAGCCCTCGCGGCCGGGCGGCGGCGGGCGCTGTGTTCCGTGGCCGGCAACGCGCTCGGCATCGGGCTGCAGGTCCTCGCCGTCGGCGTCGGGCTCGGCGCGGTGCTCGCACAGTCGGCCGCGGCGTTCACGGTGGTGAAGCTCGCCGGGGCCGCCTACCTGGTCGTGCTGGGCGTGACGGCGATCCGGCACCGGCACCGGGCGGCGGCCGCGCTGGTGGCCCCGGCGGTGACGACGTCGCTGCCCGGGTGGTGGCGCTCGGGCGTCGACGGCGTCGTGGTCGGGCTTCTCAACCCCAAGAGCGCGATCTTCCTCATCGCGTTCCTGCCCCAGTTCATCGATCCCGCCGCGCCCACCGGACCGCAGGTCGTCGTGCTCGGCGTGGTCATGACCTCGATCGGCCTCACCTTCGACAGCGTCTGGGCGCTGGGCGCGGGCACGGCACGGGCGTGGTTCGCCCGCTCGCCCCGGCGGCTCGCGGTGCTCGGCGGTGCGGGCGGTGTCGCGATGATCGGCCTGGGCGCCGGGCTCGCGACGACGTCGCGCGCGGCCTGACCGGGCCGCCCGACCGTCGGCGGTGCGGCGTCGGCGGGATGGAGTACGCCCGCTCGCCGCGTACGCAGATCACCGGCGCCGACGTCACGCTGGGTACGCAATTCCTGGAATGTCGGCGGCACTCGGCTCCTCCTAACGTCGGTACCCCGCTCACGCGGTGTGAGTCGGGTGATGACTCCGGAGGTGCGCGATGGGCGCGATCGTGGTGTGCGGCGGCGGGATGGTCGGGCTGTCGGCGGCCCTGATGCTGGCCCGCGACGGGCACCGGGTGACGGTGCTCGAGTCCGACGCCCAGGAGCCACCCCCGACGGAGAGAGCCTGGGCGTCCTGGTCGCGGCGCGGCGTCGCGCAGTTCCGGCAGCCGCACGGTCTGTTCGCCCGCGTCCGTGCCGTCCTCGACGCGGAGCTGCCCGACCTCCCCGGGCGGATGCGCGACGCCGGGTGCGTCACCGTCGACCCGCTCGCGGCGTTGCCGCCGACCGTCACCGACCGGGAGCCCCGCGACGACGACGAGGCCCTGACGGCGGTCACCGGACGGCGGCCCGTCGTGGAGGCGGTCGTCGCCGCGACGGCGGCCGGGACCCACGGCCTGCGGATCCGGCGCGGGGTGACGGTCACCGGCCTGCTGATGGGGCCCCGGGCCGGCACTGGAGCCCCGTCCCGCTGCCCGCACGTCGTCGGCGTGCGCACCGCGGCGGGCGAGGAGATCCGCGCCGACCTCGTCGTGGACGCGACCGGTCGGCGCGGGCCGGGCGCGCGGTGGCTGTACGCGCTGGGCGCGCCGTTGACCGAGACCCGCGCGGTCGACCGCGGCTTCGTCTACTACACGCGCTTCTACACCGGTCCGACCCTGCCGCCGCGGATCGGCCCGCCGCTGGCGCCGCTGGGCTCGGTCTCGCTGCTGACCCTGCCCGGCGACGGCGACACGTGGTCGGTGACGGTCTACGGGCTCGCCGCCGACCGCGCGCTGCGCGCGGTGCGCGACCCCGCCGTGTTCGACCAGGTCGTCGGGGCCTGCCCCTGGCAGGCGCCGTGGCTCGCCGGTGAGCGGATCACCGGGGTGCTCCCGATGGGCGGCGGGATCGACCGCCGGACCCGGCTGGTGCGCGCCGGCCGTCCGGTGGTGACCGGCCTCGTGGCGATCGGCGACGCCTGGTGTGCCACCAACCCTTCGGCGGGACGCGGGATCAGCATCGGCGTCACGCACGCCCAGGCCCTCCGGCACGTCGTCCGCGACCACCTCGGCGACGCGGCCGCGCTGGCCGAGGCGTTCGACGGGGTCACCGAGCGGGCGGTCGCGCCGCTCGTCGAGGTCCAGACCCACGCCGACCGCGTGCGGGTGGCCGAGATGCAGGCCGAGATCGCCGGGGAGCCCGCCGGGCCGACCGACGACCCGATGACCCGCCTCGCCGCCGCGGCCGGCGAGGACGCCGACGCGCTGCGCGGCCTGCTCGAGATCGTGAACTGCCTGGCCCTGCCCGACGAGGTCCTCGCCCGCCCCCGGGTGCGGGCCGCCGTCGACGCCCTCGGCCCGGTCCCGCCGCGGCGGGTGCCCGGTCCGGACCGCGCCGAGCTCCTCGCCCTCCTCGCCGAGGCGCCGGGGCTCGCCGCCGTCCCCGCCCCGCGCGACGCGCGGCGCGCCGCCATGGCCTCGTGACGTGACCTCCTCCTCGGCGGGTGAGGCGCCCGCCGCACCGGGCGCCTTCGATGCCGGGGAGGCACGCCGAGAGGAGTCGATGTGGCGACGGACCACGAGGACGGACGCGTCGACTCCCCCGCGCGCACCGACCTCGGCGACACGACGCGGGCGGCCCTGCGCGCGGCGCTGACGGGGACGATCTTCGCGATGTCGGTGCTGGCCTACTTCGGCAACCACGACACGGTGCTCGGCGAGGTCGTCGCCTCCGTGGTCGGCACCGGGATCGTGATCTTCCTCGGGGAGGCGTACGCTGGCCTGCTCTCCGCGGCCCTCGCCTCCTACGACCGCCTGCCGCGCGCCGAGATCCGCCACGAGCTCGGCGTCTGCGCATTCGCGGCGGGCCCCGGCGTCCTGGCCGGGCTGTTCCTCCTGCTCGCCCGCGCGGTCGGGCTGACGGTGCCGGTGAGCGTCGACGTCGCCCTCTGGCTGGGGGTCCTCACGCTGGCCCTGTGCAGCACCGTCGAGAGCGTCGGGTCCCACCGACCGGTCCCGATCAAGATCTTCTCGGTGGCTGTCTCCGTCGTGGTCGGCGTCGCGATCATCGCGATCAAGGCCGCTCTCCACTGAGGACCGCGCCGGCCAGCGCCGCGATCCGGGCCCGGGCGCCCGGGCGCGCGGCGAGGTGGTGGATGCGCGCCAGGCTGTTCACGAGCGCGAGCGCCGCGTGGACGTGCACCCGCGCCTCGGAGGCGGGGCGGGCCGGGCGCGCCGCGGTCACCAGCGCCGTCCACTCGGCGAGGTAGTCGCGCTGCGAGCGCCGCAACGCCTCGCGGTCCGGCTCGGGCAGGTGGATGACCTGGGAGATCAGCACGCTGACGATCTCGGGGTCGTCGGCCACGAAGGCGGTGTAGTCCGCGGCCAGGCCGGCGAGCGCGTCGGCGGCGTCGGCGGCGCCCGCCAGCACGTGGTGCAGGCCGAGCCACAGGGCCTCGTCGCCGCGGTGCAGGGCTGAGAGCAGCAGGTCGGTCTTGGTCGGGAAGTGGCGGTAGACGCTCGGACCGGCGATGCCCGCGGCCGCGCCGATGTCCGCGAGCCCGACCGCGGGGTAGCCGCGCTCACCGAAGAGCCGCGTCGCCACCGCCAGGAGGGCCTCGCGCCGCGAGACCGGCGCCAGCACGCCGGGCCGCGGCGGGGTCGCCGCCGGGCCCGTCGCCGCGGGGACCGGCACGGTCAGCACCGCCCGCGCCGCGTCCGCGAGCAGCGGCCCGTGGCGCTCGGGGTCGGGGCGGAACCGGTGGTGGGAGGGGCTGCCCAGCACCGAGAGCGCCGCCCAGGAGCGCAGGTCGGCGTCCCGTCCGTCGGCCCGGGCGGCGACGACGCCGGCGACCGCCCGCAGCCGGTGCCGCAGTGCCCGACGGGCGTCGTCGGGGAGGTGGCCGGCCTCCCGCTCCCAGAGCAGGCCGAACTCGGGACGCTCCACGACCAGGCCGGCGAGGCCGTCGAGGAGGTCCCCGGGCGGGTCGGCCACCAGCGTCTCGAGGCGGCCGAGCTGCTCGTCGAGGACGGCCAGCAGGAGCTCCTGCTTGCCGCGGACGTGGCGGTAGAGCGCGCTCGGGGCGATGTCGACCGCGGCGGCCACGTCGGCCATGCCGACCCGGTGGTAGCCCAGCGACCAGAACTGCGCCGCCGCCGCAGCGAGGATCCGCTGCCGGCGGTCCCGGGGCCGCCGGCGCACCGGCACCGCCGATGTGAACACCGGTTCGCCACCGGTCACGACCTCGCCCGTCCCGCTCACGGCCACCTCCCGGGGAAAAACGGGCGCCTCCCTCCGCCCGAGGTGACATGCTTCACTCGCATCAGAGCTAATCACGATTCACATCGTGCGCCAACCGCTCCGAGGAGAGACGGCCGTGGAGATCACCCAGGCGCTGCACCGCGCCGTCCAGCAGACCCCGGACCTGCCCGCGACGATCTTCGGCGACCGCGTGCGGACGTGGGCCGAGTGCCACGACCGCGTCGCCCGGCTCGCCGGGGCGCTGCAGGGGCTCGGCGTGGGCGACGGCGACCGGGTGGCGATGCTGTCGCTGAACTCCGACCGGTTCCACGAGTACCTGTTCGCCGTCCCGTGGGCCGGCGGCGTCGTCACCCCGGTGAACATCCGGTGGAGCCCGGCGGAGATCGCGTCCTCGATGGAGGACGCCGCGGTCGCGATCCTCTTCGTCGACGACACCTTCGCCCCGGCCGTCCCCGCCGTCCGCGCGGCCGCGCCGGTCGTGACGACGGTCGTGTACTGCGGCGACGGCGACGTCCCCGAGGGCATGGTCGGGTTCGAGGACCTGATCCGGCGCGGCGACGCGGTGCCCGACGCCCGGCGCGGCCGCGACGACCCGTACGGCATCTACTACACCGGCGGGACGACGGGCACGCCGAAGGGTGTCGTGCTCAGCCACACGAACCTGCTCGCGTCCGCCCTGGGCAGCACGGCCTCCGGCGCGTTCACCAACCCCGGCGGGCGCTACCTGCACGCCGCGCCGATGTTCCACCTCGCCGACGGCGCGGCCTGGGTGGCGCGCAACGTCGTCGGCGGCACGCACGTGATCGTCCCGATGTTCACGCCGGCCGGCGTCGCCGCCGCGATCGCGCAGCACGAGGTCACCGACGTCCTGCTCGTCCCGACGATGATCCAGCTCCTCGTCGACGCCCCCGAGGCCGCCGACGCCGACCTGACCAGCCTGCGCAACCTCCTCTACGGCGCCTCGCCGATCTCGGAGGCGGTGCTCGAACGGGCCGCGAAGCGCCTGCCGGCCGCGGACTTCACCCAGGCCTACGGGATGACCGAGCTGTCGCCGGTCGCGACGCTGCTCCTGCCCGCCGACCACGGCGTCGACCGGCTCCGGCGCTCGGCGGGCCGCGCGGCACCGCACTCCGAGGTCCGCATCGTCGACGAGCTCGACGAGGAGGTGCCGGTCGGCGGCGTCGGCGAGATCGTCTGCCGCGGCCCGCACGTCATGCTCGGCTACTGGAACCGCCCCGACGAGACCGCGACGGCGCTGCGCGGCGGCTGGATGCACACCGGCGACGGCGGGCGGATGGACGCCGATGGCTACGTCTACGTCGTCGACCGGATCAAGGACATGATCGTCTCCGGCGGCGAGAACGTGTACTCCGTCGAGGTCGAGAACGCGCTGGCCAAGCACCCCGGCGTCGCGTCCTGCGCGGTGATCGGCGTGCCCGACGACGAGTGGGGCGAGCGGGTGCACGCCGTGGTCGTGCCCGCGGCGGGTGCCGCGCCCGGCGCCGACGAGCTCCGCGAGCACGTCAAGGGCCTCATCGCCGGCTACAAGGCGCCGGGCACGGTCGAGCTGCGCGACGCCCTGCCGGTGTCCGGCGCCGGGAAGATCCTCAAGCGCGAGCTGCGCGCCGAGCACTGGCCGCAGGGCGACCGCGGCGTCTCGTAGACCGTCAGCCCAGGTCGGCGATCTTGCCCCGGAGCAGGGCCCGTTCGCGCTCGTTCGCGCAGCGCTCGACGGCGGTCTCCAGCTCCCGCCGCGCCTCGTCGCGGCGCCCGAGCCGGGTGAGCAGCTCGCCGCGGACGCTCGGCAGCAGGTGCGATCCGGCCAGCGCGTCGGCGTCCGCCAGCCCGTCGACGATCGGCAGCGCGGCCGCCGGCCCGGAGGCCATCGACACCGCCACGGCACGGTTGAGGTCCACCACGGCCGACGGCGCGAGGTGCCCGAGCGCCTCGTAGAGGCGCACGACGCGCGACCAGTCGGTGTCCTCGACGGAGGCCGCGACCGCGTGGCACTCGGCGATCGCGGCCTGCAGCCCGTAGGGGCCGAGGCCCCGGCCCGCCACCTGCGCCCGCGCGAGCGCGGCCCGTCCCCGCCGGATCGCCGAGCGGTCCCACCGCCGGCGGTCCTGGTGCTCGAGCAGCACCGGCTCGCCGTCGGGGCCGGTGCGCGCCGGGAAGCGCGCCGCGGTGAGCTCGAGCAGGGCGAGCAGCGCGTGGACCTCGGGCTCGTCGGGCACCAGCCGGGTCAGCACGCGCGCGAGCCGCTGCGCCTCGCCCGCGAGGTCGAACCGGATCAGCGCGTCCCCGGAGGTCGCGGACGACCCCTCGGTGAAGATCACGTAGACGACGCTGAGCACGGTGCCGAGCCGGTCCCGACGTTCGACCGCAGGCGGCACGGCGAACGGCACCCCGGCGGCCCCGAGCGCCTTCTTGGCCCGCGTGATCCTGGCCTGCACGGTCGCGGTCGGGACGAGGAACGCGCGGGCGATCTCGTCGCTGGTCAGGCCCCCGACCACGCGCAGGGTCAGCGCCACCCGCGCCTCGCGGGAGAGCACCGGGTGGCACGAGACGAAGATCAGCGCGAGGACGTCGTCGTCGATCCGGTCGGGGTCCCACAGCACGTCGTCACCCCCAGCGGGTGCGGGCGCGCCGCCCTCGCCCAGGTCGCGGGCGAGGGCGGCGTAGCGCTCGTCGAGCGCGGCCCGGCGGCGGTACGCGTCGATCGCCCGGCGCCGGCCGGTGGTGAGCAGCCAGCCCGCGGGCTGGTCGGGGACGCCGTCGCGCGGCCACCGGACGAGGGCCTCGGCGAGCGCCTCCTGCGCGAGGTCCTCGGCCAGCGCGAAGTCGCCGGTGTAGCGGGCGAGCGCGCCGACGATCCGCGCGGACTCGATGCGCCACACGGCGGCGACGGCCTCCCGGCCGGTGGTGTCCCCCATGGCTCTACAGCTGACCGGTCGCCTCGCGCCAGGCCCGTTCCTTCTGGATCCACTCGTTGTCCTGCGGGAACTCGTCGATCGTGGCGACACGGCGGATCTCGGTCTTGAAGCCGTCGCCGGCACCGGGCAGCCGCTTGGCCCACTCCACGGCTTCCTCCTTGGACGCGACGTTGACGAGGTAGAAGCCGCCGAAGAGCTCCTTGGTCTCGCCGTAGGGGCCGTCGGTGACGACGGGCGGCTCGGCGGAGTGGTCGACGACGACCGTCTCCGCCGGGTCCTCGAGGCCCTCGGCGGCGAGCAGGACGCCCGCCCGGAGCATCTCCTCCTGGAACCGGCCCATCTTCTCGAGCATGGTGTCCATGTCGACGTCGGCCATGGCCGCGTAGGCCTCGTCGGTGGCCCGCATGATCAGCATGTACTTCATCGGTCTCTCCCCTGCTCCTCGGGGCCCTCGGCAGGGCCTCTCACCCCCAGGTCGAACGGCGGGACCCGCGGATCGACACGGACCGGGAGGAGTTTCCGACACCTCCGGCGTCCCTCCATCCGATCACGCCACGTCACCGAAACGGGGCGCTGTCGGCCGCGCATCGCGGCCGTTAGTCTCCGTCGGGTGACAGCCGAGGCCGACGAGCTACTCGACGTAGTTGCCGGCTCGCCGCCCACGCCGCGCGGGGACGAGGGGGGTGCGCGCACGCGGACGGCGGGATTCCAGCAGCTGACCGAGCAGCTCTCCCGTGCCCTGACGCCCGCGGACATCGGCCGGCTCACCGCCACGACGGCCGCCGCCCTCATCGGCGCCGACGCGTGCGCGGCCTTCGGACGCCGTGAGGGCGCGGACGTCCTGGACGTGCTGCACTCGCACGGCTGGCCGGGCGACGCGCACACCCGCTTCTCCGAGGTGCCGCTGCACGCCGGACGGCCGATGTCCGACGCCGTCCTCACCCGCGCGCCGGTGTGGCTGGAGGACGCCGAGCAATGGCGCACCCGCTATCCGGAGATGGCGCCGATCGGGGTGTCGGAGGGACACCAGGCCAGCGCGGTCCTCCCGCTGCAGGTCGAGGACCGCGACCTCGGCGCCGTCGTCTTCAGCTTCTACCGGCCCCGCGTCTTCGACGGCGCCGAGCGCGAGTTCCTCGTCGCCGTGGCGGCGCTGTGCTCCCAGGCGCTCGACCGGGCCCGGCTCTACGCGGCCGAGCGCGACGCGCGTGCCGCGGCCGAGCGCGAGCGGGACCGGATGGCGTTCCTGGCGCGGGCGAGCCGGCTCATGGAGGCGCCGCTGTCGGTGGAGGAGCGGCTGCGCCAGCTCGCCGACCTCGCCGTCAACGGGATCGCCGACTGGTCGGCGGTCCACCTGGTCCGCGGATCCCGTGTCGAGCGGGTCACGGTCGCGCACCTGGACCCGGCGAAGATCGCCTTCGTCGAGGAGCTCGAGCGGCGCTATCCGCCGGACCCCGACGCCGCGACCGGCGCGATCGAGGTCACCCGCACCGGCGTGCCCGTCGTCATGCCCGACGTGCCCGACGAGCTGCTCGTCGCGTCGGCCGTCGACGCGGTCCACCTCGAGCTCATCCGGGCGATCGGCATGCGGTCGGCGATCGTCGTCCCGCTGCTCGTGCGCGGCCGCAGCCTCGGCGCGCTGACGCTCGTGCACGCCGAGTCGGGCGGGCGGTTCGAGGAGGAGGACCTCACGTTCGTCGGCCAGCTCGCCGCGACCGCCGCTCTCGCCCTCGACAACGCCGCCCTCTACGAGCAGCAGCGCCTGGTCGCGCAGACGCTGCAGACGGCTCTGCTGCCGACCGAGCTGCCCGAGGTGCCCGGCGTCGCGTGTGCGGGCCGCTACCGGCCGCCGAGCCCGGACCTCACGGAGGTGTACGTCGGCGGCGACCTCTACGACGTCCACGAGGACGAGGACCGCCACCGCTGGGCGCTGACCGTGGCCGACGTGTGCGGCAAGGGCCCGCAGGCGGCCGCGATGACCGCGCTCATCCGGCACACCGTCCACGCGGAGGTGCGCCACGGGCTCGCGCCGGCGGAGGTCCTGCGGCGCGTCAACGCGACGGTGCTGCGCCACCACGGCGGCGCGCGCGCCCGCTTCGCCACCATGGCGCACGCGGTGATGACCGTGGACCCGGCCGGCGCGACGGTCACCCTCGTCAACGGCGGGCACCCGGCCCCGCTCGTGCTGCGCGGCGACCGCGCCGAGTGGGTGGAGCTCCCCGGCACGCTCGTCGGCGTCTACCCCGACCTCGCCCTCACCGAGATCGAGGTGCGCCTCGGTCCCGGCGACCTGCTGCTGCTCTACACCGACGGCGTCACCGAGGCCCGCGGGCCGGACGGCTGGTTCGGCCCCGAACGGCTCGCGGCTCTCCTGTCCTCGTTGGCCGGGGCCTCGGCCGACGTGGTCGCCGACGGCGTCATGGACGCCGTCTCGGAGTTCCAGGGCGGCCGGTTCCGCGACGACGTCGCGCTCCTCGCGGTCCGGGCGGACCCGTGAGCGAACCCAGCGGCATGCTGCGCATCGACCGCACGTCCCACGCCGACCAGGTGGTGCTGATCATGCACGGCGAGCTCGCCAGCGACACGCTGCCGACCGCCCAGGACGAGGTCACCGCGGCCGAGGCCGACGCCCCGCCGGTGCTGGTCCTCGACCTCGCGCCGCTGGACTACGTCGACAGCTCCGGCGTGCGCCTGGTGCTGCTCGCCCAGCACGTCGCCGAGGAGGCCGGGCGACGCCTCGCGGTGCGACTCGGGCGCGGCCACACACGGCGGGTGTTCGACATGCTCGGGCTGACGTCGCGGCTCGAGGTCCTCGACCGGGACGACGCGTCGTGACCGCGGCCCCCGAACGGTCACCGGCGCCCCTCAGCGGACCCGACCCCTTCCGGCACCTCGCCGTCGTCCACGACGACGCCGACGAGCTCGTCACCACGCTCGCCCCGCTGCTCGACGCCGCCCGCGCGCAGCACGCCCTCGTCTGGGCCGCCGTCGACGGTCCGATCCGCCGGGCCGTCGAGCGATACCTCGGGGACGCGGCCGAGGACGTCGTCTTCAGCGAGCCGGCGCAGCCCTACAGCTACAGCGGCCAGACGACGGCCGCCCGCCGCGCGGAGCGGCTGCGGGAGATGGTCGACGTGGACCGCGGCGCCCTCATCCTCAGCGACACCAGCACGATCGGCGGGAGCGGCCCGGATGCGTCGCCCCCCGACGTGTGGAGCGTCGTGGACGCGAGCTGCAACCTGGCCCTGACCGGCCTGCCGGTGACCCTGGTCTGTCTCTGCGCGGCCGCGGGTGCCTCCGAGGCCAGCGAGCGGTTCCGGTACTGGAACCACCCGGAGCTCTTCGTGGGCGCGACCGCGAGCCCCAACCCCCGCTACCGCCTGCCGGAGGACGTGCTCGCGGCCTTCCCCGCCCCGCCCGCGCCCGTGCTCGGTCCGCCGGACCACGAGACGGCGTTCGACGGCGTCGGCGCGCTGCGCGCGATCCGACAGGTGACGCGCCACCGCGGCGAGGACGCCGGGCTCGACGACGACCAGGTCGACGGGCTCGTGCTCGCGATCGCCGAGCTGGTGAGCAACAGCATCGAGCACGGCGCCGGCCGCGGCACCATGTCCTGGTGGACCAGGCCCGGCCGGATCGTCGCCGAGATCCACGACGTCGGGCACATGACGACCACGACCCCCGGGCTGCGGCGCCCTTCCATCCGGTCGCCCCGCGGGCGCGGCGTGTGGCTCGCCCGCCAGCTCAGCGACGTCCTGCACCTCTGGACCGGCGACGACGGGACCCACGTCCGGCTCGAGCTCAGCGCCTGAACGTCACCAGGCCGGGAGGGCCGGGCGAGCGCGCAGAGCGGGGAGCGGGCGAGGCGCCAGCGGGCGGGTCGGGGGCACCGGGGCCGGCATGGGCACGCGGTAGGCGATCGGCGGCGGGTACCCCCAGGGCGAGGGCGGCGCGGGCGCACCCCGCCATCCCGCCCTGATCGCCATCGCGGCGTGCCACGCGGCCGCCGCCCAGGGCTCTCCCAGCTCTCGCACGTCCACCAGGCCGGCGGGGGCGGTCACGGGCATCACGTCGTGGCGGTTCATGCCGCTGCGACGACCCGACCGCCCCGCGGTGTTCCCGTGACTTCCCGGCGTGCGGCCATCCGGGCGAACCTCGCCCACAGGAGGGAACATCCCGCAGCGTCCGGTCCGTCCGAGTTCACATGAAGAGACGCCTGCTCCTCGGCCTCGCGGTCGTGCTGGTCCTCGTGGCCGCGGCCGGCACCGCGCTGGTGCTCACGACGTTCCAGCCCCGCTACGACGAGGAGATGGGCAACAGCCTGTACAACGCCGGGCTGGCCCAGGAGGCCCTCGCGCGCGGCGACGCCCAGGAGGCCCGTCTGCGGACACTGAGCGCGCAGTCCACGCTCGACAGCGCACAGGAGATCGGGACGGCGATCACCGTGACCTGGGCGGTCGTCGGCGTCGCGCTCCTCGGGGCCGTCGCGATCGGGGTCGGGTTGCGCCGCACCCGGTCCCGGTCGTCCTCGTCGTCGACGCCCATCCCCGGGCCGGCCGGGGCACTGGGCGGCACCGACGCCGGCGCCGCCACGACCTTCATGCCGGCCATGGCCTCGGGCCCGCCGCAACCCCCGGCGCCGCCGCCCGCGCCGCCGCGTCCCCAGGTCCCGCCGCCGGGCCCGCCGACCGTCCCGCCCGGCTGGTACCTCGACGCCCGGGGCACGCAGCGCTGGTTCGACGGCCGGGGCTGGACGCACCACGTGCGCTGACGACACCCGTCCGGTCGACGCGTGCCGCCACCGTCGCCCGGGGATCCGGGAGGATCGCCCCGGACGACGAGGAAGGAAGGCGGACCCATGAGCGATCTCGACGTCGACGTGGTGGTGATCGGTGCCGGTCCGGTCGGCGAGAACGTCGCCGACCGCGCCCACCAGCAGGGGCTGTCGGCGGCGATCGTCGAGTCGCGCCTGGTCGGGGGCGAGTGCTCCTACTACGCCTGCATCCCGTCGAAGGCGCTGCTGCGGCCGGTCGACCTGCTCGCCGCGACACGGCGCATGCCGGGGGTCGAGGCGGGCCCGATCGACGTGGCGAAGGTGCTCGCGCGCCGCGACCAGTTCGCCGACCCGGACGACTCGGGCCAGGCCGACTGGGTGTCCGGCGCCGGGATCACCCTGCTGCGCGGCCACGGCCGGCTGACCGGCGAGCGGGCCGTCGAGGTCGCTCACGACGACGGGACGACCACCTCCGTGTCGGCCCGGTCCGTCGTCGTCGCCACCGGCTCCGTCCCGGCGTTCCCGCCGATCGACGGCATCCACGACGTCAACGCCTGGACCAACCAGGACGCGACCCAGGCCAAGGAGATCCCGGCGTCGCTGCTGATCCTCGGCGGCGGCGTGGTCGGCGTCGAGATGGCGACGGCCTACCAGCGGCTGGGCGCGCAGGTGACGCTCGTCCAGCACGGCGACCGGCTGCTGCCGACCACCGAGCCCGAGGCCGGTCGGCGGGTGCAGGCCGCGCTCGAGGCCGACGGCGTCGACGTCCGGCTCTCGACCTCGATGACCGCGGTGCGCCGCGACGGTCCCGACGTCGTCGCCACGCTCGACGACGGCTCGGAGGTGCGGGGGGCCGAGCTGCTGGTGGCCGCCGGGCGGAGGTCGACGACGTCGGACATCGGCGTCGAGACGGTCGGCCTCGAGCCGGGCAAGCCGTTGCCGGCGGACGACACCACGACCGTGCTCGGCGACTGGCTCTACGCCGTCGGCGACGCGAGCACGGGCGCGAAGCTGACGCACATGGGCAAGTACCAGGCCCGCATCTGCGGTGACGTGATCGTCGCCCGGACGAGGGGCAAGGAGCTCGGCGGCCGGTACTCCCACCACGCGGCGACCGCCGAGCACACCGCCGTCCCGCAGGTCATCTTCACCGACCCGCAGGTCGCGGCCGTCGGCCACACCGAGGCGTCGGCACGCGCGGCGGGGCTGCCGGTCCGCGCCGTGAGCTACGAGATCGGCAACACGGCCGGCGGTTCGCTGCAGGCCGACGGCTACGACGGCTTCGCGACGATCGTCGTCGACACCGACCGCCGGGTGATCGTCGGCGCGACCTTCGTCGGTCAGGACGTCGCCGACATGGTCCACGGGGCGACCATCGCCGTCGTCGGCGAGGTGACCCTCGACCGGCTCTGGCACGCCGTCCCGTCGTTCCCGACGATGAGCGAGGTCTGGCTGCGGCTGCTGGAGACCTACGGGCTGTAGCTCGCCCGGGTGACCCGGGGGTGCGGGTGCTAACGACCGGTGCGCGCTGCGGCGATGCCGGGGCATGACGCCGTCGGGGGGACAGGGCCGGAGCGCCCGCAACGCTGTGCGGGCCGCGCTGGGCAGTGCCGTGGTCGCGGTGCTCGCCGCCGCGGCCGTGGTGCTCGGCTCGGCGCCGACCTCGGCGGCGGTGGCCGCGCCGGTCGCACCCGTCGCGACGGTCGCACCCGTCGCCCCGGGGTCGCTGGCGCCGGTCACGCCGGTGACGGCCGCCCCGGTGACGGCCTCCCGGACGACGTCGTCGACGACGCCCACGACCACCCGGTCCTCCCGCACGCGGTCGGCTCGCGACACGGGCGACGGGTGCGGGCAGCGCGCCGTCACCGCCGGGCGGTTCGACCCGTCGTGCTCGGAGTACCAGGGCTACCTCGACCCGGGCACCTCGGCCGGCCGTGAGCCCACCTCGGGCGAGATCCAGACCGCGTGGGGCTGCGAGCAGGGCTACATCCCCGCATCCGAGTGCGACTGACCCCGCTCGCCACGACCCGAGCGACCGCGTCCCCGCCGCTCGAACGGGGGTCCACCCCCTCCCCGCCGAGGGTCAGCACCCTGCCCGTCGCCGCGTCGCCGACGCACTCTGGACGCGTCATCCACCACCGACGACCGAGGCGAAGGGGGCGAGCGTCATGACCGAGCCGCGCACTCCGAACCAGACCACACCCGAGCGGTGCGACGCCTGCAGCGCGCGGGCCACGCATCTCGCCGTCCTCCCCGGCGGCGGCGAACTGGTGTTCTGCACCCACCACCACCGGGCCCACCGCGAGCGCCTGTACGTGACCGGAGCGTGGACCGGACGTCTGCCGAGCGCTGTCGTCCCCGTCGACACGGTGCGCCCGCGCAACGCGAGGGCCGCCTGACGGTCGCCGGGCTCGGCCGCACGGAGCCGCCCGCCGCCTGCCATCAGGCGACGCGCGGGCGCCCCTCGAGCGGATTGCGCCCCTGGGCAGGCTGATCTCGTGACCGCGACCGCGTCGGTCCGCGGCCGCACCTCGGCCGCGGACACCACGGCCCCGGCCGCGCCGCGACCGCCCCGGCGGCTCGCCCGCGCCTGGCCGGCGGCCTGGGGCGCGCTGCTCGGCGCGCTGCTGTTCGCCGTGGCCCGTCGCGCGATGCCCGACGACGCGCTGATCTCCCTCTCGTTCGCGCGCAACCTCGCCGAGCACGGGCAGTGGGCGCTCACGACGGGCATCGAGTCCAACTCCGCGACCTCGCCGCTGAACATCTGGCTGCTCGCCGGCCTGGACGTCGTCACCGCGCACCGGGCGGTCGTCGCCGCCGGCCTGCTGCTGTGCCTGTGCCTCGCGACGACCGCCGTCTGGCTCCACCGTCTCGGCGGGTCCGTGGCCGCCCTGCTCGGCCCGGCGCTCCTGGTCACGTCGCCGGTCCTGTCCTCGGCCGTCGGGCTCGAGGTCTTCCTGTGCGCCGCCGTCCTCGTGGGGCTCGTCCGGTACGGCGACGGCGGACGCTGGGTCGTCACCCGGGATGGGAGCTGAACTACCGCCACTACGCGGCCCCGCCGCGGACCGCGGTGCGCTACCGCCTCGAGGTGGGTCTGCCCGAGCCCGGCCCGGGACGCTGGCCGGTGACGCGCACGCCGACCCGGCACGGCTGGGCCCAGCTGGTCCCGGCGCCGGACCCGGTGGCGGCGGACTGACACCGACGTGCGACGAGGGGTGCCCGTCGGACCGGAGCACCCCTCGTCGACTTCTCGGCCTGCGGTGCCGGACCGGGTCCCGCGGCGTCTGGCGGTGCCGAGCGGTGACCTGTCTCCGGCATCGGAGGAGGTGGTCGCTCCCCGGTCCACGAGCCCGGAACCGGTGGGGCGAGCCGGTGATGACGGTAGGGACGTCGACCGTCGTCCGGACCCGCGCGTCGAGGAACTACTTCCCGGTGTGGGTGTTGACCCTGGTCACGGGCTCGTTCTCGATAACGACTTGATAACGCCGGGGCGGCAGGCGGCGATGGGCCCCTGACGGGGATCGTTCCCCCCGGCGATACCCCGTCGAGGTCGGGTCCCGTCGCGGCACGCGCCCGTGGCCGTTCCGGGACCCGACCTCACCCACCGCATCCGGCAGAAGGGCGATGTCTCATGACCCGCGCAGGAGGACTCCGCCCGGAGTCCGATCGGGACCCCGGGCACGCCGGCGCCCCACCGCCGCTGTGGAACCTCGACCCGGCGGACGGCCCGACCTTGCCGCCGCTGCCGGTGCTCTCCGACGACCAGCGACCCCGCGGCGAGGGCGTTGGTCAGGTGGTCCTGCTCGTCACGCTGGGACTCGTCGCGGCCGTCCTCCTCGGGCTGGTCGCCGCCACCGAGGTGGGCCTGCTGCGCTGAGGAGCGGCCGACGGCCGCGGACACCACCGGGCGACACCCTTCCGGGCCCGCGTCGTTGAACCCGGTGGCCGTCCGCCCCGGTGACCCGGTCAGGAGACCACCGACGGCCCGGACCGTGCCCCCGGCGAGAGGACAGCTGTTCCGTGGGGATCGACACGCGCCGGCAGACGGGACCCGCATCCCTGGTCCGCGTCCTGCTGCCCACCGTCGCCGTCGTGGCGACCGTGCCGCCGACCCTCGTCGGGCTCGACGCGCCGACGGTGACGCTCACCGACCTCGTGGCCCTGCCCTGCGTCGCCCTCGTGCTCGCGGGAGTCGGGCTCTCCGCCGCCGGGACGTGGCAGCTCCTCGCGCTCGGGACCCGCGCCGCGCCGGTCGCCGGCCTCCTCGGCGGCGCGGTGCTGCTCGGCGAGGGCATCGCCATCGGCACCGACCTGGAGCCCGCGACGTCGTCCGGTCTGATGTTCGGGGCGGCCGGCGGAGCGCTGGCGGGTGCCCTGCTCCTCGGGGTGCTCGTGCGCTGGCAGAGCCGGTCGGGATGGAGCGCCGCGACGGCCCGCAGCATGCGCCGGCGGCTGGTCGGCGCGACCGTCGTCGTCGCGGGACTCGTCGTGACGCGGGCGTCGGTACCGGCGTGGCTCGTCGCGGTCGGCGTCCTCGTGATCGTCCTCGTCGGGCTGCCGTTGCTGGCGGCCCGGCTCCGCGTCGGAGTCCCCTCCGCCGAGCTGCCGCCCGAGCCGGCGCCGACGATTCCTCCCGACGTGGCGGCGCTCGCGGCCGCCGACCCCCACGGGACCATCGAGGTGACGCCGCGGGTCGCGGCCCGCCCCGTCCCGCGCGGCCCGAGCCTGCGGGTGCTACACGTCGGTCCCGGCGACGCCGAGCTCCACCGTCGGCTCGCCGCGGCCGGACACCAGGTCACGGTGCTGGGCCCACGGTCACCGGGAGCGCAGGAGCGGATCGAACGCCACGGTGCCGGGTGGGTGCGCTGGAAGCCGTTCGGCGTCCGGTGCGGGCGGACCCGTCTCGGGCAGCTGCTCGCCCGGACCGGCGCGGCGGTCGTCGCCGCCCGTCACACCGACGCCGACGTCGTCGTCGAGGAGTTCGCCGCGCCGCTCGGCTCGGTGGCGATGGCGCGCTGGGCCCGCCGACCGGTCGTCGGCGTGGCGATGTGGCTCCCCGCGCCGGCGCCGACCGACCGGTGGGCGCCGGTGCACCGCCTGCGCTGGTCGGCGATCCGCAGCCACCGCTCCGTCATCGTCCGGTCCCCGGGAACGGCCGAGCAGCTCGCCGCGGCGGGCTCCCGCGCCGACGTCGCCGTCATCTCCCACGGGATCGACCCGGCCGCGCTGCGTCCGGCGTCCGGTCCTCGCGGTGAGGACGTCGTCGTGCGGGTCGGGCACCTGGGCGTGGGCGCCGCGTCGGTGAACCTGCTCCTCCAGGCCTGGGCGCAGGCGCCGGTCTCCCTCGCGGGCCGGCTGGTCCTGGTGAACGCGGGACCGGCCGAGGACGAGCTGCGACGGTCCGCCGCCCACCTCGGGCTGGCGGAACGGGTGGAGTTCGTGGACCTCTCCGGGGAGACGGAACACGCCCGGGTGGCGTCGTCGCGGCTCGCGGTGGTGCTGCCCGGCGCGCCGGATGCCGCGACGCGGAACGCCGCGCTCGAGGCACTCGCCGTCGGCACCCCGGTGCTCGGCCCCGACCTCGCGGTCCTCCGCGACGTCGTGCCGTCCGGGGTCGGGGTGCTCGTGCCCTCCGACGGCGATGCGGCCGGCCTCGCTCTCGCGTTGCGGGAGCTGCACGGGGATCGGGACCGCCGGGACGCGGCGGCAGCCCGGGGACCCCGCCTGGCCCGCGTGCACGACCTCGACGTCCTCGCCGGCCAGACCGAGGACGTCTACCTCGCGGCGGTCACGCGCGGATCGATGAGCGGGCGGGACGGGCAGGGACTCGACCGGCGCCGCCTCGTGCCGCGCTGACCGACCGTCCGACCACGGCGCCTGTGGTCGGACGTGTCACCACGCGGTGCTCAGCAGCAGCCGCACGAGCACCCGTCGCACTGCGGGTCCTCGCAGCACGGACAGGCCGTCAGGTCGAGCATGCGTCACACCTCCCTTCTGTCTGCGCGTGGTCCGGCGGGCACCAGGTGCCCGGGGCCGGGTCGGGGCAGGTCGCGCTCGGGAGCTGATCGGCCATCGCGACGAGGTCGGCGCGCAGCCGGGTCAGCCTGTCGAGCTCGGCGTCGATCTCGGCGATCCTGCTGCGCAGCAGCGGCTCCGCGGGCTCGCACGGGCACTCCCCGGTGTCGCGGACCGCGAGCAGGTCCTTGATGTCGGCGAGCCGCAGCCCGAGCCGTTGCGCGCCGCGGATGAACTGCACGCGGTCGATCGCGACCCCGTCGTACCGCCGGTGCGCGCCGCTGGTCCGCGCCGGCGCCGGCATGAGCCCGACGCGCTCGTAGTACCGCACGGTGTCGGGACGCAGCCCGGTCCTGGCGGCCAGGTCGGAGATGGTGAGGACGCCCGCGTCGGTCATGCGACGACGCTAGAACCTGGAGTCCGCTCCAGAGTCAAGGAGAAGTTGGGGACGCCGCACGAAAACGAACGGCGAGTTCGCTGCTTCGGAAGCAGCGAACTCGCCGTTCATTCCTTCGTCCTCACGTCCGCACATCATCCTGCTCGGCGGTCGCATTCTGCGGGGCTCCCGCCACTCAGGCGCAGCTCCACGTGCCCTGGACGTGGGTCACGCTCTCGTCGCCGGTGGTCGAGGTCCGGATGTCGAGCGAGCCGGACGTCCCGCCGGGGTCGACGGTGAACGTGCCGGTGTTCTCGCCCCCGCTGTCGGTGACGTAGTTCTGGTCGCCGACCGTCACGGTGGCCAGACCGTGCTCGGGGTCGAGACCGGTGTCCATCGGGAACGACCCTTCGCCCGGGTCTCCCTGGCTGAAGGCCACGTACATGTCGACGGGCGTGCCGTCGAGCGTCCCCGTCACCTCCCAGAACCCCCCACCGATGCACGAGGTGGAGGCGTCGGCCAACGTGCCGCTCTGCGCTCCGCTGAAGGTAATGCTCGTGCTCTGGGTACCGGAGTCCGCCCAGGAGTCACCCGGGTCCGAGTACGCGGTGGCCGACGCCGTACCGGCGGCGGCCAGCATGACGCCTCCGGTGACGAGAACGGCGGCGGAAAGGCGGGCGAAACGGTTGCTGGTGATGCTCATGATGTCCTCCGGCGAAGTGTCGGAGCGATTCCTGGCATCGGCTCCGTTGTGCCTCAAATGATCGGCACTCGCCGGAGAGCGCAACAGTTGCCTGAACGCCAGAGATTCCTTACCCCGCCGGGAGGATCTCATGTCACCGACGGCCCGGGGAGCATCCACGGGCCCGGGGAGGTCGCGCGCCCGCGCCGCGCCGCAACGACAGAGGGCAGCCTCCCTCGCACGGCTACCTCGGCGACGTCCCACCCGCCGAGTACGAGCAGGCGTTTTACGCTGCCCACCGGACCGACCACACCCCGACTGGAATCCCACCCCAAGGTCTCCGGACACGCCGGGGCGGTTCACCACCGGTAGCCAGGACCAGCCCGTGGTGCGGGTCGTGGTGAAAACAACGGCCCACACGGGCGCACAGTGAGGACGGTGAGGGGCTGGCCAATCGGCGGCGGGTCCTTTCGTCGGCCACGGCTGTTCCGTTCGCGCGATTTGAGGTTGCTTAGTTGATTGTGTGATCGTAACGTCCGGGGGCGATCACGCCGTTCGGGTCGAGTGCGGACTTGAGGCGGGCGAACACGTCCTGCCATCCTGGCTCAGGCGATGGGTACATGGCCATGCCTTGCAGGCCGGCGCGATAGGGCAGGTAGCCGAGGTCGGCGACTGCCGCGAACAATGCCTCGTAGCAGTCCATAGCGCGGTCGTCCGCACCCGGTTCGTCCCGGTCGAATTGGATGCTGCAGGCGACAAGCACGGTCCGGTCCGCCGGGAATCGAAGAGCGATAGTCGGCTCGAAGCCGGCGTTTGTCATGACGTTCCGACATGTCCCGACGACACTCGTGATGTCGCGGGCTCGCCACGGGATCATCGGGAGGAACCAGATGAGTCCGCAACCGTCGCGGTCGGGATCGGGGTTAGTTGGAGCGGACGTGCGTTTGCGCCAGAAGAGTTGGTTGACAGCGGTGCTGGTGTCGAAGGGCCGCACCGTCGAGTGGTCGTAGAAGGCGTCGAGGGCTTGCCGTACGTCCGTCCCCGTCAGCATCTTGAGCGGCCACCACAGCCGTCGCAGGATGCGGGCGCGGTCGGTGTTCGGGTAGTGGCCCTGGCGGCGCAGCCGCCCGAGCGCCGACTTGACGAGGTCCAGCTCGGCACGGCGCTGTCGCCTGGTCTCGGCGTGGAGGAGCCCGATGCAGGTCCATTCCCGGGCCAGCCCCGTCAGCTCGGTCAACTCCTCATCGTCGAGCAGGGCCCGGCCCCGGTCCTGGGTCCGCCGCGGATAGGGGCGGGTGCGCGCGGCGAGGCCGACCCTGTTGATCAGGTAGAAGCGATGGTTGGGGTTGGCCTGCCGAACCGTGCGGAGGGCGTCGATGAGCTGGGGGAGGTCCCCCTCGTCGAGGTTGACGGCGATGTGCTGGGGGAATCGCGGCCGGTGGGCGAGCCAAAGAGTGGCGGCGGTGACGACCCCGAGGTTGGACTGGAGGAAGAGCCCGTTGAGCTGAGGCCCGACGCCCCAATCGTCGAGAGCAGCGATCGAGCTGGGGCCGTACTTGCCGATCCCTGTGGAGAACTGCGTTCCCGTCGCTGTGACGACCTCGAAGTTGGTGCTGTACCGGGCGCGGTCCTCGTAAGGGCCTCCGGTGAAGACGCCGAAGCCGCGTTCGAGGAGGTTCCCCAGCAGGCTGATGCTTCCCAACGAGCCTGGGTGGCTCAGCATGCGGTGGGAACCCCGACGTTCGAGGAAGTCGAGGACGTCGTCCTGAGTCACACCGGGTTCGACGGTGATGTGACCGAGCTCCTCGTCGAAGTCCCGGACCTTGTTCAGGCGGCTCATGTCGAGGATGACGCTGCAGTCGCGGTGTGCGGCCCGCGAGCCGTAGCCCCAGTTCTTGCCGCGGCTCACCGGGTAGATCGGCACTGCCCACCGGGTCGCGACACGGAGACACGCTGCGACATCGTCGACTGTCGACGGGAGGAGGATCGCGGAAGGTCGCGACGACGTCGCGAAGGTGGCGCGCGCGGCGGCATCGAGAGGTTCGTCCTGGGTGACGACGCTGTCGTCACCCAGGAGATTGCGCCACTCGTCCAGGGCCGACGGGAGGGCGCCCGCCGGCGTGGTCGTCGGGGTCTCGGCGGTCATGTCGGTCACGCGCTCCGAAGGTCCCGCGCGGGGTCACCGTGGTCGAGCTCGTCGAGCCAGTGCAGGTAGAGGGGTGTGCGGAGTGCCATCGCGGCTCGCGCCAGCCGGACGTCGAGGACGCACGCAACCGAGGGCTGGTGGTAGTGGACGACGACGTCGCTGAGGAGCTCGATCGGCAAGGGGAAACTCCGCGTCACGCGATGGAGGCGGTCGAGCGACATCGACATCAGCCACAGGTCGTGATCCGCCCGCCACCGGTGGGCCTGCCACAGGGCCTTGTAGAGCAGCGCCCCTGCCTGCCGGGCGCGGGCGTGTCTCGGTTCGACAGCGAGCGTGGAGACCTCCACGATCCGCTGCGTCTGCCAGGCCTGCTGCATGCGGGAATCGCGCTCTGGGACCAGGTTGAACGCTTCGGCTGTGGGGAGCGTCGAGGTCGGACGGACCATGCTGACGGTTCCCAGGATCTGTGACGCGTCAGCGACCACGAACCATGCCCGCTGGTCCATCCACCCGTCGTCGTACGCCCTGTCGGGGGAGGTGTCCGCAATGTAGCCCACGCGCGCGTAGGCCTGGGTGTGCACCTTCCGTGCTCCGGCGATGTCCTCGCCGTCCCGTGCCGGACCGTAGTAGAGCCCGTCGACGTAGCCGCTCCACGGCGGGGTGGTGAATCCGTCGGGAGCAGGCATCCGGGGCGTGCGGTCGACGATCGTGTTCACGGTCATGATGGCCCTCGATCCTCCGGGGCGCCGGATCGGGCGCCGCCCTGTGTGTTGTGAGGGAGCATGCAGCCGTGGGCGCGTCGTGACCGTCGTCGTGACGACTTCCGTTGTGTCGCCGCCGCGACATGCCATCGATCGGCTCTGGGCGTCGTGAGCGCTATCGTGCGGTGCCGTGGAACTGCTGGGTGATCTGCCGCCCGAGGATCGACGGCAGATTCTCGCGGGCGGCCGTCGGCGCCGATTCGCCGCTCGGGAAGTGTTGTTCCACGAGGGCGACCCGGCGGACTCCTTTCTCCTGCTCGACACAGGACGGGTAGCGATCCGGGCATCGACGCCGGTCGGCGACATCGTCACCTTCGCTGTGCTGGGGCCCGGAGACGTCCTCGGGGAGCTGGCGTTGATCGGCGGCGACGCGCGACGGAGCGCGACCGTCGTGGCTCTCGAGGACGTCGAGGCGTGGGCGTTCACCGCCGACACCTTCCACCGGCTTCGACGGGAGGTCCCAGGCGCCGAGGCGTTCTTCCTGCAGACCCTCGCCGACGACGTCCGACGCTTGTCGGGTCTCCTGCTCGAGGCGCTCTACCTCCCGGTGGAAGCGCGGGTGCTCCGACGAGTGATCGACCTCGAACGAACGTACCGACGGGGCCCGCCGCCTACCGACGTCCCCCTGAACCAGGACACGCTCGCTTCGCTCGCCGGCTCCAGCCGGGCCACCGTGAACAAGGTGCTGCGGGCCGCCGAAGATGCCGGCTTGGTGTCACTACGGCGGGGCGGTGTGGTGGTCAACGACCCCGACGCGCTCGCACACCGCGGTACGCATCGACGCTGACGGGCTCAGGGCCCGGGGAACCATCGCTTGAAGTCGGCTGCGCCGGGCGACAGACGCAGACGGGGATCCCCGGCCGGGAGGCGGCCGAGGGCGAACCGGAGAACGGCGGTGTCGTCGTCGCCCTGGACGCGCTCGGTCGCTTCGGTGCCGCCGTCGACGACGGTCCAACCCTCGGCGGCGAATCGGCACCGTGCGGACACGTGCGGGCTGGTGACTGCCACGACCGTGCCCGGTGCCGGCGCCGTCGCCGCACTACCCGCGAGGGTCGCGAAGGCGGGAAGCGCCAGTGCGAGGACGACCGCGCAGGCCGTGACGACGTCGGACGCCAGCGGCTCGTCACGACCGAGAGCGTTCTCGACGTCGTCGGCGTGGACACCGGCCTCCAGCACGAGGACCTGGCTCCCGAACGCCATCGGCACGGCGCCGGTCGGGAGGGGCAGCAGGGCGTCGAGGGCGAGGACACCCCGGTCCAGCTCGGCGAGCAGAGCATCCACACCGTCGGCCAGTCCCGCCCGCACGGTGTCCGCGTCGACGCCGGGATGGCGCCCCTCTGCGACTCCGGTGGCGCCGAGACGAGCGCGCCGCAGCGCGTCGGCTTCCATCGACGTCGCCCAGGCCAGGTGTCGCGCCAGGTCGAGGACGGTCCAGCCCGCGCACCGGGTGGGAGCCGCCAGGGCCGCATCGTCGAGCCTCGCGACGGTGGACACGACGCGACCCCACTCCCGGCGCATCGCTTCGCGCGCTTCGTCGGCCGACAGCATCACGAGCCTCCCTCGGCGCTTGACGATGTCATGGTCCTCGTGAGGACCCCCGTTTGCGTTACTGTGTAGCTCTGCGTGAGCGAGGGACGGCCTCGGGGGGGTGCGTAGATGCCCGATGCCGAACGTCGCCTGGTGCACGTGCTCTTCGTCGACCTCGTCGGGTTCACTCCGCTGGTCGAGGGCCTCGACCCCGAGGCGGTCGCCGCTCTGCAGGACCACTACTTCGGGCACGTCCACGCGGTGGCCACCCGGTATGGGGGTCGCGTCGAGAAGTACGTCGGGGACGCGGTTCTGGTCGTGTTCGGGCTACCTGCCCTGAGAGACGGTGACGCCGAGCGAGCCGTGCTGGCGGGTCTGGACATCATCGACGGGATGGACGACGTCGCGGGCGACCTCGCGCTGGACGCGGGGGCGTTGCAGGTCCGGGTCGGTATCGACACCGGCGACGTGATCGTGCGATGGGGTCCTGAGCCGGGGGACTGGCGCGTGTCGGGCGACGTGGTCAACACCGCCGCTCGGCTCCAGGCCGCTGCCGACCCCGGCGCCGTCCTGGTCGGCGAGCACGTCGCCCTTGCCGTTGACGGGCGTGTCCCGCTTCGGGCCGGTGGCCCCATCCTGCTGAAGGGGAAGTCGCGGCCGATCCCTGTCTGGAGCGCGGTGCCGGGCCTCGGTAACGCCGTCGACGTCCCGTCGGTCCGGGCGCCCACACCTTTCGTCGGACGGGACGCGGAGCTCGCCGAGCTGGAGCGCGATTGCGCGTCGGGCGTGCGTCAGGTTGTCGTGATAGCGCCGCCCGGCACCGGCAAGTCTCGCCTGGTGAACGAGTTCGCCCGTGAGGTCCGCGAGCGCGGCGGCACGGTGCTGATCGCGGCGGTGCTCGAGGACGGAGCTCCGTACGAGCCCGTCGCCACGCTCCTGCGGGCGGCATTGGGGCGCCCGTTCTCTCCTGCCGAGCTCACCGGAGAACTGGAACGTACCGGCTCCACCGGGCCTCGCGCGGAGCTGGCGGCTCGTCACGTCGCCGCCCTCCTCGAGGGCGGCGGCGAGGGGGCCCCGGAGGAGCTGTGGGCCTCCTGGCTCGCCGTTCTTGACGGGGGAGACACACCGGCGGACGTCTGGATCGTGGAGGACGCCCACCTCGCGGCGCCCGACTTCCATGCGTTCCTGCGCTTCGCGTGTACGGCCGGACGGCGTCCCGGCCGAACGGTGGTCGCGACGGGCCGTCCGGGTGCGTGGTTGCCTGAGGGACCCGATCCCACAACCGGCGTGGTGGTGCGCGCCCTCGGGCCGCTCACCGACGAGCAGGTCGAGACGCTGGTGCGGGAGACACACCGACACGCCGTCATACCGGACGACCTCCTGCGCCGCATCGTCGCCTCGGCCGGGGGAAACCCGCTGTTCGTCCACGAGTTCCTCCGCGACCGCGAGCTCACCGGCGGGCTTGCTCGGACAGGGAACGAGACCGTCCCATCGACCATCCGCAGCATCCATCTCGCCCAGCTCGACCTCCTGTCGGCCGAGACTCGCGAACTGCTCGCCGCCGGGTCCGTGGCCGGCACGACGTTCCCGGCGTCGGCGCTGCCGGCGCTCGGTATCGCCCGACCGACCGGTGCGCTGGCCCTGCTCACCGTCACGGGACTGCTCCACGGGCCGACGCCGGGCCCCCTGGACGACTCGTCGTACAGCTACCGGCATGCCCTCGTCCGGGACGCGGCCTACACGACCCTGCCTCGTGCGCGAAGGGCCGAGCTCCACGTCGCGTTCGCCGAGTGGGCGGCCGGCCGAGGTCCGTCCCCGCGGGCCGACGTCGTCGGGAGCCACCTCGAGGCGGCACTGCAGGAAGCCCTGGAGCTCGGTGGACCCGTGCACGCCGGCCTCGCCAGGACCGAGCTCGCTCGCCGAGCCGGTCGGTGGCTGGAGGACGCCGGCGAAGCCAGCATCGGTGCTGCCCCCCAACGCGCCGCCGAGCTGTTCGGACGTGCGCGTGACCTTGCTCCGGTTGGCGTGTCGCCCGACCGCGCTCGGCGCCAGGAGCGGCACGCAGACGCGTTGCGACGCGCCGGGCGGCTCGAGGAAGCGATCAAGGCCTTCGAAGCGGTGGAGGAGATGGTCCCGAGCGACGATCGTGTCCATCGTGCGCGCGCGGCGCTCGGCTACGAGGACGCGCTCTTCGACAGCCGACTGCCCCGCGAAGACTGGGGAGACCGTTCCCTCGGCCTTCTCGCGCAGGCGCTCGGCGTCGCCGACCGCGCGGACCACGCAGGCCGGTCGCGCCTGCTGGCCGCCACGGCAAGGGCGCATGCGTACGCCGGGGACCGGAACCGCGCCCGGAGCGCCGGAGCGACGGCACACGAGCTCGCCCGTCGATCCGGCGACCCCGGCGCGCTGGCGTACTGCCTCCTCGCTCGACGGGCGAACCTGATCGGACCAGAAGACCTGGAGCGGCGCCTGGCTGACGGCGATGAACTGATCGAGTCCGCCCGTGCGGCCGGGGACGGCCACCTCGAGCTCGAGGGGGCTCGCCTGCGGTTCGTCGACCTCCTCGAGGCAGGCTCCATCGACGAGGCCGAACGAATGCGCGGCCGCGCCGAGCGCCTCGCCGTCGAGCTCCGACGGCCGGCCTACCTGTGGTACCCGTCGATGTGGCGAGCGATGATGTCCCTCTTGCGCGGCGATCTCCTCGTGGCCGCCGACCTAATCGCCGACTTCCGTGACGAAGGGGTGCGCTGGCACTACCGCGACGTCGAGCTCGTCCACGCCGTCCAGTCGCTGCAGTGGCACACCGAGCACGGCACCGTGGAGCAGATCCTGCCCGAACTCGAGACGGTTGCCGGACACGCGCCGCCGGCGTTCCGCTCGGTGCTCGTCGGGGCCTTTGCGAGAGCTGGCCATATCGAGCGTGTGCGGCGCGAACTCGCGGAGCTCCGCAGCGACGCTTACGCGCACGTCGCGGTCGACCAGTCCCGGTCCTACTCGCTCTGCCTGCTAGCCGAAGGGATCGATCTCCTCGCCGACGAGGCTGACGACGTCGCCGCCGACGCTCGAGAACTGTTCGCCGCGCTGACCCCTTGGGCAAAGCAGGGCGTCGTGCTCGGTTCCGGTGCCGTCCACCTCGGTGCTGCGTCCCACTACCTGGGTCTTCTGGCACGTGTCGGTGGTGACCTCGCCGCCGCGACCGAGCACATGGCGGACGCGCTCACGCGGAACCTCGCCTGGGGAGCCGAGCGTGCGGCAGCCCGCTCACGTCAGGAGGCCGAGCGCACCCGACGGCTCGTGGGAGCCTGACCGCTGCGTCTGTCGCGAGGCCGACATACGCAGAGTCGTCATGGCGACGGTCGTTTCTCGTTGGAGCCTCGACACTGGTCCTCGCGCCCGACGACGGAGAACTCGGGCCTACGGGAAGACGTGAGAGCCGTGACGATCGTGAACGCGCTTCTGAAGACCCTTGCGGTGCTCGTCGTCGCCGTGGTTCAGATCCCTATCTGCTGCGTCATGCCGTGGTACATCGGAACGGCTTTCGGCAACCCGCAGCGAGTGTTCGCCTTTGACTATCTGTCGATCTTCGCGCACTGATCGACCCTTAAGCGTCAGCACTCCCGTGGCGAACGCCCGGGCCCCGAGAGTGAGGTCGGCAGCGAGCTCCCGCACGGCCGAAACGTGTACGACACCAGACGGTGCTGCGGAATACGAAGCCCATGCCCAGGGTGATTGCGACGTTCGCGCAGCGCTGCGGTGTTGGTGCCGTTGTGCGGCGGATTCGCAACAGTCGATATGTCTCACCGTAGATAAATGCAAACATCGGCGCCGACATCACTCCTAACGATCGTAGATTCGATCAGATCAGCTCATCACCGTCACCAATATCGAACAGGAAAGGTCGCCAGGCCGGGTTCGTCCAGGGGCCTATCGGCCGGGTCTCGGGAGGTCCCTGTGGTGCAGAGAAAGAGCAGCCGCGTACTCGGTGGCGGCGCGGTCGGGGCGTTCGCGGCGGCCGCCCTGATCGGGGGGCTCCTCCCGTCCACGGCCCAAGCAGCGACTCCGGCGCGAGCCGAGCGCCCGCACGGCGGCCCTGCATCGTCCAGCTCGGCCGCGTCCGCGCCGAGTACGGCGGTGGCCGTTGACCCGGCGTCGGGCACGGTCTTCCAAGCGGACGCTCGAGGCGACCGGGTGCTGGTGTTCGCGCCACTGACGGGCGGTGGGTACGAGCTAGAGGGCAGCGTGCCGACGGGGTCCGAGCCCGTGTCGGTCGCCCTCGACCCGGCCAGCCGCACCGTCTACACCGCTAACCGGAGCGGTCGGTCGATCACCACGATCTCGGCTGGCCGTCGCGGACAGTGGACCGCTACCCGGACCACGTCGTTACTCATCGCCCCGACGACGGTGGCGGTCGACGCGTCGGGCACGGTTCACGCCATCAGCGCCCCGGTCGGAGCCACCCCGGTCATGCTGCACGCGGGCGCGGGCACCGGAGGTCCGGGAACGCTCTCTCCCCAAGGATCCGGCGCGCCCAACGGGTCCGCATCCCGGGTCACGCAGGTGGCCGCGACGGTCGGGGCCTCACCGTCCCCGGTCTCAGCTCCCACGAGCTCGACCGAGCCCACCCCGGTGCAGTCAGTGCTCTCGCCCGGTCCGTCGCGACTGACGACTGGGCCGGCATCCCGGCCATCTCCCGCCGATGCCGCGGCGCTGACCGCGTTCAGCTCGCAGATCCGAGCCGCGGGCTGGGCGGCCTCGTTCAACCCCCGCGACTACAAGATCACCTATGGACAGGGCTACATCCGCGCCTACAACGCCGGTACCAACACCGAGTTCTGCGCCGGCGTGTGCACCGACGTCGCCGTTGGGCGCCCCGGCGTGGATGGTGGACGAGGCGGCACGGGCTACTGCATCGGCCAGTGCACGAACGTCGCGACCGGCGCGCGCGGCACCGACTCGACGACCGCGGCCGGCGGCGCGGGGGGCAACGGCGGGGTCGGCTACTGCCTCGGGGTCTGCACCAACGTCGCGAGCGGGGGACGCGGCGGGAGCTCGACCACCACGACGGCCGCGACGGGCGGCGTCGGCGGCAACGGAGGCGCGGCGTACTGCCGTGGCGTGTGCACCGCGATCGCCACGGGCGGTCGCGGCGGCACCGCGACCGCGACCGGTGTGGACGGGAGCTCGTCGTCGGCCGGTCGCGGGGGCGACGCGACGGCGGCGGGCGGAGCCGGGGGAGCCGGAGGGACCACCACCGTCAACGGCCGTGCGGGCCGCGGCGCCGGTGGCGTCGGCGGGAATGCCGTCGCCACAGGCGGCGCCGGGATGGACGGGGCGGACGTCATCGCCGTCGGCGACGTCGTGGCGGGTGCCGGCGGCGACGGAGGCAACGCCGCAGCGACCGCAGGCCGGGGCGGTGCGGGGGCGGGCGGCCCGGCGGCCGCGGGAACGGCGACGGCGACCGCCGGCGGGGGTGGCTGGGGCGGCGACGCCCTGTCCAGCGGCACCGCGGGCGTGGCCGGTGTGGGTCGGGAGAACTCGAATGACGCCACGGGTTTCTACGCCGTCGGGAACAGCGGCACCGCCGGTGGCGCCGCCTCCGCGACCGGCGGGCGGGGCGGCAACGGCGGCACCGCCACGGTGAGCGGGCCGGGCACCGCCGTGCAGGGCGCCGGTGGCACCGGCGGCGACGCGACGGCTCACGGTGGCGACGGTGGAGACGGAGTCAGCCTCGACCTAACCGCGATCGGGAGCCCGCACCTGCACGTCACCGGCGGCGTCGGCGGCGACGGTGGGCTCGCGATCGCCACCGCGGGGCAGGGCGGGCTCGGCGGCGGTGGTGGCCCCAGGGCGACCGGCGGCGCCGCGTCCGCGATCGGTGGTGCGGGCGGGCTCGGCGGCGACGCCACCTCGACCGGGCGTCCCAGCGCGGACGGGGTCGGCCGGGAGAACGAGAACGATCCGGCGACCGGCTTCTACGCCACGGGCAACAGCGGGACCGCCGGCGGCGACGCAACGGCGACCGGCGGCCGAGGCGGCAACGGCGGTCTCGCGACGATTAACGGCTCCGGCACCGCGGTCCAGGGAGCCGGCGGCACCGGCGGGGACGCCACCGCGACCGGTCGCGACGGGGGCGCCGGGTCCACTCTCGACCTGACGGCGATCGGGAGCCCACACCTGCACGTCACCGGCGGCGCTGGCGGCGACGGAGGCGACGCCACCGCGACCGCCGGGCGGGGTGGCGCCAACGGCAGCAGCGGCACTCGCGCCGCGGATGGCCTGGCGACCGCGAACGGTGGGGCCGGCGGTGTCGGCGGCGACGCCATGTCGACCGGCCGACCCGGTGTTGACGGGGAGGGTCGGGAGAACTCGAACGACGCCTCGGGCTTCTACGCCGTCGGCAACAGCGGCACGGCCGGAGGCGCCGCGACCGCGACCGGCGGGCGGGGTGGCGCTGGCGGCACCGCGACGACCGCGGGTACCGGCACGGCCAACCAGGGCGTCGGTGGCACCGGCGGCGACGCGATGGCTCGCGGTGGCGACGGTGGGGACGGGGTCGGCCTCGACCTGACGGCGGTCGGGAGCCCGCACCTGCACGTCATCGGCGGGAGCGGCAACGACGGCGGGAACGCGACCGCGAACGCGGGGCAGGGCGGCGCCGACGGGGGTGGCGCCACGCGCGCCGCCGACGGCACGGCCACCGCGACCGGAGGCGCAGGGGGCCTCGGCGGCGACGCGACCGCGACCGGACGGCCCCGGTTCGACGTCACCGAGGTCACCACCGTCACGGGGCCCGGCGGTGCCGTGGTCGCGACCGGCAACGACGGTGCCCCCGGCGGGCTCGCGAGTGCGTTCGGCGGCCACGGCGGCAGCGGGGGAACGGCCGCGATCACCGGGACCGGCACCGCCCTCCAGGGGGCCGGCGGCGCGGGCGGCGACGCCACCGCGACCGGGGGCGACGGCGGCAACGGGGCGCGGGCCGAGAACACCACGGGCACGTCCTCCACCGCCGTCGGCGGGGACGGAGGCGTCGGCGGCGCGGCGAGCGCCACCGGCGGCGGCGGGGGCGCGAGCGCCGGCACCGTCGGAGCCGGAGGGACTGCCACCGCCACGGGTGGGACCGGAGGTTCTGGCGGCGGCGCCCTAGGCATCGGACAGGAGGCCGGTATAGGCGTCGGCGGCGACGGCGGAGCCGGCGGAGCCGCGACCGCTACCGGAGGGCGGACCGGCGACACCGGACCGCGAGCGGCTGCCACCGCGACGGGAGGAGCGGGGGGCGCCGGCGGTGACGCCGAGGGCACCGGCCGGGACGGCGCCGACGGCACGGCCGGCGGTGGGGCGCAAGGTGGCCTCGGCAGCGCGACCGGGGGACGCGGCGGGAACGGCGGTGTCGAGAGAGTAGGCCTAGCGGTTGTCGGTCAGGCCGTCGGTGGCGCCGGAGGCGACGCGACCGCCCAGGGCGGTCACGGCGGCGGCGGAGGCGTTGCCGACACGAGCACCCTGCCGAACGACGTGAACGGCGGGAACGGCGGAGACGCCGACGCACTGCCGGGAGACGGGGGCAACGGCGCGGGCGCGGGCATCGGCAGAGCAAGCGGCGGGGACGGCGGCACTGGCGGGGATGGCGGTATCGGCGGAATCGCCCCGCGCAGCGCTGACGGTGGCTCCGGCGGATCAGCTTCCACGAACGAGGGCTCCGCGACCGGCGGCGCTGGCGGCAGCGGAGGGACAGCCAACGGCGGCACCGCCGACGGTGGCGCCGGCGGCGACGCCCGAGCGACCGTGGGCGCCACCAGGGGTGGCGCCGGAGGTAGCGGTGGCAACGGCAGCGACGGGACCACCGACCACCCGGCGGGCGGAGATGGCGGTCGGGGCGGCGACGGCGGCTCCGCTTCCACCTTCATCGAAGGTGATGCCAGGGGAGGAGCTGGCGGTCGCGGGGGCGATGGCGGCAACGGCACGGGCGGCGGCGACGGTGGGGACGGAGGCCGCGGCGGCGATGGCGGTGATGCAGCGGCCACGGGCGACACCGAGCCCGGCGCCGGCGGCGCGGGCGGGGCCGGCGGTGAGGGCGGCGCGGACAGCGGCTCACCCGGAAGCCAGGGCTCGGCGGGCTCCGGCGGCTCCTCGGACGAGCCCTAAGAACCACAGCCTCGCCCGGCCGGAAGCGGAGGCCGCGAGCACCAGCCATTCGGCTCTCGGGCGCGCCAGCGGTGACGTAAGCGTTATCGGCCCGCGGCGGCCCGACATCCACTGCGCCCCGAGGACGTCGTGTCGGGGAGCGAGGGGCGCCTCCGATACGAACTTCCTCAGTCGTGAACTCGAGCCCGGCCCGCCAGCGTCTTCAACGCCGTCGGCGGAGCTCGATGAAGGGCAGGGCAACCACGGCGAGCTTGTCGGAGCACTGAGGGCCAAGTGCTGTGCCCGAGCCGGACTCGGCCGGGCAAACGCCGCCTTGGCCAGACTGGCTGGCACAGCCACGAGCCCGGTCTTGTCTAGTGCTGCGTCAGGCAACGTTGGGTAGGTAATCGGGCCTGCGGATCTTGGAGTTGGCGGCGAAGCGGCGTTTCGGGGTGGCGTGGCGGTTGTGCCAGCGGACGTATCCGGCGATCGCTCGCTCCT
>NZ_BSTS01000007.1 GCF_030269665.1 Actinomycetospora sp. NBRC 106375
GCATGTCCGGGGCCAGCAGGAACCGCTGATCCCGATCCACCGGCCGATACCTCTTCGCCACCCCAAGATCCTCCCCCGATCCCGAGATCGACAGGCGAAGGCGCGCGATTTGGCAACAGGCTCCATCTGAGCGCCCTGGTCACCGAGACGGCGATCGTGGGGTGCCGCCGGAGCCGGCCACGCGTTCAGGGTGATCGTGGGGGCTTTCCTGACGCTGAGCGTCAGTGTGGACGCCAGGCTGAGACACCGGGTGCCTCATCCCGGGCACGCGTCTCGGCGTGTCGGCGAGGCGAGGGTGTGGCGATCCTGGCGTCACGCGCCAGGAAAGCCGCATTGCTCGAACACCCCGTGTTCGACGAGCACCCCGTGTTCGACGAGGAGGCACCCCGTGTGCGTCAGCCGCCGGCGACCGGGGTGCGGGGTGGGACGGGCGGGGTGCCGAGCCCGACCACGCGCAGGGCGCCCGGGGCGTCGGCGGGCACCACGGGAGCGTGCGGAGCCACGGGGGCGACGCGGCGGTACCCGGACCCGAGCGGCGGGCGCGGGTCGGGCTCGCCCTTGTTCGGCCAGAACGCCATCGCCCGCTCGGCCTGCGCGGTGATCGTCAGCGACGGGTTCACGCCGAGGTTCGCCGAGAGCGCCGAGCCGTCGACCACGTGCAGGCCCGGGTGCCCGTAGAGGCGCTGGTAGCCGTCGACGACGCCGTGCTCGGCGTCCGGGCCGATGGGGCAGCCGCCGATGAAGTGCGCGGTCATCGGCATGTTGACCGCCTCGCCCCAGGTGCCGCCGGGGTCGCCGTCGATCATCTCGGCCATGCGGCGCGTCGTCCGGTTCGCCGCCGGGATCCACGTCGGGTTGGGGGTGCCGTGGCCCTGGCGGGAGACGAGGCGCCCGAAACGCCGCCGCACCGTGATCGAGTTGTCGAGCGACTGCATGACCAGCGCGATCACCGTGCGCTCCGACCAGTGCCGCTTGTCCAGCGACCGCGCGAACGTGCGCGGGTGGCGGGCGATCGCGCCGAGGAGCCTGAGCAGGCGCGGCACCCGCCCGTCGCCGTCGGTCATCAGGGTCGTCAGCAGGCCCATCGCGTTCGACCCGTAGCCGTAGCGGCAGGGCTCGATGTGCGTGTCCTCGTCCGGGTGCCACGACGACGTGATCGCGACGCCGCGGGTGAAGTCGCGGGGCCCGCCGCGCTCGGGAGCACGCCGGGCCATCGCGCCGACCAGCGCCTCGGAGTTGGTGCGCGTGAGCTCCCCGAGCCGCCGTGAGACGCGGGGCAGCACGCCGGTGTCGCGCAGCCGGTGCAGCAGCGTCTGGGTGCCCCAGGTGCCCGCGGCGACGACGACCTGCTCGGCGGTGAACGTGGCGCGACCCCGGCCGCGCAGCGCCCGCGTCTCCACCACGTAGCCGGACGGGGACGGGCGGATCGTGCGCACCGACGTCTCCGGGTGCACGACGGCGCCGGCGCGCTCGGCGAGCGCGAGGTAGTTCGTCTCGAGGGTGTTCTTGGCGCCGTGCCGGCAGCCGGTCATGCACTCGCCGCACTCGAGGCACCCGGTCCGCTCGGGGCCGGCGCCGCCGAAGAACGGGTCCGGCGACGTCACGCCCGGCCCGGCGCCGAAGTACACGCCCACCTGCGTCGGCGCGACGGTGTCCTCCCGCCCCCACTCCCGGGCGACGTCGCGCATGACGACGTCCGACGGCGTCACCGACGGCTGGGTGACCACCCCGAGCATCCGGGTCGCCTGGTCGTAGAACGGGTCGAGCTCGTCGCGCCAGTCGGTCATCGACGCCCACTGCGGGTCGCGGTAGAACGCGTCGCTCTTCGGCCGGTAGAGCGTGTTCGCGTAGTTCAGCGACCCGCCGCCGACGCCCGCGCCGGCGAGCACCACGACGTCGCGCAGCACGTGGATGCGCTGGATGCCGTAGCAGCCCAGCCGCGGTGCCCACAGGAAGTTCCGGACGTCCCAGGACGTCGCCGGCAGGGTCTCCGGCGTGAACCGCCGCCCGGCCTCCAGGACCCCGACCCGGTAGCCCTTCTCCGCGAGCCGCAGCGCCGTGACGCTGCCGCCGAACCCCGATCCGACGACGAGGACGTCGTAGTGCGTCGACACGCAGAGAGGTTAACCCGCCGGTAGCTGTAACAACAGGTCACAGGTACATCGCGTCCCATCCCCCGGCAAGCAGGCGCATGACGACGTCGAACGCCGCCGCCGGGTCCGGGCGGCCCTCCGCGTGGACGTAGCCGTCGAGCACGAGACGCGCCAGCGCTGCGGCCGCCTCCGGGTCGGTGCCCGGCTCCTCGGCGATCGCCGCGGTGAGCGCCACCTCCTGCGACGCCCACATGGCCCGGTGCGCCTCGGCCACCGGACGGTTGCCGCGCACCAGGGCGAGGAAGCGCTCCATCCGCTCGCGCTCCGCCGGCTCCGCGGGGGGCGACAGCGCGCGCGACCGTCGCAGGTGCGCGTGCAGCGCCGCGACGAGCCCGGTGTCCGCCGGCCGGTCGCGCACCGCGGCGACCAGCGCCTCCTGTCGGGCCTGCGCCTCGTCGAAGACGAGCGCCGGCTTGCCGCCCGGGAAGTGGTTGAACAGCGTCGTGACCGACACGTCCGCGGCGGCGGCGATCTCGGCGACGGTCACGTCCTCGTAGCCGCGCGCGAGGAAGAGCTCCAGCGCCGCGTCGGCGAGCGCCCTGCGCGTCGCGGCTTTCTTGCGCTCGCGCCGCCCGACCACCGGTGTCACGGCGCTACTGTAACGCCTACAAAAGTTGAGCGACTTCAGTTATTGAGTGAGTACGCCTACGCTCACTGTCACCGACGAGAGGAGCACCGCCATGACCTCCCCACCCCGGATCGCCGTCGTCGGCGGCGGCCCCGGCGGGCTCACGCTCGCCCGGGTGCTGCAGCGGCACGGGATCGACCACGTCACCGTCCTCGAGCAGGAGGACTCCGCGACCGCCCGCGACCAGGGCCGTTCCCTGGACCTCCACGCCGGCTCCGGGCAGGACGCGCTGCACGCCGCCGGCCTCTACGACACGTGGGCCGCCCTGGCCCGGCCCGAGGACCAGGCCGGGCGCCGCCTCACCCCCGACGGCACCGTGCTGGCCGAGGAGCCGGCCGAGGGCTTCGCGAACCCCGAGATCGACCGGGGCCAGCTCCGCGGCCTGCTGCTCGACGCCCTCGCGCCCGGGACCGTCCGCTGGGGCACGCGGGTCGAGACGCTCACGCCCCGGCCGGACGGCTCCCACGAGCTGCGGGTGCAGGGTCCCGACGGCCCGGACGTGCTCGTCGCCGACCTCGTCGTCGGCGCCGACGGGGCCTGGTCCCGCGTCCGTCCGCTGCTCTGCGACGCCCGCCCGTCCTACACCGGCGTCACGTTCGTCGAGCTGTTCCACACCGACGTCGACCGCACGCGCCCCACCGTCGCGGCGCTGGCCGGACGCGGCAGCACGATGTGCTTCGACGGCGACCGCGGCCTCGCCACCCAGCGGCTCGCGGCCGGCAACCTCGGCGTCTACGTCTCCCTGCGCGTCGACGAGGCCTGGGTCGACGGCTTCCCGGCCGACGACCCGCCGGCCGCCCGCGCCGCCCTGCTCGCCTGGTTCGACGGCTGGGCGCCGGCCCTGCGCGACGTCGTGGCGCTCGCCGACGACGCGGTCGTCGCCCGCCGTCTGTACGCCCTGCCGGTCGGGCTCCGGTGGCCGACGCACCCGGGCGTGACGCTGCTCGGCGACGCCGCCCACCTCATGTCGCCGTTCGGCGGGCAGGGCGCCAACCTCGCCATGCTCGACGCCGCCGACCTCGCCGCCGCGATCCTGCACGACCCCGCCACCGCCACGGCCCGCTACGAGGCCGCCATGTGGCCGCGGGGCGCCGCCGCCGCGCACGGCGCCGCCGTCGGCCTCGCCACGGTCGGACGGGGCGACGAGGCCGACGACCCGCGCGACGCGTTCCTCGCCGCCCGGGAGCAGTACACCTAAGGGACCACGACGACCTTGCCGACCGCCCCGTTCTCCACCGCCTCGTGCGCGGCGACGACGTCGTCGAGCCCGTAGCGGGTGACCGGCAGCGGCGAGAGGGCGCCGCCGGCCGCGGCGGCGCTCACCCACGCCGTGGCGACCGCGAGCTCGGCGGACGGGACGCCGTAGAGCAGCACGTAGCTGATGGTCGCGTTGGCCACCATGAAGCGGCGGGTCGGGATCACCGGGTCGTCCGGCTCGTTGGCGTAGACCGCGATCACGGTGCCCGCCCCGGCGACGGCGAGGTCCAGCTCGAGGTTCGCGCCCAGGGCGACCTCGACGACGCGGTCGACGTGTCCCGCGAACTCGCGGACGCGGTCGACCGCCCCGTCCTCGCGGTAGTTGACGACGAGGTCGGCCCCCGCGGACCGGGCGAGCTCTGCCTTCTCCTCGGAGCTCACGGTGGTGACGACCCGGGCGCCGGCGTGCTTGGCCAGCTCGATCGCGTAGTGCCCGACCGCCCCCGCCCCGCCCGCGACCAGCACCGTCGCACCACGCAGCGCCTCCCGCCCCGCGCCGCGCACCAGCAGGCAGTGCGCCGCGGTCACCGCCGGCACGCCGAGGGAGGCGCCCAGGTCGTCGGACGCGTCGTCCGGGAGCGGCGCGACGCGCTCGGCGGGCAGCACCGAGTACTCCGCGGCCGTGCCGTACCGGTTGCCGAACGCCGCGAGCTGCAGCCACACGCGCCGGCCCGCCGACACCGCGTCCACGCCGGCGCCGACGGCGTCGACGACGCCGACACCGTCCTGGTGCGGGACCTGGAAGTCCTCCGGGTCGCGCCCGGTGAGCCCGGCGCGGGTCTTCCAGTCGGTCGGGTTCACCCCGGAGCCGGTGATGCGGACGCGGACCTCGCCCGGCCCGGGATCGGGGACGTCGATGTCGGCGACGGAGAGCACCTCGGCGGCCGGTCCGGTGCGGCGGTAGAGCGCAGCCTTCATGACGGCCAGGTGCCCCGGAACCGGGGCACTTATCCGGCACTCATCCGGCGGCCTCCCGCAGCTCCCGGAACGCCGCCGCGAGCGTCACCGGCGTCTGGTGGGCGTTGAGGCCGCTGGGGTTCGGCAGCACCCACAGGCCGGTCGGCCCGAGCGTGCGGTCCTGGCGTCCGGACGCGGCGCGACGCTCGCCGAACGCGACCCGGTAGGCACCGATCCCGACCACCGCGAGCCACGCCGGGCGGACGTCGGCCACGAGGGTCCGCAACCGCTCGCCGCCGGCCACCAGCTCGGTGTCGTCGAGCTCGTCGGCGCGGGCGGTGGCGCGCGGCGCGACGTTGGTCAGCCCCAGCCCGAGGGACCGCAGCTCGCCCTGCTCGGCGGGCGCGAGGCGGCGCGGGGTGAACCCGGACGCGTGCAGCGCGGGCCAGAACCGGTTGCCGGGGCGCGCGAAGTGGTGGCCGGTCGCCGCCGACACCAGCCCCGGGTTGATCCCGCAGAACAGCACCCGCAGCGGCGGGTCGTCCGGGCCGGGCAGGACGTCGGGCAGGAGGCGGGAGCGGGCGGCCTCGAGCTCTTCCGCGGTCGGCACCCCCGCAGTATCACCGCGGCACCTCGGTCACGAGGACGCGCGCCGAGCGCCGGGCCTGCACCGCGACGGCCTCCTCGATGCCCGCCCATTCGTTGCACAGCAGGAACAGCGACCGGCCGTCGGGCCCGCCGAGGGCGCACGCGAAGCAGGGCAGGTCGGTCTCGACTCGGTGGGTGATCTCGCCGCCGTCGAGCACGCGGACGCACGCCCCCGCGGGCGAGGCGGGGTCGCCGGTGAAGGTCCGCGTGTCCCCGGTCTGCGTCCAGATCCCGCCCTCGGCGTCGATCGCGATGCCGTCCGGCCCGAGGCCGTCCGCCCACACGCGGCGGCCGGTGAGGCTGCCGTCGTCGGCGATGTCGAACGCCGTGAGGCGCCCGGCCGTCGACTCCGCGACGACGAGGGTGGCGCCGTCCGGCGTGATCACCATGCCGTTGGGGAAGTGGATGTCCTCGGCGACCCGGCGCCAGGAGCCGTCCGGCGCGAGCAGGTCGATCCAGCCGGGATCGGGCCAGCCGCCGTCACCGAAGGCGCCGTCGAAGCCGTCGACGTAGACGTGCCCGGCCGGGTCGACCGCGATCTCGTTGGCGCCCTGCGCGCGCAGCGTGGTGAGGGTGCCGTCCGGCTCGTGGCGGGTGATCGCATCGCCGGTGGTGACCAGGCGGCCGTCGGGCAGCCAGGCGATCGACCAGCCCATCCGGGCCGGCCCGCTCGCCATGACCTCGGCGCGCCCGTCAGGGTCGACGGCAGGGTCCACGGCAAGGACCTCGCCGACGCCCCAGTGCGCGAACCACAGGCGGCCGTCGCGCCACCGCCCGGACTCGACCATGGCCAGGCCGTCGACCAGCGTGCGGGGGGTGGGCAGGTACTCGGTCATCGGGTGCTCCTCGTCGGTCGGGGTCGACCCCGCCACGAACGCCCCCGCGCCGATCGACACGGTCCACCGTCGATGTGACCGGGGTCATATCGACCGGCCGATCGCCGTCCCCATCGGCCGGATGCGTCCCCAGCCCGCCGGGACCCGGGATCCGGGACGCCGGAAGCCGCGTCGGAACCGGTGTGGACGAACAGGACGGGCCCGTCGTGCGGCCCGACGAGCTGCAGGAGGCCGGCGCGGCGTGCTCCGCGGCGGCGCTCGCCGTACCGGTCACCGCCCCGGCCGCGGCGGTGCGGGACATGGCGGTGCTGCCGGCGGGCCGCGCCGGGCCGGCGGCGGCCGGGCTCGCCGACCGGTGGGAGGCCGCGATCGCGCTGTGGTGTGCCGACCTCGTGGCTCACGGCGAGGCGCTGGGCGCCGCGGCCGCCGCCTACCGCACCGGGGACGAGGACGCGGCCGGCGACCTGACGGCCCTGGGGTCGCGGCCGTGACGGGCACGACCTCCGGGGCCACCGGGGCCACCGTGGCCACCGCGGCGATCGCGGCGACCCGGCTCCTCGCCGCCCGCCGGTCCCTCGCCGACGCCGGCGCGGTGCTCGACGGGCCGGTGCCCGGGTGGACCGGCCCGGCCGCCGCGGCGGCGACCGCGACCCGGGCGGTGCTCGCCGACCGGCACCGGGCGCTGGTCGCCGACGTCGACGGGGTGCTCGCCGCCCTCGGGGCGGCGGCGCTCGCCCTCGGCGCGGGGGTCGCGCCCGCGGCTGTGGACGCGGCGCTCGCGGCGGCGCTCGAGCGGGCCGGCCACGAGACGCCGACGCCGACGCCGACCCCGACCCTCACGACCGGCGGCAGCGGGCCGGACCCCGGTGCCGTGGCCCGGTGGTGGGCGGACCTCGACCCCGCGACCCGGGCGGTGCTCGAGCGCGACCGCCCCACCCTCGTCGGCGGCCTCGACGGGCTCCCGGCGCCGGCCCGCGACCGCGCGAACCGGGTCGTGCTCGCGGCGGCGCAGGAGCAGGCGCGCGGAGAGGAGACCGCCGCCCGCGACCGGCTGGCCCGGACGCGGAACCCGGTGGAGCTCGCGGAGGTCGGCTGGCAGCTCCACGAGGTGCGCGAGCGGCTCGCGCGGCTCGGGGCGGTGGCCGCGGCGCTCGACCGTCCGGGACGCGCGCTGCTGGACCTCGAGGTCGATCCGGACGGCCGTCCGGGCCAGGGTGTCCGCGCGGCCGTGGCGCGGGGCGACGTCGACACCGCCCGCGACGTCGCGGTGTTCACCCCGGGCTTCACCACGGGGGTCGGCGAGCTCCCGGCCCGCCTCGACGAGCTCGACGCCCTCGCGGACGCCGCGGGCCCGGGCACGGCGGCGGTGGCCTGGTACGGCTACGACGCGCCGCAGGCCGACGAGGTCGCCGACCCCGACCGGTCGGTGCTGGGACGGGCGCCGGCCACCGAGGGCGGGCACCGGCTGGCGTCGTTCCTCGACGGCCTGGACGCCGCCCGTCCCGGTGCCCAGCCCGACGCGCACGTCACGGCGATCGGGCACTCGTACGGCTCGGTGGTCACCGCGGCCGCCCTCGCACCGGGCGGCGCCGGGGGCGTCGACGACGTCGTCTACCTCGGCAGCCCGGGCGTCGGGCCGTCACCGGGGCGGCCGCCGGGCCACGCGTGGGTCGTCGAGGCGGCCGGCGACCCGACCGCCGACACGGGCTGGTTCGGGCCGGATCCGAACCGCATGCCCGGGGTCACCGGGCTCTCGGCCCGGGAGGTGGCCCTGCCCGACGGGCGGGTGCTCGCGGAGTCCCGGGGCCACCACGCCTACCTCACGCCGGGGACGACGAGCGCCGCGAACGTCGCCGCGGTCGTCGGGGGCCGACCGCAGGACACGGTGCTGGACCGGGGGGTCGACGCGGGGGACCGGTTGCGGCGCCTCGTGGGCGGGTGACCCACCGGTCCCGGACGCGCGAACGACCCGCCCCCGGTCCACTGGGGGACCGGGGACGGGTCGTGCCGACGAGGGGTGTCCGGCGGGACTAGTCCTTGCCGCCCGTGGCGGGCTTGTCGGACGAGACCGCACCGTTCGAGGTGGACCCGGAGACGGCGTCGGTCGCGGTGTGGGTCGGGATCTCCTGACCCGACGCGGCCGACGGCGAGACCGGCGGGGTCGACGTGGACCCGGAGGTCGTGGCCGGCTTCGGACGCGGTGCCGGCGGCGGCGGGGGCGGCAGCTCCGGCTCGCGGCGGGTCGCCACGACGGCGGCGCCGACACCGACGATCGCGGCCACCAAGAGCCACAGGCCCCAGCGGCGGCGCTTCTTCGGCTCCTCGGGCTCGATGCGGGCCGCGAGGTCCTTGCGCACCGAGGTCAGGCCGTCCTCGAGCGAGCCGCGCACGGTCTCGCCGAGCTCCTGGAGCTCCTTGCTCGAGGTCGGCACGGCCGACTTCTCGAGGCGCTTGCGCGCGTCCTTGGCGTAGACCTTGGCCTGCTTGCGGGCCTCCTTGGCGGCCTTGTTGGCGCGCTTGCGGGTCTCCGCGCGGGCCTCCTGGGCGCGCGCACGGGCCTCGGCCTGCGCCTCCTCGGCGCGCTGGCGGGCCTCGGCGCGCGCGTCGAGCACGCGCTGGCGGGCCTCGTCGGCCGCCTTCCGGACGTCCTTGCGGACCTCGGCGCGCTTCTTCGCGCCTTCCTTGCGGCGCTTCTCGCGCTCCTTGCGGGCCTGCGCCGCGGCCTTCTCGGCCTGCTTCTCGGCCTTCTTGCGGGCGCGCCGGCCCTCCTTGCGCAGATCGTCCAGGTCCTGCCTGGCCCCGATCACGGTCTTGCTGCTCAACGACTTCACCTCACTCGTCGGTGGGGCGGCCATGATGCCCCCGGCCCCTGGGGTGCAGGTGCCCGACCCGCCGGGGCGTCACACCCGCTACTCCATTCGAAGGTCCGCACCGTCCTAGTGGCACGATGGCCCGGTGACCACCGCCGACACCCCGACCGCCACGCTGCACACCTCGAACGGGGACATCAACCTCGTCCTGTTCCCGAACGAGGCGCCCACGACCGTCGCGAACTTCACGGGACTGGCGACCGGCGAGCAGTCCTACAGCGAGCCGAACGCCAAGGGCGGCAGCAGTGGACCCTTCTACGACGGCACCATCTTCCACCGTGTGATCGCGGGCTTCATGCTGCAGACCGGTGACCCGACGGGCACCGGCCGCGGCGGGCCCGGCTACAAGTTCGCCGACGAGTTCCACCCGGACCTGCGCTTCGACCGGCCCTACCTGCTCGCGATGGCGAACGCCGGGCCGGGCACCAACGGCTCGCAGTTCTTCATCACGGTCGCGCCCACGACCTGGCTCAACCGCAAGCACACGATCTTCGGTGAGGTGGCCGACCAGGCCTCCCGCGACGTCGTCGACGCCATCGCCGCGACCGCCACGGGCCCGGGCGACCGTCCCGTCCAGGACATCGTCATCACGTCGGTGTCGGTCGGCTCCTGACGCCGACCAGGGGGGCGACGTGACCGCCGCCGGGCCCGAGGCCGCGGCGACCTGCGTCCGGCACCCCGACCGCCCCACCGCCCTCGCCTGCACCCGGTGCGGGCGTCCCGCCTGTCCCGACTGCCTGCGCCCGGCGCCGGTCGGCGCCCACTGCGTCGACTGCGTCGCCGCGCAGAACCGGGCCGCCGGCGAGGTCCGGCGCCCGCGGGCCGCCGCGCGCCCCGGCGACCGGCCGGTCGTCACGATCACGCTCGTCGTCGTCAACCTCGCCGTCTTCGCGCTCACCGCCCTGTCCGCGGGCAGCGTGTGGGAGAACATCGCGTCACCGTGGGCGCAGGCCGGATGGCTCGTGCCCGCCGACGTGGCCGCCGGGCAGTGGTGGCGGCTCGTCACCGCCGGCTTCCTGCACATCGGCCCGCTGCACGTCGCGGTCAACATGTTCGCGCTGTGGGTGCTGGGGCGGGACCTCGAGCTGGTCCTCGGCCGGTGGCGGTTCTCGCTGCTCTACGCGGTGTCGCTGCTCGGCAGCTCGGCCGCGGTCGTGCTGTTCGGCGATCCCCTGCGGCCCGTCGCCGGCGCCTCCGGGGCGGTGTTCGGGCTGATGGGCGCGCTGCTCGTGGTGCTGCGCCGCCTGCAGCTCGACCAGGGCCCGGCGCTGCTGACGATCGGCATCAACGTCGTCCTGAGCTTCACGATCCCCGGCCTCTCGCTGCTCGGGCACCTCGGCGGGCTCGTGACCGGCGCCCTGGTGGCCGTCGCGCTGGTGCACGGGCCGGCCCGGTCACGGCCGGTCGCCGGGCTCCTCGCCGTCGGCGGGATCGCCGTGGTCCTGGTCGTCCTCGTCGCGGTCCGGGTCCTCGCGCTGTCCTGACGCGGGCGTCCGTGCGGCCCGGCCCGCGCGGGCCCGGTGTTCCTGGAGGGCCTCGGCGACCTCGACGGGGTCGGTGCCGAGCTCGAGGCGCCCGAGCACCAGCAGGCGCCCGTCGTCGGGCGCGTCCCCGTCGCGGGTCTCGACCTCGAGGTAGGCCGCCGGCACTCCGAGCCGGCGCATCCGCACGACCCGCACCGCGTCGACGTGGTCCCAGGGCCAGCGGCGGGTACCGGTGAGGCCGCGCAGCACGAGCCCGCCGGCGTCGACGCGCAACCGCGGGCGGGCGAACGCCCCCATCGCCGTCACCACGCCGACCGCCACCGCGGCGATGCCGACGAGCAGGCGCCCGGGCGGGTCGCCGACCGCGAGCGCCCAGGCTCCGAACCCGACCGTCCCCGCCAGGCCGAGCAGCACCGCGGGCCAGGGTGCGGCCCAGGCGGAAGCCCCGGCGTCCTCTGTCATCGCCGTCCGTCCACAGGGTCCGTCCACACCGGTGGACGAATGACACGCGTGTGGTTCAGCGCCACTTCATGGTCATCAGCAGGGACACCACGATGAGCCCGAACCCGATGAGGAAGTTCCACGGACCGAGGTCCTGCATGAACGGGATCGACTCGGAGGCGAGGTAGTTGACCACCAGCCAGGCGAGCCCGAGCAGGCCGACGCCGAGCATGATCCCGACGTAGACCGGGTGGGACGGCCCCGCGGCGGCGGGACCGGCCTTGGGCGGCGGCGTGTAGGCCGGCTTGCGGCGGACCTTGGACTTGGGCACGACGGCTCCGATCGGGCGGGACGACTCCCGCGCCAGCGTAGTCGACCGGTTCGATCACCCGGCCGTACGCTCGGGGGATGCGCGTCCTGGTCGTCGACAACTACGACAGCTTCGTCTACAACCTCGTCCAGTACCTCGCGCAGCTGGGCGCGGAGCCGGTGGTGCTCCGCAACGACGCCGAGGGCGTGGTCGACCTCGTCGACGAGGTCGACGGCGTGCTCGTCAGCCCCGGTCCCGGGACGCCGGACGACGCCGGGTCGAGCCTCGAGGTGATCCGGCGCTGTGCCGCCGCCGCGCGGCCGATGCTCGGGGTGTGCCTGGGCCACCAGGCCCTCGGGGCGGCCCACGGTGGCGTCGTGGAGCGGGCGCCGGAGCTGCGCCACGGCAAGACCTCGCTCGTGCACCACGAGGGCGTCGGCGTGCTCGCCGGCCTGCGCACCCCGTTCACGGCCACCCGCTACCACTCGCTGACCGTCCGGCCCGACACGCTGCCCGACGTCCTCGAGCCGACCGGCTGGACCGACGACGGCGTGCTCATGGCCATGCGTCACCGGGAGCTCCCGCTCGAGGGCGTGCAGTTCCACCCCGAGTCGGTGCTCACCGAGGACGGCCACCGCCTGCTCGCGACGTGGATGGGCGCGTGCGGCCACCCGGTCGACGACGCGGTCGTCCGCGACCTCACCGAGGGCCTGCGGGCCCTGGCGCTCGCGGCGGCACCCCCGGCCTGACGGACCTCACCCGCCGCCGAAGAGCCCGCCGCCGTCGTCGCCGCCGCCTCCGCCACCGAAGGCGCCGACGACGACCTGGATGGTGTCGTTGCGCCCGGCCTGGCTCCCCGCACTCGGGTTCTGCGAGAGGATCTTCCCGACCTGGGACGCGTCGGTGACCTGCTGCGAGGTCTGCGCGATCGATCCCGTGAACCCGGCCTGCGAGAGCTGCTGGGCCGCCTGTGACGGCGTCTGGCCGACCACCGAGGGCACCGAGAGCTGGTTGCCCCGCGAGACCTGCAGCGTCACCGACGAGTTGCGCGGCACCGTGGAGCCCGCACCCGGCGAGGTGTCGACGACGGTGCCCGCGGACTGTCCGCCGTCGACCTCCGTCGTGGTGACCCGCAGGCCGACGCCCTCGAGCGTCGTGGTGGCCGTCTGGCGGTCCTGGCCGACGACGTCGGGCACGCGCAGCGTCTCGCGCTGGCGCCCGATGGTCAGCAGCACCGGCGTGCCGGGCGCGATGAAGCCGCCGGCCGCGGGGTCCTGGGACAGCACGCGGCCGACCTGGTTGGCGTCGTCGACCTCGCGCTGCTGGGGCACCGGAGCCAGGGTCAGCCCGAGGCGCTGCACGGTCGCCTGCGCCTCGTTCGCGGTCTGCCCGGACAGGTCGGGCACCTGGACGGGATCGGGCCCCCGACCGACCCGCAGCTCGACGACGCTGCCCGGTTGGACCTCGAGGCCCTCCGACGGGTTGGTGGTGACGACCTGCCCGACCTGCTGCGGGGTGGACGCGACGGGCACCACCGTCGGGCGCAGCCCGGCGGTCGACATCGACTGCAGCGCCGCGGCCTGCGGCTGGCCGACGACGGTCGGTACGGCCACGGTGTTGGCCGACGGGGAGAACAGGAAGTACACGCCGGCGAGGGCGGCGAGCAGCGCGAGCACGGCGACGACCGCGATGGTGCGGCGGCGCGAGCGCTTGCGGCGGGCCTCGTTCTGCTCGGCCTGCCACGCCGTGAAGTCCTCGACCTCGGCGAAGCCGTCGGTGGCCGGGGCCGGGTACGCAGCCGGGTGGCCCCCGGTCATGTACTCGGTGCGCTCGTCAGGGGTCATCACCATCGGCGCGCCGGGCTGCTCGCCGCACAGGACGCGATAGAGGTCCTCCCGCATCTCGTCGGCGGTCTGGTACCGGTTCGACGGGTTCTTGGCCAGCGCCTTGAGCGTGATCGCGTCGAGGTCCAGCGACACCCGCGGGTTGATCTCCGACGGGGCCGGCGGGTCCTCCCGCACGTGCTGGTAGGCGATCGCCACCGGCGAGTCGCCGGTGAAGGGCGGGCGGCCGGTGAGCAGCTCGAAGAGCACGCACCCGGTCGAGTAGACGTCGGAACGGGCGTCGACCGACTCGCCGCGGGCCTGCTCCGGCGAGAGGTACTGCGCGGTCCCGATCACCGCGGCGGTCTGGGTGACCGCCGGCTGGGCGTCGGAGAGCGCGCGGGCGATGCCGAAGTCCATCACCTTGACCGCGCCGGCCGGGGTGATCATGACGTTCGCGGGCTTGACGTCGCGGTGGATGATCCCGTGGCGGTGGGAGAAGTCGAGCGCGGCGCAGACGTCGGCGAGGACCTCGCAGACCCGGTAGGGCTCCATCGGGCCCTCGGTCTTGACGATGTCGCGCAGCGTCCGGCCCGCCACGTACTCCATGACGATGTAGGGCAACGGGACGTCGTCGGTGGGCGTCTCGCCGGTGTCGTAGACCGCGACGATCGCCGGGTGGTTCAGGGCCGCGGCGTTCTGGGCCTCGCGCCGGAACCGCACCTGGAACTGCGGGTCGCGCGCGAGGTCGGCGCGCAGCACCTTGATGGCCACGTCACGACCCAGGCGCACGTCGCGCCCGCCGTGCACCTCCGACATCCCGCCGTAGCCGAGGGCGGGCCCGAGCTCGTAGCGGTCGGACAGGAGTCGTGGGGTGGTCATCCTCAGAACTCCTGACAGGTCACGGTGACGGTCTCCCCGCGGGGGACCTCACCGCTCGGGGAGACGGAGAGGACGCGACAGGCCGAGTCGTCGTTCGGGGTGCCGCCCAGCACCGTCTTCACCTCGGGGTCGAGGCCGAGCTGGCGCAGCCCCGCGGCGGCGGTCTGCGCGGACCGTCCGAGGTACTCGACCTGGTTCACCGAGACCGTGTTGCCGGACGCGGTGCTCGAGGTCGTGCGCGAGCTGCGCGTCGTGGTCGGGCTGGGCGTCGTGGTGGTGGACGACGCGGTGGTGGTCGGCGCCGGCGGCGGCGCGGAGGTCTCCGCGGAGTTGACGACCCAGAGCACGCCGGCGAGCAGCAGGAGCGCGACCACGGCGAGGGCCGCGACCGTGCCCCACGGCCCGCGACGCCGCGGCTCCTCCGGGCGCGACGCCCAGCGGTCGGGCCGCTCCGCACCGCGCGGCGGGGAGGTCTCGCGCATCGCGGGCGCGACGCGCGTGGCCGGGTTGACGCGCTCGGTCGGCGCCATCGCCTGGCCGGGCAGGGGCAGCGGGTCGCCCCGCCGCACGGCCGCGACGGCCTGGGCGAACTCCCCGCCCGTGGCGTAGCGCTGGCGCGGGTCCTTCGCGAGCGTCGCCTCGATGAGCTGGCGCACCACCGGCGGGACGTCGTTCGGCAGCGGCGGCAGCGGGTCGCGGATGTGCATCATCGCGACCGTCACCGCGTTCTCGGACAGGAACGGGCGGCGCCCCGCGAGGCACTCGTAGCCGACGACGCCCAGCGAGTAGACGTCCGAGGCGGGCCCGGCGTCGCCGCCGCCCGCCTGCTCGGGCGCGATGTAGTGGGCCGTGCCCATGACCATGCCCGAGCGCGTCACCGGCGCCGCGTCGATGGCCTTGGCGATGCCGAAGTCGGTGATCTTCACCTGGTTCGTCGGCGTCACCAGGATGTTGCCCGGCTTGACGTCGCGGTGGATCAGCCCGCGCTCGTGCGCGGCCTCGAGGGCGTGGCCGCACTGCTCGAGGATGTCGAGCGTGTAGTCGACCCCGAGACGCCCGTGCACCGCCAGGATCTGGGCGAGCGGCTCGCCGCGGACGAGCTCCATGACCAGGTATGCCGTGGGCACCTGGACGGTGCCGTTGGCGGTGGCCCACTCGGTGGTGGTCTCGCCGTAGTCGTGGACCGCGGTGATGCCGGCGTTGGACAGCGAGCCGGCCGTGCGCGCCTCGGTGCGGAAGCGGTGCAGGAACTCGGGGTCGCCGGTGAGCTCCGCTTTGAGGATCTTCACGGCGACGGTCCGGCCGAGGCGCGAGTCCTCGGCCTCCCAGACCTCGCCCATGCCGCCGACGGCGATCCGCCGCCCGAGCCGGTAGCGGTCGCCGATGAGGGAGCCGGTCGTCGGTGCCATCAGCCGTTGTTCCCCAGGGCGGCGGCGATGACGGCGCGGCCGACCGGCGAGGCCACCGAGCCACCGGTGGCCTCCTCGCCGCGGTTGCCGCCGCGCTCGACGATGACCGACACGGCGATCTGCGGGTTCGGCACGGGGCCGAACGCGTCGTACCAGGTGTGCGGCGGGTTGGTCTTCGGCGAGGCGCCCCACTCGGCCGTGCCGGTCTTGGAGGCGATCTGCACGCCGGGGATCCTGCCCTGGCCCGACCCATTGTTCTCCGACCCGATCATCAGCTGCGTCAGCGTGTCGGCGGTCGACTGCGAGAAGGCCCGCTGCAGGCGGTCGGGCTCGGTGGACTCGACGGTCGAGAGATCCTGGCCCTGGATCTGCGACACGGTGGTCGGGGTCATCGGCACACCCCCGTTCGCGACCGTCGCGGTGATCATGGCGTTCTGCAGCGGGGTGAGCCGCACGTCGCGCTGCCCGATGCCGGACTGGGCGACCGAGGCGCCGTCGGCCATCGGCCCGGTCTCCGACGCCTCGACCGGCATCGGCACGGTCAGCCCGGGATTCCCGAAGCCGAGCGAGGTGGCCATGGCCCGCAGGCGGTCGGCCCCGACCTGCACGGCGAGCTGGGCGAACGGCCCGTTGCAGGACTTCGCGAACGCGGTCGCGAACGGCACGGTGGCCCCGGGCCCGCACGGCTTGCCGTCGTAGTTCTCCAGCGTCGTCGTGCTGTCCGGCAGCGTGATCCGCGGCGCGGCGGTGACCGGGCTGTTCGGCTGGATCATGCCCGCCTCGAGCGCCGCCGCGGTGTTCACGATCTTGAACGTGGAGCCGGGCGGGTAGGTCTCGCTGGTCGCGCGGTTGGTCAGCGTCGGGGGATCGTCCTCCGAGAGCTGGTTCCAGGTGTTCTGCTGGACCGTGCCCGAGTGGCTGGCCAGCGGGTTCGGGTCGTACGACGGCGTCGAGACCATCGCCAGGATCTCGCCGGTCTGCGGGCGGATCGCGACGACCGAGCCCTGGTAGCCCCGCGAGGTCATCGCGTCGTACGCCGCGCGCTGCACGCGGGGGTCGATGCTCAGGACGACGTTGCCGCCGGCCGGGTCGCGCCCGGTGACGGCGTCGGAGATCCGCCGCACGAACAGGCGGTCGTCGGTGCCGTTGAGCACCGGGTCCATGGCGCGCTCCATGCCGCCCGCGCCGTAGATCTGGGAGTAGTAGCCGGTCACGGGCGCGTAGAGCGGCCCGTCGGTGTACTGGCGCAGGTAGCGCAGCCGGTCGCCGGGGTCGGGGCTCTGCACGCTCTGCGCGAGCACCTCGCCGCCGGCCGAGATCTGGCCGCGCTGGCGGGCGTACTCGTCCAGCAGGACACGGGCGTTCCGGGGGTCCGCGCGGTACTCGTCGGCCTTGACGACCTGGATCCAGGTGGCCTGCCCCAGCAGGAGCAGCACCAGCACCATGACCGCGAGGGAGACCCGTCGCAGCGGGGTGTTCACTCTCCTCGGGTCCTTCCTCGTGGGGAGCGGTCGGCGGGGGCGCCGGGACCGCCGGCACCGGCTTCCTGGTGCCCGTGCCCGTGCGGCGGGGTGCGCACCTGGTCGCGGGACACCATCTCGGTGCTGGCCTCGGCGAGCGGCGCGAGGGGCGCCTGCTGCCCTCCGCCTCCGGGCGCGGCCCCGGGCCTGCGGTCGGGGGCCGGCTGCCGGGCGGCGTTCGACACGCGCAGGACGATCGCGACCAGGGCGTAGTTGGCGACCAGCGACGACCCGCCGTAGGACACGAACGGCGCCGTGATGCCGGTGTTCGGGATGAGGTTGATGACGCCGCCGACGACGACGAACACCTGCCAGGCGATCGCGAACCCGAGGCCCGCGGCGAGCAGCTTGCCGAAGGTGTCGCGGACGGCCAGCGCGCTGCGCATGGCCCGCGTGGCGAGCACGCAGTAGATCAGCAGCAGCGCCGCGATCCCGACGAGCCCGAGCTCCTCGCCGAGGGAGGTGAAGATGAAGTCGGTGCTCGCGAACGGGACGAGCTCGGGGCGCCCGGCGCCGAGCCCGGTGCCGCCCATCCCGCCCGTGGCGAGGCCGAAGATCCCCTGGCTGACCTGGAAGCCGCGGCCGTTGTAGTCGGCGAAGGGGTCGAGCCACACCGAGACGCGGATCTGGACGCGGTCGACGAAGGTCCACGCCGCGAAGGCGCCGGCCCCGAAGATCGTCAGGCCGATGATCACCCACGAGATGCGCTCGGTGGCGACGTAGAGCATCACCAGCACGATCCCGAAGAACATCAGCGAGGTGCCGAGGTCGGACTCGAAGACCAGGACGGCCATCGCGACGCCCCAGGCCACGAGCAGCGGGCCGAGGTCGCGGGGCCGGGGGAAGGTCATGCCGAGGAAGTGCTTGCCCGCGCTGGTGAACAGGTCGCGCTTGACCACCAGGAACGAGGCGAAGAAGACGACGAACAGGATCTTCGCGAACTCGCCGGGCTGGATGCTGGCGGGCCCGAGCTTGATCCAGATGCGGGCGCCGTTGACCTCGGAGAGCGAGGCCGGCAGCACCGCGGGCAGCGCCAGCAGCACGAGCCCGACGAACCCGGCGGTGTAGCCGTAGCGGGCGAGCGTGCGGTGGTCGGGGACGAGCCACAGGACACCGACGAAGAAGACGATGCCGATGGCCGTCCAGCCGACCTGGCGCAGCGCCTCCTGGGCGGGCTCCTCGTTGCCGAGGCTCGCCGCTCGGGCGATCTTCGCGAGGTCGACCCGGTGGATCATCACCAGCCCGATGCCGTTGAGCAGCGCCGCGAGGGGCAGCACGAGCGGGTCGGCGTACGGGGCGAACCTGCGCACCGCGAGGTGCGCGAGCGCGAGGATGGCCATGTAGGCCGCGCCGAGGTAGAGCAGCGCCCAGGTGAGCTCCTGCTCCTGGTTGGCCTCGACGAGCACGAGCGCGCCGGTGGTGATCACGGCGGCGAAGCCGAGGAGGGCGAGCTCGACGCCGCGGCGGGTGGACACGGCCGCCGCGACCGCCGGCCGCAGGGCCGTGCGGTCGGCCGGACGCTCGTAGCCGGGGCTGCCCGGCGTGCCGGACCGAGCGCCGGGAGCGGTCGGGCGCGCCATCAGGGGACCCGGCAGTCCCGGCCCGGGACCTGCTCTGGGGTCGGCGTGGCGACGGGGGCCTGGCCCGCGACACCGGGCGTGCCCGGTGCGGCCGTCGCCGCGGGCGCCCCGGCCGGGGGCACGGTGCCGGGCACGGCTCCGGGGACGGCGCCGGGCACGGTGCCCGGGGCGGCCGCGGGCACGCACACCGGCAGCATCTGCTGGGTGCGCAGCCGGTTGACCGTCTCCTGGGCGCGCGGGAGGTCCTCGACCCGGATGCCGTCGCCGGCGAGCTGCTGGCGGGCGGTCGGGGTGAGGTCCGCGACGCGGACACCGGAGTCCTCCGCGACGCTCTGCAGCGAGACGCCGAGGAACGTGCCGGGCACGCCCTGGTAGATCACCACGGTGTCGTCGTCGCCGGCCACGTAGTACTGGCCGCTGACGTAGATGGTGGCCGCGAGCACGGCGATCCCGGCAATCGCGACGACGGCGAGCGCGACGAGGGCCAGGCGCAGGCGGGCACGCTTGGGGCCGCGGCGGCGTCCGGAGTCCGACGAGGCCACCGGCGTGGGGCGGGACTCGGGCTCGCTGCGGGTCAGCGTCGCGGCGGAGGCGCGCGCGGCCGCGGAGTCGCCGGGCGGCGGGTCGGCGCGGCCGTCGCCCGCGGCACCGCCGTAGATCGGGTCGTGCTCGCCGAAGTCGACGTCGACGACGTCGGCCACGATGCAGGTGACGTTGTCCGGTCCGCCGCCCTTGAGCGCGAGCTCGATGAGGCGGTCCGAGCAGTCCTGCGGGTCGGGGATGGTGAGCGCCTCGGCGAGGGTCTCGGCGCTGACGACGCCGGACAGGCCGTCGGAGCACAGCAGGTACCGGTCGCCGGAGCGGGCCTCGCGCACGGTCAGGGCCGGCTCGACGTCGTGACCGGTGAGCGCGCGCAGCAGCAGCGAGCGCTGGGGATGGCTCGCGGCCTCGTCCTCGGTGATGCGGCCCTCGTCGATCAGCGACTGCACGAACGTGTCGTCGCGCGTGATCTGGGTGAGGACGCCGTCGCGGAACAGGTAGGCCCGGGAGTCGCCGACGTGGACCATGCCCAGCCGGCTGCCGGCGAAGAGCACCGCGGTCAGCGTGGTGCCCATCCCGTCGAGGTCGGGCTCCTCGGCCACGAGCTCGGTGATCGCGTCGTTGCCCTGCGCGGTGGCCTCGGCGAGCTCGCCCAGGAGGTCGTCACCGGGCTCGTCGTCGTCGAGCGGCACGAGCGCGGCGATGACGAGCTTCGAGGCCACCTCGCCGGCGGCGTGTCCGCCCATGCCGTCGGCGAGGGCGAGCAGACGCGGGCCCGCGTAGACCGAGTCCTGGTTGTTCTGCCGTACCAGGCCCCGGTCGCTGCGAGCGGAATAGCGCAGCACCAGGGTCACGGGTCGATCCTGCACGGAAGGGGATGGGGGATCGTCACCCGGGTCCGGATGGGAGCGGCGCCCGGCAGCTGGAGATCTCCTGCCGGCGCGTGCAGCCGCTCGTGTGGCGTCCCGGGAGTCATGTGCGGAGCTCGATGACCGTTTTGCCGATCCGGATGGGGGTGCCCACCGGGACCCGGGTGGGCCCGGAGACCTTGTTGCGGTCGAGGTACGTGCCGTTGGTCGATCCGAGGTCCTCGACGTACCAGTCGTCGCCCGACTGGGAGATCCTGGCGTGCCGTGTCGACGCGTAGTCGTCGTCGAGCACCAGCGTCGAGTCGTCCGCCCGCCCGATCATGATCGGGCGGCCGTCCAGGGCGATGCGCGTGCCCGCGAGGGCACCGGCGGTCACGATCAGGGCCCGCGGGCCCGACCGTCCGCCGCCGCGGGCCGGCTTGGACGTACCCCCACCACGGGAGGGACGTCGTCCACCGGGCGCCGCGGCCCGCAGACCCGATGCCGCGTAGAGGTCGCTGCGGACGACCCGCAACGCGGCGAGGACGAACAGCCACAGGAGGGCCAGGAAGCCGGCCCTCGTGATCTGGAGGACGAGTTCGGGCACGCCTACGGGCCTTCGGGCCTCAGCCCTGCGCCCGGAACAGCAGCGCGGAGTGGCCGACCCGGATGGTGTCGCCGTCGGCGAGCTGCCAGGTCTGCACGGGGGTGCCGTTGACGGTGGTGCCGTTGGTCGACCCGAGGTCGGACAGGGTGGCCTGCTGGCCGTCCCAGTTGATCTCGAGGTGACGGCGGGAGACGCCGGTGTCGGCGAGGCGGAACTGCGCGTCCTGCCCGCGGCCGATGACGTTCGAGCCGTTGACCAGCTGGTACGAGCGGTTCGAGCCGTCGTCCAGCGTCAGCGAGGCGGTGAGCTGGCGGGTCTGCACGCCGCCGTAGCCCTGCTGGCCGTACTGGTCGTAGCCGCCCTGCTGGGCGTACGGGTCGTAGCCGCCCTGGCCGTACTGGCCGCCGTAGCCCTGCTGGCCGTAGGGGTCGTAGCCCTGCTGCTGCCCGTAGCCCTGGGGCTGGCCGTACTGGTCGTACCCGGGCTGGCCGTAGCCCTGCTGCGGGTAGCCCTGCTGGCCGTAGGGGTCGTAGCCCTGCTGCTGCCCGTAGCCCTGGGGCTGGCCGTACTGGTCGTACCCGGGCTGGCCGTAGCCCTGCTGCGGGTAGCCCTGCTGCGGGTAGCCCTGCTGGCCGTACGGGTCCTGCTGGGCGTACGGGTCGTAGCCGCCCTGCTGGGGGTAGCCGCCCTGCTGCGGGTAGCCACCCTGGGGCTGGCCGTACTGGTCGTAGCCGGGCTGGCCGTAGCCCTGCTGAGGGTAGCCCTGCTGCGGGTAGCCCTGCTGCCCGTAGGGGTCCTGCTGGCCGTAGCCGTCGCGACCCTGCTGGTCGTCCGGGTAGCGGCCGGGTGCCTGACTCATGGCGTGTTCTCCTGCGGATCGGGGGCTCGCGGCCCGTCGCCGCGACGCGTCGGGGTCGACGGACGACCTGGTGCGGAACTGTCCCGTGTGCAGCGCGTCGGAACGCTCCAGAGAGACTACGACCTCACCGTATGTTTCCCACCCGCCCTCTGTGAGGTGCTCCTCCACGACCTCGATCAGCGAGTGGGTGATGGTCTCCTCGTCGCCGGCCAAGCGTTCGTGGTCTGCGGGACTGAGCACCACCGTGTACTGATTGGGCGCCAGGCGGCGCCCACCTGCCAACTCTCGCACGCCGTCCTCCGCCTCACGGCGAAGACCCTGCGCGATCTCCTGCGGAACGACCTTGCCACCGAACACGCGTGCGAAGGCGTCACCCACCAGTCCCTCGAGCTTGCGCTCGAAGCGCTGTGCGCGCCCCACCCGCGATCCCTCCTCGTCCGACACCTCGCGCGGCCGTCCCGGCTCTGCTGCCCACTCCGGAGTGTCGCCACACCGAACCGGCGGGTTCGATGGTATCGGTCGCCGCATCCCGGGCGCCGACCTCCTTCGGAGTGGCCGGATCCGCCCGTGCTAGCGTTCCGCACCGATCACTTCAGGGCGAGTGGCGGAATGGCAGACGCGCACGGTTCAGGTCCGTGTATCCGAAAGGATGTGGGGGTTCAACTCCCCCCTCGCCCACCAGCACACCCCAGCGATCCACAGGGCCCCGGTCGTGACCCACGTCCGGGGCCTTTCTCATATCCACCCGGGAGAGGACTGGGCTCGATGCACGACGCACGCCTCCTGCTGGAGCTCGGTGACGAGGCGGAGCGCCGCCTCGCCCGCCGCGGTTACGAGCTCGACCTCGCGGGCCTGGAGGCGATGTCGTCGCGGCGGTCGGCGGCGATCGGGGCGGTCGACGAGCTGCGCGCGGAGTCCAAGCGGGCGGCGGCCGAGGTCGGGAAGGCGGCGAAGTCCGGTGCCGCGACCGCCGAGGTCGACGCGCTCAAGGAGCGCGCCCGGGAGCTCAAGGACCGCATCCGCGCGGCGGAGGAGGAGGTCGACGCCGCGGAGACCGCGCTGCGCGACCTGCTGCTGACGATCCCGAACCTGCCCTCCGACGCCGCGCCCGACGGTGACTCCGACGCCGACGCCGTCGAGGTCCGCCGCGTCGGGGAGCCCCCGGCTCTCGGCTTCGCCCCCCGCGACCACGTCGAGATCGGCGAGGCCATGGGCATCCTCGACCTCGGGCGGGCCGCCAAGCTCTCGGGTGCGCGCTTCAGCATCGCCCGGGGACCGGGCGCGGTGCTCGAGCGGGCGATCGCGTCCTTCTTCCTCGCGCTGCACACCGGGCGCCACGGCTACACCGAGTTCTCCGTGCCGTACCTCGTCACCGCGCCGACCATGACCGGCACCGGGCAGCTGCCGAAGTTCGAGGAGGACCTCTTCCGGACCGGGACGGGCGACCGGGACCTCTACCTCATCCCGACCGCCGAGGTGCCGCTCACGGCGCTGCACGCCGACGAGATCCTCGAGACCGAGAGCCTGCCGCGGGCCTACACGTCGTGGACGCCGTGCTTCCGCTCGGAGGCCGGCTCCTACGGCCGTGACACGCGGGGCATCCTGCGGCTGCACCAGTTCTCCAAGGTGGAGCTCGTGCGGGTGTGCGCGGCGGAGGACTCGCCGGCCGAGCTCGAGACGATGCTCGGGCACGCCGAGGCCTGCCTGCGGGAGCTGGGCCTGGCCTATCGCGTCGTGCGGCTCGCCGCGGGGGACATGGGGTTCAACGCCCAGCTCACCTACGACGTCGAGGTCTGGCTGCCGAGCCAGGACACCTTCCGCGAGATCTCGTCGTGCTCCGACTGCGGCACCTTCCAGGCACGCCGCTCCGGGATCCGCAGTAAGGACGCCCAGGGCACGCGGGGGCAGGTGGCGACGCTCAACGGGTCGGGCCTGCCGATCGGTCGCACGATGGCCGCGATCCTCGAGCAGCGCCAGGCCGAGGACGGGTCGGTGACGCTGCCCGAGGTCCTCGTGCCCTACACCGGGTTCCGGCGGATCCTCGCCGACGGCACGACGGAGTAGCCGCTACCGCCTGATCGCGGCCAGCTGGTGGGCGTGGCCGACGAGGCGGTCGTCGGCGTCCCACACCCGGCAGGTCTCGTGCATGCGGTCGGCGCCGGCGCGCTCGACCCACTGCACGACGCGCAGCGGGCCGGGCGCCGGGTCGGCCACGACGTGCGCCGAGAGCGACATCGTGGGCGACCAGCCGGACAGGCCCATGTCGAAGGTCGCCGGCGGCAGGATGTCGAGCGCGACCAGCAGGCCGTCCGCGGTCCAGGGCTCGCCGGTGTCCAGGGCGGCCCACCCGGCGATGCGACCCTCGCCCGACGGGCTGCCCCGCAGGAACCCCGCGGTGCGCGGGTCGAGGCGGGTGTCCACCGCGTCCATGATCGGGAGGGAGCCGCGCCCGTCCTCGTCGGAGCCCGACGGGCTGCGGGGGCAGTCCTCGCGGGGTGTGAGCTCGGGCGGTCCGGGCTGCCGGTCGTCGCCCGACGGTGTCGCGGGCGGGCCCAGCACGCAGGCCGTCTCGACCGTCGGCCCGTCCTGGTCGAGCAGCACGCGCACCTGGGACACGCCGCGGCCCAGGCGCAGCACCGTGACCTCGAGGGTCGCCGGGCCGGGCTCGGGCGCCCGCAGGAACGTCCCGGTGACCGCCTGCGGGCAGGTGTGGTCGGGACGCTCCGCCGCGATCGCCGTCCGCGCCGCGTGGGCGGTCACGGCCAGCAGGTACCCGCCGTGGAGCTTGGGGCCGATGGACCACTGCTCGTCGAGCAGGACGTCGAAGCGGCCGGGGTCGTCGGTGGGCTCGGCGCGCAGGGCCTTCTCGAGCTCAGCCACGGGCGGCGCCGCTGGTCCGGTCCGACCTCACGACTGCGGTGGGCGCGGCCAGTCGGCGGAGTCGCCGCTGCCCGAGCTCGACGGCGGCGTGGTCGGCGGGGTCGTGGGCGGCGTCGGCGGTGTGGTGGGCGGGGTCGGTGGCGGGGTCGATGCCGCCGGGGTGGTCGGCGTGGTCGGCCGGTCGCCGGGCGGCGTCGTGGTCGGCGGGCCGACGGGGCCGGTGGTCGCGTCCGCACCGGCGGTCGGGTCGCCCGCGGCCGCGCCGGGGGCCTGCGGCTCGCCGGTGCCCTGCTTGCCGACCCAGCCGACGCCCTCGCCGACCTTCGCCTCGGCCTTGCCGATCTGCTCGGAGTACTTGCCGCCGGTCTTCTCGTCGACCCAGCGGGCCGCCTTGCCGATCGAGCCGAGGATCGAGTCCTCGTTGTCCGACACCTTCTTGCTGACGGTGTCGCGCAGGTCGTTGACGAACTGCTTGCCCTGCTGCGCGTAGTCGTCGCGGCTCATGGGTCCTCCACGTGACCAGGGGTCGAATCGGCACCGTACCCTCGTCGGCACGGGGTCCACACCCGTCCGAGATCGGGGAGGTCCGTCGTCGGCCTCCGGCGCGTCAGCTCCGCTTCGCTGCGTGCCGCAGGGGTCGGCCTCCGGCGCGTCAGCTCCCCTCCGCTGCGCGCCGCTGTCGCCGAGGGTGGTCCGTGGGGCAGGGTGGCCGTCGGTCGCGCCGGGCGGCCAGGCACGATGGACACGGACGGGCCCCGGTCCCGGCGACCACGCGGTGGCCGGAACAGGGCCCCGGCACCCCGCGGAGCGGCACTCCGCGGGAGTACGCGGATCGAGGAGGCGCGCGGGCGTGAGTTCGACGGAGGCGGGCCCGCCGCCGACGGTCGGTGGCGGTCGCTACACCCTCGGCGACCTCATCGGGCGCGGCGGCGCGGCAGAGGTCTTCCGCGCCCGCGACGAGCTGCTCGGGCGCGACGTCGCCGTCAAGCTCTTCCCCGCCGGCGTCGGCGAGGCCGACGAGTCCCGCCGCCAGCGCGAGGTCCAGACGCTCGCCGGGATGAACCACCCGGGCCTGGTCACGATCTACGACGTCGGCCAGGAGCGCGACCGCGCGTACTTCGTGATGCAGCTGATCGAGGGGGAGTCCCTCGCCGACCGCATCCGCAGCGGCCCGCTCGCCCTCGGCGACGTCGTGGCGCTCGGCGCGGCCCTCGGTGACGCGCTGACCTACGTGCACCGCCACGGCGTGGTCCACCGGGACATCAAGCCCGGCAACGTCCTGCTCGACACCGACGGCCGCCCGCACCTGTCGGACTTCGGCATCGCCGTGCTCGCCGACGCCACGAACATCACCGCCACCGGCATGGTGATCGGCACCGCGTCCTACCTGTCGCCGGAGCAGGTCCGCGGCCAGCAGGTGGGCCCGGCCTCCGACGTCTACGCGCTGGGCCTGGTGCTGCTCGAGTGCATCACCGCGCGCCGCGAGTACCCGGGCAACGCGCTCGAGGCCGCCGTCGCCCGCCTGCACCGCGCGCCGGAGATCCCGCCCGACCTGCCGCCCGCGCTGGGCAACCTGCTCGCCGGGATGACGCTCGACGAGCCGACGGAGCGCCCCACCACCGAGCAGGTGGTCGGCGAGCTGCGGATGCTCGGCCGCGAGGTCGGGATGGACGCCCAGACCGTGCTGGCCCCGGCGCCGGTCACCGGCAGCGGCGCGATGCGCACCACCGCGATGGGCGGCACGACCGGCCCGACGGCCTACGCGCCGATGGGGGCGACCAGCGGCCCGACCCGCGCGATGGGGACGCCGCCCGGCGGCTACCCCCCGGCGGCCTACGGGGCCACCGGCGCGTACGGCGCCGGCCCGACCGCCCTGGTGGGCGCCGGCGAGCCGCCGCCGGAGCCCGAGCAGAAGCCGCGGCGGGGCCGTCGCGCCGCGGTCGTCGCGCTGCTGGCGCTGCTGCTCGCCGGCGGCGTGGGCGGCTACTTCCTGCTCTCCAACCGCGAGGACGCGGCGCCGCCCGCGCCGGTCGTCCCGGCGCCGGTGCTCACGTCGAGCAGCACGACCACCACCGAGCAGGAGACGACCACCCGCTCGCGGCGCACCACCGAGCCGACGACCACGACCACCGTGGCGCCCCCGCCGGTCACGACCGTGCGCCCGACCACGACCACGACCACCGTCGTCGTGCCGCCGGTCAACCCCGGCGGCGGGACCGACGGCGGGACCGGTACCGGCGGGACCGACGGCGGGACCACGGACGGGGGACTGGTCAACCCCGGCGGTGGCGGCGAACGGACCCGCTAGGTCCCCGCGCCGAACTCCCCGGCGACGACGCCGTCGCGGAAGGCGGTCCACTCGTCGTCGCGGAAGTGCAGGACCGCGCCGGACGAGGTCTCGAGCACCGCGCGGCCGCCGGCCGGGGCCGTGCTCACCTCGACCGCGCCGTTGGCCGAGGGGGCGTCGCGGGCGACCTCGTCGAGGAACGCCGACCACGCGGGCCCGTCGAGGTGCAGGACGGCGCCGTCGCCGTGCTCCTTGGTGTCCCGCAGGTAGGCCGCGCCGTCGGCTTCGAGGATCTCGACGCAGCTCGCGCCGTTGGAGCTGAAACTGGAGGTCCGCCATCCGTGCGTCATGAGCTCGTCTCCTTGCTGCACCCGGGGAGCGATGCGGGCCGCGACACGGTCCCCCCGCCGCGGCTGAGGGCTCAGGGCCCCAGCGTCGCGCGCCGGGTGCGGATCACCTCGAGCGAGGCGTCCTCCGGCAGCGCCGCGTCGCGCAGTCTTGCAGCGGCCGTGCGGTATCCGCCAATCCGGTCGGGATCCTGGACGTAGACCGCGCCATCTTGGAACTCCACGTAACCGATCGATCGCGCAGCGTCGAAATCGAGCAGCGTGAACTCGCCGTCGAGCCCGTCGTGGACGGCGACCGCCAACGGCATCACCCGGATGGACACGTTCTTCTGCTCCGAGAGAGTGAGCAGGTGGTCGAGCTGGTCGGCCATCACCGCGGGCCCGCCCACCATGCGGTGGAGGATCGTCTCCTCGATCACCGCCTCGTAGTGGAGCGGTCGTGACGCGTCGTGCAGGCGCTGCTGGCGGGCGAGGCGCAGCCCGACGACGCGGTCGACGTCGATCACCGGCACGCGCAGGGCGTCCGCGAGCAGCGCGGTGGCGTACGCGCGGGTCTGCAGCAGGCCGTGCAGGAGCAGCGGCTCGTAGGCGAAGGCCGCCGAGGCGAGGCCCTCGAGCCCGACGAAGGTGCGCAGCCAGTCGGGCACGACGTCGGCGAAGGGTGCCCACCAGGTGCCGCGGTCGGCCGCCGACGCCAGCGACGCGAGGCGCTCGACGTCGGTGGGGTCGGTGCCGTACGAGCGCAGAAGCCTGCCGACCTCGTCGGGCCGTTGCTGGTTCTTGCCCTGCTCCAAGTAGTTGATCTTCGCGTGGGTGCAGCCGAGCACGCGCGCGGCGGCGGTCTGCGTGTGGCCGGCCCCCTCGCGTGCGGCGCGCAACTCGTGACCGATCAGCCAGCGCAGCGCGCTGGGGTCGGTGCGTTCGGCCTCCACCGGTCCCTCCCGTGCCACCGGCGCCGCCGGTCGGCGCCGGTCGTCCGGACGAGGGTAGCCAGCAGCGCCGACACGAAGCGGTGAACTACGCTTCCCCCTACATGTAACGACGGGCGACGCGGAGGGGCGGCGCCCGTCTCCGGTACTGGCGCGTCACCCGTGGAGGCCGTCGGTGGTCGTCGAACGTTCGGTCGAGCCCCACCAGGACCCGACTCCCCTGCCGGGCGGCCCGGACTGGGTCGCGCAATGGATCCTGCCCGCCGAACCGGCGAGCGGGACGACGACCACGACCGCGACCGGGCACCGCGCGACCCTCACCCACTGCCGCTGCGGGCTGCCGGTGGGCGGCGACGGCTACGACGTGGCGGCCGACCCGGAGCCCGCCGAGGTCGCCTCGGTGACGGTGCTGGGCCAGGTCCCCGGGGTCGCCCGCTGGGACCGCGGCGCCGACGGGCTGTGGCACCCGGCCCGCTCGCGCTACCAGGCGGCGGGCCCGCCGGTGCCGTGGCGGGCGCTGGGTGTGTGCGCCGAGCACCGGCGCCACCGGATCGTGCCGGTCACCCGCCGCGCGCGGTGATCCCGGCGGGCCTCACCCGTGGCGCCGGAACAGCGGCGCGCGCCCGGGCGGCTGCTCCACCTCGCCGACGGCGGGCGCGGGCGGGACGTCGAGCGTGACCGGGTCCTCGGGCGAGAGCGTGACCTCCTCGCCGTGGTGGCCGATCGTGATCTCTTTGCCGTCCTCGAGCGTGTAGGTCACCGACGCGCCCTCGGCCGCGATGTGCAGCGAGCGCCCCCGCCACTGGATCCGGAACCGCACGCCGGAGAGCGCCTCGGGCAGTCTCGGCGCGAACGTCAGCCGCCCGTCGTGGGTGCGCATCCCGCCGAGGCCCATGACGATCGCGGTCCAGGCGCTGCCCATCGCCGCCAGGTGCACCCCGTCGCGCACGTTGTGCTCGAGGTCGGCGAGGTCCATCTGGGCGGACTCGCAGAGGTAGTCGTAGGCGAGGTCCATGTGGCCGGTCTCGGCGGCCATCACCGCGAGCGTGCCGGGCGAGAGCGAGGAGTCCCGCACGGTGATGCGCTCGTAGTAGACGAAGTTGTCGTGCTTCTGCTCGGGGGTGAACGCGTCCGGGCACTGCACCATCGCCAGCACGAGGTCGGGCTGCTTGACGACCTGCTTGCGGTAGAGGTCGAAGTACGGGTAGTTGAGCAGCAGGGGGTAGTTCTCCTCGGGCGTCTGCTCGAAGTCCCACACCGCGTGGCGGGTGAAGCCCTCGCTCTGCTGGTGCACGCCGAGCGCCTGGTCGTACGGGATCACCATCGCGTTGGCCGCGCTGCGCCAGCTCGCGATCTCCTCCGGGGAGACGTGCAGGCGCTCCGCCTCGCGGGGCCAGCGCACCGCGGCGTCGGCGGCCCCGCGCAGGTTCTTCTGCGCCATGAGGTTCGTGTAGACGTTGTTGTCGGCGACGGCCGAGTACTCGTCGGGACCGGTGACGCCGTCGATGCGGAACGCGCTGTCGCTGTCGTGGTGGCCCAGCGAGCGCCACAGCCGCGCCGTGGCGACGAGGAGGTCGACGCCGATCTCGCGCTCGAACGCCTTGTCGTCGGTGGCCGCGACGTAGCGCATGACGGCGTCGGCGATGTCGGCGTTGACGTGGAACGCGGCGGTGCCGGCGGGCCAGTAGCCCGAGCACTCCTCGCCGTTGATCGTCCGCCAGGCGAACGCGGCGCCCTCGAGCCCGAGGTGCGCGGCGTGGGCGGTGGCGGTCTCGAGCGTGCTGTGCCGCCAGCGCAGCGCGTCCGCGGCCGCCCGCGGCTGGGTGTACATGAACACCGGCAGTACGAAGGTCTCGCCGTCCCAGAAGCTGTGACCGTCGTAGCCCTGGCCGGTCAGCCCCTTGGCCCCGATCGCCCGGTGCTCGGCACGGGCGCCGGCCTGCAGCACCTGGAACAGGCAGAACCGCAGCGCCTGCTGCAGCCGCGGGTCGCCGTCGATCTCGAGGTCGGCCTTCGCCCAGAAGTCGTCGAGGTACTCGCGCTGCGCGGCGACGAGGCCGTCCCACCCGGTGTAGACCGACGCGTCGAGGGCGGCCTCGACCTGGTCGACGATCGCGGGCTGGGAGCGCTGGCTCGACCAGCCGTAGGCCATGTACTTGACGACCTGGACGGACTGGCCCGGCTTGAGGCGTGTGATCACCGTGGTGCGCCCGACGTTGTTCGAGCACGAGCTCGTGACCTTGGCGTCGTCGGGCCCCTCGACCTGGTGCTCCATCGCCGCGCCGACCCGCAGCTCCGAGCGTCGGGTCTGGTGGGTCATGCGGGCGCCGTGGCTCGAGTTCGAGTGGTGCTCGGGCACCAGCACGTCCTGCAGTGCCGCGGCGACGCGCGGGTCCCCCTCGATCACCGGCATCTGCTCGTTGGCGAAGAGCTCCGACTGGATCACCAGCAGCGCCTCGGAGCCGGCGTCCTCGGGCACCGAGACCTCGTAGCGGATCGCGGCGACCGCGCGCTGCGAGAACGACACGAGCCGCTCCGAGGTCACCGTCACCCGCTGGCCGTTGGGCGAGACCCAGTCGACGTGACGGGTCAGCGTCCCGGCGCGCATGTCGAGCGTGCGGTGGTGCGCGTTCACCTGGCCGTAGCGCACGTCGAGGGGCTCGTCGTCGACGAGCACGCGGATGAGCTTGCCGTTCGGGACGTTGACCAGCGTCTGGCCCTCGTCCGGGAAGCCGAAGCCGCCCTCGGCGTGCGGCAGCGGGCGCGACTCGAAGAACGAGTTGAGGTAGGTGCCCGGCATCGCGTGCGGCTCCCCCTCGTCGAGGTTGCCGCGCATCCCGACATGGCCGTTGGCCAGCGCGAACAGCGACTCGGTCTGCGGCAGGGCGTCGAGGTCGACGTGCGGCTCGTGCACGGTCCAGGGGTCGACGCGGAACGGGTTGGCGATCACGGAGGTTCTCCTCGTGCGGGGGCCGGGGCCCGCCGGGAGCGTCGTCGATCTCCCCGCGGAGGTCGGCGCGGAGAATAGTCCGGGCGCGCCTACCGTGGACGGCATGGCCTCCCGCGTCCGCATCCCCCGCACCGATATCGAGGTCCACCCGCTCTGCCTGGGCGGCAACGTCTTCGGCTGGACCGCCGACGAGGAGACCTCCCACGCGGTGCTCGACGCCTACCGCGCAGCCGGGGGGAACTTCGTCGACACGGCCGACTCCTACACCTGGCGCGTCGAGGGCAACTCCGGCGGCGACTCCGAGCGGGTGCTCGGGTCGTGGCTGTCCTCGCGGGGTCGGGACGACGTCGTCGTGGCCACCAAGGTCGGGTCGTGGCCGGAGCGCCCGGGCCTCGCGCCGGACAACCTGCGCGCCGCCTGCGACGACTCGTTGCGCCGCCTGCAGACCGACCACATCGACCTCTACTACGCCCATCGCGACGACCCCGACACGCCGCTCGAGGACACCCTCGGGGCGTTCGACGAGCTGGTGCGGGCGGGGAAGATCCGCCATGTCGGGCTGTCGAACTACTCGGCGGAGCGGCTGACGAGCGCGCTGGAGGTGGCGGACCGGCACGGACTGGCCCGCCCCGTCGCCCTGCAGCCGCACTACAACCTCGTCGAGCGCGCGGTCTACGAGGACGACCTCGCCGAGGTGGCCGCGTCCGCCGACCTCGGCGTCATGCCCTACTTCGCGCTGGCCAAGGGGTTCCTGACCGGGAAGTACCGGCCCGGCTCCGATGCCGTGGCCGCGGCCGTCGACACCTCCGGGCCGATGGCCTCGGCACGGGCCGGCGGCGCGGTCGAGTACCTCGACGACCGCGGCGCCCGCGTGCTCGGGGTGCTCGACGAGGTCGCCGGCGCCCACGCCGTCCCGGTCGCGGCGGTCGCCCTCGCGTGGCTCGCCGCCCAGCCGACCGTCACCGCGCCGATCGCGTCGGCCCGCACGGTGTCCCAGCTCGGCACGATCCTGCCGATGGCCGAGCTGACCCTCGCCCCCGACGAGCTCGGCGCCCTCACCGAGGCCTCGGAGGACACCCGATTGGCGGGGTGAGCGTCGCTCGGGTGTCATGGGCGGTGTGAGCGCGCTCTCCTCGGTGCACCGCGCCCTGCAGGTGCTCGAGGTGGTGGCCGCGGCCGGCGACGGGATCACCGCCAAGGCCGTCGCCCGGCGGCTCGAGTACAACCTCTCGACGACCTACCACCTGCTCGACAGCCTCGTGTCCGACGGCTACCTGGTGCGGCTCGAGACCTCGCGCGGCTTCGGGCTGGGGCCGAAGGTCCCCGCGCTGCAGGACCGCCTGGTCGCCCAGCTGGCCGTCCCGCGCGGCCTGGGCCGCATTCTGCGCTCGGTGCACCGCGCCGCGGAGGCCGGCACGCTCTACACCGCGTTCCGGGGCGAGGACGTCGTGGTCGTCGCCCACGACGACTGCGCCAGCCACCCCGTGCCGGTCATCTCGTCGTGGCGCGGCGCGCTGCACGCCACCGCGGTCGGCAAGCTCCTGCTCGCCGAGTGCGAGGACGGGGTGCGGACGGCCGTCCTGTCCCGCGACGGGCTGCCGTCGCTGGCCTACCGCACGATCACCGACCGCGCCGACCTCGACCGCGAGCTGGAGGCCGTGCGGCGCCGCGGCGTGGCCACCGACCGCGGCGAGTTCCACGAGCGGCTCGCCTGCCTGGCCGCGCCCGTCCGCGTGCCGGGCGAGCTCGGCGGACCGACGCTGGTGGGCGCGGTCGCGGTGGCCGTGCCCGTGGTGCCCGCCGGCGGGCCCGGGAGCATCGCGGACCGGCGCGACCGCCTGGAGCGCGCGGTCCGCGCCGGCGCCGATCGCGCCGCCGGTGCCCTGCTCGCCCCGGTTTCCGCTGGGTGGGAGAGTCCCGGGCCTTCCGCCGCCCGGCGCGGATAGCGTGCCGGAGCATGAGTGCCCGGACCATCGCCCCGTTCCGTGCCGACCACGTCGGGAGCCTGCTGCGACCGCCCGCCCTCAAGCAGGCGCGCGCCGACCACGCCGAGGGACGGATCGGCGCCGACGAGCTGCGCAAGGTCGAGGACGACGCCATCCGCGACGCCGTCGCCCTCCAGGAGGACGCGGGCCTGCAGGCGGCCACCGACGGCGAGATGCGCCGCACGTCATGGCACATGGACTTCCTCTACCAGCTCGACGGCGTGACCTCGTCGCAGGACTCGTCGGTCGAGGTCGCGTTCCGCAACAAGTCCGGCGACCTGACGTTCGCGGCGATGTCGCTGGTGATCGACCAGCGGATCGGGATCTCCAAGACGATCTTCGGCGACGCCTTCTCGATGCTGGCGTCGACCGTGACCACCGCCGTCCCGAAGCTGACGATCCCCTCGCCCTCGATGCTGCACTACCGCCTCGGCGGCGCCCCGGTCCACGAGGGCTCGCCGTACTCCGACCCCGACCAGTTCTGGGCCGACCTCGCCGCGGCGTACCGGTCCGAGGTCGCGCGCCTCTACGAGGCCGGCGTGCGCTACCTCCAGCTCGACGACACCTCGCTGGCGTACCTCAACGACCCGGCCCAGCGCGAGTCGATGGCGGCACGCGGCGAGGACGCCGATCACATGCACGAGCGTTACGTCCGCACCATCAACGAGGTCCTGCGCGACCGCCCCGCCGACCTGCGCGTCACCACCCACATGTGCCGCGGCAACTACCGCTCCTCCTGGGCGGCCGAGGGCGGCTACGACTACGTCGCCGAGACCGTCTTCGGCGGCCTCGAGATCGACGGCTTCTTCTGCGAGTACGACGACGCCCGCTCCGGCGACTTCTCGCCGCTGCGCTTCGTCCCGCGCGGCGACCAGCAGGTCGTGCTCGGCCTCGTGACGACGAAGACCGGCGAGCTCGAGGACCCGGACACGCTCAAGCGCCGCATCGAGGAGGCGTCGAAGTACGTGCCCCTCGAGCAGCTCTGCCTCTCCCCGCAGTGCGGGTTCTCGTCGACGGTGGAGGGCAACGACCTGACCGTCGACCAGCAGCGCGCCAAGCTCGACCTCGTCGTCTCCGTCGCTCGCGACGTCTGGGGCTGACGCCGGCGCCGGGGTTGTCGCAGCGAACGCGCGCCACCGCGCCCCCGCGCCTCCGCGTGCGCGAGCCCCGTAGGCCCCGAGAACGAACGAACGGCGCTCTCGCTGCTTCTGAAGCAGCGAGAGCGCCGTTCGTTTCCGCGGCGGCTCGGCGAACGCCAGAAGTGGCCCTCCGAACAGATGAAGATCGCGCCGGCGCGGTCTCGCCTCATCCCCACCGTCCGCCGCCGTCCACAGCCCCTGTCATTCGGCTACCTCGCCGAGGAGTCGGGGTCGGACCCTCGGCCCGTGCCCCGTCGTCCTCGCCGCCCCGGACCGACACCGAGCGAGATCGCCGGACTGGCCCCCCTCCGGGTCGCCGCCGTCGCCGACCTCGTCGCGGCCGGCCTGTCCTCGGCGACCGTTGCTCGCCGTGTCCGCCGCGGTTTGTGGCAACGCCTGGTCCGAGGAACGGTGCTGCTGCAGAGCGGCGCGCCGTCGCGTGACCAGCTCGTCCGGATCGCCCTGGTCCACACCCGTCCCGACGGTGTCATCACCGGGGTGGAGGCGGCGAGGCGCCACGGACTGCGCCGGCTGCCCGACTCCGACGAGGTGCACGTCCTCGTCGACGAGCACCGACGCGTGACGTCGAGCGCCTTCGTGGTGGTCGAGCGGACCGAACGCCTGCCGAAGCCCGTCGTGCGCGAGGAGGTCCCCGTGGCACCCCTCGAGCGTGCGGTCACGGACACGGTCCGACGCTGCGCCGACCGGGACGAGGTCCGCGCGCTCATCGCCGAGGTCATCGGCGATCACCGGTCCACCGTCGCGCGTCTGCGCCGAGAGCTCGACGCGGGCTCGCAGCGGGGGACGGGGCTCGCACGTGAGGTGCTCGTCGAGATCGAGGACGGGATCCGGTCGGCCAGCGAAGGGTGGGCGCGGGACGTCCACGCCGCGAGCGATCTCCCGCCCGTCCTGTGGAACCCGAAGCTGCTCCGCGCCGACGGGCGTCCCCTGGGCCGACCGGACGCGTGGTTCGACGACGTCGGGCTCGCCTGGGAGATCGACTCCTTGGAGTTCCACCCCGAGGGTGACGACGCCACCGCTCGTCGGCGAGCGGCGTTCGTCGCGGCGGGTGTGGTGGTCGTCCACCACCGCCCTGGCCTCCTGCGATCGGACCCGGCTCGGGTGATCGCGGAGGTGTGGAGCTCGTATCTCCTCGCCGCCTCGCGCCCTCGCCCGTCGGTGAGCGTGGTGCCTGTCTCGCAGGCCGGCTGACCCGCATGGCGGTGGGCGGGGCGCCGAATGCCTCGCTCCAGAGGAAACGGAAGGCGCTTTCGCTGCTTCGGAAGCAGCGAATGCGCCGTTCGTTCGTCCAGGACCCGGCGCGCCCGCCTCCCGCCGCCGGAGCGGGAGAAGCGGGCGCGCCGTGGTGCCGGAGAGGTGGGCGCGCCGTGGTGCCGGAGAGGCGGGTGTGCCGGGGTGGCGAGGGTCAGACGCCGTAGCGGGCGGCGAGCTGGCCCCGGCAGATGCTCGTGTTGGCGTCGACGCCGACCTGGTAGCTGCGGGCCTTGCGCAGGTGCAGCGGGAGGGCCTCGACGCCGACGGTGGCACCGGTGGGGTCGACGACGAGGGGGTCCGCGTCGTCCGACGGGATCCCGAGCTCGCGCCGGCGCGTCCGCAGGCGCCGGAGGTCGTCGCTCGCCGGCGCGTCGCCGAGGGTCATGCCCGCGACCTGCTCCGGCGTCGCCCCGGCGGCCATGAGCGGGCGGACGACGAGGTCCGTGCCCGCCATGAGCGCGCGCTCGGTGAACGTGCGCCGCAGGTCGTCGAGCTCGGAGACGGCCTCGCCGACCTCGGTGCCCGCCATGGACGACACGAAGCCGGCCCGGGCGGCGACGCCGGCGTTGATGGCGTCGGAGGCGAAGTGGTCGACGAGCACCACGTCGGGCCGGGCCACGCCCGGCACGGCGGCGACGGCGTCCCACGCGTCGGCGACCATGAGGAAGGCGAAGTTCGGGGCGCAGAAGTAGGTGGGCAGGCGCAGCGCCACGTGCGCGACCCCGTCGTCGGTCACCGAGCAGGAGCCGACGAAGTCCAGTGAGACCACGTCGGTGTCGAGCTCGGGGTCGCGGACGGCGCGCAGCGCCTCCCACACCCCCGCCAGCAGCGTGGCGGGGGTGTCGGAGACGACCGTCATGCCTGGGCCACCTCACGGTCGACGAGCTCGGCGTCGCCCGGCGAGGCGGGGGCGCTGGTGTCCGAGGACAGCCGGCACTCCGTCGGCACCGGGATGTCGTAGAGCCGGGCCGCGTTCAGGCCGAGGATCTTCTTCTTGCCGTCGACGCCGAGGCGCGGGTAGTCGTCGTACTCCGCGCCCTCCGGGAAGTCCCAGTCGACGAGGCCCTCGACCTGCCAGCGCGGTTCCCAGATGTTGTAGTCCGAGCCGAAGGTCATCTTGTCCTCGCCGACCCAGAACAGCAGCTCGCCCATGACCTTGGCGAAGAAGCGCGGCCGGGCGTGCATGAGGCCGCCGAGCACGACCGAGAGGCCGGCGTAGACGTTGGGCTCCTGCGTCGCCATGAAGCAGAAGTCCTCGATGCGCGGCAGGCCGACGTGCTCGACGATGAAGTTCAGGCCCTGGAAGTCGGTGGCCGCGTGGTCGACGTCGGAGACGTCGAAGGCGTCCTTGTCCAGCGGCCAGATCGTCGGGCCCTTGTGCACGTGCACGTTCTTGATGCCCAGCTCCTGGGCGCGCTCGAGGAACCGGTAGCACTCCGGGTCGGAGAGCTTGAACCCGCGGGAGTCGCCGTTCCACTCCGCCGTGTACAGCTTCACGCCGGTGGGCTGGTAGATCTCGACGTTCTTCTCGAACTCGCGCATGCCGGCGTCGCCGTCGCGCGGGTCGAAGCGCGTGTTGACGCGGAACTTGTCCGGGTGCTTCTTCGCCAGCTCGCCGTTGCGCTCGCTGGTGTTGAAGCCGTCCTTGTACCACTCACGCAGATAGGTCGACTGGAAGATCGCGACGTCGACGTGGCCCTCGTCGAAGACCTCGCGCATCAGCTGGTCCTCGGAGACCTTCTGGAACTCCTCGATGGACTGGTGCGTCTCGGCCGGGCCCAGCGACTGGTAGGCGTGGAAACACTCGATCCAGCCCTTGGCGTACTGCTCCGCCCCCGGCACCCAGTTCTCGGGTGAGGCGTCCCAGTAGTGCATGTGGGAATCGACGACGAAGTACTTCTCACCGTTCTTCTCGTACACGGCGACGGCCTCCCGCGCGATCGTGGTGGTGGGTGTGGTGGTGGCCACGCGGCCCACATCACACGTGATCGTCTTCGCGTGGGCAAGACCACGGTTTCCGCCCGCCGCCGAAACGAACAAAACGGACAGCGCCGGGACGCCGCGTACGGTCGGCCGCATGCGCCTCGTCATCGCCGGTGGACACGGCAAGATCGCGCTGCGGCTCGAGCGGCGGGCGGCCGCGCGGGGGGATGCCTCGGTGGCGCTGATCCGCAACCCGGACCACGCCGACGAGGTCCGGGAGGCGGGCGCGGAGCCGGTGGTGGCCGATCTGGAGGAGATCGGCTCCGGCGACCTGGCCCAGCACCTGACCGGAGCGGACGCCGTCGTGTTCGCCGCCGGCGCGGGCCCCGGCAGCACCGCCGAGCGCAAGGGCACCGTGGACCGCGACGCCGCCCTGCTCCTCGCCGACGCCGCCGCGGCGGCCGGGGTGCGGCGCTACCTGCTCGTGTCGGCGATGAACATCGACGCCCCGCCCGCGCCGGAGGACGACGACTCGGTCTGGGCCCACTACCTGCGGGCGAAGAAGGCCGCCGAGGACGCGCTGCGGGCGCGCAGCGATCTCGACCTCACGATCCTGCGCCCCGGCCGCCTCACCGACGACGCGGGCACCGGCCTGGTGCGGCTCGGTCCGGCCGGGGGATCGCCGCCGGTCGGGTACGGCGAGGTGACGCGCGACGACGTGGCGGCGGTCCTGCTCGCGCTGCTCGACACCCCGGCCTCGGCGGGCGCGGTGCTCGACCTCATCGGGGGTACGGTGCCCCCGGCCCAGGCCGTCGCCGCGGCGACCACCTAGCCGATCAGGCCCTGCTCGCGCAGGAACCCGCGCGCGACCTCGTCCGCGCTGCGGCCGCCGGCCGAGACGCGCTCGTTGAGCCCGCGCATCACCTGCTCGGTCAGGGTCGGGGCGAGCATCCGGCCGAGCAGGGCCAGGCGCGGCGCGCGTTCCATGACGTCGGTGCGCACGGTCAGCGCCGCGTTGTAGGGCAGGAAGTAGCCGCGGTCGTCGACGAGCGTGGACAGCCGTAGCGGGTTGAGCCGCCCGTCGGTCGCGAACACCTCGCCGAAGGTGCACGGGTTCGCCGCGGCGATCGCGGGATAGATCTCCTCGATCTCCCGGGTGTCGAGAGCCTGGTCCCCGAGGGTGATGCCGTAGGTCGCGAGCAGACCCTGCAGGCCGTCCTCGCGCCCGGTGAACTCCTGGTCGACGCACAGGGTCGCCTCGGGTGAGCCCGAGCGCACGAGGGCGGCGAAGTCCGAGATGGTGCGCACCCGCAGGCGCTGCGCGGTGTCGGTGCGCACGCCGAGGGCGTAGGTGTTGTTGAACGGCGTCGGGTCGAGCCAGGTGATCCGGTTGCCGGCGTCGGCCTCCTTCACGGCGTCGTAGAGCGCCCGGGGGTCGGCGATCGTCGACTCCTGGGACAGGTACGTCCGCCACGCCGTGCCGGTGTACTCCCAATACATGTCGATCTGGCCGGTGGCCAGGGCGGCGCGCACATTGGCCGAGCCCTTGGTGTCGCAGCGGTCGACCACGGTCGCGCCGGTCGACTGGAGCAGGGCGATCGTCATCTTGCAGAGCAGGAGCTGCTCGGCGAACTCCTTACCGCCGACGGTCAGCGTCTGCCCGGTGAGGTCGAGCTCGCGCGCGAGGCTGCCCGGCGGGGTCAGCCGCTGGCCCTCCGCGCAGCCCGCCGCGGTCGCGACGAGGACGGTGACGAGGAGTGCGGTCAGGACCAGGGAGCGCCGCAGTCGTCGCACGGGCAGGGCCTCCGCGGTCGGGACGGTCGGGACGAGCGGAACGGTTGTGGACGATCGAGGTGGCACGACGACGACGGCCGGCCGGGATCCCGGGGGATCCGCGACCGGCCGCCGTCGTCACGCGTTCAGAGACTCATGCCGGGGGCTCACTGGCCGCCGATGAATCCCTGCTGCTGCAGCCAGCGCGTGGCCACCTGCTGGGGGTCCTGCCCCTGCGAGGAGACCTGGCCGTTCAGGTCGAGCATGACCTGGTCGGTCAGACGCGGGGTGATCGCGTCGAAGACCCGCTGGACGCTCGGGTTCCGGTCGAAGACCTCCTTGCGGATGGTCGGCGACGCGTTGTACTTCGGGAAGTAGTTCTTGTCGTCCTGCAGCGTCACCAGGTTCAGGCCGGGGATGCGGCCGTCGGTGGTGAAGACCTCACCGAAGTTGCACGGGTTGCCGTTGGCGGTGGCCTGGTAGATGGCGCCCGTGTCGAGGGTGTTCAGCTTGGGCGGCCCGGTGGGCGCCGGGTTGACGCCGTAGGTCCGGAACAGCCCGGCGAGGCCGTCGTCGCGGCCGGCGAACTCGGCCTCGACGCAGAGCGTCGCGGCGGGGTTGCCGCTGTTCGTGAAGTTCGCCCAGTCGGTGAGCGTGCGCAGGTTGTTCTGCTGCGCGAACGCCTGGGTCACCGCGAGGCCGTAGGTGTTGTTGAACGGCGACGGCGGCAGCCAGACGATCTGGTTCTGGGCCAGGTCGGCGTCCCGCACCGCGATGTACTGCTGCTGGGAGTCCGGGATCGGCGAGGCGTTCTTGAGGTGGGTGATCCAGCCGGTGCCGGTGTACTCCCAGTACATGTCGATCTGACCGCTGGTGAGAGCGGAACGGGTCGCCGCGGTACCGGTGATGTTGCAGCGGTTGTTGGCCGTCGCGCCCACGGACTGCAGCGCGGCGATGGTCATGTTGCAGAGGACCAGCTGCTCGTCGAACTCCTTGCCACCGACCGTGTAGGTCTGGCCCTGCAGGTTGATGCCGCTGGCCGCGAGGCTGCCGCCCTGGGCCTCGGGCTGGCCGCTGCCCGAGAGGCCACCACAGCCTGCGGCCAGAAGGGCCGTGGCGGCGAGCGTCACCGCGCCCGCCCGCCAGCCGGTGCGACGGCCGGAGCGGCCGCCGCGGATTGTCCACCGCACGTTGTTCTCCTTTTCCTCCGGGGTTGGCCGGGCCTCGCTGGCGGGGCGGACGGCCGAGACGAAAACCAGGAGCCGGCCTAGCCGGCGCGGGTCACGACGACGCGCTCGGCGACGCCGGCGAGCCAGTCGATGAGCAGGGCGAGCGCGGCGATGATGCCGCCGGCCACGAGCAGGACGTTGATGCGGTTGAGGCGCAGGGCCTGCTGCACGAGCTCGCCGAGCCCACCCGCACCGATGTAGCTCGCGAGGGTCGCCGTGCCGACGTTGAGCACGAGCGCCACGCGCAGGCCGGCGACGATGACCGGCACCGCCAGCGGGATCTCGACCCGGAACAGGGTCTGGCGCGACGTCATCCCCATGCCGCGAGCCGCCTCGATCAGCGACTGGTCGACCTGCTGGAGCCCGACGACGGTGTTGCGCAGCACCGGCAACAGGGCAGCGATGGTCAGACCGATGATCGCGGTCCAGAAGCCGAAGTCGAGCCAGAACGCCATGAGCAGCAGCACGCCGAACGGGGGCAGGGCCTGCGCGAAGCCGCCGACGGCGAGCACGGGGCCCTGGGCGCGGCGGGCGCCGCGGCGGCTCAGCACGATGCCCAGCGGTACCGCGATCACCAGCACGAGCACCGTCGACACCGCCGCCAGCAGGATCTGCTGCCAGAGCAGGCCCGCGACGTTGTCGGGCGCGAGCACGCGCTGCTCGATGGAGTCGAGCTGGCGCGTGCCGACGTAGAGGAACAGCGCCAGCAGCAGCAGGATGATGATCGCGGGGAGGATCACCAGGTCGTAGTGCTGGCTCCAGAGCGAGGAGATCCGGCCCTGCTGCCCCTCGACCTCCTCGACCGACTCTTCGGCCTGGAGGTCGACGGTCTCCGAGGTGGCCGTGCTCACGCGTCACGCTCCCGGGTGCGCAGTCCGCTGACGAGGTCGTTCCAGTGCAGGACACCCTGGGGGCGGCCCTCCTCGTCGACCACGGCGACGAGGGAGGCCGAACCGTCGAGCATCACGTCGACGGCGTCGTAGACGGTGCCCGAGAGCGGGACGGTCACCAGCGCGACGCCGGCGGCGTCGGCCCCGGGCAGGTGGCGCCACGACACCGGCTTGCCCGAGGCGTCGACCTCCGCGACCGGGGAGCCGTTGCTGTTGCCGACGGCCTTCTCGTCGGTCTCGATCGGGTGCAGCTCGAGGCGCGAGAGCTCGAGCAGGGACAGGCGTCGGACCGCCGCGCCGCCGCCGACGAAGTCGGACACGAAGTCGTTGGCCGGGCGGGTGAGGATGGTGTTGGGGTCGTCGTACTGCTCCAGCCGACCGGTCGCGAACACCGCGATCTTGTCGCCGAGCTTCACGGCCTCCTGGAGGTCGTGCGTGACGAAGGCGATCGTCTTGCCGACCGTGCGCTGGATCTCGAGGAACTCGTCCTGGAGCCGGTCGCGGGTGATCGGGTCGATCGCGCCGAACGGCTCGTCCATGAGCATGACCGGCGGGTCGGCCGCGAGCGCGCGGGCGACGCCCACGCGCTGCTGCTGGCCACCGGAGAGCTGGCGCGGGTAGCGATCGCGGAAGACCGAGGGCTCCAGGCCGACGAGGTGGAGCAGCTCGTCGGCGCGCTCCCGGATCCGCTGCTTGTCCCACCCGACCATCTTCGGGACCACGCCGATGTTGTCGGCGATGGAGAAGTGCGGGAACAGCCCGCCCTGCTGGATGACGTAGCCGATCTCGCGGCGCAGCTGGTCGCCGTTGACGTGGGTGACGTCCTTGCCGTCGAGCAGGATGCGCCCCGACGTCGGCTCGATCAACCGGTTGATCATCTTCAGGGTCGTCGTCTTGCCGCAGCCCGAGGGGCCGATGAGCATGACGATCTCGCCCTGCGGGATGGCCATGTCGAGCTGGCTGACCGCCGGCGCCTCGCTGCCCGGGTAGATCTTCTCGACGCCCTCCAGGACGATCATGTCGGGCTTGCCGGCGCCCTGGGGCGTCTCGACGACGGGCTGGTCTGTGGTCTCAGACACGGATCCCCCTGGGGATGGTCAGGCGCTGGACGATGGCGAAGAAGATCTCGAAGACGGCGGCGACGACGAGGCACAGCAGGGTGCCCGCGAGGACCTGGTAGAAGGAGTTCGCCGCGCCGATGCGGGAGATCCCGTTGAGGAGCAGGATGCCGAGGCCGGGCCCCTGGACGACGGCGCCGACCACGGCGATCGAGATGGAGATCAGCGTGGTGACGCGGATGCCGTTGAGGATGACCGGCCACGCCAGCGGGAGCTGGATGGTCAGCAGGCGCCGCACGCGGCCGTAGCCGAGCCCGCGCGCCGACTCGAGGACGGCCCGGTCGACCGTGGTCAGGCCGGCCACGGTGTTCCGCAGCACCGTGTAGAGCGTGTAGATGATCAGCACGATGATCGCCGTGGTGATTCCGAGCCCCGTGATCGGCAGGAAGAGCGCGAACAGGGCGAGCGAGGGGACGGTCAGCAGCGCGGCAGTGAAGACCAGGCCGCCCTCCCGGATGCCGGTCGCGAACCAGTCGAGCGAGAAGCGGCGCGGGTCGGGCTCGCCGGTGGACACCGCCAGGCCCAGCGCGACGCTGATCGCCGATCCGATGCCGACGGCGATGAGCACGACCAGGAAATGCGCCTGGGTCAGGAAGACGATCTGCTGGGAGTTGGTGGCGAGATAGTCCAGAAAGTTCACGACGCTCCTCTCTCGGGAGCAGGGGGGGTGGACAGGGAGGACACGGCGTCGCTGCTCGTGGGGGGTGGTCCGGCGCGGGCGGCGGTGTGCCCGGCGGAGGTGGTGACGCCTGCCCCCAGGGCGCGCGAGAGGTCGGAGGACGCGCGCAGCACCGCGGCGCGGACCTCGTCGAGGACCGGGTCGACGCGGGACTCGGGGCCGCTCACCCCGAGCGCCGCGACCACGGTGCCGCTGCTGTCGCGCACGGGGGCCCCGAGGGAGAGCAGACCGCGGTCGGTCTCGTGGCGCGCGAGCGACCAGCCGCGGCGGCGTTCGTCGGAGACGCGCGCGACCAGCTCGTCGAGGGACCGGGGCGCCGCAGGGCCGGCGGGTCCGAGACCCTCCGGCACGATGATGCGCGCGATCGCCGCGGTGTCGAGGTCGAACAGGAGCGCACGACCGGTGGCGGTGCACGACAACGGCACCGTGCGCCCCACCCACCCCGCCGCGCGCAGCTCGCTGTCCGGCGCGGCCGTGCTGATCGTCATGACGCTGCCGCCGCTGCGGATGCCGACGTCGACCCGCTCGCCGAGCAGCGCGGCCTCGCGGGCGACGGCGGCGTCGGCCTCGTCCCGCAGGCGGCGGTCGACCGCCGTGGCGCCGATCGCGAACAGCCGGGTGCCGATGCGGTAGCGCAGGGAGCCCGGCTCGCGGTCGACGTACCCGGCGTCGGCCAGCAGCTTCAGCAGGCGCGAGACCTGGGACTTGTCACGCCCCAGCTGACGGGCGATCTCGACGACGCCCAGGGCGGACGGGCCGCCCGGTGTGCCCAGGAGGTCGAGGACGTCGAGCGCGCGGTGGACCGGGCCACCGGCCTCGTCGCGCGGACGGCGGCCGCGGGGCGCCGGGGCGGCGGCGGACGGCTCGGTGGCCGCGATCGCGGCCGCCGGGGTGCGCTGGGGCGGTGCGTCCGAGCCTCCGGTGCGTGCACGAGGACTCACGGACCGCCCTCCCCTCCGCGCCTCTGCCGACCCCGGGGCGGCCTGCCGGAGCGGGGCGTCTGGGGCAACGGCCGTTGTCCCTGCGACAACGGCTGCGGGGACAGTAGGCGGCGGAGCGGGGCGTTGTCACCCCGTTGGTCCGACATTCGAGGGACGTTTACCCGGACCACCGGCCGCACTCGGTAGTAGGCCGTGCCCGCTCAGGACGTCCACAACCGAATTCGAGCAGCTCCAGGTCATGGCAGTGACGCGCACCACGTCCGAAGGCGCGTGACATTCACGGTGGGTGACGTGACGGCCGTATTAGGATCGTGATGTGGACATCAGGGCCACGTCGCCCGTTCGGGCCAACCGGCGCGGGCGTCCGGCGGGCTCAGGAGGGTGCCGCCGGGTTCCTCGGCCCGAGCGCGGCGCGTGACGGCTCGCCGACGCCCCACAGGGCCAGCAGCCGGGTCTCGACGCGGTCGAGCTCGCCGGAGACCGCGAGGTGCGCGCTGCGCCGCCGGCTCGAGGGCATCTGCTCGGCCGCGCGCACCGCGGACTCCATGTCGGCGAGGCGCTGCTCGGCGTCGTCGACGAACGACTTGATCTCGGTCGCCCGCGCCTCCTGGCCGCTGCCGTAGCGGGTGCGCAGGTCGTTCGCCGAGGTCGTGAGGTTGTGGATGCGGGCGTAGAGGGCGGCCCCGCGCCCGGTGAAGTCGGCGAGCTCGTCGGGCGCGACGCCGAGCTGGCGTGCCCGGTGGGAGTCCCAGCGGTCCCGCGCCACGCCGACCGCCTGGTAGACGATCGGGGCGACGACGGGCACGACGATCCGGGCGATCCCGATGTAGCGCTTGATCTTCGCGCCGGTCAGCGGGTCCGCGGCCGTGCCCTCGAGGTCGGTGCTCTCGTCCTTCGCGGCCTTCTCCTCGGCCTTGCGGCGCTTCTTCGCGGCCTTGAGGCCCTTCTTGTCCCCGAGGATCGAGGCCTCCTGGGTCTCGGCGAGCAGGCGCTCCGCACGGGCGGCCCGTCCGCGCTCCTTCTGGGCGGCGACGGCGAGGTCGGCGGCCTTCGGGCTCACGACGAACACGTCGTCGGCCACCTCGAGCTCGTCCGCGGCCGTCGCGGTCCGCCCGCGCCGCAGCAGTCCCATGGACCCTCCCGATCCTCGTGCCCGCGTCGCGCGCGGGGCGAACGCCCGCACCCTAGTGGCGGGCGCCGCCGTGTGTCGGGCCGCGGACCGGTCCGGCGCGTCGGTGCGCTGGGCCTCCGCCGCCCCGTCGGCCGCCGAGTGCCCTCCTCGCCCGGGCGCCACACCCCGCCCGACGGTGATCACGGAGGGGGGCGGGGTGGACGTCCTCGATCGGGCGTGTCGGGGTGGCGTGGGAAGCTCGGACCATGAGCACGACGACCGAGCGCGAGGCCGACGACGGGTGCGTCCCCGCCTCGTCCGCCGTGCCGCGCCCGGTCCTGCTCGACGCCGCGGCCACCACGCGGTGCCGGCGCCGGGTCCACCTCGAGCACGTCCCGCCCGAGGACCTCCCGCCGGGCAGCGTGCCGACCGACGAGGACGCCGACCCCGGAGTCGCGATGCGCCGCGCCGACGCCGCGGCCCACCGGGCGACGCTCGCCGCGCGGTGGGCCGAGCTCCTCGGGTCGCGCTGGGTGTCGGTGCCGCCGACGTCCGGCTCGCGGGCGCGGGCGGCCGCGACGCGCGAGGTGCTCGCGGATCCGGACCTGCGGGCCGACCTCGTCGGTGCGGCCGAGCTGCCCGCGGCCGAGGGCCGTCGCGGCGGCGCGGAGGCGCTCGTCCGGGCCGGGCCCGGCGACCCGGCGTCGGGGTGGTGGCCCCTCATCGTGGTGCGCCACCGCGTCACCGATCCCGGCGAGGGCGCGCTGACCTCCCCGCTCGCGCAGCCCCACCCCGCGGCGGCGCGGCCCGACGAGTCGCGCCGGGTCCGCACCGTCACGCGCGACGTCCTGCGGCTGGCCCACCTGCACCGCATGCTGCGCGCTGCCGGGCTGGCGCCCCCGGAGCGCCCGGGCGAGCCGGTGTGGGGCGGGGTGGTCGGCCTCGACGCCGACGTCGTGGTGTGGATCGACCTGGCCGCCTCCGGGGGGTCGGGCGGGCGCAGCGCCCTCGAGACCTACGACCGCCGCCATGCCGACCGCCTCGCCGTCGCGGAGGCGGCCCGGCGCCGGGCGCCGGCGCTCGCGGAGCCGTCCCGGATCACCGAGTGCCGCCGGTGCCCGTGGTGGCCGACGTGCGAGGCCGCCCTGCGCGGCACCGACGACGTCAGCCTCGTCGTCCGGGGTGATGCGGCGCTGCAGCTGCGGGGCCGCGGCATCACGACGGTGCGCGAGCTCGCGGCGCTCGACCCGGCGGTCGGGCTGCCCGGGCCCCCCGCCGACGACCCCGAGGCCGCGGACGCGTCGGCCGCTCCCGAGGGCCCGGACCTGGTCGAGGCGGTGGCGCTGGCTCGGGCCTGGCGCGGTGACGTGCCGCTGGTCCGCCGGGTCGCACGTCCCACGGTGGCGCGGGGCGACGTCGAGCTGGACGTCGACATGGAGAGCCTCGGCGAGGACGGCGCCTACCTGTGGGGCGTCCTGCTCACCGGGGCCGACATCGGCCTCGAGCACGGCTACCGCGCCTTCGCGACGTGGGACCCGCTGCCCACCCGCGACGAGGGCCGCTCGTTCGGCGAGTTCTGGACGTGGCTCTCCGACGTCCGCGCCCGGTGCGCCGAGCGCGGGCTCGTGCTGCGCGCCTACTGCTACAACGAGCAGGCCGAGAACCGCTGGTTGCGCGCCTCCGCCGAGCGGTTCGCGGGGATGCCGGGCGTGCCGCCGGCGGCGGAGGTGGAGGAGTTCATCGCCTCCGACGTCTGGATCGACCTCTTCCCCGTGGTCAGCGAGGCGTTCCTCTGCCCGCACGGCAAGGGCCTCAAGCGGGTCGCGCCGTCGGCGGGCTTCGCCTGGCACGACCCCGAGGCGGGCGGCGAGAACTCCATGCGCTGGTACCGCGACGCGGTCGGGCTCGACGGCGGCGAGGCGGACCCGGCGCAGCGCGAGCGGCTGCTCGTCTACAACGCCGACGACGTGCGGGCCACGTGGACGCTGCGCACCTGGCTGACGTCGGACCGCGTCCTCGAGGTGCCGCACCTCGCGGACCTCACGGCCTGACCGGCGGCGGTGGCTACCGGGGCTGCATGCGCAGGCCGCCGTCGAAGCGGATGACCTCGCCGTTGAGGTAGTCGTGCTCGATGATCTGGGCGACGAGCTGCGCGTACTCGTCCGGGCGCCCGAGACGCTTGGGGAACGGGATGCCCTCGGCCAGCTGCTCGCGGAAGGACTCCTCGACCCCGGCGAGCATCGGGGTGTCGATGATGCCCGGGGCGATGGTCATGACGCGGATGCCGTACTGGGCGAGGTCGCGCGCGGCGGGCACCGTCATCCCGACGACGCCGCCCTTCGAGGCCGAGTAGGCGATCTGGCCGATCTGGCCCTCGAAGGCCGCGACCGAGGCGGTGTTCACCACGACGCCGCGCGCGCCGTCGGCGAGCGGCTCGGTCGCCGCGACGGCCTCGGACGCGAGCCGCATGACGTTGAAGGTGCCGATGAGGTTGACCCCGATGACCTGGTTGAACACGCCGAGGTCGTGGGGGCCCTTCTTCGACAGGACCCGGCCGGCGGTGCCGATGCCCGCGCAGTTGACCACCACGCGCAGGGGCAGACCGGTCGACGTCGCGGCCTCGACGGCCGCGGCGACCTGGTCGCCGTCGGTGACGTCGGCGCCGACGTACTCGACGTTCTTGAGCTCCTCGGCACCGTCGACGGCCTTCGGGAGGTCGATGGCGATCACCCGGGCGCCGTCGTCGGCGAGCCGGCGGACGGTGGCGCCGCCGAGGCCGGAGGCCCCGCCGGTGACGATCGCGGCGACGTCGGTGGTGTCCATGTCTCTGAGAGGCTCCTCTGCGGCACGGGGATGGGAGAGCCTCGCGGAGGCTAACGCCGACCTCGTGGCGTCTGCCGTCAGCCCTGACCGTTTGTGCTCAGGGCCACCGGGCGGGCCCTCACCGTCGTGTGATGCCCAGCTGGAGGTCGTCCAGGTACTGCGAGGCGAAGCCGGCCTCGGAGTAGGCGAGGTAGAAGTCCCACATGCGCACGAAGGTCTCGTCGAACCCGAGGGCGCGGACCTCGGCCTCGTGGGAGAGGAAGGTGTCCCGCCACCGCCGCAGGGTCTCGGCGTAGTCGAGGCCGATCGAGCGGCGGTCGACGACCTCGAGGGTCGTGTGGCGCGCGAGCGTCTGGTCGATCGCCTCGAGGCTCGGGATGAGACCCCCCGGGAAGATGTACTTGTGGATCCAGGTGTACGACGACTTCGTCGCCTGGAGCCGATGGTGCGGCATCGTGATCGACTGCAGCCCGAACCGTCCCCCCGGGGCCAGCAGGCGGTCGACGGTGCGGAAGTACTCGGGCCAGAAGCGCTCGCCGACCGCCTCGATCATCTCGATGCTGATCACGGCGTCGTACTCGCCGGCCGCCTCGCGGTAGTCCCGCACGTCGATCGTGATCCGGTCCGAGACGCCGGCGCGCTCGGCGCGGGCCCGGGCCAGCTCGGCCTGCTCCACCGAGAGGGTCAGCGTCGTGACGCGGGCCCCGCGGCGCGCGGCGCGGATGGCCGCCTCGCCCCAGCCCGTGCCGATCTCGAGGACGTGCTGGCCGGAGCGCACGCCGGCGAGGTCGAGGATGCCGTCGATCTTCCGGTGCTGGGCGTCCACCAGCGGCTCGCCCGGCCGGGCCGGGTCGAACCAGGCCGCGGAGTACATCATCGACTCGTCGAGGAAGAGGCCGAACAGGTCGTTCGACAGGTCGTAGTGGCGGTGCACGTTCTCCTGCGACGCCGCGGTGTCGGCGGCCACCTCCTCGCGGGGCTGGCCGCGGTCGTAGAGGCGGCGCAGGTTGCGCAGCGGGCGCGGGACGAGCACCTCGACGTGGTCGGTGAGGGTCCGCAGGACGCCCACGAGGTCGTCGGAGTCCCAGTCGCCGACCATCCAGCCCTCGCCGAAGCCGATCAGGCCGTGGCGTCCCAGCCGGGTGAAGAAGGCGTCGGGCCGGATGAGGCGCAGCTCCGGGCCCGCGGGGTCGCCGTCGACCGTCCCGTCGGGCCACACCAGGTGCAGCGGGAGGCGCCGGACCGCGGCGCGGACCAGGCCGCGGGCCACCGTCATCCGCAGGCGGTTCTCCCCGGGGTCCTGCAGGCCCGGCCAGACGCCCTCCGCCGGGCGCGGCACGGCCCGGCGGGTCGCCGCGGAGGCGGAGGTGGTGCGGGAGCTCGGTGCCACGGGTGTCGTCCTCTCGTCCGCGGCCGTACGTCTCGACCGCTCGGGCGTCCTGCTCGATCGGTCGCGCACGACCATCGCCGCCACCTTCGTGATCGGACGCCCGGGTGTTCACCGGATTTCACGGAGATCAGCGGACGGCACTCGGTGGGCGGTCGACGGCGATGATCACTCACCGAGCGTCTCCGTGCGTTACCGTGCGAATTCTGCCCAGGTCGGACGGGATCCGTCCGGTGTCGGCGAGGGCCGCGGAGGAAGGTGTCATGGGCGTCCCCGAGCAGCTGCGCCGGCTCGACGAGGACCTGGCCACCGGGCGTGTCGACGCCGAGTCCTACCGCCGGCGCCGCGACGAGATCCTCGCCACGCGCCTGCCGCCGCCCCCGCCGCCGCCCCGGGACGACCTCGACGACAGCGAGCTCGACGCCGCCGAGCGCGAGCTGGGTTTCGACAGCGGGTTCGGGACCGGCTTCGGGACGGGGTCCGACGGTCCGTCCGGCCTCGCGCCGTCGACGGGCCGCGCGTCGCCGTCCGTGCCCCGGGACCCGGGCCACCCCCGCCCGCCCGCCGGTCCGGTCCCGCCGGGCGCCGGCCCCCCGCCCGGAGGCGCGCGACCGCCGGGACCTCCGCGCGGTGCACCGGCCGGCCCGCACGCCGCGCCGGGCCCACCGCGCCGGCCGGGATCGCCGGGCGGCCCGCCGGCGGCTCCGTCCCGACCGGGGGCGCCGCCGCCTCCTGGTCCGCCCGGTCCTCCGCGGGGTGGTGCCGCCGCGCGGTCCGGAACACCCCGTGCGCCGGAGCCGGGGCCCGTCATCGGCGGTACCGGCCCGGTCGACACCAGCGTGCTGCGTGCCCCTGACCGGCGGTCCGGGGGCGGCTCCGCCGGCCGAGCGCCCGGCCGGGATGTCGGGGAGGCGACCGATCCGGGGGAGCGCCCGGACCGGCCCGCGCCCCCGGTCGACGACCCCACGTCCGCGGCCGCGGGCGCGTCGGCCGGGAGCCCGTCCACGTCGCGGGGAGCGAAGCCGCACGAGCAGCGGGGTGGTCTCCCGACTCGCGACCCCGCCGGTGACGACCCGGGCCCGGCGACCTCGGACGCCGTCGACGGGCCGACCTCGGTGGACGATGCGGCGGGCGAGGAGTCCGACGCCGCGGCCGGCACGCCGTCCTCGGGAGCCGGTGACCGCCCGCCGCCCGCGACGGCGGACGACGCCGCGGCCGGGCGCCCACCCGAGGCGCCGGGCGCAGGCGGCGCCCCCCACGACCCGCCCGCGCCGGGGAGCGCGGCCCGGACCGGCGCCTCCGGGTCGGGCGAGGTCGCGGCCGGCGATCTCGGCATCGCCGCGAGCCTGGCCGGGACCGCGAGCCCGGTCGGCGCCGACGCCGCGAGCGCCGGCGGGGGAGCGTCCGGCGCGGATGAGATCGCCGGGACGACGTCCGCGGCACCCGCGAGCCCCGCGACGGACGCCGCCACCCGCGACACCGCCACCGGCACCGCGGACCGCGACTCCGACTCCGACTCCGGCGCCACCTTCGGCACCGGCACGGCGCCGGCGACACCTCCCGCGGCGCGTCCCGACCCCACGGACGACGAGCCCGAGGACGACCCCGAGGACGAGCCCGAGGACGAGCCCGAGGCCGCGTCCGACCTCGCGCCCGGCGACGATCCCGGGACGGTGCAGCCCCGCGGCATCCCGGTGCCGGCGCCGGTGGCCGACGCGCCGCCGCTGCCCGGGTCCGGCGCCGCGGCGCCCGCCCTGCGCCCGCCGCCACCGCCGGCCGAGGACGAGGCCGTGCAGACCGACGAGCGGCCGCTGCCCGCCGACCCCTTCCCGCCGCCGTTCCGCTGGTCGGCGGCGGACGCCGGCGGCGAGGGCGCGCCGTCGCCGGACACGACGCAGGTGGTCCGGGACGCGGCCGGTCCGGCCGCCGACCGGACGCAGGTCGTGCCCGGTGGCACGGCGGGCGGTGAGGAGACCCAGGTCGTGCCGCGGCGCGCGGTACCGGCCCGCGGAGCGTGGTCACCGGGTCCGGCGCGCCCGCCCGTGCCACCGCCCCCGGAGCGCACCCAGTTCGTGCCCGGGTCGGTGCCGGCCCGCGCCGCCGGGGGCGGGGTGGCCCGGCCGGAGGAGACCGCGCCGCCCTGGGTGCACGCCGCCGCCGCACGGTCCGAGGGCCTGCAGGGCCGGGAGCTCTTCGCGCGCGGACCCGGGCCGCGGGCCGGCGCGATCCTCGGCACGGCCGCGGTCCTGCTGCTGGTGGCGATCGTGCTTGTCGCCTCGATCGCCCTCGCCTGACCGGCCCTCGCGGGGCGCTCACTAGGCTCGACCCCGTGGCGACGATGGTCACCTTCCAGGCCCACCCCGACGATGAGTGCATCACCTGCGGCGGCGTCATGCGCTCCGCGGCAGACGCCGGGCACCGCGTGGTGCTCGTGGTCGCCACCCGCGGCGAGCACGGCGAGATCGTCCCCGGCGTCCTCGACGAGGGCGAGACGCTCGCCGAGCGCCGCGTCCGCGAGACCCACGCGGCCGCCGAGGTGCTCGGCGCGGCACGGGTCGAGTTCCTCGGCTACGTCGACTCCGGCATGGTCGACACCGACACCAACGGTGCGCCCGGGTCGTTCTGGTCCGCCGACGTCGAGGAGGCCGCCGAGCGCCTCGCGGACATCCTGCGCGAGGAGGACGCCGAGGTCCTCACGGTCTACGACCGCATCGGCGGGTACGGCCACCCCGACCACATCCAGGTCCACCGGGTCGGGCGGCGGGCCGGGGAGATCGCGGGCACCCCGCGCGTCTACGAGGCCACGTCCAACCGGGACGACTTCCGGCGGATGGTGGAGATGGCGCGCACCGCGGGCGAGGAGGTGCCCGACCTGGACAGCGAGGCGTTCGGCTCGCCCGAGGCGGTGCTCACGACGCGCGTCGACGTCACGCCGTGGCTCGCGGCGAAGCGGGCGGCCATGCGCGCGCACCGCAGCCAGATCGCCGACGACTCGTTCTTCCTCGCGCTGCCCGACGACCGGTTCGCGCTCGCGTTCGGCACCGAGTGGTTCATCCGCGTCGACGGCGATCCCGCGCACCGCGAGGACACGCTCTTCCCCGCGGAGACCTGACGGCCGGACGTCTCGCCCGGCGTGGTGGTATGGGCCCGACATCCGCTGACGGACGGAGCCCGCGCGATGCCCAGCGAGATCGTCGTCGACCAGCGCGGCGTCCGGCTCGCCGCCTGGCACGTCCCGGCGACGACCGAAGACCTGCGCGGCCCCGGCGGGCGTCCGTGCGTGGTGATGGCCCACGGGTTCGGCGCCACCCGTGACAGCGGCCTGCTTCCGTTCGCCGAGCGTTTCGCGGCCGCGGGCGCGGAGGTCGTAGTGTTCGACTACCGGGGCTTCGGCGCCTCGGAGGGCGAGCCGCGCCAGCTCGTCGACCACCGCCGCCACCGCGAGGACTACCACGCCGCGATCGCCCGGGCCCGCGCGATCGAGGGCGTCGACCCGGACCGGATCGTGCTCTGGGGCAGCTCCTACTCGGGCGGCCACGTCGTCGCCGTGGCAGCCCGCGACACCCGGATCGCCGGCGTGATCTCGCAGGGCGCGGCGATGGACGGTCTCGCGGCGGTCGCCGAGATCCTGCGCTACGCGGGGCCGCGCCAGCTGCTCAAGGTGTCGGCGCACGCCGTGCGCGACGCCGTCGGGTCGCTGGTCGGCGCCCCGCCGCACCTCGTGGGCGTCGTCGGTCCGCCCGGCGCCACGGCGGCGATCACCGCGGCCGACGCCGAGCCCGGTTACGGCGCCATCACCGGCCCGACGTTCCGCAACGAGATGCCGGCACGCGGGATCCTCGCCATCCCGTTCAACCGCCCGGTCGCCGACGCGTCCCGGCTGCGCTGCCCGATGCTGGTCGTCGTTGCGGCGGCCGACTCGATCGCCCCGCCGGCCGCCGTGCGTGCCGCGGCACGCCGGGCGGGCGGCCCGGTCGAGGTGCTCGAGCTCGACTGCGGGCACTTCGACATCTACGTCGGCGAGGCGTTCGCGACGTCCGTCGCGGCGCAGGTCGCGTTCCTGGAGACGATCTGACATGGCGACCGGCGTCGACGACACCGACACCCGGCCCGTGCGCGACCTGCCCACGCTCGTGGGCGAGCCCGAGACGACGGACCGCACCAGCCGGCGGTCATGGCCAGGCGCCGTGCTCATCGCCGCGGGCGGCGGGCTCCTCGGCGCCGTCCTCTTCCTCGTGGCCTACCGCGGGATGCCGGACGACTCGTACATCACGCTGGACTACGCGCGGAACGTGGTCGAGCACTGGCACTGGGGCCTGACACCCTTCCGTGACGCCAACTCGGCGACGTCGCCGCTCAACGTGTGGCTGCTCGCGGGTGGCATCGTCGTGACCGGGCGGCCGGTCGTCGCCGCCGGCCTGGTCCTCGTCCTCACCACGGCGTTGACGGCGTGGTGGGCCGCCGGACTCGGCCGTGTGGTCGGTGTGCGGTCGGCCGTGCTCGCGACCGTGCTCGTCGGACTGCTGGTCACGTCGCCGATCTTCGCGTCGGTCGTGGGGATGGAGTCGTTCCTCGTCGCCGCGACGCTGGTGGGTGTCACGCGCTTTGCCGCCGAGCGGCGTGCGGTGGGGACAGGGATCCTCACCGGCCTCGCGGTGCTCACACGACCCGAGCTGGTGCTGCCCGCCGTCGTGATCGTCGTGGTGCTCTTCCTCGCTCGCGCGCCGCGCGAGTGGCGCCGCGCCCTGCTCGCCCTCGCCATCGGTGCCGTCGTGGCCCTGCCCTGGCACGTCTGGTCGTGGTTCGTGCTCGGCAGCTTCGTGCCGGACAGCTTCATCATCAAGACGAGCGGGTCGTTCCCCGGCGGCGAGGTGTTCGGCAACGGACCGTTGTTCATGGCGCAACGCTGGCCGATCCCGATGGCGGTCGTCGGCGGCGTCGCCGTCGTGGCGCTGCTCGCGGCCGTCGTCTCGGCGGTCCGGTGGGTCGGGGGCCGTGACCGTCTGGTCGACCGCGTGATCGTGGCGGCCGTGCTGGGCGCCGCCGTGCACTACGGGGCCTACGCGGCGATGGGGGTCTCCTCGTACATCTGGTACTACTGCCCCTCGCTGTCGCTGGTCAGCCTCGCCGCCGCGCTCGGCGCGGCCGATCTCAGCCTCCGTCGGACCGGGGCCGCCGTCGCCGCCCTCGCCGTGGTGGCCGGCCTCAGCGCCGGTCACCAGGTCGGACTCGGGATCCCGTGGCCGAGTCCGTCCTTGTTCGGGAACTGGGCGACGGCCTCGGACTACCTCGAGGCCGGGACACAGCTCGGCCGGGTCCTGCCGCCCGGGCAGAGCGTCCTCGCACCGGGTGAGATCGGGACCCTCGCCTTCGCCTGCGGGTGCGACATCGTCGACCAGTTCAGCGACCGGGCGCGGCTCATGTCCGTTCTGGACTCGCGGCTGCAGGGCGCCGGACCCGTCGAGCGCGCGCTGCTGGAGCTGAACTTCCTGCACGCCGACCGCCGACCGGTGGAGCCCGCCGATCGGGTCATGACCTACACGCCCGGGCCGGGGCCCGGGTGGCCCACGTACGTCCTGGGTCGTGGGCCGGGCCACCTCACCCTGACGCCCTGAGCCCGAGGTCTGGGCGATCAGCCCTCGAGGATGTAGCCGCGACCGCGGACGGTGCGGATGCGCTCCGCGCCGAGCTTGCGGCGCAGGTAGCCGATGTAGACCTCGACGATGTTCGAGGTCGGCGGGCCGCCCCAGACGCGGGTGACGAGCTGCTCCTGGGACATCGCCTGGCCGCGCGGGTGGCGGATGAGGGCGTCGACCACTGCGTACTCCGTGCGCGAGAGGCTGACGGGCTTGTTCTCGACGAACACCTGCTCGAGGGCCGTGTCGACGGCCACGTCGCCGCGGCGCAGGAAGAGCTGGGCGGTGGGACGGTCGTCGCCGAGGCGCAGCCGCAGGCGGGCGAGCAGCTCCTCCATGGGGAACGGCGTCACCAGGTAGTCGTCCTGGGTGGCGCGCAGCGTCTGCACCGTGCGGTCGCGGGCCTCCGGGCTGGTCAGCGCGATGACCGGCGTGCGGGGGCTGTCGCGGTGCAGGTCGGCGAGCACCTCGACGGGGCGCAGCCCCGGCATCTCGACGTCGAGCACCACCGCCCGGGCCCCGCTGGCCCGTGCGGTCGCCCCGACGCTCCAGCTCTCACGGAGCAGCTGGGGTTCGAAGCCGTGGGACCGCAACGTCCCCACCAGGACGCTCGTTGTGCGATGGGAGGGGGCCACGCACAGCACGCGGCCCCGCTCCGCGCCCGCATAACGATCAGGTCTCATCGCGGCCAGCTTGACTCCCCGCGCGTCCGAGTTCAATCGGTGAGCGGCGAGCGGAGACGTGATGCTCGTCGGCGGTCACCCACCTGAGGACCACTGCGCCCAACAGCCGCTTGTTTGGTCCGTTCAGCCTAGTAATCCTGCTGTTCGTCGCGCGAGATCCTCCTGCGAGCGGTCCTCCGGACGCCTCTTCTCAGATCGTCCGTCGACCAACGGTCGCGTTCCTACCGTCGGGTCCACGTCGGCTGCGGGCGGAGCCGCTTCCCCTCGAACACCTCCGTCCGGCTCCGGCGGGACCAGCACGACAACCGCGATCTCGGTGCCGGGACGGGCTCGAGCCGCACGGACGGCCCTCCCGCATCGGGTGGACCAGGAGGTTCTCCGTGCCCCGACGCGGACGACATCGCATGACCGGACCCGTCCGACTCCTCGCCGCCGCCGCGGCCCTGCTCGTCACGGGCGGGATCGTGGTCGCGGCCGGATCCGCCGCCGCCCACGAGGACTCGGGCTCCGACTCGGGCTCCGACTCCGGAGCGGCCAGCTCGCAGTCCGACTCCGGCGACTCCGGCGACTCCGGCGACTCGGGTGACGACGACTCGGGTGACGACGAGCAGTTCGCGGGCCGCGACCAGGCGTCCCCGCCCGACGACGACGACTACGTCGACATCACGCAGGTCTCGCCGGGCGCCGACGGCAAGGGCGGACAGTTCTCCCCGGCCGGCACGTTCCGGACCGACTGCGGCCGGAACGCCGACGGGGCGCACCGCAACAGCGACAACTTCGTCCTGGCCCCCGGCAAGCGCAACGGCGCCCAGCACGTCCACGACTACGTCGGCACGACCGCCACGTTCGACTCCTCCGACGACCAGCTGCAGTCCGCCGACACCACGTGCGGCAACGGCGACCGGTCGACCTACTACTGGCCGGTGATCCGCGACCTGAACGGGACCGGGGACGACGAGGACGATGACGGCGGCGGCAAGGACGGCAACGAGGGCTCGATCACGGCGCCCTCCTCGGTCGACCTGACGTTCCACGGCAACCCGAAGGAGGACGTCGTGGCGGCGCCCCAGGCGCTGCGCCTGGCCACCGGTGACGCGAAGGCGGGCACCGAGGGCGACCAGAACGCGAACGCCAAGTGGACCTGCACCGGGTTCGAGGACCGGACGACGACCAAGTACCCGGAGTGCCCCCAGGGCAGCAGGCTCGTGCGCATCCTCGACTTCCCGAGCTGCTGGGACGGCGAGAACACCGACTCCGACGACCACCGCTCGCACGTCGCCTTCCCCGAGGAGGACGGCTCGTGCGGCGAGGGCACGCAGCCGATCCCGGCGCTGCGGATGACCCTGACCTACGACCGGCCCGACGGCACGGACTTCGCGGTCGACTCGTTCCCCGACCAGCAGCACGATCCGAAGACCGACCACGCGAGCAGCATCAACTTCATGCCGAAGTCGCTGATGAAGCGCGCGGTGAGGTGCATCAACGACGGCATCGCCTGCTGAGGCACCGACCCGACCACGGGGCCGCTCACCGACGGAGGTGGGCGGCCCCGCGTCCTTCCCAGGCTCGGCGGGTCTCCCTGAGAGCCCGGTTCAGCGCTCGGAGCAGGTGTTCCCCCGAACGGGGCATCACGGCGGCCGTTCCTCGCGTCGCGCGAGCCTGCGGGCGGCGCTCGGACCTGAGTTCTCTCAGATAGGCCGTCGTCGGACGGCCGTGTCCCTACCGTGACCTTCCGTCGGAGCCGGGCGGCGACGCTCCCCCTCTCGCCTTGCCGCCGTCCCGCGCTCCGCCGTCACTACCCAGACACCCGTGTTCCCGGCACCGACCCCGGACGAGCTCCCCCGTCCCGGCGCCGCGGGCACCGTCAGGAGGTTCCCCGTGCCCCGACGCGGACGACATCGCACAAGCCTGCCGACACGACTCATCGCGATCGTGGCGGCGCTCCTGGTCACCGGCGGGGTCGCCGTGGCCGCCGGCTCCGCCTTCGCGGACTCGGACTCCGGGGACTCCGGAGGCGGCTCCGGGCTCCTGTCGGCCCTGTCGGGCGACGACTCCGGGTCCGACTCCGGAGGGTCGGGCGACAACGGCTCCGAGGGCTCCGGGGACGACGGCTCGGGTGACTCCGGCCAGGGTTCGGACGAGGACTCCTCGGGCGGCTCCGGCAACCGGGACGGCTCCGACCAGGGCGGCCAGGACGAGAACGGTGACGGCCAGGGCGACCAGGGCAACGGCGACGACCAGGCTCAGGGCGACGACCAGGGCGACGGCGGCGACCAGGGTCAGAACGGTGACGACCAGGGCGACCAGGGCGACGACCAGGGCCAGGCCCAGGCCGCGGCCGCCGAGGACCCCTTCCCCGGCCGTGACCAGGCCGCACCGGCCGGCGCCGACCAGTACGTCGACATCAACGACGTCGACAACAACGGCGGCAACATCGGCGACGGCGGCCGCTTCAGTGGTGGCCAGTACACCGTCGACTGCGGCGTGAGCGACCACAACAACTCCGACAACTACATGGCCGCGCCGGGCAAGCGGAACGGTGCCCAGCACGTCCACGACTACGTCGGCAACGACAGCACCAACGCGAACTCCGACGACGACTCGCTCGACGCCGCCGGCACCTCCTGCGGCAACGACGACAAGTCGACGTTCTTCTGGCCGGTCCTGCGCGACCTGAACGGCCAGAGCCCCGACGAGGGCGAGGACGGCGGCAGCCTCGACGGCAACGAGGGCTCCATCCTCAAGCCGCTGGCCGCGCAGCTGACCTTCCACGGCCACGGCGACGAGGCCGTCCAGCCGATGCCGACCCACCTCATGATGATCATGGGGAACGCCAAGCAGGGCCAGCAGAACGGCGACAACGTCAACGCGAAGTACACCTGCACCGGCCACGAGGACCAGGTCACCGACAAGTACCCGATCTGCGGCGCGGGCTCGAACCTCGTCCGCATCCTCGACTACCCGAGCTGCTGGGACGGCCAGAACCTCGAGTCCAAGAACTTCCGGGACCACATGGCCTTCCCGAACGAGGAGGGCAACTGCGAGAACGGGTTCACCCCGATCCCGGCGCTGCGCATCTCGCTGACGTACAACCAGCCCGACGGGCGTGCGTTCGCGATCGACAGCTTCCCGCAGGAGCAGCACAACCCGAAGACCGACCACTCGGACTTCGAGAACCTCGCCTCCGAGACCGGCAACCGCAACGGCGCCGACTGCATCAACAACAACCAGCAGTGCACCAACGTGGCACAGCAGTGACCGGCTGACACCGCACTGACGCACGCACGACCCCGAGGGGCCGTCCACCGTGATCCTCGCGATCACGGCGGGCGGCCCCTCGCGTTCGTGCGCCTCGCGACCTACCGTCGGGGGCAGGCGCCGACCGGCGCTCACGGGAGTCCGGAGCCACCGGGCTGAGAGGGGACCTGGCCGCGCACCACGCCGCGGCAGCGGTCCCGACCGTCGGAACCTGATCCGGATCATGCCGGCGCAGGGAGGCTGCTGATGAGCACGTCCACGCCCACCTCCGCGTCCTCGAACGCCGAGGTGGCGCCCACCCTCGACGGGCCGGTGCCCCGGACCCTCGGCTTCCTCGACCAGGGCGCCTTCTGGGCCAACCTCGGGGTGAGCCTGCTCGGCTTCGCCGGGGTGCTCGCCGTCCTGCAGCCCGCCGGCGCACCGCCGCTGACCGTGACCGCCGCGGTGCTCGCCACCGTCGTCGGCACGGTGATCGGCAGCGCGATGGTGGGCCTGTCCGCCATGCCGGGCGCCGTGACGGGCGCGCCCGCGATGGTGCTGCTGCGGGGTCTCTTCGGCGGGGTCCTGTCCTGGATCCCCTCGGTGCTCAACGTCGTGCAGCTCATCGGCTGGGGCACCTTCGAGCTCGTCGTCATCGCCCAGGCCGGCACCCTCGCGCTCGGCGGCCCGACCTGGGCCTGGGTCCTCGGGGCCGGTGTGGTGACCACGGTGCTGACCCTGCGGCCGCTCGGCATGCTGCGGCTTCTGCGGCGGGTCGTGACGATCCTCGTCGCGATCTCCGTCGCCTACCTCGCCTGGTGGCTCTTCTCGGCGATCGCCGAGCCCGGCTCCGCAGGCTCCGCGGGTGGTCCCCGGCTGGACCTCGGCGCGGGCGGCGGCTCCTGGGTCGGGTTCTGGGCCGGTGCCGACGCCGCGATCGCCGTCGCGGTGTCGTGGATCCCGGTCGCCTCGGACTTCTCCCGCCACTCCCGGCGGGTGTCGACGGCGTTCACCGCCGCGACCGTCGGCTACGGCATCACGCAGATCGTCTGCTTCGTCGTCGGCCTCGCCGCCCTGGCGCTCGTGGGCGGCAACGGTGACGACGTGTTCGCGCCGATGCTCGCCGCGCCGCTGGGGCTCGTGGCGCTCCTCGTGCTCACCGCCCGGGAGACCGACCAGTCGTTCGCCAACGTCTACTCGACGGCGGTGTCGGTGCAGAACCTCGTGCCCCGCGCCGACCGCCGGGTGCTGTGCCTGGTGATCGGCGCCCTCGTCACGGCGCTCGCGCTCGGCGTGACCATCGACGACTACGCCGTCTTCCTCGCCGTGATCGGGTCGGTGTTCGTCCCCCTGCTCGGGGTCGGGGTCGGGGACGCGCTCGTGCGCCGCGGACGCCGTCCGGACCTCTCCCGCTGGGCGCCGTCACGGCCGCTCATGGTGGTGGCCTGGGTGGTCGGGCTCGCCGCGTACCAGCTGGTCAACCCGGGCGGGGCGCCCGGCTGGTCGGACGCCTGGAGCGCGCTGCGGGACGCGATCGGCTTCGCGCCGCCGTCGTGGCTCTCGGCCTCGCTGCTCTCCTTCGTGGTCGCGGGCGCCGTGGCCGCGGGTCTCGCGCTCCTCGAGCGGCGCACGCGGGCGTCCGTCACGGCGGGGTGACGCCGGCGGGGTCCTCCGGTAAGCGTGGGGACGCCGTCGGCCGAGGAGGATCGTGCCCAGAGGACTGCGTCTCCTGCGCGGGTTCGGGCGCGAGCTGCGCTCGCCGCTGACCCTGCTGCTCGTGCTGGCCTGCGTGGCCGGGGGCATCTGGGCGGCCGTCACCCTCACCCCCGCCCAGGATGTGGAGGCCTTCGGGCAGCACCTGAGCGTCGGGGTCCAGGCGCCGTCGGCGACGGTCTCGGGTCCGCCGCAGATCGTGCAGATCGGCAACACCCGCCTCGACGTCCCCGACGTGACGGTCTACGGGCCGCTGCGCCCCGAGCTGACCATCGGCCCGGTGGCGCGCAACCAGACCGCGGGCCGCGCCATGGAGTCGCTGGCCGAGGGCGACAGCCCGGGCGACGCGCTCGCCGCGATCGTCACCGGCTTCGAGCACTGGTACGGCTCGGCGACGCTCGTGCTCGTCGCCGTCGTGCTCGGCCTGTGCGGCATCGCGGGCGTGCTGCGGGTCCTCGGCGTGCTGCGCCGGACGGCCCGCCGCGCGGGTGCCGGAGCCCGCCCCGGGGTCGTGGCGCGGCATCTCTCCCGCACCGTGACCCGCTCGACGGTCGTCGCCCTCGTCGTGTCGCTGGCGGTGTGGGGCGTCAGTGGGGTGCTCGCCGTCGCGGGGGCGAGCGGGCTGCGCGACGCCCGATCGCTGACCGACCTCACCGGCGCCCACCACATCAGCCCCTCGCCGGTGGGGCCGACCGTGTCGGGCGTCCGGGGCGTGGTCATCGGCGACTCGCGGGTGGCCCGGCTCGGCGGCCCGCTGCCCGCGGGCGCGTCGGCCGAGGACGCCGGGTGCTCACGCAGCACCGACTCGCTGGCGAACCAGCTCGGCGCGGCGATCGGCGACGAGGTGCTCAACCTCGCCTGCTCGGGCGCGCGCATCTCCGCAGGTCTCCGGGCCCCGCAACAGGTCGGCGGCGTCACGGTGCCGCCCCAGATCGGGCGGCTCAAGCAGGTCGAGGACCCGGCGTTCGTGGCCGTCGCCGTCGGGCCCAACGACCTGAACTGGACCGACATCATCGGCTACTGCTACGCGGCCACCGACTGCGCCGACAACTTCACCGCCGGCGAGTTCCGCTACCGCCTCGCGGCCTTCGACCGCGACTACGCCGACCTCCTCGCCGACCTCGCTACGCTCCCGTCGCACCCGCACGTCGTCGTCATGACCTCCTACGACGTCCTGCGCCCCGACGCGCAGTGCTCCACCGTGCGTGGGCCCCTGCAGTACCCCGGCCTCACCCCGCCGGAGATCGCGCTGCTCGCCGAGCGCAACGCCGAGCTCAACCAGGTGCTGACCGCGGGCGCCCGCCGCTACGGGTTCGACGTCGTCGCCCCGCCGGTGCGCCCGCTCTGCACGCCGTCGCCGGACGGGCTCGGACCGGACCTCCAGTCGATCGACGACCCCTACCCGTTCCACCCCACCGGTGTCGGTGAGCTGCGCATGACGATCCCGATCGTCGACCGCATCGGGGTGCCGGCCGCGGCCCCGCCCACCGAGCCGCCGCCGGGCTGACGCTTCGGCCGCTCCGTCGAGGGCTACTCCACCGCCGTCCTGAAGCCGCCACGTCCATGTGAGCGGAATTCCCGGCCAGAGCCGGGAATTCCGCTCACGTAGGTCGGAAGGAGCAACTCGTGAGGATGCGGACGCTGGGACGGACCGGCATCAAGGTCAGCCCCTACTGCCTGGGCGCGATGATGTTCGGCGCCTGGGGCAACACCGACCACGACGATGCGATCCGGATCATCCACAAGGCGCTGGACTCCGGCATCAACTTCGTCGACACCGCCGACGTCTACGCGCAGGGCGAGTCCGAGGAGATCGTCGGCAAGGCGCTGAAGAACCGGCGGGACGACGTCGTGCTCGCGACCAAGGCGCACGCCCCGATGGGCGACGACCCGAACCACCGTGGCAACTCGCGGCGCTGGCTGGTCCTGGAGGTCGAGAACTCGCTGCGGCGCCTGCAGACCGACCACCTCGACCTCTACCAGATCCACCGCCCCGATCCCGAGACCGACGTCGAGGAGACGCTCTCCGCGCTCACCGACCTCGTGCGCAGCGGCAAGGTGCGCGCGATCGGCTCGTCGACGTTCCCGGCCTCGGAGATCGTCGAGGCCCAGTGGGTCGCCGAGCGCCGGGGCCTGCAGCGCTTCCGCACCGAGCAGCCCCCGTACTCGATCCTCAACCGCGGCATCGAGCGCGAGGTGCTGCCGGTCTGCCGGCGCTACGGCATGGGCACCCTGGTCTGGAGCCCGCTCGCGATGGGCATGCTCACCGGGAAGATCCGCAAGGGGCAGGAGGCCGGGACCCAGCGGGCGCAGCGCACGCCGGGCCGCTTCACCGACGAGCGCAAGCTCGACGCGGTCGAGGAGCTGGTCCCGCTCGCTGAGAAGGCCGGCCTGTCGATGGTGCACATGGCCATGGCCTTCGCCGTCTCCCACCCGGCCGTGACCTCGGCGATCATCGGCCCGCGGACCATGGAGCAGCTCGACGACGTCCTCGCGGGCGCGGAGGTCACGCTCGACGACGAGGTGCTCGACCGCATCGACGAGATCGTGCCGCCCGGGGTCGACGCCAATCCCGGCGACGTCTCCTACGAGCCGCCCGCCATCGGGGACGTGGCCCTACGCCGTCGACCGCGTGGGGAGCGGGCCGCAGCAGGGAATTAATTCCCTCGAAAGCCGGCAGAGCGGGCTCGGGATCGGGCATCCCCACCACAACGCCTGACCACCGAGTCCCGCCTCCGGAAGGGGTCCCGCGATGGGCACCGTCGCCGTCGTGATCGTCATCGTGGTGGTGCTGCTGGCGGTGGCCGGTGTCGCCGCACTCGTCCTCTCCCGGCGCCGGCGCCAGCAGGAGCTCCAGCAGGAGTTCGGTCCCGAGTACGAGCGCCGCGTCGCCGAGACCGGCGACCGCAAGGGGGCCGAAAAGGAGCTCCGCGAGCGCAAGGACCGCCACGACCAGCACGAGCTGCGGTCGCTCCGGCCCGAGGAGCGCGAGCGTTTCCACGCGGACTGGCAGCAGGTCCAGCGGGGGTTCGTCGACGATCCCGGCGGAGCGGTCGAGCACGCCGACGCCCTGCTGGTGACGATCATGCGCACGCGTGGCTACCCCGTCGAAGGGGGACAGCGGCGCACCGACGACCTCTCGGTGGCCCAGCCCCACCTGGTGCAGGACTACCGCGAGGCCCAGCGGGTCGTGACGGCCCACCGGCAGGGGACGGCGAGCACCGAGGACCTGCGGTCCGCCTTCACCGCGTTCCGCACCCTCGTCGAGGCGATGCTCGACGAGGACGACGGGCACGGCGGTCACGGACCCACGGGCACCACCGAGCGCATCCCGGGTGGCGGGGGTGGCGGGGACGACGGCCGCATCGGGCACCCCGACGCCGGAACCGAACGGATCGCCCCGGCGGCCGCGGGCGCCCCGGGCCAGGGCGCGCCGGCCGGGGGAGCGCCGCCGCAGGGCGGGCCTCCTCAGGGTGGCCCGCCGCAGGGCCCGCCTCCGCAGAGCACTCCCCCGCAGGGCGTGCCGCAGCAGGGCGTGCCGCAGCAGGGCGTGCCGCAGCAGGGCGTGCCGCCACAAGCTCCGTCTCAGCAGGGGCCACCTCACCAGAGGCCACCCCACGAGGGCCCGCCGCCGTCAGGGCCGCCCGCCGGCGGGCCCGTCCCGCCTCGTCCGTCGTCGGCGCCGCCCGCGTCCGGCGGCCCCAACCGACACCAGGAGCCCCGGCCATGAGTCACCCCGAACAGGGCCGCCCCACCGACCCGACGGCGGGCCACGAGCGCCCCGGCGGGTACGACGAGGACCCGCGGCAGAACGCCGGCGTGCCGGAGCAGGTCCGGCACACCGACGACCAGCAGGCGTACGGCGGGCAGCACGAGGGAGCCGGGTATCCGGACGCGGCCGCCCGGCAGCCCGGCGCCCAGCAGCCCGGCGCCCAGCAGCCGGCGGCCGGGCAGCAGCCGGCGGCCGGGCAGCAGCCGGCGGCCGGGCAGCAGCCGGCGGCCGGGCAGCAGCCGGCGGCCGGGCAGTACGGCGCTCACTACGGCGACCCCGCGGCCGCGTACGGCGGCGGCCACGGCGAGCCCGGCGGGCACCAGGCGGGTGCCGTGGCGCCGCAGCAGTACGACACGGCGCCGGGGCAGGCCGGGCAGGCGCCGGGCGGACCGGGCGGACCAGGCGTCGGTGGGCAGCCCGGGGCGTACCCGGGGCCGCCGGACCACGGTCACGGTGCGCCGGGCCAGCCGGCGGGCGACGGGCAGGCCGGGTACGGCGACCAGGCCGGGTACAGCGGTGCACCGCCCGGCGCCCACGACGGCACGACCCCCGAGGCCGGGGACGGCCGGCAGCCCGCCGAGCACGGCACGATCTTCGACCCCGACCGGGCCTCGCAGTGGCGGGCGCAGTGGGAGGACGTGCGGATGATGTTCGTCGACCGCCCGCAGGACGCGGCGGCGCGTGCCGACGGGCTGGTCGGCGAGGTACTGGGCGAGCTCTCGCGCACGTTCACCGACCAGCGCAGCGCCCTCGACCCGCAGGTCCTCGGCGGCGAGCCGTCGACCGAGGAGCTGCGCCGGGCGGTGCAGCGCTACCGCGAGTTCTTCGACCGGCTGCTCACGCTGTAGGAGCGGCGTCCGCACGGTCGGCCACGAGCGCGCCGATCAGCCGCGTCACCCGCCGGGTCATCTCCTCGGCGCTCTGGTCGGGGCGGGCCACCCACCAGTCGACGAGCGAGTCGACGATGCCGAGCCACGTGCGGACCATCGCCGACACGTCGAGCTCGTCGGTGATCCCGGCGCCGTCGAGCAGCTCGAGCACCCCCTCGTGGGCGAGGGCGCCGATCCGCTCGGTGTAGCGGGCGACCACCTCGGCCGCCGGGCCCGTCGACGGCGCCGTGCGGTCGCGCAGGAGGCGCCAGAGGTGACGGCGGTCCTCGAGCACGACGAACATGCCCGCCAGCGTCCGCAGGCCGCGCTCGACGCCGGCGCTGTCGTCGCGGGCCACCCGCTCGATCTCGGCGACGAGGAGATCGCCCGCCTCGGCCAGGCACGCCGCGTGCAGGCCCTCCTTGGACCCGAAGTAGCTGTAGACGAGCGGCTTCGAGATCCCCGCCGCGCGGGCGACGTCCGCGATCCCGGTCGCGGCGAAGCCCTGGGTGCCGAAGGCGACCGAGGCGACGCGGACGATCTCCTGCTCGCGGTCGGCGCGGGGGACGCCCTTCGTGCCGGCGTTCGGTCGGGGCGTCACCGGACGACCCTACCGCGCGATATGACCATGCGGTAACTTACCCGTCGGTCATATCGGAGGGGAGCCCATGGACGCGCTGCTCGACCCGCTGCAGAACCCGGTCACCTACGCGGCCCCGTTCTTCGTGCTGGCGATCCTCGTCGAGCTCGCGGCGCTGCGGTGGCTCGACCACGACGACTCGGTCACCGGGTACGCGCTGCGCGACGCCCGGGCGTCGATCTCGATGGGCGTCGTGTCGCTGGTGTTCCTGACACTGTTCAAGGTCGTCACGTTCCTCGGCTTCAGCGTCGTCTACGCCTACCTCGCGCCGTTCGGACTCCCGACCGACACGTGGTGGTACTGGGTGCTCGTCGTGCTCGGGGTCGACCTCGGCTACTACTGGCACCACCGCTTCAGCCACCGCGTCCGGATCGCCTGGGCCGGCCACCAGGCCCACCACTCCAGCGAGTTCATGAACTTCGGCACCGCGCTGCGCCAGAAGTGGAACCCCTGGTTCGAGTTCTTCTTCTGGCTGCCGCTGCCGCTGCTCGGGTTCGCGCCGTGGACGCTGTACGTGGCGTTCGGCGTCAACCTGGTGTTCCAGTTCTTCGTGCACACCGAGCTCGTCGACAGGCTCTCGCGTCCGGTCGAGTTCGTGCTCAACACGCCGTCGCACCACCGCGTCCACCACGGCACCGAGCCCGAGTACCTCGACCGCAACTACGGCGGCATCCTCATCGTGTGGGACCGGCTGTTCGGGACCTTCGCCGCCGAGCGGGAGCGCCCGTCCTACGGGCTCACCACGCCCGTCGAGACGTACAACCTGCTCACGTTGCAGTACGGGCACTACGCCGACATCGCGCGCGACGTGCGATCGGCGCGACGGTGGCGCGACCGGCTCGGCTACGTCGTCGGTCCGCCCGGCTGGCAGCCCTCCGGCGGCCCGCCGCCGCGCGAGCCCGTGCTGCCCCGGCGCTGAGCGCACGCGCGCCCTACGGTGCGCCGATGGTCTCCACCCGCGACTTCGGCCGCATCCTGGACCGCCTGGCGCCGGTCGTGAACGCGGTGACGCGCGCCCACATCGCGCTCTACCGCCGCACCGGCGGGCGCCTGGGGCACACGATCCCCGGGATGCCGACGATGCTGCTGCTCGACCACGTCGGCGCGCGCAGCGGGGCGCCGCGCACCACGCCGCTGCTCTACTTCACCCACCCCGACGACCCGGACGACGTCGTGATCGTGGCGTCCTACGGCGGCCACCCGCGGCACCCGGCGTGGTTCCACAACCTGCGGGCGCACCCGGACACGACCGCCCAGGTGCGCGACGAGGTCCGCCCGGTGCACGCCCGGGTGGCCGACGACGCCGAGCGCGAGCGCCTCTGGCCCGCCGCGCTCGCCACCTACGGCCCCTTCGAGGGCTACCGGCGTCGCGCCGACGAGGTCGGCCGCACGATCCCGTTCGTGGTGCTCACTCCGACGCGCTAGAGGCGGACGTGGTCCGGGGTCAGGTCCTTGACCGACGACACCCCGAGCAGCGCCATCGTCCGGCGGATCTCGGCGGTGAGGATCGTCGCGAGGTGCTCGACGCCGCGCTCACCGCCGGCCATGAGGGCGTAGAGGTACGCCCGGCCGACCAGGCAGCCCGAGGCGCCGAGGGCGACGGCGGCGACGATGTCGGCGCCCGACATGATCCCCGTGTCGAGCAGGACCTCGGCCTCGCCGCCGACCTCGGCCACCACCGACGGCAGCGTCTCCAGGGGGACGGGCGCGCGGTCGAGCTGGCGCCCGCCGTGGTTGGAGACGACCACCGCGTCGGCGCCGGCGTCGACCACCCGCCGCGCGTCCTCCACCGTCTGGACGCCCTTCACCACGAGCGGTCCGTTCCACGTGGATCGGAGCCAGGCGAGGTCGTCGAGGTTCAGCGCCGGGTCGAACATCGTGTCGATGAGCTCGGCGACCGTGCCCTCCCACGACGTCAGGGCCGCGAACTCCAACGGGTCGGTGGTCAGCACGTTCAGCCACCAGTGCGGGTGGCGTGCCATGTCGACCAGGGTCCGCGCGGTGAGCGCCGGCGGGATGGTCAGGCCGTTGTAGGCGTCGCGCAGGCGGGCTCCGCCGACCGGGGTGTCGACGGTCAGCATGATCGCCTCGTTGCCGGCGTCCGCCGCCCGGCGCACGACCTCCTCGCTCGCGGCCCGGTCGCGCCAGAGGTAGAGCTGGAACCAACGCCGGGTGTCCGGGGCGGCCGCCGCGAGGTCGGCGGGCGAGGTGGTGCCCATCGTCGAGAGCGTGTGCGGCACCCCGAGGCGCCCGGCCACGCGCGCCACGGCCACCTCGCCCTCGTGGTGCATCATCCGGGTGAAGCCCGTCGGCGCGAAGGCGAAGGGGTAGGTCGAGGGCCCGCCCAGCAGGGTCGTCGAGGTGTCGATCTGCGAGACGTCCCGGAGCACCGACGGCCGGAACTCCAGCGACGCGAAGGTGTCGCGGGCGCGGCGCAGGGAGAGCTCGCCCTCGGCGGCGCCGTCCGTGTAATCGAACACGGCGCGGGGCGTGCGACGCCGCGCGATCTCGCGCAGGTCGGCGACCGTGTGCGCGCGGGCGAGCCGCCGACGCGTCGAGTCCAGCTCGGGGCGCGCGACCCGCAGGAGCGGCCGCAACTCGGAGGGGCGCGGCAGGCGGCGCGGGGTGCGGGGACTGCGGGGACCGGACCCGGACGGGCTGGTCGGCGGGGGCGTCATCGGCCTCGATCCTCTCGGGCGGGCGTCGTCACCCAACCGAACGGCGCCGCGCGCCCGACGTCAAGCCGGGCGGCGCGGCCGTCGGCGGGGATGGTCCGCCCGTGGCGCGGCCCGGTGCGGTACAACCGTCGCGGATCCGTCGCCGCCGCGGCGGTCCGGTGGTCGGGCGAGAGGACGACGGTCGTGAGCTACCCGCAGCGCTCGTGGGACGACGGCGACGTGGAGGTCCTCGGCAAGCGCCTCTGGGCCGGCGGGGTCGCGACGGCGGTGGTCGCCGCGGGCATCGCGATCGTCGGCGTCCTCATCATCTCGAACGTCTTCGAGCTCGGCATCCAGACCACGCAGCGCAGCGGCGCGCTGGTCGACAACGCCATGACGATCATCCCGGTCTGCGCGGTCATCGCGGCCCTCGCCGGCACGGCGCTGCTGCACCTGCTGCTGCTCACGACGCCGCGACCGGCCACCTTCTTCTCCGCGATCGTGCTGCTCGTGCTCGTCGTGCTGCTCCTGCAGGTCTTCCTCGCCGACGGTGGCGTGGTCGACCACATCGCCACCGCGATCCTCTACGCGGCCATCGGGCTGGCGATCATCTCGATGCTCTCGGGCGTCTCCCGCACCGCCGTCCGGCCGGTCTCCCAGAGCGGGTGGGGCGGTCGTCAGTACGACGGTCGCTACGACCAGCGCTACGGCACCTACGAGCGGCCCGCCCCCTACGCCGACCCCTACCCCCAGCAGGACGAGCGCACGGCGCGGTACGACCCGCGCGGCCCGCAGGGCGGCGGTCGCTGGGGGTGACGGCGGTCGCGGTACGTGATCGCGTCGCGCCGTGACGTTGACGCCATTGCCTTGACCCTCCCCGTGACGCCTGACGACGATCGGTGCGCGTGATGCTCCACGCGGGTGATGTCCCCTGCCCGCGTCCAGCTCCGTCGCCCCCGGTGGGCGACACCGGGAGGAGAAGTCGTCCATGGCACCCACAGCGGTCAGCGGCAACGGCAACGGCACCAGGCACGAGGTCCTCGAGCAGGCCGGACGCCCCGCGGGATCGGCGCCCGGGCACCCCGTCGACCTCGAGACGGCCCGGGCGGCCATCCGCCTCGCGCTGCCCGAGCCGGGCAGCAAGTTCAGCCAGGACGACGAGTGGTGCGTCGTGGCCGAGCCCGACGGGACGTGGGGCGAGTACCGGTTCCACGACTACGACCGGATCTTCCGGGTGCCCGGCCTCTACGAGAAGATCTTCTACGACGTCCTCGGCTGCGACTCCCCGCGCTTCATGGTCGGGCTGCTGCAGGACGCGCTGGGCGGTTCGGGCGTCGAGGCCGGGTCGCTGCGCGTCCTCGACCTCGGCGCCGGCAACGGGATCATGGCCGAGGAGCTCGCCGCCATCGGCGTCCCGCACGCCGTCGGGGTCGACATCCTCCCCGAGGCCCATGAGGCCGCGGAGCGCGACCGGCCCGGCCTCTACGCCGACTACCACGTCGCCGACCTGACGGCCCTGCCCGCCGCGACGCGCGAGACGCTCGCCGGGCACCGCCTCAACGCCCTCACCGTCGTCGCCGCCCTGGGCTTCGGCGACATCCCGCCGGCCGCGTTCCGCACGGCCTACGACCTCGTGGACGACGGGGGCTGGATCGTCCTGACGATCAAGGACGCCTTCCTCGCGGAGACGGACACGTCGGGCTTCGGCGGCATGATCGGCGAGTCGATCCGCTCCGGCGCCCTCGAGGTGGTGCGCCGCGAGCGTTTCCAGCACCGGCTCGCCACCGACCGCAGCCCGCTGCTCTACGAGGGGATCATCGCGCGCAAGCGCTCGCCGCTGGCGGGCTGAGGCGGGAGACGGAGCGGAGCGGGAGCTCGACCCCGAGGTCCGCGCTCGCCGTCTCGCCGGTAACCCGTGTGACCCAGGTCCCAGCGGGGCACACTGACGCTCGGGGCGTGCCAGGTCTGGCGCGTCGGTGAGGCGTCGACGTGGAGGTTCGCCGACATGACTGTGGAGCACTCGGGAGACGGAGCGCAGCGGAGCTCGACCAGGGAGGTCAGCAGCACCGCCCTGTTCCAGCCCCCGAAGGTCATCGACGTCGCCACGACGCTCGAGTCGGTGGTGCCGGCGGACGTCCTGGCCGAGGTCGACCCGGCCCTGTGGGGCCGCACGGTCGTCCAGGTCGCCCAGGGCCTCGCGACGCACCCGGCGGACGTGGGGCGCGTCGTCGCCGGCCACGCGGCGCTCGCGGCGCGGATCGGGACGGCGGCCGTGGCGCGGGCGTTCGGGTCGACGGCCGACGGTCCCGTGCCGGTGGAGAAGGACGGCCGGTTCCGCGACACGACGTGGGAGGAGAACCCCGTCTACTGGGGGCTGCGCCAGCAGTACCTCGCGCTCGTCGCCACGCTGCACGACCTCGTCGACGCCGCGGGTCTCGACGAGTCCTCGCGGGAGCGGGCCGAGATGCTCGCCGACGTCCTGGGCAGCGTGCTCTCGCCGACCAACCTGCTGCCCGGCAACCCGGCGGCGCTCAAGCGCGCCTTCGAGACCGGCGGATCGAGCGTCGTCGCCGGCTTCCGCCAGATGCTCGACGACCTCGCGACCAACGAGGGCCGCCCCCAGCAGGTCGACCGCACGAACCTGCGCGTCGGCCAGGAGCTCGCGGCGACGCCGGGCAAGGTCGTCTACCGCAACCGGCTCATGGAGCTGATCCAGTTCGAGGCGCAGACCGACGAGGTCCACGAGATCCCGATCGTCGTGAGCCCGCCGTGGATCAACAAGTACTACGTCATGGACCTCGCGCCCGGGCGCAGCTTCCTCGAGTGGGCCGTGCAGCACGGCCACACCGTCTTCGTCATCAGCTACCGCGACCCGGACGAGTCCATGGCCGACACCGGCCTGGACGACTACCTCGAGCTCGGCCCGCTCGCGGCGATCGACGTAGCCCAGGAGATCACCGGCGCGGACAAGGTCAACCTCGTCGGGCTGTGCCTGGGCGGGCTGATGGCCACCATCGCCACGGCCATGCTCAACGCCCGGGGCCAGGGCGAGCGCGTCAACTCGCTGACCCTGCAGAACACCCTGCTCGACTACTCCGACCCCGGTCCCGTGGCGAGCTTCGTCGACCCCGAGATCGTCGAGCGGCTCGAGCGCAAGATGGCGAAGACGGGCTACCTGCCGGCCGACTCGATGGCCTCCACGTTCGACCTCCTGCGCGCCAACGACCTGATCTTCAACTACGTCGGGCCGAACTGGCTGGAGGGCAAGGCGCCGCCCGCGTTCGACATCCTCGCGTGGAACTCCGACTCCACGCGGATGCCGGCGAAGATGCACGCCTTCTACCTGCGCCACTTCTACCTCGAGAACGAGCTGGCGCGCGGCGAGCTCGAGCTGCTCGGCGAGCACCTCTCGCTGAAGTCGATCGCGAACGACACGTTCATCGTGGCCGCCGTGAACGACCACATCGCCCCGTGGCGCACGTCCTTCACCTCGACCGGTCTGCTGGGCGGCGACGTCACGTTCACGCTGTCCAACGGCGGGCACATCGCCGGCGTCGTCAACCCGCCGGGCAAGAAGGCCAAGCACTGGATCGGCACCGTCGGGGGCTCCGCCGAGCCCGACCCCGACAGCTGGCTCGCTCGGGCGAGCGAGGTGGCCGCCTCGTGGTGGGAGCCGTGGCGCGACTGGATCGACGAGCGCGGTGGCGGGATGCGCACGCCGCCGCCGGTGGGGTCGGCGGAGTACCCCCCGCTCGGTGACGCACCGGGGTCGTACGTGCTGGGCACGGGGTGATCCACGCCGCACCGAGGTTTCGCCCGGGTGACGCTGGGTAACGGGTGAGGTCCACGCGGCGATCCACGGTTGACGAGCCCGGATGTGGTCGTCACCGTGTTGCGAGGAGCGCAATGCAGGAGCGTCTCTCGCAACCGATCGCCCGTGTCGCCTTCACCCCGAGGGTGTTGCCCCATGAACCGCCACGCCTCCGTCGCCCTGCGCCGCAAGGTCGACGACGCCGTCGGCCCCGCCTACGACCAGACGTTCCTGCGCCTGGACCTCCTCCTCGCGAGCCGGCACGGCCGGTGCCCGTGCGCGTCGTGCTCGTCGCGCGTCACCGAGGAGCGACGACGCCTGCTGGGATCGCTTCCGCCGATGGAGTGACTGTCATCCGCCTCCGGCGCGGCAGCTCCGCTGCGCTGCGTGCCGCCTCATCCGCTTCCGGCGCGGCAGCTCCCGCTCCGCTTCGTGCCGCCTCGCTCGGGTGGCCGCGATCACCGAGGTCGGGCGTCGGGGCGGTCGTGCTTGGTAAACTGAGCGCCGTCACCGACGACGCGGAGGAACCACCCATGGCCACCCCGACCGCCGACCAGGCCCGCGACCAGGCGCTCGACGTGATCGCCCAGGTCCAGGAGGCGGGTCTCAAGCTCGCCGGCTCCGTCGCCGAGAGCTGGGCCACCGTGCTGCGCGGCGTCCCCGGGATGTCGGGCGTCCTCGGCGCCGACGCCCACCAGGGCGACCTCGCCGCGCGCCTCCCGCAGACCGCCGGGGAGGCCGTCGACCGCTTCTACGACACCGGCGTCCAGGTCCTCGAGGCGCAGCGCGCCGCCGCGCACCAGGTGCTCGACGCGGTCGCGCCCCAGCTGCGCGCGATCACGGTCGTCACGCCGCCGAGCGCGCGCGGCTGAGCCACCCCGGAGCGGATGAGTGGCCGAGCCGGGCGGGGCGTGGGAGGAGCACCGACGCGCGCTGGGCGGGTTCATCCGCAGCCAGCGCAAGCTCGCGCGCCTCTCCCTGCGCCAGCTCTCCGCGCTGACCAACATCTCCAACCCGTACCTGAGCCAGGTCGAGCGGGGGCTGCACGAGCCGTCGGTCCGTGTGCTGCACGCGATCGCGGAGGCCCTCGACATCTCGGCCGAGACCCTGCTCCTGCAGGCGGGCCTGGTCCGTGAACAGGCGGCCGGAGCCGCCGGGGTCGCGCCGGACACGTCCACCGAACGGGCGATCCGTGCCGACCCCCGGCTCTCGGACGCCCAGAAGGAGGCACTGATCTCCGTGTACCGCAGCTACACCGCAGGGACGCCCGACACCGGAGCGATGTCGTGAGCGCCCTCGCCGCCGTCCCCGACCCTGCCCCGGGTCCCGCGCCGGAGGTCGTCACCGACCTCGTGGTCCACGGGTACCGCGTGCACGTCGCGCACCGCCCGGGCGCGCCCGGGCGGCGTCCGCTGGTGCTGGTCAACGGCATCGGCGCGAGCCTCGAGTTCCTGGACCCGCTCGTCGACGTCCTCGACCAGGACCGTCCCGTCGTGCGGTTCGACGTGCCCGGCATCGGCGGCTCGCCGGTGCCGTGGGCTCCGCTGCCGATGGCGGGCCTCGCCGCTCTGCTCGCGGGCCTGCTCGACCAGCTCGGGTACGCGCGGGCGGACGTCCTGGGCCTGTCCTGGGGCGGCGGGATCGCCCAGCAGTTCGCGCTCCAGCACCCCGACCGGACGGGCCGGCTGGCGCTGGTGAGCACCGGCACCGGCGCGATGATGGTGCCGGCGCGGCTGTCGGTGCTGGCCAAGATGCTGACCCCGCGGCGCTACAACGACCGCGGATACCGGCACGACGCCGGCGCGGAGATCTACGTGGGGGAGGACCAGGAGGCGGTGGACGCCGTCTTCGACCGGGCCCGGCGGGTGTCCGCGCGCGGCTACGTCTACCAGCTGACGGCGCTCCTGACGTGGACGAGCCTGCCGGTGCTGCCGTTCATCTCGGCGCCGACCCTCGTGCTCGCCGGGCGGCGCGACCCGGTGATCCCCGTGGTCAACGCCCGGATCATGGGCGCGCTGCTGCCCCGCGCCACCGTGCACCTGCACGCCGGGGGCCACGTCGGCATCCTGACCCGCCCCCGGGAGCTGGGCCCGGTGGTCGAGGACTTCCTGGACAGCTGACCTCCTGGACAGCTGAACGACTGTCCACCGCCGGGGAGCGCGGGGCAGCGCGACGGAGGAGCGCTGACGCGCGATCCTTCCGGCGGATCAAGCGGCAGCCTAGGTTCGGCCGGTGACCACGACGGCCGGCTGGCGCACCTGGGTCCCCGAACACCTGACCTACCCGGAGGTCCCCGTCGGGGCCCTGCTCGACGGCGCCGCCCGGCGCTACGGGGAGCGGGTGGCGTTCCGCCACCACGACCGGGAGATCACCTTCACCGGGCTCTGGCGGGCAGCGTGCGGCCTCGCGCACCACCTGCACTCCCGCGGCGTCGCGCCCGGCGACGTCGTCGGCGTGCACCTCCCGAACGTGCTGTCGTACCCGGTCGCCTACTACGGGATCCTGCTCGCGGGGGCCACGTTCACGCCCGTGAGCCCGCAGCTGCCGGCCGAGGGCGTCGCGGGACAGCTGGCCGACGCGGGAGCGGTCCTCGTGATCGGGCTGCAGGACACCGGCTCCGGCGTCCCGCTGCTCGCCACGGACGGGGTCGGGTTCGCGGAGGTCGAGGACGCCGACACCCCGCCCGTCGTCGACCTCGACCCGACCGTCGCCCGCGCCCACCTCGCCTACACCGGCGGGACGACCGGCAGCCCCAAGGGCGTCGTCCTCACCCACGCCAACGTCGTCACCAACGTCCTGCAGTACGCCTGCCACGGCAGCGGCTCGCGGCCCGTGCCCGGCGTCGCCGGGGACGTGGGCCTCGAGCAGATCGGCCCGCCCGAGGAGTGGCCGATCCGGCTCGGCGAGGGCCTCGGGATCGCGGTGGCGCCGTGGTTCCACGCGATGGGCACCATCGGCGGGATCGGCGTCGCGGTGGTCTCGGGTGCGACGAGCGTCGTCCACGAGCGCTTCGACCCCGCCCGGCTCCTCGCCGACGTGGCGACCCACCGGGCGACGACGATCTCCGGCGCGCCGCCGCTGTTCCACGCCGTGCTCACCCACCCCGACGCCGCGGACCGCGACCTCACCTCGGTGCGCACGGTGACGTCCGGGGCCGCGCCGATGCCGCTGGCGCTGGCGCACCGGATCGCCGAGCGCATGCCCGAGGCCGTGATCGTCGAGGGCTACGGCATGACCGAGGCGACGATGGGGCTCACGATGGGCGCGACCGCGCGCTCGGCGCACCGCCGGGTCGGGACGGTCGGCGTCCCGGTGCCCGACACCGAGATCCGGCTCGGCGCGCCCGAGGAGCCCGTGGCGCCCGGCGAGGCCGGGGAGGTCTGGGCGCGCGGCCCGCAGGTGATGGCGGGCTACCTGGACCGCCCGGACGCCACGGCCGAGACGCTCGTCGACGGGTGGCTGCGCACCGGTGACGTCGGCGTGGTCGGCGAGGACGGCCAGCTCGAGATCGTCGACCGGGCCAAGGACATGCTGCTCTACAAGGGCTACAACGTGTACCCGCGCGAGCTCGAGGAGCTGCTGGTCGCGCGGCCCGAGGTCGCGTCGGCCGCGGTGGTCGGGCGCCCCGACCCCGTCGTGGGGGAGGAGCCGGTCGCCGTCGTCGTGCTCGCGGCCGGCCAGGAGGCGGGCCCCGATCTCGGGGCGGCCCTGGCCGCCGCGCTGGACGAGCACGTCGCCCCCTACAAGCGGCTGCGCGCCGTGCACGTCACCGACGCCCTGCCGGTGTCCGCGGCGGGCAAGGTGCTCAAGCGCGAGCTGCGCGACCAGCTGGGTGGGGACGGAAGCCTGGGCGCGCCCGTCTGGCGCCGTGAGCAGGGCTCGGACCGAGGCTAGAGCGGCGCTAGGCTGGCTCCCATGGCCCGGATCCGCATCGTGCGCGCCGCCGACGGACGGCAGTGGATGGTGCGCCAGAAGCTCGAGTGGGTCGACCCCGCCACGGGCGAGGACTTCGAGCACGACATGCAGGGCGGCCGGCTCGCGGCCATCGGCATCGTCTCGATCATGGGTCTGCTCTGGGTCGCCCTGCTGGCGTGGTGGTTCACGGGCAGCCAGGGCGTCGTGGTGCCGTGGTGGGTCTGGCTGATCCTGCTCGCGCTGGCCGCGTTCTTCCCGGGCCGGTGGGTGCTGCGCCGGCCGCGCACGCTGGTCGCCGAGACCCCCGGCGGCTCCGACGGCTCCGCGCCCGAGCGCTGGGTCGGCTGGGTGCGCGGCACGGCCGCCGCGCGCGAGGAGATGACCCAGACCATCCGCAGCCTCGAGACCCGCGCGACGCCCGCGTCGCCCGACAGTCCCCTGCAGCCGGTGAGCTAGCCGTGCCCGAGCTGCCCGAGGTCGAGGCCCTCGCCGAGCACCTGCGCACCCACGCGCTCGCCCGGCCCGTGGCGCGCGTCGACCTCGCGAGCATGACCGTGCTCAAGACGTTCGACCCGCCCGTGTCCGCGCTGGTCGGGCGGCTCGTCACCGGGGCGTCGCGGCACGGGAAGTTCCTGGACGTGGAGCTCGAGGACACGCAGCGAAGCGGAGCTGGACCATCGACCCCGCTCCATCTCGTCATCCACCTGTCGCGGGCGGGCTGGCTGCGCTGGCACGACCAGGCGTCGGCCACCCCGCCGAAGCCCGGCAAGGGCCCGCTCGAGTTCCGCGTGCACCTCGAGACCGTGGGCGGCCCGGGCTTCGACCTCACCGAGGCCGGCACGCAGAAGCGGCTCGCGGTCTACCTCGTGGACGACCCGCAGCAGGTCCCGGGGGTGGCGAAGCTCGGCCCGGACGCGCTGACGATCTCCCGCACGGAGTTCGGCGAGCTGCTCGCGGGGCGCACCGAGCGGCTCAAGACGCTGATCGTCGACCAGCAGGTGCTCGCCGGCATCGGCAACGCCTACTCCGACGAGATCCTCCACGTCGCGAAGCTCTCGCCGTTCGCCGCCGCGGGCAAGCTCGACGCCGAGGCCGTCGACCGCCTCCACGCCGCGATGGTCGGCGTGCTCTCGGAGGCCGTCGAGCGCGCGGTGGGGCAGGACGCCGCGCGTCTCAAGGGCGAGAAGCGCTCCGGGATGCGTGTCCACGCGCGCACCGGGCTGCCGTGTCCGGTCTGCGGCGACACGGTCCGCGAGGTCTCGTACGCCGAACGGTCCTTCCAGTACTGCCCCACCTGCCAGACACAGGGCCGCGCGCTGGCGGACCGCCGCCTCTCCCGTCTGGTCAAATAGGGCCGTGCCCAGCTGGTTGACCGACGTGCGCCTGATCGCCGCCGTGGCGGTGGTCGTCGCGCTGGTCGTCGCCGTGCTGGTCTACCGGCGGGTGAAGCGGCGCAACCAGTTCGCCTCGCCCCTGGAGCGGGCGACGTTCTCGACGCTGCACACGGTGTCGCTGGCGGCGCCCGCGCTGCGCGAGGGGCTCTCGGAGGGGTCGGCGCAGTTCGCCGTGCCCTACCTGCGGACGCTGCTGGACACCGAGGCGCTGTCGATGACCGGCTCCGACTGCGTGCCGCTGGCCTGGGACGGCGAGGCCGAGCACCACAGCCTCGACGTGCGCCAGTACGCCGAGAAGGTCATGCGCACCGGCCGCCAGCAGGTGGCCAGCCGCAAGGACATCGAGTGCGGCTCGCAGGACTGCCCGGTGCGCGGCATCGTCGTCGTCCCCCTCGAGGTCGACGGCAACGTGGCCGGCACGCTGGCCGCGGTCAGCGCGGAGACCCCGGGACCCGTGCTCCTGCGGGCCTCGGCCGAGGTCGCCCGCTACGTCTCGAGCCAGCTCGAGCTCGCCGACCTCGACGAGTCCCGCGCCCGCCTCAACCGCGCCGAGGTCCGGGCGCTGCGCGCGCAGATCTCGCCGCACTTCATCTACAACGCGCTCAACACCGTCGCCTCGTTCATCCGCACCGACCCCGAGCGCGCCCGCGAGCTGCTCATGGAGTTCGCGGACTTCACCCGCTACTCCTTCCGGCAGGCCGGCGAGTACACGACGCTCGCCGACGAGCTCAAGAACATCGACCGCTACCTGGCCCTCGAGCACGCCCGGTTCGGCAACCGGCTCACGGTGAAGGTCCAGGTCGCGCCCGAGGTGCTGTCGGTGGTGCTGCCGTTCCTCGCGCTGCAGCCGCTGGTCGAGAACGCGGTGCGCCACGGCCTGTCGGGCAAGCCCGGCGGCGGCACCGTCACGCTGACCGCCGAGGACTCCGGCGCCGAGTGCACGATCATCGTCGAGGACGACGGCGTCGGCATGGACCCGAAGGCGCTCAAGGAGGAGAACCGCGACGCGCACCTCTCGGGCGCGCACGTGGGCCTCGGCAACGTCGACGACCGCATGCGCTCGGCGTTCGGGCCGGACTACGGGCTCATCGTGGAGACCGAGCGCGGCGCCGGCACGAAGATCATCCTGCGCGTGCCCAAGTTCCGCGCCGGTGTCCGGGTCTGACTAGCCTCGAGCTCATGAACCTGCGGTTCGGCTCGGCCCTGTCCTCGGTCCTGCCCGGTCCCCTCGCGGCGGCGACCGGCTCCCCCACGATCAGCGTGGTGCGGCTCCAGGGCGTGATCGCCGCGACGACCGGCCCGGTGCCGCGCGCCGTCATCAACATCACCGCGGTCGAGGACGCCCTGCGCCGCGCCTTCACGGCCGACCGGGTCCAGGCGGTGGCCCTGGCGATCAACTCGCCGGGCGGGTCGGCCACGCAGTCCGCGCTCGTCGCCGACCGCATCCGGGGCCTCGCCCAGGAGCACGAGGTACCGGTGCTGGCGTTCTGCGAGGACGTGGCGGCCTCGGGCGGGTACTGGCTCGCCTGCGCCGCCGACGAGATCTACGCGCACCCGACCTCGCTCGTCGGCTCGATCGGCGTCGTGTCGGGCGGGTTCGGCCTCACCGGGCTCATCGAGCGCTACGGCATCGAGCGCCGCCTGCACACCGCGGGGGCGAACAAGGCGCGGCTCGACCCGTTCCAGCCCGAGAAGACCGAGGACGTCGAGTGGCTGCTCGGCATGCAGGGCGAGCTGCACGAGCTGTTCATCGAGTGGGTGCGCTCGCGGCGCGGGACGACGCTCGCGGAGGACGCGGACCTGTTCACCGGCGAGGTCTGGACCGGACGGCGGGCCAAGGAGCTCGGGCTGGTCGACGACCTCGGCACGGCCCGCGACGTCCTGGCCCGTCGCTTCCCCGACGCCGAGCCGGTGACCGTCGAGCCCCGCCGCCCGCTGCTGGCCCGCCTCGGGATCGGGGGCGTCCTGGGCCCGGCGAGCGTCCCCGCCGCCACCCTGACCGACCCGATCGGCGCGGCGCTGGAGTGGGTCGAGCACCGGTCGCTGTGGAGCCGTTTCGGGCTGTAGAGCGCCTTCGGCGCGTCAGCTCCGCAGTGCTCCGTGCCGCAGCGAGAACGCCCGATCGTCCTCGCCACCTCGCCCGGTCGGACCTAGGCTCCCGGGGTCAGGGCGTCCCCCGGTCGTGTCGGGAGGTGGTGGACCGTGCCGGTCCCCGGCGTCCCGTGGGGCGGGCGTGACACGTCGGCGCTCAGCCACGAGCTGATCCACCGCTGGATCCACGACGGCGCCGACCCCGCCGCGCTCGACTCGGCGCGGCAGCGGCACGCCGCGCGCGGCGAGGAGCTCCGGGCCGCCGCGCAGCGCCTGGAGCGCGCCCACGGGCAGCTCGGCGCGTCCTGGCGGGGCCGGGACGCCGACGCCGCCGCCTCGCACGTGCGCACGCTCATCGCCCGGATGAGCCGGCTCGGGGACGCCGTCACCGGCCAGGCCGGAAGCCTGCAAGGGGTGCGTGACGCCCTCGCGCGCGTCCAGTCGCTCGTCGGGCCGCCGCGCCCGCCGGCGTTACCGGTGCTGGGTGCCTCGCCCGCGACGCCCGGCCTCGCGGGCGCCCTCGCCGGTGGGGGACCCCCCGACGGCTTCGGGACCTTCCAGGCCGCGCAGGCCGAGGAGCGGTCCGCCCAGGAGGCGTACCGGGCCTACCTCGCCGAGACCGGGCAGGCCGCGCGCCGGGCCCCGTCGGCGGTCGACGGGCTCGCGGGACGGGCGACGGTCGGCGCCGCCCCGGAGTCACCCGTCGCCCGCACCGGCCTTCCCGCGACCGCGGCCGGTCCGGAGGTCGGGGCCGGGCCGCGCGGTGGGGTGCTCGCCCGCGCGGCCGGACCGGCGGCCACGCCAGGGGTGCCCGCCGGGCGCGCCGGCACGCTGCCGCCGGGCGCCGGGTCGGGCCCGGCGGGGCGCGGCGGTGCCGGACCCGGCGGTCCCGGTGGTGCCCGTCCGGCGGGTGCGGGCGATCCGGGGGCGCGGCCCGGCGCGATGGGCCGCTTCGTCTCGCGGCTGCTCGGCGGGGGACCGGGTGGCGGGGTCGGTCCAGGGAGTGGTCCCGCCGGTCCCGGTGGCGTGCCCCCGGGGTCCGGTGCGGCAGCCCGGGGCCCGGGCGGCTCCGCGGGTCCGACGGGTCCGACGGGTCCGACGGGTCCGACGGGTCCGACGGGTCCGACGGGTCCGTCGAGGCCGGGCCCGGTCGGCCCGCGCGGTGCCGCCGGCGCGGCGTCCCGCGGACCCGGGGCCCCGGTCACGCCCCCCGCTCCGACGGCCGCCGGCCGCCTCGTCGGCGGCCCGGTCCGCGGCAGCGCCGCGCCCCACGACCCGCGGGACGACCGTCGCGGACGGTCCGGCGGGCCGGCCACGGGCGGGACCGGTGGCCGCGGTGAGACCGGTGAGACCGGGGAGACCGCCGAGGCCAGGGGGACGGGCGGGCCCGGCGGGACCGATGCCACGGGGTCGGCGTCCCCGGACACGGGCGACTCCTCGCGGCCCGGCACCGCACCCGCGCTCGGGGGCGGCGCGCCGGTCGACGCAGCGGGCCCCGCCGGGCCGTCGCCCGCGTCGTCCGGACACACCCTGGGCCCCGGCGTCGGCACCCCGGCCGGTCCCGCGCACCCGGGCGGCGACGTGCCGCTCGTGCCGCCGGTCGGCGGCACCCCGGCCGGCACCCCCGCCGCGGGGCCGGGTCCGTCGGGCGTGCGCCACCCCGAGTACCTCGTCGACGCCGACCCCTGGCGCGACCCCGCCGACGACCCGGACGACCGCCGTCTCGTCACGCCCCCGGTGATCGGGGAGCAGGACAGCCACGATCCGGGTGGCGGATGACCGGTGTCGTGCTCGAGCGCCACGAGCTGCTCTGGGTCCTCGAGCAGTGCGGCGCGGGGTGGCCCTACCCGCTGCGCCCCGTGCACTGGTCAGCCGAGACCGACGAGGAGGTCCGGCGCCACCGCCACGCCACCGAGCAGGCCCTGCGCGCCCGCGGCCTGCTCGCCCCCGCACCGGCGCGGATGCTGCTCGACGCCGGGCAGGCCGCGGCCGGCTGGGTGCTCGCCGTCGACCTCGTCCGGCGCGACCCGGCCGACCCGCGCGCGGCCGTGGCGCTGACCGACGGGAGGACCGCGGCCGTGCTCGACTCGCTCGAGCACGCGGCCGCGCCGGTGCGGGTGACGCCGTGCGCGCCGGACGGGCTGGCCGAGGCCGTCTTCGCCCTCGTCCCCGCCGTCCCGCCCGGTGCGGGGCCCGCCGTGCCCGTCCCGGACGGCACGGTCCCGGCCGACCTCCCCGCCACCCGGCGCGCGGCACGCGCCCGCGACGTCGCCGAGGACCTGCTCGCGACCGTCACCACGGTCACCCAGGTGGGGGTCGCCGACCGCCGCGACGGCACGCCGCGCCGGGTCGCCGCCCCGGTGTGCTGGCTCGACGGGCCGCGCGGGCGACACGTCCTGCGCCCGCCCGCGCCCCCGACGCAGGTGCCGCGACCGGCGCTGCTGGTTCCGGCAACCGGCGGACAGCTGCTGGCCGACGTCCGTACCGTGCTGGCCGACGCGGTCGTGCCGCGTCCGCCGGGAAGGAGCACCGCATGAGCGCATCGCCGGGGTCCGGGCCTCCGGCCGGTGACGGTGCCGGTGGCGGCGCCAGTGGCGGTGGTGGTGGCGAGGCCGCGATGCGGCCCGACGAGGCGCGGGCCTTCGCCGGCAAGGTCGACGCGCTCTCCGACGGCGTCGCGGAGGCGCAGGCGGCGCTCGACGGCCTGGGCGCCGAGTCGCTGGCCGTCGGCTCGGGGGAGGACAACGCGGCCATCGCCGCCTGGTACCGCGAGCTCGTGACGTCCGACACGGTGCCGGCGGCCCGGGCGCTCGCCGACGAGCTCGGCGAGCTGCGCCGCGTCGTGCGCGAGAGTGCCGCCGCGTGGGAGCACACGGATGCCGGAGCCGCCGCGACCTACCGGGCGGAACCGGGCGCCGACCCGGGTCCGACGACCCCGTGAGCCCCCGCTCCGACCTCGCCCGGAGCAGCGCCGACCCCCCGATCGAGTGATCCGCCCCGGCGACACCCCGAGCGATCCGCGCCACGCCGTGCACACACCGAGGGGCACGGCAGGGTGGCGAGCCGATCGGGTCCTATCGTGGACGTGCGAACCCCGGCTGGGCAGGATGGCGTGGCAGTGAACACGAGTGAGAACGACGGCCTCGTAGTACTCGCCGTCGACGACGAAGAACCGGCGCTCATGGAGCTCGCCTATCTGCTGGAGCAGGACCAGCGGGTGGGTACCGTGCTGCGGGCCTCCGACTCGATCTCCGCGCTGCGGATCCTGACCGGCGGCGACCGGGTGGACCTCGGCGGCTTCTCGGGGGGCACGCCGCCCACCGGGCTGCCGGCGCCCGCCAAGCAGTCGGACGTCGACGTGCTCTTCCTCGACATCCGCATGCCGGGTCTCGACGGCCTGGAGCTCGCGAACGTGCTCTCCCGCTACGTCATCCCGCCGTCGGTCGTGTTCGTCACCGCGCACGACGACCGCGCGGTGGAGGCCTTCGACGTCGGCGCGGTCGACTACCTGCTCAAGCCGCTGCGTCCCGAGCGCCTGTACGCGTCGCTGTCGCGCATCCTGTCCTCGCGCGGCACCACCGTCCCGGTGGAGCCCGCCACCGACGAGGAGAGCGACGACGAGGTGATTCCCGTCGAGCTCGCGGGCACCACCAAGCTGGTGCAGCGCTCGACGGTGCGCTGGGTGGAGGCGCAGGGCGACTACGCGCGCCTGCACACCACCGAGGGCAGCCACCTCGTGCGCATCCCGCTCTCGGTGCTCGAGGAGCGGTGGTCGGACGCCGGGTTCGTGCGCATCCACCGCTCGTACCTCGTCGCGCTGCCGCTGATCACCGAACTGCGCCTCGCCGGGTCCGGCTACGTCGTGCGCCTGGGCACCGGCGGCGACGTCGCGGAGCTGCCCGTCAGCCGCCGGCACACCCGGGAGCTGAAGGACCGTCTCGTCCGGTCGACGAAACAGGCCTGGGGCCGACGATGACCTCCCCCGGCGGTCCGGCGCGGGCCTCGGGCCCCGTCCCGGGGGCCGCCGGGACGGACAGCTCCTCCGACGGGGACACCGCCGCGCCGGCCGTCGCCGACACGCTGCGCCCGGTCCCCGACGGACCGGTCGGCACCGACGACACCGACGGCACCGAGGGTTCGGAGCCCGCCGACGGCGCGGACGGCGCCGCCCCCGAGCCGACCCGCGCTTCGGGGAGCGCGCCCGACCTCGTCCCCCCCGGCGGGGACGGCGACGGCTCCTGGCCGGGCGCCGGTCCCGACACCGGGACGGTCCGGCGCTCGCGGCCGTCGCGGTCCCCGCGGGCGGGCGTCGGGGTCCCCACGCCGCCGAGCCCCATGAACGCGGCCACCGGCCCGACCGCGGGCCTCCTGACGAGCGCCCCGCCCGACGGCGCGGCCGACCCGGCCGCCGGCGGAGCGCCCTCCGGTGCGCCCGAGCCGCCCCGCCGGCCGGTGCCGCCGACCTTCCCCTCCGCCGGGCAGCCGCCGCCGGGAGTGGCGCGGCGACACGGACGGCACGCGCGGCCCGAGCGCGTCGGCGCCGCGGTCCACACCCCGCCCTCGGGCTACCGCCCCCGCCACGCCGCGCCCGACGCCGAGACCGAGCAGTTCGCGGCGACACCGGTCACCGGCCCCGGCGGGATCGGGCCGATGCCGCTGACGGCCGGCGCCGAGGACGGTCGGGCCGGCGCGGGCGGTGCGTCCGTGCCGGACCTCCACGGGACCACGAGCACCGCGCTGCACACCGGGCCCGGCGTGGTCGTCCCGCCGCTCGCGGACACCGCCCAGGGCCAGTCCGACCGCGTGCGGGTGGTGCTCGCCGAGCGCCGCGTGCCGACGCGGGCGGTGCGCACCGTCGCCGAGATCGAGCAGCAGACCGAGACCGGCGAGCTGCTGCTGCGCAACCTCTTGCGCGCGCAGCTCGCGCTCGGCCTGCGCCTGGGCCTGGTCGCCGTGTTCGTGCTGGGCGCGCTGCCGGTCCTGTTCCTCGTCCTGCCGCGGGCGGGCACGGTCGAGATCGCCGGGGTGACATTGCCCTGGCTCGTGCTGGGTGTGCTGCCCTACCCGTTCATGCTGGCCCTGGCCTGGCTGTACACCCGCACCGCGGAGAGCAACGAGCTCGACTTCGCCGACAACGTCGAGGACTGAGCAGGCAGTGGGCATCGCGGGGATCGTCGCGCTGGTCGCGATCGTGCTTGTCGGTGTCGTCACGATCGTCATCGGCTCGCTGGGCGTGCGGGTCGCCCGCACCACGGACGACTTCCTGGCCGCGTCGCGCACCGTGGGCACCCGGGCGAACGCGGCGGCCATCTCCGGGCAGTACCTCTCCGCGGCGTCGTTCCTGGGGATCGCGGGGATCGTCCTCAAGGACGGGGTCGACGGGCTCTGGTACCCGGTGGGCTTCACCGCGGGCTACCTCGCGCTGCTGTTCTTCGTCGCCGCCCCGCTGCGGCGCTCGGGCGCGTACACGGTGCCCGACTTCGCCGAGGTCCGGCTCGACTCGACGCTCCTGCGCACCGTCACCACCTGGTTCGTCGTGCTCATCGGCTGGCTCTACCTCCTCCCGCAGCTGCAGGCCGCCGGGCTCGCGCTGACCGTGCTGACCACGGCGCCGACCTGGGTCGGCGTCGTCGCGGTCGGTCTCGTCGTCACCGCGAGCGTCACCTTCGGCGGGATGCGCTCGATGACGTTCGTCCAGGCCTTCCAGTACTGGCTCAAGCTCACCGCGCTCGCGGTCCCCGCCCTGGTGGTGCTCGGGGTGTTCGTCCTGGGCCCCACGCGCGACGCCGCGCCCGCCCCGCCGGTGTTCACCGACGCCACCACCGTCGACGTCAGCACGCCGGTGACGCTGCAGGTCGGCGCGCCGGTCGAGGTCGGCGTGCGGGGCGAGGTGGACGGGACGAGGATCAACGGGCAGGTCTCGTGGGCGCCCGGCCCGCACCGCGTCGACACCGGCACGACCCTGCGCTTCCCCGCGGGGGCGTCCGTGCCCGTGGTCTCCGACGCCGACCCCGACCAGGCCTCGTGGTCGGCGCCGCTGACCGGCAGGGGCGAGGGGCACTCACTGCTCGCGACCTACTCGCTCGTCCTGGCGCTGCTGCTGGGCACGATGGGTCTGCCGCACGTGCTCGTGCGCTTCTACACGAACCCCGACGGGCGGGCCGCGCGCCGCACCACCGTCGTGGTGCTCGCGATGCTCGGCGGGTTCTACCTGCTGCCGGTGCTGCTCGGGGCCCTGTCGCGGTTCTACGTACCCCAGTTGCTGGTCACCGGACAGACCGACGCGGCGGTCCTCCTGATCCCGACGGCGGCCCTGCCGGGGTGGACCGGGATCGCCCTCGCGGCCCTCGTCGCGGCCGGGGCGTTCGCCGCGTTCCTCTCGACCTCGTCCGGTCTGTTGCTCTCCGTGGCCGGCGTGCTCTCCACCGACCTGCTGCCCCGCCGATTGGGTGACTTCCGGATCGCCGCCCACGTGGGCGGCGCGGTGCCGATCGTGGCGGCCCTCGGCGCCACGCGTCTCGACTTCTCGCTGACCGTCTCCCTGGCCTTCGCTCTCGCCGCGTCGACGTTCTGTCCCCTGCTCGTGCTCGGCATCTGGTGGAAGGGCCTCACCGACCGGGGCGCCGTCGTGGGCATGCTCGTCGGGGGCGGCCTGGCGACGCTCGCGGTCGGATCGACCCTCGCCGGGGTGGCCCCGGGCGGCTGGGTCGGGGTCCTGCTCGCGCGGCCCGCGCTCGTCACCGTCCCCCTGACGTTCCTGGTCATGGTGCTGGTGAGCCGGTCGACGCCGCAGCGCGTCCCCACCAACACCGGGCGCACGCTGCTGCGCCTGCACGCGCCCGAGCGTCTCGGCCTGGGCGACGCCCGGCGCGGCACGCGCTCATCGTCCTGAGCGACTCACCCCCGGCCCGCCCTCGTCGAGGGTGTGCCGTCCCGTAATGTCCCGGCGACGCTGCGTGTCCAGCGCTCACGCGTCGTGATGATCCGGGCAAACCGGATGTCGGTCACATGATGGGCGCGGACCCGCTGTGTCGTTCGACGTGAGATTGCTGTGAGTAGTCACACGAAAGGAGCAATGAGTGTGATGCCCGGCAGATTAAGGTTCGCCCCGATCGTGACAGCGACGGACAAACCCGCGGAGACCTCGTGAGCGCCACCGACGACACGCCGAGCGGGCCCGGCTCGCCGGCCACTGCGACACCGACCCCGTACCAGGAGGTCCAGAGCTCGCCGGAGTTCGCGGCCCTCCGCGGCCGGTGGCGCCGGTTCATCTTCACCATGAGCGCGGTGTTCCTCGCGTGGTTCCTGGTGTACGTCCTGCTGGCCGCCTACGCCAGGGACTTCATGAACACGCGGATCGGCGACTCGAACATCACGGTGGGGCTGATCATGGGCCTGCTCCAGTTCGTCTCCACCTTCGCCATCGCGACCATCTACGTCCGCTTCGCAGACAAGCATCTCGATCCCGAGGCCGAGCGCCTCCGTCGCCAGGTGGAGGAGAAGCTGTGACGACCGCTGCCGCGCCGGCTCCCGAGATCGGGACGCCGGCCGTCAACATCGCCATCTTCGTCCTGTTCGTCGTCGTCACCCTGGTGATCGTCTACCGGGTCAGCCGCGGGCCGAGCAGCGCGTCGGACTACTACACCGCCGGTCACGCGTTCACCGGTCCCCAGAACGGCATCGCGATCTCGGGCGACTACCTCTCGGCCGCGTCGTTCCTGGGCATCGCCGGCGCCATCGCCGTGAACGGCTACGACGGCTTCCTCTATTCGATCGGCTTCCTCGTCGCCTGGCTCACGGCGCTCCTGCTGGTGGCCGAGCTGCTGCGCAACACCGGTCGCTACACCATGGGCGACGTCCTGGCCTTCCGCATGCGTCAGCGCCCGGTCCGTGCGGCGGCGGCCGTCTCCACGCTGGTGGTCTCGCTGTTCTACCTGCTCGCGCAGATGGCGGGAGCGGGCGGACTGGTCGCCCTGCTGCTCGGCGTCAACAGCAACGTCGGCAAGTCGCTGGTCATCGCGATCGTCGGCGCCGTCATGATCGTCTATGTGCTCTACGGCGGCATGCGCGGCACCACGTGGGTCCAGATCATCAAGGCGACCCTGCTGGTCATCGGGACCGCGGTCATCACCGTGTGGGTGCTCGGCGTCTTCGGCTTCAACCTGTCGGCACTGTTCGGCGCGGCCGACGCCAACAGTTCCAAGGAGCTCATCAACGCCGGCAACCAGTACGGGAAGAAGCCCCTCGACTTCGTCTCGCTGGCGCTCGCGCTGGTCCTCGGTACGGCCGGCCTGCCGCACATCCTCATGCGCTTCTACACGGTCCCGAACGCCAAGGAGGCCCGCCGCTCGGTGCAGTGGGCCATCTGGATCATCGGGATCTTCTACCTGTTCACGCTGGTCGTCGGGTACGGGGCCCCGGCGCTGGTGCAGGGAGGCGCCGAGGCGATCTCCCGGGCGCCCGGCAAGGAGAACGCCGCGGCCCCGCTGCTGGCCTACGCGGTCGGCGGCACGTTCCTGCTCGGCATCATCGCCGCGGTGGCCTTCGCGACCATCCTCGCGGTCGTGGCCGGGCTGACGATCACCGCCTCGGCCTCGTTCGCGCACGACCTGTACGCGAACGTCATGAAGGAAGGCAAGCCCGAGCCCGGCATGGAGGTCAAGGTCGCGCGCCGCACCGCCCTGGTGATCGGTGCGCTGGCGATCGTGGGAGGCATCCTCGCCCTCGGACAGAACGTCGCCTTCCTCGTGGCGCTGGCGTTCGCCATCGCGGCGTCGGCGAACCTCCCCACCCTGCTCTACTCGCTGTTCTGGAAGCGGTTCAACACGACCGGCTCGTTGTTCAGCATCTACGGCGGGCTCGTGATCTGCCTCTTGTTGATCATCTTCTCGCCGGCCGTCTCCGGCAGCGAGACGTCGATGCTGGGCGCGGACGTCGACTTCGCGTTCTTCCCGCTGTCGAATCCCGGCATCGTGTCGATCCCGGCGTCGTTCATCCTCGGCGTGATCGGTACCTACGTGGGATCGCGTGATCCGGCGAGCGAGGTCAGCTACGCCGAGATGGAGGTGCGCTCGATGACCGGCGCCGGCTCGGAGGGTGCGACGAGCCACTGACGTCGCTGCGCCGAACCCTGCACCGCTGGAGCCCGTCTCTCCTCCGGGGAGGCGGGCTCCGTGCTGTCCGGGGCAGGCCGGCGTGGTGGGATGGAGGTCGTGAGCCACCCAGGACTGCCCTCGGTCGTCCCCGGCGAGATCCCGGCCGGGTCGACGCTGCTGGACGTGCGCGAGGACGACGAGTGGGTCGCAGGACACGCGCCCGAGGCCGTCCACCTGCCGATGTCCCAGCTCACCGCGCGTCTCGACGAGGTCCCGGCGGGGCCGCTGGCCGTGGTGTGCAAGGTCGGCGGACGCTCGGCCCAGGTCACGGCGTTCCTCGCCCAGCGCGGCCACGAGGTGGTCAACGTCAGCGGCGGGATGCTGGCCTGGGAGGCCGAGGGGCGCCCGATGACGAGCGAGGGCCCCGGCCCCGCGGCCGTGGTCTGAGGTGGTCTGAGGTGGTGACCCCGATCCCGTGACCTGTCCGCGGTGCGGGCGGCCGCAGCCGCCGTCGGACGCCCCGGGCGCGCCCCGCCCGGGCGCGACCCGGTACTGCGTGCACTGCGGCCGCGTCCTCACCGGCGTCCGGTGGGTGGCGCTGCCCCCCGACGCCCTGCGTCCACGCGATCCCCGGCGGCGGCGCCGGCCCTACGCCGGCCCCCCGCGCTACGCGACGACGCCCCGCTGGAGCCTGCGGACCTGGATGCCGGCGCCCCCGCCGGGTGCCGAGGGCGCGCTGCCCGGCCCCGCCCCGCGCTCACCCGACGAGGCGCTGCGCCGCACCGCCGGGCTGCTCGGGCGTCTCGCCCGGGTCACCACGGTGCTCGCGGTGCTGGCCGCCGTGGCCGAGGCCTGGCGCTACGGCCTCCTCGTCGCGAGCCGCAGCGCCGCGCTGTCCCCCGCGCCGCTCGCGTTCTCCGACGCCTTCGTCACCCTCGTCGGGCTGCTGGCGCCCGTGGCGGCGCTGGCCACCGGCGCCCTGTTCCTGCGGTGGCTCGCCCTGTCCCGCGAGATCGCGGCCACGATCTCGGGCACCCTCCCGGCCCGGCGGACCTGGGCGGTCGTGCTCGGCTCGGTGCTGCCGGGGCCGAACCTCACGATGCCGGGCGCCGCGCTCACCGAGGTCGAGCACGCGGCCTCGGGCCTGCCCGCCGACACCCGGCCGCGCCCGAGCCGCCCGGTGATGCGGTGGTGGCTGGCGTGGGACGCGAGTGTCGTGCTCGGCGTCGCCGCCGTGCTGCGGGGCCTCGGGCAGAGCACGCAGGCCATGGCCGACGCCGTGCTGCTGCACGTGCTCGTGGACGTGGCCGCCGCGGTCGCCGCGTGGGCGACCGTCCGCGTCGTCATCCACCTCACCGAACTGCTCGCCCCGGAGCTGCGTCCGGCCGGGCGCGAGTCGGTGGTGGCGGTAGGGCGGGAGCCCGCGTCGGACGTTGACGAGGAGCCGGGTGCGGGGTCAGGCGCCGCCGAGGACGGCGTTGCCGCCTGCGGCGGGCGGAGCCGTGGGGTCGGCGCCGACGTCGGGTGACATCTCGCGGGCGACGAAGTCCTCGACGTGGAAGAGGTTGTCGCCGGCGCGGCGCACGATGCGCAGGAGGGTCGTCATCGAGGCGACCTCCTCGACCTGCTCCTTGAGGTACCACTGCATGAACTGCTCGCCGAGGTAGTCGCCCTCGTCCCGGGCGGTGCGGGCGAGCGTCGCGATCTGCTCGGTCACCGTCTGCTCCTGGCGCAGCACGAGCTCGACGACCTCCTCGAGCCCCGCGAACTCGGTGCGCACGTCGTCGATGCCCGGGATGGTGACCGGCAGGTCGTTGTCGAGCATGTACTGCACCATGCCCATGGCGTGGTTGCGCTCCTCGAGCGCCTGCGCGTAGAAGTGCGCCGCGAGCTGGGGGAGGTCCTCGTCGTCGCAGTAGACCGCGACGGCCGTGTACTGCTGCGATGCGGTGAACTCGTTGCGGATCTGCGCGCGCAGCAGTTCGTGGAACTTCGACGACCCAGGAGCGCTCATCCCTCGATGGTAGGCGAGGGGCCTGGGGTCACGTGCGCACGGAACGTCGCCCGTGACGGGACCCCCGGCGCGGTTCGGGCAGCGCCGTCGCCGTGCCGCCCCCGTCCGACGGACCCGACACCGGGATGGCACCCGACCAGCCGAACTGCTCGGTGTGGACGCGGGCCGGCGGCACGCCGAGCTGCTCCAGCGCGGCGAGCGAGCCGGTGATCACCGAGGGCGAGCCGCAGACGAAGTAGTCGAGCACGCGGATCTCGCTGACGGGCACGACCTCGGCGAGCAGCGCCGCGTCGATGCGACGGCCCTCGGTGCGCGTGACCCGGAGGTCGAGCCGGCGGGCGAGGGCGGTGAGCTCGTCGGCGAACAGCGGCTCGGTGCCGCGCTCGGCGACCAGGAGGCGGTGCGTGCGGGGGTCGCCGCGGTCGGCGAGCGTGCGCAGCATGCTCATCATCGGGGTGATGCCGACCCCGCCGGCGAGCAGCACGAGGCCGGGGGAGCCCTCGGCGCTCTCCGCGGTGAACGAGCCGTGCGGGCCGTCGAGCCAGACCTTGCTGCCGGTGCGCAGCGTCGAGAGGAGCCCGGAGAAGTCGCCCTGGTCGCGCACGGTCAGCTCGAGCCGACCCGTGACCCGCGCGCTGGAGGCGATCGTGAACGGGTGCTCCTCGGTGCCGACGACCCCGCGCTTGAGCCGCAGCCAGACGAACTGCCCGGGCGCGAACCGCAGGCCGCCCCGGCGCAGGTGCACCGGCGCGAGCACCAGCGTGCTCACCGTCGGGCTCTCGCGGCGCACCCCGTAGACGACGTAGGCGCCCTGGCGGGAGAACAGCGGGCGCCACACCCAGCGGTGGGCGAGCACCCCGATCAGCACGAGCACCAGCGCGGACAGCACGAGGCGCATGACCGGGTCGGTGACGAGGTTCTGCAGCCACCAGACGTGCAGGGCGGCGAGCAGCAGGGCGGCGCCGGCGAGCAGCACGTGCAGCCGCGCCCAGATCTCGTAGCGCGCCCCCGGACGGCGCCCGCGTGCCGCGACCAGCCCGACGAGCAGCAGGGCGGCGACGGACGTCCAGCCGGCCTTGGCGGGCGTCGTGGCGGTGAGGGGGTTGAGCAGGGTCGGGTGCTTCGCGATCGCGACCGTGAGGTGCAGGCCGACCAGCACGATCGCCAGGATGCCCAGCCAGCGGTGCAGGCCGATGACCTTCTCCACCCCGAACGCCCGCGTCATCGAGCGCACCCGCGAGGGCACGACCACGACCACCACGAGCAGGCTCAGGGCCAGCAGCCCCAGGCCCACGGAGAGCATCCCGGCCACCGACGTGCCGCCGGACCGGGCGGCCATGAGGACGACCGGGACCACCACGAGGGCCGCGAGCACGGCCGTCCACAGCGCGCGAGTCAGCTTGTCGGGCACGGCGGCGACGGTAGGCAGCGGAGATCGGCACCCCGGCGCGTCTGAGAGCCCACCCGTCCGTGGCGCGACGACGGGCGCTCACCGCGCGCCCAGGCACGGTGGATACCCCCGATCGGGCGAATTCGTGCTCCGTCTGCCCCCGGCACCTCTCAGGTTCCTGTGCGGCGCCGCGGCGAGCGGTGGGCCCGAGACGCGAGGGCGCTCCGGACACGGGGTGTTCGAGCGATGCGGCTTTCCTGGCGTCTGACGCCAGGATCGCCACATGCTCGCTCGCCCGACACGCCGGCACTGTCGGGGGGACGCACGGGGTGTGTCAGCGTGGCGTCCACGCTGACGTCCAGCGTCAGGAAATCCCCCATCTCGCGCCGCGCCACCCTCTACCGGGCAGGATGCCGCGCGTGATCTCCCCCCGTCTGCGCACCCCGGCCGTGCTCGCGCTCGCCGCGGGGACCGCGGCGCTCGTCCGGCCGGTCTGGCGCTCGGCGCGAGGACGCGGTCCGGGGTTCGACCGGGTGTCGGCGGCGGCCGGGGTGTCGGCACAGTTCGACCAGGACGCCGCGTCCTACGACCGCCTCGTCGGCGCCAACCCCGGCTACCACGAGCACCTGCGCCTGTCGGCCCGCCGTCTCGGGCTCCCCGACCGCGGCGCGGGTGCGACGTTGCTCGACGTCGGGTGCGGGACGGGGCTCTCGACGGCGGCGCTGCTCGAGACCTACCCCGAGGCCCGGATCGTCGCCGTCGACGCCTCGGTCGAGATGCTGGCCCGCGCCCGCGAGAAGTCCTGGCCCGGCACGGTGCGGTTCGTGCACGCGCGGGCGGAGGACCTCACCGCGGCGCTCGGCGGCGAGGGACCGTTCGACGGCCTGCTCGCCGCGTACCTCGTCCGCAACCTGCCCGACCGCGACGCCGGCCTCGGCGTGCTCGTGGAGCATCTCGCCCCGGGCGCGCCGATCGCCGTGCACGAGTACTCGGTCGCCGACTCGCCCTACGCCCGCGCCGTGTGGAGCGCCGTCTGCTGGGCCGTGATCATCCCGCTGGGGTGGCGGGTCACGGGTGATGCCTCGCTGTACCGGTACCTGTGGCGCAGCGTGCTGGCCTTCGACGGGCTCGGACGCCTCGAGCAGCGCCTGCGGGACTCGGGGCTCCGGGACGTGCACACCCGTCCGGTCGACGGCTGGCAGCGCGGCATCGTCCACACGGTGCTCGGCCGTCGATCTGGGTGATTTCCTGACGTCGGACCTCAGCGTGGACGCCAGGCTGAGACACCCCGTGCCCCGTCTCGGCCCGGCGAACCCCGGCGGCGTGTCGCCGCGGCGAGGATGTGGCGATCCTGGCGTCACACGCCAGGAAAGCCGCATCGCTCGCACACCCCGTGCGCGAACGCCTCAGCCGCGACGGCGGGCTGCGCGGACGGCGTAGGTGCGTTCGGCGTACTCGATGTCGTCGGTCCAGAGGCGTTTCGCCGCCCACTCCATCGCCGGGCGCACGAGCGCCTCGGCACGGCGGGCCTGCGCGAACCCGGGACGGGGGGAGTGGGCGATCGTCGCCTCGACGACCGCGGTCCGCGGCCGCCCGTCGGGGTGCGGCGCCAGGGGGGTCGCGTGGGTCTCGACGACGCTGCCCTCGCCCTCGCCCTCGGTGATGTGCATGACGATCGTGCGCGGCTCCGGGCAGGTGAATCGGGCGCGGACGGGCACGCCCCAGTTCTTCGACACGCGGAAGGCGACGCGCAGGTCGAAGTGGTCGTCGGCGTCGGAGGAGTCGCGGGACGGCGCGCGCTCGACGCGCAGGTCGGCGAACGAGTGCGGGTGGAACCAGGCGCCGTGCCAGGGGTCGAGACGGTTGGCGATGACGTCGGCGGGCTCGCAGGTGCCCACCATCGAGGCGACGGCCACGAGGCTGCGGTCGAGCGGAGGCCGCACCGGCAGGACCGGCGTCTCGGTGGGCTCCTCGCCGCCGACGGCGTCGAGACGCACCCAGACGAGCGCGCCGTCGTCGTGCGTCGGCAGGGTGCGCCAGCCGGCACGGCCCGACGGACCGAGCGCGAGCCCGTGCCACCGGCAGATCAGCTCGCAGCCCGACTGCACGGCCGTCGCCATGTCCGCGCCGAGGTGGGGGCACGCCCCGGGACCGGCGTGCAGCGACCCGTCGGGGGAGCGCCAGAGCACGAGCTCCACGCCCGCCACCGTCGTGCCGAACGGGGTCCCGGCGCGGACGTCGCGGCTCGCGCCGACGACGTACCAGTTGCCGGACGGCCGCGCGGTCGCGCGCGCCAGGGCGGCGTCGATGACCCCGACCTTCGCCTCGCGCCACGTGGGCTCCATCGCCGCCCACTCCCGGCCCGAGAGCCGACGCAGCGGGGATACCGGCGCGCGCCGTTCCGCCTTCCTGAGCACGATCCGGACGCTAGGCCGGGTGCCGTAGCCACGCAGTGACAGGGCAGCGGGCTGTGGCCGGATGCACGGCTTCGTGCGCCGAACGTGCGCGCCCTCACCCGAGCGGGGCACGCTCCCACGGGCACGACAGGCACCGCGGGCCACCACGACCCGAGCCGAGCTCGAACCCGGCGATCGTCAGCACCTCGATGCCCGCGTCGGCCAGCCGCGCGTTGGTCGTCACGTTGCGCTCGTAGGCGACGACCCGGCCCGGCGCCACGGCCAGGGTGTTGTTCCCGTCGTCCCACTGCTCGCGCTCGGCGGCCACCGACTCCAGCCCGGTGTCGACCGCGCGCAGCTCGTCGATGCCCATCGCCCGCGCCGCGGCCGGCCGGAACGGCTCCGGGCCCGTGATGTGCAGGCCCGACGGCCCGTCCGGGCGCACCGTCCACGCCTCGAGCCGGTCGAGCACGCCCGGGTAGATCACCATCGTGTCGACGTCGACCATCGTCGCGACGGTGTCGAGGTGCATCGTCGCCCGGCGCTGCGCGATGGGGACGACGAGCACGGTGTGGGCGAGGTCGTCGGCGAACATCGCCCTCGCGAACGACTCGGCGCCCGCCGGGCTGGTGCGCTCGCCGACCCCGATCGCGAGCACGCCCGGCGCGAGCAGCAGCACGTCGCCGCCCTCGACCGCCGACGGGTCGCGGGGCGCGGTCGGGGCCACGGCACCGAGCTCGGGGTGGTGGCGCTGGGCGAGGGCGACGAGCGAGGCCTCCCGGCGCCGGGCCGGCATCCCCATCGAGGACGCCACGACGCGCGGACCCACCCGCACCGACGAGTCCCGGGTGAACATGAGGTTGGGCAGCGGGTCGACCGCGAAGTCGTGCGGGCCCGCCATCGCGCGCACCAGCGAGTGGCCGGTGACGGCGAGCTCGGCGAACGTGCGCCCGCCGATGAGGGCCGACGCCAGCGCGGCGTCGTCGAGATCGCTGAGCTCGCCCCGCACCGCCCCCGCCAGCTCGCGTCCCAGCGTCCGCTCGTCGACCGCGTCGGCGATCCCGGCCTCGCGCGCCCCCGGGTCCGCCAGCGACTCCCGCAGCACGTCGGCGAGCAGCAGGACGCGCACGCCCTCGGCGCGCAGCAGGTCGGCGAACGCGTCGTGCTCGGTCTGTGCCCGTTCCACCCAGGGGATGCCGTCGAAGAGCAGGCGGTCGGCGTTGCGGGGGGTCAGGCGCTCGAGCTCCGGGCCGGGCCGGTGCAGCACGACCGTGCGCAGGGCGGCGACCTCGGAGTCCACGTGCGGGAGGGAGCTCGGCCCGTCGGTGTCCTCCACGGTCGGCGACCCTAGGGCGCTCGATCTACTGTTCGCGCCATGGGACTCCTCGAGGGCAAGGTCGTCGTCGTCACCGGTGCCGGGCGCGGCATCGGTCGCGGTGAAGCGCTGGAGTGCGCGCGGCAGGGGGCGGCCGTGATCGTCGCCGAGTTCGACGGCGAGGCCGGCGAGGAGGTCGCGAAGGAGATCGTCGGTGCCGGCGGTCGCGCCGTCTCGGTGCCGGGCGACGTCGCCGACGCCGACGTGGCCGACGGGCTCGTCGCCGCCGCGGTGGAGAACTTCGGCGCGCTCGACGCCGTCGTCAACAACGCGGGCATCCTGCGCGACCGGACGCTGGTGAAGATGTCGGACGCGGAGTGGGACGACGTGATCCGCGTCCACCTGCGCGGGCACTTCGCCCCCACGCGGGCGGCCTGCCGCTACTGGCGGGAGAGCTCGCGGCCCGGGCACCTGGTGCACACCGCGTCGACGTCGGGGATCCTCGGGAACTTCGGCCAGTCCAACTACGGCGCCGCGAAGGCCGGGATCGCCGCGTTCTCGACGATCGTGGCGATGGAGATGGCCCGCTACAACGTCACGTCGAACGCCATCGCGCCGTCGGCGCTGACCCGCATGACCGAGGCGCTGCTGCCCCCGGACATCCGCGAGGACCGGCGTCAGATGCTCGAGCGCGGCGAGTTCGACTTCTTCGACCCCGACAACGTCGCGCCGTTCGTCACCTACCTCGCCTCGGACTCCGCGTCCCACATCAGCGGGAAGGTCTTCGGCGTCCAGGGCGACTCGGTCGAGCTCTACCAGCCGTTCACGTCGGTGGCGGAGATCCGCGGTGACGGCCACCGCTGGGACCCCGAGGCGATCCCCGACCGCATGGCGGAGCTGTTCGACGCCGCGGGCATCGACCCGGCGCCGGAGAACATGATGGCGCGCTCGCGGCACAAGCTGATCAGCTGAGCCGGGTGATCGAAGTACCGATACGGACGCTCAGTGTCCGTGACGGCACTTCGCTGACACACCTCAGCCGGGCAGGAACGGCAGCGCGCCGGCGAGCAGCGACGAGCCGACGAAGGCGACGACGTCGAGGATGGCGTGGGCGCCGACGAGCGGCCAGAGCCGGCCGGTGCGCTGCCACACCCGCCCGAACACGAGGCCCATGAGCAGGTTGCCGAGCCCGCCGCCGAAGCCCTGGTAGAGGTGGTACGACCCGCGCAGGACGGCCGAGACGGCCAGCGCGCGGTTCTCGGAGACCCCGAGGCGCCGCAGCGAGTACAGGAGGTAGCCGACGACGAGGACCTCCTCGGCCCAGGCGTTGGCGATCGCGGAGATCACCAGCACCGGCAAGGTCCACCAGTGCGCCGAGAGCTGCGACGGGATCACCGTGGTGTTCAGGCCCAGCGCCCGGGCGGCGAGGTAGAGCCCGAGGCCCGGGATCCCGATGAGCGTGGCCAGGCCGACGGCGCCGAGGGCGTCGCGGCGCGGCCGGGTCCCGTCGAGCCCGATGGTCCGCGGCCCGGCCCCCGCCCGCACGAGGAGGTAGAGGCCCAGCGCGCCCCAGGCGACGAGCCCGAACGAGCTCGCGAGCTGGGCGGCGAGGTCGGCCCACGGGTTGCGCGCGAGGGTCTCGTCGATCGTCGTCTGCTGCTGGTCGAGCGCGGCCGGGGCCGCGAGCGCGTCGATCAGCGAGATCAGGCTGCGCACCCCGGAGAGCCCGAGGGTGACCGCGAAGACGACGACCAGCTCGGTGCGCAGGAGCCGCCGCTCCCGCGCGTCGAGGGGAGCGGCCGCGGGGCGGGGCGGGCGCGTCCAGTCGCGCCACACCTCCCGCGCCGTCATCGCGCCCAATCTAGGGGCCCGACCCACCGCCCGCCCTCAGCAGCACCGGGCCGCGGTGACGTAGCCGATGTCCTGCCCGACACCGCTGACCTCGACGTCGCCGAACGGCGTGCCGGCCCAGGGCAGGGACGCGAGGGTCGTGAACGGTGACCGGATCAGCATGTGCAGCAGCCGGCCGTCGGTGGTGACCCCGACGATCTGCAGCTGCTCGTGTCCCGACGGCCCGTCGTAGGTCAGGGCCGCCGACGCGGCGGCGAACGTGCCGACGTCCCCCCACAGCGTCTCGGCGTCCACCCAGCGGCCCCAGCCGCCCCCGTCGGTCAGCGCGGTCACGAGCAGGCGCCCGTCGCCGGTCACGACGACGACGGCCGTCCGCAAGGGCCCGTTCGTGGCCACGGCGACGTCCACGACGTCGCCCGGCAGGGGCCCGGCGACGTCGAAGACCCGCGGTGCGCGCCAGTGGTCGGCGTTGCCGAGGGTCTGGTGGAGCACCCCGTCCGCCCCGGCGAGGAGCAGCGCGACCCGGTCCTCGCCGGTGATCTCGTCCGGGCTCGCGGGGTAGAGCGCGGTCGCGCGGACCGCCACCGGGAAGTCCAGGAGCTGCGGCGTCGCGTTCCCCGACATGTCCGCGTCCGGCACGCGGGAGGCGGACACCCGCCCGTCGGCCCGGGTGGCCGCGACGTGGCGGACATACCGGTACGACGGCCCGGCCGCCGAGAGCGAGATCGCCGCGCTCGGGTGGCGGGTCCCCGGCGGGAAGACCTGCGGGTCGAACGGCGGGTCGGTGCGCACCGGCAGCTCGGTGACGACCCAGGCGCCGTCCTCCCACGACCGGAAGACCGTGCGCGGGCTCTCGGTCTCGGAGCAGGCCGTGACGAACAGGCCGAGCGGGCCGGTCATGAACGGGAAGCTCAGCCGCTCCACGCAGGCGACGTCGACCGCGGGCTTGAGGAAGTGGCTCGCGGTCAGGTCGGTGAACGGGGCCCAGCTCCCGTCCGCCCGCCGCGTGGTGTGGTGCACGGTGCCGTCGGTGGTGACACCGACGACCTCCAGGGTCGATCCGCCCATGTCGCCGCCCTGCTCTCCGGTGCCGATGATCGCCTCTCGATCGTCATCGGGACCCCGCGGCGCGACGATGGGGCCGGCCCCCGGCAGGGCGAGGGAGAACCCCCGGGGTCAGGTCCCGCGGATCTGGGCCATCAGTCCCATCGCGTCCTGGTGGGCCCAGGTCTCGACGAGCGTCCCGTCGGCGACGCGGTAGATGCGGATCGCGCCGAAGCGCACCGCCCGCCCCGTGGGCGGCAGGCCGTGGAACGGGCCGTCGTGGGTGCCGCTGAACGTCAGCCGCACGACGACGCGGTCGCCCTCGGCGACGACGTCGTCGACCGCCACGTGGAGGTCTCCGAAGGCGTCGGTCAGCTTGCGGTGCAGCCCCTCGGCCTCGCCGACCATCGCCGGGTCCCAGTAGGCCCCCAGCCGGTCGGGGCGCCCGCCGTTGAACACCTCCTCGATCATCCGCAGGACCAGCTCCTTGTTGCTCGTGACGGTCACGGCTCCTCCTCGGTTCAGGACACCTGTCCTGAACATAGGACACGTGTCCTGAACCGCGCTAGGCTCCCGGCCATGACAGGCCGCCCCGTCGTCGCCGCGTCCTCCGCCGAGCTCAAGCGCGCGCAGATCGTCGACGCCGCGCGCGACGTGCTCGCCCGCGAGGGCATCGCGGCGTGCACCGCGCGGGCGGTCGCCGACGCGAGCCCGCTGACGAAGAGCGCGATCCACTACTACTTCCGCGACGTCGACGAGATCGTCGACCTCGCGGTGGCCGCCCACCTGCAGGCGATGCTGGACGGCCTGCGCACGCTGGCCGCGCGCCACGACGATCCCGAGCAGCGCCTGCGCGTGGTCCTCGAGGCCTACCTGCAGACGTTCGCCGAACGCCCGCACGCGGCGTTCCTGTGGTTCGAGCACTGGATCGCGACCGCCCGCCGCGGCGACACCGGCCCGACACGGCGGATGCTCGACGAGGTCGAGGCGCTGCTCGGCGAGCTGCTGGGGGATCTGCCGGGCCCCGGCCGCTCGCCGCGTCCGCTCCTGTCGTGGCTGCTCGGCACCGTCGTCGCCCAGCACGCGCGCCCCGTCACCGCGGAGGAGCGCCGGGCCGAGGTCGACGACGCCGTGCGCCGCTTCACGAGTGAGATCGGGCCGACGGGCTATCCCCGGTCGTGACCCGCCACGCACTGATCTCCGGGGCCAGCATCGCCGGCCCCGCCCTCGCCCACCAGCTGGCCGCGCGGGGGTGGCGCACGACGGTCGTCGAGCGGGCCCCGCAACGGCGCGACGAGGGCCAGAACATCGACGTCCGGGGCGCCGGGCGCGAGGCCCTGCGGCGGATGGGCCTCGAGGAGGCCGTCCTCGCGGCCGGCACCGGCGAGGTGGGCCTGCGCTTCGTCGACGACGACGGCGCGGCGGTGGCCGAGTTCCCGGCCGGGGAGAACGACACGGCGGGCGGGACGGCCGAGATGGAGGTGCTGCGCGGCGAGCTCTCCCGCATCCTGCTCGAGCGCACCGCCGAGGCCACCGACTACCGCTTCGGGACGCAGATCCGCGACCTGGCGGACCACGGCGACCACGTCACGGCGACGTTGTCCGACGGCGAGGTGGTCGACGCCGACCTCGTCGTCGTCGCGGAGGGCACCCGGTCGCGGACCCGGGACCTGGTCCTGCCCGACGCCGAGGTCCGCGACGTCGGGCTGCAGGTCGCCTATCTGACGATCCCGCGCACGCCCGACGACGACCGGTGGTGGCGCTGGCACAGCGCCCCGGGCTCGCGCAGCACGAGCCTGCGCCCCGACAACCTCGGCACGACCCGGGCGATGCTCGCGTTCCTCACCGACGTGCGGGGTCTCGGCGAGCTCGACCGGGACGCGCACGTCACCGTGCTGCGACGCACCTACGCCGACGTCGGCTGGCAGGCCCCGCGCGTCCTCGCCGCGCTCGACGACGCCCCGATGTACTTCGACGCCGTCGCCCAGATCCGCCTGCCGCGCTGGAGCGCCGGGCGCACGGTCCTGCTCGGTGACGCCGCCTGGGCCACCGGCCCCTTCGGCCTGGGTACCAGCCTGGCGCTGGTCGGCGCCTATGTGCTGGCCGGCGAGCTGGACGCACAGCGGGACGTGGGCGCGGCCCTCGCCCGCTACGAGGAGCGCATGCGGCCCTTCGTCGCCGAGGCCCAGGACGTCAAGCCGGCCGCCCTGCGCGCGATGAACCCGCGCTCGTCGACCGGGCTCGCGGTGCAGCGCACCGTGCTGGGGGCCGTCGGCTCGCTCGCCTCGGTGTTCGGCGGGCTCGTCGAGAAGCTCACCGGCCCGCCGTCGGAGGCCATCGAGCTCCCCGACTACCCGGCGCCCGCCCCCCTCGCGGCCACGTAACCTCGACGGCGTGCTGCGTCTGCTCGTCACCCCGCGCTGGATCGGGTGGACGCTGGTCGCCGTCGCCGCGGTGGTCGTGTGCCTCGGCATGGCCTACTGGCAGCTGCTGCGCGCCGAGTCGCCCGGCGGGTCGCTGCTCAACGCCGGCTACGCGTTCCAGTGGCCCCTGTTCGGCCTGTTCTTCGCCGCGCTGTGGTGGCGCATGCTGCGCGCGGAGGCCCGGGCGCTCGAGGAGCTGCGCGCCGAGGAGCCGGCGCCGTCGCCCGACGGCCCCGAGCCCGTGCGCGCCGTCCCCGCCGGTTCGCCCTTCGGGCCGCGACCCCTGGACGTCGTCCCGGACGACGACGCCGCCCCCGCGCCCGAGCGGGCGCGCTGGAACCTCATGTACGCGGAGCTGGCCGCCCGCGACACCCCGAGCAAGGAGACCGATCCCTCGTGACCACCGGCACCGACGTGGCCCCGCCCACCCCGGAGATCGCGCGGGCCCTCAAGCGCTACCGGGTGGGCGCGTGGGTGGTCGGCGTCGGCCTGCTCGTGCTCGTGCTGGTCGGGATGCCGCTGAAGTACCTCGCCGGCGACCCCACGGTGGTGGCGGTCGTCGGGCCCGTCCACGGCTTCCTCTACATGGGCTACCTGCTGCTCACGGCCGACCTCGCCTACCGCGACCGCTGGCCGGTGGGCAGGGCCGTCCTCGTGGCGCTGGCCGGGACGATCCCGTTCGTCTCGTTCGTCGCCGAGCGGAAGGTCACGCGCCCATTGCGTGCGGCGGAATCGGTCGCGTCGTAGGGCGCATCCCCCGCTCGTCCTCGCGCTCCCACCCGATGAGGGCGCGCACGGCCGCCCCGAGCTGACCGGGGCACGACAGCGAAGCAGCGAACGGCAGGCGCACGTCGTGGTCGCCGCGCGCGGGGTCGTCGCCCTCCACCCGCAGCCGCAGCCCCAGCCGGTCGACGCCGAGGGGCGCGATGCGGTGGCCCGCGCGGCGCAGGTGCGGCGGCAGCCGCGGGACCAGCGCCGACAGGGTGCCGGCGTGCGCGGCGGCGAGGTGCGCGAGCCAGGCGTCCCCGGTGGTCGCGACCGGGTCCGGCGGCGCGGCGGCCATCGCGGTCGGTGCCAGCGCCTCGGTGCCCTCGGCGTCGGAGAGCACCACCATCGCGGGCTCCAGCCGCAGCAGCGTCTCGCCGTGGCCGACGTCGAGCAGGCGCTCGTCGGGGTGCTCGGCGGCGATCCGCAGGGCGGCGCGCCGCGCGACCCGCAGCGGCAGCACGCGCAGCCGCCCGCTGATCCACAGCAGGCCGCGCACGGGCCGGCGCACGGTGACCGGGGCGACATCGGCGAGCTCGAGCATCACGGGCAGCAGGGACTCCCCCCGCTCGCGGACCTGGAGCACCAGCGGATGGTCCTCCGGGAACTGCAGCGTCGCCGCCCCGGTCGCGGGCACGTGGTGCAGCGTCGGTGCGGCGCGCAGCTCGCCGTCCGGGTCCGACGACCCGATCACGGCCGCGTGACGGGCGCGCCCGGTGAGGGTCCGCGCCCGCTCGGCGGGCGGGGGGACGGGCGGCAGCGACGTTTCCGGCGGTCGGCTCCTGGCCATCGGGCTCCCTCGGATGCGGGCGAAGTAAGGGGAGCCTAATCAAACTTCGTCCGCCGACGCGAGCCCCTCCTGCACAGCGAGTGGATCTGTGGGCCCGTGGCCCGGCGCCCGCGGGGAGAGCGCTACCGTGCGGGCGTGTCCACCGTCCCCCAGGCCGGCGGGGCACCGGTCGACGGTGTGCCCCCGCTGCTCCGCGCGATCGTCGACGACGCCGCGCTCGTCGCCGAGAGGCCGCGTCCGGAGATGGCCACGGTCGTCGACGAGCACCTCGCCGCCCGCGCCACCGACGCCGGCGGTCTGCTCGGCTCGCTGGTCGTGCCCGTCTCGCGGCTCTCCGAGCTGGTCGCGGTGCTCGTGAAGCGCCGGCCGTCGGCGCCCGTGCCCGTCGCGCTGTCGGTCGACACCGGGCTCGGCGGCGTGCCGAAGGCGCTGTCGCTGACGTCCTCACGTGCGGCCCTGCTCGACCCGCGCACGGTCGAGATGCCCGCGCCGCACGACGTCGACAGCGTCTGGCTTGAGCGCGTCACCGAGTTCGTGCCCGAGGACGTGGTCGCCGTCGTCGAGCCGCGCCGGCCCGACGCCGACGGCTCGTCGGACTGGCTCGACGGGGTCCGCCGGGTCGTCGACCACGGCTGCCGGCCCAAGCTGCGCTGCGGTGGCGGCCGGGCGGGGGCGTTCCCCGGCGTGCACGACGTCGCCGGGTTCCTCGCCCTCGCGGTCGGCGCCGGGCGGTCGTTCACGGCGAGTCTCGGGCTGCAGGCCGCGGTGCGGCACACCGATCCGGACACCGGTTTCACCCACCACGGCTGGCTGAACCTGCTGGTCGCGACCGTCCGCGCGCTCGGCGCCCGCCCGGACGCCGACGTGGAGGACGACATCGGCGAGGCTCTGCGGGTCACCGACGGCGACACGCTCGCCGCCGAGCTGGGCGGGGTCGGGCCCGACGCGGCGGTGCGGGTGCGCGCGCTGTTCTCGTCGTTCGGCTCCACCGCCGTCGCCGCGCAGGGCCGCGAGCTGGCCCGCCTCGGTCTGCTGTAGGCCCGCGGGCGGACGTCGCCGCCGGGCCCCGGGCGCGGGCCCGTAGTGTCGGATGGCGTGACGGGTCAGCGGGCGGGAGACGCGGCGGGGCGGAGCTCGACCCTGCGGGTCGCGTTCCTCGGCCCGCACGGCACCTTCTGCGAACAGGCTCTGCGGACCCTGACGCCGGCCGTGCTGGGCGACGCCCTCGGCGACCCCGAGCCCGCGACGTTCCCGCTGCCCAGCACCACCCTCGCGCTCGACGCGGTCCGCCGCGGCGACGCCGAGGCGGCGTGCGTGCCGGTGGAGAACTCCGTCGAGGGCGGGGTGCCCGCCACGATGGACGGGCTGGTCGAGCAGCCGCCGCTGGTGATCGTGCGCGAGATCCTGCTGCCGGTGCGGTTCTCGGTGCTGGTCCGGCCGGGCACGGGGTTCGGCGACGTCCGCAGCGTCGCCTCGCACCCGCACGGCGAGGCCCAGACCCGCCGCTGGATCGCCGAGCACCTGCCCGGCGCCGAGGTGCGGCTCACCGGCTCCACGGCCGCCGCCGCGGAGCAGGTCGCGGCGGGCACGGTCGACGCCGCCGTGTGCGCGCCCGTCGCGGCCGCCCACCACGGGCTCGCGGAGCTGGCGTCGGGCGTGCACGACACGGGCGACGCGGTGACCCGGTTCGTGCTCGTGCGCCCGCCGGGGCCGCCCGGGCTGCCCGCGCCCACCGGGGCGGACCGCACCTCGCTGGCGGCGACCACGGTGAACCGGCCGGGCGCGCTGCTCGCGGTGCTCACCGAGATCGCGGTGCGCGGGGTCGACCTGACCCGCATCGAGTCGCGCCCGCTCAAGGACCGCCGCGGCGAGTACTGGTTCTTCCTGGACGGCACCGGCCACGTCGCCGACCCGGCGATGGGCGAGGCGCTCGCGGCGCTGCGGCGGCGCTGCACCGAGGTGCGATTCCTCGGGTCGTACCCGCAGGCGCGGCTGGGCGAGCTCGCCGACGCCCCCGTGGGACTGCCCGAGCCCGGCGCGGGCCAGACCGCGAAGGACCACGCCGCGGCCGCCGCGTGGCTCGAGGCGCTGCGCGACGGGACCGGCGCATGAGCGACCTGCGTCTCGTCCTCGCCCGGCACGGCCAGACCCAGGCCAACATCGAGCGGATCCTCGACACGGTACTGCCCGGCCCGCCGCTGACCGCCCTGGGCCGCGCGCAGGCCGTCGCGCTGGGCCGCGAGCTCGCCGAGGGCATCGAGGGCACCGTCACCGGGCTCTACCACTCGCAGGCACGGCGGGCGCGGGAGACGGCGACGCTCGTCGGCGAGCACCTCGGCCTCACGCCGGTCGAGATCGACGGGGTGCACGAGGCCCAGGTCGGCGACCTCGAGGGCCGCAACGACGAGCCGGCGATCGCGGAGTTCCGCCGCGTGGTCGAGCGCTGGCAGGCCGGCGACGTGGACGTGGCGCAGCCGGGCGGGGAGAGCGGGCGCGCGGTGCTCGAGCGCTACCGGACCGCCGTCGCCGACCTGCGCGACCGCCACCCGGCGGGCGGCACGATCGTGCTGGTCAGCCACGGCGCCGCGCTGCGCCTGGCCGCGCAGGACCTCGTCGAGCACGTCGGCACCCCGGGCGGCGACGAGGACCACGTCGCCAACTGCGGGCGCGTGGTGCTGCGTCCCCGCGGCGGCGCCTGGGAGCTCGTCGCCTGGCGCAGCGCCGTCCCCGGCGGCCTCCCGGAGTCCCACGACCCGACCGGCGGCTGAGTCGGTATGTGAGCGAACTTCGGGGCTATAGGCCCGAAGTTCGCTCCCGTACAGATCAGCCCCAGCCCAGGCGGTGCAGGGTCGCCTCGTCGATGCCGAAGTGGTGCGCGATCTCGTGCACGACGGTGACCGCGACCTCCTCGCGCAGTTCGTCCTCGTCGTCGCACACGTCGGCGAGCGCGGCCCGGTAGAGCGTGATGCGGTCGGGCAGGACGCCGCCGTAGTCGCTGTAGCGCTCGGTCAGCGCGACGCCCTCGTAGACCCCGAGGAGCTCCGGCTCCTCGCCGTGGCGCTCCTCGACCAGCACGACGACGTTGTCCATCGCGCGCGTCAGCGGCTCCGGCAGGTCGTCGAGCGCGTCGGCGACGAGCTCCTCGAACCGCTCGGGGGAGACGTCCACCGAGGCGGTGTCAGTACCCGCCGCCGCCCTGGTCGCCGCCGCCCAGCCCGGGGACGGGCAGGTTCGGCAGGACCCCGGGCTGCTGGCCGGTCTGGCCGGTCTGCCCCTGCTGGCCGGTGCCCGCCTGGCCGGCGGTGCCGCCGGTCGCGGCGCCCCCGTCGGCGGCACCACCGGTCGACGACGCCGGGGCCCCCGGGCGCAGGTTCGGCACCGTGGTGGGCGCGTCCCCGCCGATGCGCACGCCGTCGGCGGCCTTGCCCGTCAGCGGCGCGAAGCCGGAGTTGTCGCTGAGCAGCGAGCCGAGGTTGCAGCTCACCCGGCGGGTGCCGGCGTTCCACGACTCCTCGGCGACGTTCGTCCAGTAGACGGTGAGCTTCGAGTCGGTGAGTTTCTGCGCCGAGCCGACGTACTGCTCGGCGATGCGCTGGCAGGTCGGCTGCAGGTAGTTGTCCTGGTCGTCGACCGACGGGAAGCCGTCGCGGAACTGGGTGCCGAGGTCGACGGTGCCGGCCACCTCGGCGGCGTGGATCTGGTCGCACGGCGCGGGGTCGGAGACCTCCTTGCCGACGAGCGCGAGGCACGTGCCGGGGTCGTAGACCACCGCCTGGTCGGCGTCGGTGATCCGCCCGGTCCACGGGAAGAGCGCGCCGGTGCGTCCGGGGGCCTGCAGCCCGCAGCGCACGGTGCGGTCGCCGGAGTCCCAGGCGGCCTGCGTCGGCTTGAGCGCGCCCGCCTTGTAGCGCCCGGCCGGGTCGAGCTTGCCCTGCAGGTAGGTCGTCGCCTGCGGGGTGCACTGGGCGGTGACCAGCTGCTGCCACGCCGCGTCGGCCGGGAACGGCGTGCCCGGCGGCTGCGACGCGGTGACCGCGCCGACGCTCTCGAAGAGGTGCTGGCGGCCGCAGTCGACCTCGCGGACGTCGCCGGCGTCGTCGCGGCTCCAGGTCAGGCACCGGCCCGGCTCGCTGGTGAGCGCGGGGCGGGCGTCGTCGCCGGAGGAGGCGGACCCGCCGCCGGCCGGGGCGCCGGCCTGCTGGCCGGAGAGCCCGAGCACGTCGGGGCCCGAGCCCGTGGCGGCGAGCGCCGTCGCCGCGACGAGCATGACGAGGGCGCCGGCCAGCACACCGATCACGCCGCGGCGGGCGGCGCGGCGGCGCGGGTCGCGGGCGTCGTCGTGCCCGAGGACACGGTCGAGCCAACGGTCCACACGGCTGGATCCGGCGGCGGCGAAAGCGGTGTCGTCGTCACCGTCGGGGCGGCCCTCGCCGGACGGCCCGGACTGACGTTCCCGGAGCAGCATGGCCCTGACATCATGCCGACCCCGGGATTCCCCGGGCCGGGTGACCCCGGGTCGGGCAGGATCGGCGGTGACCGGCAGGCGCCGGACGGTGTCGTGACGAGCCGGTGACGGTGGGTGGAGGGGACCATGACGGGACGAGACGACGAGCGGTCCGACGCCGAGCGGAGCGGGGACCCCTCGGAGCGTCGCACCGAGAAGGTCGATCTCCCCGGCGCCGACGCCCAGCGGCCGACGGAGAAGGTCGACACGTCCGCGGTGTCCGGCCGGCACCGCTCCGCCGAGGCGAGCGACGCGACCGAGACGACCGAGGTGACCGGCGCGAGCGGCGACGACACCGCCACGCCCCCGTCCGGCGTGCCCGCGGCGGGTGCCGGTTCCGGCAGCGGCGCGCTCGCCGCCGTCGGCGCGGACGCCGGGTCGGGCTCGGGCGGCGAGGGCGAGCGCGCCCGCGGCCGGGTGCGCTACCAGGACCCGTCGACGACGACGCCCCGCGAGCCCACGGTCGCCGAGCAGCGCGCCCGCCGCGAGGCCCAGCGCCGCGAACGGGCGCAGCGCGACGCGGCCGCGGCCGCCGAGGAGCGCAAGAAGAAGATCCGCAAGCGGGTGCTCGTCGGCGGCGGTGTCGCGGTCGGCGTGGTCGCGCTCGTCGCCGTCGTCTACGCGGCCAGCTCGCCCGACGAGGTCGACGCCCAGTGCGTCGACCCCCAGGGCGTCGTCGTGCCCGACGAGAACTGCGGCGGCACGCAGCAGGGCGGCTACTACAACAGCAGCGGCGTCTTCGTCCCGATCTTCATCGGGGGCTTCGGCAACCAGTACCACTACAACTACGGGACCCGCTCTCCCGTGGGGACGGTCGCCTCGGGCGGGTCGACCTCGCCGCCCGCCAGCGGGACCAGCGTGCGCAGCGGCACCTCGGGCAGCTCGCTGGGGTCGACCTCGAGCAGCGGCACGGTCAGCCGTGGCGGCCTGGGCGTGGGCGGCAGCTCGAGCGGTTCCAGCGGCTCGAGCAGCGGGTCGGGCTCGAGCAGCGGCTCGTCGGGCGGCAGCTCCTCGGGCAGCTAGCCGAAGACCGAGGCGCGGGAACGGCACGACAGCGCGACGGAGGAGCGCTGGGGGGTCGTCTCCTCGTCGCCGGCGAAGACCGAGGCGCGGGAACGGCACGACAGCGCGACGGAGGAGCGCTGGGGGGTCGTCTCCTCGTCGCCGGCGAAGACGGAGCCCCGGTACGGCAGGATCACGTCCCGTGCAGCGCGCGACCGGCAGGCCCCGCCCCGACTGGCAGCAGAAGATCGAGGAGCAGGGGCTGGTGTTCGGCACCCCGGCCATGGGGATGAACGGGGCCCGGCCGTACTGGGACGAGTCGGTGCACTACGTCTTCGACATGGCCGAGGTCCTCTCGCTCGAGGCCGACGTCGAGCTGCTGCACTCGATGTGCCTCGAGGCCGTCGACCACGTGGTCACCACCGAGCGGTTCCGCGACTTCGCGCTGCCGGAGTGGTGCTGGGAGGCCGTGGCCGCGTCGTGGCGCCGGGGCGACCCGCACGTCTACGGGCGCTTCGACCTGCGCTATGACGGGTCGGGGCCGGCGAAGCTCATGGAGTACAACGCCGACACCCCGACCACGCTGCTCGAGGCGTCGATCTGCCAGTGGTACTGGCTCAAGGACGTCCACCCCGACGACGACCAGTGGAACTCCCTGCACGAGAAGCTGGTGGAGCGCTGGGGTGAGGTCGCGGCCAAGCTGCCCCGCAACGAGGTGCACTTCTGCTGGTCGCAGGCCGACCCGACCGGCGAGGACCACGTGACCGTCGCCTACCTCCAGGAGTGCGCGGCCGAAGCGGGTCTCGACACCGTCGGCCTGGCCATCGAGCAGCTCGGGTGGGACTCCGCGCTCGACCGCTTCGTCGACCTCGAGGAGGCCCCGGTCTCCGTCGTCGACAAGCTCTACCCCTGGGAGTGGGTGCTGGGCGACGACTTCGGCAAGCACGTCGCCCGCAGCATGCCCGAGACGGCGTGGATCGAGCCGCTGTGGAAGACGCTGCTGTCGAACAAGGCGCTGCTCGCCGTGCTGTGGGAGATGTACCCGGGCCACCCGAACCTGCTCCCGGCGTCGCTCGGCGACCCCGGGATGCTCACCGAGTACGTGCGCAAGCCGCTGCTCGGGCGCGAGGGCGCGAACATGAAGGTCGTCGCCCCGGGCTACGAGACGGAGACCGGCGGGGTCTACGGCGACGAGGGCTACGTCTACCAGCTCTTCGACCCGCTGCCCGAGTTCGACGGCTACCGTCCCGCGCTCGGCGCGTGGATCGTCGGCGACACCTCGGCGGGCCTGGGCATCCGCGAGACCACCGGGCTGATCACCGACAACGGCGCCGCGTTCGTCCCGCACCGCATCCCGGACTAGGTGCCCTCGGCCTGTGAGCAGCCGAGCGCACCACCCCCCGTCCCGGACGCGCAGCCCGGACGACCTACCGTGGCCGCCCGTTGTCCGCTCTCGCCGTCGCTCCCGGCACCGCGTCCGACGTGTCTCCCGGCGAGGCGCGGGCCCCGCGTCGCTCGGGCGGGGTGGCGATGCTCGTCTGGGCGCTCGTCACGCTCGCGCTCGGGATCGCCGCGCCGCTCGCGCCGGTGACGGCCAAGGACACGACCGTGACCTGGCCCGATCCGGCCGCCGCCCCGGGCACGGCGCACTCCACCACCCTCGCGCTGAGCCCGCCGCGCCCGCTCTCGTTCGCGGCGACGGTGCCCTGCGACGCGCTGCGCGCCGGGGGTGACGTCCTGCGGACGCTGCCCGCCGAGGGCGGCGGCGACGGCGGGCTGACGGTGTCCGCGGGCGCCGGGGCGACGCGCGTCGACGTCTCCGGGCGGACCGTGCTCACCGCCCCGACACCGCCCGGCGGCTGCCGCCTCGACCTGGCCGTCGACTCCGGCGGGCTGCGGGCCTCGCTCGACGGGCGGCCGCTGCCCCTGCGCTGCGGGGCGTGCGCCGACGTCCCGCCCCCGCAGGTCAGCCGCCTGAGCACGAGCGCCGACACGACGCCCGGCGCTCCGGCGCCGTCGGTGACGCTGCACACCGATGACCGGTACGCCTCCGGCCCCGGCCCGCTGAAGACGGTCCTGCTGGTGGGACACCTGCTCGCGCTCGGCGGGCTGCTGGTGACGGTGCACCGGCACACGAGCCGACGACGGACCCGGCGGCGGCGCGGGCACGGGTGGCAGCGCCTGCGGCGGCACCTCTCCGGGGCGGACGCGCTGGTCGTCGCCGTGTCGCTGGGCTGGCTGGTGAACGCGCCGGTCGACTTCGACGACAGCTGGTACCCGCTGATGGCGCGGGACGCCGGCGAGGCGGGGTACATCGGCAACGCCGTCTACATGTTCAACGTGACGGAGAACCCCTTCGTCGCGTCGCAGTACGCGACCCAGCTGTGGGGGGCGATCGGCGGCTGGGGCCTCGTGTGGCAGCGCTGCCTGCCCCTGCTCTACGGGCTCGTGGCGTGGGTGCTGCTGCGCGCCTTCTTCGTGCTCGTCACCCGGCGCACCGACGTCCGCGCCGCGCGCGTGCCGTGGGCGCTGCTGCTGGCGCACCTGGTGTGGTGGCTGCCGTTCGGGCTCACGCTGCGCCCCGAGCCCCTGATCGTGCTGCTCTCGGTCGTGGTGCTGCTGCTCGTCGAGCTGGCCCGCGACCGCGACACGCCGATCCTCCACGTCGGCGCGGTGATGGCCGCCGCGCTGGCCGTCGCGTGCTCGCCGACGGGACTGGTGGCCGCGGCGCCGCTGCTGGTGGAGATCCCGCGCGCCTGGCCGCGGATCGTCGCGGCGACCCGCCTGGAGCAGGTGGCGGGAGTCGCCGTGGTGCTCGCCGCGGCGAGTGTGGCCGTGCCGGTGGCGTTCGCCGACGCGTCGCTCGGCGACGTCCTCGAGGCCTCGGCGGTGCACGCCTGGTACTACGACACGGTCCCCTGGTACGACGAGCTCGAGCACTACGAGACCCTGCTCGGGCGGGGGAAGACGCCCTGGGCGCAGCGGGCGCCGGTGCTGATCACACTGGCCACCACCGCGCTGGTCGCCGCGGGCAGCGCCCGCCGCGGCCCCGACGACGACACCCTGCGCCGGGTCCTGCTCCACTCCGCCGCGACCACGGCCGTCGCCTTCCTGCTCGTGGCCGCGAGCCCGACCAAGTGGGTGCTGCACTTCCCGGCGGTCGCGGCGGCGGGCACCGTGGTGCTGGCGGTGGCGCTCCTGCGGGGCCCGATGCCGCGCCAGGAGCGCGCGCTCGCCACCACCGGGGGCGTCGCGGTGATCGTCGTCGCCGCGGCGGTGAGCTTCGCCGGATGGAACGTCTGGCACCCGTTCAGCGACCGCGGCCAGCCCTTCGGCAACCACGCCGACAACGACCCGACGCCCCTGAGCGAGACCCTCCTCGCGCCGCACCTCGGCCCGGTCTTCCTGCGCAACCCGCTGGTCTGGGTGGCCGTCGCGCTCGCGGCGGCGGCGTGGGCGCACTGGTCGCGGGGGCGCTGGCCCGGACGCCGCCTGCCCCGCCCCCAGCCCGAGCGGGCCGTGCTCACGGCGGTCTGCCTGGCGGTCGTCGGCGGCATGATCGGCGTGATGCTGCTGGCGCCGGTGCGCCAGTACCCCGGGTGGACGGTGGCCCTGGGCAACGCCAAGGACATCGCCCAGGGCGCGTGCGGGCTCGAGAGCAACGTGACGGCGCTGCGCCCGACACCGGTCCCGTTCGGCCCGCCCGGCGCCCCGGCCCGCACCACCGGCGACTACACCGACGACACCCGGGCCGTCGCGCCGCGGCCGGTGCCGGGTCTCGGGCGGATCTGGCACGACGACGGCCCCGGCTCGGCCGGGCGCGGCGGGCTCGTCACCGGCTGGTACCCGATCCCGCCGGGGGCCGGGGCCACCGACGTGCTCGTACCCCTGCTGGAGTCGGGCGATCCCGACGAGACGGTGTCGGTGGAGTTCGGCCGCGGGAGCGGCGTCCTGGGCCGCAAGGATCTCGACGACCTGCCCAACGTCGACGGACGCACCTGGCAGGAACGCCCCGTCTCCCTCCTCGACGCGCCGGCCGGCACCGACGCCGTCCGCGTCGTCGTGACGGCCGGCCCGACCGTCGGCGAGGACCGGCTCGCCGTCGCCGAGCCCCGCCTGGTCCGCCCCGAGCCCCTGGCCGGCCTCCTCGGCGGGGCGCCGGTCCTGGCCGACCAGAGCTCGTCGAGCCTGTGGCCCTGCGTCACGCAGGTCGCGGTGCACGACGGCATCGCGCCGGCGCCGGCGTTCCGCCTGACCGCGGACGAGGACCTCACCGGCGCGACCATCCAGGCCCAGGACTGGACCGCCCGCGGCGGCGTCTGGCGCCACGACGACCTCAACGCCACCTACGTCAGCCTCGCGACGGCGGTGCGTCCGGGCGGCGTGCCCGCGAAGCCCTGGGGCCGGGTGCAGATGATGGTCCGCGACCTGCCCGCCGACCGGTACGCGGTGACGACGACCGAGCACTCCCGCTCCGGCTGGTGGCGCGGCCCGACGCTGGCCCGGGAGGACTACGCGGAGGTGGAGTACCAGGGCGCGGTCGGTTGATCGCGGTGGCTAGTCTGGCGCCCCGTTCGTCCGGATGGAGGGCCTGACAGGTGCTCGCTCCCGATTTCTGGCCCACCGTGGGCGTCAACGTCGGTTTGATCGCGGTGTACGCCGTGATCGGGGCGGTGCTGATGTACATCGGCTGGTTCGCCATCGACCTCACGACGCCCGGCGACCTGCGCGGGCTGGTGCGCGAGGGCCGGCCCAACGCCGTGGTGGTGTCGGCGGCGGGGCTGGTGTCGATGGCGCTGATCGTCGTCACCGCCATCTACATCTCCGGCGGCGGCTTCCTCGCCGGCATCCTCAACACCTCGATCTACGGCCTGGTCGGGATCCTCGCCCAGGTGCTCGCGGTGCGGGGGCTCGAGGCGGTCGCCCGGCTCGACGTCGACGGGTGCCTGCACGACGACCGCTTCACCGCCGACTCGGCGGTGATCGGGGCGATGCACGTGGCGCTCGGCCTCGTCGTCGCGGTCGCCATCATCTGAGCGGGGGGTCCCGCGCGGACACGCGGCCACCCCGACCCCGTCACGGGTCCACCACGACCTACTCTGCTCGGCAGTGCACACCCGACCGTCACCACCGTCCGTGACCGCCGGCCGCCTGCGGGGCGCGCGGTGACGACGCTGGTGCGCGCCGACCGGTCGACCTCCCCCCAGGGGGACGGGGACGACGCCGTCCCCGGCCCGTCCGGGCGCGCCGTGCTCGTGTGGGCGCTCATCACGCTGGTGCTCGGGATCGCCGTCCCGCTGGCGCCGGTGACCGCCCAGGACACCACCGTGACCTGGCCGGACCCGGCCGCTGCCGGCGGCACGGTCTCGACGCAGCTCGCGCTCAACCCGCCCCGGCCGCTCGGGTTCGACGCGACGGTGCCCTGCGCCGCCCTGCGCGGCGGGGGCGACGTGCTGCGCACCCTGCCAGGCTCGGCCACCGGCGGCGGGCTCGTGCTGGCCTCGAGCGGGACCTTCGCGACCCTCACGGTCTCCGGCGCGACCGTCGCGGGCGGCCCGGTGCCCGCCGGCGACTGCCGGCTGCGGATCGTCGCCGACGAGGCCGGCCTGCGGGTCACCCAGGACGGCGCCCCGCTGGCGCTGAGCTGCGGGGCGTGCACCGACGTGCTGCCCCCGCTGATCGCCCAGCTCTCCACCAGCACCGACCGCACGCCCGCGGCCGCCGGCCTCGCGGTCTCGGTGCGCACCGACGACCGCTACGCCTCGGGCCCGGGCGCGCTGAAGACGACGCTGATCGTCCTGCACCTCGCCGCGCTCGCCGTGCTCCTCGTCCTGGTGTACCGGCAGGGGCAGTGGCGCCGGGCGCGGGGCTGGCTCGGCCCGCGGGCCTGGCGCGGCCGCGTACGGCGTCACCTGACGTGGGCGGACGGCGCGGTGGTCGCGCTCTCCGGGAGCTGGGTGCTGCTGGCGCCGATGAACTTCGACGACAGCTGGTACCCGCTGATGGCGCGGGACGCCGGCGAGGCCGGCTACATCGGCAACGCCGTCTATATGTTCAACGTCACCGAGAACCCCTTCGTGCTCTCGCAGTACGCGATGCAGGCCTGGGGCGCGATCGGTGGCTTCGGGCTGGTCTGGCAGCGCTGCCTGCCCCTGCTCTACGGCCTCGCGACGTGGGCGCTGCTGCGCGCGTTCTTCGTCCTGATCTCGCGACGCACCGCGGTGCGCCGGGCCTGGGTGCCGTGGGCGCTGCTGACCGCGCACCTGCTGTGGTGGCTGCCGTTCGGGCTCACGCTGCGGCCCGAGCCGCTGATCGTGCTGCTCTCGATGGTGGTGTTCCTGCTCGTCGAGCTGGCCCGCGACCGGGGCACGCCGATCCTCTACGTCGGCGCGGTGATGGCGGCGGCGCTCGCGATCGCCTGCTCGCCGACCGGCGTCGTGGCCGTGGCCCCGCTGCTGGTGGAGATCCCGCGGGCGTGGCCGCACATGGTCGCCACGCCACGGCGCGACCAGATCGCCCTGCTGCTGGTGCTCGCGGCGGCCGCCTCCGTCGCGATCCCCGTGGGCTTCGCCGACGCCTCCCTCGGCGACGTGCTCGAGGCCTCGGCGGTGCACGCCTACTACTACGACACCGTCCCCTGGTACGACGAGCTGGTCCACTACCAGACCCTCCTCGGGCCGGGTCGGACGCCGTGGGGGCAGCGGGCGCCGATCCTCATCACCCTCGGGGTGATGCTGCTGGTCGCGGCCGGCAGCGGGCGCGCCGGGCCGGAGGACGACGCCCTGCGCCGCGTGCTGCTCTACGCCGCCGCCACCACGGCGCTCGCGTTCGTCCTCGTCGCGGTGAGCCCCACCAAGTGGGTGCTGCACTTCCCGGCCATCGCCGCCTCGGGCACCGTGCTCATCGCGCTCGCGCTGCTGCGCGGCCCGATGCCCCGCCACGACCGTGCCCTCGCGACCGTCGGCGGCGTCGCGGTGCTGGTCATCGCGACGTCGGTGACCTACGCGGGCTGGAACCTGTGGCGGCCCTACACCGACCGCGGCCAGTTCTTCGGCAACCACGCCGACCCCTACCCGACGCCGCTGAGCCAGAACCTGCTCGCCCCGCACTTCGGCCCGATCTTCCTGCGCAACCCGCTGGTGTGGATCGGGGTCGCGCTGCTCGCCTCGCTGTGGGCGCACTGGTCGCTGCAGCGCTGGCCGCAGCGCTGGCTGCCCCGCCCGGCCCCCGACACCGCCGTGCTGGCCGTGGCCTGCGTCAGCGTGCTCGTCGGGCTGGTCGCGGTGATGGTGCTCGCGCCGCTGCGCCAGTACCCGGGGTGGACCGTGGCGCTGGGCAACACCAAGGACGTCGTGCGCCAGGGCTGCGGGCTCGAGGACAACGTCACCGCGCTGCTGCCGACCGGCGCCCCGCTCGGCGCGCCCGTGGGCCCCGCGCGCACGACCGGCGACTTCGTCGACAGCAGCGTCGCCCCGACACCCGAGCCGGTCCCCGGCCTCGGCCAGGTGTGGCACGACGCCACCGACGACTCCAGCGGGCGCGGCACGGTGACCACCGGCTGGTACCCCGTGCCACAGGGCACCGGCGCCACCGACGTCGTCGTCCCGATGCTCGAGACCGGCCCGCCCGACGAGCGGGTGTCGGTCGAGTTCGGCGACGGCGACCCGGCGAACCCCCGCGTCCTCGGGCGCACCGGCATCGACTACCTCCCGCACGCCGACGAGCGCACCTGGCAGCAGCGGCCCGTGTCGCTGGTCGACGCCCCCGGCGACCCGACGTTCGTGCGGATCCAGGTCGACAGCACCGGCGCCCGCGGATCGGACCGGCTCGCCGTCGCCCAGCCCTTCCTGGCCCGCCCGCAGCCGATCGGCCCGGTGCTCGCCGGCCAGCCGGTGCTGGTCGACCAGATGTCGGCGGTGCTGTGGCCCTGCGTCGACCAGGTCGCCTCGCACGACGGCATCGCCCCGCCGTCGACGGTGCGCATCCACGCCGACGAGGACCTGACCTCGTCGTACTACGGGCTCCAGGACAGCGACTACCGCGCCGGGGTCTGGCGCCTCGACACCGTCGGCGCCACCTACGTCCGGCTCGCGACGTCCGTCGCCCCCGGCTCCCAGACCGCCAAGCCCTGGGGGCGCGTCGACCTCGTCGTCCGCGACCTGCCCACAGGCCACTACGGGATCACCACGGTGGAGCGCTCGAAGCCGGGGTGGGAGCGCGGTCCGACGCTGGCGCGGCAGGACTACATCGGGGTGGAACCGCAGGGAGCCGTGGGCTGAGCCTGGATCCCCGAGCGCACGAGGGCCGCGGCGAGCCGGGCGACGTCGTCGCCGGACACCTGCTCGGCGAGCTTCCCGGCGTCGCGGGGCAGCCCCAGCACCTCGGCGCCGTCGAGGGCCCGGACGTCGAGGTGCGGCCGGAACTCGGGCCACACGGCCTGCACCTCGCGCGTGAAGATGTCGGCGCCCACCGGGCCGAGGCGCGGCACCTCGGTGAGCAGCTCGGCGAGGCGCGCCGCGTCCCCGTCGGCCTCGGAGCGCATCCGCCGCAGGTCGCCGTGCCAGCGGTCCGCGACGAGAGCGGCGCCGTCCTGCAGCGCGCCGGTGGTCTGCTCCTTCGCGAGGAACTTCGCCCGGGTCAGCGCGTCGAGGACCTCGTCGCGCGGCGCGTCGCGCACCTTCTGCGGCGTCCCGAGCCCGGAGTCGACGAGCTCACGGCAGGCGCGCGTGCCCAGCTTCGCCTGCACCCGGCCGGAGAGCAGGACGCTCAGCACGAGCAGGCGGTAGAGCGGGGCGGGTTCGTCCTTCAGCGCGATGCCGGCCTCGTCGGCGAAGGTCCGGCCCGCGTCGTCGAGCAGCGTGTCGATCGTCGTCATCACCGGCGGTTACCCGTCGCCCCAGGTCATAGTCTCGAGGGGTGCAGAGGCCGCGGCTGGTCGCCACCGACGTCGACGGGACGCTGCTGGGCGCCCACGAGGAGGTCTCGCCGCGCACCCGGGCGGTCGTCGCGCGGATGGTCGACGCCGGGGTGCCGCTGGTCCTGGCCACCGGACGGCCACCCCGCTGGATCCCGCGGGTCTGCGACGCGCTGGGCCTGGCGCCGCTGACCGTCGCCGCGAACGGCGCGGTCCTCTACGACGCCGCCGCCGACCGGGTGCTCGCGGCGGAGACGCTGGACCTCGCGGCGCTCGCCGAGGTCGTCGACGGGCTGCGCGCCGCGATCCCCGGCTGCGGCCTCGCCGTGGAGCGCGTCGGGGACGGCGCGTTCGACCGCCGCGAGGAGCAGTTCGTGTCCGAGGCCGCCTACGTGCACGCCTGGCCGCACCCCGATCACCGCCGCGTGGCGCCGGGCGACCTGCTCGCCGAGCCCGTCACCAAGGTGCTGGTCCGCCACCCGACCCGCGCCAGCGAGGACATGGCCCGCGCGGCCCGCCCGGCGGTCGGTCACCTCGTCGACGTCACGTACTCGGCGGGCGGCGGGCTGCTCGAGTGCGCCCGGCGCGGGGTCACCAAGGCGACGGGACTGACGCGCGCCGCCGCGCACCACGGCGTCGGCGCCGACGAGGTCGTCGCCTTCGGTGACATGCCCAACGACCTGGCCATGCTCCGGTGGGCCGGGCACGGCGTCGCCGTCGCGAACGCCCACCCCGATGTGCTCTGCGTCGCGGACGAGGTCGCCGCGAGCAACCTCGACGACGGTGTGGCGTCCGTCCTCGAGAGGTGGTTCTGACCCCCGCGCGGCGGGGATCTCCACGGATCCCGCGGCGACCGCCGCACGGCGTGGCGCGCTGGACCACTGCAGGGCCGTTGTCAAGGCCCGCGTAACATCCGACGCCGGACAGGACGTCCTCGCGAGCTGGAGGGACCACCACGTGCTCGATCGTGCCGAGGGCCCCGGCGACACCGCCGGGCCCGCCCGGGGCGAGGTCGCCGTCCTGCGGGCCGTCCAGCACGGCATCGGTTCCCCGACCGTCGTCGGCGCCGCCCGCGCGATGTCGTTCTTCGGTGAGCACGCCGCCGGGTGGATCGCCCTCGGCGCCTTCGGCGCCGCGCTCGACGCGCCGCGCCGCCGCCAGTGGGCCACCGCCGTGGGCGGCGTCGTCGCCGCGCACGGGGCCTCGATCGTCGTCAAGCGCGTGGTGCGCCGCCGCCGGCCCCACGACCCCGGGGTCGCCGTCCACGTCGGCACGCCCAGCCGCCTGAGCTTCCCCTCGTCGCACGCCTCGTCCACCACCGCCGCCGCCGTGCTCTACGGCGGCCTGGTCGGCGGTGCCGCCCTGACCGGCGGTGCGGCGCTCCTCGTGCCCGGCATGGCGCTCTCGCGCCTGGTCCTGGGCGTCCACTACCCGACCGACGTGCTGGCGGGCTCGGTGCTCGGGACGGCGTGCGCCCTCGGCGCGCGCCGTGCCGTGCGCCGGGGCTCGATCGGCCGCTGGAGGACCGCATGACCAGCGTGAACTCGCCCAGCTCCGCCCAGGAGCACGAGGACGCCGACCGCCCCTCGACGGCCGTCGAGAAGCCGGAGCCCACGGTGACGGACGAGACCGACGCCGCCGCGACGGCCTCGCGACGGCCCCGCCCGCTCGCCGTGCCGCTGGGCCTGCTGCAGGCCATGCGCCCGCGCCAGTGGGTGAAGAACGTCCTGGTGCTCGCGGCACCGTTCGCGGCGGGCAAGCTGCTCGACCTCCAGGTGCTGCCGTACGTGGGGCTCGCCTTCGTCGCGTTCTCCCTCGCCGCCTCCGGTGTCTACCTGATCAACGACACCAAGGACGTCGAGGCCGACCGGGCGCACCCGAAGAAGCGCTACCGGCCGATCGCGGCCGGCGTCGTGCCGCCGACGCTTGCGGTGATCACGGGCATCGTGCTGTTCGCCGCCGCGCTCGGGGTGAGCCTGCTCGCCGACCCCGACCTGCTGATCGTCACCGCGATCTACATCGCCGTGCAGCTGGCGTACTGCCTGTGGCTCAAGCACGAGCCGGTGATCGACATCTGCATCGTCTCGTCGGGCTTCCTCATGCGGGCGATCGCCGGCGGTGCCGCCGCCGGGCTCTACCTCTCGCCGTGGTTCCTGCTGACGATGGCGTTCGGCTCGCTGTTCATGGCCTCGGGCAAGCGGTACGCCGAGATGCGCCTGTCCGAGCGCACCGGTGCGAAGATCCGCAAGTCGCTCGAGCGCTACTCGGCGTCGTACCTGCGCTTCGTGTGGTCGCTCTCGGCCACCGTCGTGATCATGGCCTACGGGCTGTGGGCGTTCGGGATCGGCGTGACGCGGATGCCCGGCGGCGCGCCCACCCCGCCTTCGACCTGGGCGATCGTCTCGATCGTGCCGTTCGTCATCGCGGTGCTGCGCTACGCGGTCGACGTCGACGGCGGCAACGGCGGCGAGCCCGAGGAGATCGTCCTCGGCGACCGGGTGCTCCAGGTGCTCGGCGTGGTCTGGGTCGTGCTCATGGGCCTCGCGGTCTACACGGCGACGGTTCCGGCCTGACCCGCTCGGCCGCCTCGCGCGAACACCCCGGCATGACCGCTCCGGCCCCGGGACGCGCCCGGTCGCTGCGCTCCCTCCTCGCGGGGCTCGTGCGCTACGGGCTGGTCGGGCTGGCCAACGCCGCCACCTACTACGGCACCTACCTGCTCGCCCTCCCGCACGCGAGCTACCTCGTCGCGCACGCCGTCGGGCTCGGCGTCGCGATGGTGGTGTCGTTCCTGCTGAACTGCCGGTTCACGTTCCACGTGCGACCCACCTGGACGCGGCTCCTGCTCTACCCGGCCTCGCAGGTGGTCAACATCCTCGCCACGACGGTCGGGGTCGTCGGGCTCGTGCACCTCGGGGTGGACGAGCGCCTCGCCCCGCTCGTGGCCGCCGCGCTCGCGCTGCCCGTGAGCTTCCTGGCCGCCCGCTTCCTCATCACGCGGGCGCTCGCATCGCCGACCGACGTCGGCGACCCTCCGCGTGCCACGACCGGCCCCGTCCCGCTGATGGACGCCGTGACCCGGCCGCTGCCGCTGCCCGGCCCCCGCTGACCTACCGGCGTTCGACGGTCAGCGTGGTCCACGCACCGACGTGGATCCGGTCGCCCGACCGCAGCGGCACCGGGGTGTCGGGGGTCAGCGGGTCCTCGGCGTAGTTGAGCGTCGTCCCGTTGGTCGACCCCGCGTCGATGACAACCCAGCGGTCACGGGGCAGGGCCAGCAGCACGGCGTGCAGGTGGGAGACGCCCGGGTCGCGCGGCGGTCCGCTGAGGTCGATCTCGGGCACGTCGGTGCCCGTCGGGTCGCCGGTCCGCCCGACCCGGACCTCCTCGCCGCACAGCGTGACCTCGCGCGGAGCGAGAGCGCTCGGGAAGTCGTCGGGCGTGACCGCCGCCTGCTCGTCCGCGACCTGCCGGGCCCGCACCTGGTCGTGGTAGTCGCGGTCGGCCGCGATCGTCACGACCCAGGAGCCGCGCGGACCGGTGGTGCTCGTGGCGGTGCTCTCGTCGCCGGTCGCCTCGTCGCTCACCGGTCGACCACCCCCTCCCCGTCGAGCGGGATGGGGCCGGTGCGCTCGTCGGGCCCGCGGGCGTCGACCGCGACCGAGGGCCTCCCGGCGGCGTCGGCGGGTGGGACCACGGGGACGAGCGCGAGCGTCGCGTTGTCGTGGCCGCCGTCGTCCAGTGCGGCGGCGAGCAGGGCGGTCGCCGCCGCGAGCACGACGTGCGCACCCTCGGCCGGCGGGTCGTCGTCGGCCGCGGTGATGTCCGCGGCGAGGTCGACGCCGGTGCCGACGGCGACCCCCGGCGTGCCGTTCCCGGCCAGCGCGGGCGCCGCGAGACGGGCGAGGACCTCGGGATCGGGCAGGTGGTTCCACAGCCCGTCGCTGCACAGCAGCAGCAGGCCGGGCACGCCGAGACGCACCCGGCGGGCGTGGGCGGGACCGCCGGGGGCGTCCCGGCCCAGCCAGCGCGTCAGGACGTGGGCCCGGCGGTCCCGGGCTGCCTCCTCCCGCGACATGATCCCGGCGGCGGCGATCTCCTCGGCCCAGGAGTCGTCGGTGCTCAGCAGCCGCGACGAGCCGTCGCCGGCGAGCCAGTAGGCGCGGCTGTCGCCGACCCAGGAGACCACCGCGTCGCCGCCGCGCACGACGGCCGCGACGTACGTGCACGCCGGGCTGTCCCCGCCGCCGCGGCCCAGGTCGGCCGCCGCCGTGGCGGCCGCCGCTGAGGCCGCCGTGGCCAGCGCGTCGAGCTCGCCGCCGACGCCGGTGCCGGCGCGGCCCTGACCGGCCCGCTCCTCGTCCGGCGCGGCACCGCCCTCGGCCGGCACCACCGGGATCGGGCCGGTGTCGTGGGTGGACGACACCACCGGGAACCCGGTCGGCGGCGTCGCCGGGGCGGCGGCCGTCTCCAGCGCCGCGCCCACGGCCGCGCCGACCGCGGCGAGCGAGGCCTCGTCGCCGCGCCGCGCGGACGCGACCCCGTCGCACACGACCGCGACCCACGTCTCGACCCGGTGCTCGCCGCTGCCCTCGACCCGCCGCCCGAGCTCCATCGCGTCCTCGTTGCGTCGCCGGCGCAGCCCGCGGTCGGTGACGGCCGCCGCGTCGCCGAGGGTCAGCTCGACGTGGTCGCGCAGCGCGGGCCGGTGTGTGCCGCAGGCCGTGCAGGCGCCGTCCGGCGCCGGGGGCGCCTCGTCACCGCAGTGCGGGCAGGGCGGCGCGACGCCCTCGGCGAGGTCGGCGCGCAGGTCGGTGCGCTCGACGACGGGGGCGCCGCCGGCGTCGCCGCTGTTCGTGGCCCCGGCCCCCGGCGTCGGGGAGGTCCCGGCCATCTCCGTCACGGGATCGTCGCTCCTCGGGCGTCACGGGCACTGTCCCCACGGTCCGCGCCGTCCGCGCGGCGGGCACGGCGGGCGCCGGGGGTGGCGCGGGGGTCCCGGGGGAGCCGGGTGGGGTCATCCTCCGGGTCGGGGGCGCGGTGGCCGGCGACCCCCACGCCCGTGTCCCCCGGACGGGCCGCCGGTCGGACCGGGTAGCGGGCCCGTACCCGCCGGGCGTCGGCGGCGAACGCCTCGACGCCGTGGTGTCGCCGAGCGGGGTCGGGGTCGGTCGCGCGGACGAGGAGCGCGAGCAGGTCCGGGTCGTCGCGCAGCACCGGGACGCCGGCCGGATCCGGCAGGCGCATGGCGTGGTTGCGCTGGTGGTCGAAGTCGGCGAGCAGCACCGCGAGCGTCCGCCCGAGCGCGTAGACCTCGGAGGCCACGGAGGGACCCGTGCCGCCGGGGCGGATCTCCGGGGCCACGAAGCCGGTGGTGGCCCAGACGTCGCTGTGCAGGTCCCCGGTGCGGCGCACGCTGCCGAGGTCGATCAGCGTGATGCCGTCCGGGCCCGTCAGCAGGTTGCTGGGGTTGAGGTCGGCGTGCAGCAGGCCGTGGGCGTGCAGGGCCGCGAGCGGGCCGACCGCGCCGAGCACGGCGTCGAGGGCCTCGCCCGGCGCGCACGGCCGGCGGGCCTCCAGCGACTCGCCGGTGACGTGGTCGAGCACCAGCAGCCGGACACGCCCGCCGCGGCCCTCGGCGGCCACCACGTCACGGGCCCGCACCAGCCCCGGCACGTCGAGCGCGAGCAGCACCTCGGTCTCGCGCACCGCCAGCTCGCCGGCCGCCGGACCCTCGGAACCGTCGAGGCGGCCGAGCACCATCAGCGCGTCGTCGCCGCGGCGCGTCGCGGTGTAGGACCACCCGCGGGCCCCACGCGTCATCGGCGCGCGGACGCGGTAGCGCCCCGCCCGCCCCGTGAGCTCTGTGCCGGCGGGGAGATCGGGGCGGACGTCGTAGGGCGCGCCGCACCACGGGCACGTGCCGCGCTCGGGACCGGGACGACCGGAGCGGCCCCGACCCACGGGCCCGTCGCAGCGCGCGCAGAAGCGCGCCTGCTCGGGGACCGGGGGAGCGGCGGTCCCCGGGTCGTTGCTGTCCACGTCGTCTCCCGTGTCCGGCGGCGTCCACGTTCCCGACATCGTGTCATCGCCGGGTGCGGCGGTGCGCCCGGCCGTCACACCGGGACCCGCGCGGTGTGGATCACCAGAGATCCGATCGGACGGCCCCGGACGCCCGGATCGTCGCGGCGGCGGACCGATCGGCGGGGAGGGCTCCCCCGTCCGGGTGGTAGATCGCACTCCGCTCGGCGCAGCCGCTTCTCACCGGGTGTTTTCAGGGTGCTGGTCAGGGAGGGTGCGCGGGCCGTTCGTGGCGTCGCCTGCCATGCTGGTCGGCGCACCGAAGCCGATCGGGGGGTTGGGTGCCGCGTCCTCCGGGGCCCGGCGCGCGGCCGTCCGAGCGAGAGTCCGGAGGTCGTGCCGTGAGCGCAGCCGACGACGCCGACCGTCCCGTCGGGTCCGACGAGCAGTCCGTGGACCGGTCTGCCCAGCACCGTCGCCCCGACAGCGACGACGTCCCCGGCGGCAGCAGCATGCCCGGTCCGGGGGCCACGACGCCCGCCGCCACGCCGGGCGGCGCGTCATCGATCGGGAGCACCGTGAGCAGCGGGGGAGCGTCCTCGACCTCCTCGACGCCGTCCGGGAGCACCTCGACCGCCACCGCGACGGCCCCGTCGTCGGCCCCGTCGTCGACCCCGTCGTCGACCCCGTCGTCGACCTCGACATCGACCCCGTCGTCGGGCGCGTCCGCCTCCGCCGGCGGGTCGTCCGGGGACGCGTCCTCGGTGGCCGATGCTGCCGCCGAGGCCGAGCGGGCGCTCGCGCAGGCGGCCCGCGAGGCCGAGCAGGCCGTCCGCGACGCCCACAGCGACGGCGCGGAGGCCGTCCAGAAGGGCTTCGACGACGCGCAGCGCGCCACCGAGCGTGCCTACGAGGAGGCCGCGGCCAAGCACGACCGCATGAGCTGATGCGCGGTCCCCGGGCGCGGACCGAACCGCCGCGCCGACACCGACGCGCGGCACGTTCGCACGAGACAGGTGAGAGATGGCGGTCCAGCTCCGCATCACCGCCGACGGCGTGGTGGTGCGCTTCACCGGTAGCGACCGGGTCTGGGCCTGCTGTCGCGGGGTGTACCTCCCGCTGAGCCGCGTGCTGCTCGCCCGTCCGCTGGCGCGCCGCGATGCCGTCTCGGCGAGCCCGCGCGTCCACCTGCCCGGGGTCAGCGTGCCGCGGGTGCTGCGGGCCGGGTCGTTCGGCGTCGGCGAGCGCCGACAGCTCTGGATGGTCCGCCGCGCGGACCAGCTGCTCGCGATCTACCTGCGCGGCGACCCGTACCACCGGGTGGTCGTCGAGGTCCCCGATCCCGCGGAGACCAGCAGGACGATCAACGACGCGCTGCCGCCGCGCCGGCTCCCCGCTTAGAGCGAGTCCGCCACCAGGGGGGCCAGCAGCAGGTCGGGGTTGTTCTGGGCGACGGCCTGCAGGCGCCACTTGTGCGGGAAGAGCGCGAGCAGCTCGCCGTCGATCCGGCGGGTGAGCACCTCGATGCCCACCGCGCCCTTGAGCGTCTCCACGCCGGCGGCGTCGGTGCGGCGCGCGATCTGGTAGTCGAGGCGGTCGAGCTTCACCGGCGCGCCGAACTCGTCGGCGAGGCGCGCGGACACGACCTCGAACTGCAGGGGCCCGACGGCGGCCAGCACCGGCGCCTGGTCGCCGCGCAGGTCCGACGACAGCACCTGGATGACGCCCTCGGAGTCGAGCTGCTCGATGCCCTTGCGGAACTGCTTGGTCTTCGACATGTCGGCCACCCGGCACACCGCGAAGTGCTCCGGGGCGAAGCTCGGGATCGTCGGGAAGGTCACCGGCTCGTCGGCCCACAGCGTGTCGCCGGGGCGCAGGGCGGTGGCGTTGACCAGGCCGACGATGTCGCCGGGGAACGCCTCGTCGATCGTCGACCGGTCGCGCCCGAACATCGCTTGCGCGTACTTCGTGGCGAACGGGCGGCCGGTCGCGTCGTGGGTGAGCACCATGCCGCGCTCGAAGCGCCCGGAGCACACCCGCACGAACGCAACGCGGTCGCGGTGCGACTTGTCCATCGACGCCTGGACCTTGAACACCAGGCCGGAGAACGGCGCCTCGACCGGCCGCGGCTCCCCCTTCCGGTCCGGGCGCGGGCCCGGCGGCGGGGCCAGCTCCACGAGGGCGTCGAGCAGGCGCGCCACGCCGATGTTCGAGAGCGCCGAGCCGAACATCACCGGCGTGGCGGTGCCCGCCTGGAACGCGGCGTCGTCGAACCCGGCGCCGATCTCGTCGAGCAGCGCGAGCTCCTCGGTGGCGCGCTCCCAGTCCGCGCCCTCCTCGGCGGCGGCGCGGTCGGCGTCGAGCCGCTCCGAGGTGGCCCTCGAGGCGCCGTGGGCGGCCCGGGTGAAGCGGTGCATCGAGCCGTCGGCGCGCTCGATCAGACCGCGCAGGTCGCCGGCGATGCCGACCGGCCAGGTGATGGGCATCGGGCGCAGGCCGATCGTCTGCTCGACCTCGTCGAGCAGCTCCAGCGGCTCGCGGCCCGGCCGGTCCCACTTGTTGACGAACGTCAGCACCGGCACGCCGCGGTCGCGGCAGACGTCGAAGAGCTTGAGGGTCTGCGGCTCGAGGCCCTTGGCCGCGTCGAGCAGCATCACCGCGGCGTCGACGGCGGCGAGCACCCGGTAGGTGTCCTCCGAGAAGTCGCCGTGCCCGGGGGTGTCGAGGAGGTTGACGACCTGGTCGCGGTAGGCGAACTGGAGCACCGCGGACGTCACCGAGATGCCGCGCTCGCGCTCCATGTCCATCCAGTCGGACGTGACCCCGCGGCGCCCGCCCTTGCCGTGCACGGCCCCCGCCGCCGAGATCACCTCGGCGTGCAGGGCGAGGGCCTCGGTGAGCGTGGACTTGCCGGCGTCGGGGTGGCTGATCACGGCGAACGTGCGTCGGCGCCGCGCCTGGGTCCCGGGATCGTCGGCCTCGTTGGCGGCCTCGGTCGACGGCGCGGACACCGCGGTCATGCGTTCTCCTCCCTCGCGGGGCACCCACCCGCCCCGTGATCCGAGGTTACGGCCCGGTGGCGCGAGGCCACGGCGGCGCCCGCCTCCCGTCGAGCGCCCGTCCGAGGGGAGCGAGGGTCACCCTCGCTGCGCGGGAGGCAGCCGGGGCGTCCCTCGCTCCGGGGCGGGCGTCACGCCGCGGCCGCCCGCGGGGGGAGCGAGGGTCACCCTCGCTGCGCGGGAGGCAGCCGGGGCGTCCCTCGCTCCGGGGCGGGCGTCACCCCGCGGGGGGAGCGAGGGTCACCCTCGCTGCGCGGGACGCAGCCGGGGCGTCCCTCGCTCCGGGGCGGGCGTAACGCCGCGGCCGCGGGCGACGACACACGGGTGGCCCGCGGGGCTGGCGGACCCCCGACCCGTCGGCCCCGCGGCCTTCACCGCCTTGCCGGTGCGGTCCTCAGTTGGCCCCGGCGCCGTCGAGCGGCTTGTCGGGCTCGACGCGCGGGATGTTGCCGCCGCCCCCACCGCCGCCCCCGCCCGAGTCGGGCTCCACCCAGATCGTCACGGCCTCGCCTGCGGGCACCCGCGTGCCGGCCTCGGGCTGCTGCGCGGTCACCGTGCCCTCGACGGTCGCCGGGGTGTCCGGGTCGGGATCGACGGCCACCACCCTCGCGGCCATGGCGACCTCGTGCGCCTGCGCCGCCGGGAGCCCGACCAGCGCGGGCACGAGCACCAGCTCGGGTGTCCTCATGGCGGGGACGGTAGCCAGCTCACGCCGGCCGGTGCCACCACAGCCGCACGCGGGTGCCCGCGGGCCCGGTGCGCAGGTCGTGGCCGTCGGCGAGCCGCGCGAGCAGCACCAGGCCGCGCCCGCGGTGCCCGGGATCGGTCGGGGCGGGACGCCAGTCGCCGTGGTCGGCGACCTCGATCTCGAGCCACGGAGGGCCCGGTTCGCGCGCCGGCTCCGGGCCCGGGCGACCGGCCGCGACGCGGGCGGTCACCCGGACGGGCCCGGCCCCGTGCGGGTAGGCGTGGTCGACGACGTTGGTCAGCGCCTCGTACAGCGCGGTGGCGACGTCGGCGAGCTGGTCGGCGAGGGCGGGGTCGTCGCGTTCCTCCGCGGCGTCCGGGTCCCCCGCCGCCGCGCGCACGTGGGTCATGAGCTCGGTGCGCAGCGCGCGCAGGTCCTCGGGGCGGACGACATCCCGGGTCACCTCGTGCACGATGCGACGGGGACGCGGCGCGGTCCCCGCCCGCTCGAGTCCCGAGCCCGCACCCGTGTCCATGGCCCCGGGGTCGTCGCCCCGACGCCGGGCCAACCCCGCACCACCCGCGTGGACCGTGTGATCTGGGTTCACGGAGCGTGCCGGTGGAGCCCTGCGCGACTGCGACGAGCGGACGGGCATGATGGGCCGCCCGGCGCAGCCGGGGGCGAGCGCAGACGGCAGGAGAGCTCATGGCGGAGCGGGACGACCGACGGGTGCGACCCGGGAGGGCGCGCTCCGCTCGGGCCGGGCGCCGGGCCCGTCACGTGCTCGTCCTGGGCACGGCGCTGCTCGCGTTCACCGCGTGCACGCAGCCCCCGGAGCCGACCGTGCCGCCGATCCCGATGAGCTCGGAGACGCCCGCGGCGCCCTCGGTCGCCCCGTCCGGGCCCGGGGGCGGGCCGGCGTTCCGGCCCTGCCAGGCCGGGCTGGAGTGCGCGTCGGTGACCGTGCCGGTCGACTACGCGAACCCCGCCGGCCCGACCATCCCGATCTCGATCGCCCGCCGCCCGGCCACGAACCAGGCCGCGAAGGCCGGCGTGCTGCTCGTGAACCCCGGGGGACCGGGCGGGTCGGGCATCGAGCTCGTGCAGGCGGGTGTGCTGCCCCGCGAGGTCACCGACCGCTTCGACGTCATCGGGTTCGACCCGCGCGGCGTCGGCCAGAGCGCGGGGCTCGACTGCCCGCTCGGGCCCGACACCCCCTACCTCGGCGACCCGGACCCCGGCGACCCGGCCGACGAGGCCGCGACCAACACCGCGGTCGACAACTACGACGCGGCGTGCGGGCAGCGCTACCGCGACCTCCTGCCGCACCTCGGCACCCGCAACGTCGCCCGCGACATGGACCGCATCCGCGAATCGCTGGGCCAGGACCGCATCAGCTACCTGGGCTTCTCCTACGGCACGTCGATCGGCCAGACCTACGCGCAGCTCTTCCCGACCCGGCTGCGCACGATCGTGCTCGACGGGGTCGTCGACGTGACCAAGCCCGGCCTCGACTCGGCGCAGGCGGAGAGCTTCGAGAACTCGCTGCGGCAGTTCGACACCGCCTGCCGCCTCGACCCGACCTGCCCCGTGCGCACCGACCCGATCGGCACCCTCGACCGCGTGCGCGCCCGCGTGACCGCCGCGCCGATGCCCGTGGCGGGCACGACCCCGCTCTCGGCGGGCCTGCTCGAGATCGGCGTGGTCTACCCGCTCTACAGCAAGTCGAGCTGGCCGCAGCTGGCCCAGGCGATCGCCGCCGCCGACCGGGGCGACGGCGGCCCGATGCGCCGCCTCGCCGACGCCTACTTCCGGGGCAGCAACTCCGACACCTACAACGCCGTGACGTGCCTGGACAACGCGTGGCCCACCGACGACAACCAGGTGGTCGCGTCCGCCCGCGCCACCGAGGCGCGGGCGCCGCACTTCTCGGGCAACGTGCTCGTCAGCGGCCTGACCTGCTCGGACTGGCCGGCCCCGCAGCAGCCGCTCACGCCGCTCGAGAACTACGCGGGCCCGCCGATGCTGATCCTGGGCACCACCAACGACCCGGCGACGCCGTACCAGAACAGCGTCGCGCTGGCGGGACGCCTGCCGGGCTCGGCGCTGCTGACCTACCGGGGCGACGGCCACACCGTCTACACCAACGGCGTGCCGTGCGTGGACGACGCCGTGAACCGCTACCTCGTCGACGGCACCCTGCCGCCCCCGAACACCACCTGTTAGCGCGCGGGTGGTCAGCGACGGCGCTTCGCAGACGCTCAGCGTCCGTATCGGGACGTCGATCACGGAGCGCTCGACGACCGGGATGACGTAGGGTCACGCGCGGTGCGCCGGGAAGTCTGGTCGGCAGTCGTTGACGCCTGCCCTCCGGAGGAACCGTGACCCGGTCGACGCCCCGCCTCTTCGCCCGCCGCTCGTGGCCGGAGACCGCGCGGATCGCCGACATCCTGCGCCGCGAGACGGTCGGCGGGGTCCTGCTCGTCGGCGCCGCCGCCCTCGCCCTGCTGTGGGCCAACTCGCCGTGGCGCGAGGCCTACACCGCGCTGGCGAACCTCACCGTCGGGCCGGCGTCCCTGCACCTCGACCTCACGCTCGCGACGTGGGCCGCCGACGGCCTGCTCGCGATCTTCTTCTTCGTGGCGGGGCTCGAGCTCAAGCGCGAGTTCGTGGCCGGCGACCTGCGATCCCCGTCGCGTGCCCTGCTGCCCGTCGCGGCCGCGGTCGGCGGCATGATCGCGCCCGCGCTGATCTACACCGCGATCAACGCCGGCGGTGACGGCCTCGCGGGGTGGGCGATCCCGACCGCCACCGACATCGCGTTCGCGCTCTCGGTGCTCGCGCTGATCGGGTCGTGCCTGCCCGACGCGCTGCGGACCTTCCTGCTCACCCTGGCGGTGGTCGACGACCTCCTCGCGATCACGATCATCGCGGTCTTCTACACCGAGGAGCTCGCCTTCGTCCCGCTGCTGCTCGCGCTGCTGCCGCTCGGGGCGTTCACGGTGCTCGTCCAGCGCCGCGTGCGCTCGTGGTGGCTGCTGCTGCCGCTGGCCGCGCTGACCTGGGGGCTCGTGCACGCATCCGGCGTGCACGCCACCGTCGCGGGCGTGCTCCTGGGCTTCGCGGTGCCCGTGATCCGGCGCAAGGAGGGTCCGGGGCCGGGCCTCGCCGAGCACTTCGAGCACCGCTGGCGGCCGCTCTCCGCCGGGTTCGCCGTGCCGGTCTTCGCGTTCTTCGCCTCCGGCGTGACGGTCGTCGGCGGCGGGCTGGGCGCCGCCTTCGGCGACGCGGTCACCTGGGGCATCGTCGCCGGGCTCGTGGCGGGGAAGACCGTCGGCATCCTCGGCGCCACGTGGGTCGTCCAGCGGGTGACGCGGGCGCGGCTGTCCGAGGACCTGGCCTGGAGCGACGTGCTCGGCCTGGCGCTGCTGTCCGGGATCGGCTTCACGGTGTCCCTGCTCATCGGCGAGCTCGCCTTCGGCACCGGCAGCGCCGCCGACGATCACGTCAAGATCGGGGTCCTGACGGCCTCCCTGCTCGCCGCCCTGCTCGCGACGGTCGTGCTGCGCTACCGCAACCGCGTGCACCGCGGGATCCAGGAACGCGAGCGGATCGACCGCGACGCCGACGGCGTGCCCGACGTGTACGAGCGGGAGGGCCGCGACCCCGCCCCGTGACGTTCCGTGGCGTCGGTCGGAGTCGACTGACCCGTCGGCACGCGCGACGTGGACCACCCGCGCGGAGCCGTGCGGCCGCCCGTACCCAAGCGCGCGGCCGGTGCGGGTGTCGCCTTGCCCGGGCGGGGGTCGCGACGCACCCTCCCCCGCATGACCGGACCGGCGGGCCGCCCCCGCAGCTCCGCCGGACGCCGGGAGCGCGGCATCGGCCGCGTCCGGCCCGTGCGGCCCGCCCCGGAGCCCGCACCGGAGCCCGCACCGGAGCCCGTCGCCCCGGATCGGGAGGCGCTGGCCCGCACCATCGCGATGGTCAACGACAAGGGCGGGGTCGGGAAGACCTCGCTGGTCGCGAACCTCGCCGGACAGTTCGCCGCCGCCGGGTACCGGTGCCTGCTGGTCGACCTCAACCGTCAGGCGAACCTGGCCGACGACCTCGGCTTCCGCGACGGGCCCGCGGACGACCAGGGAGCCGGGCTCCTCATGTCCGTCGTCGCCGGCACGCCGCTGCGCCCGGCCGCGGACGTCCGCCCCGGTCTCGACATCGTGCCGGGCGGGGCACGGCTGGCCGATCTGGTGCCGGTGATGGTGTCGCGGGTGCAGGAGCGGGGCCGGGACGCGTTCGGGGTGCTCGCCGAGGTCCTCGCGCCCGTGGCCGGCGACTACGACCTCGTCTTCGTCGACTGCCCTCCCGAGACGACGATCCTCACCGACCTCGCCCTGACCGCGGCCCGCTGGGTGCTGATGCCCACCAAGTCGGACGGCGGCGGGCTGGTCGGCATGCGCCTGGTCGGGGAGCGGTTCGCGCTCGCCCGCGAGCTCAACCCGGACCTCGGGCTGCTCGGCGCGGTCCTCTTCGCCACCGGCTCGCGCTCGCGCGTCGTGCACGCCGAGGTCCGCGACGCCGTGGCCCAGGCGTTCGGCGGACACTCCCCGCTGTTCACCACCTCGATCCGGCACGCGGAACGGACGGCCCAGGACGCGCGGCGCCTCGGCCGGCTCGCCCACGAGCTCGAGCAGGAGGCGGCGGCCCAGCCCGCGTGGTGGGCGGCCCTGCGCGAGACCGCGGCCGGAGCCCCGCCACCACGCCGGCTCTCGACGACGGCCGCGAGCGTCGCCGGCGACTACCGCGACCTCGGGGTCGAGCTCCTCACGCTGCTCCGCACCGCCGAGGACCCCACCAGCACCGCGGACGCCCGCGGACAGGAGGCCACCCCGTGACCGCGCCAGCTCCCCAGGAATCCGGCGACGCCGAGGACCGCTCGACGACCGACCTCAGCGACGCCTTCGGCCGCCCGGCGACGGCCTCCCTGCGCGGCCTGCTGCCGCCGCGGCCCCGCCGCGACACCGACAGCACGCCGATCCGTGCCGCCGACACGGTGCCCCTGCGCAGCGTCCCGGGTACGCGCACGGAGCCGCCGGTCGACGGGCCGGATGCCCCGACGCCGAGCGAGGCGACGCCGGACGACGCGACACCGGACGAGGTGCCGGACGAGGTGCCGGACGATGCGGCGCCGGGCGACGCGGTGCCGCAGGCCTCGACGTCGGATGTCCCCGCGCCCGAGACCACGGAGCCCGAGGCCTCGACGTCCGATGCCCGGCCCCCGGAGGCGACGGAACCCGACACCACGGAGGCGGAGACCCCGGACGCGGCCGCCGCGACGCCCGACGCCGCGCCCGACGGTGCGCCCGACGCCGCGCCCGACGGTGCGGCGCCGTCCCCGGCCGCACCCGGCGCCCACCCACCCGAGCGCGCGGCGCCGGAGCAGGCGCCGCGGCCCGGCGGGCGGCCCACCACGACAGCGCGATCGGCGGGACGGACGACCGGCCGCGAGGCGCGTGCCACGACCGGCAACCGGCGCTGGGGCTCCGTCCGTCTGGCGTCGCCGGAGCACGTCGAGCTGCTGGTGCTGGTGGCGCTGAGCCGGGGTCCGGCGGACGGTCGCGAGCTCGCGGGGCGGCTCCGGACCGACAGCGCCGGTGATCTCGCACCGCCGCCGACGACGGTCCAGCGCACCCTGCACCAGCTCGTCCGACACGGTCTCGCCGAGCGTGCGGACGACACCGAACGGCGGTGCTACCGGCTCACCGAGCTGGGGAGGCGGATCGTCCGGGCGCGCGTCCGCGCCTGGCGGTCCCTGCGCCGGGCGGTCGACGCGGTCGTGGACACCGTTGACGAGACCTGAGGACGCCGCCCCGGGTTCCGGCCGTGCGCAACTGGACGTAGCGGGTTGCGCCGTTCTTCTCATGACCGAGACGACGACTTGGGCGTACGCTCAGGTCCTCGTGACCCAGCTCACTGCAACCGGTCACCAGCAGGCAGAGATCGTGTGCTCTCGGTGACCACGACCCGCGTTGAGAACACAGCGCATACGGCCCATCACGCTCTGGCGGCGCGCCCATCGGAGAATACGCAAACGGCGGGCGACCAATTCGCAGAAGAATCATGACCTAGACTGTCAAACATCGCCCTCCCCCAGTGATCGAAAATTGCGTCGTTCGGCGCACCGCCGATTTGATCTTCCTGGTCTAGCGCTTTCCGGAAGGGCGCGATGTAATGTCCGGCTCGCATGGCGGCGGGCGCGTGGTCCACCGCAGAGGTGAGACCAAACCGTTCGGAGGTGCACGGTGCCTGGAACCGGCCTGAAATTGGCCCTGGCCATCATCGGCGGCTATCTACTGGGTCGCACGAAGAAGATGAAGCTCGCGATCATGCTGGGCGGTGCGCTCGCCGGGAAGAAGATCACCACTGATCCGGCGCAGCTGCTGGGTCAGGCCTCGAAGCTCATCCAGGCGTCGCCCGAGCTCCAGCGGCTCGACTCGGCGGTCCGTGGTCGCCTGCTCGAGGCGGGCAAGGACGCCGCGCTCGCCATCGCGAGCTCGCGGATGGAGTCGCTGACCGACAACCTCGTCAACCGCGTCGAGAACATCGGCAAGCCGGCGACGGACGCCGCCGGCGCGGCCGGGCAGGCGGTCGGCGAGACGGCCGGGGCCGCCGGCGACGCGGTCGGTCAGGCCGGCGGTGCGGTCGGGGACGCGGCCGCGAGCACCGGCAGTGCCGTGGGTGGCGCGGTCGGCAGCACGGCCCGTGGTGTCACGGGACGCAAGCGTCGCGCGGCGGACGAGGAGCCGGCGGACGAGGGCGTGGACGTCGCCGACGAGACCGCCGACACCGGCGACGCGGAGGACGCGGAGGACGGCGACGAGTCGGCCCAGGAGCCCGCTCCGGCCCGCGCCGCGTCCGGGTCTGCGTCCGGGTCTGCGTCAGGGTCCTCCGGTCGTCGCCGCTCGTCGGGGTCGTCCTCGTCGTCCTCGTCGTCCGGGAGCTCCGGACGGTCGTCGGGCTCGTCGGGCAGCTCCTCGGGTGGCGAGCGCAAGCGCCGGAGCACGTCGTCCGACGACTCGTCCTCCTCCGGCTCGGGCCGCAGCTCGAGCAGCACGAACGGCTCGACTCGCAAGTCGACCTCCGGGTCCGGCGGGCGCGCGAAGTCCTCGTCGTCCGGCGGCTCGCGCAGCCGGGCCACCGCCGGGACGGGCTCGCGCCGCGGTACGGAGAAGCGCGATGACTGATGCCGCGACGGAGCAGGTCTCCTCGAATGGGCACCGGCCGGACGCCGACGCCGGATCGCTCACCGACATGCTCCCGACCGACCGTCTCAAGCAGGCCGCGACGGCGCTGCTGAAGGCGGCGGGTGACAAGGCGCTGAACGCTGCGCTCGACCAGGTCGAGGGCCTCACCAACAAGCTCACCGACGTCGCGGAGAACCCGAGCGTCGGTCTGTCGGCCGCCCTCGGGGGCGGCTCGTCGATGCTGCAGGGCGGCAGCGGCGTCGGGGGCGCACTGAAGGGCGGCCTCTCGGCCGTGAAGGACAAGGCCATGGGAGCACTCGGCATGGGCGACGACTCGGACGAGGACTCCGACAGCGAGAGCGAAGGCGGGGGCGGCGGGGGCGGCAACAGCACCGGCCGGGGCAAGTTCAAGTTCATGAACATCTACGAGGTCCAGGACGTCGGGGTCCCGTTGCGCGTGGTCTACGACCAGTGGACCCAGATGGCCGACTTCCCGAGCTTCATGAAGAAGGTCGAGACGGTCAACCAGGAGTCCGACGAGAAGGTCACCTGGACCGCGAAGGTCTTCTGGTCGCGGCGTTCCTGGCAGACGACGATTCGGGAGCAGGTCCCCGACAGTCACATCCTGTGGGTCTCGTCGGGAGCGAAGGGCTCGGCGGACGGAATCGTCACCTTCAGCGAACTGGCGCCGAACCTCACGCGGATCGTGCTCATCATGGAGTACTACCCGCAGGGATTCTTCGAGAAGACCGGCAATCTCTGGCGGGCGGTCGGCCGACGTGCGCGTCTCGAATTCAAGCATTTCTGCCGTCACGTCATGATGGACACGCTCATCAATCGTGAGGAGCTCGAGGGCTGGCGCGGCGAGATCCGCGACAGCGAGGTCGTCAAGACCCACGAGGAGGCCCTCGAGGAGGAGCAGCGGGCAGCCGAGGAGGACGGCGAGACCGACGACCTCGACGAGGGCGAGCTCGCCGACGACGAGCTCGGTGACGACGAGGAGGTCGACGACGACCTGGCCGCCGAGGACGAGGAGCTCGACGAGGACGCTGAGGACGATGACCTCGAGGACGACTACGAGGACGACCTCGACGACGTCGACGAGGACCTCGAGGACGAAGACGAGTACGAGGACGCCGAGGACGCCGAGGACGAGGTGCCCGCGGAGGACGAGGACGGTGGCGAGGACCGTCCGCGTCGCCGCTCGCGCCGTCAGCGCACGCCGGCCTGACCGGCCCACCCCCGGTTGAGATCACAGCCGGGTCGACCGTCGCACCACCGGACCCCGACGCCGTCGGGGTCCGGTGCCATTCCTCGTCGCACAGAGAGGGGGCACCGTGACCGTCAGCCAACGGCAAGGCGGAGGGGTGCAGAAGGAGCCGCAGGGCGGGCTCGCCGAGGTCCTCGACCTGATCCTGGACAAAGGCCTCGTCATCGACGCCTTCGTCAAGGTGTCGCTCGTCGGCATCGAACTGATCACGATCGACGCCCGCATCGTGGTCGCCAGCGTCGACACCTATCTGAAGTTCGCCGAGGCGACCAACCGCCTCGATCTGCACGCCAAGGGCGGCAAGGACCTGGGCGAGTTCCTGGGCGGCGCCACCGAGGGCGTGACGCAGGGCGGGGCGAAGGGCAAGACGAAGGGGGTGCTCGACGCCGGTAAGGAGAAGTGGGACGAGGTCCGCGGCGAGCGCCAGAGCCAGAGCCGGCGCGACAAGGCGTGAGGAGGCCGACGTGACCAGCACCGAGAACACCACGCAGGCCCGGGACACGACTCGCGGGTCCTACATCTACGGCATCGTCCCGGCCGGCATCCGCATCCCCGACGGGCTCGACCCGATCCCCCACGGCGACGACGCCGGGCAGCTGGGCCTGGTGACGGAGGGCAACCTCGCGGCGGTCGTCAGCGACGTCGCCGCCGACCGGCCGCTCGGCACGCGTCGCGACCTCATGGCGCACGAGGCCGTGCTCAACGCGATCGCGCAGGAGATCCCCGTGCTCCCGATGCGCTTCGGCGCGGTCGTCACCGACGACGACGCCGTGGCCGAGGAGCTGCTGGCCCCGCACCAGGACTACTTCGTCCGGGCGCTCGAGCAGCTGAAGGGACACCTCGAGTTCCGGCTGCGCGGGGACTACGACCAGGACGCGGTGCTGAGCCGCATCGTCGAGGCCGACCCGCGCATCCAGCAGATGCGCGAGAAGATCGCCGGCGTCGACGAGGACGCGAGCTACTACGACCGCATCCGCCTCGGCGAGGCGATCTCGAACGCCATGGACCAGTTCCGCGCCGACGACGCGCAGGCCTGCGTCGATGCGCTCTCGAAGTTCGCGGTCGCGACGGAGGTCAAGGAGGCCGGCGGCGAGAACGGCGCCGTCCACCTCGCGTTCCTGGTCCGCACCGACAATCGCAGCGACTTCGAGCGTGCGGTCGACGACCTCGGCGACGAATGGTCCGGGCGGGTCGAGCTGCGGCTCATCGGGCCCACCGCGGCGTTCGACTTCCTCCCCGAGTTCGACGCACCCGACGAGGCCAAGGCCTGAGGGCGGCAGCGACGTGGGTTTCTTCACCGAGCTCCTCCTCCTGCCTCTCGCCCCGGTCCGCGGGGTCGCGTGGGTGGGAGAGAAGATCGCCGACCAGGTCGACCACCAGATGAACGACCCGGCGGTCATCCGCGCGCAGATCGACGAGCTCGACGCGGCGTTCGAGCGGGGCGAGATCACCGAGGCCGACCGTGACGAGCAGCAGGAGGTCCTGCTGCAGCGTCTCGTCGGCGGAGGTGGGGCGTGACGCGCTCCGCCGACCGCGAGGCCGCACCCGAGGACCAGGACACCCGCGACGACGAACCGCCACCCCTGACCGACCAGGAGCGGCCCCGCCGCCGACGGTCGAACGGCGACGGTGCTGACGACGGTGAGCGGCCGCGCCGGCGTCGGTCGAACGGCGACGAGGTGGGCGGCGACGACGCGGACACCGAGTCGCCGCGTCGGCGTCGGCGCACCGCGGAGACCGCGGAGACCGCGGAGGCCTCGGCGACCTCGGAGACCTCGGAGACCTCGGCCACCGAGGGCGAGGGGCGTCCGCGACGTCGCCGCCGGTCGGCGGAGGACGGCTCCAGCGCCGAGGAACGCCCGCGCCGACGGCGCACGCAGGCGGCGTCGTCCGACGAGGAGCGGCCCCGGCGCCGCCGGTCCTCCGACGAGCAGGAGGGCGAGGCGGAACGGCCTCGGCGGCGACGGGCGAGCGGCGAGGGCGACGGCGAGTCGGACCGTCCGCGACGGCGCCGGGCCGATGCCGGCGGTGACGAGGAGGCCCGGCCGCGGAAGCGACGCCGCACCGACGATGCGGCCGACGAGAGCACCGATGGCGATACCCGGCCGCGCACGCGGCGGCGCACCGACGACGCGGCCGAGGGCACCGACGGCGAGGCCACGCCGCGGAAGCGCAGGCGCACCAACGACGCGGCGGAGGGCACCGACGGCGAGGCCCGGCCGCAGCGCCGGCGCCGCACGGACACGTCGGACGGCGAGCAGCCGCGCCGGCGTCGCCGGGCCGCGAGCGACGGAACGTCGGACGCCGACCGTCCGCCGCGCCGTCGCTCGGCCGACGGGGGTGCCGATGCGGACGACCCTCCCCGGAGGCGCCGCCGGGCACCCGACGAGGAGGCACCGGACCAGGAACGTGCGCGCCGGCGACGGCGCCCGTCCGCGGCGGCGTCCGACGCGGAGCCCGAGACGGAGGCCGGTGACGTGTCGGAGGACGAGCTGCCCCGTCGGCGGCGCCGGCCGGCCGGTGACGGCGACGCGGACCAGGAGCGGCCCCGCCGCCGCACCCGCGAACCCGAACCCGAGCCCGACCCCGAACCGGAGGACCTCGAGGACGACGTCGACGACGCCGAGGACGAGGTCGAGGACGAGCCGGAACCCGAACCCGAACCGGAGCCCGAACCCGAACCCGAACCGCAGCCCAAGAAGATTTCCGCGCGGAAGATCGCGCGGTGGGCGGCGGAGCAGGTGCAGGAGATGAGCGGCAAGGAGAGCGAGGCCGTCACGTCGGTGCGCAAGACCGACGACGGCTGGGTGGTGGGTCTCGAGGTGGTGGAGAGCCGCAAGATCCCCGAGACCAGCGACCTGCTCGCCACCTACGAGGCCGAGATGGACGCGGACGGCGACCTGGTCAGCTACCACCGGGTCAAGCGCTACACCCGCGGCCGCGGCGACGACGACTGACCGTCCAGGGGGCACGAGAGGGAGTGACCATGAGTGACCCGGTGCGCTGGACCGGGCAGATGCCGTCCGCACCCCAGCAGGGGCGGCAGCCCGCGAGCCAGAACGGCGGCGGGGACGGCACGAACCTCGCCGACATCCTCGAGCGGGTCCTCGACAAGGGGATCGTGATCGCCGGCGACGTCCAGATCAACCTGCTCGACATCGAGCTGCTGACGATCAAACTGCGGCTGGTCGTAGCCTCGGTGGACCGGGCCAAGGAGATGGGCATCGACTGGTGGGAACGCGACCCCACCCTGTCGTCCGGGCACCGCGAGCTCGAGGAGGAGAACCAGCGGCTCCGCGACCGTCTCGAGGCGCTGGAGAACGGCCGGGCGCCGGCCGCCCTCGACCGCGGTGACGACGCCGAGCGCGCGGACGAGCCCGACGACGAGGCCGGCGACGACCTCGAGGAGGACCTCGAGGACGAGCCCGACGACGCCGGGGACGAGCCTGTCGACGAGGAGCCGGAGCCCGCTCCCGCCCGGAAGCGCTCGAGCCAGCAGCGCTCGGGCCAGCAGCGCCGGCGGAGGACCACGCGGTGAGCGACACGTTGACCTACGTCTACGCGATCGCGAGGGACGTCGACCCGGCGGCGGTCGCCGCGCTCCAGGGCGTCGGCGGTGGTGCCGTCCGGACGCTCGACGCGGGCGGGGTTCTCGCGGTGGTGAGCGACGTCGACCGCGGGGAGTTCGAGGAGCGGGCGCTGGAGGAGCGCCTCGAGGACCTCGAGTGGCTCGCCGCCACCGCCCGGGCGCACCACCACGTGGTCGACACCCTCGGCCACGACCACCTCGTCGCCCCGCTCGCCCTGGCCACCGTGTACTTCGACGACGACCGGGTCCGCGCCGTCCTCGACGAGGGGCGCGCGACGTTCGCGGCGGTGCTCGACCAGCTCTCGGGCCGGGCGGAGTGGGGCGTCAAGGTCTACGGCCGTCCGGGCGGCGCCGCGGCCGCCGCGACGCAGGAAAAGCCGGGGTCGGGCGCCGAGTACCTGCGACGACGCCGCCAGGCGCTCCGCGAGACCGACACCGCGCTCGACGACGCGCGTGACGCCGCCGCGGAGGTGGACGCCGCGGTCACCACGCTCGCCGCCGCGTCGCGCAGCCACCGTCTCCAGGACGCGACGCTGTCCGGCGAGTCCGACCCGATGGTGCTCAACCGCGCCTACCTCGTGCCCATCGATCGGGCCGCCGACCTGCGGGAGGTCGTCGCGTCCCTCGAGGGCCACCCGCGCATCCGGGTCGAGCTCACCGGGCCGTGGGTGCCGTACTCCTTCGCGCAGGCCCCGGAGGGAGCGGCCCCGTGACGGCACCGCACTCCGGGGAGCTCGAGCCGCGGGCGACGTCGCTGTTCGGTGACCAGGAGGTCGCCCTCGTCGACCTGCTCGACCGACTCCTCGCCGGCGGTGTGGTGCTGGCCGGCGACCTGACGATCTCGCTCGCCGGGGTCGACCTCGTGCGGGTCTCCCTGCGGGCGCTGATCACGTCGATCGCACCGGTCGAGCGCCAGGGGACTCTCGAGCAACGCGCGCAGCGGGAGCTGGAGGCCGGCGATGGTTGACCGGCCGAACCGGATCGAGATCGACAAGGACGAGGTCCGCCGGGATCTCATGAAGCTCGTGCTGACGATCGTGGAGCTGCTGCGCCAGCTCATGGAGCGGCAGGCGATCCGCCGGGTGGACCAGGGCGACCTCACCGAGCAGGAGGAGGAGGACCTCGGCACGTCGCTGATGCTCCTCGCCGAGGCGATGGACGAGCTCACCGAGCAGTTCGGGCTCACCCCGGCCGACCTCAACCTCGACCTGGGCCCGCTCGGCCCGCTGCTCCCGCGCGACCGCTGACCCCGCCGATCGGGCGGACTCCGGGCGGGCGCCTCGGGGTACTCCCGGGGCATGACCAGCGCTCAGCGTCCGAGCAGCACCCCCGACAGCCCGACCCCCACCGCGACCTCCGTCGGTGGCGCCGCGGGCGACCCGACCACGGTCGAGGGCACCACTGAGGTCCTCCCCTCGGTGGTGCAGAAGGTGACCGCCTTCGCGGCGCGCGAGATCCCCGGGGTCGCGGCCCTCGGCGGCAGCGCCTCGCGCGCCGTCGGCGCCGTGCGCCAGACCCTGACGGGCAACACCGAGAACACAGCGGGCGTCCGCGTCGAGCTCGAGGAGCAGACCGCCCGCATCGGCGTCGACGTCGCCATCGAGTACGGCGTCGGCGCCCGCGAGCTGGTCCGCGCCCTGCGCCGCCACATCCCGCGCGCGGTGGAGGAGATCGCCGGCGTCACGGTCGTCGAGCTCAACGTCGTCATCACCGACGTGCAGCTCCCCGGCGGCGAGGACGCCGACGCCGGCGCCACCCCGCCCCCGCCCCCGCCTCCGCCCCGGCCGGGCGCGACCCTCTGAGGTCGGGCCGACTCACTCGGCGAGTGCGTCGAGGCGGGTCCGGCAGGCGGCCATGGTCGGTAGAGCTCCGGCAGCCCTGGCGTCGGCGAGGGACGGCGCCTCGCGGTCCTTCGCAGACACGATCAGGTCGGCGGCTGCGACGAACCTGTCCCACGGCAGCCCGAGCGCCGGGTCGAGGGCGTTGACTCCGTGCTCGGCGCTCGGGTTGTAGGGGGTCGAGCACAGGTAGCTGGCCACGGTGTCCTCCTCGAGGGCGAGGAAGGCATGACCGAGGCCTTCGGACACGTAGACCGCGGACATGGTGCCGGGATCCAGGCGCACCGCGTCCCACCGTCCGAAGGTGTCCGAGCCGAGGCGGATGTCGACGACGACGTCGAGCAGGGAACCGGCGACGCACTGGACGTACTTGGCCTGGCCGGGTGGGACGTCGGCGTAGTGCACGCCCCGCAGCACGCCGCGACGGGAGACGCTGGTGTTGGCCTGCGCCAGCGGGAACGTGTGGCCTACCACCGCGCGGAACTCGCGTGCCTGGAAGGGAGCCGCGAAGGCGCCGCGGTCGTCCGGGAAGACCGGCGGCGTGAAGCGCCACGCACCCGGAACGGCTAGCTGCTCGATGTCCACCGGCGGGCAGCCTAGGCGCGCGCCCGTGGCAGGATCGCCGGGACGTCTCTCCGAGGGGAACGATGGCTTCGGTTCTGGTGACCGGTGCGGCGGGGTTCATCGGGTCGAACTTCGTGCGGTACTGGCGGGCGGCGCACCCGGGTGACCGTGTGGTGGCGCTGGATGCGCTGACCTATGCCGGGGTGCGGGGCAACGTCGAGGGTCTCGACGGGGTGGAGTTCGTCCACGGCTCGATCGCGAACACCGAGCTGGTGGAGCACCTGCTGCGGACCTGCGCGGTGGACGTGGTGGTGAACTTCGCCGCGGAGTCGCACAACAGCCTGGCGATCCTGCGGCCCGGGGAGTTCTTCGCGACCAACGTGATGGGCACCCAGGGGCTGTTGGAGGCGGTGCGCCGGGTCGGGGTGGGGCGGTTCCACCACATCTCGACCTGCGAGGTCTACGGCGACCTGCCCCTGGACGTGGACGGTCCCGGCACGGCGTTCACCGAGGACTCCCCGTATCGGCCGCGGACCCCGTACAACGCGGCGAAGGCCGGCGGCGATCACGTGGTGCGCGCCTACGGGCTGACCTACGACGTGCCGGTGACGATCACCAACTGCAGCAACAACTACGGGCCCTTCCAGTTCCCGGAGAAGGTGATCCCGCTGTTCACGACCCGGGCGCTGGCCGGGGAGGCGTTGCCGCTGTACGCGTCGACGAAGAACCGCCGGGAGTGGCTGCACGTCGACGACCACGCCCGCGCGATCGACGCGGTGATCGGTCACGGGCGGGTGGGGGAGACCTACAACGTGGGGTCCGGGCACGAGGTCGACATCGAGGGCATCGCCGACACGATCCTGGGGGCGCTCGGGCTGGGCCCGGAGTACAAGACGATCGTGCCCGACCGGCCCAGCCACGACCGGCGCTACCTGCTCGACTCCTCGAAGCTGCGCGCCGAGCTGGGCTGGGCCCCGCAGGTGGGCTGGGACGAGGGCATCGCGGCCACGGTGGACTGGTACCGCGCGAACGAGGCCTGGTGGCGCCCCCTGATCGGCCGTTCCCCGGTGGTCGAGGGCGCCGACGCGAACTGGAGCCAGAGCCGGTGAAGGGGATCGTGCTCGCCGGTGGGTCGGGGACGCGGCTGCACCCGGTGACGCGGGCGGTGTCCAAGCAGCTGCTGCCGGTCTACGACAAGCCGATGATCTACTACCCGATCTCGGTGCTCATGCTGGCCGGGATCACCGACATCCTGGTCATCTCCACCCCGGTCGACCTGCCGGCGTTCCAGCGGCTGCTCGGCGACGGCAGCGAGCTGGGGGTGCGGTTCTCCTATGCCGAACAGCAGGCGCCGAACGGGCTGGCCGAGGCGTTCCTCATCGGCGCCGAGCACGTCGGTGACGACACCGCCGCGCTGGTGCTGGGCGACAACATCTTCCACGGCCAGAACTTCTCCACGATCCTCGCCCACGAGCGGGCGCGGCTGGAGGCGGAGAAGGGCTGCGTGCTGTTCGGTTACCCGGTGCGTGACCCCGGCCGCTACGGGGTCGGGGAGGCCGACGAGGCGGGCCGGCTGCTCTCGATCGAGGAGAAACCCGAGAGACCCAGGAGCAATCGGGCGATCACCGGGCTGTACTTCTACGACAACGACGTGCTCGACATCGCCCGCGGCCTGACCCCGTCGGCGCGGGGCGAGCTCGAGATCACCGACGTCAACCGGGCCTACGTGGCCCGAGGCAACGCCCGGTTGCTCGACCTCGGGCGCGGGTTCGCCTGGCTCGACACCGGCACCCACGAATCACTGATCGAGGCCAGCCAGTACGTGCAGGTCCTGGAGCACCGCCAGGGCGTGCGGTTCGCGTGTCTCGAGGAGATCGCCCTGGTCAAGGGCTGGATCAGCCCGGAGCAGGCACTGGCGCTCGGCGAACGCCAGGCCAGCTCCGGCTACGGCGCCTACGTCGTCGACGTCGCGACCCGGGCGCTGTCGACCAGCAGTTAGTGCTTCTCGACCGGCTCGGTGCCGAGGAAGTCCTGGAAGTCCTTCGGGAGCTGGCTGGTGAAGTTCTGCCACTCGCCGTCGGTCAGCGCGGTCTCCAGGCCCTTCGCGATGGCGCGGGCGTGCTGGCGGGCCTGGGCGACGGTGACGCCGTCACCCTCCTGGTCGGCGATGCGCTGGTAGAAGGTGTCGACGTCGAAGCGCTCGCCCGCGCCCTCGTCCGGCAGGGCCTCCTTCAGCCCGGCGGGGAGCTGGGAGGCCAGGTCCTTGGCCTCGCCGCCCTCGAGCCGCTGCCCGAGGACGGTGAGCGTGGCGCGGACGGCGCGCTCGGCGCTCTGGTTGTCGGGGAGATCGAGGCTCTCCTTGACCGCACTGACGAATTCCTGCTGCTGCATCGTTCTCCTCTCGCGTGTTCACGGGTCCGTGACGCGCGCGGGTGCCCGACAGCCCCGGACGTTCACACGTGGGGGCGTGCGGGAGAGGACGTGCAGCTCAGACGAGGGCCTGGAAGAAGTCGATGATCGACTCGGCGAAGCTCGCCAGGATCGCGAGGATGCTGGTCACCGTCGCCGCGGCCGTGGCCGGGGAGTCGATGATCCAGAACAGCACAAGGGCCAGGACGATCAGCCCTACCACCCGTTGCATGCTCCGTACCGTAACCGCCACCGTCGTGTCCGTCACGCGCGGTGCGGCGAGCGGTGCTCTCGTTGACCACAAAGGATGATCAGGATGCGCCGGGCGGCGCAGGTTCCGGGTCAGGCGTCGTCGATCCGGGCCGACAGCCCCCGGTTCAGTTCGGACACCTCGAGCGTGCGTGGCCCCTCCGAGAACGTCGCCGAGGCGATGACGCCGTAATTGACGAGCACCGCCTGGCTGTCGGCGAACGCGTAGCGGTGGACCTCGCCGTCCCGGATCAGTTCCTGGAAGCGGGTGACGACCCTCTCGAGGTCCTCCTCGAATTTCAGTGTCAGCGGAATCTGGGGCAGCGACACGTAGACCGTCATGGTTCTCCTCCACCTCGTTCCGTCCGGCGGCGGGGACATTGCGCCGGGCGCCGGTGCGAAATTGCTCCGGTTGCCACGCATGCGAACCACGGCGGCCACCGATCCTAGATCGCGGAGCCTGCACCGCAGGGTCCCGATGGAGAGGCGGGTGCCATGGAGATCGACGGCGTGGAGGTCTTCGAGCAGTCGGAGGACTACGGCTATTCGTGGCACTGGGACGACCCGCGCGGATTCCAGTCGGAGATTCTCTGGCAGCGCGAGGTGGGATATCTCGTCCTCGGCACCCGGCAATTGCCGGGTGGATGGACCCACAACCGCCTCGACCCCAACGCGTGGGGCAGTGCCCGCACCGTCTACGACGCCCGCCAGGTCGTCGAGACCTACGTGACGCAGGCGGCCGCGAAGCCGGGCTGACACCGGGGCGGCCGTGCAGGGCCTGGGGAAAGATCGGGTACCCGGGTCCTCACCGCCGCACGTCCCCGGGAGGCCCGATGTCGCACGGTGTTGCTCAGCAGCTGATCGCGTCCCACCTGGTCGAGGGCGAGATGACCCCCGGCGAGGAGATCGCCCTGCGGATCGACCAGACGCTCACGCAGGACGCCACCGGCACGCTCGTCATGCAGGAGCTGGAGTCGCTCGGCCTCGACCGGGTGCGCACCGAGGTGTCGGTGCAGTACGTCGACCACAACCTGCTGCAGGCCGACGAGAAGAACGCCGAGGACCACGCCTACCTGCGCTCGGCGAGCCGGCGGTTCGGGCTCTGGTACTCCCAGCCGGGCAACGGTGTCTCGCACCCCACCCACATGCAGCGCTTCGGTGCGCCGGGCAAGACGATGATCGGGTCGGACTCCCACACGCCGGCGTGCGGTTCCCTGGGCATGCTCGCGATCGGGGTGGGCGGCCTCGAGGTCGCGCTCGCGATCACCGGGAAGCCGCTCTCGATCCGGATGCCGGAGATCTGGGGGATCGAGCTGACCGGCGAGCTCCCGCCCTGGTGCTCGGCCAAGGACGTCATCCTCGAGATGCTGCGCCGCCACGGCACGAAGGGCGGGACCAACCGCATCCTCGAGTACCACGGGCCCGGGCTCGCGGGGCTCAGCGCGATGGACCGCCACGTCATCACCAACATGGGTGCCGAGCTCGGCGCGACGACGAGCGTCTTCCCCGCCGACGACGCGGTGCGTCGCTTCCTCGCTGGCGAGGGCCGTGAGGACGACTTCACCGAGCTGCTCGCCGAGGAGGGGACCGCCTACGACGTCACCGAGCACATCGAGCTCTCGGAGCTCGAGCCCCTGATCGCGCAGCCGTCGTCGCCCGGCGACGTCGTGCCGGTCCGCGAGGTCGTCGGCACGCCGGTGGGGCAGGTGGTCATCGGCTCCTCGGCGAACCCGGGGCTGCGCGACTTCGCGATCGCCGCGCGGATCGTCGACGGCCGTCAGACGCACACCGGCGTCAGCTTCGACGTCAACCCGACCTCGCGCCCGATCCTCGTGGACCTCACGCGCTGGGGCGGTACGACCTCGCTCGTCGCCGCCGGCGCGCGCATCCACCAGTCCGGCTGCATGGGCTGCATCGGCATGGGGCAGGCGCCGGCCCCGGGCACGAACTCGCTGCGGACGTTCCCCCGCAACTTCCCCGGCCGCTCCGGCGGCGGCGTCGACGACCGGGTCTGGCTGTGCTCGCCCGAGACGGCGGCCGCCAGTGCGCTGCGCGGGGAGATCACCGACCCGCGGGCGCTCGCCGACGAGCTCGGCCTCGCGTGGGACGGGCTGGACCTGCCCGAACCGACGGTCATCCCGGGGATGCTCGAGGAGCCGCCGCCCGCGGAGGAGGCGCGGGAGGTGGAGCTGGTCAAGGGCCCGAACATCTCCGGGCTGCCGGAGTTCGACCCGTTCCCGGACTCCCTCGAGGTGCCGGTGCTGCTCGCGGTCGGCGACGACATCTCCACCGACGACATCTCGCCGGCCGGGGCGGAGGCGCTGCCCTACCGGTCGAACATCCCCGCGCTTGCGCGCTTCGCCTTCATCCGCATCGACCCGGACTACCCGGCGAACGCGGAGGAGATCAAGGACAGCACCGGTCACGCCATCGTCGGCGGCGCGAACTACGGCCAGGGCTCGTCGCGCGAGCACGCGGCGATCTGCCCGCGCTACCTCGGGCTACGTGTCGTGGTGGCCGAGTCCTTCGCCCGCATCCACTGGCAGAACCTGGCCAACTTCGGGATCCTCGCCCTCGAGTTCGCCTCCGACGGCGATCGCGAGGGCATCGAGCAGGGCGCCACGCTGTCGTTCGAGAACCTCCACGAGCAGCTGCAGCAGGGACACGAGGTCACCGGCCACGTCGACGGCAAGGAGATGACGTTCCGTCACCAGCTCTCCGAGCGCCAGGTCCGGATGGTCCTCGACGGCGGGCTCATCCGTCAGCTGGCGGAGCAGGACGGCTGAGCGTCGGCTCGAGGTCCAGGCCCTCGTCGGGCAGGCCGGACACCACCTGCCGCTCCCGGACGAGCGAGTACCCGTTACTCCGGTAGGGCGGGCGCAGGTCGAAGACGTAGACGTCGTCGACGGTCTCCCCGACGTCGCGGACGCGGGTGATGAGCGCGGTCGCGCCGCCGACCTCGCGGTCAGCGTGACCCAGAAGCCCGCCACGGGTGGGGTCGAACGTCCAGTCCTGGAGCGCCTGCTCGGGGGTCGAGCCGAAGCCGATCGCCCCGACGGCCGGTTCGGTGATCCCGGCCTGCTGGCGGGGCTGGCGCAGGCACGGGAAGAGCGTGCGGATCGCCCACGACACGCCCACGGGGGCGGTGGCGGGGAAGAACTGCGGCAGCGGCACCCACGAGCGGGCGACCGGCGCCGAGAACGCCAGCCATCCCCCCGTGGTGGTGCTCGAGTCCTGGGCGACTAGCCGGACGGCGTCCGCCCCGGGCGGGGCGGCGGCCCCGTCGAGCAGCGGCACGTCGCGCCATGCGAGCGACTCGGGCTCCCCGTCCCCGACCGGTGCCCCGGCGACGGGGGTGACGCCGTCGGGCACGAGCCGCCCGTACTCCACTCGCAGGGAGACGTCGCCGGTCGTGCGGCCGGACACGGAGACGGCGAGGCCCGTGCCCGCCGGATCCGGCGGGAGTCGCGACCACGGAGTGGTGAACGTCCCCGTGCGTGCGTCGGCGTTGGCGCCGGGCTCGGGCACCAGGAAGCTTCCCCAGACCGGGACACCGGCGGGGATGTCCGGCGGTGGCGGGCTGGCGGAGAAGAACGCGCCGGGCAGGAAGGGTTCGGTGCGCAGCTCGGGTAGCGGGGCATCGGCGGCGTCGAGGGGGAGCGGCGCGGGCTCGGGCGGTCCGGCGGGCGACAGCCCGCGGGGACTCGCGGGGTCCAGGACGTCGATCTGCCCGGCCAGCCCGCAGCGGGTAGCGGCGGGGTCGGCGAGGGCGTCGACCTGCGGGGACCAGCTGGTCGCGGTCCGGTCGGCGGCGCGGACGAAGTCGCCGACCGTCCACACCGTCGTCGCCGTGAGGAGCACCAGGACGAGCACGGGCACCGAGAACCCGAGGGCCAGGCGCTGGAGTTCGGGGGCCCGCCGCCGGGCGACGAGCAGCGCGGCCACGGACGCCACGGCCAGACCGAGCGCCCACCACAGCGGCTGGTCGAAATCGATCCCCCGGACCGAGGGGTAGTCACCGAACGCCGGCCGCCCGAGACCCCAGTCGTAGGGCCACATCGCCCGACCGTGACCGGCGAGGGCGGCGACGAGGACGGTCGCCAGGGCGGCCGCCACCAGCGCGGGCTGGGACACCCGCCGTCCGCGGTCCAGGGCCGCGAGCAGTCGTGGGCCGGCCGCCAGGACGAGTGCGATCAGGATCGCGCCGAGGCCCGCGAAGGCGCCGAGGTGGTGGGTCGGCTTACTGGGGGTGGGCAGCAGCAGGACAAACGCCAGCAGCGTGCTCCACCCGGCGAGCAGGAGGCGTGCGGGAACGACGAGGTCGCGGGCGCGGGCGGCGACGACGAGCACGAGGAACCAGACCAGCGCCAGCAGGCAGACCAGCACGGCGGTCCGCCGGGCGTAGGAGCCGTGGTGCGAGGTGGTGTCGAGGAGTGCGGTGTAGCGCAGGACCTCCTGATACCAGGTCTGCGCACGCTGGACGGGGGCGAAGATGTCCCGGGCCCGGGCGAAGTCGCGGTACGCGCCGTCGGCGAAGCCGAGCAGGCTCCCCACGGCGAGCGGGGCCAGGACGACGGTCCAGCACCCCGCAACCGCCCACCAGCCGCGCACGCGTTCGCGCACGAGACGCCAGGTCGCGGGCGCCGCGGCGACGAGCGGGGCGAGCGCGATGAACCCGGTGGGTGCGGCCATCAGCCCGGCCGAGGAGAGCCCGACCCCGAGACCGAGCAGCGGCAGACGACGGCGCTCCAGTCCCTCGGCGACGGCGACGAGTGCGGCGACCGTGAAGAAGCCGACGACCGGTTCCGGTCGCACGCCCATGTCGTAGGCCGTGAACCACGCGAGGAACGCCGCGGCGAGGGCCGCACGCGCGCCCGTGTCCGCCAGACGACCGGAGCCACCGATCGGGGTCCGCGCCACGAACGCCCGCGCGAGGAACCACGTGCCGAGACCCAGCACCAGGGCCGGGCCACCCAGAACCACGCGCGCGGTGCCGAAGGTGGTCTGCCACCAGGACAGGACGTAGTAGGGCCAGGAGAAGGGCGTGAAGCCCTGGTCGTAGAGCTGGTAGTAGTTCGTGACGTACCCGGAGAACGGCACGTTGGCCGCCATCGCGCTGTAGTACCCGTCGTCGTCGGTGATGGGCGCGAGGAACAGCCACGCGACCAGGACCGCCGGCACCACGGCGTCCACGACACGAGGGCGCAGCGTTCGCAGCCGCGTCCCCGCCCGCACGAACCGGCGGCGCGCCCACTGTAGGAGCCGCTGTTGTCCGCGGGTGCCCCACTCGGGGGCGGCGCGTCCGACCGGGATCGCCAGGGCCCCGACGGCAAGCGCGATGACGATGACGGCGATGAGCACCGACTTGACGGGTGTCGGGGTGTGGTCGAAGGAGTTGTCGAGGCTCATGCGCACCGACAGGTCGTCGGACGTCGGGGCCGGCAGCGACGGCACCGATGACCGCAGGGCGTCGACCTCGGGCAGGGGCGTGATCGGGGCGACCTCGGGCCGGGAGTCGGGGAGGATCTCGGAGCGGTCGCCGTCGGTCGGGAGGTCAGGGGTGGGCAGGGTGGTCGGCGTCGTGGTCACTACCGCGCCGTCGAGCACCACCCGCATCCCTGCGGGGTCGCCGGTGACGAGGAAGCGGCAGTCGCCCGTCGGCAGGGGACCGGCGAACAGCTGGGCTCCGCCGCTGCGGACGGTCACCGTCTCGCCGCGGGCCACCACGGTCAGCGCCTCGGCCGCCGCATCGTCCGACGCCGGCCCCATCGTCGAGAGGACCACGCCGTCCGGGGTGGCCGCAGCGGCACGCGCGCTCCGGCAGCTGAAGCGGACATCGATGTCGGCGGGCTCGTAGGCCGTGAGCATGAGCATCGTCGGCGCGGGGTCGCTCACGTCGACCGGCCAGGTCACCTCCGGGGTGCTCATGGCGACGGGCGCGAACGGCAGGAGCACGGCGCCCACGAGGGCCACGAGTCCGGAGACCACCGTGACAGCCCACGCGAGCGAGCCGGCCCGGCCGGGAGCGTGCAGGTCCGGGGACGGGTCGGTCGCCGGAGCCGACACCTCCGGCGGCGCGTCCGTGCTCACCCTGCCGCTGCTCCTCTGCCTCGTGTCGGGACGTTCACCTCGCCGACGCCACCCGTGAGGGCGGGGCGTCGGGACGACCGACCCTCGTCACCGACTGACGGCGCGACGCAGCCGCCGGACCGCAGCCCTCGCCAGCTCCTTCGGCGGGCGGGGCTCGGGTTCCGGGCGCGGTGCCCTCGCCTCGTCGAGCTCCCGGCGCGTCCGGGCGAGTTCCCGGTCGAGATCCTCGATCCGACGCGTCCGCTCGACCAGGGCCTCGGCCATGGCGTCGGCGTCGTCCGCGTGGCGCCCCGCCTCGTACTGCATCTCCAGCACCCGCGTGTAGAGCGCGAGGCGGTTGTTCTCCAGGGTGGCCAGCATCGTCGACGAGGCGAAGGGCTCGACGCCGCGCAGGATCTCCTGCGCGCCGGGCGCCCCCTCGCGGACCACGACGCCGAGGCCGAACACGGCGGGGACGATGCGCAGGGTCCACGTGCCCGCCGCGTCCTCGAGCGCGTCTTCGACGGCGGTGAGGACGCCGTTGCGCTCGCCGCCGGCAGTCAGGGCGGCCGTGAAGGCCCCGAGCCCGACGAATCCCGCCGGGGTGAGGTCGTCGTGCCAGACGGTCGCGCCCTCCTCCGAGGACGGGTGACGCTCCCCCTCCGGGACGGTGGAGGGCGCGTAGTACTGGTCGCGCCGCCCGCAGGGCCACAGCACGTCGTGGAGCACGATCAGCGCGTCGGGCGCGTGGCGGAGCACCCAGTCCACCTCCCGCCGCACGACCGCGTAGTTGTGATCGCCGTCGATGACGTAGAGGTCGGCGACGGGAAGGTCGTCGAGGGCGGCGGGCGAGTGGCGCGACACGAGGTGAAGGCGCTCGTCGCCTTCGTAGCGCTCCTGTAGATCGACGGTCGGCGAGGGGTCGACGGCGAAGACGTCGGTCGCGCCGAGGTCGGCGTACATAGCCGTGACCGCGCCCGACTCGACACCGACCTCGACCACCGTGGTGATCCGCCGGGCGGCGAACAGCGTGACGAACACGTCGCGGAAGAACGTGAGGGAGTGCAGGAGCAGGGGTCCGGTGCGCGCGGCGCGGGCCTGAGCGTGGGGGTCGTCCCGGGAGCCGAGAGCGGCCGGCACCGGTCGCGATGCGGTCATCCGCGATCCACCACCCGCCGGAGGGCGAGGCGGGTCGCCCCCGACGCGACGCCGCGCACGCCGCCGCGGCGGAACTCGGCCAGCAGGCGTCCCGACATCCGCGCCGTCGTGGGCGCCCCGCGCGTCACCGGGGACAGACCGGAGGGGGACTGGGGGAGCATGGCGAACGCCACGGTCACGCGGGCGTGGACCACGGGCGCGCCGGCGCGGGCCGCCAGCGGGAGGACGACGGCCGACGTCGCCGACCGGAGCTCCACGAGGTTGCCGCCGAGCCAGGCGGCGTCCGCGAGGTGGAGGCCGGCGAGGTCCGCGGGGGTCTCCCAGCGGTGCTCCTGCTCGACCCCGTCGACGGTGCGCAGGGAGACGATCACGCGGTCGACGCGGACGACCGCGGGGCGCCCGGTGAGCTCGACGGACACGTCGAGCACGTGCGGGGTGGACCGGGGCGCGTCGTCCGCGGCACGGGGCTCCAGCGCGAGCCGCGCAAAGCTCAGCCCGTGGTGGTTGATCCGGACCTGGTGCTCCGACCCGGGGGACCAGCGGTCGTCCACTGTGTGGACCATCAGCCGGGCCCGCGACGGCTCGGCGGCCTCGAACGCGTCCGCGTCGATCGCCCCGGCGGCCAGGGCCCGGGCCGCGGCGGCGAGGCCGGCGTCGCCCGGCGCGAGCAGCTGCGGCCAGAAGGCGTCGCGCATGCCCAGATCGGCGAGGTCGTTCGGGGACAGGTAAGGCAGGACCCCCTCGAGGTCGTCGGGCACGAGGCGGGCCGCGTGGTCCGACCCGAGGTTGTCCTCGTGCGACCACAGCGCGAACAGCGACGCCTCCTGCTCTGTCGGCGCGCAGATCGCGGCACGCAGGACCTCACCGAGGTGGTCCCGTGCCGACGGGATGAGCAGGGAGGGCCAGTCCCGGTCCGTCGCCCGGTAGGCGTGCCACCGACGTTGGAAGTCGACGATGCCGGTCTGGACCGCCCGCCGTTCGGCGTGCTGGTCCTCGGTCCCGACGGTGGGCCCGAGGATCGGCGTGCCGTCCTCCGAGAAGTCGAGCAGCGAGCCGCACAGCGCGTTCACCGACATCTCCAGCGCCTCGGGACTGCGCGCCAGGCTCTCGACGAGGGGCGCGGGACGGCCGGCGGCCCCGAGGTAGCCCTCGACGCGCAGGCCGCGCGCGAGGAGCCGGAGCGAGCGGAAGTCGGTGGCCACGTACATGCCGCTCGGGACCACGTCGACGCCCGCCTTGTCGAGGGCGGCGGCGAGCTGGAGCTGGATGGTCGCCCCCCACCCGAGATCGACCAGCACCATCTCGGGCTCGTCGAGCGCGCCGGCATCCCGCAGGGCCCGCACGAGCCGGCGCCGCTTCCCGGTGGCGGTGACCGCGAGCCGGTGGCGCAGGTGGGGCGCCTCGACGAGGGCCGCGGCGACCCGGTCCACCATCTCCTGGTCGTCCAGCACCCGGTCGAGGTGCGGCGCGAGGGACGGGACGTCGCCCGGCCGCAGCGCGAGGGTGGACAGCAGCGAGCGGACCGTGGCGCCGTAGCTGCGGCGGATCATGTCCGCGACGGAGTCCGCGTCGAGCTCGTCGACGGTGGCGAGCCACACGACGTGGCGCGAGAGCCAGAGGGGCCGGGCCTCGACCTCGAGGCCGTGGGCGCGCGCCGCGTCGTTCACCAGCGCCGCCAGCAGCTCGCCCTCCCGCATCGGGCACCACGCGGTCCGGACACGCCGGGCGGCGCACGAGCGCGCGACCCACTCCGCGAAGCCGGTGAGCACCGGTCCGAGGACGCCGGCCCCGAAGCGGCGGGCGACGTCGGTACGGCGTCCGTCCCGCCCGGCGAGCCCGACCGCGCGGGCCCGCATCGTGGTCAGCCCGGCGTCGCCGTGCTCGGGATCGACGAGGGTGCCCGCCGTCGATAGGGCGGTCGGGGTGGTCCGCTCCCGCTCGAGGACGCGCGCGAACTCCTCGTCGACGCGCTCGTAGTGCACGGTGCGGATCCCGTGCCGGGCGGGGACCTCGTCGTCGGCCACCGGGTTGTCCCCGATGTGCACGATCTCGTCGGGAGCGACCCCCAGGGCGGTGAGCACGGCCGGCCAGAGGCCGTCACCCTTCGCCGTGCCGTACTCCTGCGAGCGGAAGATGCGGGTCCCTGGCGGCAGCTCGAGCTGGGGGCGGTCGAGCAGGTACCGCAGCTGCTCGTCGTCGAAGTAGGTGTCCGACACCAGCACCAGCGGCAGCCCGGCGTGGCGCGCGGCGTCCACGAGCCGGCGGGTGTCGAGGTCGACGACGGTGAACTCCCGCTCGACCTGCATCTCCACACCCATGAGGATGTCCACCGGCACGTCGCTGAAGGGCTCCGGCGGCATGGCCAGCCAGATCTCACGCAGCGAGACCTCGGGCCCCAGGGGGCCGCGCGCGTCGCGGGCCAGACCCTCGACCCGGGCGCGCAGGCCGACGAAGGCGCTGTCGGTCACCCACTCCGCGAGGAGCCCTTCGCTCCGTAGCCGGTGGGCGACCACCGCGAACAGCTCCACGGGCCGGGGCACCCGCCGCCACAGCAGCGTGTCGAACACGTCGAGCGACAGCACCCGCAGCGAGCCGTCGGTGACGAGCCGCAGGAGTCGCGTGACCAGCCGAGAGGTGACGCTCTCTGCCGGCCCGTCGACGGCGGCGGGGTCCGCGTGTCCGGGGGCATCGGCCCGACCGGGAGGGTGCACCGACAACGATCCCGTCCTCTCCACCGACCTCGGGGTCGACCCGAACAGCATGGCATCGACCTCTCCTCGGCCTCCCGACGCCCGCCGACGGCGCGTCCTGCGCGTCGGCGACCGACTCGTCCGTTATGTTGGCCGGCCACTCGCCCCGGTCTGACCGGACACCGTCGGATGCGACGTGGCGGGCTCCATCACCCAGCCACGGACGACACCCACGGAGGCCCGCGCATGGCGGATGCGGTCGGCGAGTTCCTCGAGCCCGACCCGGCGCTCGAACACGTGACCAGCCTCCACGACCATCTCGAGATCGAGATCAAGAGCGGGCACCGCGCGGACCTGCGATCGGCCGACGAGCGCGGCGGGATCCTCACCCGGGTCGCCGACGCCATCGACCGGTCCGGGGTGGGTTACGAAGACCAGTGCTCGGCGCGCCACTACGCCGACGTCGTCCGCTGCATCGAGCAGCTCCAGGCGGGGCCGGTGGCGGGGGCCGCCGGTGGAAGCTCCTGGCCGGCGCGCTGGTCCCGATGGCGGACGTCGCGCCGGGCCGCTGCCACACCGGCACCGGCACCTGCACCGGCGACCAGGATCGTCGACGTCGGCGTCTTCATGGGCGGGACCTCGGCCGTCTTCGCCGGGTGCGCCGAGGAGCTCGGGCTCTCGCTCGACCTCGTCGACACCAGCCCGACCTACCTGCGGTTCACCCACGAGCGCCTCCGCCGCGCGTTCCCGAAGGTCGCGAAGCGGGTGCGCATGTTCCACGGCGACCTCCCCACCTACGTGCGGGAGGTCCTCATGGTCGAGACCGCCGAGCGGGCGGTCGTGCACCACGACGGGGCCCACGAGTTCGACCAGGTGGTGCGGGATCTTGCATCGCTGTGGTTCGTGCGCGACCGGGTGCCGGCCCTGGCCGTGCAGGACACGCACCTGCGCTGCAGCGACCTGCGCTTCATGTGCTTCGTCGACGCGGCCGTCTTCGCGGTGTTCGGGCCCGACCCGACGTACCGGGAGCTGGGCGTCGTGCACGAGGAGGTGGCGCCGTTGACGTCGCCCGACCGGTACTTCGGCAACTACTGTCTGCCGGGTGTCGCCGAGGGGATGTTCCTCGAGCTGGCGCAGAACCGCTTCCGCTTCCCCCATCCCACGATGCCGCTCGAGGCACTCCTGCGCCGGTGACGACAACCCGCACCGACGGTGTGGCGGCCGACGGCGTCCCCTCGTCGAGGCCGTATCGTGGCGCCATCGCTGCAGCACCGAGTGAGGAGTCGCTCGCCGTGGGCGACCGGGCACCCGGGAAGGTCGGGGCCAGACGACTGGTCGGCGCGGCGAGCCTCGGCGTGCTCGTCTCCGGCATCGTCGTCAACATCTATCTGGCCGTGGTCGCGCGGGCGCTGCCGCCGGCGGAGTACGCCACCTTCGGGTCCTTCTGGGCCCTCGCCCTCGTGCTCGGGTTCGGCGCCTTCCTGCCCCTGGAGCAGGAGCTCGCGCGGCGGCTCCCCCTGCCCGGTGACCGGCGCGCGCTCCTGCGGGCCGCGACTGGCGCGACCGGGGTCCTCACCGTCCTCGCCCTGCTCGTGCTGGGCGGGGCGCTCCCGATCCTCTACCGCGCCCTCGACGACGACTTTTCGGTGCTGCTGGCCCTCGCCGCCCTGTGCGTCGTGTCGGCCGGGCAGTTCCTCGTCCGCGGCACCCTGATCGGCACCGACCGGCTCGTCCGGCACGCCGCGGTGATGGTGCTCGACGCGGTGGTCCGCCTCGGGCTGGCCGTGGTCCTCTTCGTCGCCGCGGGAGCCGACGCCGCCGCGTTCTGCTGGGCCCTGGTCGCCGCCATCGCCCTGGCCCACGTGCCCCAGCTGCCGGGCGCCTGGCGGCGCGCCGTGGCCTGGGGACGGCCCGCCGCGGACCCGAGCGCCCCGCGGGCGACCACCCGCGACGTCACCCGGGCCGCGCTGCCGTTGCTGGTCGGCTCGGTGTGCGCCCAGCTGCTCCTCAACGGGCTGCCGGTCCTCGTCGTGGCCCAGGCCGCCGACGGCCCGCAGATGGCCGCCGCGGGCGTGTTCGTCGCGGCCTTCACCTTGGCCAAGGCCCCCCTGTCCATGGTGGTGCCCCTGCAGTCGGCGGTCGTCCCGACGCTGACCCGGCTCATCGCGGGCGGGCGCCGGCGCGAGGTGCTCGTCCTGCTCGTCAAGGGGGCGGCGGGGCTGCTCGCCACGGCCGCCGTCGGCGTGCCCCTCGCGTGGTGGGCGGGGCCGACGATCATCTCGCTGGTCTTCGGCGACGACTACGTCATCGCCGGTATCGACCTCGCGCTCATCATCTGCGGGGTGCTTGCCCACATCGGGCTCGTCGTCGTCACCCAGGTCCACGTCGCCCGGGGCCGGCACGTCGACGTCGCCCTGAGCTGGCTCGCGGGGCTGCTCGCGGCCGGGGTGACGTTCTGGTCGGTGCCCGGGGTCATCCTCTCCGGCGAGGTCGCCTTCCTCGTCGGATCGGTGGTCGGCGCCGCTACGAGCTGCTCGATCCTGGCGGTCTCGCGCCGCCGTTCCCCATGGGAAGGAAGGCCGTGAGCCTGGAGTACGACGAGCAGTACTACCGCTCCAACGGGCAGGCCGACGACCGTCCGGCGCTGCGGTACTACACGCGTCTGGTGCGTCGCTACACCGCCGGCGGTCCCTACCTCGACTTCGGGTGCGGCACCGGCCACCTCGTGCGACGGCTCTCGGCGCTGGGCCCGGCGGCGGGCTTCGAGGTCTCGGAGTACTCGGCACGCACGGCGCGGCGCAACGCGCCGGGCTGCGTCGTCTCGACCGACCCCGCCGAGCTCGAGGACGCCGCGTTCGGGGCGCTGACGGCCATCCACGTCCTCGAGCACCTCGACGACGCCATGGCGTCGGAGACCCTGGCGACGTGGCGACGCGTCCTGCGTCCGGGCGGCCGCGCCCTGGTCGTCATGCCGGACCCGGCGGGCCGGGGTCGGCGGCTGGCGGGCGAGCGGTGGATGGGTTTCGCCGACCCGACGCACATCAACCTCAAGACACACGCGCAGTGGCGCCGGTTCGTCACCGACCACGGCCTGGAGGTCGAGCGCGAGGGCACCGACGGGCTCTGGGACGTCCCGTACTCGCGCCTGCCGAAGCTCGTCGACGCGGCACGCTACGCGGTGCCCGCGTTCCTGCAGTTCCTGTCCGGCCGGCTCGTCCTGCCGCCCGGTCGTGGCGAGTCCTCGATCTTCGTCCTGCGCCGGCCCTGACGAGCTCGCTAGCCGCCGTCGACCGGGACCGACATCGTGGTGTTCGGCGCGGGTGACCACCCCGCGACACGCGTGGTCCCCCGCTCGAGACGGAAGGCGCCCGTGTCCGGGACGTACGGTCGCAGCCGGTAGACCGTGCCCGCCTCGGCCTCCGGGGCGTCGCGCAGGCGCGTGACCATGCCGGTCATGACGGAGTCCCGCGCGCTCTGGGCGAACAGGCCGCCGCGGCCGATCTGCCAGATGCCGTCGAGGGTGTAGGCGAGCTGCTGGTCGCCCCAGACGACCGCAAGGGTCGAGGGCTCGTTGATGCCGTCGGCCTGCACCGGCTTGCGCTGGCAGGGGAAGAGGAAGGCGTACTGCCAGCTGACCGCCGAGGCCTCGCCCGGCCGCGCGACGTCCTGCAGGGAGGTCCAGGGCGCGACCCCGGGGGCCGTGAAGGCGAGCCACCCGCCCGCCGCCGTCGACGTGTCCTCGGCGACGAGGCGCATCGCGGTGGCGCCCTCCGGCGGCCCGTTGCCGACCTCGAGGAGGAGCCCTCGCCAGGTCGGCGAGTCGACGGCGGACCCGTCCGGGTCGAGGCCGAGCACCCGGTTCGCCACGGGCACGAGCCGGCCGCCCTCGGGACGGGCGTACTCGACCCGCAGCACGTTGCCCCCGCCGGTGCGTCCCGAGACCGACGTGGTCATCGCGGCGCCAGGTCGGTCGGGGATGGCGTACCACGGGGTGGCGAAGGTGCCGATCGATCCGTCGTTGCCGCCCGCGGCGCCCGATCCCGGGGCGGGAGGCGTGAAGCTGCCCCAGGTGACCGCGCCGGAGGGCGGCGGGCTGGCCGGGAACCACCCGCCGGGAACGAAGCCGGAGCCGCCCGGCGGCGGGAACCCGGGGAGCGGGGCCATCGGCCGGGCGCTCGCGGGGTCGAGGACCTGCATCTGGGACGCGGCCACGCAGTCGCGGCCCAGCGGGTCACGGAGCGCGTCCGCCCACGGGGACCAGGTGTCGGCGGTCCGGGCGGTCGCCAGGACGAAGCTCCCGACGAGGTAGGTGGACGTGACGAGGAGGACCGACGCGGCGGCGACGGCGACCGCGACCACGCCGACCATCGGCCGCCACGTGCGCGCCCACCGGCGGGTTAGCAGGACCAGGGCGGCGGCCGCGACGATCCCGGCGAGGACCCACCACGCCGGCTGGTCGAGGGAGACGGAGGCGACCGTGGGGATCTCGCCGGGATCGGGCAGACCGAGCAGCCACGAGTACGGCCAGGAGTTGCGACCGTGCCCGGCGAGGGCCCCGACGACGGCGACCGCCAGGCCGGCAGCGGCGACGACCGACGTGCGGATGGGCGGGCGGGGCGAGCGGTCGGCGCTCACGAGGTCGTGCAGCAGGACGGGCGTCCCGACGAGCACGAGGGCGAGGACGGCGCCGCCGACCCCGGCGAGGGTGCCGAAGTGGTGGGTCCACTTGCTCGGCGTGAGCCAGAGCAGGGCGAGACCGAGCAGCAGTGTGGTGCCGGCGAGCCCGGTACGGGCCGGCAGCCGTCGGCCCCGGCCCCGCAGGAAGGCGGCGAGGAGTCCGAGGACGACCAGCGCGAGGAGCCCCAGGAGGACCGGGGCTCGCTTGGCGTAGGCGCCCATCGGCTCGTTCGAGAGCAGGAAGGTCCAGCGGACGATCTCGGTGTACCAGGTCTCCTGGGACTGCATGCCGAGGAAGATCTGCTGGGCCCGCAGGAAGTCGCGCAGGGACCCGTCGGCGAACGCCAGCACGCCGACGAGCGCTCCCGGTCCGGCGAGCCCGACCAGGTGGGCCAGCGCGCGTGACCGGGTCGCGCGGGCCCGCAGGCGGCGCCAGACCGCCGGGAGGCAGGCCAGGAGCGGAGCGAGGGCGACGAACCCCGTCGGCGCGGCGGTTGCGCCGAAGGCGGCGATCCCGACGGCCAGCGCGAGCAGGCTCCACCGGTCGCGCTCCAGCCCGACCGCCAGCGCGAGGAGGCTGCCCACCATGCTGGTCGCCACCACCGCCTCGGCGCGGACACCCACGTCGTAGGGCAGCCACCAGGCGAGGAACCCGACGGCCAGCGCGGCGTGCAGGGCGACCGCCCGGCCACGACCCGTGCCGGCGGGGAGAGCCCGGGCGACGTAGGCGCGCAGCAGCACCCAGGTGACCAGGCCCAGCACGAGAGACGGCACCCGCAGCAGCACGGGCGACACGCCGACCTCGGTCTGCCAGCCCGCGAGGACGTAGTAGATCCACGTGAAGGGTGTGAAGCCCTGGTTGTAGAGCTGGTAGTAGTTCGCGACGTAGCCGGTGAACGGCACGTTGGCCGCCATCGCGGCGTAGTAGCCGTCGTCGTCGGTCATCGGGGCGAGAACGGTCCAGAGCGCCAGCAGCGCGGGCACCACCGCGTCCACCGCCCGCGGGCGGGGAATGCGCGGTCGGCCCAGCTCCTGCCACCAGCCCAGCTCCCGCCACCGGCCCAGCTCCCGCCACCGGCGCCAGCCGCGCGCCCCTGCGCCCGCGGGCGGCGCGTGCACCGCCCGGTCCCGGCGATGGAGGGCGGCCACGCCCACCGCGACCGCGACCAGCAGCAGCACCGTCACCGCGATCTTGACTGGGGTGGAGGAGGTCGCGAACTGGTCGTCGAGGGTCAGCCGGACGGCGAGACCGGCCCCGCCCGGCGCCGGTGGCACCGAGGTCACCAGCGCGTCGACGTCGGGGAGGGCGTCGAGGCCCGCCGCCGCGACGACCTGCCCGTCCAGCGTCACGGTCGTCGACCGGAGGTCGCCGACGATCCCGATCGTGCACGGGCCGGCGGGGAGGGGTCGGTCCACGAGGGGCACGCCGCGGGAGACGACCGACAGCCGGCCGTCCCGGACCGCGGCGAGCAGGCCGGCCCCCGCCGCCGGGGAGACCGGGGGCAGCGTCGCGAGCAGAAGGCCGTCGCCGGGTTCCCCGAGCGCCCGGCCCGTGTCCGCCGACGCGGCCGCGCGGGCCGCGCGGCAGTCGGCGCGGACGTCGAGGGTGAGCGGACGTTGCGTCGTGAGCTGCAGGGCCGTCGACCGCGGGACCCCGGGGTCGAGCGGCCAGGCGACTCCCGGTGTCGAGACGTCGACCGGCAGCAGCGGCAGCAGCACCGCGCAGACCAGGGCGAGGAGTCCCGCCAGCGTGGGGAGGGTCGGCCAGGACGGCCGATGCCCCTCGGTCGAGCCACCCCGCGGTGCCCCGACACGGTCGAGGTCGTCCTCGTCGGTCGGGGACGAGGATCGCGAGGTCGCGGTCACCGAGCGCGCTCCGGGGTCCGGCGGTGGATGACGCACCGTAGCAACGCCACCGCGCCGTCGGCCGATGTGGCCCCGCCGCGGCCGTGCACGCGATCCCCGGGTGGGGGTTGCCCACGCCGAGCGCGACGCCGCCCGACGGCACGTCGGACGTGTCGTCCCCTCTACAGTGGCCGCTCTACAGTGGCCGCGCGGGACCGTCCCGCATCCCCGACCCGACGCGGCGGGGCCGACGCGGAGGACGCGGAACAGGCGTTGGACGAGCACCCGGACCACGACCTCTGCCTCGTCCTGACCTACTACAGCCCGTACGTCTCCGGACTGACCAACGTCGCCCGCGACCTGGCTGAGGGGCTCGCCGCTCGCGGGTGGCGGGTGTGCGTCGTCGCCTCCAAGCACGACCCCGCGCTGCCCACCCACGAGGTGGTCAACGGGGTGCAGGTGGTCCGTGCGCCCGTCCTCGCGAAGGTGGGCAAGGGCACGATCGGTCTCAACCTCACCCGCCTCGCGCTGCGGGAGATGGCGCGCTCGAGGGTGGCGAACCTGCACCTCCCGCTGGTGGAGGCCGGGCTGCTCGCGCGCCTGTCCCCAGTGCCGGTGGTGTCGACCTACCACTGCGACGTGTCGCTGCCCACGGGCGACGGCCCGCTGACCCGTCGCCTGGTCAACGCCGCGCAGCACCGGGCGATCGACCTGTCCAGCCGCGTGGCGCTGCGCCGGTCGGCCTCAGTGGTCGTCTCCAGCGAGGACTACGCGCGGCACAGCCGACTGTGGCCGGCGATCCGTGGCGGCATGGTGGCGGTCCCCCCGCCCTGCCCGCCCCGCCGCGCGGGCCGGCCGTCGTTCCGGCGCACCGGCGGGTTCCACGTCGGCTTCCTCGGACGCATCGTGGAGGAGAAAGGCGTCGAGCACCTGGTCGACGCGTTCCTCGCCCTCGACGACCCGGACGCCCGCCTGCTCGTCGGGGGCGACTACGTCGACGTCGCCGGGGGCAGCGTCGTGGAGCGGGTGCGTCGCCACATCGGCGACGACCCGCGCGTCGAGATGCTCGGTTTCGTGCCCGAGGAGGACCTTGACGACTTCTACGCCTCGCTCGACGTGTTCGCCCTGCCCTCGGTGAATGCCTTCGAGGCCTTCGGGATCGTGCAGGTGGTCGCGATGATGGCGGGCGTCCCGGCCGTGGTCAGCGACTTGCCAGGGGTGCGGACCGTCGTCCACAACACCGGCTTCGGCGCGGTCGTGTCGCCGCGCGACGTGCCGGGGCTGACGTCGGCGCTGGCGCGCCTGCGCGACGACCCGCCCGATGTCGCGGAGGGCGCCGCGTCCGCGGCGTCGCTCTACAGCGTCGACGCTGTGCTCGACGCCTACGAGGCGGTTCTCGCCAAGACCGGCCAGTGAGCCCGGCACACGGAGGAGGAAACGTGGGCATCGACGAGGTCTCCCGGACCTGGACGCGGTTGGGTCGGGAGGATCCCATGTGGGCGGTGCTGACCGAGCGCGACAAGGCAGGGGGCGGCTGGACGCCCGAGGCCTTCCTGGCGACCGGCAGGTCCGAGATCGAGGCGCTGCTCGCCCGCCTCGGGCAGCTCGGCCTCGACCTGGAGCGCGGCCGTGCGGTGGACTTCGGCTGTGGCGCCGGGCGCCTGACGCACGGACTGTGCCGAGCGGGCTTCGCCGACGTCGTTGGCCTCGACATCTCGCCGACGATGCTGGAGAAGGCCCGGGAGATCGTCGACGACCCCGCCGCCCGGTTCCAGCTGGCCGAGGGCCCCGAGCTCGACGGCGTCGCCGCGGGGAGCGCCGACCTCGTCTACACGAACCGCGTGCTCCAGCACATGCCCGCCGATCTCGCGCACCGCTATGTCCGGCGGTTCTTCGCCCTCGCGAAGCCGAGCGCCCTTGTCGTCTTCCAGCTGCCCACCGCCCCGGCGGCAAACCTCGCCGGCACCGTCCTGCGCCTGCTGCCCGCCGCGCTGGCGCGACGTCTGCGCCGCGGCATGGAGATGCACGGCACCCCGGAAGAGGAGGTGCGCGCCCTCGTCGCGGCGAGCGGGGGCGAGGTGCTCGCCGCCGATCCCGACACGAGCGCAGGCCCCCGGTGGGCGAGCCGGCTCTACGTCGCCCGCGCGGCGGCCGGCTGAGGACGGCGGGAGGACGGGCCCATGACGGCGACCGCGGGAGCGGACCAGCGGACGGGCCGCGCGGCTCCCTCGGCGGACTCCGCGGCGGCCCGGGGATGGACCGGCGCCGACACCGCGTTGGCCGTGGCGTTGTTCCTCGGGGCCGCGATCTGGTTCCACTGGCTCGCGGCGGGCGCCTCGACCCAAGGCGTCCTGACCGGCGAGGAGGCGTCGATCACGCATCGGGACACCCTCGCCCTGCGGCTGGGGTGGCAGCCCTCGGTCTGGAGCACGAACGTCGGGGCGCAGCTCTACTACTGGGCGGCCGGTCACCTGAGCAGCGACTACGGCCTCTTCTACGCACGGCCGTGGAAGGCGCTCGGCACCGCGCTGCTGGCGCCGCTCGTGTTCGGCACCGCGCGGAGGCGCCTCGCGTGCCGCCGGGGCCCCGCCGCCCTGGCGGCCGTGCTCACGGTCGCGTTGCCCGGTGTCTCCATGCTCGCCTGGGTGGCTATCGAGACGCCGCTCGACGTCGTCGTCGGTCTCGCGGCGCTGCTGGTCGTGACCTCCTCCCGGCGGGGCTGGTGGGCCGGCCCGACGATCGCCGGCCTCGCGGTCTCCACCTACACCGCCGGCCTGGCGGGCGCCGCCGCCGTGGTCCTCGTCGCCCTCTCCCGCATCCGCGGGTGGCGGGACGCGGTGGCCGTCGCGGCGGGCGTGGCGGGGGGCCTCGCCATCGTCCTCGCGCCGCTGGCGTGGTGGAGCAACGGCGGGATCGTCGTGACCGGTGGGGGCCGCGCGGGCGCCGACCCGGCGCAGGCGGGGGCGCACCTTGCGGAGATGCTCGGCTACGCCGTCCGATCCGGGGCGTCCTACTACTACTTCTCCGACCTCCCCGCGCTCGGCGGGCCCGTGATCGCCGTGGTCCTCCTCGCCGGCGCGGCCGTGGCCACGTGGTCCCGCCCGGCGCTGGTGTGGCCCTGGGCCGCTGCCCTCGGCGCCTCGCTGGTGCTCTACGCGGTCTCCAGCGGTGTCCCCGGCACCCGGCGCCTCGTCCTCGCCGTGGTGGTGCTAGCCCTGCTGGCCGGCGTCGGGCTGGACGTCGTGCTCGCCGGGCGCCTCCCCGCCCTCGTCGCGGCCGTCGTCACCGTGGTGGCCGCCGTCGCCGTGGTCGCTCCGCTGGTCGGACCGACGACGACCTGGCGGGCCCAGGTGGCCTCCGGCGAGCGACCACTGCCGATCGACTGGCCGTTCCCGCTCGACCCCGGCGGGGACCAGACGTCGACCCTGGCCCGCCTCGCCGAGGACCTGCGCGCCGGACGCCTGACCGTCGACCAGGTCGGCGACGGCTGGGGTGGCACGCGCACCCTCGCGATGCTCTACATGCTCGACGAGCGCAACGGGCGGACGCCGCCGCTCACGCCCGCTGACGTCCTCGCCTACTACCGCGTCTCGGAGGACTGCCCGCCGCTTGACGGCACCGCCTGCTCCCGGTGACCGTTGCGGGGACCCCCGGCGCTCCGCCGGCCGACCTCCGGGACCATGGACCCCGTGAGCGCAGTCGAGGAGCTGGCCGTCGACCGGACGCCCCCGGTCGACGGAGATCGGCGCGGCGCCCGGCTCGCCCGGCGGTGGCTGGTCTTCGGATGGCCGGCCGCCTGGGGCGCAGCTCTCGGCGCCGCCCTGTTCCTGGTGGCGCGCGACGCGATGCCCGACGACGGCCTGATCAGCCTCTCCTTCGCGCGCAACCTGGCCGAGCACGGGCAGTGGGCGATCACGACGGGCATCGAGACGAACACGGCGACCTCGCCGCTGAACGTCTGGATGCTCGCGGCGCTGCACATCGCCACCGGGTACCGGGCCGTCGTCGCGGCCGCCGTGCTCCTGTGCGTGAGCCTCGCGCTCGTCGGCCTGGGGCTGCGGCGGCTCGGGGGCGCGCCGGCGGCCGTGCTCGGCCCGGCGCTCCTCGCGACCTCCCCGGTGTTCACCTCCTCCCTCGGGCTGGAGACCTACCTCGCCGCCGCGGTCCTGGTGTGGCTGCTGGTCCAGGCGGCCGAGGGCCGCTGGAGCACCGCCGGGGTGCTGGTCGGCGCGTCGTACCTGGCCCGGCCCGACCTGGTGATCCCCGCGGTCGTCGTCGTGCTCGTCCTCGCCGTGACGTCCCGCCGTCGCCTGCTCCTCGCCCTGCCCCTCGGCGCGGCCGTCGTGGCCCCCTGGGTCCTGTTCTCGTGGGTCCACTTCGGATCCGCCTGGTCCAACAGCGTGGCGGTCAAGTGGGCCAACGGGTCGTGGGGAGGCGAGACGCTCACCGTCCCGGGCTACTGGTGGGGGACGTTCCCGGGGCCCGCGCTGACGATTGCGGCGACGCTCGTGGCCGGCGGCGTCGCCGTGGCCGTCGCCGCGTGGCGACGGCAGTGGGACGCCGCGGCGATCGGGCTCGGCGGCGCCGCGCATCTCGGCGCGCTGGCCTGCACCGAGACCCCACCCATCGAGTACTACCTCGGCCCCTCGATCGCCGGACTCGCGACGGCGCTCCTCCTGGTGACGGCCCGTGGTCCACGGTGGGCGCTCGCGGTCCCGACGGGCATCCTCGCCGGTTGCGTCGTCCTGTCCGTCGCGCACGGCCCGCTGTGGGCGGAGGGCCTCGCCCCGATGCGGCAGAACATCGCCACGGTCGCGGAGTACCGGGCGATCATCGCGGAGCTCCCGACGGACGGCGTCGTGATGGGAGGCGAGATCGGCTCCTACGCCTTCTACTGCCAGGACCGCGTGCCGGAGTGTCACGTCGTCGACCCCGTGCTCTCCGACCCGGGCCGTGTGGACGGGCTGGTGTCCCGGTGGCGCCGGTTCCATCCCGGGTGGGAGGTGAACTACCGGTACTACCGCGTCCCGCCCCCAGTGCCGGTGCGCTACCGCGTGGATCTCGGCGATCCCGACCACCAGCCCGGAGACTGGCCGATCACCCGCGCCCCCGGCGTGCACCAGTGGGGGCGACTCTCGCCCGAGCCCGACCCGATGGTGCCGAGGTGACCGCGCTCAGGAGCCGAACAGGCGGCGCCAGTTCGCGGCGGAGGTGAGCTCCGGGGCGGCCTCGCGCCACCGCTGCGCGGCCCCGCTGCCCTCGCGTACGAGACGCCACAGCACCCGTGCACCCTCAGCGCTGAGGGCACGGAGCTGGTCGGGGTCGCGCCGGCGTACCCGCACCCCACCCTGACCGGCGTCGGTCACCGCGACCCGGTCGAACAGGGCGACGTGCCACCAGTCCGCCTCACCGGCCCCGACGAGCCCCTCGTGGCGCGGGGTTCGGCCGAGGGCCTGCTGCGCGACGCGCTTGGCCATGACGAGCGCGGTGCGTGACGGCGCGGGACCGGGACGTGCGATCGGCATCTCGGTGGGACCCATCCCGGGCGCCTCGGTGATCCGGTGCGGCACGGTCTCCCCGTACTCGGCGCGCAGACGTCGGACGGCGGCAGTCGCGGACACCCCGCCGTCGTCGAGCACCGCGGGTCCCGCGAGGAAGTCCGCCACGGCGCGCACCAGCGTCGCAGCGAGTCCGTAGTTCATCGCGACCAGGTAGCGGGACAGGAGGGTTCCAACCGTCCTCGCGATGCGGCGCACGGGGAAGGGGGAGTGCAATGCGGCCGTGATCATGGCGTTGCGCAAGTTGAAGTACCGGTGCCAGTCGTCCCAGTCCTTCCAGGGGAAGTCGGCGTGCCACACCCCGGCACTCGGGAGCGTCACGGTCGGCACGCCGTGGGCGCGGGCGCGGAGGCAGTACTCGACGTCGTCCCACTGGAAGAAGAACGGCAGCGGGTACCCGGCGGCGCAGACGAGCTCGGCGGGGATCAGGCAGGTCCACCAGCCGGTGTACCCCGCGTCGACCCGACGGTCCTGGACGTTCTTGGTGCCGTCGGGGAAGTAGGTGGTCACGTCCGACTCGCCCACCGCTCCGGGACTGACGCGACCGTTGGCCAGCTCGTCGAGCACCGCGTATTCGGCGCCCGCCAGCACCTGAGTCGGGTGGAGGAGGTTGAGCATCTGCGCGCCAACGATCGTCGGGTCGGCGGTGTGCCGGGCGAAGGCGGCCAGCCGGACCACGACCTCGGGCTCGCACCGGATGTCGTCGTCCATGAACAGGACGTCGGTGTCGGGCCGGCCGCGCTCCACGACCTCGAACAGCCCCCGGGTGAAGCCGCCGGACCCCCCGAGGTTGGGCTGGGTGATGTACCGGAAGCCGGCGCCCATGCGCGAGGCGACCTCCTCGAACGCGGGCCGGGTCTCGACCCGGTCCGTGCCCTGGTCGACGACGATCACCCCGTCGAGCATGTCCAGGACGGTCTGCTCCGCGCCGAGGGTCTGCAGGGTGGCGAGGCAGTCGTCGGCCCGGTTGTGGGTGCAGATGACCACCGAGGTCGCGCGGGAGCGCTGCGGCGTGCGGACGGTCCACCGGGCGTCGCGGAGGACCAGCTCGTCGTCCTCCGTGACGATCTCGATCCAGAGGCCGCCGCCGTCCAGGAACCGGTCGAGGGTCGCGGCGAGGACAACGTGATCGTCCGCACGGGCGTCGTGGACGGCCACCGTGCGGGGCACGCCGTTGGTGTCGGAGGCCCGCAGCAGCACACGACCGGAACCGGTGGTCCGTCCCTCGAAGCGAACGTCCTTCGCCGTGGTCCACCGCTGCCAGTAGCTGGCCGGGAAACGCCCGAAGTAGGTGTTGGTGCCGACGTGGCTGTTCGTGCCCACGCGGATGCGGTCCCGGCGCCGTTCTGCCCGTCCACGGTGCACCTCGGCGTAGAGCTCCTCCGGCGTATCGACGGTCGGACCGAGGTAGAGCCCGCGGCCGACCACGGACCACTCGCCTCGGGCCGTGGACAGGTCCGTGGGCGGTGCCGTGGACGAGGTCTGCACGTCGGTCATGGGAACACGCTCCGGTCGGACGGGCTGTGGGTCGAGCCGCCGCGCCGTAGCCAGCTCCGGCGGGAAGCGGAAGGCCCGGTCACGACAGCAGCTCCTCGAGCGCCGGACTGACCACCGGGGCGAGGGACGCCGCGAAGGTGGCCGTGAGGTGCCGCTCGTCGAGGTAGACCGAGACACGTCCGACCTCAGGTCGGCAGACGGCCGGCTCGCAGACCAGGTCGGCCAGGTCGAGCACGCTCACCGAGCTCGGTGTGTCCAGGAGCACCGGCGGATCGGAGGGATAGAACGCGGTCCGCGGGACGTCGCAGGCGGGGCTGTCCCGACCGTTCCGGTCCGAGCACGTCGCGGGCGCCTCGTCGAAGCGGGGGGTGCCTCGCACCGCGAGCATCGGGATCCCGGCGTCGGAGAGCCGGTCCCAGGCCTCGACCATCTCAGGCGTCGAGCGCTCCGTCAGGCCGGCGTGCACGTCGAGGGTGGCCTGGGCGACGACAGCGTCGGGCGTCGTGGTGGCGAGGTAGTCGATCGCCAGCTGGTTCCAGCGGACGCAGCCCTCGTCATGCGGGGCGAGCTCGGAGACCGTGGAGAACGGGCAACTGGACTTCAGGAGCGCCTCGAGGCGCCAGCCCCGCTCCCGGGCCACGGGGATGACCGCGCCGAGGAACTGCGACATGTTCGAGTCGCCGACCACCGCGACCGTCGGTGCGTCGGGACGGGGCTGGGGAACGACGGAGCACAGCGACAGATCGGGGTGGGTGGGGACCTCGGAGCACCCGTCCCCCATGTCCTGGTAGTACACCCAGTCCTCCGCGGCCCGCACCGCCGGCGGGAGCGGCTCGGCGTCCGGCAAGCCCCGCTCGACGTAGCCCGCCATGTGCACGGCCGCCCCGGGATGGTCGGGGTCACCGACGGCTCCCACCGTTCGGCCCTGCGTCGTGGCCAAGCCCTGCCAGCAGAGCGCGGCGACCAGGACCGGGGCCAGGAAGAGGGCGGCCACCCGGTACTCCCGCGACCGCCCACCCCTGCCTCCGGAGAATCGCTGCACCGGCTCCTCCACCCACCGCCCCGTCGCCACGGCCAGAGCGAGGGAGACGGCGATGATGACGACACCGAGCAGGAGGCCCGGCTCCTCGCGACCCGCGAGGTGGAGCGTGACGAGAAGGACCGGCCAGTGCCAGAGGTAGAGAGGGAAGCTGACCCGGCCGAGGTACTGCATCAGAGGTGCGTTCAGGGTCCTGTCGGCGGCGAGTCGACGGCCGGTGGTCCCGGCGACGAGCACGGCCATGGCGCAGGCGACGGGCCAGGCCGCGAGGTACCCCGGGAACCCTCCTTCGACGTCCAGCACGAGCCCGCAGGCCACCAGACCCACGACGCCAACCCAGCCGACCACGACACGCGCCGCCAGCGGCAGGGTGATGCGGTCGATGACGAGGGCCAGGAGCGCGCCGAGCATGAACTCCCACACCCGGGTCAGGGAATGGAAGTAGGCGAGCTGCTGATCCGCGGCGGTCAACCAGACGGAGAAGGCGAATGACAGGGCGGCGGCCAGGGCGACCGCTCCGGCGATCGCCCTGCGGGAGGTCCACCCGCATCGTCGGCCGAGCGCGATCGCGCCGAGGAGCATCAGGGGGAAGAGGACGGCGAACTGCCCCTGGATGCTGAGGGACCAGAAGTGCTGGACGACGCTCGCCGTGTCGTGGGAGGCGTAGTAGTCGACCGAGTCGGCGGCGAGCTTCCAGTTCTCCATGAAGGAGGCCGAGGCGACGACCTCGACAATCGTCTGCGACCACCGCGTCTGGGGCAGGACCAGGAGGCATGCGGCCACGGTCCCCACCAGCACGACGGCCGCCGCGGGCACCAGACGTCGCAGCGTACGGCCCCAATGGGCCAGCAGGTCGATACCGCCGCGCTCCGTTGCACGCAGGAGCTGGCCGAGAGCCAGGAACCCGGTGAGGACGAAGAAGACGTCGACGCCCCCGGAGACGCGCCCGATCCAGACGTGGTAGACGACGACCAGAAGGGCCGCGAGCGCACGGAGCCCCTCGATCTCTGGTCGGAAGCGTGCCCTGGAGCTGCCCGCGCCGGCAGCGGCGCAGCCGTGACGGGTGCCGGTGGGCGAGGCCGCTCCGTTGCCCGGCCACTCGTCGACCTTCGGAGTCATCAGACCGGACTGTGCCCTCCTCCTCATCCTGCCGCGCGTCGACCTGGCCGAAAAGCCGTCTCGGAACCTCCGCAGCCTAGCTACCGGTTGGTCGCCGACTGCGGAGGTCTACGAACCGCTCATCGACCGTCCGGCTGCAGCGTGACCGCCCGAGGTCGACACCATCGCCGACCGGCGCCGGGACGCCGCGACCGCGAGCAGGGTGAGCCCGATCGCAAGCATGACCATCGTCGCGACGCCGTAGGGGTAGTAGATGTGGCTGGTCAGGAACGACCAGGCGCCGACGACGGCGAACAGCGCCCCGATGCCGGCGGCCAGGCGCCAGAGCCCCGGGGCGCGGACGAGGGCCAGGACCGCGGCGAGCAGCGTCGCGGCGAGGTAGGCGTAGGACCCGACGACACCGAGCTCGTCGGCGATCTCGAACAGCCACCCGACCCAGGGCCCGGGGCCCATGCGCATCGTCTCGTGACCGCCGCCCACGCCGGCCAGTGCGTCGAGCGCGCCGTAGAAGCCCGCGTAGACGAGCCCGAGGACGGCGGCGAGCCCCGAGAGCACCCACCCGAGCGGGCCCGCCGGCCGGGACACGTGCACGACCGCCCAGGGCCCGAGCGCGAGCAGCGGGAACAGGACGAGGCCGATGACGTGCAGGTCGCGCCACCACGGCGCCGTCTCGGGGGTCAGCATCGCGGGGTGGGTGCTGCCGAGGAACGCCAGCGCGAGGGCCGGGAGAGCGGTGGCGGTCACGGCGGTCACCGCAGGGGTCGCGCGCATCCGGCGCATCCTCCCAAACGCGGCATCCCGCCCCGGTAATGCGCCGACCGCGTACACGCTGTCATGATCACGACAGCGGAATCGGACGCCCGTGCACCGATCGGGTGGCGTGATCGTCCGGATATCGCGCTGCGTACCACCCCGATGTTGCACTGTCCGGGTGACGGCCGGCGACGGGACGACGTGGTGACGCTGCTCGCGGGCGCGCTCGCGGTCCTCGCCGCCCTGCTCTTCGCGATCGCGTCGGTCGCCCAGCGGGGCGCGGCGGCCGACGTGCCCGACGAGGAGGCGCGCGGCGGGCGCCTGATCGCCCGCCTCGTGCGCTCCCCGCGCTGGTGGGCGGGCACAGTTGGCGACACCGGCGGGTTCGTGGTGCAGGCCGCGGCGCTCGGACTCGGCGCCCTGCTGCTCGTGCAGCCGCTGCTCGTCACCACCGTGCTGTTCGCGCTGCCGCTCGAGGCGCGCCTGACCGGGCGGCGCATCGGGCGGGCCGAGGTCGTGTGGGCGGGCGTCCTCGTCGCCGCGCTCGCGCTGTTCGTCGTCGTGGGCGAGCCCGCGGCCGGGGCCGACCGGGCCCCGCTGCGCACCTGGGCGCCGTCGCTGGTCGTGCTCCTCGCGCTCGTCGCCGCGTGCGTGCTGCTGGCCGGGCGCCGCCGCGGCCCGCGCCGCGCCGCGATGCTCGCGGTGGCGACGGGCCTCGTCTACGGGCTGGTCGCGGCGCTGACGAAGTCGGTGGTCGACGCGCTCGGCGACGGCCCGGTCGCGCTGCTGACCTCCTGGGAGACGTGGGCCCTCGTCGCCGCCGTGGCCGGGGGCACGTTCCTGCAGCAGACGGCGTTCGGCGCCGGCCCGCTCGCGGCGTCGCTGCCGGCCGTGACCGTGGGCGAGCCGGTCGTCGCGGCCGTGCTCGGCGTCGTCGTCCTGTCCGAGCAGGTGCGCGCCGACGGCGTGGAGTGGGGGCTCATCGCCGTGCTCGTCGCGCTCATGATCGCCGCGACCGCGGCGCTGTCGCGGTCCTCCGCGGCGGCGACCCCGGCGCCCGTCCCCGTGGAGGTGCCGTGACCATCACCCTCGACATCGAGCACCGCGCGGCGGCGGCCTGGATGCTCGGGTCGTTCGTCGCCGTCTTCGTGCTCACGCGCGTGATCGTGCGGATGATCCGGGCCGGCAGGGGGCCGTTCCGCAACCAGTCGGTGGGCGGCGTCCACCTGCACCACCTGGTCTGGGGCATCTTCCTCATGCTCCTGGCGGGCGTCGGCGAGTTCACCTACCAGCCCGAGCCGCCGTGGCTCTACGTCCTGGCCGCCGCGTTCGGCGCCGGCGCCGCGCTGACCCTCGACGAGTTCGCGCTCTGGCTGCACCTCTCCGACGTCTACTGGGAGCGCGAGGGCCGGGTCTCGGTCGACGCCGTGCTCGTCGTCGGCGCACTGATGGCCCTGCTCGTGGTCGGCGCCAACCCGTTCGACTCCGACACGAACGACGGCGTCGTGGCGGTGGTCGTGACGATCGTCGTCGGCGGCCTGCTCTCGGTCGTCGCCCTGTTCAAGGGCCGCCCGCTGCTCGGCCTGCTCGGCCTGCTCGTGCCGGTGTTCTCGCTCGTCGGCGCCCTGCGCCTGGCCCGTCCGACGTCGCCGTGGGCGCGCTGGCGCTACCCGGAGGGCTCGCGGAAGGCGGCGCGGGCGCGACGCCGCTTCCCCGAGCGCGACCGCCGGCGCTGGGACGCCGTCGTGGAGGCGATCGCCGGCGCGCCCGACGACCCCGACCCGACCGCCCCGACCGCCCCGACCACCCCGGCCACGCCCGCCACCCCGAGCCCGGCGCCGGAGGAGGCGCCGAAGGAGCAGGAGGGAGCGCGCTGACATGGACGCCCCGACGGACGCCCACCTCACGCACCTCGGACAGCAGGAGCTTCGCGCGGCCAAGCTCGCGGCACGCCGGGCGGCCGGTGAGACCGAGCCCTACCGGTGGCCGGTGGACCACGCGATCGCGGCGATCCGCGAGGAGCACACCGACCTGGCCCCGGACACCGTCACCGACGTCCGCGTCCGGATCGCGGGCCGCCTGACCGGTCTCCGCCGCCAGGGCGGGCTGAGCTTCGGGACACTGCGCGACCGCACCGTCACCATCCAGCTCTTCGTCGACACCGCGGTGGTCGGGCAGGACGTCCACGCGGCGATCGACGACCTCGACCGCGGCGACTGGGTCGGCGTCGCCGGTGTCGTCATGACCACCCGGCGCGGCGAGCTCTCGATCCGCGTCGAGCAGGCCGCGCTGCTGGCCAAGGCGCTGCGCCCACCCGCAGGAGGCCACCACGGCCTCACCGACGTCGAGACCCGCTACCGGCAGCGCTACGCCGACCTGCAGGTCAACGAGCGCACCCGCGAGATCTTCCGCATCCGCCACGCCGCCGTGCACGCCATCCGCGGCCACCTCGCCGACCAGGGCTTCACCGAGGTCGAGGGGCCGGTGCTGCAGAGCATCCAGGGCGGGGCGTCCGCGCGGCCGTTCGTCACCCACCACAACGCGCTCGACCTCGACATGTACCTGCGGATCGCCCTCGAGCTGCACCTCAAGCGCCTGATCGTCGGCGGCATGGAGCGGGTCTTCGAGATCGGGCGGGTGTTCCGCAACGAGGGCGTCGACACCCGGCACAACCCCGAGTTCACGATGCTCGAGGCCTACCAGGCCTTCGCCGACTACCACGACATGATGGACCTGACCGAGGGCATGGTCACCGCGGCGGCGCGCGCCGCGCTCGGCGACGAGCTGACGGTCCGCTACCAGGGCCAGGAGATCGACCTGCGCCCGCCGTGGCCGCGCCGTCGCTTCGCCGACATGATCGCGGAGAAGACCGGCGAGGTGATGCACCCGGAGATGCCGATCGCGGACGCCCGGGCCGCCCTCGACCGCCTCGGGCTCGCGTGGGAGCAGGGCTGGGGCGCCGGCCGGCTGATGAAGGAGGTCTACGACGAGCGCGTCCAGCACGACGTCGTCGGCCCGGTGTTCTGCATCGCCTACCCGCGCGAGGTGTCCCCGCTCGCCCGCGCCCACCGCGACGACCCGGCCTACAGCGAGCGCTTCGAGCTGATCGTCGCCGGGTTCGAGCTGTGCAACGCGTACTCGGAGCAGAACGACCCGGGCGAGCAGATGACGGCGTTCGAGGAGGAGGCGCAGGCCAAGCGAGACGGCGACCCCGAGGCCGGCGACATCGACCTCGACTACGTCCGCGCGCTCGAGTACGGCCTGCCGCCCACCGGCGGGCTCGGCATCGGCATCGACCGCCTCGTCATGCTGCTCGCGAGCGTCGACTCGATCCGTGAGGTCATCCTCTTCCCGACCCTGCGCCCCGAGTTCGCCCCGCCGCCCGGCGGCGGCCCGGGCGGGGCCCACCGGCCGGTCCTGCCGCCGACGCCGATGCCCGCGGCCGCGCTGGCCGCGGCGACCCCGCCCGTGCCGGTCGGCGCCGGCGTCGGCGGGGCGGCCCTCGCGGCCGCGCCGGCCCCACCACCGCCGGAGGAGACCGAGCGCCGGCCGTGGGTGGTGTCGGTCGTCGCCGGGCTGACGGCGCTGGCCGGGCTGCTGCACCTGCTGGTGCACCTCCCGATCGTCCACGAGCGCCTCGGCGACCGGGTGGGCCTCGACCTGGTGCCGCCGTGGTTCGCGGTCACCGGGCACGTCCTCTCCGCCGCGATCGGGCTGCTCCTGCTGCTGCTGGCCGACCAGCTCGCCAAGCGCAAGCGGGCGGCGTGGCGCGTGGCCGTCGCGCTCTCCGCGCTCGCTGTGCTCGCGCACGTGCTCAAGGGCCCGCACCAGGTGGGGCTCGCCATCAGCGTGGCGCTGCTGGCGCTGCTCGTGGTCGCCCGCGGCTACTTCCGGGCACCCGCCGACCCGCCGTCGCTGCTGCGGCTGGTGCGGTTCGTCCCGATCTACCTGGCCGCCGTGCTGGCGTTCGGCTTCGTCTCGCTCGGCCTGCAGAGCGGCCGGATGACGCCGCCGCTGACCTTCGGCGGCGGCCTCGAGACGATCTTCGGGGGACTGGTCGGGCTCGACGGGCCCTACACGTTCTCCCGGCGGCTGTTCGCCGACACCTTCCCCGCCGCGCTGCTCACCCTGGGCGTGGTCGGGCTGGTCGTCTTCCTCGTCCTGCTGTTCCGGCCGCTCACCGCCCGCGACCCGCACACCCGCGACGACTGGACGCGGGCGGAGACGCTCGTGCACACCTACGGGTGGGACACCCTCGCCGCCTTCGCGCTGCGCGACGACAAGAGCTTCTTCTTCGGTGCCGACGGCCGCGCGATGATCGCCTACACCTACCTCGGCGGCTACGCCCTCGCCGCGGGCGACCCGATCGGCGACGAGGCCTCGCTGCCGGCCGTGGTCGACGAGTTCCTCGCCATGTGCGCGCAGCGGGCCTGGACGCCCGCCTTCCTCGCGGCCCGCGAGGAGGACACCCGCGAGGGCGGGCTGCTCGCGTCGCGAGGCTTCCGGTCGTTCTACCTGGGCGACGAGGCGATCATCGACTGCCCGTCGTTCACGCTCGAGGGCCGGGACCGCAAGAGCGTGCGGGCGGCCGTGCGGCGCGTCGAGCGCACCCACCGGTTCCAGATGATCGCCGAGTCGGCGGCGTCGCCGAAGCTCGTCGATGCGCTGAACGCGATCTCGGAGAAGTGGCGGGGCAAGGACCCCGAGCGCGGCTTCACGATGTCGCTCTCCCAGGACATCACCGGCTCGCAGGCCAACCGCGACTTCCTGCTCTGCGTCGCCCTCGACGCCGGCGGCGTGCCCGGCGGCTTCCTGCGCCTGGTCCCGGCCTACGGCGGCCCGGCCACCGGCACGACCTTCGGCTACACGCTCGACCTCATGCGCCACGACCCGGGCGCGCCGAACGGGATGACCGAGTTCCTCATCGCGCGGAGCGCGACGGCGCTGGGCGAGCGGGGTGTCACGCGGCTGTCGATGAACTTCGCGATGTGGGGGCGGCTGTTCGCCGACGACGTGCCGTTCACCGCCACACAGAAGCTCGCGCGGCGCGCCGTCGGTGTGCTCAACCCGTTCTTCCAGGTCCGCTCGCTGCACGACTTCAACGCGAAGTTCGGTCCGCAGTGGCTGCCGCGGGTCCTCGCCTACCGCAGCCCCGCCGACCTGCCGCGGGTCGGGCTGCTCTACGCCGGCGCCGAGGGCTTCCTCGCGGTGCCGGGTCTCGGACCGATGTTCGTGCCCGCGGCCGTCGGCGGCGCGCCGTCGCCGTCGAGCACCGCGCCTCCGGCCGCTGCATGAGCCGACCGTGACGGTCGACAGCATCGGCGAGATCGACATCACGACCGACTCGTTCCTCGGTCTGGGCGCGATCCTCGCGCTGCTCGTGGTGGTCGTGCTGGCCGTCGTGATGCGCACCAGGCTGGGCCGGATCACGCGGGCCGGGAAGGTCGCGCTGGTCTCGGTGACCACGCTGCTGCTGCTCGTCGGCTCCGGCGCCGGGGTGAACGCGCACTTCGACTACTTCCGCACACTCGGCGACGTCCTGGGGCTCCCGCCGTCCGACGAGGTCGAGCTGGCCGCGCTGCTGGCCCGCAAGGACCGCCCCGACCGCGGCGTCGTCACGACGATCACCATCCCGGGACCGGAGTCGGCGTTCTCCGGGCGGCCGGCGACCGTCTACGTGCCGCCCGCGTGGTTCGCGCGCCCGCGCCCGTCGTTGCCGGTGGTGATGCTGCTGCACGGCACGCCCGGGACGCCGCAGGACTGGCTCGACGGCGGCCAGGCGGCGGCGACCGCCGACGCCTACGCGGCCGCGCACGGCGGCCGCGCGCCGATCCTCGTCATGCCGGACGTCAACGGCACCGTCGACGGCGACACCGAGTGCGTCGACAGCCTCGCGGGCCGGGCGGAGACCTACCTGACCGTCGACGTCCCCGGCTTCGTCCGCGACGTCTTCCACACCGCCGCCCCCGGGCGTCCGTGGGCGGTCGCCGGCCTGTCCGAGGGCGGGTCCTGCTCGCTGATGCTCGCCCTGCGCCACCCGGACCTGTTCGCGACGTTCGGCGACTACGCAGGCCTCGCGGGCCCGCGCGCCGGCGACACCAACGCCGACACCGACTCGGCGGTGGCGACGCTGTTCGGCGGGTCCGCGGCCGCGTTCGCCGCCCACGAACCGGCGTCGCTGCTCGCCGCCCACCGGTTCCCCCAGCTCGGGGGCTGGTTCGAGGTGGGCGACGCCGACCCCGAACCCGCCGCGGCGGCGGGTGCCCTGGTCCCGGTGGCGCGGCAGGCGGGCATCGCGACGTGCTCGGTCGTGATCCCGGGCGGCGGGCACACGTTCGCGGTCTTCTCGCAGGCCTTCGCCGACTCGCTGCCGTGGATGGCCGGGCGGATCGGGGCGGGGCCGCCCGCGCGGACCTGCCCGTCGTCAGTGCCCTGAGCCGGCCGCTGAGCCCGTCACGAGACCCCACTGCGTCGCGCACCGCGCCGCGGCGGCGCGGTTCCGTGCGCCGGTCTTCGCGAGGACGTGCTCGACGTGCGTGGCGACCGTGCGCGGCCGGATCCCCAGTCGTCGGGCGATCTCGGGATTGCTCATGCCGTGGGCGACGCCGTCGAGCACCTCCAGCTCCCGCACCGTCAGCCCGGCGGGCGGGTCGATCTCGCGGTGCAGGACGAGCACGCCGCGGGGCGTGGGGTGCAGCTCCACCCCGACGACCTCGCCGGCCGTGACGACGAGGAGCGGACCGCGCGGCGGGCGCGCGACGAGGGCCGCGATCGGCGAGGGCGGTCGCACCAGCTCCGGCCGCGCCCCCGCCGAGAGGGCGACGACGCGCCCGGAGCGCTCGACGAGCAGACCGTCCCCGCCGTCCCCGCCGAGGGCACCTGTCCGCGGCGCGGGCACGGGCACCGGGTCGATCGCGGTGGCGAGATCGGGGCCGAGGAGCTCGAGCAGCGCGATCGTGTCGTCGTCGGGGTGCCGGGCGTCGAGGGTGCTGGCGTTGAGCATGCCGACGTAGCGGTCGTCCGCCGCGAACAGGCACAGCGTGACGCCGTCGCGGAAGCCGAGCGGGTGGATGATCCGCTCGAAGATCTCACCGCGGCGACGGCGGGGCTCGAGGTCGCGCACGCGCACGGCGTGCCGGCCGTCCCGGACTACCGCGAACAGGCGATCGGTGTGCATCCGGGTGTCGATGAGGTCCGTGATCCCGGCGGGGTAGGACGACGCGAGCGTCCGGTGCCCGCCCGTCGCTGGCGCCGCGACCGAGAGCGCGAGGCAGTCGGCGGGGATGACGTCGCTCAGCGACGCGAGCACGGCCCGGGCCGCGCCGGGGGAGCGGCTCCCGTGGCGCCGGAGGAACGACCGCAGCTCGCGGGCGGCCGCGACCGCGGACATGCCCGGGACGCTACGCGGCGGCACCCGCCGAGACCAGGAACCGGACCCCTCCTGACCTGCGCATCGGTCGATCGACCGATGCCGGCGCGGGCCGATCGGGCCAGCATCGGCGGCCCGACGAACCTGGAGGCCCGATGACACCCAACGAGTACGCCGAGCTCGACGCGACCGGCCTGGCCGCGCTGATGAGCAAGGGCGAGGTCAGCGCCGAGGAGGTGCGCGCCGCCGCGACCACCGCACTGGACGTCGTCGGGCCCCGCCTGAACGCGATCATCGGAGAGCGCTTCGCGTCGCCGCTCGACCACGACCCGGACGGGCCGTTCGCCGGCGTCCCCTTCGCGATCAAGGACCTGATCGTCCACGCCGCCGGGGTCCCGCAGGCCGCGGGCAGCCGCCTGCTCGGCGAGGGCGTGCCGATGCCGGCCGATACGCACCTCATGGCCCGTTTCCGTCGCGCCGGGCTCGCGACGCTCGCCCGCACCGCGACTCCCGAGCTCGGGTTCAACGCCACCACCGAACCCGTCGCGACCGGTCCGGTCCACAACCCCTGGGACACGACCCGCAGCCCCGGCGGATCGTCCGGCGGCTCGGCGGCCCTGGTCGCCGCGCGGGCGCTGCCCGTCGCGCACGCCAACGACGGCGGCGGCTCGATCCGCATCCCGGCCGCCGCCTGCGGCCTGGTCGGGCTCAAGCCCTCCCAGGGCCGGACGTCTCCCGGGCCGGACTACGCCGACCCCCTGCTCGGCATGGGCGTGGAGTTCGTGGTCACCCGGACCGTCCGCGACGCCGCGGGGCTGCTCGATGAGGTCCACGGCTACGAGCCGGGCGACCGCTATCTGCTACCGGACCCGCCGCGGCCCTACGCCGAGGAGGTCGGCCGGGGGAGCCGGCCGTTGCGGGTGGCACTGTGCACCACGCCGTTCACCGGCGGCGGCGCGGTCGATCCCCGCTGCACCGCGGCGACGGAGGCGGTGGCGGGGACGCTCGAGGGCATGGGACACGGGGTGGAGGTCGCGGCGCCGGACCTGGACGCGGCCGCGTTCGACGCCGCCAACCTGGTGGCCTGGACGAGCTTCCTCGCCGACGGCGTGGACGTCCTCGCGGGCGCGCTCGGCGTCGAGCCCGGCCTGGACGTCCTCGAGGCGGCGACACTCGCGTGCGCCGAGTATGGCCGGACCCTCACGGCGGGCGACCTGTTCGCCGCCGACCGCGTCTTCAACGCGACCCGCCGCGCCGTCGCGGGCTTCCACCAGCGATACGACGTCGTCCTCACGCCGACCATGAACGTCCCGAACACCGCGCTCGGACACCTCGACCAGAACGACCCGTCCCGGGACGCGCGGGGCTGGTACGACCACATCTTCGCCACGGCGGGCTTCACCGCGCTGTCCAACTCCACCGGCAACCCGGCGATCTCGCTGCCGCTGGGGCGGACCGCGGAGGGCTGGCCGGTCGGCGTCCAGGTGATGGCGCCCTACGGCGACGAGTCCACGCTGCTGGCGCTCGCCGCCGACCTGGAGCGGGCGATGCCGTGGGCCGGCCACCGCCCGCCGACCGGCTAGGTCACGGGGAGCCCCTCGATGGCCTGCTGCAGCGTCCGCTGCGCGTCGTCGGCGAGCTTCCCCAGGGCCGGCACGAGCAGCGGCGTCGCGAGCTTCGCCGCGCCGTGGAACGTGAACGTCGCGCGGTAGGTCACCGTGGTGCCCGGGCCGTCGGCGGTGAGCGTCATGTCGTCCTCGCTCGTCACGGTCTTGTTCCGGCCGACGATGCGCAGGTGGCCCGGCTCGTCGGCCTCCAGCGTGTAGGTCAGCGTCGTCTCGCGGCCGCGGAACTCCGAGACGTTGCGCCACTGCTTGCCGACGCCGACCGGGGTGTCGTCGACGGGCGTGCAGGAGATGGTCCCGGCGTCCCACTCCTCGGCGTTCGCGAAGTCGCGGAGGTAGGCCTGGACGGTGCCCACGGGGGCGGGGGAGTGGGCGGTGCGCTCGACGGACGGCATGCCGGGGGCGTACCCGTCCCCGGCGGCGGCCACCCCGCGGGCTACCGTCAGGGGCCGTGACCACGGATCCGGACCTCGTCGTCGTCGGCTCGGGCTTCTTCGGGCTGACCGTGGCCGAGCGGGCCGCCACGGAGCTCGACAAGCGCGTCCTGGTGGTGGAGCGCCGCTCCCACCTGGGCGGCAACGCCTACTCCGAACCCGACCCGGAGACCGGCATCGAGGTGCACCGCTACGGCGCGCACCTGTTCCACACCTCGAACAAGCGCGTGTGGGACTACGTCAACCGCTTCACCGACTTCACGGGCTACCAGCACCGCGTCTTCACGATCTTCGAGGGCCGCGTCTACCCGATGCCGGTGAACCTCGCGACGATCTGCGAGTACGCGGGCCGCGCGATGTCGCCCGACGAGGCGCGCGCCTGGGTCGCCGAGCACGCCGCCGAGATCGACGTCGCGGACGCGTCGAACTTCGAGGAGAAGGGCGTCTCGCTCGTCGGCCGCCCGCTGTACGAGGCTTTCTTCGCCGGCTACACCGCCAAGCAGTGGCAGACCGACCCGAAGGAGCTCCCGGCGTCGATCGTCTCGCGCCTGCCCGTGCGCTACACCTTCGACAACCGGTACTTCTCCGACACCTACGAGGGCCTGCCGGTCGACGGCTACACGGCCTGGCTCGAGCGCATGGCCGACCACCCGAACATCGAGGTGCGCTGCGACACCGACTGGTTCGACATGCGCGACGACCTGCCGCAGGACGTGCCGACCGTCTACACCGGCCCGCTCGACCGCTACTTCGACTACAGCGAGGGCGAGCTCGGCTGGCGCACGCTCGACTTCGAGTCCGAGGTCCTCACCACGACGGGCGACTTCCAGGGCACGCCGGTGATGAACTACGCCGACCGCGACGTCCCGTTCACGCGCATCCACGAGTTCCGGCACTTCCACCCGGAGCGGACGTCGTACCCGAAGGACAAGACGGTGATCGTGCGGGAGTACTCGCGCTTCGCCCAGCACGGGGACGAGCCGTACTACCCGATCAACACCGCCGAGGACCGCGCCAAGCTCGAGCGCTACCGCGAGCTGGCCCGCAAGGAGGCGACCAACCGGCGGGTGCTCTTCGGCGGGCGTCTGGGCACGTACAAGTACCTGGACATGCACATGGCGATCGGGTCGGCGCTCACGCTGTTCGACAACCGGATCGCCCCGTGGTTCACCGAGGGCGCGTCGTTCGACGGCGCGGACCTCGCCGAGGTCTGACGCCCGTCACCCTGACGGACGCTCCGTCCGGCTCGACGATTCCGTAGCGTCACCGCATTCGCGTGCGTCGTCGCCTCGGAGGTCCTGTCGTGTCCGCCCCCCGTCCCCCGGCGACGCTCCGTCGCCGGCCTCCTGGCGCTGCTCTCCCGCGCGGCCGTCCTGACGCTCTCGGCCTGTGACACGTCCTCGGAGTCAGGCGGGGGCTCCGGTGGCGGGACCGCCGAGCACGGCGGCGCCCACCCGTCCGAGCACGGCGGCGGTCACCCGACGAGCGAGCACCACACCACGGCGCCGACGTCGCGGCCCTCGGAGTACAACCCGGCGAACTGCCCGACCGGCCTGGTCTGCTCGCCGTCGACCCCCTGAACAGCCGGAGCCCGATCAGGAGAAGTCGATCTCTCCGGAGCGGGTGCGCTTGAGCTCGGTGAAGCCCGGTGTCCGGGCCAGCAGGAGGGCGCCGTCGAAGGCGTCGAGGGCGTCCTGACCGCGGGGGACGCGTTCGAGGATCGGACCGAAGAAAGCGACGGTCCCGGCGTCGGTGCGCACGTGCAGGGTCGGCGTGCCGACGTCGAGGCCGACGGGCGCCATGCCCTCCTCGTGGCGGGCGCGGACGTCGTCGTCGCGGTCGGTCACGTCCGCGGCGGCGTAGAGCGTCCGCGCGTCGAGATCGGGGCCGGCGAGCTCCTCGCACACCTCGCGCAGCACGCGATCGCGTCCCCGCAGCCCCCCGTCGTGGAAGCGGGTGCCGAACGCCTCGACGAACCCGGCCCACGCGCCAGCACCCCGCGCCGCGACGAGCCGGGCGCCGACCCGCGCGGGTCGCCACGCGCTGTCCTCCCCGCGCTCGGGCGCCACCGGGTCCTCGCCGTTCAGCACCGCGAGGCTCATGCGGCGCACCTGCAGGTCGATCGGCCGCTGCCACCCGACCTCGCGCAACCACCGCAGCGCCAGCCACGCGAACGGACAGACCGGGTCGACGTAGACGTCGACGTGGGAGGCGCGCACCCCCGGACGGTAGGCCCGTGCGGCCCCGACGGATGGAATCGCGCACGGCGCCGACGGGGGGTCCCGGGCGCGCGGCCGCCTCGCCGTTACCGTCGTCCGTGTGACGAGCACGGTCGGCAGGAGCGGGACGGTGGCGATGACGGCGAGGCCCGCGGGGCCTGTGGGTGCCGCGCTGTTGCAGCGCGTCATCCTGCCGCGGCCGGCCGACCCCACGTCGGTGCGCGCGCTGTACCTGGACGAGGGCACGGCGACGTCGGTGAAGACCACGGCGCCGACGGCCCACCGTCCCGGCACCTACGACGAGACCGCCGACGAGTACGTCATGCACGTGCGCCGCAGCGGCCACCGCGTGGCCGAGGTGGTCTCGCGCACCGGGGTGCGGCTGCCCGAGCGCAGCGACGTGTCGTTCGCCGCCTACTTCAACGCCTTCCCCGCCGCGTACTGGCGGCGCTGGTCGGTGCTCCACGGGATCACCCTGCGCCTGCGGGTGCGCGGTCACGGCCGCGTCGACGTCTACCGCTCGACGGCGAAGGGCGTCGCCGTGCACCTCGCGGGCGAGGTCGTGGGCCCCACCGACGCCGCCGACACCGCCGGCTCCTCCGCGCCCGACGACGGTGCCGAGCGCGAGGTCACCGTCCCGGTGTCGCTGACGCCCTTCGGCGACGGCGGCTGGGTGTGGTTCGACCTCTCCAGCGACAACGCGCCGCTCGAGCTACTCTCCGGCGGCTGGTACGCCGACCAGGAGGCGCCCGGGCGGGCGGCGGTCGCCGTGGGCATGCCGACGTTCAACCGCCCGTCCGACTGCGTGGCCACGCTGCGGGCCCTGGGCGAGGACCCGCTGGTCCGCGACGCCCTCACCGCGGTGATCATCCCCGACCAGGGTTCGTCGAAGGTGCGCGAGCAGCCCGGCTTCGACGCCGCCGCCGCCGCGCTCGGCGACCGTCTGCGGATCATCGACCAGCCGAACCTCGGTGGTTCGGGCGGCTACGCGCGGATCATGTACGAGGCGCTCGAGACCACCGACTGCGAGCAGATCCTGTTCATGGACGACGACATCGTCCTCGAGCCGGACTCGCTGCTGCGCGCGCTCGCGTTCTCGCGGTTCTCGCGCGACGAGATGCTCGTGGGCGGCCAGATGCTCTCGCTGCAGGCGCGCTCGCACCTGCACGCGATGGGCGAGGTCGTCGACCGCGGCACGTTCTTCTGGCAGATCGCCCCGCACACCGCCGACGACCACGACTTCGGCGTCGACTCCTTGCGCGAGACGCTGTGGATGCACCGGCGCGTCGACGTCGACTACAACGCCTGGTGGATGTGCATGATCCCCCGCTCGGTCGCCGAGCGGATCGGGCTGCCGCTGCCGCTGTTCATCAAGTGGGACGACTGCGAGTACGGCCTGCGCGCGGGCAGCCACGGCGTCCCGACGGCCACGGTGCCCGGCGTGGGGATCTGGCACATGTCGTTCGTCGAGAAGGACGACAGCTCGGACTGGCAGGCCTATTTCCACGTCCGCAACCGGCTCGTCGTCGGTGCCCTGCACGGCCCGGACAACCCGCGGGCGATGCTCGCCGACTCCCTCAAGCGCACGCTGCGCCACCTGTTCCTGCTCGAGTACTCGACGATCGCGCTGCACCACATGGCGATGCGCGACTTCCTGTCCGGGCCGAAGGCGCTGTTCGGGGCGCTGCCCACCGCGCTCGGGGCCGTGCGGGCCACCCGCGCCGAGTTCCCCGATGGCACCGTCCACCGCGACGCGGCCGATCTCCCGCACCCGGACATCGGTGCCCGCGAGGCCCAGCTCTGGCCGAAGCCGCCGACGAACAAGATCACCCAGATCGCGTCGCTCGCCCGCGGGCTCGCGCACCAGCTGCGTCCCGTGGACCCGCACGCCCACGAGCGTCCGCAGCGCGACGTGCCCGCCGAGCACGGGCAGTGGTTCCTGCTCTCGCGGCTCGACGGCGCCGCGGTCACGACCTCGGACGGCTCCGGCGTCACCTTCCGCAAGCGTGACCGCGAGATGTTCTGGGCGATGCTGCGCGAGTCGGTGCGCCTGCACACCGAGATCGCCAAGGCCTGGCCGTCCCTGCGCCACCGGTACCAGGAGTCCATGGGCGAGCTGGTCAGCCGCACCGCCTGGCGCGAGCAGGTCTTCGACCGCTTCCGCTGACCCGGCGGTCCCCCTCGCACACGGGGTGTGCGAGCAATGCGGCTTTGCTGGCGTGTGACGCCAGGATCACCACATTCTCGGCGGAGCGACTCGCCGAAGGCGGACCGGACCTGTCCGCCTCCCTTCGTAGCTTCGAAGTCATCAGGGACGACGAGGAAAGTGGGCCCCCGATGACGACGACCGCCGCCCAGGAGACCGCCATGACCAGCATCGACACCGATGAGCGCGACGACCTCCTCGCCGAGCTCGGCCAGGCCCGGCACTGGCTGGTCTTCCCCACCCGCGACCTCACCGACGAGCAGGCCGCCTCCCGTCCCACCGCGTCGCAGCTGACCCTCGGAGGGCTGATCAAGCACGTCACCAAGGTCGAGGAGGGCTGGATGCGCTTCGCGGTCGAGGGCGACAACGGCGAGGAGGGCTTCGAGCTCCCAGAGGGCATGACCCTCGACGACTTCGAGGGATACATCGCGAGCCTCGACGAGAAGCCCGACTGGCTGGTCGAGCGCGAGAACGAGTTCAAGCTCCTGCCGGGCGAGACGCTCGCCGGCGTTATCGCCAAATACCACGAGACCGCCGCCCGCACCGAGGCGACGCTCGCGTCGCTCCCCGACCTCAACGCCCGCCACGAGCTGCCGAAGGCCCCGTGGCACGAGCCCGGCACGTCCTGGTCGGTGCGCCGCGTGATGCTCCACATCATCGCCGAGACCACCCAGCACGCCGGCCACGCCGACATGCTGCGCGAGCACATCGACGGCGCCACCTCGATGTAGGGGCGCCCGCCGGGCCTGCTCCGGCACGTGAGTGCCAAGATGCCGAGCGTGACGGAGCAGGCCGGTGGGCAGCGCACCGAGAGCGGCAGCGACCAGAAGGACGAGGCCACGGGCCAGCAGGCCGGTGAGGCCTCGGGCCAGGAGACCGCGACTGAGTCGTCGGGGTCGTCGGGGTCGTCGGGGTCGTCGGGGTCGGCGGAATCGGCGGAATCGGCGGGCGCGAACGGGTCGGCCACGTCGTCGACGCAGTCCGAGTCGTCCGAGTCGTCGGACGACTCGGGCCAGACCCAACAGACCCAGAACGCCGAGAGCTCTCAGAGCAGCAGCGAGAGCTCGCAGTCTCAGAGCACCCACTCTCAGAGCACCCAGGCGACGCAGACGATCGAGCGCCCCGAGCAGCGGCCGTCGTCGGAGTCGGCGCCGCAGGGCCGGGCGGACCGGACGCCGGTGAACGTCGGCGAGCTGGTGTGGAAGGGCGCCCGCATCCTCGCCTCGGTCGTGCGCGTGGTCGGCCTCGTCCTGGCGGTCGTGCTGGTGGCGTTCATCGTCCTGACGATCGTCGGGGTGAACCCCCTGAACGCCGTCGCGCAGGTGATCGGCGGGGTCGCGAACGCCGCCGTCCTCGCCTTCCGCGACCTGTTCCTGCTCGCCGACCCGACGTTCGCCGTCGTGGTGAACTACGGGCTCGCTGCTGTGTTCTGGCTGCTCGTCGGCGAGTTCGGCTCGCGGCTCATCCGCTGGCTCGGCGCCCGCCTGGCCTGACGCGGTCGCTCACACGGCCACCGCCGCCTGGCCCGCCGCCGCCCCACCCGGCACCGCACGGACGGGGATCAGCGTGGCCAGCCCGAGCAGGAGCACGAGCCCGATGCCGAGGATGCCCCAGCGCTGGGCGCCGAACACGGCGATGAACAGCGCGAACATCGCCGGCGCCAGGAAGCTGACCGCCCGGCCCGTCGTGGCGTAGAGGCCGAAGAGCTCGCCCTCGCGGCCCGGCGGCACGATGCGGGCGAGGTAGCTGCGTGAGCAGGCCTGGGCGGGCCCGACGAACAGCGACAGGAACGTCCCGCCGATCCAGAACGCGGTCGGGCCCGACGAGAACAGCATGACGGCGGCGGTGACGACCAGGGCCGCCAGGCAGACGAGGATGACGATCTTCGGGCCGATCCTGTCGTCGAGCCAGCCGCCGAGCACGGCGCCGAGGGCGGAGACGACGTTCGCGACGATCGCGAAGATGATGACGTCGCCGGGGCTCAGCCCGAAGGTCCCCGCGGCCAGGACGCCGCCGAAGGTGAAGACCGCGGTGAGCCCGTCCCGGTAGATCGCGCTCGAGACCAGGAAGCCGAGCAGGTGGCGGTCGTCGTGGTAGAGGCGGACGAGCCGGCGGACGAGGAGCTTGTAGGACGCGGCCCACCCGACGGCCGCTTCGGTGTCGCCGGGCGGCGGCGGGAACGGGAAGCGCATCCGCAGCACCGGGATCGTCGACACGGCGAACCACACCGCCGCGACGATCACGACCACCCGCACGGCCGTGCCCTCGCCCTCGAACCGGATGACCGGTGAGTCGGCGAGGAAGAGGACGAAGCTGATGAGCAGCAGGACGATGCCGCCGACGTAGCCGGCGGCCCACCCGATGCCCGACACCCGCCCGGTCCGCCCGGGCGGCGCGAGGCGGTAGATCATCGCGTTGTACTCGACTTGCGCGAGCTCGTAGGCGAACGTGCCGACGCCCAGCAGGAGCAGGCCCCACCACAGGTAGGACGGCTCCGGCGCGATGAACGCCATGAGCGCCGTGCAGGCGATGATCACGGCGGTGAGGACGCCCAGCCGCCGCTGGCGGCCGGTCTCGGCGCCCGCCGCGTCGCTGCGCTGCCCGTAGACGGGCGCGACGAGCGCGACCAGGACCCCGGAGACGCTGATCGCCGTGGCCAGCGCCGACGACCCGGACGCCTCGTCGGCCGCGACCGAGCCGGTGAGGTACACGGTGAAGACGAACGTCGTGACGATGTGGTTGAAGGCCGCGGAGCCCCAGTCCCACGCGGCCCAGGCCGCGAGCGGGCGTCCGATGCGGACCGTGGATTCCGGCGGCGTGGTCGAGGACGACACGCGGGCACGGTAGCCGGAGCGGCCGGCCTGCGCGGCTCGTCCGAAGGATGCATGGCTGCTCGGCGGGTGACCGCTGACGTCGTCCGTGCCGCTGAGCGCGGGCATCGAACCACTCGGCGTTCGCCCGTTCGGCCCAGTATCTCCACTCAGGTGACGGCACGTGTCCTCAAGGATCCTCCGACCGTGGCGCCTGCCGGAGCGCGTGCACAGTCAGTTCGAAGATCCGGAGCATACGTCTCGTTGATCATCCGGGCGCGCGACATTGCATGATCACCGTGGAGTGACGACGACCGGCGTCGCAAAGATCCTCCGGGGTCTGAAGGTTCTCAGCTCGCTGGCTACTGTCCGCCCCGCGGCGTCATCGCCGCCGGTGAAGGCTCCCCGTCACCGATCCGGGGCGGGGTGGACCACGTGAAAGGAAGCACTGTGGGAATTCTGCGCAAGTCCGTGCTGGCGACCACGCTCATCGGTGCCGGTCTGGCCGCTACGACCGGTTCTGCCTTCGCGCAGGACGGCGACACCCAGTCCGGGATGGGAAATGTCGACGACGTCCAGACGATCACTCCGGCGAACGCGTGCAACAACAATGTCCCGGTGAATGTGCTCGGGGTCCAGGTGCCGGTTCAGGACGTGGCCGGCACGATCCCGGTGCTGAGCCCGGCCGAGCACGGCAGCGAGCAGGCTGCCGGTGTCTCCAAGAAGTGCGGGAACGAGGTCGGCGCCGAGAACGGCTGAGTGCTCCCGTCGGTGCGGCACGTCGGGTGGGTCAGGTCCTGATCGCTCGCGGCCGGCCGGTCCGCTCCCCAGGATCCCGCCGAGCGGGATCGATGATCTCCCAAGGAGAACCTGCTGTGACTTTTCTGCGTCGCTCCCTGACTGCGACTGCCCTGATCGGTACGGGCCTGGCGTGCACGACCGGTGCGGCCTTCGCCCACGAGTCGCACGGCGGTGACAGCACCGAGCAGCACGGTGTGGTCAACGTCAGCGATGTCCAGACCATCGTGCCGGTCAACGCCTGCGGCAACGACGTGCCGGTCAACGTGCTCGGGGTCCAGGTCCCGGTGCAGGACGTGGTGGGCACCGTCCCGATCCTCAGCCCCGCCAAGGGTGACAGCAAGCAGGACGCCGGCATCGACAAGAGCTGCACGAACGGCGTCGGGGCCGACAACTAGCCGCGGACGGGCGGGTCGACCCCGAATCGACGTCGCCCGTCTGCTCCTCTGTGAGCGCGCCGCGCCGGTCGCTCAGGGAGGGCTCGAGGAGAACCCGGTGCGAGGCCACCCGTCGGGGGATGGTCTCGCACCGGGCTCTCCGAGCCGACCGCCCGCCGTCGTCCGCACGTGCGCGGCCGCAACGGCGGTGTCCTATCCTGCGGGCACAAGGGTTCTCGAGCCGGGGGATTCGGCGTGCTCAAGGGTTTCAAGGACTTCCTGCTCCGCGGGAACGTCGTCGACCTCGCGGTGGCGGTCGTCATCGGCGCGGCGTTCACCGCTCTCGTCACAGCGTTCACGAGCGCTTTCCTGAAGCCGCTGATCCAGCTGTTCTCGGGCGGCGGCGAGTTCGCCGGATCGTTCGTCGTGGACGGCGTCGTCTTCGACTACGCCAGTTTCATCAATGCGATCATCACGTTCATCATCACGGCCGCGGTCATCTATTTCCTCGTCGTCATGCCTCTGAAGTACGTGGAGCAGCGGCGTCGCAGCGGCGAGGAAGAGGGTCCCGCCGACCCGACCGACGTCGAGCTCCTGACCGAGATCCGCGACCTGCTGCGCGAGCAGGCCGTCCGCACCACCGCCGACGGCTCCCGCGGTGACGACGGCCGGGGCACCGCGGGCGGCGCCGGCGGGCGCATCCCCCAGCAGGACCGCTGACTCCTCCCTCCACCCCGCGCCCTCGACGGCGCCCCCACCGACGCGCCCCTCGGGCGTGTCGGCGCCCCACCACCGTGGTGTGCCTCGACCCCCGCGCCCGGCGTCGGCACGTCCCCGTGCGAGCGATGCGGCTTTGCTGGCATCAGACGCCAGGATCGCCACACGCTCGGTCGCGCGACACGCCGTTGCGCGCGCCTCGCCGCACGAGCTCCGAACCACGGCGCGTGGCCGCCACGACCGCGTGACGCGGGCCGAGGAGGTCTTCTCGCCGACACACCCTCGACCCGGTGTCACCGCCACCCGCTCGTGACTAGGCCGTTCGTGGCTCCGTGACGGAGTGCGATCGCCAGCGGGCTCGTCACTCCCTGGTCGAATGGTCGTACTCCCCAATCCACCGATCGGAGTATCAGGACACGGCCACTCGGCGCCGTTGCCCAGATCGAGGGTTGGAACACTCCAATCCGATCCGGTCGTCGGGGGAGGCGCAGTGCGGACGGTGGTGGGGCAGGACCACGGCACGCAGGGCGTCCCGGGTGTGCGGAACGTCGGTGACGGCGTCCCGGGCGTCCGGCGCATCCCGGCGCCGCGCGCCGGTGTCGGCCCGGGCAGGGGCGGCACCGGTCGCGGCGAGGCGCGACCCGCGTCCGCGTCGACGCGGTCGGCGACCGTCGAGATCCCCGCCCTGACCGGCCTGCGGGCGGTCGCGGCGGTGTGGGTGCTCGCGCACCACCTGAGCTTCCTGCCCGTCACCGGCTACGCCGAGTGGTTCGCGCCCGTCGCGCCGCTGCTGGCCGCCGGTGGTCTGGGGGTGGACCTCTTCTTCGTCCTCTCCGGTTTCCTCCTCGCCCGTTCCTACCTCGACCGCTGGCAGGGCACGCCACGGCCGCGGGAGGCCTTCGGGTTCGTGTGGGCGCGTGTCGCCCGAATCTGGCCGCTCTACGCGGCCGTGGTGGTCCTGGCCGGGCTGTGGTGCACGGTGCGCGCCGTCCTGGGGAGCGACGGCGTGATCACGTGGCAGGGCGCCCAGCCCGGCCTGGACCCCCTGAGCTGGCTGCGACAGCTCACCCTCACGCAGATGTGGGACTCGCCGGGCATCGACGGCGTCTCGTTCGTCCTGCCGGCGTGGTCGGTCAGCGCCGAGTGGGCGGCGTACCTCGCCTTCCCGCTGCTGGCGGGCGGCGCGTGGCTGCTGCGCGGCCGACCGCGCCCGGTGCTCGCCGCCCTCGCGGTGCTCGTCGCGACGCCCACCGCGGCGGCGGCGGTGCTCAACGCGCTCGACGGCGACTGGGGCGGCTTCTGGGCCGTGCGCCTCGCCGCGGGCTTCACCGCCGGCGTGCTGACCTGGCTGGTCGTGCGCCGCGTACCGGCTACCCGCACGGTCTCGCGCTGGGCGCACCGGGTGCTGCTGGTCGTCCTCGCCGAGGTCGGCGTGGTCGTCTACTGGGCCGCGACCGCGCCGACGACCGCCACGATCACCGCCGACGCCCGCACCTACCTCGCGGTGCCGCTGCTCCCGCTGGTGGTGGGCGCCCTGGCGCTCACCGACGGGCCGGTGGCGCGGGCCCTCGGGACCTCTCGCCTGCGCCACGGCGGCCGCATCTCCTACGCGCTCTACCTCGTGCACTTCCCGCTGATCGAGATGGCGCTCGTCGCCATGACCCGCATCCCCGCGCTCGCGCCGGACACGGCGGCGGCCGCGCTGCTGGTGCCGCACCTCGCGGTGGCCGCGCTGGTGCTCGCGCACCTCGCATACCGCTACGTCGAGGTGCCTGGCCAGGCCTGGATGCGGGACCGGGACCCGTCGCGGCGCCGGGGCAGTGCGCGCCGGGACACCGCGGAGACCCGCCGTCCGGAGGTCACCCCGCCCTCCGGTCGCCGGGCGGTCGGGCGGCGTGGGGGCAGCCACGCCGCCCGACCGGCAGCGGTCGCCGCCTGACCGTGCGTCCGCGGTTCGCCATCTGACCCCCTGTCAGCGGTGGGCCACCGCTGACATCGAGCGTCAGGATCGCCACACGCTCGTCGGCGCGACACGCCGAGACCACGGGACACGGAGCTTCGGTCGCCGCGAGAGGCGCGCTACGCATGATCGGGAGGTCTCGTGGCCTGCCGAACGTGCCGGTCGCGTCGGAGGGCGCCGCTTCGGTGACGGGTGTCGCGGCGAGAGGTGCGTTGCGCATGATCGAGAGGCTCTGCCGCCTGCCGAACGTGCTCCTCGCGCGTCCGTCAGGCCGACACGACCCGCGGCTCGCGCCCAGTACTCCGCGCTCAGCTCCGCGGGAGCACCGAGCTCGTCAGACCGGCAGGCGACGGAAGATCGGGCGCGGGATGTGGCGCAGGACCGACATGACCGCCCGCAGCGGCGCCGGGGCCCAGACCTGCTCCTTGCCGCTCGAGACCGCGGACACGATGACGTCGGCGACCGCCTCGGGCGTCGTCGACAGCGGCGCCGGGGACATGCCCTCGGTCATCTTCGTGTGCACGAACCCGGGGCGGACGACGGTGACGCGGATGCCCTCGGCGCGCAGCGCCTCGGTGAGGCCGGTGTAGAAGGCGTCGAGGCCGGCCTTGGTCGACCCGTACACGAAGTTGGAGCGACGGGCGCGCTCCCCGGCCACCGACGACAGCGCGACGAGGTGCCCGTGGCCCTGCCGGCGGAACTCGGCGGACAGCGCGACGCCGACCGAGACGGCGGCGACGTAGTTGACCTCGGCGAGCTCGACGGCGACGTCGATGTCCTGCCAGGCCTTCTCCTGGTCGCCGAGCAGGCCGAAGGCGACGACGGCGACGTCGATGTCGCCGCCGGCGAACGCCTTGCGGACGGCCTCGGTGTGCACGGCGGCGTCGCGGGCGTCGAAATCGACGGTCTCGACGGCGGCGCCGGCGCGGGTGAGCCGGGCCGCGGCGTCGGCCAGACGCGGCGACTGGCGCCCGGCCAGGACGACCCGCACCGGGCCGCCTTCCAGGTACTTCTCGGCGGTCGCGAGACCGATCTCCGAGGTGCCGCCCAGCAGCAGCAGGGACGACGGGTGGCCGACGGCGTCGATCATGGAACTCCTCAGGGGGTGAGCCGGAGGCGGCGCGACATGTCCGAGGCGAACACACCGCCGGGGTCGGCGGCGTCGCGGACCTTGCGCCACTCGTCCAGCCGCGGGTACATGGCGGCGAACGTGTCGGGGTCGGTGCGCGAGTCCTTGGCGGTGTAGAGACGCCCGCCCATGGCCAGCACGCGCTCGTCGAGCGAGCGGCAGAACGCCCCGAGCCCGTCGACGATCGGGAAGTCGACGCAGATGTTCCAGCCCGGCATCGGGAAGGACAGCGGCGCGCGGTTGCCCTCGCCGAACTTCTTGAAGACGTTGAGGAACGAGACGTGCCCGGACTCGGCGATGTCCCGGATGATCGCCCGGAACTCGGCCTCGGCGTCGAGCGGGACGATGAACTGGTACTGCAGGAAGCCCTTCGAGCCGTAGGCCCGGTTCCAGTCTCCGAACAGGTCGAGCGGGTGGTAGAAGGCGGTCAGGTTCTGGATCTGACCCCGCTTGTTCTTGGTCTTGCGGTAGTACAGCTCGCCGATCGCCGTGAACGTCAGCTTGTTGGCCAGGCCGTTCGGGAAGACGTCGGGCAGGTTCGCCAGGGTCGGTGCGTCGAACTTCAGCGGGTCCTGACGGAGCTTCGCGGGCAGCTCGTCGAGGCGGGCCAGCGAGCCACGGCCGAGCGCGGCCCGGCCGAGCTTCGACCCGGTGGAGATCGAGTCGAACCACGCCGACGAGTAGTCGTAGGCCTCGTCGGACCCGTCGGAGAAGCGCTCGATGGTCTCGTCGAGGTCGGCGGTGCGCTCGGTGTCGGCGACGAAGTACGCGGTCTCGGTCTTCGTCATCCGGATCGTCGCCCGCAGGATCACCCCGGTGAGCCCGACGCCGCCGACCGTCGCCCAGAACAGCTCGGCCTCGGGCCCGTCGGGCTCGAGGCGGCGGACCTCGCCGGAGGCGAGCAGCAGGTCCATCGACACCACGTGGTCGCCGAAGCTGCCCGCGGAGTGGTGGTTCTTGCCGTGGATGTCGTTGGCGATGGCCCCGCCGATGGTGACCTGGCGCGTGCCCGGCAGCACCGGCACCCACAGCCCGAAGGGCAGGGCGACCCGCATGAGGCGGTCGAGCGAGACGCCGGCGTCGAGGTCGACCAGCGCGGTCTCGGCGTCCACGGCGTGGACCCGGTCGCGGGCCGTCATGTCGAGGACGAGCCCGCCGGCGTTCTGGGCGGTGTCGCCGTAGGACCGCCCGAGCCCCCGGGCGACGACGCCCCGGTCCCCGGCCCCGGCGATCGCCGTGGCCAGCGCCTCGGTGGAGGCGACCTCGTCGCCGGAGACCACGGTGGCCCGGCTGGGGGCCGTGCGGGCCCACCCGGCGAGCGTCTTCTGGGAGCGGGACATCCCGGGCGAGTCTAGGGGGTGTCCAGGACGGGGACGCTCGCGCGTCCCTGCCGGGCCCACCCGGCCACCGTCTCGTCGGTGACCTGCGGTGACAACCTCCCCCAGGGTGCCCGCGGGACCCACTGTGCGAGACCGACCGCGTCGCGGGTCGGGTCGCCGTCGAGGTACACCGGCAGCCGGACCTCCTCCACGAGCAGGCGCGGGGTGAGGAACGGCCCGCCGGTGGTCGGGGCGACGGCGATCTCGCCGGTGTCCGCGATGTCGGGCGGGGTCACGCGCCACGGCGGGATACCCGCGGTGCCGCCGGTCAGCGGCGGCGGGCGCAGGCACGGGAAGACGAACGCGACCGGCCAGTCGACGAGCGCCGTGCTGCCCGGCGGGACGACGTCGTCGAACGGGACGGTGTGCGGCACCCGCGGCGCGCTCACGGCGAGCGGCAGCTCCGGCTCCTGGCCGGCGGGGCTCGCGACCTGCGCCGCCGCGGCGTCCCGCGCTCCGCTCGTGGCCCGGACCCGCACCAGCGTCGTCCCCTCGGGCGCGAGGGCCCGCAGGTCGCGCGGCGCGGTGCCCGACCGGGACCCCGCGGGGCCCTCGGTGACCGGCTCGTCGGTGGGTGACGCGGCGAACTCGAGCGACACGCTCCCGCGCTCCAGCGACCCGCTGGCCGTGACGACCACCGGCGCCCGCCGCTCGCGGGCCTCGTCGGGGAGCACGAACCAGTCCGAGCGCAGCTCGGCCGGGGGCTGCCCGGCGCGTGTCGGCGCCGCGGCCCATCCCGGCAGCTCCTGCCCCCCGACCCGCAGCGGCACCACGGCCGGCGTCTGCTCCGTCCGGCCGAACTGCGGTGCCAGCGAAGTGCCGTCACTGACGCTCAGTGTCCGTGACGGCGCTTCGCTGACAACCCCGGGATCGGCCGAACGGGGGCCCGCCGGCAGGAGGCCGGAGCCCGGGTCGGTCTCGACGGCGAGGTCGGGCGCGAGGCCGCAGGGGTTCCCGGCGAGCGCGTGCAGCGAGTCCGAGCCGTAGCTGTACGTGCCGCGCCGGTCGGCGGTGACCTTGAGGAACGACCCGCCGACGAGGGCGACCACGCAGACGACGAGCACGAGTGCCAGCGCCCCGGGTGCCAGCACCCGCGCCACGCGCCGGGGCACCGTGCCCCGCACCGCGACGACCACGGCGAGCACCAGCGCACCCACGATCGTCACCGGCAGCGCGACGTCGCCGAGCGCCACGCGCGCGATCTGGGGCGGGATGTCGTTCCAGAACACGCCCCACGCCGAGGCGTACGCCCACTGGTTGTCCCCGATGAGCACGAGGGTCGTGACCAGCCCGAACCCGGCCAGGACGACGACGAGCGCCGGTCCCCGCAACCGCACGAGCGAGGTCACCAGCCGCGGCGACCACAGCAGCACGAGCAGGGTCAGCACGAGCGTCCCGAGGCCCACGAGCTCGCCGAAGTGCAGCGTCCACTTCGTCGGGCTGACGATCAGTAGCACCGGGGCCAGGGCCACGACCGCCAGCAGCCGGCGCGTCGGGCCGACCGCGACACCGGCGCGTACCCGGGCGACGAACAGCGCCCACGCCGTCGCCGCGAGCCCGAGCAGCGTCAGCAGCACGGCGAGGCGCGCGGCGATCCCGCCCTGCACCGAGCCGGGCGTGATCAGCTCGGTGTACCGCGACAGCTCCTGCCACCACGGCTGGCCACCGCCGATCAGCTGCCGGACCCGTGTGGCCTCGAGCAGCCCGGCCAGGGACTGGTCGGCCGCCATGGGCAGCACGGCGACGGCGAGGCCGGCGACGACGACCAGCGTCCGCGTCCACCCCTCGCGGGCCCCGAGCCCCGCGCGGGCCAGCGCCGGCAGCGCGACGAGCAGCGGCGCGAGGCCCAGGAGCGCCCCGGGGGTCAGCGCCACGGTGAACCCGGCGAGGACGGCGGCGGCGAGCAGCGGGACGAGCGCGCGCGTCGCGACCGCCCGCTCCGTGCACACCCACACCGCCAGCACCCCGAGCGCGAGCCACGGCTCGGGACGCAGCGAGAGCCCGAAGGGCCCCCACCACGCGAAGAAGGCGGCGGCGGCCACCCACAGCGCACCGGGTCGCCGTAGCGCCGGGCCGAGCCGCGGGAGGGCGTGGCGGCGCAGCAGGATCCACAGCAGCAGGCCGAGGACGGTCGCGGGCACCCGCAGCCACAGCACCGAGGCCGCTGGACCGGGCGCGAGCGCGGCCCAGGCGCGGGTCACCTCGTAGAACCAGCTGAACGGTGCCTCGGGCGCGTTCAGCCAGCGGTAGACGTTGCCGGTGAACCCGCTCGTGCCGCGGCTGCGCAGGATGCCGGCGATGTAGCCGTCGTCCACCGTCGCCGGGCCAACCACCGCCCAGCCCGCGAGACCGAGCGCGACGACGGCGTCGACGGGCCGCGGCCGGAGTCGCCGGAAACCCCCGAAGCGACGCCCGTCCCGGCGCCAGGCCGCCACGACCATCCCGGCCAGCCCCAGCAGGACGCCGAAGCCGAGCAGCATCTTCAGCACGGTCGGCGTCGTCTGGAACCGGGTGTCGGTGCGCAGTGTCAGCGACAGCCCGTCGGTGCCCGGCGCCGCGGTGACGACGGCCGCGACGGCCGGGCGCACGTCGCCCTCGCGGGAGGCGACCGCGCGCCCGTCCACCGTCACCACCGTGCTCGACGGCGTCGACGCGACCGCGAGGGTGCACGGCCCGCGCGGCAGGCCGACGGCGGCGAGGGTCTCGCCGTTGCTGCTCACGACCGCCCCGCCCGCGACCGGCCGGATCGCGAGCCCGCCGACCGGGGCGGGCGGGGTGCCCGGCGGGGTGGTGGCCAGGGTCGCCGCGCCCGGTGGGGTCGCGGCCAGCGCGTCGCAGCTCACCGCGGCGTCGAGGGTCACCGGCTGGTAGGGCATCAGCGGCAGCGCGACGGCGGTCTGGTCCGGCGCCTGGGGCCAGCTGAACGTCACCGCCGGCTGGTGGACCGGGGCGAGCGGGAAGGCGAGCGCGCACAGCAGTGTGACGACGGCCGACGCCAGCAGCAGCGAGGGGCGGCGGGACGGGCGCGGGGGAGCCGGGGCAGGGTCGTCCCGCGCGTCCGTCCGCGCCTCAGCCGAGGTACTCACGGCCGGAGTAGGCCTCGGAGGCCAGGGTCGCGAAGCGGGTGAGCCCGCCGCGGGTCACCTGGTCGACGCGCAGGTCGTAGCCGTCGGTGGGGTGGTCGTAGACGATCCGGTCGACGTTGCCCCACGGCAGCGCGGGGACACCGCCGTCGGGCACGGCCGAGAACTGGCGGACCGGGGCCCACGTCCGTTCCGACTGGACCATCGTGCCGCCCCACGACTCGTAGGTCGGGTTCGTCAGGATGAACTCCGGGGTGTTCTCGGCGGCGATCAAGCGCAGGGTCGGGGTCGGGGCGATGCCGTGCTTGACGGCGACCTGGTCGACGCACGGCCAGAGCACCGCCGAGAGCTGGTCGGCGAACGCGCCGCCGGCGATGGTCTCCGACGGCCGGTCCGCCGCCGTCGCCTGGGGCATGACGGGCTGCATCCGCGCCAGGTGGGGCTGCCCGACGGCGACGGAGCTGTCCGGGCCCGCGACCCGGTCCTCGACGACGAGCCGCACCGCGGTCGGGCGGCTCCCCGGCAGCTGGACGGGGATCTCCTGCCACTGCCGCGCGGTGAACCCGCCCGCCGGCGTCGCGGCCACCGACTCGGCCTCGACCGGTGCCCGCGGGTCCCCCGAGGCGAACTGGACGACGACGCGCTGGCGGTCGGGCTCGTTGCCCGCGATCGGCACGACGACGTGGGTGGGGGCCTGCGGGGCGGTGGGGTCGACCGCCGGCAGGGGGTACCAGCCGGTGGTCACCGTGCCGAGCCCCGTGACGCCGGCGGGCGCGGTCGTCGGGTCCGCGCCGGGCGGCAGCTCGACCTCGTCGTGCCAGACAGGGCCCGGTCCGGGCGCCGGCACCGGGGACGGATCGTCCGCCGCGAGCGCGAAGTCCCCGGTGCGGGTGTCCGGGGTGGTCGGCGCGCCGACGTCCTGCGCGGTCCGTCCCATCACCGTCGCGGCCTCGCCGAGCCCGCAGCCCCGTCCGGCGAGGGCCTGCACCTGGCTGCCGGCGACGGTCCAGCCGCGGCCCTGGGTCAGCGGGGCCACGATCATCACGACGACCATGAGCCCGACCAGCGCCACCGAGGCGGTGATCAGCACCGCGCGATCCGGGGTCACGCCGAACGTGCGACGCCGGTGACGTCGGCGCCACCACACCCACAGCGCCGCACCGAGGGCGACCAGCAGCCACCACCACACGTCGCGCAGGTAGAAGTCGTGCCAGTGCGGCGCGAAGCTCTCGAGGTCGAGCATCGAGATGTCGGTGTCGAGGTGGTCCCCGAACGGCTGCCCGCGGTCGCTGTAGGGCTTCCAGGTGTTGGGCCCCGCGAAGCCGAGCACGGTCGCGCCGGTGATGAGCGCGACCGACGCGCCGGTCACCAGCGCGCCGGGCCGGCGCGGCAGCGGCGAGTGCAGCAGCGTGAGGGCCAGCAGCACGGTGGCGGGCGCGGCGATCGCGCCGAAGTGGTTGACCCACTTCGTCGGCCCGAGAGCGAGCAGGCCCAGCCCGACGGCGGTGGTGACGGCCGCGGCGAGCGTCGCGTCGCGCAGCCGCCCGCCGGCCGGGCCGCTGCGACCGCCGCGCCCGCTGCCGATCGAGACGACGACGAGCAGCACGACGGTCAGGAGCACCGGCAGCCGCCGTCCCCAGGTCCCGGTCTCGATGAGCGTCCGGTAGTGGGCCCACTCCTCGTACCAGGGGAAGGTCAGGTAGTACCAGCTGTGAACGTCGGTGGCCTCGAGGACGTCGCCGAGGGTGGCGTCGCCGAAGCCGATCGGGATCGCGACGGTGCCGGCGGCGAGGACGGCGCCGGCCGCGCCGAGCCGCGACCGCCAGCCGCGGGCGGCGAGCCAGCGCCACAGCCACGGCAGCGCGACGACCACGGGCGCGGCGGCGACCAGACCCGACGGCGACACGGTGACCGCGAGCGCCGCGAGCGCCGTCGCCGGGATCAGCGGGCCGATCGCCTCCCGGCGGCGGGCGAGCTCGGCGAGCACCAGCACCGCGGCCGAGAGCGGCACGATGACGATCTCGGGCCGCAGCGCCATGCCGTAGTTCAGCCACCACACGAGGTGCGCGACCAGCAGCGCCCACGCGACGCCGCGCAGGCGGCCGGCCCGTCCCAGCAGCGACGTCAGCAGGATCCGCAGCAGCCACCACGTGACCAGCCCGAGCACCAGGGGGAGCAGGCGCATCCAGAGCAGGCCCCAGCCCGGTAGGCCGATCGCCTCGCCGAGATGGCCCCAGAGCGCCATGAGGTACTGCGACAGCACGAACGGGTTCTCCGTCGTGTTGAACATGTAGATCTGGTTGCCGATGTAGCCGGTCGGCGTCGCGTTGCGGGCCATCAGCAGGTACCACGAGTCGTCGTTCTGCAGCGGTCCGAGCACGACCCACGCCGCCGAGACGAGCAGGACGACCACGTCGGCCGGGTGGAAGCGCGGCCGCTGCAGGCCGGGGCCCCGGCCGCGCCATCGCCGGGTGGCCATCCAGATCGTGGCGACGAGCGCGAGGGCGTGGAGCACGAGCAGCGTGGTCTTCAGCCCGCTCGGCACCGAGGAGTACCGGTCGTCGGTGTGCACGGTCGCCGACAGGCCCGGCGTGCCGGGCGCATCCGTCGCGAGCTCGGCGACCTGCGGGACCAGCGCCCCCGGCTGGTCGGTGAGGACCTGCCCGTCCCGGGACACCCGCGTGCCCGCCTGGTCGGCGGTGATCCGGTAGGTGCAGTCGCCCAGCGGGAGCAGCTCGTCCAGCACGGTGGCGCCCGAGCTGGTGACGACGACGCGGCCGCCGCTGGTGGTCGCCGTGAGCCCGCGGCCCGGCGCCCCGGCGGACTCGGGCTCGGTGCGCAGCGCGTCCCCACCCCCGCGCAGCGCGGCGCACGGGACGTCGGCCTGCAGCGACAGGGGGCGGTAGGGCGTCAGCGGCAACGACGTCGACGCGGCCGGTGCACCGGCCTTCGGCCAGGTGACGACGGGGTCGTCGGCGGTCACCGGCGCCAGCGGGATCGCGAGGCCCAGCAGCACCGTGACCGCGCCGAGCGCCGCGAGCCACCACCCGGCGGCGCGCGAACCACCCCGCTGCGGGCCGACCGTCTCGTCGCGGGGCTCCGCGTCGGGAGCCGGGTCGGCCCGGCCCTCCTGCGCTGCCACCACGGCCATGGGTGTCGACGATATCGACGCGCCCGTGGCGCACCCCGACGAGGTCGACCTCCGCGGACTCGTACCCTCGTCCCATGACCGTCACCGGGTCCGACACCGACGAGCGCCCCGCGCCGCTGGGCCTCAAGGCCCAGATCGTGCGTTTCGTGGCGATCGGGGCGGTCGCCGCCTGTGTCGACCTCGGTGTGTACTCGGGCCTGCTGGCCCTGAGCCTCTGGGCGCCGGCGGCCAAGGGGATCGCGTTCATCCTCGGCACCACGACGGCCTACCTGCTCAACCGCCGCTTCACCTTCGCGTCCTCGACGGGCGGCGCCGGGAAGTTCCTGGGCTTCGTCGTGCTCTACGGCTCGACGTTCGCGGTCAACGTCGGTGTCGCGGCCCTGGTGCTGCACGTCATGGACGCGCCGACGATCAACCCGGGTGTCCTCGCGGGCTTCCTGTCCTGGTTCATCGCGCAGGCCTGCGCCACGACGATCAACTTCGTCGTCATGCGCACCGTGATCTTCCGCGACTGAGCTCCCCGCTCGCCGGGCGCGGCCCGGCGCTCGGGCGCTCGGGCGAGCGGGCGCTCGGGCGAGGGGCGCTCGGGCGAGGGGAGCGAGGGACGCCCTCGCTGCGTCGGACGCAGCGAAGGACGCCTTCGCTCCACTCGCGGCTCCTGCCGCGCCCGGGTCTGCGGAGATCACGAGAGCGCTGTGCACCTCGCGCCGCCCGCCGTGGGTGATGAGGTGCTCCTGATCAACGGCGCGCCGACTCGCGCCGCCCCGCACGGGCGATGAGGTGCTCCTGATCAACGTTGCGCCGACCCGCGCCGACTCGCGCAGCCGCCACCGACCCGGTGCGCGCCCCGCCCCGCCCCCGCTCCGCGCCCCTTGATCAACGGGGACTTCGCGCGCCTAGAAGCAGCGAACATCCAGCTGAGCACACCGATAGCGCGTTCGCTGCAACAAACCCCCGAACCTCAGCTACCGCGAGGGCGACGGCGTGCCCGGGGGCGGGTCGCCGATGGGGCCCGGCGTGTAGTTCCCCCACACCGTCCGCTGCCCGTGCTGCACGGTCGGGGCGGCGGCGTCGGGGGTGTAGGGGTCGAGGCGCTCGACGATGCCCCAGTCCCGCCAGGGCTGGCCCGCGAGGTAGGTGGGCAGTTCGGTGCGCCGTTCCAGGGTCTCGATCCACCCGAGCGGCCCGCCCGCGTTGGCCGACGACCAGTTCACGCCGCCGGGACGCAGCTGGCTCGCGTCGGCGATGAGGCGGTAGCGAGCGACCTCGGCGATGCCGTCGCGGGCGTCGAAGGGGCGCAGGCACGGGCTCGCGAACTGCACGGGCCACTCGAGGTAGCCCGGGTTCTCCGGTCCGAGGATCTGCGTCAGCGGCACGAGCTGGGGCCCGCGCATGGGAGCGACCGCGAGCCAGCCGTCGGGGACGGGCGCCCGGTCCTGCGCGATGAGCCGCACCTCGTCGGCCTGGGCTCCGACGCCCCCGGCGAGGTTGAGCCGGATCTCGCGCCAGCCCGGCTCGCCGGCGCGGCCGTCGTCGACGGGCTGCTGGCCGAGGACCCGCAGGCGGCCGTCGGGGAGGCGGTCGGCGTACTGGATCTGCAGGAAGTTGCCGCCGTTGAGGCGCCCGGCGACGGAGAGCACGAGCGGCGTGGTGCCGCGGCGCAGGTCGTCGTTGAGCGAGTACCAGTCGGTGCGCAGGACGCCGGTGTTGGTGCCGGAGGGGTCGTAGGACCCGAGCGCCTGGTCGGCGAGGCCGTTGCGCAGTGAGTACTCGAAGCCCGACACCCCGGTGCCGCCGCCGACCGGCGGGCTGGCGCCGGCCAGGGAGAAGCCGGTGTTGCCCGGCGTCAGGTCGACGAGCTGGGCGTCCGGCGCCGAGGCCGGGATCGTGTTCGGGGGCAGCGGGGCGGGGCTCGGTGACGTCGTCGCCCCGGGTGCGCCGGAGGTGGTGGTCGGCGGGGTGGTGGTCGTCGTCCCGCCACCGTCGGAGCCGGTGGTGCCCGACCCGCCGGCGGCGCCGGTGCCCGTCGCCGGGGTGGTCGTCGGTGTGGCCGAGGCGACGGTGGGCAGCACGCCGGGTGCCGAGGGGGCCTGCCCGCTCGCGGCGGGGGCGACCGGCAGGACGCCGGCCTGGGTGGAGCCCTCCACCCGGACCGCGTCGGCCAGGCCGCAGGAGCCGCCGAAGGGGTGCTCGAGGACGTCGCCGCCGAGGGAGAAGCTGCCGGCCTGGGCCTCGATGCCGTCGGTCATCGAGACCATCTCGAAGACCAGGAGCGCGGCGCACACCAGCGCGATCGGGGCCGAGCCGACCCGCAGCGCCCGGGCGCGGCGTTCCACGCTCGACCCGCCGCGGGTGCGCCGGAGCTTGCCGATCGCCTCCTTCGGCGGGGCGAGCACGGCCCCGACCGCAGCCGAGGCGGCCGAGGGCTTCGCCGGCTTCTCGGGCTGCGGGCCGCGGGGCACGCCGCGGACGTGCTCGATCCCGGCGAGGATCAGCAGGATCACCGAGACGCCGAGGCTCAGCGAGTACACCGGCAGCGGTTCGGAGAGCAGCCCGACGAACGGCCAGCCGTCCCAGAACGGCGGGCTGCTGTTGAACGGCACGCCCCAGTTGTTCGTGTACCACCAGGTGTTCGGGCCCGTGAACGCCAGCGCGAGGACGCCGAACAGCGCGGCGAGGAAGAGCAGCCGGTTGCGGCGCGAGCGCAGGACGTCCGAGGACGTCGCGAGGGCCGTCAGTGCGGCCATCCCGGCGCCGAGCGCGGCGAAGGCACCGAAGTGGTGGGTCCACTTGGTCGGGGTCAGCGCGAGCACCACGAACGCGAGGACCGAGGACCCGATGAGCCGCTGCGCCGGTCCGAGGGCGGCGCCGGCGATCTTGTCGCGGCGCAGGAGCACGACGATGCACACCGCGATGCCCAGCATCAGCAGCAGGACCGGGAACCGGCGTTCCAGCGAGCCGTCGGCCGCGGTGCCGAACAGCGACTGGTAGCGCACGACCTCCTGGAACCAGCTCCAGTTCGGGCCGAGCAGCGTGCGCAGGCGGGTCGCCTCCCAGATGGCGGCCCATGTCTGGTCGGCGTAGATCGCGACGAGCACGAGCAGGCCGGCCGCGGTGACGGGTGCGAGCACGGCGAGCCACCCGCTGAAGCGGACCCGCTCGACCACCAGGCGCCACAGCGGTCGGGCGGCGGCGAGGAACGGCGCGACGGCGATGAAGCCGGTCGGGGTGGCCGCGACCGCGAACGCCGCGGTGAGCAGGCCGAGCGCCACCGGGGCCAGCCGCCGCGTGGCGACCCCGCGCTCCACGGCGCAGAACGCCAGGAGCGCCGAGATCACGACGACGGGCTCGGGGCGCAGGCCGTTGTTGTAGGGCAGCCAGAACGCGAGGAACACCATGGCCGCGGCCCACGCGGCCGCCTTCGACCGCCGGACCTGCTGGCCGAGGCGCGGCAGCAGCTCGCGGCTGATGAGCAGCCACGACACGACACCCATGGCGACCGAGGGCACGCGCAGCCAGAGCACCGAGTCGTCGATGCGGATCCATTGGGCGTAGAGCTCGTAGAACCAGCCGAACGGCGCCTCGGGGACGCTGAACCACCGGTAGTAGTTGCCGATGTAGCCCAGCGACTCGCGGGCCCGCGCGATGCCGAGGATGTAGCCGTCGTCGGAGGTCTGGCTGCCGATCACCGCCCACACGGCGAGCACCGCCGTGACGACGGCGTCCCGGCCCGTCGGCCACCACCAGCCCTTCGGCGCCAGCCGTGGCGCGCGGCGTCCGGCGCGCACGTCGAGGGCGTGCAGGGCCCACACCCCGCCGATCACCGCGAGCACCGCGAGGATCCCGGCGAGGACCTTCAACGTGGTCGGCGTCGTCTGGAACCGCGTGTCCGGGGTGATGGACACGGAGACGCCACTGACGTCGTCGCGCCCCTGGTCGAGGTCGGAGTAGATGCCCACGACCTGCGGGCGGGCGTCGAACGGGACTCGGATCTCCTGGCCGATCCCGAGGTCGATGAGCGTCGAGCCGGCGTCGGAGACGATCCGCACCGTGCAGTCGCCCGGCGGCACGGTCGCGTTGGCGAACTGCTGGCCGCGGTCGTTGAGCACCAGCTGGCCGTTCTGCACCGTCAGGCGCATCCCGACCTGCGGGCCGTCGGGCGACAGCGGCGGGTAGCTGGAGAAGACCGTCGCAGCCGGTCCGGTGCGCGCGTCGAGATCCTGGATCGCGCGGCACGGCACCGTCACCGACATCGTCTCGGGCCGGTAGGCCACCAGTGGGGCGTCCACCGGACGGGTGCCGGTGGTCGCGCTCGGCCACCTGATCGTCGCGGTGTCCTGGACGACCGGCAGGAACGGGAACAGCAGCGCCAGCGCCGTGCCGAGCAGCCCGAGACCCACCGCGAGCAGGCGCAACCATCGCGGTGCGCGCGTCGGTCGACCCCCGTCGGGGGTCTCGGAGACGTCGTGACCCGGGTCCGCCGGGCCCACCGTCTGTTCCGACGTCAGCACGCGGCGAGGCTAGTCCGGGCGCCGGAGGGCGCCGTGAGGTGGCTCGGGGATCTCGTCATGACGGGAGGGCCTCAGCGGCGCAGGAAACGCTCGCGGCGGCCGAGGCGGACCAGGGACAGCCACTCGCGCAGACCCGCGGGGTCGCGGCGCGAGACGAGGAAGTACCAGGCGAAGCGCAGGTGCTCGATGGCGCCGAACTTGCGCAGCCCCGGCTGGGCGAGCAGGTAGCCCCGGTTGCGGTAGGTGTAGTAGCGCTTGGTGGCGTCGCCCGGGTCCTGGGCGTGGAGTCGGCCGCCGAGCATCGGCTTGAACTCGGCGGACCCGTCGGGGTGCAGGTACGCGGTGGTCAGGCAGATGCCGTAGGGCAGCCCGGAGCGGGCGAGCCTGCGGTGCAGCTCGACCTCGTCGCCGCGGACGAAGAGCCGCAGGTCGGGGACACCGATGACGTCGAGGGTCGACGCGCGGAAGAGCGCCCCGTTGAACAGGTGCGCGATCCCGGGCATCAGGTCCCCGTCGTCACCGTCCCCGTAGGCGTCCAGCTCGCTGCGCCGCCGCATCCAGTGCAGGCCCTGGCGCAGCGGGAACGCCAGCCGGTCCGGATCGTCGATGTCGGCGATGACGGGGGAGACCTCGGCGAGGCCGCGCCGGCGGGCGACGTCGAGCAGGGTCGCGAGGACGTGCTCGTCGACCGGCCGCCCGTCGTCGTCGGCGAGCCAGAGCCAGTCGGTCCCGCGGGAGAGGGCGGTGAGCATGCCCAGCGCGTAGCCCCCGGCGCCGCCGAGGTTGTGGTGCGACGGCAGGTAGGTCACGGGCAGCCCGCAGTTCTCGACGACCTCCCGCGTCGCGTCGTCGGGGCCGTTGTCGACGACGACGAGGTGGTCCGGCCTGCGGGTCTGCTTGGCGATCACCGCGAGCCCGTCGACCAGCAGGTCGGCCCGCTGCCGGGTGACGACGACGGCGGTGACGGACTCGGTGTCGGGGCCGGTGTCGGTCATCCCGCGTTCGCCCGCTCGAGGCGCTCGAGCGTCTCCTGGCTGAGGTTCTCGAACACGTCGCGGCCCTTGTAGTGGCTCACGACGTCGCGCAGCGGGCCCTGCTCGCGGATGATGCCGCCGTCCATCCAGATCGCGGTGTCGCACAGCTCGACGAGGAACTCGTCGGAGTGCGAGGCGAACACGAGCATCCCGGAGCGGCCGACGAGGTCGCGCAGGCGGTCGCGGGCCTTCTCGAGGAAGGCGGCGTCGACGGCCCCGATCCCTTCGTCGAGGATGAGGATCTCGGGGTCGATCGAGGTGACGACGCCCAGCGCGAGGCGCACGCGCATGCCGGTGGAGTAGGTGCGCAGCGGCATGTTGAGGTAGTCGCCGAGCTCGGTGAAGTCGGCGATCTCGTCGACCCGGCGCTCCATCTCGCGGCGGCTCATGCCGAGGAACAGGCCGCGGATGAGGATGTTCTCGTAGCCCGAGATCTCGGGGTCCATGCCGACGGCGAGGTCGAAGACGGGGGCCACCCGGCCCCGGATGCTCGCCCGGCCGCGCGTCGGCTCGTAGATGCCGGCGAGCAGGCGCAGCAGCGTCGACTTGCCCGCGCCGTTGTGCCCGACGAGCCCGACCCGGTCGCCCTGGTGCAGCGAGAGGTCGACGTCGCGCAGCGCCTCGACGACGGGGACCTTCTGCTCGCTGATCCGCCCGCCGGCCCGTCCGAGGACCGACTTCTTGAGCGACCTGTTCTTGGCGTCGAAGATCGGGAACTCGACGCAGGCCCCGCGGACGTCGATGCTGACCATGTCGTTCACACCCAGTAGGCGACGCGGGAGCGGTAGTTGCGCAGCGCCAGGAGCGCGAGCGACCAGCCGATGACGGTGATGGCACCGCAGACCGCCCAGTGCGTCCAGCTCTGGACCTGGCCCACGAGCGGCGCCCGGAAGATCTCGATGAAGTGGTAGAAGGGGTTCAGCTTCGCGAGGAACGAGATGATCGCCTTCGGGCTGCCGGGCGCGCCGCCGGTGAGCAGGTCGGTGGTCCAGATGATCGGCGTCATCGTGAAGAACAGCTGCATGAAGCTGCCGACCACCGGCGGGATGTCGCGGAACCGCGCCGAGATGATCCCGAACAGCAGCGTCACCCAGAGGCCGTTGACCACGATCAGCACGAACGCCGGGATCGCCAGCAGCGCCCACCAGCTCAGGCCGGGGTGCACGATCGCGTCCGGGTTCGTGGCCTTGTTGACCATCGTGTAGGGGCCCTCGAGCTGCTGGAAGAAGATCGCCAGAACGACGACGTAGACCACGACGTTGTGCGCGAAGAAGAGGACCTGGCGCCAGACCGTGCGGAAGACGTAGATCATCAGCGGGGCCGGCAGGAACCGGATGAGGCCCTCGTTGGCGATGAAGGTCTCGGTGCCCTCCAGCACGCAGGCGCTGATGAAGTACCAGATCATGAAGCCGACGGTCACGTACGGCATGAACGTGCCGATGGGCTGACCGAACAGCTGCGAGTAGAGGCCACCGAGGGCCGCCGCGGTCACGGCCATGCTGATCGTGATCCACAGCGGGCCGATCACCGAGCGGCGGTAGCGCTGCTTGATGTCCTGCCAGCCGAGGTGGCCCCAGAGCTCGCGCTGGGCCAGCGCGGCGCGGATGTCGCCGAACGCGCGTCCCCAGCTGCGCGGGGAGGGCGCGAACTCGTCGGGCGCCGAATCATCGGCGTCCTGGCGCGCGAGTGCGGGGACAGCCACGACCGGTGAGCGTACCTGCGCGGGGGGTGGGTCCCCGTGCCCCGGCTCGCCGGTCCCCGCCGGGGTCCTCAGAGGTACTGACCCGTCGCCCCGACACCGCTCGACTGCCCGGACGAGCCCGAGGGCAGGCCCCGGCGCATCTGTTCGAGCTGGACGCGTGCGGCCATCTGCTGGGCGACGAGCGCGGTCTGGATGCCGTGGAAGAGGCCCTCCAGCCAGCCGACGAGCTGCGCCTGCGCGATCCGCAGCTCGCCCGTGGACGGGGGCTCGTCGGCGGTGAACGGCTCGATGAGCCGGTTCAGCTCGTCGCGCAGCTCCGGGGCGAGCGCCGTCTCGAGCTCGCGCAGGGAGGAGGCGTGGATCTCCCGCAGGCGCCCGCGGCTGGCGTCGTCGAGATCGGTGCCCCGCACCTCCTCGAGCAGCTGCTTGATCATCATGCCGATCCGCATGACCTTCGCGGGCTCCTCGACGGCCCCGGAGAGGTCCTCGCCGCGGTCCTCGGCGCCCTCGCCGGAGGAGTCCTCCCCGCCCGGCACGCGAACGGTGCCGACCGGCTGGCCGTCGGGCCCGACCACCATGACCTGGTCGCCGGGGCCGGGCGACGAGGACGTGTTCGGCGATTCCTCACTCATGCCGTCCATCCTCCACCCGGCGGCACGTGGGGCCCGCCCGGCGCCCGTCGGTGTCTGCTGGGCTGACCGGCGTCGCTGCTGCGTGGGGCGCTCCGTACCCTCCGAAGGCATGACGTTCGACGTCGCTCGGGTCCGCGGCCTGGTGCCGGCCCTGGGTGACGGGTGGGCGCACCTCGACGGTCCGACGGGGATGCAGATCCCCGAGCAGGTGGCCACGGCGGTGTCGTCGGCCCTGCGGGCGCCGGTCTCCCGGCCCGGCGGGGTCTTCCCGGCCTCCCAGCGCGGCGGTGCCATCGTCGAGGCCGCGCGCCGCGCGGTCGCCGACCTCGTGGGCGCCGACCCCAAGGGTGTCGTCCTCGGTCCCGGCCCCGCCGCGCTGCTCGAGCGCCTCGCCGACGCCCTCGGCGCCGACTGGGACCTCGGCGACGAGGTCGTCGTCTCCCGGCTCGACGACGCCGCCAACGTCGCTCCCTGGGAGCGGGCCGCGCAGCGCGCCGGCGGACGGCTGCGCACCGCCGAGATCGACGTCGAGACCTGCGAGCTGCCGAGCTGGCAGTTCGACGAGCTGCTCGGTGACCGCACGCGCGCCGTCGCCGTCACCGCCGCCTGCCCCGCCATCGGTGTGCGCACCGAGGTCGCGGCCATCGCCCGCAAGGTCCACGCCCTGCCCTCGCGCCCGTCCGCGATCGACCCGCTGCTCGTCGTCGACGCCACCGCCGCCGCGCCCTACCTGCCGCTCGACCTCGACACGATGGGCGCCGACGTCCTGGTGCTCTCGGCGTCGGCGTGGGGCGGGCCGCCGGTCGGCGCGCTCGTCTTCCGCACCCCGGACCTCCTCGACCGCCTCCCCGCCGCCTCGCTGGACCCCTCGGCGCGCGGTCCCGAGCGCCTCGAGGTCGGGGACGCGCCGTGGGCCCTGCTCGCCGGGCTCGTCGCGTCGGTCGACTACCTCGCCGACCTCGACGACACCGCCGACGGCCCGCGCCGCGACCGCGTGCTCACCTCCATGAGCTCGGTGCGCAGCCACCAGGACGAGCTCACCGACTACCTCGTCTCCGAGCTCCGCTTCCTGCCCGGGGTGATGGTGATCGGCGAACCGCCCCGGCGGATCCCGGTCGTCGCGTTCACGGTCGCGGGGCGCACGGCCCGCGAGGTCGCCGAACGCGTCGCCGAGCACGGGGTCTGCGTGGTCACCGACACCGGCGACTCGGGCGCGCTCGAGGTCCTCGGCGGCGCCGAGGTCGGCGGCGTCGTGCGCGTGGGCCTGGCGCACTACTCGACACGCAACGAGATCGACACGCTCGTCAGCGCCCTCGCCCGCCTGTAGCGCCGCCGCCGCTGGAGCGCCGGGTGCAGCGCTGGGCCCGGGGGCCCGGGGGCCCGGGGTCGGCGTGTGTTCGAGCAATGCGGCTTTCCTGGCGTCTGACGCCAGGATCGCCACACGCTCGCCGTCGCGACACGCCGGGGGCGCGCGACGCCCGGACCGCGCCGGAGATCAGGAGCGCGATGTCCACCTCGGTCGGCCTCCGAATGTGGATGCCGCGCTCCTGATCTACGACCCGCCGAGCACCCCGTCCTCGTCCCGCACGACGAGCACGAGCTTGCCGACGACGCCGCCGGCGTCGAGCAGCTCGTGGGCGCGCGAGGCCTCGGCGACGGGCAGGTAGTCGTGCACGATCGGCTTCACGAGGCCCTCGCCGACCAGCGGCCAGAGGCCCTCGCGGACCGCGCTGACGATGGCGCCCTTGCCGTCGGGGCCCTCGACCTCGCGGGCCCGCAGCGTCGTCGCCCCCACCGAGAGCCGCCGGGGGAGCAGGGAGGCGAGGTTGATCTCGGCCTTGGCACCGCCCATCAGCCCGATGATCACCAGGCGCCCGCCGACGGCGAGGCTGGCGATGTTCGCCTTGAGCATCGAGGCGCCCATGTTGTCGAGGATGACGTCGACGCCGCGGTCGTCGGTGGCGCTCCTGACCTCGGTGGGCAGGTCGTCGTGGTAGTCGATCGCAACGTCCGCGCCCAGGTCGAGGCAGGTCTGGAGGCGCTCCGGCGACCCGGCGGTGGCGAGGACGCGGGCGCCCAGCGCCTTACCGACCTGGATCGCGTGGGTCCCGATCCCGCCCGAGCCGCCGTGCACGAGCAGCGTCTCGCCGGAGCCCAGGTGCCCCGTCATGGCGAGGTTCGACCAGACCGTGCAGGCGACCTCGGGGAACCCGCCCGCGTCGGTCATCGACAGGCCCGGCGGGATCGGCAGGAGCTGGGCCGCGGGCACGGCGACCTTCTCCGCGTAGCCGCCGCCGGCCAGCAGCGCGCACACCGTGTCGCCGACGCTCCAGCCGCTGACACCGGACCCGAGCGCCGCGATCCGCCCCGAGCACTCGAGGCCGGGGATCTCCGGGGCGCCGGGGGGCGGCGGGTAGTTGCCCTGGCGCTGCATCACGTCGGCGCGGTTCACCGCCGTCGCGACGACGTCGACGACGACCTCGCCGGGCCCCGGCTCGGGATCGGGGTGCTCGACCCACTGCAGGACCTCGGGGCCGCCGGACTCGCGGATGTGAATGGCGTACACGGGCCGTGACGCTATCGGCGAACACGGCGCGCCGCCGCGTCCCGTACCCCCGGTACGGGATGGCAGTACGGTGGGGGGATGGGGGAGCAGGAGCCGCGCTGGCTCGACTCCGGCGAGTGGCACGCGTGGCGCAACTACATCGCGGGCCAGGCGCTGCTGGCCGGGCGCCTCAACCGGGAGCTGTCCGACCGGCACGGCCTCTCGCTGGCCGACTACGAGATCCTCGTGCGGCTCTCCGAGCAGCCGGACCACCGGATGCGGATGAGCCTGCTCGCCGAGGAGGTCGTGGCCTCGAAGTCGCGCCTGTCGCACCAGGTGTCGCGCCTCGAGAACGACGACCTCGTGCGCCGCGAACTCTGCCCCTCCGACGGTCGCGGCGTGTTCGCCGTGCTCACCGCCCACGGCTTCGACGTGCTCCAGCGCGCGGCGCCCGACCACCTCGAGGGCGTCCGCGCCCACTTCGTCGACCTCCTCGACGACCACGAGCGCAAGGTCATCGGCGACGTGTTCGAGCGCGTGGCGACCAAGCTGCGCGCCGACTCCTGACCGGCCCTACCCTGGCCCGCGGAAGCGTGGCAGAGCGGCCGATTGCATCCGCCTTGAAAGCGGACGCACCGAAAGGTGCCGGGGGTTCGAATCCCCCCGCTTCCGCAGGTGAGAGACGGTGCGGACGATCTTCACGGTCGCTCCATGATCCGGTGACAGCGGTTGATGACAGCAACGGGTCACTCCTCGGGCTGGTCGTCGGTGGGCTTGCCGAGCTGGTCGTCGAGCAGGCCGAGGGCCTCGCGCTGGCTGTCGAGGCTGACGTGGCCGTAGACGTTCATGGTCATCTCGATGGCCGAGTGGCCGACGATCTCCATGACGATCCGGGGATTCACCCCGAGCGAGAGCAGCAGCGTCACGCAGGTGTGGCGCATGTCGTGGAGACGGACCCGACGGAAGCCGTGCTTGGCGCACAGCTCCACGAACAGCCGGGAGACGTACGACGGCTCCAGCGGCGTCCCGACCCCGGTCGTGAACACGTACTCCGTGTCCTGCCAGCGCAGCCGGCCCGCGTTCGCCCGCTCCTTGGCCTGCCGGTCGCCGTGGGTGCGCAGCACGTGGACGCAGATCGGCGGCAGCGGCACGGTGCGCGTCGAGCGACGTGTCTTGGTCGGTAGCTCCCGCAACTCGCCCTCCACGCGCTGCAGTCCACGCGTGATCTTGAGGGTGCCCGCGTCGAGGTCGATGTCCGACCAGTGCAGCCCGATCGCCTCCGACCGGCGCAGCCCCAGCACGATCAGCACGACCCACAGGGAGTAGAGCCGGTGATCGGCGACCGCGGACAGGAAGCGGCGCGCCTCGTCCGGGCTGAACGGCGGCGGTGTCGTTCCCGTGCCCGGTGTCGCGATCTTCACGCCGCGAGCGACGTTGCGGGTCACCAGCTCCTCGCGGAACGCGTGCTGGAGTGCCGCGCGCAGCGTCGAGTGAATCCACTGCACGGTGCGCGGGGTGACGCCGGCCCTCCGGAGCTTCTCGACCATCAGCCGGACATCGCGCACCGACAACGCCGTGAGCTGCTTCGAGCCGATCAGCGGCACGAGGTGGAGCCGGACGTTGGCTTCGTAGCTCGCCCACGTGTGCGGCCGGATGTGGTGCCGGGCGTGCTCGAGCCACTCGCCGAGGAACGTCGCGACGGTCAGCCGGGTCGGGCCGGCGGGAACGCCCTGGTCATTGGCCTCCTGCAGCTTGCCGATCTTCCGCACGACGTCCTTCTCGTCCTTGCCGTAGACGTAGCGGCGCTCGATCTTGCCGGTGTGGGTGCGGACGTAGGCGGCGCCCGACCAGCGGCCGTCCTTGCGCTGCCAGGCGCTCCCGTCGCCGTTGCTGTTGCGGGTCACGCTGCGGCCTCCTCGATCAGCCGGCGGGCGTACTCCCGCACGGCCTCGGCGTGGACGCGGCGCAGCCGACCGATCTTGACCGAGATGAGCTCGCCGTCGCGGATGAGGTCGTAGACCTTGGCCCGACCGACGTGCAGGGCCTCGGCGACCTCCTCGGGGGTGAGGAACACCCGTTCCATGGATCAGTCCTCCGTCGTCAGCCGGCCGAGGTGGCCGAGGTGGTTGTGGGCAGTGGTGGCGTGGGCGCCGGCGGCGTCGAGATCGGCGACGACGAGCGCCAGGGCGTGGCCGGCGTCGGCGATGGCGCCGGCGGGGTGGCGGCCGAGGTCGTCGAAGTAGTCGGTGGGGTCGGCGCGCTTGGTGCTGCGGACCAGGAACCCGACGAGCTGCGGGAGCCGGCGCAGCAGCTCGTCGAGGGCGCCGACGACGTCGTAGGCGTCGGTGACGGCGAGCGGCGCCCCGTGGGTGGCGTGGTTGGCCAGCGCCACGCTGGTCGACGCGCCGTCGAGGTGGCGGGCGAGGTCAGTCACGGCCGCTCTCCGTTCTGTGGGATGTCGGCGGCGCGGTCAGTGGCGGCGCCGAGCTGGTGGGCGAACTCGCCGGCGCTGCTCGACACGGCCGGGCCGAGGGTCGGGAAGGCCGCGAAGAGCAGCACGAGGGTCACGACGCCGGACACCAGCGCGGGCGCGGCCTTGTGGCTCTTGACCAGTAGGGCGGTGACGAGGCCGGCGATGATCACGATGGCGATGAGGTTCATGCGGCGGCCCGCCGTCCGAAGCGTTGGACGCGGTCGACGTACTCGCCGTAGTCACCGAGGTACGGGACGCGGATGCGTTCGCAGTCCCTGCCAAGTCCTGACAGGTAGGCGATGCCAGGCGCGGCGTTGGCGTGATCAGCGCCCAGGGGGCGGGCGTCGGTGCCGTGGAGCATCTCGAGCGAGTCGGCCGGAACCCTGAAGCTCAGCCTCAGGGCGAACTGGTCGCGGGCGTAGCCGCCGCCGACGGCGGTGGCCTCGAACCGCTGGGCCAGCATCAGGACCCGGAAGGCGGCCTTCCGCCCTTCGGAGAGCAGGCGCAGCACCGCGGAGCGGATGCGGTCGCCGGCCGGGACGCCCTCGCCGCGCTTGGGCTTCGGCCGCGCGTCCGCCGCGCGCAGCAGCCCGGGGAACTCCTCGAGCACCACCAGCACCGTGGGCGTCTGCGCCGACGGCTCGATCTTGTCGCGGCGCGGCGGGATGGTGGCGAGCCGGCGGTCCATCTCGGCCACCAGGTCCTCGAGTAGCAGCGCATGCGCGGCGATGTCACCGGTGCCGGTGACCTGGTGGGCGCGGTGGATCGTGCCGTCCCAGGCTCGGCCGAGCAGCAGGCCGGTGATGTCCGAGCCGGCCACGAGCACGTCCGGGGCGGCGGCGACCTGGGAGAGCAGGCCGTAGAACAGCGCCGACTTGCCCGATCCGTTCTGACCCTGCGCTCCAAGGTGCCCGGCGTCGGTGAAGGCGTGCCCGAGAGTGATGCCGTCCTCGGTGCGCCCGAGGATCACCGGCTCCGATCCGGACGCGACGGCAAGCGAGGGGAGGCCGAAGCCCTCGCGCAGCGGGTCGTGGTTGAGCACGATCAGTCGGACCCACCGCCCGGCGAGAGGTTCGACCCGCAGGCCGTGCCCGCCGAGGGAGTGCGCGAGCCGAGGGCCGTTCTGGCGGCTGGTGAAGTCGCCGGGCTCCTGGCCGGCCATCAGCTCGACGGTGAGCGTGATGGGCGGGCCGCCGTGGACCGCGCTCACGCGTGGGGTGCGCACGGTGAGCCCGGCGGCGACGGAGACGTACTGGCACAGGCGCAGCGCGGTGCAGGCTTCGCGGAACTCGGCGGTGATGCCCTGGGCGAACAGATGGTGCGCGGCCCACGCGTCGCGTTCGGCGCGGCGGGCGCGCCAGCGTGCGACGAATCCGGGCGGGCGGCGGTGCCCGGCGGCGGGTGGGCGGGTGCGGTCCAACGTCCTGGGGGTCATGACCGGCTGCTCCGGTGGGTGCGGGCCCGTCGGCGGCGGGCGCGGGAGGGGGACGCGGCGACCTGGACCTGGGTGACCTCCCAGACCGAGGAGCCGCAGGCGGGGCAGCGCTCCTGGGAGAGCTGCACGACCCCGTCGCCGGAGTCGTCGCCGATCGGGGCGGGGGTCCACTGCTCGACGCAGGCCGCGCCGCGGCAGGTCAGGACGAGCTCGTCGAGCAGCGCCGCGGTCCGGACCTGCACCCGCGAGCGAGCAGGTCGGGCGGGGGCGGCCATCACGCGGCCGCCGTCTCGTCGCCGCCGGTCTTGCGGGCCGGGCGGACACCGCCAGTGACGGCGGGGCGGATGGCGGTGGCGGAGAACGACACCTCGATGCCCTTGGCGCCGTTGCGCGCCGGGCGGACCCGGGCGTTGAGGTCTTCGAGTTCGACTTCGGTGTAGGGCTCGAGGTCGGGGACCTCGTGGCCGATGACGCGGACGCCGTGGAGCTCGAGGCGGCCGTCGCGGCCGGTCGGGAGCATGACGTCGTGGATGGTGATCGGCGCGTTGGTGGCGTCGTCGAGCAGCGGGAGGCCGGTGTTGCGCCGGCCGGTGGGGCCGTCCTCCCAGCGCTCGAGCTGCTGGCAGTAGCCGGTGGCGACGGCCTTCATCCGGGTGGCGTGGATGGGGGCGTTCAGTTCGTACATCGGTGGTGCTCCTTCGGGTGGTCAGGCCGCGTCGGGCGGCTGTTGGCGGGTGCGGGTCTCGGTGCCGCCGCGGGCGAGGCGGCGGCGTTCGGTGGCGGTCAGGCCGCCCCAGATGCCGTGGTCCTGGCGGGTCTCGACCGCGTAGGACAGGCAGGTGCTCCAGACCGGGCACCGGGCGCAGACGGTCTTGGCGCGGGCCACCTGGGCGGCGATGGCGCGGCGGGTCCGGTCCTCGGTGACCGGGAAGAACAGGTCCGGGTCGGCGTCTCGGCACGCCGCTCGGTCGGTCCAGGGCTCCATGTCGGCCTCATTGACTAGACAATGTAGACGTTAGGGAGCCTGGTGCGCCACTCCGCTTCACGTCAAGTAGACGGAGCAGATTGCCTAGACAATGTTCGATAACAGGGCCAAGCTGTTGGCATGACCAGCAGAGGCGCCGGCCCGATCTACCAGCGGATCGCCGACGACCTGCGCGCCCGCATCCAAAGCGGCGAGCTGGGCGCCGGCGCCAAGCTGCCCACCGAGCAGTCCCTGACGACGGACTACGGCGTCACCCGCGCCACCGTGCGCCAGGCCATGCAGGTGCTGGTCAACGAGGGCCTGGTGGTCTCCGAGCGCCCGCGCGGGCACTTCGTGCGACAGATCGAGCGCCTGACCTACCGCCCGCAGAAGGAGTGGCGCGAACGGCCCCTGCACCGCGAGCTGGACCAGTTCATGGACGAGCAGGTCGAGCTGGGTCGCAAGCCCTCACAGACCATCGCCGTCGAGCTGGCCACCCCACCGGCCGACGTCGCCGCCCGCCTCGGACTCACGGAGACCGACACCGTGGTCATTCGGAAGCGGGTGCGCTACCTCGACGGCACCCCGTTCAACACCAACGACTCGTACTTCCCGCTCGAGCTGGTGCAGGGCAGCGAGATCATGCACCCCGCCGACATCGGCCGCGGCGCCAACGTCGTGCTCGCCGAACTCGGCGCCGAGCAGACCCACGCTGTGGACGAGATCGAAGTCCGCATGCCCACCCCGGACGAAGCCAGCCGCCTCGAGATCGGGCTGGGCGTGCCGGTGGCCCTGCACCGGGTCACCGGCTACACCGACGACGGTCGACCCGTCCGGGTCGTGCGCAACGTGCTCCCAGGCGATCGCCATCTCATTGCCTTCGAGCGCACCCGCCCCGCCAAGGCAGAAAAGGACAGCGAGCAGTGATCGTCTGCAGCGCCGGCCCCGACGACCTCGACGCCGTCCTCGACCTCTTCCGTGAAGCGACTGCGTGGCTCGCTAGCAAGGGTGTGGATCAGTGGCAGTGGGAGCCGCGCGTCGAGCAGGTCCGGGGCGACATTGAGCACGGCAACGTCTTCGTCGGTGAGGACGACACCGGTCGGGTCATCGCTACCGTCACTGTTGACACCTTCGCTGACCCCGACTTCTGGTGCCCCGAGGACGTCCCGGGTAGCGCCCTCTACATCCACCGCATGATCGTGTCCCGCGACCACGCCGGCGAAGGCATTGGCGAGGAACTCACACGGTGGATCGAGCAGTTTGCTGGCGCACTCGGCTACGACTACGTGCGCCTCGACTGCTACCGCTCCAATACGGGACTGCACCGCTACTACAAGGCACACGGCTGGTCCCACGTCCGCACTGTCGACGCACCATGGCGCCCGTCAGGCTCCCTCTTCCAACGTCCTACACCGAGCCGACCGCTTGTTCCGTTTGAGCAGTGACGTGTTCACACTGCCCGTGGCCGACGACCCGGATGCTGCCACTATTGTCCGCAGCGCCAGCTGCCTACGTGGACGAACGATCCCTGAAAACTCCATCACCAGCGCGTTGTGGTGCTCGTCGTCCCGACCTTACCTAGTCGCCGAGCGCCGCCCGGCCGACGTATCTCCTTGAGTTTGACCGTGTCGCCGACGACCGCGTCGCGCGCAGACCAGAACTCCCAGCCGTCCGTAGCGGCAACCGAATAGGGCAGGTCCTCGCCACGGGTTCAAGCATCAAGCGCCGCACAGCTATGGTCACCCATTGCCATTGCGAAGTTCCACCATGAAGGAGGCGCTTCGGGTGTCCGGCGCGAGTTGGGGAGTTTCCCGACCTTGAGGCGGTGGTCGCCACTGAGTACATCGCAGTCGAGGTGACTGTGGTGAGCCTATCAACGGATTATCGCGGCCTACGCCGACGAACCTAATGAACGCGGCCGGGCGTCACTAACTGCGCGGGATCGACCGACTCCGGGGCTGGGCCGCCCGCAGGACTCGAAGGAACTCGCCACGCTTGGGTGGATGCTGCACCGATGCGCGACGACGTCCTGGCCTATTTCACCCAGGGCGACCTCCCCGGGCGAGTGAGCACTCCACGGGACGCCCTCCACAACGTGTGCTCACGAGACACCGCCTCCTCCGCTTCGTCCACAAACCGTGCCCACGACTTGCCGTTCTTGCTTTCGACTTCAGAGCGGATAACATTCAATTCATGAGCGGCGATCGAATAGGATCGAGCGAGCAGCCCGTATTGCCTAGTCTGCGCCCAGGTGGCGAGGCCGGCCGCCATGGCGGCAAGTATCCCTAACATATCGAAGTTGATAGCCCCTGCAGTCCTGAAAGTCGCAGCTAGGACTCCCGCGAACTCTATCAAGATGGTGAGAAGCAGGAATACCTGCCTCCATCGATCATTCGCCTGGGCGTTCTTGCTATACCAAGAGACCTGATCGAGGATTCGCCCAGCAAGGTAAAGGGACTTTCGGGTATCAAATGAAGAGGCGCGTGCACGCTTCATTGAATCGGTAACTTCGCGAGTCGGGTCGACGATGGGCGGCGGGATATAATTCAAGTCGGTAGTAAGCTCAGACAACTGTGCAAGGAAGAGGGCGGAAGCATCCTGCTCGGAGAGATGACTTGGGAAAGGGTCTCCGCCTACGCAGTACCGCCACGTCAGAGTCTTGACAGACTCAGCCGCGGCGCGACCCTCATACCAAACCTGTTCCGGAGCGAGAGCGTAAGTTAGGACCTCGACGGCTAGCGCCAAGAGGAACGCAATGAGAGCTGCCCAGGCAAAGACATCAATACCGCCGAGCGACCAGCTGACGGCACCGCCAAGAGCTGCGATGACCAGCGCGACCGAGCGAACTCCGACAAGCCCCATGTAGCGCTTCTGTCCTCGGAGTGAAGCTTCGCCCGCAGCGTCGTAGGAGCCGGGGTAAGCGAGTTTCGCTACCTCGTCTGTCATGACTAGAGATACTAACGTGCTCTACTTGCTCGGCACGGGGCGTCCCACGGGGTGCGCTCAGGGCCGGGAACAGCACGGCCGTCGGCTGTGGCGCCATAGTGGGGAGGTCATGGCTCACTTGAGACTTGAGGGCAGTTCGACAGCCGAGCGCCCGCCTTGACGTCATGAAGAGGCAGCTCGGCCCGCGCGGCTCTAGCCGACGATTCCCTGATCAAGAAGTCTTCGTTCACTGTTCCTGTCGTTTTCCCTGCGACTCATTCTCCTGAGCTGGGCGTAGGTGGGGTCACCAGTCCCGAGCGTTACCGGCACAGCGTGCTCTGCCCTCCATCAGTCCGTGGGGGGATACGAGTAAGACGATCTTGCGCTCGTCCGGCATTCGAACACAGAGGTGGCGACGTAGCGCAGGACTCACTCCCTCATCGCTGCAGAACAGTCAGCATCCCGCTCTCTTGTGCGTCTACGTGTTCAGTATGGAGTCTCTCACCGCGTTGACTCGATCCTTACGCGTCATCAGTTCAGTCTGCTCCGATGGGTTGCGGCTATTCCGTAATGCTACGAGCGAGTGCAGATAAGAGTTGCCGAGCGACAAGTCTTCAACGACGGCCTTCGCTCGGTTAAACGCGCCCGATGGCATAGCTGAACAAGAGAACGCACAAGTCAGCGCAACTTTGACGGAATCTACGTCGAGATGGTCTGTCGGACGCGAATTCTCGCGATATATACCGCGAACTATGGCAGATTGAGCTTCAGCGATGCGTACATAGTTGACGGCATCGTCAGGATCTAGCTCGCAAGCACGCAGGAACGGGCTAAGTGCAGCGGCACCATCGCCCTGCCTGCAAAGCTCGCCGCCGTACCAGTTTGCAGTTATGTCCGCAACGTCCGGCGCCGCCATTGCAAGCTCGTACGTTGCGATAGCTGCCGACTTCTCCCCAAGCGACGATTGGGTGCGCGCATGATTCCGAAGCGCGCTGGAATTATTTGGGAACTTCTCGACGAGAGCGTTCGTCAATTGGAGTGCCGCGCTGTGCAATTGGTCCTGGTGGTACGCGTCGAGCATAACACCTATGGTTCCGATGTTCTCCTCAAGGACGCCATCTACCGTTACGGACCCATCTTCCCCTATCGTGATTCCTGTTGCATCCCGTAGTTCTCGACGAGCACGCTCGCGACTCTTCGGATCCTCGGAACGAGCAAGAACGCCGAAGTAGGAGTTCTTCAGGAGGGGATCGTTTGGATTCTGCTGGATCGCCTTCTCGATCAGCACCAGCTGGATTTCTTCTGGTAGCTCGAGGGTTGACGCATCGCGTGCAAGCGCACTCAGCTGCGAGCTAGAAAGAGAGCTACTCTTCGATTCTAGGATTTGCCGAACGCTTGTCAGGAATTCCTCGTGCTTACTTTCGCGAGCGGCACTTCGTGCAGCATAGAAGAGATTGATTGGCAGCTCGCCACGTTGAGCCTGCAAGAGCACGGTCGACACAACTTCGATCGCGCTCGTCTTAATCGACTCTCCATCTTCGATCCCGTAAACTTCCGTATATCGTTGCAGTCGCCGCTTCAGCTGAGCAACTTCTTCGCGCAGTTCGCCCTCGGCCGACCCCTCAGCATGCGCATAAATATTGTCTGGCAGCGACGACAGAGTGTCGTGGACCGGATTATCGCGATCTCCCGCAGCATCGGAATTGGTCGATGTGCTTATAAAGCGAACCAACCCCTCACGAAGTTTCTCGATTCCTCGAAGGTCCGACGAGAATTCGATCATCCGATAGGGCTTTAAATCAAATGGCACCTCAGTCTTGGTGCTGTCGACGATCATGATCGTGCCTGATCCGCGGAGCGAATGACGAACACCGAGCTCGTAAAAGACGTTAGGATTCAACTCCGAGATATCTGCCACGACAAGGTCCGAACTGGCCAAGAGTGTTACGATATCTGAAGTGATCGCCCCACTCTTGGTGATGTCGTCAGCGCGTTGAACTTCAAAGCCCTTCTCGGCCAGCGTGGGCCGTAAGACGGTTTCGTAGAGCGCTCGGTAGTGGTCGAATTCTGGTGTACCGGGTTTCCGGATCGGCGATATAACAAAGCATGAACGTCTGGCCATATGAGGTCTCGCAGGTTCAGGTCGTGGTGATTGTCTTTAGGACATCGCGCCACCGTACGAAGTGTTACACGCAGAGCGAAGTGCACTGCGTTGGGCCGCGCGTATCTCCCCCTACTCCCGGCCGACCTCCCACGACCCGGAGGTATCGGAGGTTGCACTACTTGCAAGTGGTGAACCGCTCCCGCAGCACGGTGGCCTCTAGGGTGTCAAGGGCTGCCGGCCCGGTCGGGGTGCTGCCCCGCCACGCTAGGAGCGCCTGAGCGCAGGCGCGGAGACTCACGATCAAGAGCGTACGGGCCACCGCCCCGTGCACACACATGTTGATCGTGCGCTGATGTGCGGTGGTCCGGCCGTCGCGTAGCGATGCGTAGCACCCTTGATCGTGAGGGCGCCTGTGTGACGCTCCGTGGCCGACAGACCATTCCGCCGCACGCGGCTCCGCCGATCTTGATCCTGGCCGCGCGGCCTTGAGCTCCCTCGCCTCGGGGAGGCTCGTCTCGCTCGTCTCGCTCGTCTCGCTCGTCTCGCGCTCGTCTACTGCTGGCCTACTGGAATGGCCGGGCGTGCCCGCGCCGGCCGTCGGCCGAAGGTAGAGGCGTGCCGGCAGCGGCGCCGCCTCGGTCCCGCCCGTCAGGGCCGGCTTGAAGACGTTGTCAGTCGTGAAGAAAGTCCTCACATGCCGTTAGCTGGGTGCGGGTATCCGCCCGGCTTGCGCCGTGGCGTGCCGGAGACCGCGCTCTTCGAGCCACTGACTGGCACCAGCAAGCCCGCATCTCTCCGCGACTTCTAAGAGCTCTACCTCTCGGTCTGCTGCGCCGAGCCAGCCCCAGGTATCAGACGTCAGGCTAAGCCGCACATCTGCTTCCTGGTCCTCATCGGCGATCTCCTCGTCAGTGGCCTCGTGACCGAGCCCGCTCAATGTCCTGAGATCACGAGAGCTGCCCGACCAGGTAAGTTGGCGTCGACCGTCAGAGGCTTCCTCCCACTCCCACCAGCGGGCGATGTCCTCGGCGCGGTGGGTGTCGACGGCATCGGCGAGGAGTTGCATCGGTGTGCGGCCGCCACGAGAGCGCCCTTGCTTACCGGTGGCGCCAGTGACTTCGTGGGCCACCTTCGTGAAGTAGTCGGCCAGGTCGCCCTCGCCGAGTTGCGCTTTGCGGAGGTCCCAACCGTGCTCATCGGAGGCGTCAAAACCCCTGCGCTCCAGCGCCCGGCGCCAACGACCGAACATGCGCGCCCCAACGCCCGCAGCGACGAGCTCGGCGGCGACGTCGTCGGCGAAGCACAGCAGCGCGTGGACGTGGACATGCCAGCCGTTGGCGCCGTCGGTGACCTCCACGACCCGCGCCCAGCCGAGCAGGCCGCCGAACAGGGTGGAGTCCTTGACCCAGGTCGAGCCGGAGGTGACCGCGGCCCAGGCGTAGCCGAGCACGTCCCAGCAGCCCTCGCGGGCCTTGATCCCACCGAGTTCGATCTCCTCGGCCTCGGCGGCGCGCTCGTCGACGTCCCACCCGTTGGCCTCGGCCACCTCCCGGTCGGCGCGGCGCTCCTCGAGCAAGTCCCGGCGGCGGCGCTCGATGGTCGACAGGCCGAGGCGGTCACCGCGGGCGTGCCGCATTGTCAGGGTGAGCATGAACGCGCTCCCGCCTCGCTCGTGGACCGCGCGCATCACCGCGGCGAGGTCGTCGGCCCTCCTCGTGGCGACCTTGACCGCGCACACCGGGCAGGTCCACACCGACCCGCAGTGCTTGAGCCCCCCGTAGGCCGCCGAGCGGGTGCCGTCCTTGTTGGTGATCACCCCGAGGGTCGGGCCGGCGTCCGGGCCGCCGATCTTGTGGCCGCACTGCTGCACCCGCTTCAACGACGAGATCGGCCGTAGCTGGCGGCGACGGGCCCAGCGGTCCCGGCGACGGGACTGGGCACGCTCCTGGCGCTTCGTCTCGACGGACTCGCCACCCTTGCCCGCACCACCAGCACGCCCCGGGCCGCGTCGGTTCGGAACGTGATCCTCACGGCGGCGCCGTCCAGGTCGAAGACCTGTTACCCCTTTACCGAGAACTCGCCCGCTCACCCGGCACCACCAGCGGCCAGAGCCGGCGCTGGCGCGCCGGCGGTGGCCGGCCCTTCCGGGCCGGCCACGCTCTCACTCCTGACTTCGTCCCGTGCCGCGCGGCCGGCCCCCGGGCCGCCCACCACGACGACGACAGCGACGACCAGGACCACGGCGGCCACCGGGAGCGGGAGCGGTCTGGGCCTCCGGCGGCCAGGCGCTCCGCCCTGGACCAGGACACCGACCTCAGGAGAGCCCCCACCAGCAACCGAGCCGGCGGCAGGGGCCTGGTGGTGGTCGGGGCGAGGCCTCACCCACGACGACGCGCCCGAGGGCTGCCAGACCGCCCGCACAGCCGCAAGCGCCCACCAACCAGTCCGCCGCAGCCTCACGCGAATCGGGGCGCTTGCACCGGCACGAGCGGCCCGGCAGGGCAGAGCCCGCGCCGCCGAGGGAGAGACCCCGAAGCTGGGCCCGTCTGCATCTAGCAGGAGCGAAGCTACAACCGCCAGGATTGACAGTCGAAACTCGGATGCTCGGCCGGGATGACTCTGGGGGAACTGAGATTGACCGCTACAAGCGCATTGCTCTGGCTCTCGGGTGCTGTCGCGGGAGGCATTATCCAACAGGCCGTTTCTGCTCTGTTTGGCGATAGAATCGACAGGGTGGTGCTCGCTCTCTTTCGGGCAGGCGACACGGCGCAAACCTTGAAAGGGATTTGGATTAGTGAGTACGAATACCCCTCCACTGGCGACGAGACTCTCTGGGCACGCGATACTGTTCGCATCAGAAAGATGGGAAGGCGAGTTTGGGTTACAGGAATAATGGAGAACAAGAAAGCCAAGCCTGGGGGTCTTCGGTTGAAATGTCTGCTTGACAGCCGAGGGACGATCTCGGGGACTTGGGCGGAGCAGACGGCGGACGGCCGCAGCTACCACGGCGTCGTCCAGTTCAGTCTGTCTGCGGCTGGAGAAAAGGCCACGGGAATGTGGGTGGGCTACGACGGGACCCACAAGGTCAACGCTGGACGGTGGACTCTCGCCCGGAAGGCCGAGGTGAAGGCATAGGGCTACGGGCGACACATCGCTCAAGCTCAGCCAGGCGTTCGTCGCTGTTAGGGATCGCCCAAGATCCTGTTGAAGTACCTTGGCGCTACCCTCGCACACGCGTTCGATAGACAGTCGGGCGCGCGCCGGGCAACGTTCCGGCGCATGCGGACGATCAGGACGTGGCTCGCCTTCCGTCGCGAGGGCCGCGGACACAGCTTGTGGGCTGTCGCCCGCGGCTGGTCGTGAGTTGATCTGACAGCGACGGGCGACAGCAGCGACGCTGTCACCGATGACGTCTGCGGAGGTCTCCGCAGGAGAACTTCCGCAGCTCAGAAGCCTTATCGGACTTTGCCTAGCACCTGGGCCGGTTCGATGATGAGCGGGCGGGACCCCGCCGAGCTGCTCGACGACATCCACTGACCGCCGCTCGCCCTAGAACGCCCGGTGCTCGACGTCGGTCATGCCCCACCGGTCGCGCGTGAAGGACACCGCGGCGTCGGCGTCGAAACTCTTGCAGGTGAACACCACGAGCGCCAGGAAGCGGCGCACGGTCCAGACGTAGAGCGAGATGCCCGAGTCGATGAGCGGGACGAAGGCGTCGAAGCCCTCGTTGTCGTCCCTGCCCTGCCCGCCCGGGGCGTGCACCGTCACCTCGCCGTAGCTGCGCAGGTCGAGCGCCGCGGGCAGGTCGAGCAGGAAGCGGCGCACGTCGTCGGCGTCGACCGGCGTCGTGTAGAAGCCCTCGACGAGCAGGCGCCGCCGCGTGATGTCGGGGGCGAGGTCCCGCATGCCGGCAGTGTGTCAGTCGGGACGCTCGTCGTCCGGAGTCTCGTCCCGGATCTTGTCGAGGATCTCGTCGATCTCGGTGCGGTCGCGCGGCGGCTGGACCCGCCGGCTCTCGAAGGCCAGGTGCTGGAACTGCGGCGCCAGGGCGCGCCACACCTCCCGCTTCATCGCGTCGTCCACGGCTCCCGCCAGCTGGGGGTCCGGCTCCGGTTCGCTCGTCTCGTCCTCGTCAGCAGCCATTGCGTCACCTCGGCGCTCTCGCGGGTGGGACGAGGGTGCCCGCTGCGGCGGGTTGCGTACCACCGTTATCCGGCGCCGGTCCGTTCGGTCCGCCGGGCCGCGATCGCGAGGAACGTCGTGACGCCCGCGCCGAGGACGAGGCCCATGAGCAGGACCGCCAGCCCCACCCCGACGACCCCCGCCAGCGCCGCGCACGCGAGCAGCAGGACCACGAGCAGGCCGATGAGCACCGGGTTGCGCGTCTCGCGCGCCCACACCAGCGCCCGCAGCGAGGCGAGCGTGACGAGCACGATCGCGACCGGGATCGCCACCGAGAACGCCGCGCCGGCCGCGCCGATGTGCGCGATGTGCTCCTCGGCGTCCACGGCGACCTCGAGGCCGGCCCCGAGCGCCGCGATCGCTCCGAAGACGAAGTAGTGGCCGTAGCCCCAGGTCAGCGCCACGCGCAGGTTGCCGAGGCCGGCGTCGTCGCCGCCGAGGAAGTACGTCCACCAGAGGCCGAAGACCAGCAGCAGCCCGCCGATCGCGAGCGCGAGCAGGGACAGCGAGAAGCCCTCCTCGAACGCGCCGGCGATCGCGTTCGTCACGCCGAGGATCACCTCGCCGAGCACGATCAGCGTCAGCAGGCCGTAGCGCTCGGCGATGTGCTCGCGGTGCCACGTCGTCGGGCGTCCGCCGCGGGCCTCCGCGTACGCAGGGATGGCGAGCTCGGCGGCGATCAGCACGACCAGCCCGATGGCCGCCCACGGCATCGGCACGAACACGAGGGCGATCCAGAGCACCTGGACGACCGTGAGGCCCAGCGCGTAGGTGCGGCAGGTGGACGCCCGCTCGGGGTCCTCCCGCGCCGCGCGGAGCCACTGGATGATCAGCGGCACTCGCATGATCACATAGCCGGCGACGACGATCGTGATGTCGAAGCTCCGGAAGACCGCCGGGATGCCGACGGCGAGCACCAGTACGCCCGCCATCTGCAGGATGGTCAGCACCCGGTAGAGCACGTCGTCGCAGTCGTACGCCGAGGCGAACCACGTGAAGTTCATCCACGCCCACCAGATGGCGAAGAAGACCACGAGGTAGGTCAGGATGCCCTGCGCCGCGTGGTTCTCGGCGATCGTGTGGTGCATCTCGGCCGCGGCGCGCGCGATGGCGACGACGAAGGCCAGGTCGAACAGCAGCTCGAGCGGGGTCGCGGCGCGGTGCTGCTGCTCCGGGTCCCGGGCGCCCATCAGCCGGTGCCACGGCCGGCGCGCGACCGGCGAGCTCGTCTCGCTCATGGCTCCCCCAGACTCGTCGAGATCGGCGGGGGTCAGCCTGGCCGACGCCCCAGGGCGGGGCAATCCGGTCAGTCCGTGGGCGCGACCACGAGATCGTCCGGGCCGATCCCGCGGGGGACGGGACGGTCGGCGCCCGCGGCGACGTCGGCGACGACGCGGGCGAGCCGGCGGCCCGCCGCGCGGTAGAACCGGGTCTGGGTCCAGCGTCCGAACACCCCGAAGCCCAGCGCGATGACCGGGTTGGGGATCGCCGCCCGGCTCGAGACGCCGGTGATGACGAACTCGACGCGGCCGGTGTCCAGGTTCTTGACCACCTCGTAGAGGAGCCGACCGCGCTCGAGGTGGTGCTCGAGGGTGCGATAGCTCCAGCCCCACGACCGCTCGCGGGTCCCGTCGGCGCGGTCGCGCACCTCGTCGACCTCGGCGTCGACGCGCACGCCCATCGGGAAGCGCAGGACCGCGAAGCGGCCCTCGAGGAGCATGTCCCGCCCGACCAGCGGGGCGTCGCGGTGGAAGTAGGCCCGCATGATCGCGGGCTCGGCGAACTCGTAGTCGTGCACGAGACCACGGGCGATCTCGAAGGGCCCGCCCGGCGCGGGCTCGCCGGGCTCCTCGTCGCCGAGCAGGTGGCGCACCCGGTCGTGGTGCCAGCCCCGGCCCTCGGTGTCGGCGGGGTCGTAGTTGAGCCGGTAGCCGGCGATCTCGCGGAGGGCGCCCGCGGGATCGGGGTGGGCCGTGATCCTCACGCGGTGCTTCCCCCTGGGAGTCGTCGAGCGCCGGACGGACCGGCGCATGGTGTCACCGCCGGGCGGCTACCCGCTGCACCGTGTCACCGCGCCGCCTGATCTCGTTCCGCCCGCCGCTCGGACGCCTCCGCCGCGGGTGGGGTGCGCTGATCATGCTCGGCCGGCACTTGCGGACGCTGCCGGCCACCGAGCGGCGCCACGAGCCGGGCGACGGCACCGACCTGCCGGCCCCGTGGCCGGTCGCCCTCCTCGACGGGCGGACCAAGACGGTCGCGGACGGCTTCGGGCCGTTGTTCCACCGGCGCTTCAGCGTCCGGGCGGTCGGCGCCGCGGGCCTCGCCCGCGACGTGGTCGCGGTGCTCGCCCGCGACCTCGACCGCGCCGCCCCGCCATACGTCGTGACGTTCGCGCGCCAGCGCGGCGAGCCGGGGCGGATGCTCGTCGGCGACGAGTACCGGGTGTCCATGCCGGCGCCGTGGGACGGGCCGGTGCGGGCGCTCGCCCGCACCGACACGTCGTTCCGTTTCGGCACGCTCGACGGCCACCTCGAGGCCGGCGTGATCGAGTTCCGCGCGGCCGACGCCGGGCCCGGGACCGTGGACTTCACGATCGAGGTGTGGTCCCGTGCGGGTGACCGCGCCGCGGAGATCGTCTACCGTCGCCTCGGCGTCGGGCGCGAGATCCAGGCGGGACTGTGGATCCAGTGTTGTCTCGGTGTGGTCCGGCTCCTCGGAGCGCGCCGGGAGGGCGCGGTGCGCGAGATCACGCGGCGAGTACCGGCGTGTGAGCTGGACGGCCGAAGCGCTTAGGTCCGCCGTGGTGTCATCTCAGCGTCCTCTCAGGAAGCGTTCCTAGCGTCCGCGCGCTGTGAGCGGAACCCGGCAGTTGAGCTGGGACGTCGTACGCGTCGTCGCGGTCGCCAGCGTGGTCGTCCAGCACGCCACCTACTCGGTCATCGGCGTGATGCCCTTCCTCCCGCACATGCCGTTCCAGTGGTTCATCGAGGCCGGGGCCAACACCCTGATGGTGATGTCGGCGTACTTCGTGTGCCGCACGCTGTCGACCCGTCCACCGGGACGATGGTGGGTCGATCGCCTGGCCCGCTTGCTCCCGGCGTACGTCGTCGCCGTGGCCGTCACCTACCTGGCCACGCTCGGCGCCGCGCAGTTCGGCTACTGGACGCCGTCCGGGCGCGACCTCATCGGCAACCTCCTGCTGCTGCAGACCTGGGATCCGGCGGTGGTCTACCTCGACCACTCCTACTGGACGCTGCCCGCCCAGCTGGGCATGTTCACCCTCGCCGCCGTGGCCGCCGCCGCGGTGGGACGCGGGTTCTGGCGGCGGCGCTGGACGCTGCCGCTCATGGCCTGGGGCGTGATCGTCGTGCCCGTCCTGATGATGGAGGTGGGCGCGCCGGACGGCCCGCTGGGCGAGGTCTTCTACGGCCTGGTCATGTTCCGGTGGCAGTGCTTCGGCATCGGGCTCGCCGTCTGGCTGTGGTCGCGCGGGCGCCTCCACGCCGTGCACCTGCTCGCGCTGGTGCTGGCCGGGCTGGTCGCCGAGGACCTCCACACCCCGGACCTGCCGTCGGTGCTGGTGCTCGCCGTGGCCGTCGTCGGGATCGCCGCGGCCGCGGCCGGCCAGGACTGGGGCGTGCTGCGCGTCGGCCCGCTCCCGCGGGTGATCAGCTGGCTCGCCGGGATCTCCTACGGCATCTACCTGATGAACCAGCAGATCGGCTACTTCGTCGCCTGGGCGTTCGAGGCGACCGTCGGCCACCACCCCTGGTGGCGCCTCGCGCTCGTCACGGCGGTGGCGGTGCTGCTCGGCTGGGTACTGACGGTGGTCGTCGAGCGCCCCGCGCACCGCTGGCTGGTCCGGCGGCCGTCGCAGCGGACGACGACACCGCCCCAGCCCGCGCAGCCCGCGCAGCCCGCCCAGCCCCCTCAGCGCGCGAAGGAGCCCGCCGCCGCGAGGAACAGGTCGACCTCCTCGGGCGTGCCGGCGCTCACCCGCACCCCGGAGCCGTCGAAGGCCCGCACGACGACCTTGTTCTCCAGTGCGTGCTCGGCGAACCCGACCGCGCGCGTGCCCAGCGGCAGCCAGACGAAGTTGGCCTGCGACGGCGGCACCTCGTACCCGAGCGTGCGCAGCGCCGAGGTCATCCGGTCGACCTCGGTGACCGCCCCCGCGCAGTCGGCGAGCAGCTCGTCGAGGTGGTCGAGCGCGGCCAGCGCCGCGGCCTGGGCCGGCGCCGACACCGAGAACGGCACCGACACCCCGCGCAGCGCGGCGGCCAGCTCCGCGGGACCGACGGCGTAGCCCACGCGCAGCCCCGCGAGCCGGTGGGCCTTCGAGAAGGTCCGCAGCACGCAGACGTTGTCGAACTCGGCGGCGAGCCCGAGGCCGTCCGGGACGTCGGGGTCGGTGACGAACTCGCGGTAGGCCTCGTCGAGCACCACGAGCACGTCCTCGGGGACGCGGGCGATGAACGCACGCAGCGCGTCCTCGCCGACCGCCGTCCCGGTCGGGTTGTTCGGGTTGCAGACGATCACCATCCTCGTGCGCGGGGTGATCGCCGCGGCCATGGCGTCGAGGTCGTGGACGTGCTCGGGCGTGAGCGGCACGGGCACGGCCGTCGCGTGGCCGGTGAGCGTGACGATCGGGTAGGCCTCGAACGAGCGCCAGGCGTAGACGACCTCGTCGCCGGGGGCGCACACCGCCTGCACGAGCTGCCCGCACAGCGCCACCGAGCCGCACCCGACCGCGATCCGCGCCGTGGCCACACCGTGGTGCTCGGCGAGCCGGGCGGTCAGGGTGGTGACCGCGATGTCGGGGTAGCGGTTGCCGACCTCCGCGGCCCGCGCGACCGCGGTGAGGACGGCGGGCAGGGGCGGCAGCGGCATCTCGTTGCTCGCGAGCTTCACCGCGCCCGGCACCGTGCGACCGGCGACGTAGGTGGGGAGGCCGGCGAGGTCGTCACGCAGTCGGACGGGCACGGTCACCACGGTAAACGCACCGAAACCCCAGCCCGGTCCCTGGCCGGGATCGCCCGGGCCCACAGGACGGCCGACCGGCGACGTGGAAGGCTGAGGACCATGACGGGGACGCACACCGAGACCATCCCGCTGGTCGACGAGACCCAGCTGCGGGTGACGATCGGCGAACCGGAGAACGCGGTCCGCGGCGGTGTGGTGGTCCTCCACGAGTCGCGGGGGGTCACCTCGCGCACGCAGGCCATCGTCGAGGCCCTCGCGGGCGAGGGCTGGCTCGCGATCGCCCCACACCTCTACCACCGCGACGACCCGGACATCGACGAGCAGACCGCCGAGGACGAGGTGGTCGGCCGTGCCGCGGCCGTCGTCTCGGGCGAGTCGGTGCTCGCCGACTCCGACGCCGCCTTCGGCATGCTCGCCGACCGCGGGGTCACGTCCGACCGCATGGCCGTCCTCGGCTTCGACCTCGGCGCCACGGCCGCGCTCGTGGTCGCCGCGCAGCGCTCGCTCGGCGCGGTCATCACGGTCTCCGCCGGCGGCGTCGCCACGCCGCTCTCGGCGGGCCTCCCGGCCCTCGTGGACGTGGTGGGCGAGCTGACCTGCCCGTGGCTGGGGCTCTACGGCGAGCGCGGCGACCCCGTCGACCCCTCCGAGGTCGACCGTCTCCGCGAGGCCGCGCACTCGTCCGGCCGGGTCGTCGACGTCGTCGTCTACCCGTCGCGGGAGCACCGCTTCGACGTCGACGAGCACGCCGCCGTGCAGCCGGATCCCCTGGACGAGGGGAACTCCGAGGAGGCGACCAAGATGGAGGCCCGCAGCCGGGTACTGAACTGGCTGGACGCGCATCTGCGCTAGCTCGCCGTCGTGGGCTCCGTCCGGGGCCCACACCGACCGGAGGACACATGGCGTCGGGGGTGCCGACGGACCGCCCCACCGCGGCCGCCGTCGAGGGCCGCTTCGCCCGCTGGCGCGGACGGCGGGTCGCGCGCGTCGTGGTGTGGGCGGCCCGGGTCGCCGGGCTGCTCACGGTCCTCTCGCTGGTGACGCCCCTGCTGCGCCGGCGGCTGCAGCCCGCGACGTGGTTCGGGCTCCCGCCCGAGGCGACCCTGGTCGGGACGGCCGTCGTGGCGACGCTCGGCGTCGGGCTGATGATGCTGGCCACGGGGCTGCGGCGCCGGAAACGACGGGCGTGGCAGCTGGCGGTGGTGGCGTGCGTCCTGCTGATCGTCTCCCACGTCGTGGGGCGCCACGCCGTCGTCCCGACCGTGATCACCCTCCTGCTGCTGGTCGGGCTCCTGCTCACCCGCCGCGAGTTCACCGCCCTGCCCGACCCCGTGGGCCGGCTGGCCGCGGTGCGCGTCGTCGTGCAGATGCTGCTGGGCGGGTTCGTGGTGGTCGCCCTGCTGCTGTTCGTGCGCCCGTCGCTGCTCGCGGGCCGGCCGGACGTCGGGGACAAGCTCGCCCAGGCCGGGCTCTCGCTGGTCGGGGTCAGCGGGCCGGTGGAGTTCAAGGCGCTCTGGTTCGACGACCTCACCGCGGCCATCGGGCTGACCTTCGGGATCGCCGCCCTCGTGCTCGGGGGCTACTTCCTGCTGCGCTCGGCCGAGCCGCGCCCCGCACTGACGGGTGAGGACGCGGAGGGCATCCGGGCGCTGCTCGCCCGCCACGGCCGGGCCGACTCGCTCGGGTACTTCGCCCTGCGCCGCGACAAGGCGGTGGTGTTCTCGCCGTCGGGCAAGGCGGCCGTCGGATACCGGGTGGTCGCCGGGGTCGCGCTGGCGTCGGGCGACCCGCTGGGCGACCTCGAGGCCTGGCCGGGCGCGATCACCGAGTTCCTCGACGTCTGCCGCCGCTACGGCTGGGTGCCTGCCGTGCTCGGCTGCTCCGAGTCCGGCGCGCGGGTCTGGGCACGCGAGGGCGGGCTCGACGCCCTCGAGCTCGGGGACGAGGCCGTCGTCGACGTCACCACGTTCTCGCTGCAGGGCCGGTCGATGCGCACCGTGCGGCAGGCCGTCTCGCGGGTCCGGCGCGCGGGCTACGAGACCACGGTGCGCCGGCTGCACGACATCGACGACGACGAGCTCGCCGCCCTGCGGGAGCTCGTGGCGCAGTGGCGGGGCGGGCCGGCGGAGCGCGGGTTCTCGATGGCGCTCTCCCGGGTCGCCGACCGCGAGGCCGACCCCGAGGCCGTGGTGGTCGTCGCGACCGCCGAGGGAGCGACCCGGGGGCTGCTCCAGTTCGTGCCCTGGGGCACCGAGGGGCTCTCGCTCGACCTCATGATCCGCGACCCCGCGGTGCCCGACAACGGCCTCAACGAACTGCTTATCGCCGACCTGCTCGCAGCCTGCCGGGGCCTGGGCGTCGACCGGGTGTCGCTGAACTTCGCGGTGTTCCGCTCGGCCCTCGAACGCGGCGAGAAGATCGGGGCCGGCCCGGTCGCGCGCCTCTGGGCGCGGCTGCTGCGCATCGCCTCGCGCTGGTGGCAGATCGACACGCTCTACCGCTTCAACGCCCGCTTCGGTCCCGAATGGCTGCCGCGGTTCCTCGTCTTCGACGCCGTCCGCGACCTGCCGCGCATCGCCGTCGCGGCGTTCGAGGCGGAGGGGTACGGCGGGCGCCCGCCGACCCTGCTCCGCCTCCTGCGCCGGACCTGAGCGCGCCTGTTGTTTGCAGCGAACGCCCTATCGGCGTGCTCAACTGGATGTTCGCTGCTTCTAGGCGCGCAAAGTCCCCGTTCGTTCGCCTGCCTCAGGGCCGGACGAGCACCTTGAGGGCCTCGCGGTCGTTCATGGCGCGGTACCCGTCCGGGGTCTCGTCGAGTTTGATCGTCCGGTTGAACACCTTGCCCGGCTCGATCTGCCCGTCGAGCACGTCGGGCAGCAGCTCGTACATGTTCGCCTGGGTCGGGGCGATGCCGCCGGCGACGGTGACGTTCTTGAAGAACTTCTGCGCCAGGTTGGGCAGCTCGCCACTCTGCGGCACGCCCACGATGCCGACGTGCCCGCCGGGCTTGGTGAGGTTGATCGCCGACGTGAGCGACTGCTCGTAGCCCACGGCCTCGATCGCCGAGTGCACCCCGTCGCTGCCGAGCAGGTCGCGGACCTTCTGCTCGCCCTCCTCGCCGCGCTCCGCGACGACGTCGGTGGCGCCGAACTCGCGGCCGAGGTCGGTGCGGTCCTGGTGGCGGCCCATCAGCACGATGCGCTCGGCGCCGAGACGCTTCGCGGCCAGCACCGCGAGCAGGCCCACGGCGCCGTCACCGATCACCGCGACGTCCTTGCCCGGGCCGACCTTCGCGGACACGGCGGCGTGGTGCCCGGTCCCGAAGACGTCGGAGAGCGTGAGCAGGCTCGGCATGAGCTCCGAGTCGTGCGGCACGGTCAGCTTCATCAGCACGGCGTCCGCGTACGGCACCCGGGCGGCCTCGCCCTGGCCGCCGTCGGTCTCGGCGCCCCAGGCGTTGCCGTTCGGGCAGGCGCTGGTGAGGCCCAGACGGCAGTACTCGCAGGTGCCGTCGCCGTAGTAGAAGGGCGCGACCACGAGGTCGCCCCGCTGGATGCGGCTCACGTCCGAGCCGGTCTCCTCGACCACCCCGATGAACTCGTGGCCGATCCGGTCGCCCTGCTCGGTCTGCTCGCGGCTCTTGTACGGCCACAGGTCGCTGCCGCAGATGCACGAGTGCGTGATCCGCACGATCGCGTCGGTGGAGCACTGCAGCGTCGGGTCGGGCACGTCCTCCACCCGGATGTCGCCCGCTCCGTAGATCAGCGTCGCCTTCATGCGGTCCTTCCTTCGGGATCGATTCGGTCGTGGGCTACCCGAACCCGGCGAGGCGGCATGCAGGACCGTGCACACGTCACGCCCGACGGGGGGTGGCGGCCGGGCGGGTGGACGGCGGTGTGTACTGTTCCCGACGGAGGCCCCAGGGGTCCTCGGGAGGCTTCGCCTAGTCTGGTCTATGGCGCCGCACTGCTAATGCGGTTGGGAGTTCGGCTCCCTCCCGGGTTCAAATCCCGGAGCCTCCGCGGCCGCGGTCCGGACATGGTCGGGGCTTCACAACCGCACACTGCGCCCGTAGCTCAACGGATAGAGCATCTGACTACGGATCAGAAGGTTAGGGGTTCGAATCCCTTCGGGCGCGCGCCGGTCGAGGCAGCTCAGCGGGGGTATCGCGTCAGCGATGCCCCCGCTGTCTTGCGTTCGGGGTCCCGGCGTCGTCGTCGCCCGTCAGACCCTCAGGCGGTCGCCCACCCGGACACGACGGCGAGCGTCTGGGCATCCGCGGTGCCGATGCCGACCTCGGCGGCGGCCGGCCCCACGGCGGCTTCGCGCTGGGCCTGGTCGGGGGACGTGAGGGCGTGGACGTGGTCGACCAGCGTCCAGAGGTAGCCCTTGGGGTCCTTGCGACCACCCGGCGACCGACCGAGGGCGGCGCGCAGGGTCTTGGTGGCGGCCTGCTCGTTGTCGGGGACCCACTGCGCGTCGGCGCCCCGCGTGAGCCGGTCGAGGCTGGCCTCGGGCAGGCGGCCGTCCTCGGCGAGGGCGGCGAGGGAGTCGAGGACCTTGGCCCGGATGCCACCGGCGTCGTCGTCGACCATCGCGCACCAGGTCACCACCGTACCGAGGGTGCTCGCCGTCTGCGGATCGAGCCGGCCACCGCGCCACCACTCGCCCAGCGCATCCGCCCAGGGCCGGCGGTCGTCGCGGTCCTCCGAGGACAACGCATGGAGGAGCTGGCGGAGCTGGTCGGGATCCGGGTTCGCTGGCATCGCCGGTGATCCTGTCAGCGGAGCTCCGCGGCCGGAAGACTGAGGCGCTGTCGCGAGGGCCCCTGTCCTGCCGCGGAGGTCACGACCCGCTCGGGCGTGAACCACACCCGCCGTCCGGTCTCCTCCTCGTCGGTCCACTCGACGACGCCGGTGCCGGAGAGCTGGAGGATCGCGCCGCGGCCCGGGTCGAGGAACAGCAGCGACGCGGCCGGGTCCACGTCGAGGTTCCCCAGCGTGTTGAACAGGTTGTTGCCGGGATGGTCGGGCCACCACAGGCGAGCGCCCGCGTGGTGGACGAACCCGGGATCGCCGCCGCGGTGGGACGTGTCCGCGCCGCGGTCGGGATGCCGCGTGCCGAGGATGAACGTGTCGGCGGCGGTGATCTGCGCGAGGTCCTCGCTCCGGAGACCGTCACCGCGACCGGCCGGGTGGGCGCCGGCCAGCGCGCGGTCGTCGAGCGGATGGATGTAGCGGGGACAGTTCCCGTACGCCTGCTCGACGGCGACCGTGAGCGCCCCGGAGTCGACCGAGCTCACGACGCCGTTGACCCGCAGCCGCCGTCGCCGCGCGAAGTCGATCAGCAGGACGCCCACCTGCCGCCCGGCCGGGAGCCCCTCCAGCGGGTCGCCCGCGGGCACGGCGCTCGCGAGCGTCAGCGTCCGGCCGTCGCCCTGTGCGAACCCCCGCGGGCCGAACACCGGGGAGGTCCACAGGCGCCCGTGATCGTCCTCGGCGGTGATGAAGGCCAGCTCCCGCTCGGCGACGAACCGGCTCATGCCCTCGCCGAGGTGCGGCGTGGTGAGCATCCCGGCGAGACGGTGGGCGTCGTCCGCGACCCCGGCCCGCTGCTGGACGCGGAGCTCGCCCTCGTGGAACCCGGTGTCGACGAGCCCGCGGTGCGCCATGATTTCTCCCGTCGTATCGTGCTAACCACCATCGACGACTTACGAAGGTTAGCCATGTCGCAGGAGGAACGCCACGAGGAGCGCTTCGTGTTCCTCGCGGGAGACCTCGCGCTCGACCTCGTCAACACCGTGCTCGTCGACGGAGGTGCTCTCGTCGACACCGTGGCGACGCCGGAGGGGCTCGCCGACTGGGTCGCCGCCTCCCCGCTGGACGGTGCCCCGTCCGCGATCCCGCCGGCCGTCCACGCGCGGACGCTGGCGATGCGCCAGGCGGTGCGGGCCGGCGTCGATGCGGTCGTCGAGGGCGGGCCGGTGCCCGACACGACGATCGCGACCCTCAACGCGGTCCTGGCCACCGGGCCGGGCGCCGCGCTGACCCGCGGCCCGGACGGCGCGCTGCGCTACGGACTGCGGGCCGACCTCGACGCCGATCCCGCCGTGCTGCCGTGGCTCCTCGCCGACGCGGGCGCGCGTCTGTTCGCCGGCGACCGGCTCGACCGGCTGCGGCGCTGCGCCAACCACGACACCTGCGTGCTCATCTTCCTCGACACCTCGCGCAACCGCGCGCGGCGGTGGTGCTCCATGGAGGTCTGCGGCAACCGCAGCAAGGTCGCGGCGCACGAGGCGCGGCGGCGACGCTCCTCGGCCGAATGAACCTGCTACCGTCTAGTCCTGAATCAGGACTAGACGCGGGAGCGGGTGTCATGAGCACCGAGGTCGACCTGTTCGCGGGCCTCTTCGTGAGCGACTACGGGGTGTCGAAGGCCTGGTACGAGCGGCTCCTGGGAGGGGAGCCGAGCTTCCTCCCCTCCGACACCGAGGCCGTCTGGGAGCTCGCCGAGCACCGGTGGCTCTACATCAAGGAGAACGCCGCGCACGCGGGGCACGGCGAGCTGACGATCTTCCCGGGGGATCTGGACGCGAGGGTCGACGCAGCACGAGGCCGGGGCCTGGAGCCCGCGCGGCACGAGGACTATCCCGGCGGCGTCCGCAAGATCGTTTATCGGGACGCCGACGGCAACGAGATCGGGTTCGGCGGCGCACCGGCGACGTAGGGCTCAGCCGGCTCGACGGACGGACACCACCGCCGCGCGACGCATCCGGACCGCGGCGTTCTCGGCGAGCAGGGAGTTGCGGCGGCGCACGATGGCCGTGGCGAGCTCGCGGGTGCGCTGGGCGACGCCGTCGGGGTCTTCGTCGGCACCCGAGGGTGCGGTGCACCCGTCGACGACGTCACCGATGGCGACGACCGCGCGGGCGAGCGTGTCGAGGGAGTCCGAGGAGGAGTCGAAGCGGTCGTCCGAGGGCGGGCGGGTGCGGACGTGCTCGAGCAGTTCGAGGAGCGCATCCGATGCCTGCTGCGCGAGCCTCGCCGCCACCTCGTCCTTCTGCACGTCCGCTCTCACCCATCACTCGGGGAACGGGGTGAGAGTGTCCGCTCGCGGCCCGGTCCAATCCAGCCCGGATGCTCGTCGGGCGTGAGATCGGGCTCGCCCGACGGTGAAGGGGGGACCCGGCCGGCGGGGGGACACCGACCGGGTCCATTGCCGATCACGGGGGGCATGACCGGCGGCGATCATCCTTGCATGTGCAAGTACAGCTGCAAAGAGCGGGCCCGGACGATCTGACCGGCCCCTCCGGCCGTGTCACCATGACGCCGGTCAGCCGACGAGTGCGAGGGGAGGGCCGCATGCGCATCCGACTCGACGACGGCCCGTGCCAGGGCGACCACGACCTCACCATCGCCGAGGGGGCGAACCTCCCCGAGGAGTTCCTGGTGCTGGTCGAGCAGGGGCCGCGCCAGAAGGTCAGCGACATGTTCGGCGGCTCGATCCCCGGTATCAACGTCTTCGCGGTGCACCGCCTGGCACGGCGGGACGGGGACGGCACGCCGGTCTACGCGTTCGCCGGGCGCCGGGAGTCGCGCGGCTACTAGACACACGTCGGCCCCGGGACCGATCGGTGCCCGGGGCCGTGACGCGTCAGTTGGACTTGAAGGCGTCCTTGATCTTCTCGCCGGCCTGCTTGATGTCGCCCTTGGTCTGGTCGGCCTTGCCCTCGGTGCGCAGCTCCTCGTCACCGTTGAGCGTGCCGGCGGTCTCCTTGACCTTGCCCTTGAGCTTGTCGGCCTGGTTGTCGAACTTGTCGTCAGCACCCATGCCGAGGGCCTACCCGATCGGAGGGGGTCCTCAACCGTCCGGGACGAGCAGCACCCAGACCGGGCCGGCCGCGAAGGGCACGGGGAGCCGGTCGGCGCCCAGCACCGCGGTCGGGTCGGTGGGTGTCGGGCGGGACCACCGGGCGGGGAACGACCGGCCGTCGCGCAGGACCTCGGCGGCGCCCTCGCCGACGGTCACGGCGTAGGGCGAGACGGCCCCGGCAGCGTCGCGGATCGCCGAGGGCCGGGTCGTGACGTGCTGGACCAGCACCGTCGCGGCGCCGACCGGGTCGCCTCCGGTGGCCGGGACGACGGGGCCCGCCGCGCCGGGCTCGACGATCCACCGCCCCCGCACGGCGTCCCACGTGAGCACCAGTTCGGCGGTGCCGAAGGCGACGTCCCGCCGGCGGACGACGTCCCCGCCCGGCGGGAGCGCCCCGAAGCGGAAGCCGACGTCGCGCGGCGGCGACGCACCGCCGGCCGAGCCCGCCGCGGACAGCAGTGCGGCGGGGTCGGCGTAGAGGTTGGACGGGGCCCGCCGCGCGGGATCGCGGTGGAAGGCCGGGGCCGCGGTCTCGGGGGTCACCGCCGCGATCGGTGCGCCGGCGAGTGTCGGGGCGAGCTCGGGAGCGGAGCCGGAGAACGCCAGCGCCGGGTGGCCGTAGGCCGCGAGCACGGTGACGTCCGACTCCCGCGCGCTGCGGACCGGCCCGACCGACGCCGGCAGGCGCGACGAGAACACGGCGAGGAGCCGGGTCGTGCCGCCCTCGACGGGCTCGACGTAGACGACGTCGGCGTCCTCGACCCCGGTCCACGGCCGCCCGGCGGGCGAGTTGTCGACCTTCACGGCGAGCACCGGCCGGTCGGACGTCACGGGCAGCCCGGTGAGCGGGGACGCGCGCCCGGCGCTCCCGCACCCCGCGAGCGGGGCGGCGACGACGGCGGCCGCGACCACCGCGAGGACGACACGCAGGCCCCGCGGCACCCGCTCACCTCCCTCACGACCACCGGACCCTCACCGGCGGCGCCCTATCATCGCGACTGTGACGTCCGCGAGTCCGGAGCCGGGGGACCCCGCGTCCTTGCGTGTCTCCGACGTGGAGCGCGAGCAGGTGCAGCAGTTCCTCGCGCGGGCGATGGTGGCCGGGCAGATCACGCCCGCGGAGTACTCCGACCGCAGCGCGACGGCGCTCGCCGCCCGGGTGCGCGGCGATCTCGACGGCCTGCTCGACGACCTGCCGGGCGCCTCGCTGCAGGCCTCCCGCCCGATCGACGTCCTCGACCTGCAGGCCGGGCTCGCCGGGGCGATCACGCGCCGGGGCTACTGGCGCGTCCCGCCGCTGGTGCGCGTCCACAGCTGGGTGGGCGGGGTGACGCTCGACTTCACCGGCGCCGAGTTCACGGCGCCGGTCGTGATCGTCGAGCTCGCGACCGGACTGTGCTCGCCCCTGCTCGTGCTGCCGGACCACGCGACCGCCGACGTCGACGACCTGCGGATCGCGGCCGGCAAGGTCAAGGACGACACCGCGCACCGGCGCGAGCGCGGGGTGCCGCACGTCGTCGTCCGCGGCCGCCACAGCCTCGGCGACGTGGTGCTCCGGCATCCCCGCAGGTCGCGGTGGCGCCCGGGGCGCCGGACGCGCAGCGGAACGGGGCCGGATACATGAGGCGGGCGTCGAGCGCGCGGCGCCGGGCCCGTGACGCGAGAAAACCACCGTGACGCGTGAGGGTGACGCCACGCCGGGACGACGCGCTCAGGGATGATCCGGACCCCCGGTACCGTCGCGCATGAAGTCGGTGTCGGGATCGACGAGAGGAGGACGTGCGGTGGGGCTGGCCGAGCTGGGCCCGGGACTGCCCGTTCTCGTCGTGATCGCGGCGGGGGTGCTGACGGGCTTCGCCATGGCGCCGCTGCACCGGCGCGCCGCCGCGCACCGACGCACGGCGATGCTCGTGGACCGCGTCGTGACCGACCGCGTGTCGCGGCTCTCCGGCGCCGAGCGGCGCCGGGCCCGCCGCCACCTGCACCGCGCGGCCGACCTGCCCATCCCGCGGGCGCTCGGCCTCACGGTCCTGACGGCCGCGGTGACGGCGCTCGTCGGCACGCTCACGGTCTCGCTCGTCGCGGGGCAGCTCGCCGACGGCCGCCGCACCGCGCTGCGTGCGCTGGTCCGCCGGCTGGAGGACGCCGGCCTCCCGGCGCCGACCACCAGCGGCCCGACCGTCACGATCTCCGGCCTGGTGATGCTCGCGCTGCTGTCGCTCGCGGTGGCGGGGCTCTACGTCGGCGGGCTCGACCTCGAGCGGCGCCGGGCCATGCCGGTGACGCGCCCGTGGCCGACCAGCCGCGGCAAGGCGACGGTGCTGCTCGCCGTCGTGGTCTTCGGCGTCCTCGTCGCCGTCGGCGGCACGCTCGCGGCGCCGGGCATCGGCGTCGGGGCGGCCCTGTTCCTGCTCGCCCAGCAGATCGTGGCGCGGGGCGGACGGCCCCGCGCGTGCCGCGAGGCGCCGGTGGTGCCCGAGGCCCTGCGCGCGGCCCGGCTGCCGGCGGTCAAGGAGCGCCGCCTGCTGCGCGCCCGGAAGTCGGCGCAGTCCGAGGCACCGCCGGAGCACCCGGCCCTGCCCGCCGCAGTAGCACCCGGCCCGGGCCGGCCCTCGGTGCCGCCGCCCCCCACGCCGCGGGCGGCGCCGGCACCGTCCATGGGGCCGTCGATCGGCCCGTCGACCCGCCTGGTCGACCTGGCCGCCCCCGAGCAGCCGCTCACGCCGCACGACCCCCGCACGGTCGGCGAGTACACGCTGACCGGACGTCTCGGCTCCGGCGGCATGGGCACCGTCTACCTCGGGCACCGCGCCGGCACCCACGGTGTCGTGGCCATCAAGGTGCTCGCCCCGCACCTGCTCGACGACGTCGACGCCCGCACGCGCTTCCTGCGGGAGGGTCAGACGCTGCAGAAGGTCACCGGCGACTACACCGCCCGCGTGCTCGGCGTCGGCTTCGACGGCTCGATGCCCTACATCGTCATGGAGCGCCTCGACGGCCCGTCGCTGCACGCGTTCGTGGCGGCCTCGGGCGCGGTCACCGACGGCGAGATGCTCACCCGCACCGCCATCGCGCTCGCCCGCGCGCTCGCCGCGCTGCACGCCGACGGCATCACCCACCGGGACCTCAAGCCCGGCAACGTGCTCCTGACCTCCGCCGGCCCCAAGGTCGTCGACTTCGGCATCGCCCGCGTCGTCGGGCAGACGCATCACACGCCGGCGGGCAACATGGTCGGCACGCCCGGCTACATGGCGCCCGAGCAGGTCACGGGCAACGGCGCGGGGCCGGCCACGGACGTGTGGGCGTGGGCCTGCTGCGTCGTGTTCGCCGCCCGCGGCGACCACCTGTTCGACGGCGACAACATCCTCGACATCGCCCGGCGCATCCTCGACGGGCCGGGCCCGGAGGCGTTCGCCGCGGTGCACCGCCTCTCCCCGCGTCTGGTGCCGGTGCTGCGCCGGGCCACGGCCCAGGAGGTCGGCGACCGACCCCGGGACGGGGCCGCGCTCCTGCGCCTGCTCGACCGCAGCGGCGCGACCGCCGCCGTCAACCCGGCCGGGTGGGATCGCCTGGTGGGCGGGGGCGTCCGGTGACCGAGCGCGGACGACGATCGACGACGGCGCGCGCTGCTACGGTGCGATCTCGCCGCCCGGAGCGCCGTCCGGGCGGGTCTGACGGCTCCGGCTCCGAGGGCCGGCGTGAGGACGGTGAGTGGTCGGTGGCCTCGTGGGACGACCTCGTGATGTGGGTCCGCGTGCGCTACGAGGTCATGGCCCAGGACCGGCACAGCCTCACGTTCCGGCTCCCGACGTCCGAGGACCGCACGCAGCTGGTCTACGTGCACCACAAGGGCGAGGTCGACGGCCACGACTGGCTCCAGATCGAGTCGCCGATCGGGCGCCTCGACGACATCGACGCCCGCCGCCTGCTCGAGCTCGCCGAGGACGCCGTGGTCGGCGGCGCCGCAGCTGTGGGCGGGGTCGCGGTGTTCCGGCACGCCACGCCGATCGAGGACCTCTCGTTCGCCGAGTTCGACGGCCCGTTCCGGCTGGTCACCCGCATCGCCGACCAGCTCGAGCACACCCTGACGGGATCCGACGAGTACTGATCGCGGGAGGTCGTCGTGGACGTCGTGGAGTTCCGGCCCGAGCCGTCGCAGTACGTGTACACGTTCGGCGGCGCCGCCCCGGTCCGCGAGGTCGACCCCGGCAGCGTCATGCGCCTGTGGTGCGACGACGCGTTCGGCGGGACGATCAGCTCGACGTCCGACCTCGCGAGCGCGAACCTGCGAATGGGTTTCCTCAACCCGCAGACCGGCCCCTTCTCCGTGCGCGGTGCCGAGCCCGGCGACACGCTCGTGCTGCACCTCGTCGACCTCACGCCGGCCCGTGACTGGGGCGCCTCGACGCTCGTCCCGTTCTTCGGCGGGCTCACCGGGACCGACCGCACGGCCCTGCTGAACGAGCCGCTCGAGGAGCGCACCTGGATCTACGAGGTCGACCGCGCGCGGAGCACGGTCACGTTCTCCGCCCAGCGGGCAGACCTCGCGATCGACCTGCCGCTCGCCCCGATGCTGGGCACGGTCGGCGTCGCCCCCGCCCTCGGCGAGGTGCGCTCCTCGCTCACGCCGGACGCCTTCGGCGGGAACATGGACACGCCCGAGATGCGCGCGGGCGCCACCTGCTACCTGCCGGTGAACACGCCCGGCGCGATCTTCTCGGTCGGCGACGGGCACTACCGGCAGGGCGAGGGCGAGGCCTGCGGCACCGCGGTCGAGGGCGCCATGGACGTCACGCTCCTCGTCGACCTGGTCAAGGCGTCGGCGGCGACGGCACCGGCGTGGCCGCGGCTCGAGAACGACGACGAGATCCTCGTCGTCGGCTCGTCGCGGCCCCTGGAGGACGCCTGGCGGATCAGCCAGGTCGAGATGATCACCTGGCTGAGCGGGCTGCTCGGCCTCGACCGTCTCGACGCCTACCAGCTGCTGACGCAGACCGCGCTGGCGCCGCTCGCCAACGTGGTCGACACCAACTACAGCGCGGTGACGAAGGTGTCCAAGGCGCTCGTGCCCGGACTGCGCCCGTTCGACGGCCTGCACGCGGACCTGCGCGCCCGCGCGGCGTCGGTGATCTAGAGGAGCCCACGATGGACCTGCAGCTGACCGGCCGCACCGCGCTGGTCACCGGAGGCAGCCGCGGCATCGGGCGGGCGGTGGTGGAGGCGCTCGCCGCGGAGGGCGCGACGGTCGCGTTCTGCGCGCGCTCCGCCGACGGCGTCCGGGCCGCCGAGGAGGAGATGCGCGGAGCCGGCCACGACGTCCACGGCACGACGGTCGACGTCGCAGACGGCGACGCCCTCGGCGCGTGGGTGGCCGACAGCGCGGCGACGCACGGCGGCATCGACGTCGTGGTCGCCAACGTCTCGGCGCTCGCGATCCCCTCCAGCGAGGAGAACTGGGCGGCGAGCTTCACCACCGACATGCTCGGCACGGTGCGGCTGGTCGAGGCGGCGCTCCCGTCGCTCGAGGCCAGCGACGCCGGGGCGATCGTGACGATCTCCAGCGTCTCCGGCCGCGAGATCGACTTCGCCGCCGGTCCCTACGGGACGTTCAAGGGCGCGATCGTGCACTACACACAGGGTCTCGCCTACCAGCTCGCCGGCAAGGTCCGGGCCAACACCGTCTCGCCGGGCAACGTCTACTTCCCCGGCGGCGTGTGGGAGTCGATCGAGCAGAACAACCGCGACCTCTACGACCACGCCCTCGGCCTCAACCCGACCGGCCGGATGGCGCGGCCGGAGGAGATCGCGCGGGCGGTGACGTTCCTGGCCAGCCCCGCGGCGACCTTCATCAGCGGCACGAACCTCGTGGTCGACGGCGCGCTGACGCGCGGCGTGCAGCTCTAGCGCGAGGCCGGCGCGGCCACCAGCAGGCCGATCACCGAGCGGAATCCGTCGACGGCCGCGCCCACGAGGCGCACCACGGCGCGGCGCCACGAGCTCAACAGACCGGGGAGGCCGGCGTCGCGCACGGCCAGGGCGGCGGACCGCGGCGCGACGGGGACGACGGCCGCGGTCGGGGCGGCCGGGCGTTCCGTCAGCGTGGCCACCCGGCCGGGCATCTGCTCGAGGGTGGGCGCGGCACGCGGGGCCGGGACGACGGGGAACCACGCGTCACCGGTGTCCTCGCCGCCCGCGCGGGGCCGCGGGACCCAGGGCCGGTCCTGGTCGGGGTCCATGCCGCGTGTGTCCTCTCGCCCGGGGCATCGTCGAACCGGTCATCGGTCGCCGGCGCTCCGCCGTTAGCAGTGGGTGGCAGCCGTCGCCACTCAGCGCGACGGTCCGAGACCAGCGGACGGACCTCACGACGGAGTGACATCAAAGCACCACTCACCGCATCTTGCGCCCCGGTCGTGGACGGCACCCCGATCTGGCCGCGACGCGGCCCGTGCTGGCGCGTTGCCTTCGTGCGGGTCCGAACATCCTGCGTCGGATTCCGCGGCCGAGCCGACACGCCGACTCGGTCGTGTGTACGGGCAGTGACGTCGAGCGACACGGGGAGGTGGTTGCTCGGTGGCGGGCACGCACGCGCGCTCGTCGGGGCGGCGCCATGCCGCTGACGCCGTCGACCCTGTCGACCCTGTCGACCCGGGCGACGACGCCGACCGGGGCGCGCACGGCGCCTCCGGCGGCCGGCGCTCCCGCGCCGCGGACGACCGCGGCCGGTCCGAGCAGCCGTCGCGTTCCGAGCGGCACAGCCGGGACGACGACTACGGCGACGTCGTCCGCGCGCGGATCACCGGCGAGCCGGCCCCGTCCTCGCCCCCCGTCGGCTTCCCCTCCGCCCTCTCCACCGGCTCCTTCCGCTCCCGTACGAGCACCGGCACGTTCGCCGGCGCGCGATCCGGCGCCCGTGCCGACCGCGGGGCCACGTCCACCGGCCGAGGCGCGGCGAGCACGAGGACCGACGCGGCGGCCTCGTCGCGACCGGCGTCCTCGTCCGGCCCGTCGGCCCCGTCGAGCGCGGCGACCTCGTCCCGCCCGCCGGCCTCCTCCGCGTCGGCTCCGGCGGGGCGCGCCCCCGCTGTGCCACCCACCGTCCCGCCGCCTCCGCCGAAGGGCACCGCCGCGCCGCCGACCGGACGCCGCCCGGGAGCTGGGGCGCCGGGCGCGCGGCCGCAGGGCGCGGGCCGGGGCCAGAACTCGACGCAGGCCCCGACGCAGGCGCCGACGCAGACCCCCGCACCGCCGCCCGCGACGCCCGCCCCGAACGGCCGGCCGCCGCAGGGCCAGGCCCCGAAGCCGCCTGCCGGCGCGCCGCCGCGCGGTGCGGCCGCGGGCGGGCCCGCGGCGGGTCGTGCACCCGATGGCGGCCCGGCGCCGGCCGGCCCCGCTCCTGGTGGCCCCGCTCCTGGTGGCGCTGCTCCTGGTGGCGCTGCTCCTGGTGGCGCTGCTCCTGGTGGCGCTGCTCCTGGTGGCGCTGCTCCTGGTCGCGCCACGCCTCAGGGCCCCGGTCCCCGTGGTGCGGGTGCCGCCCCCGCCACCCCCGCCGCACCGCCGAGCGGTGCACCCGGCGCCGGAGCGCCGCAGGGGAACCGTCCCGCCGGCCCGGCCGCTCCGGCCACGCCTCCGCCGGCCGGTCCTGCCGGCCCCGGCCGCCCCGCCGGTCCGCCCGCGCGCCCGCCCGCCGCGCCCGGCGCGCCCGCGGCGCCACCGGCGACGACCGGCACCGCCGGACCCCGCCCGCCGGCCGGGCCGGCACGCCCTGTCGGCGCGCCGGCACCTCCGGCCGGTTCCGGAGCGCGCCCGGCCGCGGCGCCCGGCCGCCCCGGAGGCCCGCCTCCCGGCGGCACCGCGAGCCCCGTCGCGCCCGGCCGTGACGCGCCCGGACGCCCCGCGCAGCCGACGACTGCCGCGACGGCGACGAGCACCGCTCTCGCCGCGCCGCCCACGAGCACCGACACGACGTCGGCCCCGCAGCGCCCGGCGCGCCCCACCGGCACGGCCGCGATGCCCGCCGTCGACGCGCCGTCGCCCCGCGGGCCGGGGTCGGGTCCGCTGCCGCGCGACCGCAAGGGCCGCCGCGACCGCGACGACGACGCGCTCGACGAGCAGGACCTCGAGGACCTCCCCGAGGAGGACGACCTCGACGATCTCGACCAGGAGGACGACGAGGACGACGACGCCACCCGCGCCGCCCCGCGCAGCGGGCGCGCGACCGCCCGCCACGGTGCGGCCGCCCGCGCGACGTCGCGCACCTCGTCCCGCTCCACGACGCGCCCGCGCAACCCCGCGAAGCGCCCCGCCACCCGCAGCGGCGGCCGGGCCGGCACGAGCCGCACCATGGCCGCCCGGAACACGGCGGGCTCCCGCGCGCCGGTCAGCACGGTCCCCCGGGGACGGTTCGCCGTCCTCGTCGCGACGGTGCTGTCGGCCGTCGCCGCGCGGATCGTCGGCCTGCCCGGCGGGGAGCGGGTCGTCGCGTTCGGCCGCCGGATGCGCGACCGGGCCGTGCTCTACCTCGACGGCCCGCACCCCGAGGCGCTCACGGCGACCGCCCTGCGCTGGCGCCGGGTGCGGCGCAGCGTCTACGCCGGCCTCGCCGCGATGGTCGCCGCACCCGTGCTGTCGATGGTGCTGGGCTTCATCTTCATCCCGGTGCCCAACGCCGACGACGCCGTCGAGAGCCAGCTCAACACCGTCTCGTTCGCCGACGGCTCCGTGCTCGCGCGCATCGCGCCCGGCGAGCAGGGCAACCGGCAGAAGGTCAACCTCGACCAGGTGCCGCCGCCGGTGCGCTTCGCCGTGCTCTCGGCCGAGGACCGCAGCTTCTTCTCCAACAGCGGCTTCGACATCACCGGCTTCGGCCGCGCGGTCTACAAGAACCTCACCGGCGGCAGCGGCGGCGGATCGACGATCACGCAGCAGTACGTCAAGAACGCGATGGTGGGCGACGAGTACTCGCTGACACGCAAGTACAAGGAGCTCATCATCTCCTTGAAGATCTCCCAGGAGCGCTCGAAGGACGAGATCCTGGGGGACTACCTCAACAGCATCTACTTCGGCCGCGGCGCCTACGGCATCCAGGCGGCGTCGCAGGCGTACTTCGGCAAGCCGGTCGAGACGCTGAACCCGGCCGAGGGCGCGCTCCTGGCGGGGGTCATCCAGGCGCCGTCGAAGTGGGATCCGGCCCAGAACCTCGACGAGTCCGTGCGCCGCTGGAACTACGTCATGGACGGCATGGTCGCCCAGGGCTGGCTGCCGGCGCCGGAGCGCGCGGCGGCGCAGTTCCCGGCCACGGTGCCGCCCCGTCGCGTCACCGGCGGCGTGCCCGACGACGACCGCGGCCACATCTACAGCGCCGTCCGCGACGAACTGCGCACGCTCGGCATCGACGAGGACGCGCTGGTGACGCAGGGCCTGCAGATCCAGACGACGATCCAGCCCCAGGCGCAGCGCGAGGCGGCCGAGGCGAACCAACGGCAGATGCGCGGCCAGCCGGACAACCTGCGCAGCGCGACGGTGTCGGTCGACCCGCGGACCGGCGGCATCCTGGCGTACTACGGCGGCGCCAACGGCTCGGGCCTCGACTACGCCCGCGTGGAGAAGCAGGCCGGCTCGACGTTCAAGCCGTTCGTGCTGCTCGCGGCCCTCCAGCACGACCCGCCGATCGGGATCTCGACGGAGTTCGACGGCCGCTCGATCCCCGGCCAGACCCCGCGCAACGTGGACGGCGCCGACTGCGCCAACTGCAGCCTCAAGCGCGCGATGACGCTGTCGAACAACGTCGTCTACAACGCGCTGGGCAACAAGGTGGGGCCGCAGGCCGTCGCGGCCGCCGCGCGGCAGGCGGGCATCTCCCAGCCGATGGACAACCCGAACTCGGGCATCGCGCTGGGCAACCAGGAGACGACGGCGGTCGACCTCGCGTCGGCGTACGCGACGTTCTCCAACGAGGGCGTCTACCACCGCCCGCACCTCGTCCAGCGCGTCACGACGGCCAACGGCGAGGTGCTGTTCGACCAGTCGACCGACCAGGGCGAGCAGCGCATCGACCCGCGGGTGGCGCGCAACGTCACCGAGGCCATGCGGGACGTCCCCGAGTACGACGGGGTGTCGCTGCAGGGCGGCCGGCAGTCGGCGGCGAAGACCGGCACCGTGCAGTCGCACGTCGCGGACCAGAACAACGACGCGTGGATGGCGGGCTTCACGCCGGGAGCCTCGACGGCCGTCTGGGTCGGCACCGACGACAACACGCCGATCAAGACCTCCGACGGTCGCCCGGTCTACGGCCACGGGCTGCCCAGCGAGATCTGGAAGTCCTTCATGGACGACGCGCTGGACGACACGCCGCGCCAGACGTTCGGGCCGTTCACCCCGGTCGCGGGCTCCGACCCGGGCGACACGGCGAGCCACGCGGACTCGTCGTCGCCGTCACCGTCGACCAGCGCGGCGCCGCGGTCGTCCTCGACGCCCACGTCGACGACCACCCCGCCGGCCGATACGAACGCTCCGGCCCAGCAGCCCGGGGAGGCACCGGCCGACGCGCCCGCCGCGGGCGACCCGGCGGCCGCGGGGGCGCCCGGCAACGCGGCCGAGGGCGACGCCCCGGCGGGCGCCGATCCGCCCGGGAACTAGCCGAGCGTGAAGTCCGCGTCGTCGAAGCCCGGGCTCACGACGCAGGTCACCAGCACCTCGACGCCGGCGTCCGGTGCGGGCGCGGCGCGCTGCCACACGCCGCCGGCGACGAGGGCGTGGGCGGCGTGGCCGTCCTCGACGCGGTCGCCCAGGACGATCTCCTCGGCCTCCGCGTCGGGCACCGGGCGCTCGCCGTCGCCGCCCAGCCACAGCGACAGCGCCGGGCCCCGGTGCCAGCACCACAGCTCATCGGAGCGCACCCGGTGCCAGCGGGACTCCTCGCCGGGGGCGAGGACGTAGTGGATCGCGGTGGCGCTCGCCCGCGGACCGGGGTAACCGGCCGGCTGCAGCGTCGGCGCCGCCGTCCAGGTGCGGCGGAACCAGCCGCCCTCGGGGTGCGGCGCGAGGCCGAGCGTCCGAGCCAGCGGCGGCGGGGTCATCCCGCCACGTTCAGGGACGAGACGACCTTGGACGGGTGCAGGCGCACCACGAGCTCGCCGGGCACGGCGTTGCGGCGCCCGTACTCCTCGGCCCGGTCGGCGCCCATGTAGCGCGCGCCCAGGTCGGTGGCGGTGCGGAGCAGCTCGTCGGGGTCCTCCGAGAGCGTCACCGAGCCCTGCACCTGGACGAAGGCGTACGGCGGTTCCTGGAGGTCGACACAGAGCACGACGCGCGGGTCGCGGGCGAACGCCTTGCCCTTCGCGGTGTCGGAACCGGTGTTGAAGACGATCGTGCCGTTCTCGACGAGGAACCAGATCGGGGCCACCAGCGGGCGGCCGTCGCGGGCGGTCCACCCGATCTTGCCGGTGCGGGTGCCGTCGGTCAGGAATGCGACGATGTCGGGGTCGCTGAGGTCCGCCATGGCCGCGAGCCTAGGCGCGGCGCCTCACCGGTCGCCGCGTTCCGCGTCCCACTCCTCGGGGGTGTTGACGCCCCGTCCGGCGCGCAGGTCCTGGTCGGCGGCGGCGACGTCCGGGTCGGCGAGGAGGTCGGCGGGGAGGATCTCGCGGACCCTGCTCGCGGCCACCAGCGCGCCGGTCCGGCGCTCGCCGCGGGCGAGGAGGTCCTCGGCGCGGGCGGCCAGGGTGGTGGCGTACGCCGCGAGGAGGGGCTGGCGGTGCCCGTCCAGCACCGGCACGGCGACCTCGACCGGGGGCACGCGGTGGGCGAGCACCGCGCGGACCACGGCGGCGTGCAGGTGGGGCAGGTCGACCGCGGCGACGAACGCCGTCGCCGCGCCGGTGCCGGCGGCCGCCGCGAGTCCGGTGGCGAGCCCGCGCAGGGGGCCGTCGTCGGGCACCGGATCGTGGACGACACGGCACCGCCCGTGCCACCGCCGTCCGGCGGTGTCCGGCGGCAACGCCCGCGAGCCCTCGGCGGCGCCCACCACGAGCAGCGGCCCGTCGACGGCCTCGGCGAGGACGTCGAGGACGTGGCCGAGCAGCGTCGTCCCGCCGAGCGGCAGCAGGGCCTTGTCGCGGCCCATCCGGCGGGACCGCCCCCCCGCGAGCACGACACCGGCCGCGGCGCTCACCGGACGTGCCCACGTGAGGTACGCGACCGGTTGGGCGCCTCGGGGCCCGGACACCCGAGGGACGACACGCTGATGTGTGACCGGAGGTGACCACAGTGATCGGCAGCACCGAGCGCCGCCCGGAGCCCGAGGACGCCCGCCGCGGGTGGGTGGCCCCGACGCCGGCGGACGCCGACGAGGCCGCGATCGACCGCGCCATGGCCGAGGCCGAGCGCGCGGTGGCAGAGGGCACCGCGACCGACGAGCAGCGGGACCGTGTCCGCCGCATGGGCGACGCGCGGACCCACGAGCAGCGGCGGGCCGCTTTCCGCGACTGAACCCCTGCCCACCGCCGGACACCCTCAGCCGCTCGCGGCGGTGCCGACGGTGCTCGCGGAGGTGCCGGTCACGAGGGCGTCGACCCCCCGCTCGAGCACCGTGAACAGCGGCGTCCCCGCCGGCCCGACCGCGAGCGTGGGGTAGGAGCGGTGGGCGCCGGAGAACCAGCCCTCGCGGAACGCGCGGACGTCGAGGTTCTCGGTCGCGCAGATCGGGTCGCCCGGCGCGCAGACCTCGTAGACCCGGCCGTCGTAGACGTCGAGCTCGCGGGTCGGCCGGGGCCCGAGCAGGCCGCGGCCCGGCGTCTCGATCAGGTTGGGCGAGAGGGGGTCGCGCCGCGGGCTGCCGAGCATCACCGCGCCGCCGATCCGCTCCGGTGCCAGCGCGACCGTGCCGTTCGCCACACGGTGCAGCACGTCCGAGACGACGTCGGCGCCCTGGCTGTAGCCGACGAGGGTGATCGTCGTCGCGGGGCAGCGGGTGGCGACGTCGACGGCGTCGCGGGTCAGGCGGTCGGCGCCGCGCTGCTCGCTGACGAGGTAGAACGGGCGGTCGAGCGATGCCGGGTAGGGCACGTAGCGCACCGACAGCGCTGCGGGGTCGCCGCCCCAGCGCGCGGCGAGCGGGTCGGTGAGTCCCGAGAGCATCCCGATCGACCGGGCGGGGTCGGCGGCCTCGGAGGTCTCGCGGGTGCCGGGGACGGCGAACAGCGCGACCGCGGGGCAGCCCGGCGCGGCCGCCTCCGCCGCCTCCGCCGAGGCGCTCGGGACGAGGGTCAGCGCGGCGCCGAGGGCGAGCAGGGCCACCAGCAGCCGCCGTCGTCCCGCCGCGCCCGCCACGGGCCCATCCTCGCGCATCCGGACACCGCGCGGGAGATCCGCACGGTCCACGGAGCGTGACACGTCGGGCTGACAGAACGTCTCCGGTCTGCGAGCGTTCCCCGTCACCGAGTCCCCCGGCGGCGAGGCCGGAGCCGGGGTGGCGTGAACTCAGGAGGACCCGTGAGCATCCCGTCGGACCTCGACATCGCGCAGGCCGCGACGCTGCAGCCCATGGACGACGTGGCCCGGCAGATGGACCTGCCGCCCGAGCTCCTGGAGCGCCACGGCACCGACGTCGCCAAGATCGAACTGGACGCGATCGAGGCGATGACGGACCGCCCGCGGGCCAAGTACGTCGTCGTGACAGCGATCACCCCGACTCCGTTGGGTGAGGGCAAGACGACCACGACGGTCGGGCTCGGGCAGGCCTTCTCGCACATCGGCAAGCGCGGGGTCGTCGCGATCCGCCAGCCGAGCATGGGGCCGACGTTCGGCATCAAGGGCGGCGCGGCCGGCGGGGGCTACTCGCAGGTCGTGCCGATGGAGAAGTTCAACCTCCACCTCACCGGCGACTTCCACGCCGTCACGAGCGCCCACAACATGCTCTCGGCGGTGCTCGACAACCACCTCTACCAGGGGAACGAGGCCGGCCTGGACCCGTACCGGGTCACCTGGCGCCGCGTGCTCGACGTCAACGAGCGCGCGCTGCGCAACGTCGTGACCGGCCTCGGCGGGCGCATGGACGGCGTGCCGCGCGAGTCCGGGTTCGACATCACCTCTGCGTCCGAGGTCATGGCGGTGCTCGCGCTGTCCAACGACCTCGCCGAGCTGCGCCAGCGCCTCGGGCGCATCGTCGTCGGCTACACGCGCGACGGCGACGCGGTGACCGCCGAGGACATCCACGGTGCCGGGGCGATGGCCGCGCTGATGCGCGACGCGCTCAAGCCCAACCTCATGCAGACGCTGGAGAACACGCCGGTGCTCGTGCACGCCGGGCCCTTCGGCAACATCGCGCACGGGAACTCCTCGATCGTCGCCGACCGCATCGGCATCCACGGCGGCGACTTCCTCGTGACCGAGGCCGGCTTCGGCGCCGACATGGGCGCCGAGCGCTTCTTCAACATCAAGTGCCGGGCGTCGGGGATGACGCCGGACGCCGCGGTGGTCGTGGCGACGGTGCGGGCGCTCAAGGCGCACTCCGGCAACCACAAGATCGTCGCGGGCAAGGACCTGCCGCCGGCGCTGCTCGAGGAGAACCCCGAGGAGGTGCACGCCGGCGGGGCCAACCTGCGCAAGCAGATCGAGAACATGCGTCTGCACGGTGTGTCGCCGGTGGTCTGCATCAACGCGTTCCCCACCGACCACGAGAGCGAGCACCGGGCGATCCGCGAGATCGCCGAGTCGCTGGGAGCGCGGGTCGCGGTGTCGACGCACTTCAGCGACGGCGGTCGCGGCGCCGCGGAGCTCGCCGAGGCCGTCGCCGAGGCCGCGAACGAGGAGAGCCACTTCCAGCTGCTCTACCCTGACGACGCCCCGCTGCGCGAGAAGATCGAGACGGTCGCGACGAAGGTCTACGGCGCCGACGGCGTCGACTACGCCCCGGCCGCGAACACCTCGATCGACCTCTACGAGCGCAACGGTTTCGGGAACCTCCCCGTGTGCATCGCGAAGACCCACCTGTCGATCTCGTCGGACCCCAAGCTGCTGGGCGCGCCGACGGGCTGGCGGATGCCGGTGCGCGAGGTCCGCGCCTCGGTCGGTGCCGGCTTCATCTACCCGATCTGCGGCGACATGCGGACCATGCCGGGCCTGGGCAAGAACCCCGCCGCCCACCACATCGACGTCAAGCCCGACGGCACGATCGTGGGGCTCTTCTGACGTCCCATGTGAGCAGTTGGCGCCCCTATCGGGGCGCCACCTGCTCACATGGGAATGCGCGGTGAACCGGCCGCTGGGGGAGCTGTCGGTCGGGCGGTTCGGGGAGGTCCTCGCCGCCCGGGGGCCCGGCCCGGCGGCGGGGTCGACGGCCGCGGTGACCGCGTCCCTGGCCGCGGGTCTCGCCACCAAGGTCGCCAAGGGCGCCGCCGACCGGGAGGCCGTCGAGGAGCTCGACCGCCTGCGGACGCGGGCCCTGCGACTCGCGGACGACGACGTCGAGGCCTACAGCGGGTTCCTCGAGGCGCGCCGCAAGCCTGGCGGCGGACCGGCGGCGGCGGAGGCGATCGTGCAGGTGCCCGCCGACGTCGTGACGCTGGCGGTCCGTGTGGCCGAGCTCGCGGCCCTGCTCGCCGAGAGCGGTCCCGACGCGCTCGCGGGCGACGCGGTCACCGCCGTGTTCCTCGCGGCCGCGGCCGCCGAGTCGGCGGCGGCGCTCGTGGGCGCGAACATCGCGGACGCCGGCGAGCTCGCCGACCCGCGCGTCGAGGACGCCGAGGAACGGGCCGGGCGCGCCCGCACGCTGGCCGAGCGTCTGGTGTGACCTCTCCGGAGCCGTGGGTCGTCGAGGTCACTCGCGGCGACCTCGTCGAGTCCGAGCACCGGGTGCGGCTCGTCGTGCTGGGGCCCGACGGGTCCGAGGAGCTGCGCGCGGGGCCGGTGGAGGCGCCGATGCTGCCGCGCTCGGCGATCAAGCCCGCGCAGGCGATGGCCGTGCTCGACGCCGGTGCGGAGCTCGACGACCGGGAGCTCGCGCTCGCCGCCGGGTCGCACTCGGGCGAGCCGGGCCATCTCGCACTGGCGGCCGGGCTGCTCGCCCGCCACGGGCTGGACGAGGACGCGCTGCGGTGCCCGCCGGCGCGCCCGCTGGGCCTCGCCGCCGACCACGCCTGGGGCGAGCGCGCGCCCACGCGCCTCGCCATGAACTGCTCGGGCAAGCACGCGGCGTTCCTCGCGGCCTGCCGCGCCCGGGGCTGGTCGCTCGAGGACCACCTCGACCCCGCCCACCCCCTGCAGCAGCACGTCCGGGCGACCCTCGAGCGGGTGGCCGGCCCCGTGCACGCCTCGACGGTCGACGGGTGCGGCGCGCCGGCCTTCGCGACCGACCTCGTCGCCGTCGCGCGCCTCGGCCGCCGGCTTGCCGACGCGGCGCCCGGGACGCCGGCGCACCGGGTCGCGGCCGCGATGCGCGCCCACCCCGACCTCGTCGCGGGGCCCGACCGGCTCGACACCGTGCTCATGACCCTGCTGCCCGGGTCGCTGTCGAAGGTGGGTGCCGAGGGCGTGCTCCTCGCGGTGCTGCCCGACGGCGCGTCGCTGGCGCTCGCGGTGGTCGACGGCGGCGCCCGGGCGGTCGGTCCGGTGCTGCTCGAGGTCCTCCGCCGGCGCGGCGTCACCCCGCCGGAGGCCCTCCACACCGTGGCCGCCCCGCCCGTCCGGGGAGGGGGTCACCCGATCGGCGCTCACCGTGTGCGATTGTGAGAGCACTCATCGGGGTGAGGAGCGCGTGAAATGGGATCGTGTCTCGTGTTCGCCGGAGCGACTCCCGGCCGGGAGCGCCTGGTCGGCCACCTCTCGTCCGTCTTCGACGACCTCCCGTGCATCGACAACGTGCCGGACCTGGTCGTCCGGCTCACCGGCACCGCGGCCCGCGAGGACGGGCCCGACGTCGTGCTGGTCGGCGCCGACGAGGGCAGCGCCTGGATGGAGGCGGTCCGCCAGGTCCGCCGCCACGCACCCGAGACCCCGGTGCTCGTCGTCGGCGAACCCCCGGCGACCGGGCTGGACGTCGTCGAGCGGGCCCCCGCCGCCGACCCCGCCTCCGAGGACGAGCGCGCCGCCTGGGCCCTGCGCCTCGGCGCCCGCGGCTTCCTGCGCGCCGGCGAGCTCGCCGACCCCGGTGTCCTGCCGGGCGCCCGCCCCGCCGTCAGCGAGCTCTCCGAGCGCGAGATGGACGTGCTGCTCGGCATGACCGAGGGCCTCTCCAACGCCGAGATCGCCGCCGAGCTCGTGCTCGCCGAGGACACGGTGAAGACCCACGCCCGGCGCCTGTTCCGCAAGCTCGGCGCGGGCGACCGCGCCGACGCCGTCGCCCGCGGGTTCCGCCAGGGCCTGCTGCGCTGAACGGACGAGTCTCGGTGTCAGCGGTGGGCCACCGCTGACGCTTTCGACGTCATTGTGGTGGAGCACACCGATAGGGCCACACGCTCGACTCCGCCGGACGCGTTGACCGGGCCCCGCGGTCGTGGTCGGCTTGCCGATCGACGGACACGGAGGAAGCCGGTGCGAATCCGGCGCGGTCCCGCCACTGTCACCGGGGAGCGGACCCCACGAGAAGGCCACTACCGGCACCACGCCGGCGGGAAGGCCGGGGCGAGCAGCGATCCGGGAGCCAGGAGACTCCGGCCGTCGACGAGGCAGCGACATCGGGCGAGGAACCCGAGGAAGGCCGGCGACGACATGCACGCACCCGTGACCCCGCACGCCCGCGCCCACCCGCCGGTGACGCGCACCCGGACCGCACCCCGCCGCGCCGACCGCCTGCTCCCCGATCTGCGCCGGGTGCTCGCCGGCGCCGGGCAGCTCCCGCTCGACCTGCTCGGCGAGGGACCGGTGCGTGACCGGGTCGAGGCCGCCGCCCGGGTCGACACGCTCGCCCGCGAGCTCGTCGCCCGCATGCAGGACGCGGGCTGGGACGAGGGCGCCGCGCCGCGGGTGGTGACGTCGGTGCTCGCCGCGTCCGTCCCCGAGGCCGAGGCGGTCCTGCGGCGGGTCGCCCGCGGACGCCGGTGACGCTGTCGACCCGCGAGGTCGTCCACGACCTCCACCACCACGGCGACACCGAGGTCGGACCGGGCCTGGTCGACCTCGCGGTCAACGTGCGCGCCGGCACCCCGCCGGCCTGGTTGCGCGACCGCCTGACCGCGAGCCTCGCCGACCTCGCCGCCTACCCGGATCCGCGCGACGCGGTCGCGGCGGTGGCCGCGCGCCACGCCCGTGGAGAGGACGAGGTGGTGCCCACCGCGGGCGGCGCCGAGGGGTTCGTGCTGCTCGCCCGCGCCCTGCGGCCCCGCCACGCGGTCGTCGTCCACCCCCAGTTCACCGAGCCCGAGGCGGCGCTGCGGGCGGCAGGTCACGAGGTCGACCGGGTAGTCCTGGACGGCGACCTCACCCTCGACCCCGCGGCGGTGCCGGAGGGCGCCGACCTCGTGGTCGTCGGCAACCCCACCAACCCGACCTCGGTGCGCCACCCGGCCGACGTCGTCGCCGCGCTGACGAAGCCCGGCCGCACGCTGGTGGTCGACGAGGCCTTCATCGACACCGCGCCCGGGGAGCCGGAGTCGCTCGCGGACCGCCGCGACCTCCCCGGCCTCGTCGTTCTGCGCAGCCTGACCAAGACCTGGGGCCTCGCCGGGCTGCGCGTCGGCTACGCGCTCGCGCCGGAGGACCTGGCCCACCGGCTCCGCGCCGCCGCCCCGCCCTGGTCCGTCTCGACCCCCGCGCTCGTCGCCCTCGCCGCCTGCAGCACCCCCGCCGCCCTCGCCGAGGCCGACGACGCGGCCCGGGCGCTCGCCGGCGACCGCGAGCACCTGCGCACGGCCCTGGACGGTCTCGACGGCATCGAGGTCCGCGCCACCCCCGCCGCCAGCTTCGTCCTCGCCCGCACTCCGGGCCGGACCGACGTCCGCGCACGCCTGCGCGCGCTCGGCTGGGCGGTCCGGCGCGGCGACACGTTCCCGGGCCTCGACGCCGAGCACGTGCGGATCGCCGTCCGCGCCCCCGAGATCACCGACCGGTTCGTCGACGCGCTGCGCACGGTGCTCGCGTGAGCCTGCACCCCGGCGACCGCGATGCCCTCCACCGCGTGCTGCGCGCCCGCCGCGACGTGCGCACGGGATTCGTCGACACGCCGGTGGACGACGACCGCCTGCTCCGGGTGCTCGAGGCCGCGCACGCCGCCCCGAGCGTCGGGTTCTCCCAGCCCTGGGACTTCCTCGTGCTGCGCAGCCCGGAGCTCCGCGACGAGCTGGCGGGCCTGGCGCAGCACCAGCGCAACGAGTTCGCCCGTTCCCTCCCCGCGGCGCGCGCGCGGGCGTTCGCGGGCCTGCGCGTCGAGGCGATCCGGGAGGCGCCGCTGGGGATCGTCGTCACCTGCGACCCCACCCGGGGCGGCCGGCACGTGCTCGGGCGCCACACGCAGCCCCGGATGGCGGCGCACTCGGTGGCCGGGGCGGTGCAGAACCTCTGGCTCGCGGCGCGCGCCGAGGACCTCGGGGTCGGCTGGGTGAGCTTCTTCGACGAGCGCGCCCTGGCGAGGGTCCTGCGCGAGCGGGTCGGGATGCCCGAGCACCTCGAGATCGTCGCCTACCTCTGTGTCGGGCACGTCAGCGACTTCGCCGACGAGCCCGAGCTCGCCACCGCCGGATGGGCCCGGCGCCGACCGCTGGCGTGGGCCGTGCACGAGGAGACCTGGGGGCGCCACCACATGGACCCGCTCGACGAGACGCTCGCCGCGATCGCGGACATCGACCCCGGACCCGGCGCCGCCGCGGCCCGCGAGCACCTCACCTGCATGACCGTCCCGCCGGGGGCGCTCGGCGGTGTCGCGGAGCTGGGCGTGCGACTGGCCGGGCTGGCGGGGACCTGCCCGCCGCCGGTGCCGGAGCCGGCCGTCGTCGCGATCTTCGCGGGCGACCACGGCGTGCACGCCCGCGGAGTGACCCCCTGGCCGCAGGAGGTGACGACGCAGATGGTCGCGAACTTCCTGGCCGGCGGCGCCGCGGTCAACGCGTTCGCGGCGACGGTGGGCGCCGAGGTCCAGGTCGTCGACGTCGGGGTCGCCGCCGACCTCGCGCCCGCGCCCGGGCTGCTGCCGCGCAAGGTCCGCGCCGGCACGCGCGACATGACCGTCGAGCCGGCGATGACCGGCGAGGAGGTCCGCGCCGCGGTCACCGCGGGCATCGACACCGCCCGCGACCTGGTCACCGCCGGCAACCGCCTGCTCGTCACCGGCGACATGGGCATCGCCAACACGACGGCCTCGGCCGCGCTCGTCGCCGCGTTCACCGGCGCCGACCCCGTCGCCGTGACCGGCCGCGGCACCGGCATCGACGACGTCACCCACGCCCGCAAGGTCGCGGTCGTCGCCGAGGCGCTCGCCCGCCACGACATCGACCATGACGCCCACGACCGGCCGCTCGAGGTCCTGGCGGCGGTCGGCGGCCTGGAGCACGCCGGGCTCGCCGGGTTCCTGCTCGGCGCGGCCGCGCTGCGCACGCCGGTGCTGCTCGACGGTGTCGTCTCCGGCGCGGCGGCGCTCGCGGCCGCGGCGCTCGCGCCGACCGCGTCACACGCCTGGTTCGCGGGTCACCGCTCGGTCGAACCGGCCCATACCCTGGCGCTGCAGCACCTCGGTCTCGAGCCCGCGCTCGACCTCGGGCTGCGGGTCGGCGAGGGCACCGGTGCCCTGCTCGCGGTGCCGGTGGTCACCGCCGCGGCCCGCGCGCTCGCCGACGTCGCCACGTTCGACGCGGCCGGGGTGACGGAGAAGGACATCGAGCAGGAGGGCCCGTGAACGACACGGCACGCGTCTACCCCGTCGGGCTGCACCTGCGCGGCCGGCGGGTGGTCGTGGTCGGCGGCGGCTCGGTCGCCCAGCGCCGCGTGGCCGGACTGCACGAGGTCGGCGCCGACACGGTGGTCGTGAGCCCGGCGCTCACCACCGCGCTCGATGCCCTCGCCGACTCCCGCGAGATCACCTGGGTGACCCGTCGGTACGCCGACGGCGACCTCGACGGCGCCTGGTACGCGGTCGCGGCCACCGACGACGCCGCGGTCAACGCCGCGGTCGCCGCCGAGGCCGAGCGGTCGCGGGTGTTCTGCGTGCGCGCCGACGAGGCCGACGCGGGCACCGCGGTGACCCCGGCGGTCGGGCGCTACGACGACATCACCGTCGCGGTGCACGGCGGCGGCGACCCGCGCCGCGCAACCGGTGTGCGCGACGGCGCCGTGGAGGCCCTGCGCAGCGGGACCCTGGCCGATCGCCGGCACCGCGCCGTGCGCCCGGGCGTCACGCTCGTCGGCGGCGGCCCGGGCGACCCGGGGCTGATCACGGTGCGCGGGCGCCAGGCGCTGGCGCAGGCCGACGTCGTCGTCACCGACCGGCTCGCACCGCAGCCGCTGCTCGACGAGCTGCCGCCGGACGTCACCGTCATCGACGCCTCGAAACTGCCCCGCGGGCGCTACATGAGCCAGGACACGATCAACCAGGTGCTCGTCGACGAGGCGCTGGCCGGTCACCGGGTGGTGCGCCTCAAGGGCGGCGACCCGTTCGTCTTCGGGCGCGGCATGGAGGAGATCCAGGCCTGCGCCGCGGCGGGTGTCGAGGTCGAGGTGGTGCCGGGCATCACCAGCGCGATCGCGGTGCCGGCGCTGGCAGGCGTGCCGGTGACCCACCGTGGCGTGACCCACGAGTTCACCGTGGTCTCGGGCCACCTGCCGCCGGGACACGAGCAGTCGCTGGTCGACTGGGACGCGCTGGGCCGGCTCCGCGGCACCGTCGTGCTGCTCATGGCCGTCGAGAACATCGGCGCGATCGCCGACGCCCTGCTCGCCGCGGGCCGCGACCCGGAGACGCCCGCCCTGGCCGTCCAGGAGGGCGGCCTGCCCGGCGAGGTGACGACGCGGTCGACGCTGGTCAAGCTGCCCGACGCCATCGCCGAGGCCGGGGTCCGCCCGCCCGCGGTGATCGTCGTCGGGGCGGTGGCCGATCTGGGCTGACCGGTCTATGTGAGCGAAGTTCCCGGCTACGGCCGGGAATTTCGCTCACATGCAGGCGCGGGCTGGCACGACGGGCACCACCAGACCTCGCGGGCGTACGGCGCGCCCGACCCGACGGCGGGCCGGAAGCGCACGAGCGTGCCGCAGCGCCGGCACGGCCGGTTCGACCGGCCGGTGACCCAGTGGTTCTCCCCGCGGCGGCGCACGCCGGTGGTCGTCATGCCGGTGCCGTGGTCGAGGCTGTGCCGGATCATCCGCCGCGCCAGCGCGAGCAGCGGCTCGAGGTCGACGTCACCGATGGGGGTCCACGGCCAGAGCCCGCGCAGGAAGCACACCTCGACCGCCCACAGGTTGCCGAGCCCGGACACCCCGCGCTGGTCGAGGAGGGTCTCGACGACCGGTCGGGCCGGGTCGCGGCGCAGGCGGGCGAGGGCGTCGCCCTGGTCGAACTCCTCCTGCGTCGCCGTCGGCACGCCCGCGAGCACGTCCGGCCCGAGGTGGCCGACGACGCGGTGCTCGTCGCGGGTGCGCAGCAGCTCCAGCACCGGGACGTCGACCCCCACGAGCGAGACGCCGGAGTCGAGGGTCAGGGCGGCGCGGACCGCGAGACGGCGGGGCAGCAGCGGGCGGCCGGTGCTGCCGTGCTGGCGGACCACCGTCCACGCGCCGCTCATCCGCAGGTGGCTGTGCAGCGTCAGGTCCCCGTCGAACCGGGTCAGCAGGTGCTTGCCGTGCGCGCGGGTGGCGACGAGCGTGCGTCCCGCGAGGTCGGCGGTGGCGAGCGACGGGGTCCGGAAGTCGCTGCGCGCGACGGTCGCGCCGGACAGGGCATCGAGGCGGGCGGCGCAGCGGTGGACGGCGTCACCCTCCACGCCTCACCCTCCACGCAGCCCTCGCTCACCGTCGGCCGAGCCCCAGCCGTTCGGCGGCCCACGCCGCCGCCCCCGACGCCGGGCCGAACGCCGACACCGCGCCGGGGTCCCCGCCGTGGGCGAGCCCGAACCCGGTGCGCTCGGCCAGCCACTCGCGGATGCGCGGCATCTCGGCCAGACCGCCCCGCGCGAGCATGGCGGGCCGTGGCCCGGTCAGCGTGCTCACGAGCGCGTCGATGCCCTGCGCGATCTCCTCGAGCCCCGGCCCGAGCATGCCGCCGAGGTCCGTGTGGTCGAGGGCGACGACCCCGTACCCCGGGTTCTCCGGCGGCAGCACCGGCAGCGCGACGGTCACCTGGCCGGCCGCCCCGAGGCCCTCCTTGGCCTCGCGGACCGCGGCGCGCAGCCGGTACCAGGCGCGGTGGGCCTCCAGGTCGCCGCCGAACCGGACGCGTGCGGCCAGCATCGGCGGGGCCCGGTCGAGCACGAGCTGGGCCAGGGCGTCGTCCAGGACCTCCGCGCCGACGTTGACCGAGCGCACCGCGGCCACCGAGCCGGTGCCGTCGCCGGCGCGGTCGACCACCGCGAGCTCGGTGGCGGCGCCGCCGATGTCGACCACGAGCAGCCGTCCGTGGCCGCCGAGCCGGTGCGCGGCCGCGCGCGGGGAGTCGAGCAGCTCGAGCTGGTCGGGCGTGGTCAGCGGGATCGCCGAGAGCGCCGCCTGACCCGCCGTGCGCAGGGCCTCGCGGGCCGGCGTCGACCACCACGCCGGGTGCAGCAGCACCACCACCGACGGCAGGGTCCGCCGGCGTTCCGCCTCGGCGCGGACGACCTTCGCGATGAGCGCGGTCGCGACGTCCACCGCGGTGGTCGGGCGCGGCCACTGGGTCAGCAGCTCGGGCGGACCCCCGGTGCTCGCGGCCAGGTGGGGGCGCGTGCGCAGGAGCGCCGCGGCCGGGTCCTGCGCGCCGGCCTCGAGCGCGGGACGCCCGGCGAGCACCGCGCCGTCCGGGCGCGAGAGCACGGCCGAGGGCATGGAGGTGGACCCGTCGACGGCGACCGGGCCCACCCGAACCCAGCCGTCGCGCGGGTCGACGTCGGCCCACGCGCCGACCGTCGCGGTGGTGCCGTGGTCGATCGCGAGGGTCCAGCGGGCGTCCGTTCCGACGGCGCCGGTCATGCCGGGGATCTCGAACCGCGGGTCACCCGGGGCAGGGTGTCACAGGGTCCGGGCGCGCCGCCGTGCGGTCACGCCGACGCGGTCGCGTGGCCGTCGAGCACGACCGGCAGGCGCGCCCAGGCGTTGACGAGCACGCTGCGGCGGCGGTCCACGGGCAGGTCCGTGCCGGCGGTGAACGCCGGGAAGCGGTCGAGCAGCGTCCGCAGCGCGACCTCCGCCTCGAGCCGGGCCAGGGACGCGCCGAGGCAGAAGTGCAGGCCGTGGCCGAACGCGAGGTGCCCGGTGGTGTCCCGCCCCTCGATGTAGTCGTCCGGGCGCTCGAACCGCGCCGGGTCGTGGTTGGCCGCCGCCAGCGACACCATGACCATCGCGCCGCGCGGCACGGTCACCCCGGAGAGCTCGACGTCCTCCGCGGCGAAGCGCAGGGGCGCCTGGGCGATCGGCGACCCCCAGCGCAGGAACTCCTCGATCGCCGCCTTCAGCTCGTCGGCGTCGGCGGCCGCGAGCCGGTCGCGCAGCCCGGGGTCGCGCAGCATCGCCTCGACCGCGGTGGTGATGAGGGTCGCCGTGGTCTCGTGGCCCGCGATGAGCAGCAGCATCCCCATCGCGACGATCTCGCTCGTCGACAGCTGCTCGCCCTCCTCGGACACCTCGATGAGCGCCGAGATCAGGGCCTCGTCGGGCTCGGTGCGCTTGCGCTCCACGAGCTCGGCGAGGTACGCGGCGAGGCTCGCGTTGGCCTGCATCGAGGCGGCCTCACCGGAGTCGTCGATGAGGGTCCGCGACCACGCGCCGAACGCGTCCTGGTCCTCCACCGGCACGCCGAGCAGCTCGCAGATCACCGCCGTCGGCAGCGGCACCGCGTAGGCCTCGACGAGGTCGACCGGGGCGTCGCCGGGCAGCCCGGTCAGCAGCGAGGTCGCGATGGCCTCGATCCCCGGACGCAGCGCCGCGACCCGCCGCACGGTGAACGCCTTGACGACGAGCTTGCGCAGCCGCGTGTGCACCGGCGGGTCGTTGAGCAGCATCATGTCGCCGCCCGGGGAGGGGATGCCGGCGAACGACGCGCGCTGGTCCTCGGGCAGCGAGTTGCGGAAGTCCTTGACGAAGCGCGGGTCGGCCATCACCGCGCGCGCGTCGGCGTAGCGGGTGACCAGCCAGGTGGTGCCGCCGTCGGGTAGGTCGACCTCGCGGACCGGCGCCTGCTCGCGCACCTCGCCGAGCACCGCGAACGGCGCGCGCCAGTAGTCGTCGGTGAAGACCGGGCCGGTGGCGAGGTCGGTCACGGGCGGGCCCCTCTCGGGTGGTGGTGGGGTCTCGATGAATCTTGATTCACCGACGACGCTACGCGCCCCGAGGGGCGCCCGCCGCGACGCTACGGCCGGCCTTTGCCCATCCCCGCACTCGTCGCACCGAAGGTGCGTCCGGTCTTCCGGAACTGCTCCTCCAGACGGGGCACCATCTGCTTCGCCTGCGCCATGATGGGCAGGTCGCCGAGCCAGGAGAAGGTGATCGGGCGCATCGCGGCGACGATCCCGACCGCCTTCGGCACGAAGATCCGGCGCTTGCGCCTGACGATGCCCTCGAGGAAGGCGTTCGCGCAGTCCTCCACGGAGGTCAGCGCGCCCAGGGGGTACGGGAGCTTCTTCAGGGTGTCCTCGAACGTCGACGAGTCGGCCTTGACGTCGCGGACGAGGTCGGTGTCGATCCAGCCCATGTGGGCGGTGGCGACGCCGACGCCGCGGTGGGCGAGCTCGAAGCGCAGGGCGTTGCCGTAGTTCTCGACGCCGGCCTTGGCGCCGCAGTAGGCGGCCATGCCGGGCAGCGCGGTGAACGCGGCCAGCGACGACACGAGCAGCAGGTAGCCGCCGCGCTTCTCGACCTCCGCCACCGTCGCCGACACCGTGCGCGAGACGCCGATGAGGTTGACCTCCATGACCCGCGCGATGACGTCGGCGGGGCTCTCGGCCACGGTGCCGTGGTTCGCGATGCCCGCGTTGGCGATCACGACGTCGATCCCGCCGAGCTGCGCGACCGTCGTGGCGACGGCGGCGTCGAGCGAGGACTGGTCGGTGACGTCGCACTCGGCCCAGCAGTGACCGGGCCCGAGCTCGGCGACGAGCTTCTCGAGCCGCTCGGGCTCCATCCCGACCGCGGCGACGCGGGCGCCGAGGGCGGCGGCGCGCCGCGCGGTCTCCTCGCCGATGCCGCGGGCGGCGCCGGTGATGAACAGGACCTTGTCCTTCAGACTGCCGGCCAGGTCGGCGGCCATGGTGTGTCTCCTCGGGGTGCGGGTCGGTCAGGAACGACGGTGTCTACGGGTCGAGCTCCCCTATCGGCGTGCTCCCCCTGCTACGTCTCCCGCTCGGGGTGAGGTGGTGCTCCTCGGGCCGGAAGCGCCGCACCCGCCGGCGGAAGGGCATCGTGAAGGTCGGCCAGAGTGCCGAGTTGTTGCCCTGCGCGTCGAGGTACCAGGACGAGCACCCGCCGTCGACCCAGACCGTGCCCTCGGTCTTGCGCTGCATCTCGGCGACGAACGCGTCCTGGGCGGCCTGGGTGGGCTCGACGGCGCCGACGCCGTGGGCGCGCATGTGGCGCAGGGTGTCGAGCACCAGCGCGATCTGGGACTCGATCATGAACACGACCGAGTTGTGCCCCAGCCCGGTGTTCGGGCCGAGCAGGGTGAACACGTTCGGGAAGCCCGTGATCATCGTGCCGTTGTGGGCGAACATCGTGCCGCCCCAGTGGTCGGCGAGGCTGCGCCCGTCGCGCCCGTGGACGCGGTGGCTGATCGGCAGGTCGCTGATCGCGAAGCCGGTGCCCGCGATGATCGTGTCGACCTCGTGCTCGATGCCGTCGGCGGTCACCACGGCGTTCGGGCGGATCTCGACGATCTTCTCGGTGATCACCTCGACGTTGTCGCGGTCGAGCGCGGGCAGGTAGTCGTTGGACAGCAGGATGCGCTTGCAGCCCATCGCGTAGTCCGGGGTGATCTTCTCCCGCAGCGCCGGGTCGTCGACCTGGCGGCGCATGTGGGCCTCGGCGAGCGCGGCGGCCTTCGCCATGCGCCGCGGGTCGCGGAAGCCGAACACGAACGTCTCGCGGCCCCAGTAGATCGCCTCGCGGACCAGGCGCTGGGCCGGCGGGAACCAGCGGAAGAGCAGCTTCTCGATCCCGGTGATGGCGCGGTCGCGGCGCGGCATGATCCACGGCGGCGTCCGCTGGAAGACCTTCAGGTCGCCGACGACGGGCGCGATCTCGGGCACGAACTGGATCGCCGAGGCCCCGGTGCCGATGACGGCGACCCTGCGCCCGCGCAGGTCGAGGTCGTGGCGCCAGGTCGCGGAGTGGAACACCGGGCCCTCGAAGTCCTCGAGGCCGGGGACGTCCGGGAACGAGGGGTCCGACAGCGCGCCCGAGCCCAGCACGAGGGCGTCGGCGGTCCAGACGCCCTGGCCGGTGTTGACCACCCAGTGCTGCGCGGTGTCGTCCCACGTCGCGTCGAGCACCTCGTGGCGGTGCCGGGTGAAGCGGTCGATGTCGTACTCCGCCGACACCCGCTGCAGGTACGCGTGGATCTCCGGCTGCGCGGAGAAGGACCGGCTCCAGTCCGGGTTCGGCGCGAACGAGAACGAGTAGAGGTGGCTGGGCACGTCGCAGGCGCAGCCGGGGTACGAGTTGTCCCGCCAGGTGCCGCCCACGTCGTCGTGCCGCTCGAAGATCAGGAAGTCGTCCTCGCCGGCCTGCCGCAGCCGGATCGCTGTGCCGAGCCCGGAGAAGCCGTTGCCGACGATGGCCACGGCCAGGTGGGGCACGGGCGCACCCTGGTCCTCGCCGGGTGGGGTGGCGGCCGGGGTGGCCTCCGTCATCGGGTCCTCCTCGTGACGTCGTCGCCTCCGGGGACGGGGCGGGCCCGTCGCCGCGTTGGTACGCGACCGTACCGGATGCGGACCCCATCGTGGTACGCGGTGGTACCGTTGTCCAGTGCCCGTTCCGGCGTCCCCCGTCACCCCGTCCGGTGCCGCCCACCGCGACCGTCTCGTCGAGGCGATGATCGGGCTGGTCGCGGACCGGGGGTACGCGGCGGTCACCGTCGCCGACGTCGTCGCCTCCGCCCGCGTCTCGAAGCGCACCTTCTACCAGCACTTCGCCGATCGGGAGGACTGCTTCCTTGCCGCGTACGTCGCGGCGGCCGAGCAGCCCCTGACGCGGATCGCCGAGGCGGTGGCCCCGGCGGTCGACGCCGGACCCGGGGCGCCGACCCCGGACCTGGGGGACGAGGTCGCGGCGGCCACGCGCGCCTACCTGGCCGCGCTGGCCGAGAAGCCCGCGCTCACCCGCACGCTGCTCACCGAGATCAGCGGCCTCGGGCCGCGCGGCTGGCAGGTCCGCCGCGAGGTGCTCAACCGCTTCGCCGACCAGCTCTCCGCGCTCGTCGCCCTCGGCGCCGCGCGCTGGGCCGCGGGTGCGTCCGTCCCGGAGCTGGTCGGCCTCAACGGGATCCCGCGCCCGACCGCCGTGGCGCTCGTGGGCGGCATCAACGAGCTGGTGCTCGACGCGGTCGAGGACGGCCGGGGCGAGCGCCTGCTCGAGCTCGCTCCCACCGTCACCGATCTCGTCCTCGCGGTCCTCGACCGGGCCGCTCGTCCGGACGTGTGAACGCGGACCCGACGTCGGTCGGAGCAGGCTCGAGACGCCCTGGGCTGCGGGGGGCGCAGGGCGGGCCCGTGGCCTGCGTATCCTCACCGCTCACGACGGCCCCGCGGCCGGCACCCGAGAGCCGGCCGGCGCTCCCCGCCCGGTGGCGTCCCGTCGAGGCGAGGCGCGAGGTGAGGCGGCGATGAACCGACCCGGTGGTCCCCCCGGACGGGGACGGCCCCCCGCAGGCCCCGGCGGCCCCCCTCCCGGCCCCGGCGGCCCGCCGCCCGGCCGTCCTCCCGCCGGGCCGCCGCCCGGACGCCAGGCCCCGCCGCCGCAGGGCCCGCCGCCCGGTGGCCCGCCCCCGGGCCGTCCCGGCGGCTTCTCGATGCCGGGCCGCGGCTCGCGCGGCCGCGGTGGGAACGGCGCCGGCGACGGCGGTGGCAACGGTCAGGGCGGCCCGCGACCGCAGGCGACCCGCGTCGGCGCCCCCGACTGGAGCCGTGACCCGCAGGTCGGCTACGACCCCGACGTCGCCCGCGCGGCGCGGGAGGAGCCACGACCGTCCTGGCGCGAGCGGCTGCCCGAGCGGCCGGCGTGGTCGCGTTCGGGGCCCGGCCGTGGCGGCGGCCGGTTCTCGCGGTGGAGCTGGCCCAAGCGGATCGGCGCCGTGCTCGCGGTGATCCTGCTGCTCGTCGTCGGGTTCGGGATCTACCTCGACGTGCACATGACCCGCGTGGACGCGCTGCCCGAGTACGAGGGCTCCGCGAGCTCGGGCACCAACTGGCTGATCATCGGCTCCGACAGCCGCGCCGGCATCGACGACGCGGCCGCCCAGCAGCTCTCCACCGGCGAGGTGGACGGCAGCCGCACCGACACGATGATGCTCGTCCACGTCGGCGGCTTCGGCGGGCAGACGTCGTTGACGAGCCTGCCGCGTGACTCGATCCTCAACATCCCCGGGCACGGCCGCGGCCGCCTGAACTCCGCGTACGGGATCGGCGGGCCGCAGCTGCTCGTGCAGACCGTCGAGGCCAACGCGGACATCGAGATCGACCACTACGCCGAGATCGGCTTCGAGGGCTTCGCGGGCATGGTCGACGCGATCGGCGGGGTGAACATGTGCCTCGACGAGCCGATCGACGACCCGAAGGCCGGCATCGACCTGCCGGCCGGGTGCCAGGACCTCGACGGCCCGAACGCCCTGGGCTTCGTGCGCACGCGCGCCTTCCCGAACGCCGATCTGCAGCGCATCCAGAACCAGCGCAAGTTCCTCTCGGCGCTGATCTCGGAGGCGTCGAGCCCGACGGTGCTGCTCAACCCGTTCCGGATCGTGCCCTTCGCGAACTCGGCGATCGGCACGCTCACGGTGGACAACAGCACCCACATCTGGAACCTGGCCAGCCTGGGCATCGCCATGCGCTCGCTCTCGGGCGGCAGCGGCGTCACCACCACCGTCCCGGTCGACCTGTCGAGCAGCGTCTCCGGCGGCGTGGTCTGGAACAAGCAGAAGTCCGCCCAGTTCTTCGACGCGATCCGCGACGACAAGGACATCCCCTCGGACCTGATCAGCGGCGGCTGACCCGGTCCGAGGGGCGGGCGCTCAGGCGGGCGGGTCGACGATCTGGACGACGCCGGTGGAGACGCCGGCGACGAACAGTCGGCCCGTCTGCGGGTCGACGCCGACGGTGTACGGGTTCTGGACGGTCGCGACCCGGGCCACCTCGCGGGGCTGCGGCGCGGTCATGTCGTACCCGACGACCTCGTTGGTGCCCGAGGAGGCGACCCAGACCCGGTCGCGGGTCGCGTCGTAGGTGATGCCGTAGGGCCCGCCCGGCTGGGGGACGCGGGCGACCTCGCGGGGGCCGCCGTTCGGCCCGGTGGTCGGCTCGAACACGATGACCTCGTTGCCGCGGGTGTCCGTGGCGATCATGCGGCCGTGCCTGTCGGCGACGAGGTGGGTCGGACCGGCCCCGGACGGCGCCTCGCCGACGATGTTGAGCGTGGCCACGTTGTAGGTGGTCAGCGTGTTCTTGCGGACGTCGACCATCCCGACGACGTCGCCGACCGGCGCGACGCCGGCGGGCTGGACCGCGTCGGTGAACATCTTGACGACCCGGTCGCCGCGCACGGCCGAGACCGTCCCGCCGAGCTCGTCGGCGGCGATGATCGTGCCGTTCGGGGCCTGCGTGACGTCGTGGGGCACGGTGCCGACGACCAGCGGCGGGTCGGCCTGCCCACCGGGCAGCGCGACCCGGACCACGGCGTTGGCGCTCTCGACCGGCACGAGCACGGGGCCGCCGGGGGCGGCGAGCTGGAGGTGGCGGACGAAGCCGGGCAGCGGGGTCCGGCTGCGGACCACGCCGGTGTCGGCGTCGAGGAGCACGAGCTCGTTGGGGTTGCGCTTGGCGACCGCGACGGTGCGGGTCACGGGGTCGACGACGACGCCCTCGGGCGCCGAGCCGACCTGGACCTGGCGGCCCGGCGGGGTGGTCGTCGGCGCCGGCGCGCCCTGGGGCTCGGCGGCGAGCGGCAGGTTGTCCGTCGGCGGGCGGGTGCCCTCGGTGGGCACGCCGGGGATGAGCGCCCCGGTGGTCGTCGGGACGGGTGCCGCGGGGCTCGCGGGTGCGGCTGGGGGTGTCGGTGGCTCGTTGCTGCAGCCGGCGAGCGCGAGGCCCGCGATCAGGCCGGCGGCGGCCACGGTGCGGGCGGAGCGTCTGCGCATGGGGCGGGAGTATGTCGCCGACCACGTGGGCTCCGCGCGATGACGCCGACCGGCGCAGCTCAGGCGGCCGGTCGGCGTCTCCCGAGCGTCAGGCCTGGTCGCTTGACAGCGCGTGGGCCGGGGTCGGGGCGTGGGCGAACTCCTCGACGAGCGTGCGGCAGAACGCCGGCAGGTCGTCGGGGTTGCGGCTGGTGATCAGGCCCTGGTCGACGACGACCTCCTCGTCGACCCACTCGGCGCCGGCGTTGCGGAGGTCCGTGGCGATGCTCGGGAACGAGGTCATGCGGCGGCCGCGCAGCACGTCGGCCTCGACGAGGGTCCACGGCGCGTGGCAGATCGCGGCGACCGGCTTGCGGTTCGCGAAGAACTGCCCGACCACCTGGACGACGTCGGGGATGGTGCGCAGCAGGTCGGGGTTGGCGACGCCGCCGGGCAGCACGAGGGCGTCGTAGTTCTCGATCTTGACCTGCGTGATCACCGAGTCGACGTCGAAGCGGTCACCCTTGTCGAGGTGGTTGAAGGCCTGGATCGACCCGGGCGTCTCCGAGACCAGCACCGGGGTGCCGCCTGCCTCCTCGACCGCCTTCCAGGGCTCGGTCAGCTCGACCTGCTCGGTGCCTTCCTTGGCGCACAGGAACATGACGGTCTTGCCCTGCAGCGCTCCGGTCTCGGCCATGGTCGGGTAGTGCTCCCTCGCGTCGTGGTTACCCTCGGGGGGTATCGATGCCGTCCTCGACGGAGGACGGTGTCGTTGACGCCGGGGGCTCCCCCGACCCCGCCGCGACGAAACGGAGGCCAGAGGATGGCCAGCACCACCCTGTCCGTGCCCGAGATCCACTGCGGGCACTGCAAGTCGGCCATCGAGGGCGCCGTCGGCCCGATCGACGGCGTGCGGACGGTCGAGGTCGACGTCGACACCCGGAGCGTCCGCGTCGAGCACGACGACGCCATGACGGTGCACGCCCTCGTCGACGTGATCGAGGACCAGGGCTACGACGTCCCCGACCAGGAGGCGCTGGCCGGCTGAGCAGGGCTGACCGGGCCGACCCCGCCGCCATCGCGTGATCTGCCCGGTCCGGCCGCCGCTCACGCCGTCTTGGTGCGCCGCCCCTTCGCCGGTGCCGCGTCCTCGTCGCCGTCCTCGGACTTCTTCTTCGACGACCGCCGCGCGGTGGACTTCTTCGGCGTCTCCTCCGCGGCGGCCTCCTCGGCCTTCTCCTCGCTCTTCTCCGCGGTCTTCTTCGTCCGCGAGCGCGACCGCTTGGGCTTCTCCTCGGCGGGTGCCTCGTCGGTCTCCGTGCTCGACGAGGCCGCCGCCGGCTCCTCCGCGGGGGCCTTGCCGCCGGCCGCCTCGACGCTGCGCCGCAGGGCGGTGAGCAGGTCGGTCATGTCGTCGCCCTCGTCGGCGGGAGCCGCCTCCGGGGTCGGGCGCCCGCCGCCGTGCTCGCGCTTGTACTCGATGAGGTCGGCGACGGCCTGCCGGTAGTCGTCCTCGAACTGGTCGGACTCGAAGTCGCCCGACAAGCTCTCGACCAGCGACGACGCCATCTGCATCTCCTGCGGGCGCAGGTCGACCTCGGTGCGCAGCGTCTCGAACTCCGGCTCGCGCACCTCGTCGGGCCACAGCATCGTCTGGAGCACGATCGCCTCGTCGCGCACCCGCAGCAGCGCCAGGGTCTCGCGCTGGCGCAGGGCCACCTTGACGACGGCCATGCGGTCGGTCTCGCGGAGCGCCTCGCGCAACAGCGCGTAGGGCTTGACCGCCTTGCTCTCGGGCTCGAGGTAGTAGCTCTTGTCGAGCAGCAGGGCGTCGATCTGGTCCGAGGGCACGAACTGCACGACGTCGATCTCGTGCCCGCTCGCCACAGGGAGCGTCGCGAGGTCGTCGTCGTCCAGCATGATCAGTTGGCCGTCGTCGGTCTCGTACCCCTTGGCGATCTCGGAGTACTGGACCTCCTCGCCGCAGACCGAGCACGTCCGCTTCTGGCGGATCCGGCCGCCGTCGCGCTCGTGCACCTGGTGGAATCGGATGTCGTGGTTCGTCGTGGCGGCGTACAGCCGCACTGGCACGTTCACGAGCCCGAACGACACCGCGCCGTTCCAGATCGCGCGCATCATCGGCCCCTCTCGGCGGGCACGGTGCGTGGACGGTCACCGTGCGTCCGTTCCAGCATGCCGCAGCAGCCCCATTCGTCCCAGCCAACCCAGCGCACGACGCGCCGACCCCGGTCCCGGGGAGTGTCGGGTCGCGGGGGCACGATGGTCCGGTGCGTCCGATGCTCCCCGTTCCCGGCGACCTGCCGGTCGAGGGTGCGTGGAGCTACGAGGTCGACTGGGCGGGCGTGCGCCTGCTCGCGGACGTCGACCAGGGCGAGCTGACCCTCTACACCGCCGACGGCGAGGACGTCACCGCCCGGTTCCCCGAGTTCGCCGGTCTCGTCGACGCCGTCGCGGACGGCATGCTCGACGGCGAGGCGGTGATGCTCGACGGCGGCAGCCCCTCGGCCGACGCCCTCGGCGAGCGGCTCGGGGTCTCCGACGCCCAGCGCGCCCGCGCCCTCGCCCGCGAGCGGCCCGCGGTGTTCATGGTCTACGACGTCATGCGCCTCTACGGCGTGCCGCTCGACCCGCGGCCCCTCGAGGAGCGCCGGGCCACGCTGTCGCGGCTGGACCTCTCGCGCTCGACTCGCATCCAGGTCTCGCCGGCCTACGACGACGGCCCCGCGCTGCTCGCCGGCGTCGTCGCCCAGCGCCTCTCCGGCGTCGTCGCCAAGCGGCGGGGGACGCCCTACCGCTCCGGCGAATCGGGCGGCGACTGGATCCGCATCGACGCCCGCTGGTCGCACGCCGGTGCGCGCGCCGTGGCCACGGGCCCGGACCCGTCGCTCGGCGCGACCGAGGCTCACGGTGCATCGCTCGGCGAGAGGGTGCCGTCGGAGGCGTCGCCCACGGAGTCGCTCGGCGCTCTGCACGGGGCCGCTCCTGCACCGGCACCCTCGACCTCCACCAGCACCCGCCGCCCGCGCCACGCCCGCCGGGAGCGCCAGCCCCAGCACGACACCCTGTTCTGAGGGCTGGTGTTCTGAGAGCGGTGGTTCCGCGGGCTGGTGTCCTGAGCCCGGTGGTTCCACGGGCTGCTCCCGGCGATCAGAACGACGGCGCATCGTCGCCTCCCGTGGCGGCCGACGTCGGTGCCGGGGAACGGAGCAGGTCGTCGAGATCGGTGGCGTCCGGGAGGTCGCCCCGAGGTTCGTCTTCGGGCTCGGGGCGCGGCGGGACGTCCTCGACCGTCGCCGGCACCAGGACCGGGCGGATCGTCCGGAAGCGCCGTCCGGTCGGGGTGGTCCACAGCACGGAGCCGTCCGGTCCCCGGGCCACGGACCAGCCCGGCAGGTGCTTGATCCGGTGGTGGTGGCGGCAGGGCGGATGGAGGTTGTCGGCCGCCGTGCGCCCGTCGGGATCGTTCGGGTCGTAGACCACGAGGTGGTCGAGGTCGCAGGCCTGGGACGGCACGCGACAGCCCGGGAACGTGCAGGTCAGGTCGCGGTTGCGGACGTGCTCGGCCATCGCTGCCGGTGGTCGGTACCGGCGGTGACCGACGTCGAGCACGGCACCCGACACCGGGTCGGTGAGCACCCGGCGCCACGTCGCGTCCGCCCCGGCCGCGAGACCTCGCGCCTCGGCGGCGGTGATCGGGCCGTAGCCCGTGACCTCGGCCGGGGGGTCGTCGAGCCCGAGCAGCGTGTCGGCGGAGACCACGACCCGGACCTGGACGTTGCGGGGTGGGCGCGGGGGGCGAGGTGGTGGCTGGCGGCCCGGCGGGTCGTCTCCCGACGGATCAGCCGGGTCTCGACACTGGTCGACCCTCGCGTCGGACGCACTGTCGGGATCGTCCGACGCGACCTCGTTCCGATCGAGACCGATGTCGTCCTCGCTCAGCTCGTCCTCGGCTGGAGCGACGGCATGCGAGTCGTCGCCAGCTGGGATCTCGCCGTCGGTCGGCTCGCCGTCGGCCGCCGCGTCACACCGACAGTCGCCGGTGCACGCGACACCGTCGGGGACCGGGCCCGCCGCCGTCGCCGGTTCCGCACCACCGGCGAGGAGCGCGCCCAGGGCGACGAGGTCGCACAGCGCGTCGGCCCTCCGCGCGCCGGGCGATCGCTCGCCACCCTCGGCGGCGTCGTCTCCGGGATCGGCGAGCGCACTGCGCTGGGCGTGGGCGTCGATGGTGCGGTAGAGCAGCAGCGCCTCGGCCGCGGGCAGGTAGGCGGTGAGCGTGGCCATGCCGTCGCTCTCGGCCCCGAGGTGCACCTCGCGTTCGCGCCTGGCACGTCGCTCCCGCCGGCGGGCGCTGCCGGGGTCGAGGCGGATGGCGGCGCGGCGGGCGGAGCCGGCGAGCTGCACGGGCGTGCGGGCGATCGGCTCGCCGGAGGAGGTGCCCTCGAGCAGATCACGGGAGATGTGCTCGGCGAGGGCGGGATCGAGGTCGAGCAGCACCCCGCCGAGGGCGCGGACGTGGGCGATGCCGAGGCGACCGTCGAGCATCGCCTCGATGAGCAGCGGCACGCCGTTGACCAGGCTGACCGCCTCGTCGACCCGACGCGCGGCGGTGCGCTGGGTGACCTGCCAGCTCAGGGCGAGCTCGGCGACCAGGGAATCCACCTCGGCGCCGACCCCGCCCCTGTGCTCGTCGAGCAGCGTGCCCGGCGGTCGCTGCTGCGCGCGCTCGACGGCGCGGGCCACGAGCGCCTCGACCGCGAGCATCTCCTGGGCCTGGACCCAGCCCGCCATCCGGGACCACCCCTCGACCCGGCCGAGCCCGCTCGCCGTGGCGGCCTGCCAGGCCTCCTCTCCGGCGGGCGAGCGGTCGGCGGCGTCGGGCCGGTCGGCGGCGAGGTCGGCGGTGACCAGGCGGTCGGCCAGCTCGGGACCGGGAACGACGCCGTCCACGCCGGCGGCGCGCCCGGCGGACGCCGCGGGAGGCGTCTCGTCCACGAATCCTTCGAACATGTGTTCGAGACTACCGGCTCCGTCCGACACCGAGGGGCGGATCGGCTGAGACGGTCTCAGCTCTCGCGGGCGAGGAGGCCGCTGATCAGCACCGCCACGAGCTCGCGCACCGCGCCGCCGAAGTCGAGGCGCATCGCCGCGAGGTCGGGGTTCTCGTCGTAGGCGACGCACATCGCCGCCGAGGGCTGGGTGGCCGTCCAGGCAGCCCCGGCGCACAGGGCGGCGGCGCCGGCGGCGCGGACGGAGGCGTCCTCGGAGAGCTCGGGGACGTGCCCGCGCAGGACCGCGGCGAGCTCGCCCGCCGCGGCCATCGACTCCCGCTTGTGCCGGACGGCGAGGTCGGTGGACACGTTGCGCTCGAGGACGGCGGCCTGGGCGCCGAGGAGGTCGCAGAGGACGGGCCGCTCGGCGAGGGTGCGGGCCACGAGGTCGGCCGCGCCGTCGACGCGTTCGCGCACCGAGCCGGAGGCGGGTGGCGACGCCCGCACGATCTCCAGCCACTCCGCGAGCTCCGCGTGGAGCAGGTCGAGCAGGGCGGCCTCCCGGGACTCCACGTAGCGCAGCACGTTCGACTTCGCCAGCCCGACGCGGCGGCTGATCTCGTTCAGGCTCACGTCGGCGACGGGCATCTCGGCGAGCATCGCCGCGGTCGTCGCCAGGATCGCCCGCCGTCGCTCCTCGCGCTGCTCGTCGCTGCGCGCCCGCCGGAAGGTCACGCGCCACAGTTTACGTACCGGCGGTCCGTTGCGAAGAGACCAGCGGTTCGTTAGCGTCGTCCCTATCAACAGACCGTCGGTCTGTTAGGACGAGAGGAGCGGCCGTGTACGCCGTGCCCGACCAGACCGGACGGACCGCCGTCATCACCGGCGCCAACAGCGGGACGGGCAAGGAGGCCGCAGCCCGGCTCGCGGCCGCCGGCGCCCGGGTCGTCCTCGCGGTGCGCTCGCCCGAGCGCGGCGAGGCGGCACTCGAGGAGCTGCGGGCGAGGGTCCCCGGCGCCGACCTCGAGCTCCGCCGCCTCGACCTGGCCGACCTGTCCTCGGTGCAGGAGTTCGCAGACGGGCTCCTCGCCGACGGGCGCGGACTCGACGTGCTCGTCAACAACGCGGGGGTCATGGCGGTGCCCGAGCGGCGCCTCACCGTCGACGGCATCGAGCTCCAGATGGGCAGCAACGCGCTCGGGCACCTGGCCCTGACGGTGCGGCTGCTCCCGGCGCTGCTCAGCGCGCCCGGCGCCCGCGTCGCCACCATGAGCAGCGGCGCCGCCTACCTCGGCCGCGTCGACCCCGCGCAGCTGGAGGAGCCGCGGCGCTACCACCCCTGGCTCGCGTACGGCGCGTCGAAGCTCGCGGACCTGCTGCTCACGCGCCACCTCGCCCGTCTCGCCGACGAGCGCGGCTGGGACCTGCGCAGCACCGCCGCCCACCCCGGCTACACGCACACCAACCTGCAGACGAGCGGGCCCAACCTCGGCCGCGCCACCCCGAGCCGCATGCCGTGGCAGCGGTTCGAGCGGTTGATGCCCTCCCAGGAGGTCGACACCGGCGCCGAGCCGCTGCTCTTCGCCGCCGCCGACCCGGGCGCCGAGAACGGGAGCTACTGGGGCCCGGACGGTTTCCTCGGGCTCACCGGCGAGACGGCACGCGCCCGCTTCCCGCGCCGGGCGCTCGACGCGGACCTCGCCGCGCGGTTCTGGCGCGCGGGCGAGGACCTCACGGGCGTCTCCGTGCCCGCGACGGCCGTCGGCTGAGCACCGGCGTGTCGTGCGAGCGAGCGTGTGGCGATCCTGGCGTCACACGCCAGGAAAGCCGCATCGCTCGAACAAGCGCGGCTACCCCTCGAGTGCCCCCAAGGCCTCGTCGGCGGCGTCGAGGGCCTCCGAGGTCCAGCCGATGACGCGTCCCCCGGTGCGCCCGAGCTCGCGCATGTTCTCGAGGAACTCGCCGGGCGTGCCCTCGAGGTCGATCCGCACCTCGCGGCGGGCGCGGCGGGCCCCGTCGAGCGCCTCGCGGCCCTCGTGTCCGGCGGTCAGCGTCGAGAGCAGCCCGCCCGTGGACGCCAGCGAGCCGCGGGCCGCGCCGAGGCGGCCGAGGGCGTCGTCGAGAGACGACAGCAACGCCGAGCGGTTGCCCTCGCACATGGCGGCCGTGAGCTCGGGGCGGGTCGCCGCCACCCGCGTGCCGTCGGTGAACGACCCCGCGGCCAGGGCGAGCGCGAGCTCCCCGCCGTCCGCGCCCACCGCCGCGAGGACGGCGGCCAGCAGGTGGGGCAGGTGGGAGATGCGGGCGACGGCGAGATCGTGCTCGTCACCGGCCGCCGGGACGACGACCGAGCCGCACGCCAGCGCGAGGGCGGCGACGTCGACCCACACCTCGAGGTCGGCGTCGTCCTCGGTCGCGACCACCCAGACCTTCTCGTGGAAGAGCTGGAGCGAGCCGGCGTCCCAGCCGGAGAACTCGGTGCCGGTCATCGGGTGCCCGCCGACGAAGCGGGTGCCCGGTGCGCGGCGCAGCACGGCCTCGGCGACGGGTTGCTTGACGCTCGTGACGTCGGTGAGACGGCAGTGGGGCGCCTCGCGGGCGACGACCGCCAGCACGTCCTCCAGAGCGGTCAGGGGCACGGCCAGCACGACGAGGGCGTCCTCGGCGGCGGCGCGGGCGAGCGCCTCGTCGACCGAGGCGGCGACGTCGTAGCCGTCGGCGGCGGCCTTCTCGGCCGTCGTCGTCGACGCCGACGCGCCCCAGGCCTGCCGGCCTGCGTCGGTGGCCGCGCGCAGCAGCGAGCCACCGATGAGGCCGAGGCCGACGACGCACACGGGCCGGTGCTGCGCGGCGGCGAGGACGGCACCGGCGGATTCCACGGCAGTCTCCACGGGCAGGGACGATAGGGCGACCCGCGAGAGTGAGGGAGATACGCCCGAACGGGCCCTTCGGTCGGCCGTCAGCCGGGTCGTAGAGCGTCCATGACGTACCCCGAGTACAGGGCGACCCCCGCGACCATCGCGTCCTCGTCGAAGACGACGCGGTTGGAGTGGTTGGGCGGCGCCTCGGTGGGGTCGACGTCGGTCGGGCAGGCGCCGAGGAACGCGAGTGCCCCGGGCACGCGGCCGAGGACGTAGGAGAAGTCCTCGGAGCCCATGATCGGGTCGGGCATGGGCTCGACGAAGCGCGACCCGAGCACCGAGCGGCCCACGTCGGCGACGCGGTCCGCGACGTCCGGGTCGTTGATCGTCACGGGGTAGCCGGCCTCGATCTCGACCTCGCACGTGCACCCGTAGGCGCTCGCGACGCCGGTGCAGACCTGGCCGATCTCGTCCAGCAGCCGGGAGCGCGTCTCCTCCGAGAGCGTGCGCACGGTGCCCTCGAGCAGGGCTGTCTCCGGGATGACGTTCGTCGTCGTGCCGGCGCTGATGTGCGCCACGGTGAGCACCGCGGGGTCGAACGCGCTGACCCGCCGCGTGATCATCGTGTGCAGCGCGCCGACCATCGCCGCGGCCGCCGGCACGGGGTCGAGCGCGTCGTGCGGTGCCGAGGCGTGGCCGCCGCGGCCGGTGACGCGCACGCGCAGGTCGTCGGACGACGCCATGATCGAGTCGGGTCGCGTCTGGAGCGTGCCGGCCGCGAGGCGCGACGTGACGTGCAGAGCCATCGCCGACTCGGGCGTCCCGCCGGGCCCGTCGGCGTCGACCAGTCCCTCGTCGAGCATCGTCCGCGCCCCGTGCGCGCTCTCCTCACCGGGCTGGAACATGAACACGACGGTGCCGGCGAGACGGTCGCGACGGCCCGCGAGCAGGCGGGCCGACGAGGCGAGCATCGCGGTGTGCAGGTCGTGGCCGCAGGAGTGCATGGCGCCGTCGACCTCGGACGCGAACGGCACCCCGCTGTCCTCGTCCATCGGCAGCGCGTCCATGTCGGCGCGGACGAGCACCGTCGCGCCCGGCCGCGCCCCGCGCAGGACGGCGACGACGGAGCTGCAGCCCTGCCCCGTGGTGACCTCGAGGGGCAGCTCGTGCAGCGCCGAGATCACCGCCGCCTGGGTGACGGGCAGGTCGAGTCCGATCTCCGGGTGCCGGTGCAGGACGCGGCGCAGCGCGAGGGTGCGCGGCTGCAGGGCCCGGGCCTCGGCCAGCAGCGCCCGCTCGGGGGCGCGATGCGCCGCGCGTCGCCCGCCCGCTCGCCGCTCCGGAGCGCTCACCCGTCCGATCCTGGCACCCCGTTCGTGAGGTCGTTGCGTACGCGAAGGCGATCGTTCCACCCCGTGCGGGCCCGGGACGCCCGGCAGGAGTGCGCGGTCGACCGTCCGGCGCCCGTGACCTCGCCGGACTTCCACGTAGACACGCCCACACCTACCGTAGTGGCATGGCAGGCCAGGGCCCCGGAGGCTCCACCGCGACACGCGGCGGCGCGGGCACCGTCGCGCCCCTCGACGGGTGGGCGGTGGCGGTCACGCGCGAGGAGGGACGCTGGCGCGCCGTCGCGATGGACCGCGACAGCCTGGCCGACCTCGACGCGGCCATCAGTGCCCTGCGTGCCCTGCGCTCCACCGGCGCGGTGCTGGGTCTGCTCGACGTCGACGACGAGTTCTTCGTCCTGGTCCGCCCGACCCCCGGCGGGGTGGCGCTGCTGCTCTCCGACGCGGTCGCGGCGCTCGACTACGACGTCGCCGCCGACGTGCTCGACCTCCTGCGCCTCGAGGTGCCCGACGAGGACGAGGCCGACGACGACCCGTGGCCCGAGGGCGACCTCGGCATGCTCGCCGACCTCGGCGTGCCCTCCGACGAGCTCGCCGTGCTGGTCGAGGAGATCGACCTCTACCCCGACGAGCAGCTCACCGCGATCGCCCGCCGCTGCGGGTTCGCCGACGAGCTGGCCAAGGTCGTGGAGACCGCTGCTCCCTGATCACGACGCGATGTCCCGGGCCCTCGAGATCGCCCGGACCTCCGGCGACGACGTGCCGGTCGGTGCGGTCGTGCTCGACGCCGACGGACGCGAGCTGGCCGCCGCCGCCAACGCCCGCGAGGCCATTGGCGACCCCACCGCCCACGCCGAGATCCTCGCGCTCCGTGAGGCCGCCCGGCACCAGAAAGAGGAGCACGCCGATAGGGGCTGGCGGCTGGGCGGCTGCACCCTCGTGGTGACCCTCGAGCCCTGCACGATGTGCGCCGGCGCGGCGGTGCTCGCCCGCGTCGACCGGATCGTCTTCGGGGCCTGGGAACCGCGCACCGGCGCCGTGGGCTCGCTCTGGGATGTCGTGCGCGACCGCAGGCTCAACCACCGCCCCGAGGTCGTCGGCGGCGTGCGGGAGGCCGAGTGCGCAGCGCTGATGGTCGACTTCTGGCCCGGTCGTGATCGTCACCGGAGCGTCCCGTAGCCTTGTCGGCGGTAGCGTGTCCGAGCGGCCAAAGGAGCGCGCCTCGAAAGCGCGTGTGGGTTCTGCCCACCGTGGGTTCGAATCCCACCGCTACCGCTCAGTGAGGGGCTCCGCCCCCCACACCCCCCGGAAATGCCCGCGGGGTCGGCTCGGGTAGCACTGGGGCTCCGCCCCAGACCCCGAGAAGACGACGAAAGGCCCCTCCCGGAACCGGGAGGGGCCTTCGTCGTGTGTGGCTAGTGCACGGCCTGGCGCGTGAAGTTCGGCGGGATGATCAGGTCCTCGGGCACGAGGTCGTGCACCGACGACTTGCCCAGCCCCATGAGCCCCGAGCCGATGCCGCCGCGCAGGATCTCGAAGACGTTCTCGACGCCGGGCTGCCCCGCGGCGGCGAGACCCCACAGGTAGGCGCGGCCGATGGCGACGGCCTTGGCGCCCAGCGCGAGGGCCTTGACGACGTCGCTGCCGCGGCGGATGCCGCCGTCGAGGATGACCTCGACGTCGCGGCCGACCGCGTCGACGATCCCGGGCAGCACACGGATGGGCGCCGGGGTCGAGTCGAGGTTGTTGCCGCCGTGGTTGGAGACCTGGATCGCCGTGGCGCCGGCGTCGACGGCGCGCTTGGCGTCGTCGACGCGGGTGATGCCCTTGACCGAGAACGGCAGGTCCGAGCCCCACTGCTCGCGCAGCCAGGCGACGTCGGCCCAGGTGGGGGGCGGGGTGAACATCCACTGCCCGTAGGCGCCGAAGAACGTCGGCGGCTGCTCGCCCTGGGTGGGGATGTTCGGCACCGTCAGGTCGGGGATCTTCCCGGACCGCAGGAACGCGAGTCCCCACTTCGGCCGCGACGCGCCCTCGGGGATGTACTTGAGGATCGTCTTCCAGTCCATCTTCTCGGGGATGGACGGGCTTCCCCAGTCGCGGCCGTGGGAGAACGACCAGTCCAGGGTGACGATGAGGCCCTTGGCGCCGGCCTTCTTCGCGCGCTCGGCCCGCGCCGCGAGGGTCTCGCGGTCGCCGACCCAGTACATCTGGAAGAACGTCTTGTCGTTCGCCTCGACGACGTCCTCGATCGAGCGGCTGGCGAACGACGACAGGCCCATCGCCGTGCCCGCGTTCTGGGCCGCGCGGGCGACCGCGACCTCGCCCTCCGGATTGACCGCCTGCACCCCGGTGGGGGAGACGATCACCGGCATCGAGACGTCCTGGCCCATCACCGTGGTGGACAGGTCCTTCTCGTAGGGCAGGTCGCACACGTGCGGCAGGAACTGCAGCTCGCGGAAGGCGTTGATGTTGTCCTCGAGCGTCGCGCCGGCCTCGCTGCCGGCCACCAAGGCGCCGTACACCGACTTCGGCAGGCTCTTCTCGGCGCGCCGCTGCGCCTCTGCGACCGACTCGAACCACTGACCAGCCATGGGCACCCTTCCGCGCGTGTCTCGCTCCACAGCACCGTACCGGCGTGTGCGCTGCCGCACGGTGTCTGCGCGGACGGTCCGGTCACCCTCCGTTCGGACAGGTCAGGGGCCCTCTGACCGCTTCGGCGGTGGACCCGTCGAGGCACGGACGACCAGCTCGACGGGCAGCGTGTGCTCGTCCCGGGCGGGGTCCGCGCGCAGCAGCAGCGCCGCCGCCCGGCGGCCCTTCTCCTGGTGGGGCTGACGGACCGTGGTCAGCGCCGGGTGCGCGTCGGCGGCGGCCGGGACGTCGTCGAACCCGACGATCGAGACGTCGCCGGGCACCGCGAGCCCCGCGTCGGCGGCGGCGACCGTCGCGCCGAGGGCGAGCTCGTCGCTCATCGCGAGCAGCGCGGTCGGCCGCGGGCGGTGGGCCAGCAGCGCCGCGGCCGCCCGCCGGCCCGCGTCGCGCCCGTACGGCGAGCGCTCCTCGACCGGCACGCCCGACCAGCGGTGCCCGGCGGCCTCCAGCGCCTCGCGGTATCCCAGGAGCCGCTCGCGGGACGCGCGGTAACGCGCGCGGTCCTGGCGCTCCGGGTCCGCGGTGCCCTCCCACCCGTCGTCCACGAGCGGCATGGCGAGCACCCCGAGCCGGGTGTGCCCGAGGTCGAGCAGGTGGCGGGCGGCCGCGGCGGCCCCGCGCCGGTCGTCGATGCCGACGTGGCCGGCGCCCGGGAGCCGCGGCCCGTCGACGACGACGAAGGGCAGGCCCCGGTCCACGATCGCCGCGAGCCTGCCCTCGATCGGCACGTCGCAGTAGCAGATCACCGCGTCGACGAGGGCGACGCGGGCGACCGCGCTGTTCGGCCCGCCGCTGATGAGGACCAGCGCCAGGTCCTCGCGCTCGCAGACCTCGCTGACGCCCTGCAGGAACAGGACCGCCGCGGGGTCGGAGAACGCGAAGGACATTGGGTCCTCGTAGACGAGGCCCAGCGCGTTGACCCGGCCGCGCGAGAGCGTCGCCGCGAGCGGGTGCGGGCCGGCGTACCCCAGCTCGCGCGCCGTGGAGAGCACCTGGTGGCGCAGCCGCTCGCTGAGCCGCTCGGGGTGGTTGTAGGCGTTGGACACCGTCGCCCGCGAGACGCCCAGCGCGCCCGCCACCGTCGCGAGCGTGACCCGCCCGGCCGGGCGTCCCTCGGTCTCCACCCCCTGATCGTCCCGCGCCCGGTCGGCGGCGGGGAGCGGGCGGGCCGGTGAACTGGTTCAACCACCGGTCGACCGACTCGCCGGCACCCCTTGCGCGTCTCTGCTTTGAACCGGTTCAGTAGCGCGGAGACGACAGCGGGGAGGGCCCATGCGACGCCTCACGGACTGGCGGGAGCGCTGGCGCGGCGAGCGGGCCCGCGAGGTGGCGCGGGAGGCCGAGCGCGTCGTCGCCCGGGCGGCGGCCCGCGACCGCCTGCGCGTGGTCGAGGCCGAGATCGCCCGGCTGCTCGCCGACGACCGCGTGCCGGCCCGCGGCCGGCGGCTCCGCGCGCTCGAGCAGGCACGCGACGACCTCGAGGCCGTCCTCGCCTCCTGAGCAGGCGTGATCGTTCGCCTCATCGGCCGAACCGTCAGCGACCCCTGGGCGAACGATGCCCAGAACCTGACGAGGAGGTGGCCGCGTGGCCATGCCGCTGACGCCGACCCGCGTGGACGGTCCCGACGAGGACGCCCCCACGCCGGTCGCGGGCGAGGCATCGGCCGACGCCGCCCTGCTCGAGCGCCTGGCGCGGGCGGACGCGACGGCGCTCGATGCCCTCTACGCCCGGTACGGGCGCCCGGCCTACTCGCTCGCCCGCCGCATCTGCGCCGACGACGGGATGGCCGAGGACGTGGTGCAGGAGGTCTTCCTGGCCCTGTGGCGCGATCCGCGGCGGTTCGACGCCGGACGGGGCACGGTCGCGAGCTGGCTGATGACGCTCGTGCACCACAAGGCCGTCGACGCCGTGCGGCGCGAGGCGACCCGGCGCCGTCACCACCCGACCACGGCCGAGCCCGACGAGGGCCTGGCCGGGCGGACCGCCGCCGACCCGTCCGCCGCGCGCCAGGCGCTCGGCGCGGTGCTGGGGGAGCAGGTCCGGTCCGCCCTGCGCCGTCTCCCGACCGAGCAGCGCACCGCGCTCGGCCTGGCCTACTACGGCGGGTACTCCCAGCGCGAGGTCGCGAGCCTCACCGGCGTGCCGATCGGCACCGTCAAGTCCCGGATGTTCGCCGGTGTCGCCCGCCTGCGCGTCCTGCTCGGCCCGGTGCTCGGCGCGTCCGCCGCGGACGTGCTCGGGGACCTCGCGTGAGCGCCTGCGACCTCCGGGACGACGCGGTCGGCCACGCCTTCTCCGCCCTCGAGCCCGACGAGGACCGCGCGCTGCTGGCGCACCTGCCGCACTGCGCGGTGTGCCGGCGCGCCCTCGCCGAGGCGCGGGAGGTGGTGGCCGCGCTCGGCGCCGCGGTGCCCGCGGTCGATCCCCCGCCCGACCTCGGCCGCCGGGTCCTCGCGGCCGCGCGCGCCGAGCCCGGCCCGCCCGCGCGCCCCGTCCCGCACCGGTCCGCGAGCGCGCCGGCCCCGGCGACGCCCGACGCCGACGGGACGCCCGCCCCCTCGGTGCGGCGGCGGCGTCTGCTGACCGTGGTCGGTGGCCTCGCCGCGGCGGTCGTGCTGGGGGTCGGCCTGGTGGTCGCCGGCGCCGTCCTCCCCACCCAGGAGGGTCGCTCCGACGACCCCACCGCCGTGCTCGGCCAGCAGGCCGACCGGATCGTGGACGACGCGCGGTCCCGCGATCCCGGCCTGCGCTCCGCGGTGCTGCGGACGCAGACCGGCGAGCCGGCGGCGGTGGTGCTCGACCCGGGCGACGTCGCGGCCCCGATCCGCATGGTGCCGCTGGCCCTGCCCGGCGCGGGACCGTCCGGCGACTACGTCCTCTGGGCCACCGGGCTGCCGGGCAACGTCCCCGTGGCGGTGGCGGTGCTGGATCCCGACGACGGGCTGACGCGCCCGGTCGAGACGACCCCGGGACCGGCGAGCCCGCCCGCTCCGGCACCCCGCGGGTGGGCCGTGTCGGTCGAGCCCGGCGGGTCCGTGCCGGCCCGCCCGTCGACGGTCGTCGCGGTGGGTCTGGCGGCGACCTGATCCGGCGGGCCCGGCCTCGCCCGGCCGCCACCTGGTGCTCCACCGTTCGTCGCTGCTCACTGGTCCCCGGTCGCAGTCCGCGCGCGTCGCGTCCGCGAGGACGGTGCCGCCGTCGGGGCGCGCGGATACCGTGGGACGTGCCGGCGATCACCTCGCCGGCCGCGGCGCGAACGGGTCGGGAGGTGGCGCCGATGACGCGGGTGGCGTCCCTCTCCGGTGCGACCGGGTTCGCGCGCGCGGCGGCGGAGGCCGCGCCCGGGCGCCCGATGCTCGCGAGCGCCGGCGACGTGCCGCGCGGCGCGGGCTGGGCCTTCGAGTTCCTCTGGGACGGGCTGCGCTGCCTCGCGCACACCGACGACGACGGCCTGCGCCTGGTCACCGAGGCGGGCCGCGACGTCACCTCGCACTTCCCGGAGCTCGGTGTGGCGGCGCCGTGGACCGGCACGAGCGGGCTCGTGCTCGACGGCGTGGTCGTGGCCCTCGACGGCGTGGGCCGCCCCAGCGCGGGCAAGCTGCGCCGGCGCCACCGCGTGGCCAACCCCTCGGAGGTCCTGCAGGCCCAGGTCCCCGTGTCGTTCTACGTCTTCGACGTGCTCGAGGTCGCCGGCGCCTCGACGCGCCGGCTGCCGTACCGTCAGCGGCGCGAGCTGCTCGCCGAGCTCGACCTCTCCGGCAGCAAGGTGGTCATCCCTCCCTTCTTCATGGGCGTCGACGCCGACGCCGTGGTCGGCACCGCCCGGCGCTACGGGCTCGACGGCGTCGTCGCGAAGCGCCTCGAGTCGACCTACCAGGTCGGGCGGCGTTCGCGGAGCTGGATCGAGACGCCGGTCCGGCGCACTCAGGAGGTGGTCGTCGGCGGCTGGGTCCCGGCCCGCGGGCGGCCGGACACCGTCGGCGCGCTCCTCGTCGGCTTCCCCGGCGAGTCCGGGCTGCGCTACACCGGTCGGGTCGTCACCGGGGTGACGGCGGCGGCGCGCCGCGAGCTCGAGGACGTCCTCACGTCGCTGGAGCGCCCCGCGAGCCCGTTCGCCGCCGCGCTGCCCGAGGACGCGGGCGGGGCGCACTGGCTGACCCCGCGCCTCGTCGGCCAGGTCGAGCACCGCCGCTGGACGGCCACCGGCCTGCTCGAGCGCCCGACCTGGCGGGGCCTGCGCGCCGCGCACCCGGCGACGGTCGCCGCGCCGGTGCTCGCCGCGCCGGTGGTCGACACCGACATGGAGCTCGCCGACCTGGAGACCACCGAGGGCCCCGCGGCGTCCGCCGTCCGGCCGGCGCGGCCGGCGGTCGAGATCCCCGAGGTCCCCGAGATCGTCGCCACGCCGTCGCCCGAGGACGTCGAGGCGGCCCTGCGGTCGCGCTTCTCGGCCCACTTCGTGCACAACACGCTCACCGCGATCGCGTCGTACGTGCGCACCGACCCGGGCCGGGCCCGGGAGCTGCTCACCGAGTTCGCGGACTTCACCCGCTACTCGTTCCGCTCCGGCGGCGAGCTGACGACGGTCGGTGACGAGCTGCTCAACGCCGAGCGCTACCTGACCCTCGAGCAGGCCCGGTTCGGGCAGCGGCTGCGGGCCGAGGTCGCGGTGGCGCCCGAGGTGCGCGGGGTGGCGGTCCCGCCGTTCGTCGTGGCGCCGCTGGTGGAGAACGCCGTGCGCCACGGCATCGAGCCGGTCCCCGGCGGCGGGTCGGTGAGCGTCTTCGCCGCCGGCTCCGGGTCCGACTGCGTGATCACCGTGTCCGACGACGGCGCCGGGATGGGGCCGGAGGCGACGCGCACGGCCTCGCAGGTGGACCGGCGTCACGGGGGGATCGCCGAGGTCTCCCGCCGGCTGCAGGCCGCGTTCGGGTCGCAGTGCGACGTCCACGTCGACACCCGGCCGGGCGTCGGCACGGCGGTGCGGCTGCGCATCCCTGCGGTCGTCGCCGCACCGCCGAGCCGGGTGCTGGTCGGGTAGGCGCTCCGGGCGCTCAGTCGTGCGTCACGGTGCAGCTCGCGTCGGGGGCCGCGTCGGTCGGGTCGAGGACGTCGGACAGGATCGGCACGCCCGCGTCCGTGCCGCACGCCTGGACCGGCAGCACGGTGAGGTCGTTGAGCAGGGAGACCCCGCCGTTGTTGTCGTTGTCGTCGGTGGGGGCCGGGTCGGCCTGGGCGAGCGGTGCCGCGGCGAGCAGGCCCGCGGCGGTCAGGGCGGCCGAGGCCGTCAGGGTGGCGGCGGCGCGTCGGAACATGCGGGTCTCCTCGTCCAAGGGTGAATGAGATCGACCGTTCGGCGCATCGTTAGCTGCGACAAGCGGTCGGTGGGGACTCAACCCGTCGCCCTGGTGTCGGGCAATCGGTGCGACGAAGGGCCACCGGAAAGCGTGGCGGTCGGTTCGACGGGTCCAGCGGTGGGCAACGCGCGGCGAGCGAGCGTTGTATCGCGACGAACGGTCCGGAGGGCGGTGCGGCGTGCAGGTCCTGGCGGTGGACTGGTCCGGTGACGGGCGGGCGGCGCACCGGCGCATCCGGGTCGCGTCGGCGGCGCCCGGGCGGCTGCTCGCGGTCCACGGCGGTCTCGACCGCGCCGCCGTCGCCGACCTGCTCCTGGCCCGCGCCGCCGACGGGCCGCTGGTCGCGGGTCTCGACTTCTCGTTCGCCCTGCCGGCCTGGTTCCCCCGCGAGCACGGGTGCGCCGACGTCGATGCGCTCTGGTCCCTCGTCGAGCGGGAGGGCGAGGCGTGGCTGCGCGCCTGCCGCCCGCCGTTCTGGGGGCGCGGCCCGACGCCGCAGCCGCCCCTCGACCCGGCCCGTCCGCGCTACCGCGCCACCGAGGAGGCCGCCCGCGCCGACGGGTTCGACCCGCGCTCGACCTTCCAGATCGGTGGCGCGGGCGCGGTCGGCACCGGCTCGCTGCGCGGCATGCCCCACCTCGCCCGTCTCCGGGCGCACGGCGTCGCGGTGTGGCCGTTCGACGACGCCGGTCCGGCCACCCTCGTGGAGATCTACCCGCGCGTGCACACGGGGCCGGTGGTGAAGCGCTCCGCCGAGGCCCGCCGCGCGCTCGCGGCCGGCGACCCGCGCGTCCCGGCGGCGCTCGTCGAGGACGTCGTCGCCACCGAGGACGCGTTCGACGCCGCCCTGTCCGCGCTCGCCATGGCCGAGCACCTCGAGGAGCTCGCCGCCCTGCGGCGCGCCCCGGACGGCAGCCCCGAGGCGATCGAGGGCGCGCTGTGGCGTCCGGTCCGGTGACCCGTCGGGCCCGCTGACCCGTCAGGACCGGGATCGGGGCGCTGGGGCGTCCCGGAAGGCCTCCCGCACGGCCCGGCGCGGATCCGCCGACCGGATCTCCGCCAGTGGCTCGCGCAGTTCGTCGAGCTGCCGGCGGACCTCGGCGAGATCGGCGGCGGAGTCCATCTGCTCCCGCGCCGTCGCCGCGTACTCCTTGACCCGCGTGGCCACGCGCGCCAACCCGCGGATCGCCGAGGGGAGGCGCTCCGGGCCGATCACGAAGAAGCCGACGAGGGCGAGCAGCACCAGCTCACCCATGCTCATGTTCAGCACGATGTGCCACCTTCCGTCGCGAGCGGCGACGCCGGATCGGTCAGGGGCGAGGGGGTGTCGTCGTCGAGGTCCTCCCAGCCCGGGTCCCGACGCGCCCGACGGCGGTCGTGCAGGCGGCAGACCTGCATGGCCGCCTCGAGCAGGACGGAGAGCGCCGCGCCGAGCACGGCCATCGAGATCGGGTCGCCGCCGGGCGTCGCGACCCCGGCGAACAGGAAGGCGCCGAAGATGATCCCCCGCCGCCAGCGCGCGAGCCGCCGGTACGAGACGGCCCCGACGCGGTTCAGCATGATCACGACGAGCGGGGTCAGGAAGGCCACGCCGAACACGACCATCAGCGAGAGCACGAGCGAGTAGTACTCCTCGCCCCGCAGGGCGGTGGCCTGGACGCTGTTGCCGATCGTCAGCAGGAAGCCCAGCGCCTGGCCGACCACCAGGAAGGCCAGCACGGCGCCGCCGGCGAACAGGGCCGACGCCGCCCCGATGAAGGCGGCGGCGCCGCGGCGCTCCGGGCGCCGTAGCCCCGGGGTCACGAACATCCAGAGCTGCCCGAGCCATCCCGGCGCGGAGAGCACCACGCCGGCGGTCAGCGCGACCTTGACCCGGAGCAGGAACTGGTCGAACGGACCGGTCGCGAGGAGCCGGCAGTCCGTGCCGTTGAGTCCGGAGCGGGCGGTGGAGGGCAGCGAGCAGTAGGGCTCGATGAGCAGCGACCCGAGGCTGGGCACGCCCGCGATCCGGTTCTCGTACCAGACGAAGCCGGCGATCGTGCCGACCGCGACGGCCACGAGCGCCCAGGCCAGACGGCGACGCAGCTCGAGCAGGTGGTCGAGGACCGACATCGTCGCCTCGGGGTCGCGACGCCGTCCGGGCCACCACCGGGGCCGCCGGCGCTTCTGCGTCGGCACGTGTCAGGCCCGGGAACCGGGCGCGGTGCCCGCCGAGGGCTCGAGGTCCTCGGTCCGGGTGGGGGTCGCCGCGCCGGGGGCGGGCGTCACGGCGGGCGTCGGCTCCGGCGGGGCGTCCTTCCCGTCCTCCGACAGCGCCGCCGTCTCGGCCTTGAAGATGCGCAGCGAGCGCCCGATGCCGCGGGCGGCGTCGGGCATGCGCTTCGCGCCGAACAGCAGCAGGACGACCACGAGGATGATCACCCAGTGGGAGGGGCTCAGTGCTCCGGTCATGACGGTTCCCTTCGACGGTGGGGTGGTGGGTGCGACGGCGGGCTCACATGTTCGCGGCGCCCTGCTTGATCGCCTCGCGGATGCGGGAGTAGGTGCCGCAGGCACACATGTTGCGGATCCCGTCGATGTCGTCGTCGGTGATCGCTCCGCCGTCGGCCTTGACCTTCTTCACCAGGTCGACGGCGGCCATGATCTGGCCGGGCTGGCAGTAGCCGCACTGCGGCACGTCCCGGTCGATCCACGCCTCCTGCATCGGGTGGAGGTCGGCGCCGACGGTCTCCGGCAGCCCCTCGATCGTGGTGATCTCGTCGGTGGGCCGGATCTGCCCCACCGGCACGGAGCAGGGGTTGAACGCGCGGCCGTTGATGTGGCTGGTGCAGGCCTTGCAGACGTTGATGCCGCAGCCGTACTTGGGGCCGGTGATCTTGAGGAGGTCGCGCAGGACCCAGAGCAGGCGCACGTCGTCCTCGACGTCGACCGTCACGGGACGGCCGTTGACCTTGAAGGTGTGGGGAGGCACGGGGTGGGCTCCTAGCTCGCGGGGTTGAAGACCGGGCCGGCCGCGGACGGCGTCGGGTACGACGTCAGGCCGTCCTCGGGCGACGGGGGCAGCGGCGGCACGAACGGCTTGACCCGGAACGGCACGTCCTTGGTGTGGCCGATCGGGAAGCTCGTCGGCGTGGTGCCCGTGGCGCGGGCGTAGGCACAGGCGACGGCGGCCACGGAGACGCCGACGCCGAGCTCGCCGGCGCCGCCCGGACGCTCCCCGGTCGCCGGCATGACGTGCACGTCCAGCTCCGGCGGCGAGTTCCAGTGGCGGGTGTAGCGGTAGTCGTCCCAGCTGCCCTCGAGGAAGTTGCCGTCGCGCAGGTGCAGGCTCCCGGTGAAGACGTGGGCGATCCCGGTCATCACCCCGCCCTCCATCTGCGCCTTGAGGCCGAGCGGGTTGATCGGGAGCCCGACGTCGACGGCGACGGTCACCTTCCGCACGCGGGGCCCCGTGGTGGCTCCGCGGATGTCGCGGTTCGCCGTCGCCGGACGCGTGTCGACCTCGGCGAGCACGGCGACCGTGCCCTTGTACTCGTTGTGCACGGCGACGCCCTGGGCCACGCCCTCGGGCAGGTCGCGGCCCCAGTCGCCCTCGTCGCGGACCTTCTCGAGCACGGCCTTCGCGCGGTCGCTCTCGAGGCGGTCCAGCCGGAAGTCGAGCGGGTCCTCGTCGAGCTTCGCGGCGAGGAGGTCGATCATGAGCTCCTGGGCGGGCCGCACGTCCATGTTGTTGAGGTTCCGCGAGCTCCCGGTGGCGAACTTGTCGAAGTCGAAGATCTCGTTGTAGCCGAGCGCGACCGCACCGACGTCGTAGGGGACGCTCGCCGTGAGCAGGAAGACGGTCTGCGAGAGGGTCAGCTCGTTGGCGAAGGGCAGCTTGGCGGCCTGCGAGGAGATCATGTCGCCGAAGGCCTCGGTGTAGTCGGTCGCGACGCTCGTGTGGCGCTGCTCGAAGCTCACGACCTGCTTCGCGCCCGGGCTGTAGGTGGCGCGCAGACGCGAGATGCACATCGGGTGGACGCGGCCCACGCGGCACTCGTCGGCCCGGTGCCACATCAGCTTGACGGGCTTGCCGACCTCCTTGGACACGCGGGCCGCCTCGAGGGGCGCGTCGTTGAAGAGACGCCGGCCGAAGGCCCCGCCGCCGCGGGTGACGTGCACCGTGACCTGGCCGGTCGTCAGGTCCAGCTCGCGCGCGAGCTGGTCCTGGGTGTTGATCGGGATCTGGCTCGGCGTCCAGACCTCGGCGCTGTCGGAGCGCACGTCGGCCACCGCGACGTTGGGCTCCATCGCGGAGTTGCTGCGCCAGTGGAAGACGAACTCCTGCTCGACGGCCTCGACGGGGCCCACGTTCCCGAGCCCTTCGGTGGCGAGCGGGATCTGCCCGCCGACCTGGTCGAGGGGCGTCGGCGACGGGAGGTTCACCGGTGCCGGGGACGCGCGCAGCTGCCGCAGGATCGACTCGTCCGACTCGCCGTCGGCGTTGCCACCGCCCCACGTGATGTCCAGGGCGTTGATCGCGTCGATGCACTGCCCGAAGGTCCGGGCGCACACCGCGACGCCCGAGGACGTGGTCCCCCGGCCCGGCGCGGCGTCGGTGGAGATCTCCACGACGTCGGTGACGCCCGGCATCGAGCGCACCTGGTCCTCGTTGTTGATCGACTCGACCGTGCCCTTGATCGTCGGCGGCCGCGCGATCATGGTCGGCACCGCGCCGGGGACGTCGATGTCCATCGTGTAGTTCTTCTTGCCGGTGACCGCGGCACGGACGTCGTCGCGACGCTGCGGGGTGCCGATGACCGTGAAGTCGTCGGGGCCCTTCAGCTCGGTGAGCGCCTCCCGGGTCTCGGAGTTGGCCGCGGCGGTGGCGAGCTGCGCGAACGGGATGCTCGACCCGGCCTCGGAGACCACCTTGCCCCCGGTGGTCCGCAGATTCGTGGCCTCGTCACCGAGGAGGGTCGACGCCGCCTCGAGCAGCCGGCCACGGGCCAGGGCGGCCGCGACGCGGATCGGCGTGTAGATCGAGATGACGGTGGACGAACCCTGGGTCTGCTGGTTGAACAGCAGCTCCGGGCGGGCGTCGGCCAGCGTGACGTTCACGTCGGAGACGGGGATGCCCATCTCCTCGGCGATGAGCATCGCGGCCATCGTCGTGATGCCCTGGCCGCTCTCGGCGCGCGGCATGGAGAACGAGACGGTGCCGTCCCTCTCGAGCACCACGGTGATGAGGTTCGCGGTCGGCCGCGTGGAGTCGGCCAGGAGATCGGACAGGTCGTAGACCTCGGAGACCTCCGGGGCGGGGGACGGCAGGGCCTCGGCCTCGAGCACCGAGTCGGCGGTGAGCTTCACCCCGACAGCCAGCGTCGGAGCGGCGAGCAGGTACCCGAGGAACTGGCGACGGCTGGTTCCGGGGAAGCGCGGCGGCCGGGGTGCAACGCGGTGCTGAGCCGGCATGACGTCCTTTCGGGCGCTCCGAAGAGGCCGAATGTCGTAGTAACGAGAAGCTAGGACCTCCAACGATCAGGTCACGGACTGGTAACGGGTCGCTGTCAAGATCATTAAACTGTGTCGCCGACGAAGTTCGACCGCGCCCGTATGGTCGCCGTCACCCGCCCACGGACGGCGCGCGATCGGGGGCAGGATGTAGGCCGGGGGCGGGAGGGAGCGCGCGTGGTTCTCGGGTCACGTCCTGTCCGGGTCGGGATCGTCGGCGCCGGCGGCCGCGGGCGATTGCACGCCCGGCACGTGAGCCGCGCGGGCGGCCGGGTGGTGGCGGTCGCCGAGCCGCACCCGGGGCGCCGCGACGCCCTCGCCGACGCCTGCGAGGTCCCGGCCGGCCACCGCTTCGACGGGTGGACCGATCTCGCCGAGCGCGCGGACCTCGTCGACGTCGTGGTCATCGCGACCCAGGACCACGAGCACGCCGACCCGGTGGTCGCGTTCGCCGAGCGCGGGGTGCACCTGATCTGCGAGAAGCCGATCGCCCCGGACGAGCAGGAGGCGCTCCGGGTCGCCGCGGCGGTGCAGCGGGCCGGGGTGCAGTTCACGATCTGCCACCCGCTGCGCTACGCCCCCTACACACGCGCCCTCGTGGCGGCCCTGCGCGACGGCCGCATCGGCGACCTCGTCTCCGTGCAGCACCTCGAACCGGTCGGGGCGTGGCACTTCGCCCACTCCTACGTACGGGGCGCCTGGCGCCGCGAGGACCTCGCCTCCTCGCTGCTGCTGGCCAAGTGCTCCCACGACATCGACCTGCTCACGCACGTCGTCGGCGACCGCCCGAGCCGGCTGGCGTCCTTCGGTCGCCTGAGCCACTTCCGCGCGGACAAGCACCCCGACGGCGCCGCGGCGAACTGCCTCGACTGCGGCGTCGAGCCGACCTGCCCGTACTCGGCGCCGCGGCTGTACCGCTCCTGTCTGGGCGACCCCGACTGGGAGCACCAGCTCCTCGGCGCGGTCACCGACGTGCCGTCGGCGGAGGCGCTCGACGACGCCCTGCGGACCGGGCCGTACGGCCGGTGCGTCTACCTCTGCGACAACGACGTCGTCGACCACCAGGTGGTCGCCCTCGAGTTCGACAGCGGCATCACCGCCACGCACACGGTCACGGCGTTCTCCGACGCGGCGCCCCGCCAGACCCGCGTGTTCGGCACGCACGGCGCGGTCGAGGGCGACGGGCACACGCTGCGGTTCCACGACTTCCGCGCCCACCCCGACCGTGCCGTCGAGACCCTGACCCCCGGCGACGGGCGGCCGCCGCACCAGGAGGGCGACGAGGAGCTCGTGCGCTCCTTCCTGCGCGCGGTCGCCCACGACGATCCCGCCGCGAACCTCACCGGCCTCGACGAGACGATGACGAGCCACCGCATCGTCTGGGCCGCGGAGCGCGCGCGGCGCTCCGGCGAGACGGAGCGCCTGACGTGGGAGCCCGCCGGGGTGGGCGGGTGAAGATCGGGGTCACCGTCCCCAACTTCGGGCCGGGCGCGACCGTCGCGTCCCTGCGGGCGTGGGCCGCGCTCGTCGAGGACGCCGGCTTCGACTTCCTCATGGTCGGCGACCACGTCGCCGCGACCGGGGACGTCACCGCGTCCTACCCCGGCCCGTTCTGGGAGCCGCTGACGCTGCTCGGCTACCTCGCGGGGATCACGCGCCGCGCCGAGCTCGGGACGACCGTGCTCGTCGTGCCCTACCGCGACCCCCTGCTGACCGCCCGCAGCCTCGCGGGGATCGACCAGCTCAGCGACGGCCGGCTGATCGTCGGCGTCGGGGTCGGGTGGGCGCGCGAGGAGTTCGCGGTGCTCGGCGTCGACCCCCGCCGCCGCGGCGAGCTCACCGACACCTACCTGGAGGCCGTGCTCGCGCTGTGGGCCGACGACGTCGTCCCGGTCGCGGGACGCGACGTCGACACCCGGCCGCGCCCGCACCGGCGGCCCCACCCTCCCCTGTGGGTCGGCGGCAACGGCGACGCCGCGCGCCGGCGGGCGGTGCGCTTCGGCGCCGCGTGGCACCCGCTGCGCCCGCGGGCGGGGTGGCTGCGCCGCGAGGGCGTGCCGGCGCTGCGGGCCGCGGCGGCCGGCGGGCCGGTGCCCGACCTCGTCCCGCGCATCGTCCTGGATCCCACCGACGGGCCCCGGCCCGACGACGCCCGCCTCGCCGGACAGGGCCACCCCGACCAGATCCGCGCCGACCTCGACGAGCTGCGCTCGCTCGGCGCGACCCACGTCCTGCTCGACCCCCACCGCGACGCCGCCGGCGGCACGCCGCGGAGCGGAGCTGCCGCCGGGGAGGAGCACGCCCGGGAGCGGGCACTGCTCGAGCGGGCCGCGGGCTGGATCCTCTAGCCGCGGGCGGAGACGAGCGCCTCCCAGGCACGGCGCCGCGCCTCGGCCAGCGCGCCCCACAGCGGCGCGGTCTCGCCCAGCGCCCCGGTGGCGACGGGCACCTGCCGGGGCGCCAGCGCGGTGACCGTGGCCTCGACGTGCGGCAGCAGCCCGGGCAGCAGGCCGACGGGTCCGCCGAGGACGACGAGCCCGGGGTCGACGGTCGCGCACACCGCCACGGCGGCCTCGCCGAGCGTGCGGCCGGCGCTCTCCAGCACCTCGGCGGGGAGCGCGGCGGCGTCGCCGGTGGCCGACAGCCCGTGCGCGGCGACGGCCTCCCCGAAGCGGAAGCGGCCGGCGCCCTCGCCGAGCGGCAGGTAGCCGATCTCGCCGGCCAGGCCGCGGGCGCCGCGGACGAGGACGCCGTCGAGGACGAGGCCCATGCCGACGCTGTGCCGCTCGCCGACGTAGAGGTAGGCGAAGCTCGGCGTGCCCGCGGCGGCGCCGTGGTCGCGCTCGGCGAGGGCGGCGAAGTTGACGTCGTTGTCGAGCACGACCATCGCCGGGTCGACGCCGTGCACGTCCTCGACGCCCATGACGCCCGCGGGGAAGGCGGACTCGCGCAGCTCGACGACGCGTCCGGTCGCGGGGTCGACGGGGTTGGCGATCGACACGGCCACCGCGCGCACGGGGCGCCCGTCGGCCTGCCACCGGGTCTGTAGGGCGGCGAGGACCTCGTCGAGCCGCGGCGCAACGAGCCCGTCGTCGGGCGGGTCGTGGTCGGTGCGCTCCAGGGTGCGCCCCGTGAGGTCGCCGACGGCGGTGCGCACGACCGTGCGGTTGATCTCCACGGCGACGACGACGCCCGCGCCGGGCGCGAGGTCGTAGAGGGTGGCGACCGCCCCCGGGACCCCCGAGCGCGGGCCCACCGCCATGAGGACGCCGTCGGCCTCGAGGCGCCGGACGGCCTCGCTGATCGCGGGCGGGGAGATCGCGGTGCGGCGCGAGAGCTCGGCGCGGGTCAGGGGACCGTCCTCGGCGGCGAGGCAGTCGAGGACCGCGCGCTCGGTGGTGGCCCGCCGCAGCCCGCTGTGGGGTGACGTGCCGCGCCCGGTGCGCCCGTCGTCGGCGTCCTGCTCCGCCATGTCACCTCCTGACCCGTCGGTACAGGGTAGGCGGCGACGTCACACCACCGTGTCGTCCTCCCGGAACACCAGACCCAGCTGATCGGCGGCTTCGGCGAGGACGCCCTGCACCGCGAGGGTGTCGTCGAGGGGCATCACGGCGCTCTCGGTCGCCCCCTCGCGGAGACGGTCGGTGACCTCGGTGAGCTCGTGGAAGTAGCCGGCGCCGGTGGCGGGGAGCTCGATCCGCTCGCCCGGGTCGTCCGTGTCGTGGTGCAGCACGATCGTGCTCGGGTGGTGGAAGCGGGGGAGCACGTCGATCCAGCCGGTCGTGCCGAACACCCGGGCCTGCCCCGGCGACGGGCTGTGGAACGAGGTCTGCAGGGTCGCGAACCGGCCGTCGTCCCACGACAGCAGCATGGCGCCGTCGGCGTCGACGCCGGTGGTCTCGCGCGAGGCGACGGCGGTGACGCGGTCCGGCGTGCCGAGCACCATCTGCGCGAACGACACGGGATAGACGCCGAGGTCGAGCAGCGCGCCGCCGCCGAGCTCCGGGGCGAACAGCCGGTCGGTCGGGTCCACGTCGCGGACCGTGCCGAGGTCGGCCTGCACCGAGCGCGGTTCGCCGATGGCGCCCTGCGCGATCAGCTCGCGCAGGCGCACGACGACCGGTTGGAAACGCGTCCACATCGCCTCCATGGCGAAGACGCCCTGGGTGCGCGCGGTGTCGACCACCCGCCACGCCCCGGCCAGCGTCGCGGTGAACGTCTTCTCGACCAGCACCCCCTTGCCGGCCTCCAGGCACGCGACCGCGAGCGCCGCGTGCTGGGGATGCGGGGTGGCGAGGTAGACGACGTCGACGTCCGGGTCGTCGACGAGCTCGCGGTACGAGCCGTGGGCGCGGGCGTTCGGCGCGCCGTGGGTCTCCGCGAAGGCGCGGGCGCGCTCGGCCGAGCGCGACCCGACCGCCGCGAGCGTCGCGCCCTCGACCAGGGTCAGGTCCTCGGCGACCTTCTCGGCGATGCGGCCGGGCCCGGCGATGCCCCAGCGGATGTCCTGCATGGGGTCACTGTGTCAGCAGGCCGGAACCCGGCGTCACGGTGTCACGGTCCGGTCACGATCCCGCGGGCGCCAGCAGGTCGACGTCCTTCGCCGTGCCCGACACCACCAGCTCGCCGTCCTCGGCCCGCAGCTCCGTCGCCGTGATCGAGAACGGCAGCCGGCCGGGGTCGACGCTGGTGGAGAAGCCGGAGAGCCGCTGGCGCAGCGCCTGGGACGCGGCCTGACCGGCCTGCCCCTGCCCGCCCTCGGCGCGGATGTCCCGGGCCCGCAGCGTGATGCGCCCGCCGGACAGGCTGAACGACGCCACCACGGACACCTGCACCTGCTGGCCGCTGACGGTCGTCGTCGACGTCAGCAGCACCGACGACGCCGGGTCCACGTTCGCGAGGGCGCTGCTGCTGCCCGAGGCCCCCGAGTCGTCGGCCTCGGCCTCGCTGCGCCGCTGCTCGAGGTCGGCGGCGGTGAGCGGGGCGACGGTCAGCTCGCCGACGTCGAGCAGGCGGGCGAGGTCGGCCGGGTTCACGCGCGCCGAGGCGGTGACCTGCTCGGCGGGGATGCGGCGCACCTGACCGTTCACGAGGTTCTCCAGGGGCAGCGACACCCCGGACAGGTCGGCGGTCAGCGTGAGGTCCTGCAGCTGCCCGTAGCGGATGCCGGGCGCGGAGAGCCCCACGTCGTCGTACCGGCCGGCGAGGGCCTGGGTGAGGAACGGGAAGCCGCGGATGCTGACGTCGGGTTGGTTCGGCAGCGACAGCGAGTCCTGCAGCGCCGCGGCGACGCGGTCCTCGGCGATCCACCGGGCGCCGAAGTCGATGCCCACCACCACCGCGACGACGACCAGCAGGCTGATGAGGCATCCACGCACGCGGCCACGGTGTCATCGACGCGGACCGTGACGACGGCCGGGGACCGGCCGGACGACGGACGCCGGCCGACCCGTGGGGCCGGCCGGCGTCGTCACTCCGGTACGGAGGAGGGGCGGAGGATACGGGATTCGAACCCGTGAGGGGTGTTGCCCCAACACGATTTCCAATCGTGCGCCTTAGGCCGCTCGGCCAATCCTCCGCGGGAGACGATACAGCCCCGGCCTGCGCCGACCCGGGGGCCGGGGGCCGCCCGACGGCTCCGTTACAGTGGGCGGCGGACCCCGCGCGGCGTCCATCCTGTGAACTCCCCCAGGGCCGGAAGGCAGCAAGGGTCAGCGGGCTCTGGCGGGTGCGCGGGGTCCCCTTTTCTCCCCTTCCGGGTCTGTCGGACCGCCCGCGTAGCCTCGGCTCGTGGCCGGGACACGGAGCGCAGCGGAGCTGGACCGATGAGTCTGGCGCTCTACCGCAGGTACCGGCCGGCGACGTTCGCCGAGCTCGTCGGGCAGGAGCACGTCACCGAGCCCCTGCGCACGGCGCTGAGCGCCGGCCGCATCAACCACGCGTACCTCTTCTCCGGGCCCCGCGGCTGCGGCAAGACCTCCAGCGCGCGCATCCTCGCCCGCTCGCTCAACTGCGAGCAGGGCCCGACGCCCGACCCGTGCGGGGTCTGCGAGTCGTGCATCGCGCTGGCCCCGAACGGCCCGGGCTCGCTCGACGTCACCGAGATGGACGCGGCGAGCCACAACGGCGTCGACGACGCCCGCGAGCTGCGCGACCGCGCGCACTTCGCGCCGGTGAGCTCCCGCTACCGCGTCTTCATCATCGACGAGGCGCACATGGTGACGACGGCGGCGTTCAACGCGCTGCTCAAGGTCGTCGAGGAGCCGCCCGACCACCTGATCTTCATCTTCGCGACCACCGAGCCGGAGAAGGTGCTGACCACCATCCGGTCGCGCACCCACCACTACCCGTTCCGGCTCCTGCCGCCGAGCACGCTGCGCGGCCTGCTCGAGCGCATCTGCACCGACGAGGGCGTGACCGTCGAGCCGGCGGTCTACCCGCTCGTGGTCCGCGCCGGCGGGGGCTCGGCCCGCGACTCGCTCTCGGTGCTCGACCAGCTCCTGGCCGGCGCCGACGACGCCGGCGTCACCTACGCGCACGCCGTCGGGCTGCTCGGGGTCACCGACGTCGCGATCCTCGACGACGTCGTCGACGCCCTCGGCGCGCAGGACGGGCCCGCGGTGTTCGGGGCGGTCGACCGTCTCGTCGAGGCGGGGCACGACCCGCGGCGCTTCGCGGCCGATCTCCTGCAGCGCCTGCGTGACCTCATCCTCACCCACGCCGTGCCGGACGCCGGCGAGCGCGGGCTGGTCGACGTGCCGGCCGACGAGATGGACCGGATGGTCGACCAGGCGCAGCGCCTCGGCCCGGCCGCGCTCGCCCGGCACGCCGAGCTGGTGCACACCGCGCTCACCGAGATGCGCGGGGCCACCGCACCGCGGCTGCTGCTCGAGCTGGTGTGCGCCCGCATGCTGCTGCCGGCGGCCTCGTCCACCGACGCGGCGATGGTGCAGCGCCTCGAGGGCGTGGAGCGGCGCCTGGCGCTCGGAGCGTCCGGCGCACCCGACGGGGGTGCGGGCGACGAGTCGGCCCAGCGGTTCACCCGGCCCTCGCAGCGCTCCGGCGACGAGGCCCCCGCGCGCGAGCTCGACGCCACCGTCGAACCGCCCGGCGACCGCGGGACGGCCACGGTCGAGGCCCGCGACGAGCCACCGCGTGACACGCCGGCGCCCGCGCCGCAGCCGGCTCGGGAGCAGTCGCCCCCGCCGGCTCGTCCGCCGCGCGAGGAGCCGCGGCGTGAGACTCCGCCGCGCGAGGAGCCGCGGCGCGAGCAGGCACCGGCCGCGCCCGAGCGGCCGGCGGCGGGTGCCGTCGACGCCGCCGCGCTGCGCCGGGTGTGGCCCGAGGTGATGAACCAGGTCCGCGAGCGCAACAAGCCCACCCACGCGCTGCTGCAGAACGCGACGGTCACGGCGGTCGAGGGCACCACGGTCACCCTCGGCATGCCGACGCCGCCACTGGCGCGCCAGCTCTCCCAGCCCAACCGGGCCGACCACGTGGCGGCGGCGCTCGGGGTCGTGCTGTCGGGGCAGTGGACCGTGCAGGCGGTGCACGGCACCGGCGGGGACGGCGGATCCGGTGCGGGTGGGGGACGTCCGGAGCCCCCGCCGCGCCAGCGTCCGGAGCCGCCGCGGCGCCCGGAGCGTCCGGAGCGTCCCCGGCGCGAGGAGGCCGCGGCGCCGGAGCGGCCCGCCGAGCCGCCCCGGGAACAGGCGCGGGAGTCGGCGCGGGAGTCGGCGCCCCGCGAGGTCCGCCGACCGAGCCGGGAGCCCTCGGACGTTCCGCCTCCGCCGGAGCCGCCGCCCGAGGACGGCGACGTCACCGAGGAGGACATGTACAACGAGGCGGCCGCGGACCCCGGTGGCGCCGGCGGCGGCCCGCGCGTCGACCCGGAGGAGGCGGCCATGGAGCTGCTGACCTCCCAGCTCGGCGCCCGGCGCGTCGAGGGTCGTTAGGCGACCGCCGGCGGGTTGAGCCGGGCGAAGCCCTCCTGGCGCTCGTACGGGAAGTGCGGGTAGGGCGCGGGGCGACGGCTGACCGCGTCGAGCCGGGCGAGCTGGTCGGCGTCGAGCTCCCAGCCGACGGCGCCGAGGTTCTGCTCGAGCTGGGCGAGGTCGCGGGCCCCGACGATCACGGAGCTCACCGTCGGGCGGGTCGTCAGCCAGTTCAGGGCGATCTGCGGCACGGTCCGGCCGGTCTCGGCGCTGATCCGGTCGAGGACGTCGACGACGTCCCCGAGCAGCTGGTCGTCGACCGGCGGGCCGGCGGCCGCGGTGGTGTGCAGCCGGCTCCCGGCCGGGAGCGGGGCGCCGCGGCGTACGCGGCCGGTGAGCCGGCCCCACCCGAGCGGGCTCCAGACCAGCGCCCCGACGCCCTCCTCGGCGGCGAGGGGCATGAGGTCCCACTCGTAGTCCCGCCCGATCAGCGAGTAGTAGACCTGGTGGGCCACGAAGCGGGGCCATCCGTGCTGGTCGGCGCGCTCCAGGGCCCGCATGAGCTGCCACCCGGAGTAGTTGGAGACGCCGACGTAGCGGATCACCCCGTCGTCCACGAGCCGGTCGAGGGTCGACAGGACCTCGTCGACGGGGGTCGCGGCGTCGTAGGCGTGGAGCTGGAACAGGTCGATGTGGTCGGTGCCCAGCCGCCGCAGCGCGTCGTGCACGGCGCGCCGGAGGTGCTGGCGGGAGGTGCCGGCCTCGTTCGGGCCGGGTCCGGTCGGCAGCGCGGCCTTGGTCGAGATCAGCACCTCGTCCCGGCGGTGTGCCACTGCGGCGCCCAGGACCTCCTCGGAGGCGCCCTCGGAGTAGACGTCGGCGGTGTCGAACAGCGTGACCCCGGCGTCGAGGCACCGGTCGACGATCTCCCGCGCGTCCGCGACGTCGGTCGAGCCCCAGGCCCCGAAGAGCTCGCCCCGCCCGCCGAAGGTGCCGGCACCGAAGCCCAGCACCGGCACGCGCAGTCCACTGCGTCCCAGCGTCCGGTGTTCCATGGTCCCTCCATTAACGGTTCTGTGGTTCCGTTAAGGACCGTAGCACAAACGGAACCGGAGACCCGATAAGCTGTCGTGGTGCCAGGAGCCGACGTCCGCCCGGGTGGCCGGGCCGCGCGCGTCCGGGCCGCGCTGCTCGACGCGGCGGCCGAGGCGCTCGTCGACGGCGGGCCGGCCGGGATCGACCTCGCCGAGCTCTCCCGCCGGGCCGGGATCGGCAAGACCACCGTCTACCGGCGATGGGGCACCGTCGCCGCGGTCGTCACCGACCTGGTCGCCGACATGGCCGCGACGTCGCTGCCCCGGGCCGACACCGGCACCCTGGACGGGGACCTCGCGGCCAACGCCGACCTGGTCCGGACGACCCTCGCCGATCCCCGGCAGGGCCCGCTCTTCGCCGCGCTCATCGCGGCGGCGACCGCCGATCCCGAGACCGCCGCGGCGCTGCGCCGGTTCTACGACGCCCGGATCGCCGCGTGGAGCCCGTGTGTCGTGGACGCGGTCGCGCGGGGTGAGCTGCCCCGCGGGACCGATCCGTCGGCGGTCGTCCGGGCGGTGTCCGCGCCGCTGTACTACCAGCTGCTCACCCGGGGCGAGGTGCCCGCGGAGGACGACGCCCGCCGTGCCGCGGGGGCGGCGGCCGCGGCCGCGCGCGCCGGGGTGTTCACCGTGTAGGACCCGGGGTCGTCGATGTGCTCCCCCGCGGCACGGGCACGGGGCGGTGCGCCGGGTCGAGCAGCCGCACCCCCAGCACCGCCAGCGCGACGGCGAGGACGACGGCGACCGCGACCGGGCCGTCGAGGAACACGGTCTCGCCGAACCACGCGGCGCCGATCGTCGTCGCGACCAGCGGGTCGACGAGCAGGATCGTCGTCACCACGGGGCCCGCGCGACGGGCGCGCGCGAGGGCGCGCTGGCTCAGGGCGAAGGCGCCGGGCCCGACCAGCACGAGCAGGGCGCCGGCGAGGACCAGCTGCGGGTCGGTGAGCGCGCCGCCGGGATCGCGGCTCAGGGCCCGGACGACCAGGGCGAGCAACGCGGCCGCGAGCCCGTAGCCGGCGCCGCAGGTCAGCGCGAGGCCGAGGGCGCCCGGCGGGCCGGGACGTCGTCGCGCCACCACCAGCCCCGCGACGGCGACCACGCCGACCCCGGCGAGACCCGCGAGCACGGGCCCTGCGGTCAGGTCGACGGTCGTGGCGCTCGTCGTCACCGGCCCGAGGAGCAGGGCCAGGAGCAGCGGCCCGGCCACCGCGAGCACCACACCGAGGACCACGCCGGGCCCGGGGACGCGGCGGGCGAGCAGCGCCTCGCCGACCGCGGCCCAGGCGACCGCCGTCGCGAGCAGCGCCTGCACCACGGCGACGGTCCCGTCGGCGAGCGCGGCGGCCTGCAGCAGGCTCGCGAGCACCGACGCGCCGGTCCCCGCGAGCCACCAGGGTCGTCGCAGCAGGCGGCCGTCCGCACCGCCGAGCTCGTGCGCCGCCCGTTGCTGGGCGACCACCGCCGAGCCGCCCGCCACGGCCGAGGCGACGGCGAGGACCTCGGCGAGCACGGCCCGCTCACCCCGCCGCCGCGAGCGCCGGCTCGTCGAGGGGCAGGCCGGCGTGGCGGGCGACGACGGCCGAGGCGTCGCGCTCCTCGGTCCACCACGGCCGGGACGGGCGGCGCCGCCGGGGACCGGCGCCGTGACGGTCGACGGCCGCGGCCAGCTCGTCGGGCCCGCGCACCCACGGGGCGAGCCCGGCGGCGTCGAGCACCGCGGCGTTGGCGCGCCCGTGCCCGGGGATCGGGCGGTAGGTCAGCGTCGGCAGCCCGGCGACCAGGGCCTCGGTGCAGGAGAGCCCGCCGGCGTTGTGCACGAGCACGTCGGCGGCGGCCATCAGCTCGGGCATGTCGTCGCGCCAGCCCAGCGTCACGACCCGGTCGCGGCCCGCGAGCCGGGTCCGGAGCGCGGAGTTCCGCCCGCACGCGACCACCGCCCACGCGTGCGGGTGGCGGCCCAGAGCGTCGACGGCCTCCTCGACGTCGCCCATGCCGAGCGAGCCGGAGACGAGCAGGGCGACCGGCACGTCGTCGGGGAGCCCGAGCTCGCGGCGCACCCGCGGCCGGGTCCTGCCGGGCAGGGGCCGGGAGAACCGCGGCGCACAGAGGGCGCCGACGCTGCGCAGCGCGACCCCGTAGCGCGCGCCGTCCGCGGCGGTCGCGTCCGTGACCGTCAGGTGGTCGTCCAGGCCGGGGTGGCACCAGAGGCGGTGGGCGGCGGGGTCGGTGAGGAACGCCAGGGCCGGCACGCCGAGGCGTCCGTCGGCGCGCAAGCGGCCGAGGGTCTGCCCGGCCAGCGGGTAGGTGGTGACGACGGCGTCGACCCCGGTGGCCAGCGCGAGCACCGGGCGTTCGGCGGCGCGGATCAGGCGCTGCGTGACGAGGCTGGCGGGGCGCCCGGGGTGCTCGAGGTCGGTGAAGATGCGGTCGAACAGCGCGGGCGTGTAGTGCACGGACGGGGCGTAGAGGTCGCGCAGCGCGCGCCGGCCCCAGGTGGGGAGCAGGTCGGTCCAGTCCACGACGTGCGCGGCGAGGCCGCGGCGGTCGAGCCGGCGCACCAGCTCGCGCGCCGCGCCGTCGTGGCCCTGACCGATCGACGCGCTGAGCACCAGGACCCGGGGTCGCGAGAACACGCCGCCACTCCATCCGAGCCGGCGGGGCGGGAAGTGAACGCGCGGTGAGCGTCGCCGGGAGATCGGATGGCCGCTCGGTCCTCAGTGGCGCAGCGCACGACCCAGGAAGGCGACGGCGCGGGGGTAGGCGTCGAGGCGGTTGACCCGCTTCGCCAGCCCGTGTCCCTCGTCGTCGTAGACCACCATCTCGACCTCGACGCCGTTGCCGCGCACTGCCGCGGCGACCTGCTCGGCCTCCGAGAGCGGCACCCGCGGGTCGTTGGCGCCGTGGATGACGAACAGCGGCGCCCGCACGTCGCCGATGCGGTTGAGCGGCGAGGCGCGCTCGAGGAACTCGCGGTCGCGCTCGAGCGACCCGTACTCGCGCTCGCGGTGCGCGCGGCGGTAGGCCGAGGTGTTCTCGAGGAAGGTCACGAGCGACGAGATGCCGACGATGTCGACGCCCGCGGCCCACAGCCCGGGCTGGAACGCGAGGCCGGCGAGCACCATGTAGCCGCCGTACGACCCGCCCCACAGGGCCGCCCGCGCGGGGTCGAGCCCGAGGCGGGGCAGGTACGCGTGCAGCGCGGCGAGGTCGGCGACCGAGTCGAGCCGGCGATCGACGTCGTCGAGGGAGTACCAGCGCTTGCCGTAGCCCACCGAGCCGCGGACGTTCGGCACCAGCACGGTGTGCCCGTCGCCGACGAGCGCCTGCACGATCGCGGAGAACGAGCGCACCGACTGCCCCTCGGGGCCGCCGTGCACGATCGTCACGCTCGACCCCGACGGGGTCTCCGGCGCGTACACGAAGCACGGCACCGTCTCGCCGTCGGGCGTCGGCACGCCGTGGCTGGTGGGGGAGACGAACGCCAGGTCCGCGAGCGGCTCGCGCGACGACGCGACGACCGCCGCCCGACCGCGCTCGGCGTCGACGAGGACGACGTCGGCCGGGGTCGCCGGGTCGGTCCACGTGATCGCGAGGCCGGTCGCGTCGGGCGACCAGCGGGGCACCGTCAGGAAGTCGGCGACGCCGTCGCGCAGGCCCGGGGGCAGGGCGACGTCGCGCAGGAAGGTGCCGTCGGTGGCGTGGATCGCGAGCCGGCTGGCGCCGTCCTCGTCGGTGATCGCGAGGATCCGCTCGCCGTCGGGCGAGAGGCGGCCGGCGACGTCGTGGGCATCGTCGACGATCAGCCAGGTCAGGGTGCCGGTGACGACGTCGAGGTGGGCGACACCGAGGTGGTCGCGCCCGGAGTCGGAGGTGACGATCGCGGCCTCGCCACCGGGGAGCCACTGCAGTCCGCCGTAGCGAGCGTGCTCGTCGGCGTCGGTGAGCTCGGTCGTCGTGTCGCCGACCAGCAGCAGGATCTGCGAGCTGAGCGCGGGGCGGCCGGGGCGCGTCATCAGCGCCTTCGTGCCGTCGTGGCTGACCGCGGCGGCGCCGACCATCCCGCCACCGTCGTAGAGCACGGACTCCGAGCCGTCGTCGATGCGGCGGACGACGAGGTCGAAGTCGACGCCGTTGCGTCGGTTCGTCGTGTAGACGACCTCGCCGGTCGGCAGGACCTCGACGAGCCCGTGGATGTGGTCCGGGTCGTGCACGAGCGGGGTGAGGGCGTCCTCGCCGACCGGTGCGGTGACCGCGTCCGGGTCGAGCAGCGAGAGCTGGGCGCGCTCGTTGCCGCCCGCGTCGTGGGAGACGACGACCAGGCGCCGGCCCGGGACGTAGCGCCCGTGCACCGCCCCGTCGAGCTTCGTCAGCGGCACCTGGGCCCCGGTGGGCCGCAGCTCGACGAGCTGGACCGAGCCCGACGCGTCGTGGCCGGCGAGGATGCGTCCCTCCGCGTCGACGTCGAAGGCGCGCCAGGTGGTGGCGTCGAGGAGGCGGTGCAGCAGCGTCTCGGTCATCGCGCCCAGCGTGCCCGGTCGGCGGGCCGCGGCGCGCAACGAGGGCGCGGTTACTGTGGTGACATGCAACCCGGCCAGAGTCCCGAAGGCATGGACATGGGCGCCCTGCTGCAGCAGGCGCAGGCGATGCAGGAGCAGCTGATGTCCGCCCAGGCCGAGCTGGCCGAGGCCGAGGTCACCGGGCAGGCGGGCAACGGCCTGGTCACCGTCACGCAGACGGCCACCGGCGAGGTCCGCTCCGTGCGCATCGACCCGAAGGTCGTCGACCCCGACGACGTCGAGACGCTGCAGGACCTGATCGTCGGCGCGATCTCTGACGCCGCCCAGGCCGCCGCGGCCCTGCAGGCGGAGAAGATGGGCCCGCTCGCCGGCGGGCTCGGGGACATGGGCGGCGGGCTGGGCCTGCCCGGGCAGTAGGGACACGTAGCGGAGCGGAGCTGGACCCAGACAGGAGGGCCTCGTGTTCGAGGGGCCGGTCCAGGACCTCATCGACGAGCTCGGGCGCCTGCCCGGCATCGGGCCGAAGAGCGCTCAGCGCATCGCGTTCCACCTCCTCGCCACCGAGGAGGCCGACGTCACGCGCCTGCAGGAGGCCCTGCAGAAGGTGAAGGTCGGCGTCGTGTTCTGCGACGTCTGCGGCAACGTGTCCGAGCAGCCCCGCTGCCGGATCTGCAGCGACGCCCGCCGCGACGCGACGCTCGTGTGCGTCGTCGAGGAGCCCAAGGACGTCCTCGCCGTCGAGCGCACCCGCGAGTTCCGGGGGCGGTACCACGTGCTGGGCGGGGCGCTCGACCCGCTCTCGGGCATCGGGCCCGACCAGCTGCGTGTCCGCGAGCTCCTCACCCGCATCGGCGGCGCGGGCGACGAACCCGAGATCGCCGAGGTCATCCTCGCCATGGATCCGAACACCGAGGGCGAGGCCACTGCGACCTATCTCGTGCGGCTCCTGCGCGACTTCCCGGGCCTGACCGTCACCAAGCTGGCGTCGGGCCTGCCCATGGGCGGCGACCTCGAGTTCGCCGACGAGCTCACGCTCGGCCGGGCCCTCGCAGGCCGCCGCGCCCTCTAGTACTACAGCCTGAGTTGTAGTCGTCCGGCTCGGGTGCGGTAGTGGCATGCGCGGGCTCGGGCTTGGTGGCGTCGTCGCCAGAGTGACCAGGTCAAGATGCTGGTCAGGCAGCGGGTCGGGGTC
>NZ_BSTS01000008.1 GCF_030269665.1 Actinomycetospora sp. NBRC 106375
TGTCCGGGGCCAGCAGGAACCGCTGATCCCGATCCACCGGCCGATACCTCTTCGCCACCCCAAGATCCTCCCCCGATCCCGAGATCGACAGGCGAAGGCGCGCGATTTGGCAACAGGCTCCATCTGACACCGATCGTCACCGAGATCGCGATCGAGGGTCGAGGTGCGCGGCGGGCGCGGGCCGGCCCCGGCGTGTCGCGCCGGCGAGGATGTGGCGATCCTGGCGTGAGACGCCAGGAAAGCCGCATCGCTCGAACAGCCCGCGGTCCGATCTAGCCGTCGGTGCCCATCGCGAGCTTGCCGAGCATGTCGCGCGCCTTCTCGGCGTTGCGGGGCTGGCAGAGGACGTCGTAGCGCCCGGCCACGAGCTGGCTCTGCGAGGTGAAGTCGCGCCGGCCGCGGGAGGCGCCGTAGGTGATCGCGCCGGACACGACACCGAAGACGATGCCGAGCACCAGGCCGGTGAGGATCGAGCCCAGCCCGCTGCCGACGGGCGCGAGCAGCGAGAGCACGAGCCCGACGAACAGGCCCAGCCAGGCCCCGGACGCCGCGCCCGTGGCGAGCACGCGACCCCAGGTCAGGCGGGCGATGACGCGCTCGACGAGCATGAGGTCGACGCCGACGATGGTGACGTCGGCGACGGGGAACTCGTTGTCCGCGAGGTGGTCGACGGCCCGCTGGGCCTCCTCGTACTTCGCGTAGGAGCCCACGGGCCAGCCGGACGGCGGCTCGGGGAGATTGGGCAGCCCCGGCTGGGCGCCCGGGCGGTTCCCGGTGAACGGCGCAGTCACGACGATCCCTCGCTGTCCTTCGCAAACGGTCCTACTGAGTCGTCAACGCCCGCCCCCGCCCGGGAGTGCCCGGGCGGGGCGAGCTGTGACGAAGGACCGTACCGCTGTCAGCGCAGCTTGTAGTCCTTCAGCAGGCCGCGGCTGATGATCGTCTTCTGGATCTCCGAGGTGCCCTCGCCGATGAGCAGGAACGGCGCCTCGCGCATGAGGCGCTCGATCTCGTACTCCTTGGAGTAGCCGTAGCCGCCGTGGATGCGGAACGACTCCTCGGTGACCTCCTTGCAGTACTCCGAGGCGATCATCTTCGCCATCCCGGCCTCGACGTCGTTGCGCTCGCCGCGGTCCTTGAGCCGGGCGGCGTTGACCATCATGTGGTGCGCGGCCTCGACCTTGGTGGCCATCTCGGCGAGCTTGAACGAGATCGCCTGGTGCTGCGCGATCGGCTTGCCGAACGTGGAGCGCTGCTGGGCGTACTCGATGCCGAGCTCGAAGGCGCGGATCGCGATGCCGCAGGCGCGGGCGGCGACGTTGACGCGCCCGACCTCGACGCCGTCCATCATCTGCGCGAAGCCCTTGCCGGGCGCGCCGCCGAGCACCTGTGACTGCGGGATGCGGAAGCCGTCGAACACCATCTCGGTGGTGTCGACGCCCTTGTAGCCCATCTTCTCGATCTTGCCCGGGATGCTCAGGCCCTCGGCGACCTTGCCGAAGCCCCGCTCCTTGTCCACGAGGATCGTGGTCAGGTTCTGGTAGGGCTTCTCGCCGCCCTCGTCGGTCTTGACGAGCGCGGCGGTGAGGTTCGACGACCCGCCGTTGGTCAGCCACATCTTGGCGCCGTTGACGACGTAGTCGTCGCCGTCGGCCTTCGCGCTGGTCTTGATGGCCGCGACGTCCGAGCCGAGGTCGGGCTCCGACATCGAGAACGACCCGGTGATCTCGCCGGTGGCCATCTTCGGCAGGTAGTGCTGCTTCTGCTCGGGCGTGCCGTGCTGGCGCAGCATGTACGCGACGATGAAGTGGGTGTTGATGACGCCGGAGACGCTCATCCACCCGCGGGCGATCTGCTCCACGACCAGGGCGTAGGTCAGCAGCGACTCGCCCAGACCGTCGTACTCCTCCGGGATCATGAGCCCGAACAGGCCCATCTCCTTCATCCCGTCGACGATGTCCTGCGGGTAGACGTCGTCGTGCTCCAGCTGCTGCGCGTGCGGGATGATCTCCTTGTCCACGAAGTCGCGGACCGTGGACAGGATCTCGGTCTGCACATCGGTCAGGCCGGCGGTCTGGGCGAGGCGTGCCATGCGTGGTGCTCCTGGGCGTCTAGAAGTTACCGGCGAGTATCGATCAGCTCTCCGGCGGCGTCCAGCGCTCGCCGCGGGACATGCCGGCGGCGCGCCCCTTGCCCGCGATGACCAGGGCCATCTTGCGGCTGGCCTCGTCGATCATCTCGTCGCCGAGCATCGCGGAGCCCTTGGCGCCGCCTGCCTCCGAGGTGAACCACTCGTAGGCGTCGAGGATGTTCTCGGCGTGGTCGTAGTCCTCCTGCGAGGGCGAGAACGTCTCGTTCGCGGCGTCGATCTGGCCGGGGTGCAGCACCCACTTGCCGTCGTAGCCCAGGGCCGCGGCGCGGTTGGCCACGCGGCGGAAGCCGTCGACGTCGCGGATCTGCAGGTAGGGGCCGTCGATGGCCTGCAGGTCGTTGGCCCGCGCGGCCATGAGGATCTGCATGAGGATGTAGTGGTAGGCGTCGCCCTCGGTGTAGCCGGGGGGCTGCTCGCCGACGACCAGCGACTTCATGTTGATCGAGGCCATGAAGTCGGCGGGCCCGAAGACGATCGTCTCCAGCCGGGGCGACGACTCGGCGATGGCGACGACGTTGTTGAGGCCGCGGGCGTTCTCGATCTGCGCCTCGATGCCGATGGCGCCGACCTCGTAGCCCATGGTCTTCTCGATCTGGGTGAGCAGGAAGTCCAGCGCGTGGACCTGCTCGGGGGTCTGCACCTTCGGCAGCATGATCGCGTCGAGGTTGGCCCCGGCGCCCTCCACGACCTCGGTGACGTCGCGGTAGGTCCACTCGGTGGTCCAGTCGTTGACGCGCACGACGCGCGTCTTGCCCTCCCAGCCGCCCTCGTTGAGCGCCGCCACGATCGTCTTGCGGGCCTCGGGCTTCACCAGCGGTGCGCAGGCGTCCTCGAGGTCCAGGAAGATCTGGTCGGCGGGCAGGGTGCGGGCCTTGTCGATGAACTTCTGGCTCGACCCGGGCACCGCCAGACACGACCGGCGGGGACGGTTCTCCACACTCACGAGCTGCTGACCTCCACGACAGGGTCCACGACTGGTCCGCGATGCTGACACGGGCTCCCGGGCCGCATCGGACGTGGTGAGGACCCTCTCAGAGGTGACTCGATCCAGCTCGGCGCCCGCCGGCGGTTAGCCTTCTGCCGTGACTACCGCCATGGCCAGGGTGTTCGTGGCCCGCATGGTCGGGCTGCCCGTCCTGGGCCCGGATGGCGAACGCATCGGGCGCGTCCGCGACGCCGTGTGCGCCGTGGCGGTCGGACCCCGCCCGCCGCGGGTGCTCGGGCTCGTCGTCACGGTCGGGTCGCGGCGGCGGATCTTCGTGCCGATGCTGCGGGTCACGTCGGTCGACGCCGCGGCCGTCACGCTGGCCACCGGGCAGGTCAACCTGCGGGCGTTCGCCCAGCGCCCGAACGAGGTGCTGGTGGTGGGCGAGATGCTCGACGCCCGGGTGCGCGTCACCGACCACGACACCGACGCCCAGGTGGTCGACGTCCTCATGGAGCACCAGCGCAGCCGCGACTGGCTGGTGACGCGCCTGGCGGTGCGCGAGCTGGTCGGGCGCCTCGGCCGACGGGGCCCGGTGCAGGTGCTGCCGTGGGCGGCGGTGTCGGGCCTGTCGCTGTCCGAGGCGGGGCAGGGCACCGAGCAGCTGCTCGCCACGTTCGAGGACATGCGCCCCGCGGACATCGCCCACGCGCTGCTGGACCTCCCGCAGCGCCGCCGCCACGACGTCGCCGACGGCCTGGGCGACGAACGGCTCGCCGACGTGCTCGAGGAGCTGCCGTCGGCCGAGCAGCAGGACCTCCTGCGCCACCTCTCCTCCGACCGCGCCGCCGACGTCCTCGAGGAGATGGACCCCGACGACGCCGCCGACCTGCTGGCCGACCTGCCCGGCGCCGAGTCCGAGGAGCTCCTCGGCCTCATGGAGCCCGAGGAGTCCGAGCCGGTGCGGCGCCTGCTGTCGTACTCGTCGGACACCGCGGGCGGGCTCATGACGCCCGAGCCGATCGTCCTGACACCCGGCGCGACGATCGCCGAGGCGCTGGCCCACGTGCGCAACCCCGACATCACACCGGCCCTGGCGTCGATGGTGTTCGTCTGCCGCCCGCCCACGGCCACGCCGACCGGTCGCTACCTCGGCTGCGTGCACTCCCAGCGCCTGCTGCGCGAGGCACCGTCCGAGCTCGTCGCGGGCGTGCTCGACTCCGAGCTGACCCGCATCGGGCCGGAGGCGAGCCTGGCCGAGGTCACCCGCTACTTCGCGACCTACAACCTCGTGTGCGGCCCGGTCATCGACGAGGGCGGGCACCTCGTGGGCGCGGTGACCGTCGATGACGTCCTCGACCACCTGCTGCCCGAGGACTGGCGCTCCCAGCCGGACCCCGAACCTGCCGGGGGCGCCCGTGCCTGAGGCCAGCACCCGGCGCCGGCTCGACCAGCCCGCCGGCACCAGCCGTTTCCGGCTCTCCGTCGACGCGGAGTGGTTCGCCCGGTTCGCCGAGCGTCTCGCGCGCTTCCTCGGCACCGGCACGTTCCTGCTCTGGCAGTCGGTCATCGTGGCGGTCTGGATCGTCCTGAACGTCTTCGCGATCAGCCTGCAATGGGACCCCTACCCGTTCATCCTGCTCAACCTGGCGTTCTCCACCCAGGCCGCGTACGCCGCGCCGCTGATCCTGCTCGCGCAGAACCGGCAGGACGACCGCGACCGCATCTCCCTCGAGGAGGACCGGACGCGGGCGGGCCGGCTCTCGGCCGAGACGGAGTACCTGGCGCGCGAGCTGGCGTCGATGCGCCTGCAGCTCGGCGAGGTCGTCACCCGCGACTACCTGCGCGGCGAGCTCGAGCAGGTCCGCGGCGTCCGCGACGGCACCCGCGACCCCGACGGCAGCGGCAAGCCGGACAAGGCCCTGGAGAGGGCGGTCGCCCGGGCCGTCGACCGCGCCGTGGACCGGGCGGTCGACACCCGCCTGTCCGCCGCCGTCGAGCAGGCCCTCGTGCGCGCGCTCGACCGGCACGAGACCGGCGCGGGTGCCGGAGCGGGCACCGGCGCGGGGACAGTGGTCGACGGGGACGGCGACCAGCCCGGGTCGTCGAGCTCGGCGAACGGACGCTGAGCCCCCTCCCGGCCACCCTCCGCCACCAGTCCCCTGCTCGGCGTGACGTGCGACGCCCGCCGTGCCGGAGACCCCGAGGTGACCGGCACGTAGCATGGGAGTGAGCCGATGGGGGCCGTCTGCCCCCGTCCCCGGTCTCCCAGGCGGGCCGCGACGTGGCCGCCGTGGGCGGGACCGGTGTCCCTCGGAGAGTCGAGAAGGGTCCGATGGCCGCAGCACCGTCCGTCGACGCGATCCGGTCCGCGCTGGCCGGCGTCGAGGATCCCGAGATCCACAAGCCGATCACCGAGCTGGGCATGGTCAAGGACATCCGCGTCCTCGACCACGGCAAGGTCGAGGTGGCCGTCTACCTGACCGTCGCCGGCTGTCCGATGAAGGAGACCATCACCCAGCGCGTGACCACGGCCGTCTCGGCGGTGTCGAACGTGACGGCCGTGTCGGTCGAGCTCGACGTCATGGACGACGAGCAGCGCCGCGAGCTGCGCCAGAAGGTCCGTGGCGACGCCGACGAGCCCGTGATCCCGTTCGCCCAGCCCGGGTCGCTGACCCGCGTCTACGCGGTCGCGTCGGGCAAGGGCGGCGTCGGCAAGTCGTCGGTGACGGTGAACCTCGCGGCCGCGATGGCCGACAAGGGCCTGTCGGTCGGGGTGGTCGACGCCGACATCTACGGCCACTCGGTGCCGCGCATGCTCGGCACCGACGACAAGCCGACCAAGGTCGACGACATGATCATGCCGCCGCAGAGCCACGGCGTGAAGGTCATCTCGATCGGCATGTTCACGCCGGGCAACACCCCGGTCGTGTGGCGCGGGCCGATGCTGCACCGCGCCCTGCAGCAGTTCCTCGCCGACGTGTTCTGGGGCGACCTGGACATCCTGCTGCTCGACCTGCCCCCGGGCACCGGCGACATCGCCATCTCCGTGGCCCAACTGGTCCCGAACGCCGAGCTCCTCGTCGTCACGACGCCGCAGCAGGCGGCCTCGGAGGTCGCCGAGCGCGCCGGCGCGATCGCGCTGCAGACCCGCCAGCGCCTCGCCGGCGTCGTCGAGAACATGTCGTGGATGGACCTGCCCGACGGCTCCCGCATGGACCTCTTCGGCTCCGGCGGCGGGCAGATCGTGGCCGACTCGCTGACGAAGTCGGTCGGCGGCACCGTGCCCCTGCTCGGCCAGATCCCGATCGACACCCGCCTGCGCGAGGGTGGCGACGCCGGCATGCCGCTCGTGCTGACCCAGCCCGAGTCCGCCGCCGGCGCCGCCCTGCGCGCGGTCGCGGAGAAGCTCTCCGTGCGCTCGCGCGGCCTCGCCGGGATGTCGCTGAACATCAGCCCCGCCGGCCGCTGAGCCGCCGGCCGGTGGAGGTGGCACCGCCGGATGCGCATGACCTCGGTGAACGAAAGGCACTTTCGCTGCTACCGATGCAACGAAAGCGCCGTTCGTTCGTCTCCGGATGCGCTCAGCGGCCGCGGACCCGGTAGGCGCTGGTCGTGGGTGACCTGCTTCCATCGCCCGCGACGCTCGGCCGCCAGCCGGGCGTGGTGCGCGCCGCCGCCCACTCGTCCTCGCGCTGCAGCGTGCGGTAGCCCTCCCGCCGGCGCGCCGAGAGCTCGCCCGCGTCGACGGCGGACCGGACCGCGCAGCCGGGCTCGCGGTCGTGGGCGCAGTCGGCGAAGCGGCAGCGCTCGGCGAGGTCGACGACGTCGGCGAACGCCCGGTCGATGCCCCCGGCGGCGTCGCGGACACCCACGGCGCGCAGGCCCGGGGTGTCGATCAGCACGCTGTGATGCGCCTCCGGCGCCGCAGCTCCGCTGCGCTGCGTGCGGCCTCGCCCGGGGAGAAGCAGGAGCTCCCGGTGCACGGTGGTGTGGCGGCCCTTGTCGTCGACGTCGCGGACCGCGCCGACGGCCAGGACGTCCTCGCCGAGCAGCGCGTTGGCCAGCGTCGACTTGCCGGCGCCCGAGGGACCGACGAGCACGGTCGTGCCGCGGGCGGCCGCGGCCACCTCGGCGAGACCGTCGCCCGTGACGGCACTGACCGGGACGACGTCCACGCCCGGCGCCGCGGCGGCGAGGTCGGTGAGGGCGGCGACCAGCGACGTGCCGTCGTCCCGGTCGATCTTCGTGAGGACGACGACCGGCGTCGCGCCGCTCTCCCAGGCGAGCGCGAGCAGCCGTTCGGTCCGCCCCGCCCGCAGCGCGGACCCGAGGGCGACGGTGACGAGCACCGTGTCGACGTTGGCGGCGAGGACCTGCCCCTCGGAGCGCCCGGACGCCGACGCGCGGGTCAGGGCGGTGCGCCGCGGCAGGACGGCGACGACGGAAGGACCGTCGACCAGCACCCAGTCCCCGACGGCACAGACGCCGAGCGGCGTGGCGCGGACACGACCGGCGTCGGTCAGGACGTCGACGCGGCCCCGGTCGACGCGGGCGACACGACCAGGCGTGCCCGACGCGTCGCCGGTGGGAGCGAGCTGCTCCCAGGAGTCGTCCCAGCCGAGGCCGGTCAGGACGGAGACGTGCGGAGAAGAGGAGAACACTGCGGGGTACGACCCTTCGAGCAGGACGCCGCGCCGCTGATCAGTGCCACGGGGGCGTCACCGTGTGATGGCGTGACGGCGCCGGTCATGGCGCCCGCTCCGGGCGGCCATGGCGTTCACTCCTCGAAGTCGTCCCCGGGGACCTCTCCCCGGACGGGACCGAGCATGCCCATCAGGAGCCGGGTCGCGCCAGCCCCTTTCCCGTGACGGTCAGGCCACCTGCAGTGAGCGTCGCGAGAGGCCCCACATGGCGCCGTCGATCGTCGTCGTCACCGGCCCCTCGGGATCGGTGGCCGCGCCGAGGGTGACGAACAGCGGGACGAAGTGCTCGGCCGTCGGGTGCGCGTAGGGCATGCCCGGGGCGTCGCGGAAGCGGTGCAGCGTCTCGAGGTCGCCGCGGTCGAGGGCCTCGGCGGCCCAGGCGTCGAAGTCCCCGGTCCAGCCCGGGGTGTCCCGGCCGGCGAGCATCTCGCGGGTCAGGAACGGCAGGCCGTGCGTCATGAACCCCGACCCGATCACCAGCACGCCCTCGCCGCGCAGCTCGCGCAGCCGCGCGCCGATGGCCAGGAGCCGGTCGGGGTCCTCGGTCGGCAGGCTCATCTGCAGGACGGGGACGTCACCGAGCGGGTACATCACCTTCAGCGGCACCCAGGCGCCGTGGTCGAGCCCGCGGCGCGACGTGTGCGCCGGCTGCCCGTCCGGGAGCGTCGCGGCGACGCGGGCGGCGAGCTCCGAGGCGTCCGGGGTCGCGTAGGTCATGCGGTAGAAGCGCTCGGCGAACCCGCCGAAGTCGTACACCAGGGGCGTGCCGGCCTCGGCGCTGGACAGCGTCAGCGGCGCGGACTCCCAGTGCGCCGAGACGATGAGGATCGCCTTCGGGGTGGGGAGGCGGTCGGCCCACTCCCCCAGGCGCGTCATCCACTCGGCGTCGTCGAACAGCGGCGGCGCGCCGTGGCTGACGTACAGCGCGGGCAGCGGGCCGTCCTGCGGCGTCCAGGGCGTGCGGCGCGCGGCGCGCTCGCGGGCGCCCGGCTCGTAGGCGTCGAACGCCGCTCCCGGGTGGGCGGTGGCGAACGGGTCCATGGCGTCTCCCTGCACGAGGTTGATCCTTCAACTCCGGACGCTACCTGTTCAGAGTTGAAGCATCAAGTAATGTGGTCGTCATGGACGACACACGCTGGCTGGACGCCGACGAGCAGCGGGCGTGGCGGCGGACGGCCGCGGTGATGACGCTGCTGCCGGCCGCGCTCGACGCCCAGCTGCAGCGGGACGCCGGACTGACCCAGTTCTCCTACCTGACACTGGCCATGCTCTCGGAGACGCCGGGCCGCACGCTACCCATGAGCGCGCTGGCGGCCACGGTGAACTCGTCGCTCTCGCGGCTCTCGCACGTGGTGGCCCGACTGGAGCAGCAGGGCTGGGTGACGCGGGAGCCGTCCCCGGAGAGCGGACGCGTGACCGTCGCCCGGCTCACGGACGCGGGCCTGGAGAAGGTGCGGGAGACCGCTCCCGGCCACGCCGCGGAGGTCCGGCGGCTCATCTTCGACGCCCTCGACGGCGAGGGCGTCACGTCCCTCGCCGACGTGACGGCGGCGATCCTCGGGCGGCTCGACCCGGCCGGGAGGATGCGCGCGAACCCGCTCAGGCGGGAGAACGCCGAGCACGAGTGCGATCCACCCGCCACGGCGTGATGTCGCGGGGCACGCCCTTGCCCCGGCGGTGGCGGTGCGGCCGGACGGCGAAGCGACCGCTCTCGAGGTGCGCGTGGGTCGTGCTCGACACGCACACCTCCCCGGGGCGCGCGGCGTCGGTGATCCGCGCCGCGATGTTGACGTCGCGGCCGTAGAAATCGCCGCCGAGCTGGTGCGGGGTCCCGACGTGCACCCCGGCACGCAGGTGCAGACGGTGCCCGTCGACCTCGAGCCCCGCCACGGCGTCGCGGGCGGCGAGCGCGGCCTCGACGGCGTCGTCGGCGTCCGGGAAGACCGCCATCAGCCCGTCGCCGAGCCGCTTGACCACGCGCCCGCGCCGGCGCACCAGCGGCTCCACGGCGACACCGACGCGGCGCAGCGCGCGCACCGCGGCGTCGTCGCCGACCTCGAGCGTCCAGTCGGAGAAGCCGGCGAGGTCGGTGAAGAGCACCGCGACGACCTCGTCGCCGGTGCGCTCCTCGGTCCCGGCGTGCGCCTGCCACACCTGCAGCGCCGTGAGCCCGACCTCGCGCAGGACGCTCGGCCGCGTCGCCGCCAGCGGGGCGAGCTGGGCGGCCACGCGCCCCGCCGGGTCGTCTCCGGTGGACAGCGGGTCGCCGTAGTGCGCGTCACCGGGCAGCCAGGCCCGGGCCCACTCGAGCGCGGCGAGCAGCCGTGGATCGCTGTCGAGCCGACTCGCCGCGCCGCGGACCCGGCGGCGCACCGGCTCACTCGGGCGCACCAGCACGTTGATCGACGGTAACAGTCATGGCGCGACGCCCCGAGCCGCGAGCGGCCCTCGTGAGCATCCTCTCGCCGAAACAACGATCTCCGTGGGAACGTGCGGTCCACCGCGTCGCGGTCGCCGGCGCCGTTCCCGGGAGTTGATGATGCAGGTCCCCTTCGAGATCCAGGACTTCCTCGACCGCGCCGAGATCGTGTACGGGGCACGGACGGGGATCGTCGACGAGCCCGACCAGCCGGCCACACCGCTGACCGAGCTGACGTACGCCCGGGTCGCGGCGCTGGCGCGGGCGCAGGCCGCGGGCCTGGACGCGATGGGGATCGGGTTCGGCGAGCGTGTCGCGATCGTCTCCCACAACAGCGCCCGCCTGCTGGTGTCGTTCTTCGGGGTCTCGGGCCACGGGCGCGTGCTGGTGCCGGTGAACTTCCGGCTGTCGGTCGAGGAGGTCACCTACATCGTCGAGCAGTCCGGGGCGAGCCTGCTGCTGGTCGACCCGGAGCTGGAGGAGCAGCTCAAGGGCGTCCCGTGCGCCCGCACGATCGTGCTCGGCGAGCAGGGCGACCAGGAGATGTACCGCTTCGGGGTCGACCCGGAGCCCTGGGAGCCGGACGAGGACGCCACCGCGACGATCAACTACACAAGCGGGACGACGGCGCGCCCCAAGGGCGTGGAGCTCACCCACCGCAACCTGTGGGTCAACGCCACGACGTTCTCGATGCACCTCGGCGTGAACGACCGTGACGTCTACCTGCACACGCTGCCGATGTTCCACGCCAACGGCTGGGGCATGCCGTACGGCGTCACCGGGCTCGGGGCGAAGCACATCGTGCTGCGCAAGGTGGACGGCGCGGAGATCCTGCGCCGGGTCGAGGCCCACGGGGTGACGGTGCTCTGCGCCGCCCCGGCCGTGATCAGTGCGGTGCTCGGCGCGGCCGCGGAGTGGCAGGGCGAGATCCCCGGGCGCGGGCGGGTCCGCATCGTCGGCGCGGGCGCACCCCCGCCCACGAGGACGATCGCCCAGGTCGAGGAGGTCCTCGGCTGGGAGTTCGTGCAGATCTACGGGCTCACCGAGACCTCGCCGCTGCTGACGTTCAACCGCACGCGCGCCGAGTGGGACGACCTGGAGACCGACGAGCGCGCGGCCCGGCTCGGGCGGGCCGGCGCCCCGGCGCTGGGCGTCAAGGTCCGCATCTCCGACGACGGCGAGGTCCTCGCCCGCTCCAACGTGATCCTCAAGAGCTACTGGGAGCGGCCGGACGAGACCGAGAAGGTGCTGAAGGACGGCTGGTTCCACACCGGCGACGGCGGCACCGTCGACGACGACGGCTACCTGACGATCAGCGACCGCCGTAAGGACGTCATCATCAGCGGCGGGGAGAACGTCTCGTCCATCGAGGTCGAGGACACGCTGTTCAACCACCCCGCGGTCGCCGAGGTCGCCGTCATCGGCGTGCCCGACGAGAAGTGGGGCGAGACGATCAAGGCGCTGGTCGTGCTCGCTCCGGGCGCCCACGCCGACGAGGCCGACCTGATCGAGCACTGCAAGGCGCACCTGGCCCGCTACAAGGCCCCGACCTCGATCGAGTTCCGCGACGGCCTGGCCCGCACGGCCACCGGGAAGCTGCAGAAGTTCAAGCTGCGCGCGGAGTACTGGGAGGGCCGCGACCGCCAGGTCAACTGACGACGGGAGAGCAGGGTCAGGGCCGTCCCGGCGACGAGGAGACGACTCGACAGCGCTCCTCCGTCGCGCTGCCGTGTCGTTCCCGCGCCTCAGGTCGCGTCGGGGTCCACCGGCGCGATCTCGCCGGGCTTCAGCGGCGGCCCGCTGTCGGCACGCCCGGCGCGCGGCGTGCTCGGCGTGCTCGGCGTGCTCGAGGTGGGGGCCGACGGTGTGATCGCGGGCGTGCTGGCCGCCGCCGGGGTGGCCGACCCGCTCCACGTGCCGTCCGCGGGGGGGTCGGTGAACAGGTGCTGGCGCACCGCCCGGCGGGGATCGAGGTCGCGCACCGAGCGCAGGTCCTCGAGCGGCTTGCGGAACTCGTCGAACTCGGGGCCGAGCTCCTGGCGCAGCTGGTCGCGCGCGCCGGTGGCGTAGTCGCGGATCGTGCGGACGGTGTTCGCCACCCAGGCCGCGGCCGCCGGCAGGCGCTCCGGGCCGAGGACGAACAGGCCGACGAGGGCGAGGACCAGCAGCTCCGGCCAGCCGATGTTGTCGAACACCCGACCTCCTAGAGCGTCACCTGCAGCGTGAGCGGCCGTCCCTGGCGGACGACGCCCAGCTGGATCGTCTGCCCCGGAGGATGCTCCCGCACGGCCACGACGAGCTCGTCGGCGGACGCGATCGGGCGGTCGTCGACCCGCAGGACCACGTCGCCCTCGAGCAGCCCGGCACGTGACGCCGGTCCGCCCTGGCGCACGTTGAGCACCTGCGCGCCGTCCGAGGTGCCGTCCGTGACCGACTTCGCGTTCACGCCGAGGTCGCTGTGGGTGTAGCTGCCGGTCCGGATGATCGACTCGGCGATGGTGCGGACGTCGTCGATGGGGATCGCGAAGCCGAGCCCGATCGAGCCGCCCTCGCCGCCGCCGAGCGTGCGGATGGCGCTGTTGATCCCGACCACGGCGCCGGACGTGTCGACGAGCGCGCCGCCGGAGTTGCCGGGGTTGATCGCCGCGTCCGTCTGGATGGCGTCGATGACGGGGTTCGCGTCGCTGGTCTCGGCGTCCAGGCGCACCGGGCGGTCCAGGGAGCTGACGATGCCCTCGGTGACCGTGCCGGCGAGCCCCAGCGGGGAGCCGATCGCGATGACGCCGTCGCCCACCCGCAGGTCGGAGGACCGCCCGAGCTGCGCGACGACCGGGTTGGCGATGTCGACCTTGACGACGGCCACGTCGGTCTGCGGGTCCCGGCCCACCACGCGCGCCGGCGCCCGCAGCCCGGACGCGAAGACGGCCTCGAGCGAGGCCCGGGGGTCGTTGGCCGCCAGCTCGACGACGTGGTTGTTGGTGACGATGTAGCCGTTCGGGTCGAGCACGACGCCCGAGCCCGTGCCGCCGCTCGTGCCGGCCTGCAGCTCGAGGGAGACGACGGCCGGCGCGACGCGACCGGCGATGTCGGCGACCGAGCCGGGCGGGCGCTCGTGGCCCGCCGAGACCGGGCTCAGGGAGGCGCCGGGGTCGACGAGGCTGTCGGCGCCCCCGGCGACCGCCCAGCCCACGATCCCGCCGACGCCGCCGATGAGCAGGGCCACCACCGCGAGCAGTGCCAGCGCGGTCGGCCGCACGCGGCGCCCGAGGACCAGCTCGCGTGCCGAGAGCCGCGGCCCGGTCGGCGGCGTCGCCGGCGCGCTGCGGGTGTCCCCCAGCGCGGGCCCGCCGAGCTCGGCGCCGGTGCCCGGGTAGCGCCACGGGTCCGCGCCGGCCTTCTCGTCGCCCTCCCAGAAGTCGTCGGGACGGTCGTCGCCCCGGTCGGCGGGACGCTCGGGGCGCTGCAGGGAGGTGGCGCCGGACGCCGTCGAGCCCTCGGGACGGCCGAACGCGGCGACGAGCGCCGGCGCCGGCGTGTCGCCGTGCGGTGTCCTCCCGCCGGTCCCGTGGGGCCGGCCGCTGTCCGCACTGCGGTCGCCGAAGCCCCCGGACACGCCGGTCGGACGGCCGAACGCGGCGGCCAGGTCGCGGTCGTGCCCGTTCCCGGCACCGTTCGCGGCACCGTTCGTGATGCCGTTCGTGGTGCCGTTCGTGGTGCCGTTCGTGGTGCCGGTGCTCGCACCGTTGCCGTTGGGGGCGCCGTGACCCGCGCCGTTGACGGTGCCGTGGCCCGGGTCGTGGCCGTTGCCGTGCCCGTTCGTGCCGCCGTCGGACGGGGCGCCGTTGGTCGTGCCGCCGTCGGCCGGTCCACCGTGCCGGCGGTCGTCGCCGTTCCCGGTGGGAGACGTGTCGGCCGGCTCGTGGGGCGGGCGGCCGCGCGGGTCGGTGCTCATCGCCCCTCCACCGTAGAGCCTCGGGGGGCGGGCCGCGTCGACACGGTCACAGCGTGCGACCGCAGTGGTGAAGGTCCGGTGTGCAGGGCCAGGTCAGGGCCGACCGGGTCAGGGTGTGCCGGGACCGGGCAGCGCGGCGCCGGGTGCGGCCGCGCGTTCGCTGCGCACCGACAGGTCGGCGGCCGCGGCGGTGGTGGGCAGCGGGCGTTCGGCGCGTGGTGCGGTGCTGCCGGGCGGGGCGGGCGCCGGGGTGCCGGCCACGACGACCGGGCCGGTGAGGGCCGCGAGGGCGGCCGCGCCGACGACGACGCCGGAGCTGACGGCCACGGGCACCGCGAGCGCGCGCCGTCGTCCGCGGCGCCGACCCCGGCGCTCGGCGCGGGGGCCGTCCGGCGTGTCGGCCGGCACGACGAACTGCCCGTCGGCGTCGACGGCGAGCCCCGCGGGCGGGCCGGGCAGCGGCGCGGCGTCGGGGATGGAGCACAGGGCGCTGAGCAGGGAGCTCGGCGCGGCCGGGTCGCCGGCGGCGCGGACCCGGCGCCGGGCCTGCCGCTGGGCGGCGACCTCGGCGGCGCAGGACAGGCAGCGGTCGACGTGCATCGCGGCGCGGTGCGCCGGTCCGGGCGGCAGCTCGTCGTCGACGAACGCGACGACGGCGTCGAGCGCGAGGTGGCCGGCCTCGGTGAAGCGCTCGGACCACCACCCCGAGCCGCCGCGACCGGAGATCATGCCTGGTCCCGGAGAGGTGTCCGCTCGGCGGCGCGGGACTCGAGCGCGGCGCGCAGCGACTGGCGCCCACGGTGGATGCGGCTTCGCACGGTCCCCAGTTTGACACCGAGCGTCGCCGCGATCTCCTCGTACGACAGACCTTCCACGTCACAGAGCACGACCGCGGCGCGGAACTCGGGGGCGAGGGCGTCCAGCGCGGCCTGCAGATCGGGGTCGAGGTGCGCCTCCGACCAGACCTGCTCCGGGTCGGGACCGCCGCCGGGCAGCCGGTCGGTGTCCTCGGGCAGGCCCTCCATCCGCAGGCGGGCGCGCCGGCGCACCATGTCGAGGAAGAGGTTGGTGGTGATGCGGTGCAGCCAGCCCTCGAACGTGCCGGGCTTGTAGCCCGCGAGCGACCGGAACACGCGGATGAACGTCTCCTGCGTGAGGTCCTCGGCGTCGTGGGCGTCGCCGGTCAGGCGGAAGGCCAGGCGGTAGACGCGGTCGGCGTGCTGGCGCACGACGTCGTCCCACGTCGGCGGCACCCACACCTCGGCCGCGTCGAGACCGGACTCGGCGTCCTGGAAGGCCTGGTCGCGAGCCGTGGTGTCGGGGCGGTCGAGGACCGCGGCGGCGGCGGAGGTGTCGGGCATCGGGGTGCGGGCTCCTCGGCTCGTCCTGGCGGCGCCGGTCGGGGATGCCGGCGACGTGACACCACTCTGGCGCGCCGTGATGTCACAGGGGTGAGGTCGTGCTGAGAGGCCGCTGAGTTTCCGTGTGCGGCGGAGATCCACCGGTGGTGGGCGCGACCCCGACCGTGTGGTCGGCGTGTCGGCGCGGCACGCCGACCGGCCCCCGTTCTCGATCTAGCCTGCTCCCATGGCGACGGGACGCCCGGGCGGGTCGGGCAGTCGAGGCGGTGGCGTGCGCGGCGCGTCGCGGCCCCTGCGGGCGGTCCGCGCCGCCGGCGCCCCGGCCGGCACGTCCGCGTCCGGCGCCGAGCCCGCCGGGGACGGGGCGCCCGGGACGGACGCTGCGGGCGCCGCCCGCGCGCGCACCCGGATCGCCGACCGCGCGGACGCGTTCCTCGCCGAGGACGAGCTGCTCACGCGCCTGCGCACGCGCTCCGCCGAGCAGGGCGTCGTGGCCGTCTCCCCGGCCACCGCCGCGGCGCTGACGTTCCTCGCGGCCTCCACCCGGGCCCGGGCCGTCGTGGAGATCGGCACCGGCCTCGGCCTGAGCACGGTGGCGCTGCTGCGCGGGATGCCCGCCGACGGCCTGCTCACGAGCATCGACCCCGACGGGTCCCGGCAGGCCCAGGCCCGGGCGGCGTGCGTCGAGGCGGGGTTCGGGCCCGGGCGCGTCCGGATGATCACGGGCTCGTCGCGCCAGGTGCTGCCGAAGCTCTCGGACGCAGGCTACGACCTCGTGCTCGTCGACGGCGTGACCACCGACTTCCCCCGCGACCTCGAGGCCGCGATGCGCCTGCTGCGCCCCGGCGGGGTCGTGGTGCTCGATGACGTCCTCTGGCAGGGCCGCATCGCCGACCCGGTGCGTCGCGAGGCGCTCGCGGGCGCCCTGCGCGAGACCGTGCGGACCGTGCGCGAGGACGAGCGCCTCGTCCCGCTGATGCTCCCCGTCGCCGAGGGCCTGCTCTGCGCGGCCCTGCGGGACGGCTCAGCTCCCTGACGACCGCCGGGCGCAGAACTCGACGAGGGTGCGCGCGGCGAAGCCGGTGGCGCCTTTGGCGACCTCCTCGTGCTGGCCGTCGCTGCGCGCGGGCCCGGCGATGTCGAGGTGGAGCCAGGGACGCCCGTCGGTGAAGCGGCGCAGGAACAGCGCCGCCGCGATGCCGCCCGGCCCGCCCGGCGCCTGGCGCACGTCGGCGATCGTGGAGTCGACGTCGGGGTCGAGGTCCGCGGACAGCGGCATCGGCCACCAGGGCTCCCCCGCGGCCGCGCCGGCGTCGACGAGCGCATCGCGCAAAGCCGGATCGCTGCCGAACACGCCGCCGGTGCGCACGCCGAGAGCGACCTTCATCGCCCCGGTGAGGGTGGCGACGTCGACGACCACGTCGGGCGCGAGCGAGTCCAGCGCGTAGGCGATCGCGTCGGCGAGCACCATCCGGCCCTCGGCGTCGGTGTTGGTGACCTCGGTGGTCGTGCCGCCGCGGTGCCGCACGACGTCGCCGGGCCGGTAGGCCGAGCCGGAGACGTGGTTCTCGGCCAGCGGCACGAGGCCGGTGACGCGGACCGGGGTGCGCAGCCGGGCCAGCGCCCGCAGCGCCGCGACGACCGCGGCGCCGCCGGAGCAGTCGGTGCGCATGTCCGCCATCCCGGCGTTCGGCTTGATCGAGATGCCGCCGGTGTCGAACGTGATGCCCTTGCCGACGAGGACGACGTGGTCGGTGCCGGCGTCGGGGGGCGACCAGGCCAGCTCGAGCAGCCGCGGCGGGCGGGACGACCCGCCGCCCACGGCGAGCACCCCGCCGAAGCCCTGCTCGCGGAGCCACGCCTCGTCGCGGATCGTGACCCCGAGCCCCTCGGCGTCCGCGACGAGGTCGGCGGCGGTGGCGGCGAACCACGCCGGCGACTTGGTGCCCGACGGCGTGTCCGCGAGGTCGCGGCCGCGGGCCGTCGCGGTGGCGAGCTCGACGGCCCGGTCGACGGCGGGCTCGACGACTTCGCGGTGCTCGGCGGGGACGTCGAGGTGCACCCGCAGGGCGGGCCGGTCGCCGGCGCGGACGAGGAAGCGGTGCGAGCCGAGCACCACACCGAGCGCGAGGGCGGCCCAGCCGTCGGCGTCGTCGGGGACGTCCTCGGGACGGTCCGGACGCAGGGCGGCGACGCGGGGAGCGGTGCCGGGGTCGGTGCCGGGGTCGGTGCCGGGATCGGTAGCGGGATCGGTAGCGGGATCGGTGCCGGGATCGGGGACCACGGCACCGGCGGGCGCGTCGCGCAGCGCACGGACCGCGGCGGCGCCTGCCGCGCGCCAGTCCGTGGCCGCGCCCGCGCCGGCACCGACGAGCCACTGGCCGGGTGCCGGTCCGGGCAGCGCAGCCACCGCGCCGGCGGAGGGCCGCCAGCCCGGTGGGGCGCCGTCGATCGCGGGGTCGGCGTCGACCCCGGGGTCGGGCTCGGCTCCGGGACCGGCGCCCGGGTCGGAGGGCTCGCCGGGCTGCTCGGGGCGGCGTCGCCACCGCATAACGGCGACGCGCTCCGGCGCGGGCTCGGTGGTGAGCGCGGCGAGCGGGGTGGGGAGCGCCGGGGCCGCGAAGGCCGCCCCGTCGACGTCGGCCGAGCCGACGGTGCGGTCCTCCGCGCCTGCGGCGGACGTCGGGGTGCTCAGCCGACCACGCCCTGCAGGGCCTCCCGCAGGTCGCCCGCCTCGTCGGCCGTCATCTCGACGACGAGGCGCCCCCCACCCTCGAGAGGCACGCGCATCACGATGCCGCGCCCCTCCTTGGTGACCTCGAGGGGACCGTCACCGGTCCGGGGCTTCATGGCCGCCATAGCGTGCTCCCTCCACGAGCTGGTCGTCTTCGTCCCCCGGAGTGCCCGTGTGGGCGGCCGGAGAGCGAGCGCCGTGTGTCAGGTGACGATTCTTCCCTATGGGCCCGACCGGCACGACACCGGAGCGATCATCCGGGCGTGTCCTCCCCGGTCAGGCCGCGTGTCGGCCCGCGGTCCCGGTGATGTCGGGCCCGCCGACGGGGTCAGCCGGCGTCGATCGCGCGGAAGCACCCGGCGACGTGGTCGTCGACCATCCCGGTCGCCTGCATCATCGCGTAGCACGTCGTCGGGCCCACGAAGCGGAAGCCGCGGGCGCGCAGCGCCTTCGCCATCGCCGTCGACTCCGGCGTCGTCGCCGGGACCTCCTCGAAGCCCGCCGGCGGCTTCTCCCGCGCGGGCGGCGCGAACGACCACAGCAGCGTGTCGAGGTCCTCCCCGCGCTCGGCGAGGCCGAGGACGGCACGCGCGTTGGCGATCGTCGCGTCGATCTTCGCGCGGTTGCGGACGATCCCGGCGTCGGCGAGCAGGCGGGCGACGTCGTCGTCACCGAACGCGGCCACGGCCTCCGGGTCGAAGTCCTCGAACGCGGCGCGGAAGGCGGGCCGCTTGCGCAGGACCACCAGCCACGAGAGGCCGGACTGGAACGCCTCGAGGCTGATCCGCTCGTAGAGCGCGTCGCGCCCGCGCAGCTCCCGTCCCCACTCGGCGTCGTGGTACTCCGCGAGCAGGTCGTTGCCAAGGCCCCAGGGGCAGCGCCCGACGCCGTCGTCGCCGACGACCGCGGCCGTCACGGGGTCACCGTGCTCATCGCGCGGCCCGCTCGCAGCGCCGGGCCAGCTCGTCCAGCGAGCGCCGCAGCCCCCAGGCGAAGGCCGGCTTCACGACGGGCCAGCCGAGCGCCCCGAGCAGGCCCAGCGGCAGGTCGAGCTGCTCGCTCCACACGAACGTCGAGCCCTCGCGCCCGTCGGCGGTGCGGCGCTCGACGACGCTGAACACGCCGCTGCCGCGCACGACCCGCCCGGTGTGCCGCACGGTCGCGCGGTGCGGCGGGTCCCAGCCGACGATCTCCATGGTGTCGGTGACGCCGAGGGGGCCGACCCCCGTGGTCGCGGCCAGCTCCGAGCCGACGCTCGTGCCGTCACCACGGGTGACCTTGACGCTCGTGCCGAGCATCCACTCGCCCTGCGACTCCCAGTCGGTGACCTCGCCCCAGACCGTCTCGACCGGGGCGTCGACGTCGACCGACAGGGTGATCTCGCGCCGTGCCATGCCCGCTGCTCCGCCTCTCGTGGTGCTCGTGGTCCGGCCGGGGCTACCGCGCCAGGCCGTCGACCCCGGACGTTCCCCGCCGCGCGTCCGCCGACGCGCCCTCGCCGCGGACGGTCGGGTCGGTGGGCGACGGGTCGGCCACGTCGGCCGACGTCGTCGTCGTGTGACCGTTGGTGTGGGCGACCGGGGCGTCGTCCTCCTCGGGGCTCTCGAGGCCCTCCATGGCGTCGACCCGCGCGCGCAGGGCCTCGACCTCCGCGGCGAGACGCTCGAGCGCCCAGTCGACCTCGCTGCACTTGTAGCCGCGCAGGGCCTGCTGGAAGCGCAGGTCGCGCACGTCGCCGCCGGTCAGGTCGCGGGCCGGTAGCCGCGTGGGGGTGGCGCCGGGGGGCATGGGGGCGAGCTCCTCGCCCCGGCCGAAGACGAAGGCCACGAGCAGGTAGACCGCGGCGGCCACGAGGCCGACCACGATGACGTACACCAGCGCGCTGCCCATGGGCCCGATCGTAGGTGGCGGAGGTGACGCCCCCTGTCAGCTCCCGCCGGCGCCCCGGTCGTGGGAGCGCAGCATCGCCAGGGGCGGGCGGTCGGCGGTGGCGACGGCCTGCTCGTCGGGGAGCCAGTCGCCGTCGACGGGGACGAACTGGGTGAGCGGGTCGCTGCCCGGGTGCCCGGGGACGCAGCGGCGCAGGACGGCGTCGAGCACCTCGGCGGCGGTCGCGCCCAGGGCGCGCAGGCTGCGGTGGCGGTGCTTGCGCACCCCGAGGTCGACCTGCGCGATCGCGTCGAGCCCGCGCTCGCGGTGGGTGTCGAGCAGCAGGCCGATCTCGACGCCGTAGCCCGCGGCGAACGGCAGCGACTCGAGCAGCTCCCGCGTCGCGGCGTACTCGCCGCCGAGCGGCTGGACGACGCCGGAGAGCTCGGGGCGCAGCGCGGCGAGGGCGGGCCGGGCGGTGAGCTCGGTGACCCGCCCGCCGCCGGTGAGCGCGGCGTCGTGGTCGGAGATCCGGAGGGGGCGGTGGTAGAAGCCCTTGACCAGCGCCACGCCGTCGACGGTGAGCAGCGGCCCGACGAGGTTCACGACGAAGTCGGGGCCGAGGTCGACGAGGTCGGAGTCGAGGAAGACGACGAGGTCGCCCGACGTCGCGGCCAGCGAGCGCCACAGTACCTCGCCCTTGCCCGGGCGCACCGGCACCTCGGGCAGCACCGCGTCGCGGGGGACGACGCGCGCGCCGGCGTCCCGGGCCCGGGCGGCGGTGGCGTCGGTGGAGCCGGAGTCGACGACGACGAGCTCGTCGACCAGGGTGCCGAGCAGCGGCCGCACCGCGGCGACCACGCCACCGACGGTCTCCTGCTCGTCGAGCGCCGGCAGCACGACCGACACCGTCCGCCCGCGCTTGGCGGCGGTCAGCTCGTCGGCGGTCCAGTCCGGGCGCGCCCAGGTCCGCCGCGCGAACCACTCCTCGGTCTCCGCCCTCACCGTTGCGCCCCCATACGTGAGCAGTTGGGGCCCCTATCGAGGCGCCAACTGCTCACACAGGGGGTCACGCGAGGGCCCGGACGGTGCGGACGGGGGCGCGGTCGCCGCGGATCGCCGAGACCATGTCGACGACGCGCCGGGTCGCCGCCACCTCGTGGGCGCGGAACATGCGCGCGCCGCCCCAGGCCGCGACGGCGGTGGCGGCGAGGGTGCCGTCGAGGCGCTCGGTGACCTCGGTGGTGCCGAGGGTCTCGCCGACGAAGTCCTTGTTCGACAGCGCCATGAGGACCGGGCGACCGAGGGCGACGAGCTCGTCGAGGCGGCGCAGCAGCTCGAGCCCGTGGAACGTGTTCTTGCCGAAGTCGTGGGTGGGGTCGACCAGGATCTTCGCGGGGTCGACGCCCGCCTGCTCGTGGGCCTTCGCCTGCCGTGAGACCTCCGCGATCACGTCGGCGACGACGTCGCGGTAGCGCACGCGGTGCGGGCGGGTGCGGGGGACGGCGCCGCCGGTGTGGGAGCACACGATGCCCACGCCGAACTCCGCCGCCACCTCGCCCAGCTCCAGGTCCACGCCCGCCCACGTGTCGTTGATGAGGTCGGCGCCCGCCGCGCAGACCTCGCGGGCCACCTCCGCCCGCCATGTGTCGACGCTGATCGCGATGTCGGGGTGCTGCGCCCGGACGGCCTCGATGGTCGGGAGCACGCGGCGCAGCTCCTCGGCGGCGTCGACGCCCGGGCCCGGGCCGGCCTTGACCCCGCCCACGTCGACGACGTCGGCGCCCTCGGCCACCGCGCGGTCGACCGCGTCGAGGGCCGCCGACGGGTCCCAGGCCGCGCCGCGGTCGTAGAACGAGTCCGGCGTGCGGTTGACGATCGCCATCACCGCGATCCGCCCGTCGGCGGGCAGCAGCGGCCGGTGATGGGTGGTCATCACCCCGATCCTGGCACGCTCCGCGCGGTGGACGCCGGGTCGAGAGCGTCGAGGGCCGCGCCGACGGTGGTGGTGCGCACCACGCCGGCCATCCCCCGGTCGGAGACGAAACCGGTGCCGCGCAGGCCGTCGAGCCAGGCGAACAGCGGGTCGTAGTGCCCCTCGGGGTCCAGCACGACGACGGGCTTGTCGTGCATCCGCAGGGCGTGCGACGTCCACGCCTCGAACAGCTCCTCGAGCGTGCCGAGACCGCCCGGCAGGGCCAGGACCGCGTCGCTGCGCACGTCCATCTCCCCCTTGCGCGTGCGCATGTCGCCGACGACGACCAGCTCGTCGGCGTCGTCGTCGGCGACCTCGTGGGCCACCAGGGCCTCGGGGATGACGCCGACCGTGCGCGCGCCGCCCTCGCGGGCGGCCCGGGCCACCGCGCCCATCATCGACACGCGCCCGCCCCCGGAGACGAGGCTCCAGCCGCGGGCGGCGATCGCTGCCCCCACCTCGCCCGCGAGGGCGATGAAGGGCTCGGGGACCGCCCCGGAGGCGCAGAAGACGCAGACGGTGTGGGGTCGCGTCACGAGACCCCCCTCATGATCCGACCGCCTCGCGGAACCCCTCCTCGACGATGGTCACCACCTCGTCGATGTCGTCGGTGAGGTGCACGAGGTCGACGTCGCGGCGGCTGATCGTGCCCGCGTCGAGCGCCGGCCCGGCGAGCCACTCGAGCAGCCCGCCCCAGTAGTCCCGCCCGAGCAGCACGACCGGGAAGCGCGTGACCTTGCCGGTCTGGACCAGCACCAGCGCCTCGAACAGCTCGTCGAGCGTCCCGAAGCCGCCGGGCAGGCACACGAACGCCTGGGCGTACTTCACGAACATCGTCTTGCGGGCGAAGAAGTAGCGGAAGCCGACGCCGAGGTCGACCCACGGGTTCAGCCCCTGTTCGAAGGGCAGCTCGATGCCGAGGCCGACCGACAGCCCGCCGGCCTCCGCGGCCCCGCGGTTGGCGGCCTCCATCGCCCCCGGCCCGCCGCCGGTGATCACGGCGTAGCCGGCGCGCGCGAGCGCACCGCCGAGGTCGACGCCCCGCTGGTACTCGGGGTGCCCCTGCGGGGTGCGCGCCGAGCCGAACACCGTCACGGCGCGGGGGATCTCCGCGAGGACGCTGAAGCCCTCGACGAACTCCGCCTGGATCCGCTGGACGCGCCAGGCGTCGGAGTGCACCCAGTCGGCCGGGCCGCGCGAGTCGAGCAGGCGCTGGTCGGTGGTGGAGCTCAGGCGGGCCGGGTCGCGGTGCTCGGGACGCCGGCGGTCGATCGTCGTGGGCCGCGGCGCGGTGGCGTCCTGACCGGCCGGGTCGTCGTGGAGCATGCGGACGAGCCTAAGGACCCCACACGAACGGGGTCCGAACGCGGGGTTGTGGGGCGGCTGCGCGTGGCGCGGCCGGACGGCTCGCGGGCCGAGTGATCGACGTACCGATACGGACGCTCAGTGTCCGTGACGGCACTTCGCTGACACGGTCAGGCGCGCGTCAGGTAGGCGCGCAGGACGTCGCACGCCTCGGAGATCGCGCCGACGGGGACCGACTCCTCGCGGGTGTGGGCGAGGTTGGGGTCGCCGGGCCCGAAGTTCAGCGCGGGGATGCCGAGGGCGGCGAAGCGGGCGACGTCGGTCCAGCCGTACTTGGCGACCGGGACCGTGCCGGTGGCCGCGACGAAGTCGGCCGCGGCGGGCGCCGACAGCCCCGGCAGCGCGGCCGGGGAGGCGTCGGTCTCGGTGAGGTCGAAGCCCGCGAACACCCCGGCCACGTAGCCGCGCGCGTCGTCGAGGGAGCGGTCGGGGGCGAAACGGAAGTTGACGGTGACCTCGCACGCGTCGGGCACGACGTTGCCCGCCACGCCGCCGGCGATCCGCACCGCCTGCAGCCCCTCGCGGTAGACGCAGCCGTCGATGTCCACCTCGCGCGCGACGTGGGCGGCCAGCCGGTCGAGCACGGGCGCGGCGGCGTGGATCGCGTTCTCGCCCAGCCACGACCGCGCCGAGTGCGCCCGCCGCCCGGTGGTGCGCACGACGACCCGCAGGGTCCCTTGGCACCCCGCCTCCACCTGGCCCGACGTCGGCTCGCCGAGCAGCGCGAGGTCGGCGTCGAGCCAGTCGCGGTGCTCGCGCTCGAGGCGCCCGAGGCCGTTGCGGGAGGCCTCGATCTCCTCGCAGTCGTAGAGCACGAGGGTCACGTCGTGCGCCGGCTCGGCGAGCGCCGCCGCGAGGTGGGTCATCACCGCCACCCCGGACTTCATGTCGCTGGTGCCGCAGCCGTAGAGCGTGCCGCCGTCGCGGCGGGACGGGACGTTGTCGGCGATCGGCACCGTGTCGAGGTGCCCGGCCAGCAGGACCCGGCGGGGACGGCCCAGCCGCGTGCGGGCGAGCAGCGCCTCCCCCGAGCGCAGCAGCTCCAGGTGCGGCGCCTGGGCGGCCAGCGCGGCCTGCACGGCGTCGGCGAGCGCCCGCTCGTCCCCCGACACGCTCGGGACGTCGACGAGCGCCGCGGTCAGCGAGACGGGGTCGGCCAGCAGGTCGAGGGTCACGGGAGGGGCGCTCACGCGGCCCGAGGTTAACCGGGGGTTCGGTCGGTTGCGCCGGGAGTCGGCGACTCACCCGGACGGGTGCCCGCCACCCGCGTGCGGTCGGGTCGTCCGAGCGTCCCCAGCGCCGCGACCAGCAGGAGCACCGCCAGCACCGGCACCGACCACCGGGCGATCCCGAGCAGCAGCGCCGCGACGGCCGCGGCGACGACGAGCGCGCCCAGCTGCCGCAGCGCCACGACCCGGCCCCGCGACCCGCCGGCGACGAGGGCCGCGAGCCCGCCGGTGAGCGTGCCCGTGAGGTAGGTCGTCGACTCCCCGAGCCGCAGCGCCGTGCTGCTCTGCCCGCCCATCGCGAGGGCGGCGGCGCCGAGCAGGACGAGGACCACGGCGCTGCGCGGCCCCGTGACGGCCCAGGCGACGGCCAGGGCGACGAGCACCCCGAGCTCGACGAGCAAGGGGGCCCCGACGGCGTGCGGCCGGCCGCGCCACGCGAACGACCAGATCGCGACACCGACCCCGAACCCCAGCACCGCGACCAGCGGCGGCCACAGCGCCGAGAGGTCACCCCGCCCGGCCGCGCCGCCGGCGGTGACGAGGTTGCCGGTGACGACCCCCGCGAACGGCCCGCCGAGGCTCGTCACCGCCCACAGGTCGACGACGCCCGCGACGGCGGCGAGCAGCGTCGACGCGGTCGCCACCCGCCCCGCTGACCTGCCGATCCCGCGCCCGGCCGCCGGTTCGCCCACGCCCGCTAGCCTGGCGGACGATGAGCACCCCCGCGCACCCGTCCCGCGCCCTCGGCGTCGGCCTGGCCACAGTGGCCACCGACGGCACCGTCCTCGACACCTGGTACCCCTTGCCCGAGCTGGCGGACGCGGGCGACGGGATGGCCGAGGAGCCGGGCACCGTGGTCGTGCCGGCCGGCGAGCTCGAGCCCTCGCTGGTCGACGCGCTGGGACCCGACGAGGCCCGCGGCGTCGAGGTCGTCGCGGTGCGCACCGTCGCCGACCTCACCGGGCCGCCCGCGTCGGCCTACGACGTCTACCTGCGCCTGCACCTGCTCTCGCACCGGCTGGTCCAGCCCCACGGCGTCGACCTGACCGGGATCTTCGGCCACCTCGCCAACGTGGTGTGGACCAACCACGGGCCGTGCCCCGTGCCCGAGTTCGAGCGGGTCCGGGCGCGGCTGCGCGGGCGGGGCCCGGTCACCGTCTACGCGGTCGACAAGTTCCCGCGCATGGTCGACTACGTGATCCCCTCGGGCGTGCGCATCGGCGACGCCGACCGGGTGCGCCTCGGCGCCCACCTCGCGAGCGGCACCACCGTGATGCACGAGGGCTTCGTCAACTTCAACGCCGGCACGCTCGGGACGTCGATGGTCGAGGGGCGGATCTCCGGCGGCGTCGTCGTCGGCGACGGCTCGGACGTCGGCGGCGGCGCGTCGATCATGGGGACGCTCTCGGGCGGCGGCAAGGAGGTCATCGCGATCGGCGAGCGCTGCCTGCTCGGCGCCAACGCCGGGATCGGGATCTCGCTCGGCGACGACTGCGTCGTCGAGGCCGGCCTCTACGTCACCGCGGGCACGCGCGTGACCCTCGACGACGGCAGCGTCGTCAAGGCCGCCGAGCTCTCCGGGCGCTCGGGCATCCTGCTGCGCCGCGACTCGGTCTCCGGCGCCGTCCACGCCCTGCCGCGCACCGAGGGCGCGAAGGTCGAGCTCAACGCCGCCCTGCACGCGAACTAGTCGACCGTCAGCACGATCTTGCCGCGCAGGTGGCCGCGCGCCGCGCGGTCGTGTGCCTTCGCGGCGTCGGCCAGCGGGTAGGTGCTGTCGATCGCGACCCGCACGGTGCCGTCGCGCAGGAGCGTCCCGAGCTGGGCGAGCTGGGTGCCGTCCGAGCGCACCTGGGCGGTCGAGGTGGTGACGCCGCGCGCGGCGACCTCCTCGGGGTCGTACTCGGCCAGGTAGACCGGGAACAGCGCCCCGCCGGGCTTCAGGGTGCGCAGCCACCGTCCACTGGCAGGGCCGCCGACCGTGTCGAGGACGAGGTCGAGGTCGTGGACGGCCTCCTCGGGCCGGGTCGTCGTGTAGTCGATGACCTCGTCGGCGCCGAGGTCGCGCAGGAACGGCGCGTGCGGGCCCGACGCGACGGCGGTGACGTGCGCGCCGCGCCACCGGGCGAGCTGCAGCGCGAGGTGGCCCACCCCGCCGGCCGCGCCGTTGACCAGCACCCGGGTCCCGGCGTGCAGCGGCACCGGGCGGTGCGGGAACGCCTGGAACGGGTTCGCCGCGTCGTGCCCGAGGGCGATGAGGAACTGCCAGGCGGTGAGGCCGGCCATCGGCGCGCCGGCCGCGTGCTCGTGGTCGAGGCCGGCGGGCGTGCGGGCGAGGTCGGCGGCGGGCGCCGCGACGTACTCGGCGTAGGCGTGGCCGTCGAGGCCGGGGAAGCGCAGCATCCCGAAGACCTCGTCGCCGATCGCCGGGTGCTCGACGTCGTCCGCGACCGCGACCACCTCGCCCGCCACGTCCGTGCCCGGGATCAGGGGCAGCTCCGGGCGGGGCATCACCTCGGGCGGCACGTCGGGGAACCCTTCGCGCACGTACCAGTCGGGCGGGTTGACCCCGACCGCGCGGACGCGCACCAGCACCTCGCCCGGCCCCGGCACCGGGATCGGCACCACGTCCTCGCGCAGCACCTCCGGACCGCCGAACCCGTGCAGCCGGACCGCTCGCATCGTGCCCGTCGCCATCGCGACCTCCCCGCGTACCGTAAGTGGAGCAGTGACCCGAATATAACCGGGGCAGTGCTCCGATTGTCAACGAGGGGGACCGGTGCGCGCCGACGCCCGCAGGAACCACGACCAGCTGCTGGTGGCCGCGCGCGCCGTTGTGGGCGAGCACGGCGCCGAGGCGTCGCTGCGGGAGGTCGCGCGGCGCGCGGGCGTCGGGCTCGGCACGCTCTACCGCCACTTCCCGACGCGCGACGCGCTGCTGGAGGGCCTGCTGCGCACCGAGTTCGACGCCCTCGCGGCCCGGGCGGCGGAGCTCGGGACCGCGGCGTCGCCCCGCGAGGCCCTCGTGACGTGGCTGCGCGAGGGCGTCGCGTGGACCGTCGAGTACCGGGGCGCGACCGAGCTGATGGTCGCGGCGATCGAGGACCCCGACTCCGCCCTGCACGCGTCCTGCGTGGCGATGCGGGCGGCGGGCACCGGGCTGCTCACCCGCGCGCAGGAGGCCGGCGCGGCACGGGCCGACCTCGACGGCACCGACCTCTTCGCCCTGATCAGCGCGATGGCGTGGCTGGGCGCCCAGCCCGCCCTCGCGCCCCGGGCCGACCACCTCCTCGACGTCGTCGTGGACGCCGTGTGCGCTCCGCGCTCGTGAGCAGTTCGGCGCGCTATCACGCGCCGAACTGCTCACGAGCGCCGCAGGCGCACCTCAGTTCCGCACCAGCCCGCCGTCGACGAAGAACGTCTGGGCGGTCACGAAGGCGGCGTCGTCCGAGGCGAGGAACGCCACGGTGCCGGTGAGGTCCTCGGGCATCCCGATCCGCTTGATCGTCTGCTCGTCGGCGACGGTCTGCATGAGCTCGTCGGGGGCGAAGGCCATGCCCGGGGTGCGGGTGGCGGTGGGCGCGACGGCGTTGACGGTGATCCCGTGCGGCGCCAGCTCCGTGGCGAGCCCGCGGGTCAGCCCGATGACGCCCATCTTCGAGGTCACGTAGTGGACGGCGTCGGGGATCTGCAGCCCGACGGAGTTCGAGCTGATGTTGACGATGCGGCCCCAGCCGTGGCGGACCATGCCGCCCATGAAGGCCTGCGTGGTCCAGAGCTGGGCGTCGAGGTTCACGGCGAGGACGTGCCGCCACGCCTCCGGGGTGATCTCGGCGAGCTTCATGAACGGGTAGATGCCGGCGTTGTTCACGAGGATGTCGGGGGTGCCGACCAGCTCCTCGATCGACGGCACGAGCGCGGCGACGGCGTCCGCGTCGGCGACGTCGACGGTGAACCCGCCGGCGGCGACGCCGGCGTCCGCGACGCCCGCGACGGTCTCGTCGGGCTGCTGGAGGTCGAGCGCCGCGACGGCGGCGCCCTCGGCCGCGAGCCGGAGCGCGAACGCGCGGCCGAGACCCCGGGCGGCGCCGGTGACGACGGCCGTGTGGCCGGAGAGGCGTGTGGACATGCGGTTCTCCTCAGGACGTGAACTCGGTGACGGCCCGGACCAGCCAGTCCGGGTCCTCCTCGGCGACGAAGTGGCCGGTGGGGGCCGTGCGGGTGGTGAGGTGCTCGGCGATCTCCGCGGGCGGGAGCCCGGCTCCCGCGCCGACGGCGAGGACCGGCATCCGCAGCGGTCGCGCCGCGAGCAGCCTGCGGTTCTCCCGGCCGTCGTCGAGCACCGCGCGGTAGTGCGCGAAGCCGCCGCGGAGCCGGTCGCGGCCCGTGTAGGAGGCGGCGTACGCGGCGAGGTCGTCCTCGTCGAAGGTGCCGGGCGCGCTCATCGCCGTGAACGTCGCGGTGACGAACTCGCGCTCGTGGCCGTCGAACAGCATCTCGGGGACCCCGGGCGCCATGAAGAACCCGAAGTGCCACATCCCGCCGCGGGCGACGTCCATGGCCTCCTCGAGCCCGAAGCCCGGCAGCAGGGCGTCCAGCAGGACGAGGGCGGACACGTCGTCGGGCCGGGACGCGGCCCAGGCGAACGCGACCATCGCGCCGATGTCGTGGCCCACGACCGTCACCGGCCCGTCGAGACCCAGGGCGTCGAGCACGCCGCGCACGTCCTCGGCCTGGTCGACCTTCGCGTAGCCGTCCTCGGGACGGTCGCTGTCGCCGGTGCCGCGCAGGTCCGGCGCCACGACCGTGAAGCGCCGCGCGAGCGCCGGCATGACCCGCCACCACGCCCGCGACGTCTGCGGCCAGCCGTGCAGGAGCACGAGGACCGGCCCGGCGCCGCCCACGGTGACGGCGAGGTTCGTGCCGTGCGTGGGGACCCGGTGGACGGTGAAGCCCGCGGGCAGGTCCGTGGTCATCGCGCCACCGCCGTCGCCAGGGCCCGCAGCCGGTCCTCGCCGACCTCGGCGAGCATGTCCGGGTGCTCCGGGCGCCAGCCCAGCTCGTCACGCGCCCGCGGCGCGGTGATCCGGCTGCTGCTGCCCATCACCAGCGCGCCGAACTCCCCCCAGACGTCCGCTGCCTCCTCGGGCGTGACGCTGCGCGCCGGCGCCCCGAGGTCGGCGGCGACCGCCGCGGCGATCGCGCGGTTCGTCAGCTCCCCGCCGGCCGCGTGGTAGAGCGCGCCGGCGGGGGCCCGGTCGACGGCGAGGGCGAGCAGGCGCGCGACGTCGTCGACGTGGACGTTCGTGTACGCGGACGCGCCCTCGCCGACAAAGGCCGCGGCGCCGGTCGCGGCGACCGAGGCGTAGGTCATCGCCACGTGGCCGTGGTCGCCCGGCCCCCAGATCAGCGGCGGTCGCAGCACGAGCCCGCCCGCCCCGCGCACCAGCGCCTCGGTCTCGACCCGGCGCGCGGCCAGCGGCTCGACCGGGAACGCGTCGTCCTCCGCCCAGGGCCCCGCGCCGGCGCCGCCCGCGGTGCGCTCGAGCATCACGCCGCTGCCCGAGAGGAACACGACCCGGGCGCCGGTCCCGATCAGCGCCGTGGCGGCGCGGTGCTCGTCGTCGGTGTCCAGCGACGCGGCCAGGACGACGGTGTCGAACCGCGACAGGGACGTCGCGGCCTCGTCGAGGCCCGCGACCACGTCACCCGGCACCGGCGTGATCCCGCGCCTCCGCAGCACCAGCGCGGCGTCGTCGCTGCGGGCCAGACCGGAGACGGCGTGGCCGGCCGCCTGCAGGCCGCGGGCCAGGCCGCCGCCCACGAACCCCGTCGCCCCGACGACGGCGATCTCCTGCGTGGTCATCGATTCCCTCCTCGGTGAAGCTTGCGCACGCAAGCATTAACTTGCGTGCGCAAGCTTCTGTTCCCGGGCGGGAGAAGAGATCGGCGCGACTACCGTGGGTCCATGGCCGAGGCGCCGCTGACCGGCGAGGAGGAGACCGTGCTGCGGGCGCTGCCGGCGGCGATCCGGGCGCTGCTGCGGCGCTGGGACGCCGACCTCGAGGCCACGCACGGCCTCTCCCACGTCGAGTACACGGTGCTGCGGCTGCTCTCGGAGTCCGACGGGCGCGCCTGCCAGCTCGCCCGGCTCGCCGAGGGCGCGCAGCAGTCGCTCAGTGCGGTCGGGCGCACCGTCGGGCGGCTCGAGGCCGACGGGCTGGTCACGCGCCGCCCGGCCGCGCGCGACGGGCGGGCGACGGAGGCCGTCCTCACCGACGCCGGCCTCGAGCGCCTCCGGGCGGCGTGGCCCGACCTGCTGGCCAGCGTGCGCCGCAGCTTCTTCGACCACCTCGGGGACGTCGACCTCGACGCCCTCGGCCGGGCCCTCACCGAGATCGCGGAGACGGCCGCTCGGCGCCCGTGAGGCGCCCCGCCCGGTATGACGATGATCGCCCCGCCCGCCGTGCATGTCCGGAACGGCCTCGTAGGGTGGCGGTGTGGACGTCGAGGTCACGCGGCTGCCGGGGATCGGCACCAAGCAGGAGTTCGACACCGCGGCGGGGCGGCGGATCGGGGTGCTGACGCATCGCGACGGGCACCGTGAGCTGCTCGTGTCCGGGCGCGACGACCCCGACGCGTGCACCGCGTCGGTGGCGCTGTCCGACGCGGAGGGCCAGGCGCTGGGCACGTTGCTGGGTGCGCCCAACCTCGTCGCCCAGCTGCAGGACCAGCAGCGCGAGGTCGAGGGCATCAGCACCGCGCAGTTCCCCGTCGGCGCGGGCTCGCCCTACGACGGGCGCACGCTGGGCGACACCGCGATGCGCACGCGCACCAGCACGTCGATCGTCGCCGTCGTGCGCGACCACGTGGTGTCGCCGTCACCGGGGCCCGAGTTCGTGTTCCGCGCGGGCGACCTCGTCGTGGTCGTCGGCACCGGCGAGGGTCTCGGGCAGGCCGCGGCGATCCTCGAGGACGGCTGAGCGGCTCGTGCACGACACCGCCCTCTCGCTGATCGAGCTGGGCGCGCTCTTCTTCGGCCTCGGCGTCCTCGGGCGCACCGCCGGGCGCCTCGGCATCTCCCCCGTGCCGCTCTACCTGCTCGGCGGGCTCGCGTTCGGCGCGGGCGGCCTCGTGCCGCTGGAGGGCATCGAGCCGTTCACCGGCGTCGCCAGCGAGGTCGGCGTCGTCCTGCTGCTCCTGCTGCTCGGGCTGGAGTACTCGGCGTCCGACCTGGTCGGCGGCCTCCGGCGCTCGTGGCTGGCCGGGATCGTCGACATGGTCCTCAACGCCGCGCCCGGGGCGGTCGCCGCGATCATCCTGGGCTGGGGACCGCTCGGGGCGCTGGCGATGGCCGGCGTGACGTGGGTGTCGTCGTCCGGGATCGTCGCGAAGCTCCTCGAGGAGCTGGGGCGGCTCGGCAACCGCGAGACCCCGGCCGTGCTCTCCGTGCTCGTCATGGAGGACCTGGCGATGGCCCTCTACCTCCCGATCACCACGGCGGCGCTCGCCGCGCTCGGGTTCGCCGCGGGGCTGCGGACCGTGGCCATCGCGGTCGGGCTGCTCGTCGTCGTGCTCGTGGTGGCGCTGCGATTCGGGAACGTGGTGTCGGCGATCGTCGAGTCGCCGAGCTCCGAGGTGTTCCTGCTGCGGGTGTTCGGGATCGCCCTGCTGGTCGCCGGCATCGCCTCCGAGCTGCAGGTCTCCGCGGGCGTCGGCGCGTTCCTGCTCGGCATCGCGATCTCCGAGGACACCGCGGAGAACGCGACGCGTGTGCTCTCGCCGTTGCGCGACCTGTTCGCCGCCGTGTTCTTCGTCGTGTTCGGGCTCAACACCGACCCGCGCCAGATCCCCGCGGTGCTGCCCGCGGCGATCGCGCTGGCCATCGTGTCGACGGCGACGAAGATCGGGGCCGGGTGGTTCGCCGCACGGCAGATCGGGGTCGGGCGTCTCGGACGGTGGCGCGCCGGGGCCGCGCTCGTCGCCCGCGGCGAGTTCTCGATCGTCATCGCCGGGCTGGCACTCACCACCGGCTCGGTCGACCCCGGCCTCGCCCCGCTGGCGACGACGTACGTGCTGCTCATGGCGGTCCTCGGCCCCGTCGCCGCACGCGTCGTGGAACCGGTGCACGCCGCCGTCACGCGTCGGTTGCGCCCGGCCCCGTCCTGAGGCGGTCCCGCAGCACGTTCTTGCGGATCTTCCCCGAGGCCGTCACGGGCATGACGTCGACGAGGTGCCAGCTCGCCGGCGTCTTGAACGCCGCCAGGTGCGCCCGGCACCACGCGTGCAGCTCCTCGCCGGTCGGTGTCGCGCCCGCGGCGGGCCGGACGAACGCCGCGACGGTCTCGCCCCAGTGCGGGTCGGGCCGGCCGACGACCGCCACCTCGGCGACCCCCGGGTGCCCCTGGAGCAGCTCCTCGATCTCGCGGGGGGAGATGTTCTCCCCACCCCGGATGATCATGTCCTTGATCCGGCCCTCGACCCGCAGGCGGCCCTGCGCATCCATGGAGGCCAGGTCGCCGGTGTGGTACCAGCCGGCGGCGTCGAGCACGGCCGCCGTCGCCTCGGGCTGGTCGTAGTAGCCCTCCATCACGAGGTAGCCCCGCGCGCACAGCTCGCCCACGTCACCGACGGGCACGGCCTCGCCGGTCACCGGGTCAGCGATCTTCACCTCGGTGTGCGGCAGCGGCGACCCGAGCGTCCCGGTCCGCACGTCCTCGGGGTCGTCGGGCGCGGTCGCGGTGACGATCGGCGACGTCTCGGTGGTCCCGAACACGATCGACATCCGCCCGCCGAGGCGCCGCTCGACCTCGCGGGCCACGTCCACGGGCACCGGGGAACCGCCGGCGAACAGGCAGCGCAGGGTCGAGGTGTCCCGGGTCTCCAGGTCGGGATGGGCGAGCATCGCGATGAGCATCGTCGGCACGCCGCCGGAGATCGTGGCCCGCTCGGTCTCGATGAGCTCCAGCTGCAACGCCGGGTCGAAGGCGGTGACGTAGACGATCGTCGCCCCGGTCGTCAGCGCGCCCAGCACGCCCATCCCGCAGCCCGCGGTGTGGAACAGCGGCATCGGCCAGACGCAGACGTCCGCGGGCCCGACGCCCATCCGCCCCAGGGTGAGCCGCGCGTTCTCGAGCATCCCGTGGTGGCGCAGCAGCACGCCCTTGGGGAACCCGGTCGTCCCGGACGTGTACTGGATCTGCACCCGGTCGTCGGGGCGCACGGCGGGCAGCGCGGCCGCGGGGTCGCCGCCGGCGACGAACACGTCGAGCTCGGCGAGGTCGACGACCTCGCGCAGGTCGGGCAGGTCGCCGCGCACCTCGGCGACGATCTCGGCCATCGGGTTGCCGCGGTGGCTCGCGACGTGGAACAGCCCGGCGCTGCGCGACCGGCGCAGGACGTACGCGAGCTCGGCGGACCGGTAGGCGGGGTTCGCCGTGACGAGCACGAGCCCGGCGAGCGCGGCGCCGTACTCGACGAGGATCCACTCCAGCGAGTTGGGCGACCACACGGCCACGTGCTCGCCGGGCCGGAAGCGCGCGAGCAGCGCCCGCGCCACCTCCTCGGCCCGCGCCAGGAGCCCGGCGTAGGTGAGGGTGCGCCGCGAGGAGGGCGCGCCCTCGACCACGGCCCGCCGGTCCGGGTCCGCCGCCGCGGCCAGGCGCAGCGCGTCGCCGATCGTCTGCTCGGGCAGCGGCACCGTCGTGTCACCGCTGCGGTGCGACGCGCCCGCGGTCCCGACACCCGCAGCAGCCATGGCGCTCCTCCGCTCGGTCCGTGGAGGGACCACGGTGCTCGACCGGAGTGACGGCTGTCACGCACCGTCGGCGCGGACCGACCGAACGGCCCATCGGAGCCGGCGGGAGCTCTCGCTCAGCCCGCGAGGCGCTGCGCGGCGGCGGCGATCCGCTCGTCGGACGCGGTGAGGGCGACGCGGACGTGCGCGGCGCCCGCGGGCCCGTAGAACTCGCCCGGCGCGACGAGGATGCCGCGCGCGGCGAGCCGGTCGACCGTGGCACGGCACGGCTCGTCGGCCGTCGCCCAGAGGTAGAGCCCCGCCTCGGAGTGCTCGATGCGCATCCCCGCGGCCTCGAGCGCCGGACGCAGGACGGCACGCCGCGCGTCGTAGCGATCGCGGGTCGCCGCGACCCCGACGTCGTCGCCCAGGGCCGCGGTCATGGCCTCCTGCACGGGGCGCGGCACGATCATCCCGGCGTGCTTGCGGACCTGCAGCAGGCCGGCCACGAGGGCAGGGTCGCCGAGCACGAGGCCGGCCCGGTACCCCGCGAGGTTCGAGATCTTCGACAGCGAGTGCACGGCGAGCAGGCCCTCGAGGTCGCCGCCGTGCACGACGGGGTCGAGCACCGAGGTCGCGACCACGCCCGGGCCGGGCAGCCCGAGGTAGCACTCGTCGGCGGCGACGACCGCGCCGAGGGCGCGCGCCTCGGCGATGCGGGCCGCGAGGGCCGCGGCGTCGAGGACGCGCCCGGTCGGGTTGGACGGCGAGTTCAGCCAGACCAGCCGGGCGTCGGCCGGCAGCGGCTCGTCGTCGCCCACGCGGACGGGACGGGCCCCGGCGAGCTGCGCGCCGACCTCGTAGGTGGGGTAGGCGAGGTCGGGGAACGCCACGACGTCGCCGTCACCGAGGCCCAGCAGCGTCGGCAGCCACGCCACCAGCTCCTTGGAGCCGACGGTGGGCAGCACGGCATCGGGGTCGAGGCCCTCGACGGCCGAGCGGCCCGCCCCGTGGCGGCGCCCCAGCGCCGCGGCCGCGGCCTCGCGCAGCGCGGGTGTGCCCCAGGTCTGCGGGTAGCCCGGGGAGTCCCAGGCCGCCCGCAGCGCTTCACCGACCGCTTCGGGCACCGGGTCGACGGGGGTGCCGACCGACAGGTCGACCACCCCGTCGGGGTGCCCCCGCGCGACGGCGGCGGCCCCGGTGAGGCTGTCCCACGGGAAGTCCGGGAGCGCCGGGAACCGCACCCCCGCCCCCGTGGTCGTCACTCGCCCTGTGGCGGCAGGCTCGGGACGGGTCCCGCGTCACGATCGACCTTGCCGACCTTGGCGGCACCGCCGGGCGACCCGAGCTCGTCGAAGAAGTCGACGTTGGCCTGGGTGTAGACCGACCACTGGTCGGGGACGTCGTCCTCGTAGTAGATGGCCTCGACCGGGCAGACCGGCTCGCACGCCCCGCAGTCGACGCACTCGTCGGGGTGGATGTACATCATCCGGCCCCCTTCGTAGATGCAGTCGACGGGGCACTCCTCGATGCAGCCCTTGTCGAGCACGTCGACACACGGTTCGGCAATCACGTACGTCACGTCTGCTCCTGCTCCTCACTCGCGTCGTCCGGCTCCCCGGACCTGGCTGTGGTGGTGTCACACGGTCACCAGGGGCGCCTGCGGCGAGTATTCCGTCCGTTGCCGCATCACGCCCGTGCGGGGGCGCCCAGATTGCCCGACACGGGCATGTCGGGCGTCACATCCCGGTCACGTCACCGGTCTCGGGCCCGTCACGATCGGCCCTGCTCCCGGGCCACCCACCGCGCCGCGGCCCGGGCGGCCCGCTTGAGGCCGGAACGCTCGCTGCGGTAGCTCGCGACCGCCCCGACCACGGGCAGGTTGGCCAGTGTGCGCCAGAAGCGGTTGCCCTGCGGGCGCCGGTCGAGCTCGGACTGCAGGCCCCACAGGGTGCTCCCCATCCGCCAGACCGCCCGGGACAGGGCCGAGAGCCGGCCCCGCTCCTCACGCTGGGTGCCGACGCTCCCGGCCAGCTCGCCGGCCTCCCGCTCGACGTCGGCGCCGTGCGGGTCGCCGTGACGGCTCGGGTCGACGTCCCGGCCGAACAGCACGGACGCGAGCAGGCGCACCTGCGCGTCGCGTCCGTCCATCCCGTGCTCGCTGGCGATCGCGCAGACCACGAGGCCCTGCGCCGCGAGCCCGAGGATGTCCGAGACCGGCAGCCGGCGGGCGAGCGCACCGCCGATGCCCGGGATCGAGGCCACCGCCGAGGTGAAGCGCCCCACCCGGGACACCCACCACTGGTCGCGCTCCCCGGGGCTCATCGCCTGCCAGCGGGGGGTCCCGGGCAGCTTCGAGGTGGCCAGGCGGTCCAGGGCCCGGGCGCGACCCGTGCGCACCGCCCGGCCGACCTTCCCGCGGCGCGATGTGGCCGGCGGCTCGGGCTCGCGGCCGTGCTCGGACAGCTCGACCGCCCGGCGCTGGGCGAGGCGCCCGAGACGGAAGGGGTCCGCGTCGCGCAGGCCGCGCAGGACCGGTCCGGTCGCGGCGACGAACGGACGCAGCACGCGGACGACGTGCTCGTCTCCGATGGCGGGCATGGCCGCACGGTTCCCGACCGTCGCCCCGCTCAACCCCGGCCGGGCTTCAGCGGGCCTTCAGACCGACCGGGCACCGTCCGCGGGGTGAACGCCTTCCCCCGCCCGGCCCTCGTGCTGGCCCTCGCGCTCGCCCTCGTCGCGGCGGCCGGCTGCGCGGGATCGCGCCGCGCCGACCCGGCCCCCGGGCCGGAGCTGCCCGGACCGGAGGTGCCGCCCGCGTCACCACCAGGGCACCCGAACGTCGTGCTCGTCCTCACCGACGACCTCGACACCAGCCTGCTGCGCTTCATGCCGCACGCGCAGCAGCTCGCGGCCCGGGGCGCGTCGTTCGCGGACTACTCGGTGAGCGACACCCTGTGCTGCCCGAGCCGGTCGTCGATCTTCACGGGGCAGTACCCGCACGACACGGGGGTGTTCACCAACACCAGCCCCGACGGCGGCTACGACGTGTTCCACTCCCGGGGTCTCGAGCAGCAGACGTTCGCGACGAGTCTGCAGGCGGCGGGCTACCGCACCGCGATGATGGGCAAGTACCTCAACGGCTACGAGCCGACCTCCGACGGTGTGCCGCAGGGCTGGAACGAATGGGACGTCGCCGGGAACGGCTACCGCGAGTACGGCTACGACCTCGACCAGAACGGGCGGGTCACGCACCACGGCGACGCGCCGCCGGACTACCTCACCGACGTCGTCTCGGCGCGCGGCCAGGACTTCGTGCGCACCCACGCCGGAGCCGGCCAGCCGTTCTTCCTCGAGATCGCGACGTTCGCGCCCCACGGTCCGTCCACGCCCGCCCCGCCGGACGTGGACGCGTTCCCGGGGCTCATCGCGCCGCGGGACCCCTCGTTCAACACCCCGGACGCCCCGGGCGCGCCGGGCTGGCTGCGCTCGCTGGCGCCGCTCGACCACCGCCAGGTCGACCGGATCGACGCGCAGTACCGCAAGCGCGCCCAGTCGGTGCAGGCCGTCGACCGCATGCTCGGGGACCTGCAGACGACGCTGGCGCAGACCGGGCAGCTGGCGAACACCGTGGTGATGTTCAGCTCCGACAACGGCTTCCACCTGGGACAGCACCAGCTCGCGGGCGGCAAGCAGACCGCGTTCGCCACCGACCTGACGGTCCCGCTGATCGCCGCCGGACCCGGCGTCGCGCCGCGCACCGTGCCCCAGCTCGCCCAGAACGTCGACCTCGCGCCCACGATCGCCGACCTCGCCCACGCGCCGGGGCTCCCCGCCGCCGACGGCCGCTCGCTCGTCCCGCTGCTGGCCGAGACCGACCCGCCCGACTGGCGCACCGCCGCCCTCGTCGAACACCACGGCCCGAACGACGACCCGTCCGACCCGGACCGCGCGACGGGCCGGAATCGCAGCAACCCGCCCTCGTACACCGCGATCGAGACGGCGGCCGGCACCTACGTCGAGTACGTCACGGGCGAGCGGGAGTACCACGACCGCGCGACCGACCCGTTCCAGCGGACCAACGCCGTCGCGGCGCTCCCGCCCGACCGCGCGGCCGCGCTGCACACCACGCTCACGGCACTCGCGGCGTGCCACGGACCGGTCGCCTGCGCGGCGGCCGGGCGGGCGCGGTCCTGAATCAGCCCTCGCCCGACGCGGCGGCGCGGGCCCGCCGGCGCCCCGTGCTCCACGACAGCACGAGGGCGCCGGGCAGGACGCCCGCGGCGAGCAGCAGGATGGCCCGCCAGTCGGCCGGGAGCACCCCGGCCCCGGCGGGGCTCCAGAGGCCAGCGACCAGCACGGTCAGCGTCCACACCGCGAGCGGGACGAGCGGGGCGCGGCTCGTCGGCGACGTCGGCAGGACGGCGTCGGCGGCGAGCACGAGCACGGGCGTCGTCAGCGCCGCGACCAGCGCGGACAGCGGCAGCGGGATCCCGGCGTCGACGGTGCGCAGCGTCAGCCACGCCATCTCGGTCCACGCCAGCAGGACGGCGTCCAGGCTGAGCACGACGAGCACGAGGACGGCGAGGACGGCGGCGCGGCGGGTGGTGGAGCGAGGGTCGCCCTCGCTGCTCCCGGCGGAGCGAGGGACGCCCTCGCTGCTCGCGCCGGCCGCGGGTGCCGCGGGCTCGTCGGAGGTGCTCACGGCGCGGGGAACAGGTCGTCGGGCGCACCGGCGGGACCCCGCAGGTGCACGAAGCACTCGAGCGGCAGCACCGGCTGGGCGAGGTCGTTCGACAGCGCGAAGGCCGGGGGCTCGCGGCCGTCGTCGTAGACGCTGATCTGCGTGGCGTGCGCGCGCAGCGCAGCGAGCTTGGCGACCCGCGCGCCGCCCAGCGCGACGCGCGTGGTGATCGTCGCGTCGGGGACGGTGGGGAGGTCGTCCACCGGCGGCACCGGCACGCCGAGCCACGCCCGGCGCCGGAGCACGGCGAGGCCGGCGTCGACGGCGTCGTGGGGTGCGGCGGTGGCGGCCACCGAGATCGCCGTGGCGTCGGGGTCGACCGCGGCGACGGCGGCGAGGGTGACCTCGTGGGCCCGGACGTGGTCGGGGTGGCCGTAGCCGCCGCGCTCGTCGTAGGTGACGACCACGCGCGGCCCGACCTCGCGGAGCACGGCCACGAGCGCCTCGACCTGCGCGTCGAACCCGTCGGGGACGGCGAAGGCGCCGGCGTCGATCGTCGCCGGCGCGGCGGCGCGGATGCCCGCGCCGGCGAGCACCATCCCCGAGTCGTGCCACCGCCCGGCGTGCCCGAGCCAGCGGTGGTCGGCGACGCCGAGTGCCGCGCAGGCCCGGGCGAGCTCGCCCTCGCGGTACTCGCCCAGCGCGTCGCCGGTGAGGTGCCGCAGCCCGGGCGGGATCACCTCGCCCTGCTCGCCGCGCGTGCACGTCACCAGCGTCGTCGGCACCCCCGCCGCGGCGGCGCGCGCCATCACCCCGCCGCACGTGATCGTCTCGTCGTCGGGGTGGGCGTGGACGAGCAGCAGGGGGCCGGTGCTCACCCGGGGCACCGTAGGCCGTCCGGTGGCATGGGGCTCCGCGGGTCCCGGTGATCGAAGTCCCGATACGGACGCTCAGCGTCCGCGACGGCACTTCGCTGACACACCCCGCTAGTCCGCGCGGACGAGGTGCGGGGGTGCGGCGAAGTGGCAGGCCGCGGGGTGGTCGGTGCCGTCGCGGACCTCGAGGGCCGGGGGGTCCTCGGCGCACACCGGGGCGGCCTTCGGGCACCGCGTGCGGAAGCGGCAGCCCGAGGGCGGGTCGGCCGGGCTCGGGACGTCGCCCTCCAGACGGATCGCCTCCCGGCGCCCGCGTAGCGAGGGATCGGGCACGGGCACCGAGGACAGGAGCGCCTGCGTGTACGGGTGGCTCGCGCGGGTGTAGATCTCCTCGGCGGTGCCCGTCTCGACGATCGAGCCGAGGTACATCACGGCGACGCGGTCGCAGAGGTGGCGCACGACGCCGAGGTCGTGGGCGATGAACAGGTACGCCAGCCCGAACTCGCGCTGCAGGTCCGAGAGCAGGTTGAGCACCTGGGCCTGGATCGACACGTCGAGCGCCGAGACCGGCTCGTCGCACACGATCACCTTGGGCCGCAGGGCCAGCGCGCGGGCGATGCCGATGCGCTGGCGCTGCCCGCCGGAGAACTGGTGCGGGTACCGGCGGATGTGCTCGGGGTTGAGCCCGACGACCTCGAGCAGCTCCTGCACCCGGCGGCGGCGGTCACCCTTCGGCGCCACCTCGGGGTGGATGTCGAAGGGCTCGCCGACGACGTCGCCGACCGTCTTGCGCGGGTTCAGCGACGTGTAGGGGTCCTGCAGGACGATCTGCATGTCGCGGCGCCACGCCGTGAGGTCGGCGCCGCGCTTGGCGAACAGGTCCTGGCCCTCGAACGTCGCGGTCCCGCTCGTCGGCGGCGTCAGGCGCATCAGCACCTGCGCGAGCGTCGACTTGCCGCACCCCGACTCGCCGACGACCCCGAGCGTCTCGCCGGGGTGGAGGTCGAGCGAGACGCCGTCGACGGCGCGGACGTGCCCGATGGTCCGACGGAACACGACGCCCCGGGTCACGGGGAAGTGCTTGACCAGGTCGCGCACCTGGAGGATGGGCTCGCTCACCGGGACACCACCTCGTGCGTCGTCGGACGGTCGGGATCCTCGGCCACGAAGCGCTCGGCGAAGTGACAGGCCGCCTGGTGGTCGCCCCCCAGCTCGCGCAGCAGAGGCACCTCGGCGGCGCAGACGTCCTCCGCGTGCGCGCACCGCGGGTGGAAGGGGCAGCCCGGCGGGATCGCGGACAGGCTCGGCGGCAGGCCCGGGATGGGACGCAGCGCCGCGCCCGCGACGTCGTCCACGCGCGGCACGGAGTCCATGAGCCCCCGGGTGTAGGGGTGCCCGGGGTGCGCGTAGAGCGTCGCGGCGTCGGTGTGCTCGACGATCCGGCCCGCGTACATCACCGCGATCCGGTCGGCGACCTCGGCGACGACGCCGAGGTCGTGGGTGATGAGGATCAGGCCCATGCCGCGCTCGCGGCGCAGCTCGTCGAGCAGCTCCATGATCTGGGCCTGGACGGTGACGTCGAGGGCCGTGGTCGGCTCGTCGGCGATGAGCAGCTCGGGATCGAGCGCGAGCGACATCGCGATCATCGCCCGCTGCCGCATGCCGCCCGAGAACTGGTGCGGGTACTCGCGCACGCGCTGCTTCGCGTTCGGGATCCGGACGAGGTCGAGCATCTCGGCCGCGCGGGCCATCGCGTCCTTGCGCGACATCCCGCGACGGAACCGGAACTGCTCGGCGATCTGGAAGCCCACCGAGTAGACGGGGTTCAGCGCCGACAGCGCGTCCTGGAAGATCATCGCCATCGACTCGCCGCGCAGCATCCGCCGGCGCTCGGGGTCGGCGCCGAGCAGCTCCTCGCCGCGGAAGCGCACCGAGCCGCCGGTGATCCGTCCCGGCGGGGTGTCGAGGATGCCCATCACCGTCTGCGCGGTGACGCTCTTGCCGGAGCCCGACTCGCCGAGCACGGCCAGCGTCTCGCCCTCGTCGACGTGGTAGCCGACGCCGTTGAGCACCGACGCCGTGTCCCTGCCCTGGCCGAACTCGACGTGCAGGTCCTCGACCTCGAGGAGGTGGGAGGCGGCCACGGTCACCGCCCCCGCGGGTCGAGCGCGTCGCGGACCGCGTCCCCGAGCATGACGAACGCCAGCACGGTGACGACCAGGAAGCCCGCCGGGAACAGGATCGCGTGCGGGATCTGCGCGACGCGGTCCTGGGACTCGGCGATCATCACGCCCCACGAGACGACCGGGTCCTTGAGCCCGATCCCGAGGAACGACAGCGTCGCCTCGGCCCCGATGAACGCGCCCAGCTGGATCGTCGCGTAGACGAGCACGGGCGCGAGGGTGTTGGGCAGGATGTGCCGGAAGACGATGCGCAGCGGCCCGGCGCCGAGGGCCCGGGCGGCCTTGACGTAGTCCTGCTGCTTCGCGGTGATGGTGGCCGCGCGCATGATCCGCATGGCGATCGGCCACGACAGCACGGTGATCGTCGTGACCACCTGGAAGATCAGCCGGCTCTCGGGCACGGGCTGGCCCGGCGGGTTGAACGTTGTGAGGATGACGATGCCGCCGAGCACGAACGGCAGGCCCGCGAAGATCTCCGCGAAGCGCGAGAGCAGCGAGTCCTGCCAGCCGCCGCGGAACCCGCCGAGCAGGCCCGCGAGGGCGCCGACGAGCACCGTGCCGAGGGTGGCGAGCACGCCGACCGCGAGCGTGGGCCCGGCGCCGTAGACCGCCCGGGCGAAGACGTCGTGACCCTGCAGGTCGCGGCCGAAGATCGCGTCCGGGCCCGGCTCCGACCCCGACCCGGCGAGGTCCGTCGCCCGGGGGTCGATCGAGGTGAACAGCGACGGGAAGAACGCCATCACCAGCAGCACGAGGATGATCACCGAGGCGACCCAGAACAGTGGGCGGCGGCGCAGCTGGCGCCACGCGTCGGTCCAGAGCCCGCTGACCTCGGCGGCGTCCGGTTCGGGTTCCGGCTCGGTGTCGGCCGGGCGGGCGGCCAGCAGCGGTTCAGTCATAGCGGATCCTCGGGTCGAGCACGGCGTAGAGCAGGTCCACGACGAGGTTCGCGATCAGGTAGACGATCACCAGCAGCACGACGATGCCGACGACGGTGGCGGTGTCCTGCTGCAGGATGCCCTTGAAGACGAGCCCGCCGATTCCCCGGATGTTGAACACGCCCTCGGTCACGATCGCCCCGCCCATGAGGGCGCCCAGGTCGGTGCCGAGGAACGTGACGACGGCGATGAGCGAGTTCCGCAGCATGTGCACGCCCACCACCCGCCGGCGCGACAGCCCCTTCGCGACGGCGGTCCGCACGTAGTCGGCGCGGGTGTTCTCGATGAGGCTCGTGCGCGTCAGGCGGGCGACGTAGGCCATCGAGAGGCTGCCGAGCACGAACCCGGGGACGATGAGGTCCGCGATCGACGGGTCGTTGGGCACCGAGGTCCGGATGATCCCGAGCTCGACACCGAGGACCTGCTTGAGCACCAGGCCGGTGACGAACACCGGCAGGGAGATCAGGAACAGCGTCGAGACGAGCACGAGCGAGTCGACGAACCCGCGGCCCCGCAGGCCGGACACGATGCCGGCGAGGATGCCGATCACGGCCTCGATGACGAGCGCGACGATGGCCAGCTTGATCGTCGTGGGGTAGGCGTTGGCGATGACGTCGGCGACCTCGGTGCCCGACGCCGTCTGCCCGAAGTCGCCGGTGAACAGCGCCCCGAGGTACTTGAGGTACTGCACGACGATGTTGTCGTCGAGGTTGTAGCGCTCGGTCATCACCGCGATGTAGGCGGGCGAGCACGCCCGCTGCCCGCACTTGCCGGCGAACGGATCGTCCGAGAGCCCCCACACGAGGGCGTAGACGATGAACGTCGACCCCAGGAACACCGGGATCAGCTGCAGCAGGCGCCGCAGGGTGTAGCGGCCCACGGACTACCTCCTTCGGGGCCCCGACCCGCGGCCCGTGACCGCGCGACGGTGCGCGGTCACGGACCCCGGTGGTGGTGGTCGTCTCCCGGGAGGAGATCAGCCCTGCGGGTTGAGCCGATAGGTGGTGGTGTCCTGGCGGTTGAGCGGGTTGTGCTCGGCCTCGGCCACGCGCGACCCGTTGCCGTAGATCACCGGACGGCTCCAGAGCGGGATGTTGGGCATGTCGTTCAGCACGAGGCGCTCGGCGGCCGCGTAGCCCTGGTCGGCCGCCTGGACGGTCGGGGCCTGGTCGGCCTGGGAGAGCGCGGCGTCGACCGCCGGGTTCGAGTAGCCGTAGTCGTTCGACGACGCGTTCGTGCGGTAGAGCTGGGTCAGGAAGGTCTCGATGTCCGGGTAGTCGCCCTGCCACCCGTTGCGGAACAGGCCGGTGAACTGCTGGGAGTTGGCCAGGCGGCGCTGCTCGGAGAACGACGGCACCGGCTGGTAGCGGGCGTCGATGCCGAGGGTCTGCCGGATGCTGTTGGCCACGGCCTGCATGTACGGGTCGTGCCCGCCGTCGGAGTTGGCGGTCAGCGTCAGCGGGCCCTGGAAGCCGCCGGCCTGCGCCAGCAGCTGCTGAGCGCGCTGCGGGTTGAACGTGCAGGCCTCGCCGCACTGGTTCGGCACGTAGCCCTCCGCGGCGGACGTCGCGTAGCCCGTCGCCGGCGTGTACACGCCGCCGAAGATCTGGTTGACGATCGTCTGCCGGTCGATGGCCATCGAGATGGCCTTGCGCAGCACCGGGTTGGCGAACCGCGGGTCGTAGAGCGGGAAGCCCAGCGAGTCCGTGACCAGGCCCTCCTTCTGCCGGGCGCCCGCGCCGAGGTCGGTCTTCCAGCGGTTGCCCGCCAGCGCCGCGCTGGGGATGGCGCGGACGTGGTCGAGGTTGCCGGACACGACGTCGTCGTAGGAGGTCTGCAGCTCGGAGTAGACGCGGAACTCGAGGCGCTGGACCTGCGGCTTCACCGAGCCCGCGTACTGGTCGTTGCGCACCAGGGTGAGGTTCTGGTTCGGCGTGCGGGACTCGAACCGGAACTCGCCGTTGCCCACCGGGGCCGCCTCGAAGCCGGCGCGGTCGGTGAAGAACTTCTGCGGCAGCGGGTAGTACGCCGAGTACCCCAGCGTCAGCGGGAAGATCGTGAACGGCTGCTTGAGCGTCACCGTGAACGTCTGCGGGTCGACCACGCGCAGGCCCCGCATCGTCTGCGCGGTCGGCGCCTCGGTGGAGACCTCGTCATAGCCGTCGATCTTCTCCATGAACGACTGCGCCTGGGCGGCGTTGGTGCCGAGCGCGGTCCAGTTCCAGGAGTCGACGAAGCTCTGCGCCGTCACCGGGGTGCCGTCGTGGAACGTCCAGCCCGGCTTGATCTTGATGGTGAAGGTCTTGTTGTCGGTCGTGGTGATCGAGTCGGCGACCTCGTTGGAGGGCTGGCCGGTGTTCACGTCGTACTTGACGAGCCCGGCGAACAGGGCGTCGATGACGTCGCCGCCGTTCTGCTCGGTGGTGTTGCCCGGGATCAGCGGGTTCTCGGGTTCACCCCACTCGATGCTGAGCGTCTGGGCGGACTGGTCGTCGCCGCCCCCTCCCCCGCCGCACGCGGTGGCGACCAGCGCCACGGCGAGCATCCCGGCCACGATCGCGACCAACCGACGCAACGACAACGTTCCTCCTCGGGGGTGTCAGGACGTGGTGTCCCCCGCGCGGGTAACTGACCGGATACGGCCCGTCACGCGGCCGCAGGCAACCTAAGCGTTTCCTTTGAAAGCGGCAAGAGTTCCGGGAACGTTCACGTGAACTGTCACGCAGTCGTCAGGGCCGTCGTCAGTTGATGCCGTCGTCGCCGCGCTGGCTCGCGGGCGGCGGGGTCCACCGGTCGGCTCCCGCGAACGGGCTCTCGGGCAGCGGCGGGACGACGACGTCGGTGCGGTCGGCCGGGCCGACGAGCACGGAGGCGGCCTGGAAGAGCGGGATCGTCGGCAGCGAGCTCCACAGCGCGGGCTCGGCGAGCGCGAGGGCGGTGTCCGGCGAGACCGTCCCCGCCGACGCGGCGTCGAGCAGCGACTGCAGGGCGGGGTCGCAGAACCCGGTGGGCGTCAGCGCCTCCGAGGCCTGGGGCTCGGTGAGCTCCTCGGTGATCTCGGCGAGCTCGTCGGCGTCGGGCGCCGAGCCGGCCGTCGTCGCGCCCGGCGCGACGGTCGACGTCGGGGCGGCCCCGGTGGCCGAGGCGGCCGGGGCCGCGCTCGTCGGCGCCGAGGTGCTCGTGGGCGCGGCCGGCGTGCTCGGCGCGGTCGACGTCGCCCCCGGGGTGGCCGCGGGCGTGAGGTCGGAGGCCGCGACGTCGGAGGCCGGGTCGGACAGGGTGCGCCCGGAGGTGGACGGCGCGCGCCCGCCGGGGCAGCCGACCACCGACGCCAGGTCGGTGATCGGGTCGGTCCCGACGGGCAGCGCCTCGAGCGCGATGTCGGCGACGGCGAGGTCGGAGGCCGAGTCCGGGGTCGGCGGCACGGTCGTGGTGGTCGTGCTCGGCCCGGCCGACGTGCTCGAGGCGCCGGCCGGCAGCGGGGTGGGTGTGCCCGTCGGGGTCCTGGCCGGCGTGGGCGAGCCCGGGGTCGGCACCGGGGTCGGCTGGGCCGGTGTGCCCGTCGACGTCGTGGAGGCGGGGCCGCGTCCGGGCAGGAACCCCGCGTCGCCCCCGTCGGCGACCACCACCGCCGCGATACCGGCGGCGCGCAGCTGCGTGGAGAGGGTGCCGAGCAGCCGCCCGTACGGCGCGACCTGGGGCGGCGCGGCCAGGCGCAGCACCAGCGGCTGTCCCGCGCGGGCCCAGATGCCGTCCTCGCCGCGGGTGTAGCCGGCGTCGGTGAGCAGCCGCGCGGCCTCGTCGAGGTCGCGCCGCGCCGCCGGCGAGTCGGCGGGCAGGGTCGACCGGTAGCCCGCCTGGGACGGGGCCCGCGCGAACGCGTCCGCGGGCAGGTCGGCGCTCGGCCCCCCGTCGGTGCCCACGGAGCGCAGGGCCGTGCGGTCGATCGACGCAGCCACGGCGCGCCGCACCCGCAGGTCGGCGAGCGGGCCGTCGTCGCTGCGCAGCGCCAGCTGCACGAGCGCGGGCTCGGGCAGGGGACGCACGGTCAGCCCCGGACCGGTGGCGGCCAGCGCGGCGAGGTCGTCGCCGGTGGCGCGGAACTGGGTCGCCTGGACGTCGCCCGAGCGCACGCGGTCGATCAGCGACGTCGCCTCGGCGGCCTGGAAGACGACCTCGTCGGGGACCCCGGGCGTCCCCCAGTAGCGGTCGTTGCGGGCCAGCGTCACCTGGCCGCGGATACGGTCGACGACGCGCACCTGGTACGGCCCCGCCGACACCGGGATGCTGTCGGTCAGCCCGCCGCCCCACGACCCGGGCGCGTCCTTGAGCAGGTGCGCCGGCAGCAGGTGGTCGAAGAGCGTCTGCCAGGCCGGGAAGGGCCGGTCGAACACCACGTCGACGGCCTTGCCGCCGGCCCGGGAGCGCACGTCGCTGACCGCCCGGTACCCGGCCGCGCCGACGGTGCCGGGCTGGCTGCGCATCTGCTGCCACAGGTAGACGAAGTCCTCGGCGGCGACCGGGGCGTTGTCCGACCACGTCGCCGCCGGGGCGATCTCGTAGGACACCGTGAACGGCTGGGTCGCGGTGACGCGCGCGGACGTCACGACGGAGGTGTCGAGCCGCGGCTCGCCGTCGGGCCCGGGGCGGAACGCCGAGGGCAGCACCAGCGCGGCCATCCCGCGGGAGACGGGGGTGTCGTCGGCGACGCGATGGGGGTTGAAGCCCACCCCGAGATCGTCGACGCCGAGACGGAGCTCGGTCGGGTCCGGCTCGAGCTGCGGCGTCGGCGCGGGCGCCGGGGAGGGGACCTGCCCGACGACCGGCGGCGGCGCGCCGGAGCAGGCCGCCAGGACCGCGAGGGCGAGCAGGAGGGCGGGGAGGACTCCGACGGCACGTCGGGGACCAGTCACGCCTTCGTCCCGGCCTCTCTTCCTCGGGGGACCGCCCTGGGCATCCGACACCGGCGCGTCCTGCGTGACCCGCCGGTCCGGCGAACTCATCGTGGCACGGTGCGCGTCGCACCAGGTCGACGGGTCTGGTCCCGGGGCCCCGTCAGAGGTTAGCCTCACCTCATGGGCAAGGGAGCCAAGAAGGACAAGGAGGCCGCCTCCTCGAAGGCCACCAAGTCCTCCAAGGGCACGAAGGTCCCCCTGCACCTGGCCCACTACGCGCACGCCGCCACGCTCACCGGCGCCAAGAAGATCAAGAAGAAGTGCTGCCGGTCGACGCCCCGCTGCAAGGGCTGCCCGGTGGTGCTCATGCGCGCCGCGCGCCTGCAGGAGTCCGGCGTGGAGGGCAAGGACCTCAAGAAGGCGCTGAAGAAGGCCCGCGCCGCCTGAGCAGCGTCGCGAGGGCGGGCAGGACCTCGCGGTCGGTGTCGAGCCAGTCGAGGCCGTCGAGCTCGTCGGGACCCACCCACCGCAGGGCGTCGTGCTCGAGCGCGGTCGGCTCCCCCTCGGCCCGGCACACCCGGATCCGCAGGACCTTCTCCCCCGGCAGCGCCACCTCCGGCCCGAGGCGTTCGCCGACGCCCACGTCGGCGAGCGCCAGTTCCTCGCGCAGCTCGCGGGCGAGCGCCGTCGCCTCGTCCTCGCCCGGCTCCACCGCGCCGCCCGGCAGCTCCCACCGGCCGGCGGCCGCCGCGGGGCGCGTGCGGCGCGCCGCGAGGACCCGGCCGTCGCGCACCACAGCGGCCCCGACCACCACACCGGTCATGCTGAGCAGTGTGGGTCATCGGCGCGCGTGTCAGGATGCGGCCATGGCTGAACTCCTGGACGAGAGCGCGATCGCCGAGGCCCTGGAGAAGCTGCCCGGCTGGCAGCGGGAGGACGACGCCACCATCGTCCGCTTCGCGAAACTGCCGAGCTTCCCCGAGGCCGTCGCGGCGGTCGACGAGGTCGCCGAGCTGGCCGAGGCCGACAACCACCACCCGGACATGGACATCCGGTACAACAGCCTGAAGTTCAAGCTGTCGACGCACTCCGAGGGCGGCCTCACCGCCAAGGACACCGACCTCGCCGCGAAGATCTCGGGGGTCCTCGACCGCCGCGGCGCTTCCTGACCGGCGGCCGGGCCCCGGAGCCGCTCTGGACCGTCCCGTTCGTCGCGGTCCTCGCCGCGACCGTGCTCGCCTTCGGCGGCTACGCCCTGCTGCTGCCGGTGGTCCCGGTGCACGCGGCGGCCGGCGGCGCATCCCCCGCCGCGGCGGGCGCCACGACCGGTGTCTTCATGGCAGCGACGGTCGCCGCCCAGCTCACCGTCCCCGCCGTGCTGCGACGCGTCGGCGCGCGGACCGCGCTGGTCGTCGGCGTGCTGGCGCTCGGGGTACCCGCGGCGCTGCTCGTCGCGACCGCCGCGCTGCCGGTGCTGGTCGGTGTCGCGGTCGTCCGGGGCTTCGGCTTCGGGCTGGTGACGGTGACGGGCGCGGCCGTCGTCGCCGACCTCGCCCCGCCCGCACGGCGCGGGCGCGCCGTCGGGCTCTACGGCCTCGCCGTCGGGCTCCCCCAGCTCGCCCTGCTCAGCGGCGGGGTGTGGGCGTATGCGGCGCTCGGACCGGTCGTGGTGATGCTCGCGGGCGCCGTGCTGCCGGTGGTCGCGGCCCTCGTGTGCGTGCGGCTGCCGGCACGGACCGCGCCGCCGGCCGCCCCCGCCCCCGGGCGCGCCCTCCCCCTGTCCGTCGTGACCGGGCCGTGGACGGCGATGGTCGTCTCGGCGGCCGCCGCCGGTGGCGTGATCACGGTGCTGCCGCTGTGGACACCCGGCACCGGGGACCCGGCGGGCCTCGCCGGCGGGACCGCCACCGCGGCGATCGCGCTCGCCGTCCTCACCGCGGGCCAGCTCGCCGGGCGGAGCCTGACCGGCGAGCTGGCGGACCGCCCCGGGGCACGCCGGACGCCTGTCGTGACCCTGCTCGGGCTGGCCGCCGTGGCCGCCGGCGCCGCGGTCGTGGCCCTCGGGGGCACGGCCGTCGCCGCCCTCGTGCTCGCCGGGGCCGCCCTCGTCGGCCTCGGGTTCGGCGCGGTGCAGAGCGACACGCTCGTCGACCTCTTCGCCCGTGCCGGGCCCGCGCACTCCGGCGCGGCCAGCACCTGGTGGAACACCGCCTACGACGCCGGCACCGGCCTCGGGGCCGCGACGCTCTCCGCGATCCTCGGCGCCGCGGGCGCGCCGGAGGCCTTCCTCGTCGCCGCCCTCGCCTGCGTGCTCGTCGCGCCGATCGCGCCGGCCCTGGCGCGTCGCCGGGCCTGAGCGTCCCGGGCCGGACGCCGCCGGCCAGCTCTGCCGCGAGGGGCACGGTCCGCATGATCAGCGGGCCCAGCGGCCTGCCGAACGTGCCGGTCGCGTCGACCACGAGTCCCGGAGACCAAGCGCCCCGTGCCCCGCGGTCCGAGCGGAGCCCGCGGCCGGGGACGGCGGTGCGTCCGAACGGTCCCGGTGATCGCCCGTCCGGACGCTGACGATCTCCACGGGTCGATGGCGCGCGTCCTCGCGGGTGATCTCGCGCCGCGTTCGGGCGAGACGGCGTTCCGGCAGGTCACGAGGGTGGTGTCGCCTGCGATGTCCGCCTGTGCCCGACCCGTCACGTTTCCGGGTCCCGCGGTGACGGAGGCCGGCGTGGTCAAGAAGCTGCTGCTCGCGGCGCTGTTCGGTGCCGTGGTCATGCTGGGGTCGGCGCAGGCCGGCTACCTGACGCCGGCGACGCCGCCGCAGACGGCGGACCCGGGCGCCGCGCCGGCGCTGTCGACGTCGGCGACGCCCGCGGGTCCGGTGCCCGGTGGCCCCGGAGCGCCGGCGGTCCCGGCCGGACCGGGTGTGCCGGCCGTCCCCGGTGCGCCCGGTGGTCCGGTGGCGGTGGCGACCGCCGGGAACGCGACCCCGGACCCGACGGGACGCGCGTCGTCGGGCGGCACCTCGCGCTCCGGAGGGTCGTCGGGGTCGGGCGGGTCGGGGCGCTCGAGCGGCTCCGGGGGGTCCGTGGGCTCGGGTGGCACAGGAGGCTCCTCCGGGCACGAGTCGTCGGGTGGCTCGTCGGGTGGCTCGTCGGGCGGCTCGTCGGGGGGCTCGTCGGGTGGCTCGGGGTCGTCCGGCGGCTCCTCGGGAAGCTCGTCCGGCGGGTCCTCGGGCGGTTCGGGCGGGATCGGCGTCGACGCGTGCGCGCTGCGAGCCGTCTGCGTCGACGTCGGGCTCGGACGCTGACCTCCGGCGGGCGCCCCGGGCGGATCCCACCGCGATCGCGATCTCGGTGACGTCCGCACTCACATCCGACAGGGTTCGTCACCGAGTTCGCGATCATGACCGACCCGGCGTGTCGCGCAGCGAGGATGTGGCGATCCTGGCGTCAGACGCCAGGAAAGCCGCATCGCTCGCACACCGGGGCGCGCACCCCGGCCACGCGGAGGGGTCAGACGCGGGTGGGTTCGACGACGAGCGGGGTCGCCTCCGCGCGGTGGGCGCGCTCGGCGTCGCGGACCGCGGCGATGGTGTCGTCGAGGAGCCCGATGAGCATCCGGTCGCGCGCGTCGGCGTCGAGATCGGCCACGCGGGCGGCCACGAGCAGGTGGGCGCAGGCGTGGTTGACGGGCCCGACGTGCAGCAGCGTCGCGAGCCGTCCGCCGTTCCCGTTCTCGCCACGTCCCGGACGGCGCGGGGCGACCGACGCCCGCCGCTCGAGGCGGCGTTGCAGCCGCGGGAAGAAGCGGTTGCCGGGGTCGACGGCCAGGCCGGCCCTGGCGATCGTCGCGAGCACGATCGGGCGGACCTCCACGCCGGCCTCGCGGCCGAGCCCGATCAGGGTCACCGCGCGGGTGGCGAGCTGCTGGCGGGAGGTCGACGACACCGCGTCGTTGACCTGCCAGGCGACCGCCGCGAGCGCCGGATGAGTACAGCTCGGACGGTCGGTGAAGCGTTCACCGGCGAGCACGGAGACGTACTCCATGAGGCAGCTGCCGGCCTCGGCATCGCGGTGCGCGCCGGCCTCGAGCACCGGCAGGCCCTCCGGAGGGCGGGTCGACGTCATGGGAAGCCCCCTTCCCCGGCCCCGGGCTCTCTCGCCCGGTCGGATGCCCTACCGTAGACCGATTCCGGCCCGAGAACAGGGGGTCCGGTCGAGGGAATCGCGAGCGACGGGGCCGCCCGGGGGCGATCACTGCTCCGAATCGATCAACCCGCGACGATCAGACGCGGTGGATCACCGCGAGATCGGGTCGGGACGGGCCCGCGGTCAGCGCTCGGAGGAGATGACGGTCGTCGCGGTGAGCGCCGCGAGGACGGCGCCGACCGTCGGCGAGACCAGCCGGCGGATGTCCTGGGCGACCCCGAGCGACACGTGCCGCCCGTCGGCGACGGCCCGCGCGCGCCGGGTCGACCCGGTGACGTCGACCGGGCTCAGGCTGCGCACCCGGCGACCGAAGTGGAGCAGCACGATGAGCATCGCGACCGCCTCGTCCGGGTCCTCCTCGCCGTCGAGGGCGGCGCGGACCGCGGCCCGGTCGTGGTGCAGCGCGTCCACCTCGTGCACCCGCAGCGCCGACCCGAACACCGGCATGGCGACGTAGCCGAACACGCGGCGCGGCTCGCGGGCGGCCAGGCCGCGCTCGACGAGGCGGTCCATCGTGCGGCGGATCATCTGGGCGCCGCGCTGGCCGGTGACGGCGTGCTGCAGGTCGGACTTGGCGCCACCGTGGCCGAGGAGACCGTCGGCGACCCAGGCGAGCAACGGGTCGGTGGGCTCGACGGGGCCGCGCCGGTACGCGGCGCCCGCGTCGAGCAGCGAGGCGTCGAGCAGGAGCTCCACCATCGCGGCCGCGACGAGCAGGCCGGCCGGCTCGGTGAGGGTCGACAGGGGGCGGGCCTCGTCGTCGCCGAGGACCCAGGCCACCCGCTCGGGCAGCGTCAGATCCGCGGTCCGGGACGACCACCGCTCCGAGCGCACGGAGACAGACTAGGCACGATCGTCCCCCACCCGAGCGAGCAGTCCCCGGGCGGCGGCACACGGCGTCGAGCGGTGCGTCCGCGCGGGTGATCGAGCGCGGCCGACCGGCCCGTGGTCCCGTCGCCGCGCGTGAGCCCACGCTCGTCCGGGCCCGGCCGACCGCTGCGCGTCGCGCGCGGACGTCGTCACTGTCGGGCGCACCGGGCAGACTGCCCACCCATGAGCGAGAGCCTCGCCGCGGCCCCGGAGGACGACCTCGACCGGGCACGCGCGGGCGACGACGCGGCGTTCGACCGGCTGGTGGCGCCGCTGCGCGGCGAGCTGCACGCCCACTGCTACCGGATGCTCGGCTCGGTGTACGACGCCGACGACGCGCTGCAGGACGCCCTGGTGCGCGCCTGGCGGGCGATCGGGCGGTTCGAGGGCCGCTCGGCGCTGCGGTCGTGGCTCTACACCGTGGCGACCAACGCGAGCCTCGACGCCATCACCCGGCGCGGCCGGCGCGCGCTGCCGATGGACCTCGGCCCGTCCAGCGAGGGCCCGGGCGAGGACCCCCCGCGCACCGAGATCGCCTGGCTGGGCCCCTACCCCGACGACCCGGACGCCACGGTCGCCCAGCGGGAGTCCGTCGAGCTCGCGTTCGTCGCCGCGCTGCAGCACCTGCCGGGCAACCAGCGCGCCGCCCTGCTGCTCATGGAGGTCCTCGGGTTCTCGGCCGCGGAGGTCGCGGCGATGATGGCGACGTCGGTCGCGTCGGTGAACAGCGCGGTGCAGCGGGCCCGGGCGACGGTCGCGGAGAAGGTGCCGGGCCCGAGCCAGCAGCGCACCCTGCGCGGGCTGCCCGACGCCGAGCTGGCGGCCACCGTCGCGCGCTACGCCGCGGCGCTCGAGGCGGGCGACGCCGACGCGCTGGTCGGGCTGCTCACCGCCGACGTCACGTGGTCGATGCCGCCGAACGCGGCGTGGTTCCGGGGCACCGCGGCGGTCACCGCGTTCCTGCGGGCCGCGCCGTTCACCGTGGCGTGGCGCCACGTCCCGGCGCGCGCCAACGGGCAGCTCGCGGTCGGCTGCTACACGTGGGACGACGAGGACGGGGTCTGGCACGGCCAGGTGCTCGACGTGCTCGCGCTCGCCTCCGACGGCCGGATCGCCGAGGTCACCGCCTTCATCGGGCCCGAGCACCTCGCCCTGGCCGGCCTGCCGGCGACGCTGCCCGCCGACGCGCCGCTCACCCGTTCCTGATCACGTCGTCGGTCTCGTCCTCGGCGGCCGCGAGGAACGCGCCCATCTGCTCGAGCACCGGCGCGTCGACGTCGGTCAGGAGCGCGGCCAGCCGGTCGTTGAGCGGCTCGTATAACGCCCCGATCCGCGCGAGCGACGCCGGCTCGGGCTCGACGAGCACGCGGCGGCGGTCGGCGGGATCGGCCACGCGGCGCACGTGGCCGGCGGCGTGCAGGCGCTCGACCACCCGCGACGCCGACCCGGTGGTGAGGTTGAGGCGCCCCGCCAGGACCCCGGGCGTCGCCGGGCCGTGGCGGGTGAGCTCGTAGAGGCACTGCAGCTCGGTGGTGCCGACACCGAGGCGCCCCGCGACGAGTCCGTTGAACTGCACGAGCCGCACGCTCCACGCCGCCAGGGCGGCGACCACGTCCTCCGGGGACACCGGACCTCCCTTTCACTGCACGATGCAGCAATTGTGTGTCACGGTATCTGCATGATGCAGCAATCGTCTCACGGCGCCTGCCCCTTCGTCGCCGGGACCCGCCGCCCGGAGGAGCCCTACCCGGGCCGGGAGGCGCTCCGGGCCGCCGGCCCGGTGGTGGTCGTCGAGGCGCCCGCGGACGGGCCGGTGGCGGTGGTGACGACCGCGGCACTGGCCCGCGCGGTGCTCGGCGACCCGCGGATCGTCAAGGACACCACGCTCGCCCCGTCGCACTGGGACCCGCACGCGGCGGGCCTCGAGCCGACGGCGGCGCAGGCGCTGTCGTTGACCACGGCCGAGGGCGCGACCCGCGCCGCCCTGCGCCGTGCCCACGCGCCGATGCTCTCGCCGCGGCGGATGCGGGCCCTCGCGCCGGCGATGCGCGACACCGCCCGGACGATGCTCCGGGCCGCCGGGCCCGGCCCCGTCGACCTGGTCACGGACTTCACCACCCGCTACCCGCTCACCGTCGTCGGCGACCTGCTCGGGCTCCCGCGCGCGATGCTCGACGACGCGGTGGCCGCGTGCCGGCAGAGGGTCGGCGACGCGGCCGAGGGCGCGGCCGCGATGGCGGCGTTCGCCCGCCTGGGCGCGGCGGCGATGGCGCACGACGGGCTCGCCCGCGAACTGCGCGAGCGCCTGCCGGCGGGGATCTCCGACGACGAGGTGCACTACCTGCTGTTCGCCCTGATCTTCGCCGGGCAGCTGACCACCGACACCGCGCTGGGCTTCCTCGTCGCGCGGGTCCTGACCGACGGGCCGCCGGACGACGTCGGGGCGCTCGTCGACGACGTCCTGCGCCGCGACCCGCCCGCGCCCTTCACGCTCTGGCGCTTCGCCGCGGAGGAGGTCGTGCTCGACGGGGTCGTGCTCGCGCCGGGGACGCCGGTGCTCGTCGACATCGCCGGGCTGGCCGACGACCCGGCCGCGGGCCCCGGCGCCGGGCTCGCGTTCGGCGCCGGGCCGCACGTGTGCGCGGGGGCGCACCTGGCCCGCGCCGAGCTCGCGGCCGTCGTCGACGTCCTGGTCGCCGACTTCCCCGCCGCCCGTCTCGCCGTCCCCGCCGCCGACCTGCGCCGCGTCGACCCCGGCACGCTCGGCGGCAGCCGGCTGGCGTCCCTGCCCGTGGCAGGCCTGACCTAGGGCCGTCCCGCGTGCGGGACGTCGACGCGGCCGGCGAGCAGCACCGCCTCCCGCACCGGGCGCCGCTCGTGCTCCGCGAACGACGGCGCCGCGCAGGCGTAGAGCGTCCGGCCGTCCTCGCCGCCGAGCATGCAGGCGTAGACGCCGAGGTTGCCGGTGCCCCGCTCCTCGAGGATCGTCCCGCCCTCGGCGACGCGCACGACGCGCTGGTGCAGGGCGTCGGCCACCCAGATCGCGCCTTCCGCGTCGCCGCCGATGCCGTCGGGGGCCACCGCCAGCGCGCCGAGGGCCTCGCCGACGTCGTCGGTGACCGGCGGCGCCGAGAAGCGGGCCCAGTCGCGGCGCCGGGCCAGCCCGCCGTCGGCGGCCACGTCGAACGCGGTCAGCCGGGCGCCGAAGGTCTCGGCGACCACCAGGACCCGGTCGAAGAGCACCATGCCGTTCGGGAAGAGCAGGTCGTCGGCGATGGTGCGCGCGGTGCCGTCGGGAGCGACGTGGGTCAGCGTCGTGCGGGCGATCGGGGCGCCGCTCATGAGGTCGAAGCCGAAGTTACCGACGTACGCGCCGCCGCCGTCGTCGACCAGCATGTCGTTGAGGTGGTGGCTGACGAGCCCCGACAGGTCGGCGTGCTCGACGAGCGACCCGTCGTGCTCCCGGCGCAGGATCCGGTGGTCGCGCATCGAGACGATCAGGGCGCGCCCGTCGGGCAGGAACCCGAGCCCGGAGGGCTGCTGGGGGACCTCGGCCACCACCTCGTGGCCGCCGTCGGGGTCGATCGCCACGACCCGCTCGGTGTAGAAGTCCGAGACCCAGAGCCGACCCTCGTGCCAGCGGGGGCACTCCAGGTACGACCATCCGTCGGACACCACGTCGAAGTCCTGCTGCCCCACGGTGCGCTCCTCCTCGAGTCGGCCCGGCCTGATCGTCCGCGCACGCTCGACCTCCCGCCGACCGGTGTCAAGGCCGGGGTCAGCAGGTGGTGTCGCCCGCCGGCAGCTCGCCGTCGACCAGCCACGCGACGGTGGCGTCGGTCGCACACCGGTTCCGGCCGAGCACCCCGTGCCCGACGTCGCCGGTGGTGATCATGACCGCACGCGAGCCGAGGGCGTCGCGGACGTGGCGGGCGCCCTCGAGCGGGGTGGCCGGGTCGGCACGGTTCTGCAGCATCAGCGCCTGCGGCGGACCGTCGTGGCCGGCGTCGGTGAGCGTCGGGAGCGGGTCGCGCGGCGCGGTCGGCCAGAACGCGCACGGACGGATCGTCGCGCGGGCCCCGGAGCTGACCGGGTGGGCCGCGCGGTCCTCCTCGAACGCGCGGCGGTAGTCGGCGGGGTCGCGGGACCACGACGGGTCGGCGCACTGCACGCCCAGCCCGGCGGCGACCGCCCGGTCGACCCGGGCCTCGCGCGCGGCGTCGGGCGGTGTGGCGCCGACGCCCAGCCGGGCGGCGAGGTCGTCCTCGCGGGGCGCGCCGGGCGTGCGGGCGTCGACGGCGAGCAGGGCGGCCAGGTCGTCGACGTACGCCCCGCCGCCGCGCAGCGCGTCCTCGAGGACGAGGCGCAGCCCGCGGACCTCCACGGGCGACCCCCCGAGGACCAGCTCGCCCCGCGCCGCCCGCGCGCGCAGGTCGAGGTAGCGGGCGCGCACGTCGTCGGCGGTGCCCAGGCCCCACCGCGGATCGGCCGCGATCGCCGTGGCGACCGCCGTGAAGCTCGCGTCGGTCCCGGCGTCGGAGAGGCGGAAGCGCTCCTGCCAGCCGACGGTGTCGTCGTCCACGCTGTCGAGGACGACACGGTCGGTGTGGTCGGGGAAGACCGACGAGTACGCGGTCCCCAGCGAGGTGCCGTACGAGGTCCCGTAGAACGACAGCCGTTCCTCGCCGAGCGCGGAGCGCAGCACGTCCATGTCGCGGACCGCGTCGGCCGTGCTGAGGAACGGCCACAGGTCCGCGCCGGCGCGGGCGCAGGACGCGGCGATGTTGCGGGCGGCGGCCGCGTCGGCGTCGAAGTCGAGGGCGGTGGGGTCGCCGGTCGCGAGCCGGAGCAACGGGGTCGCTCAGTCCGCAGCGGGCCGCCGGCGTGCTCGCGCCGACGCCACGGGGGTCGAGGCCGATCAGGTCGTAGCTCCGGCGCAGCGCGTGGTCCGCGAGGGCGTCGACGCCCAGGCTGTTGTACCGCGCCTCCGCGCCCGGCCCGCCGGGGTTGGTCAAGAGTACGCCGCGGCGCTGCTCCGGGTCGGTGGCGCGCAGCCGCGTGACGGCGAGGGTCAGCGTCGGCGAGGCCGGGTCCCGGTAGTCGCGGGGCACGGGGAGGTCGGCGCACTCGACGCCGGGCTCGGGGGCGTCCGGGCAGGGCCGCCAGGTCAGGCCCGGGGGCACCCGGCCGTCGGTCAGCCGCGCGACGCCGGCCGCGGCGGGGTCCGGTCCCGTGCCCGGGGCGGTCGGGCCGGAGCAGGCGAGCAGGACCGTCCCGACGAGCGCCAGGACGGCCGGGCGGAGCATTGCTGGCGATCATCGCCCACCGACACCGGGTCCCGCACCCGGTGCGCGTCACCCCGCTCGCCGGCCCGCGCTGACACCTCGCTGACTGCGGTGGCGCCGCGGCCGGTGTACCTCTCACCCGAGGGTGCCGGACGGGAGGGCGCATGCGGCGGTCGGTCGGACGGATCGGGGTGCTGGCGATCGTGGTGGGCGTCGCGCTCGCGGCGTGCTCCGCGCCGCGGCAGCAGGTGGCGCTCGCGGCCGGACCGGGCGACTTCGCGGGGCTCGTGGACGTCGACGGGCGCGGGATCTGGCTCGAGTGCCGCGGCGCCGGGAGCCCAACCGTCGTCCTGCAGTCCGGGTTCGGGAACGCGGCCGACATCTGGTCGGTCGGGGCCGAGCGCCCGCCCTCGGTCGCGGCGGGTGTCGCCGGGTTCACCCGGGTGTGCGCGTACGACCGGCCCGGGGCGCTGCGGGTCTCGACCGACGACGGTGCGCCGTCGGACCAGCCGCAGCCGGGCCGCAGCCGACCGGTGCCGATGCCCCGCACCGCGGCCGACGTGGTCGCCGAGCTCCACGCCCTCCTCACCACCGCCGGCGTCCCCGGCCCCTGCGTGCTCGTGGGCCATTCCCTGGGCGGGCCGTTCACGCAGCTCTCCGCGCGGACGTTCCCGGACGACGTCGCCGGCGTGGTGCTCGTCGACCCGACGCCCCCGGCGCTGCGGGACCTCCTCCCGCCCGGGCAGTGGGACGCGTTCGCCCGGACCGTCTCGGAGCCGCCGAGCCCGATCCCCGGCTACGCGATGGAGGCCTACGACCTCACGGCGAGCCTGGACCAGCTCGGCGGGGCGCCGCCGGCGCGCCGGGTGCCCGCCGTCGTGCTGATGGCGGGCGACGTGGACCCCGTGCCACCGGACGACCCGTCCTTCGACGCCGTGGCGGCCGTCACCGCGACGCGCCCCGAGGCGTTCGCCCGCCTCGCCGCCGACCTGCCCGGATCGCGGCTGGAGACCGTGCCCGGCACGACCCACTACATCCAGATCCAGCGCCCCGACGCCGTCGTCGCCGCCGTCCGGTCGGTCGCCGGCCGCTGAGGAATGGGCCCGACGCCGACGACGTTGGTTGAAACGTGAAGAAGATTGGGTTCCTCTCCTTCGGGCACTGGTCGCCGTCCTCGCAGTCGATGGTGCGGTCCGCGCAGGACGCCCTGCTGCAGTCGGTGGAGCTGGCCGTCGCGGCCGAGGAGGCCGGCGCCGACGGCGCGTACTTCCGCGTGCACCACTTCGCCCGCCAGCTCGCGTCCCCGTTCCCGCTCCTGTCCGCGGCCGCCGCCCGGACCAGCCGGATCGAGCTGGGCACCGGCGTGATCGACATGCGCTACGAGAACCCCTTGTACATGGCCGAGGACGCCGGCGCCGCCGACCTGATCTCGGGCGGCCGGATGCAGCTGGGCATCAGCCGCGGGTCCCCCGAGCAGGTCATCGACGGGTACCGGTACTTCGGCCACGTGCCCACCGAGGGCGAGACCGACGCGGACATGGCCCGCCACCACACCCAGCTCTTCCTGGACGTGCTGCGCGGGGAGGGGTTCGCCCAGCCCAACCCGCGGCCGATGTTCGCCAACCCGCCCGGCCTGCTGCGTCTCGAGCCCCACTCCGAGGGCCTGCGCGACCGCATCTGGTGGGGCGCGGGCAGCCGCGCCACCGCCGAGTGGACCGCCGAGCAGGGCATGAACCTCATGAGCTCGACGCTGCTCACCGAGGACACCGGGGTGCCGTTCCACCGCCTGCAGGCCGAGCAGATCCAGCGCTTCCGCGACGCGTGGGCCGCCGCCGGGCACGAGCGCGAGCCGCGCGTGTCGGTCAGCCGCAGCATCTTCCCGATCGTCAGCGACCTCGACCGCCAGCTGTTCTGGCGCGAGCGGCACTCGACCGACCAGGTCGGTCACCTCGACGGCGGCGACGCGCGCTTCGGCCGGACCTACGCCGGCGAGCCGGACAAGCTCGTCGCCGAGCTCGCCGAGGACGAGGCGATCGCCGCCGCGGACACGCTGCTGCTCACCGTGCCCAACCAGCTCGGCGTCGACTACAACGCCCACGTGATCGAGAGCGTCCTGACCCACCTCGCCCCGGAGCTCGGCTGGCGGTGAGCCCGGTCGGCAGGACCGGCCGGATCTCGACGTCGCGGGCAACGCCACGGGCTGCTGCCTGCACGTCGACGACGCCGACGGCCTGCGCGCCGCGCCCGCCGACGCCGGGTTCCCGGTGTCGGAGGTCCGCGAGGAACCGTGCGGTCTGCGGGAGTTCCGGTTCTCGGACCCGAGCGGCAACGTCGTCCGGCTCGGGTCCCCGGGCTGAGCGGAGCCGTCAGAGGCCGAGGACCGTGTCGAGGTGGTCGTCGAAAGCCGCCTCGGCCGCTTCCGGCGTGCACTGCTCGGCGAGGACGTGCGCCGCCAGCCCGTCGACCATCGCCGTCAGCGCAACGGCGGCGGCCTCCGGGTCACCGACCCGCCCGGCGGCCCGGAGGCGGTCGGCGACGAAGGCGCGCATCTGGTCCATCCCGTCGCGCACCCACCGCGCGATCTCCGGCGAGACGGCCGCCCGTGCCCCGAACGCGAGGGCGACGTGGGCCTCCAGGCGGCGTTCCTCGTCGAGGGGCAGCAACTCGACCAGCAGCGCGCGCACGGCCTCGCGCGGCGTGCCGTGCTCGATCTCCGCTCCGCGGCGGGCGAGTCGCGCCTGCCCCTGCTCGGCCACCACCTCCAGGGCGAAGCGCAGCATCTCGTCCTTCGTGCGGAACCAGTGCTGCACCAGCCCGGCGGAGACGCCGGCCTCCGTCGCGACGTGTCGCAGACTCACCTCGTCGAGGCCGCGACCCGCGATGACGCGGTGCAGGGCCCGGGCGATCTGCGCGCGGCGCTCGTGCGGATCGACCTTCTTCGGCACGCGCGCATCCTGACACGATGCACGTGTATTGCGACCGAGCGTGCCACCGTGTGACGATGCAGCTGCATCGCCACACGAGGGGGTCGCCGTGCCCGACACGCTCCACGAGCGACGCCTGCGGCGGGGACGCCGCTGGTGGGACCTCGTCAGCCCCGTCCACGGGTCGGCCGGCGGGCAGACGACCCGCGTCGCCGAGGTCGCCCTGACGCACCTGGCGCTCGGACCCGGCGCCGTGGTGCTCGACCTCGGGTGCGGCAGCGGGGCCGCTCTGTCCACCCTGAGCGCCGCCGTCGGCCCGACGGGGCGGGTGGTCGGCATCGACCACAGCCCGAAGATGCTGGCCCGCGCGGACGCGGTCGTGCGCGGGAACGGCCTGGCGAACGTGGAGCTCCGCCGCGCCGACGCCACCCGCACCGAGATCGGGCACGGCGCGTTCGACGCCGTCTACGCTTGCGCGTCGATCAGCGCGATGCCCGACGTCCCCGCGGTCCTCGCCGCCGTTCGGACAGCGCTGCGACCGGGCGGGCGGCTGTTCGTCTTCGACATGCGGCTGGTCCCGCGGGGCTGGTCGACGCCGGTGATCGCCGTGCTGCGGGGCGTCTACGCGGCCGGCGCCGGCTTCGCCGGCGTCGACGTGCTCGACACGGCCCGCGCCGTGTTCGACGACGTCACGCTCCCGGACTTCCCCGGGCAGGAGGGGCGGGGCCAGCCCGACGGCGGCTGGCCACCGCTGACGATGTTCGTCGCCCGGACCGCCGTCAGCTCCGGGTCAGCTCCGTGACGGTCGCGTCGCGCGGAACCACTTCACGGACGGGTCGGCGTCGCGGGATCCGGCTCCCGGGCGTCGTCGGGCAGCTCCGGGCCGTTGATCGCACGGTCGAGCAGCTCCCGGAACTCCTGGCTCTCGAAGTCCATGCTCGGCGGTCCCGCGTCGGGGAGCCGGCCGGCCGCGTTCATCCGCCCGATCTCCTGGTTGGCCTCGACGAACGGGCGCATCCGCCGCTCGTAGGCCGCGAACGCGGTCTCGGGGTCCCAGTCCGCGGCGGCCAGGTCGCCGGCCAGCAGGTGGGCACCCACGAGGGCGATGCTGGTGCCCTGCCCGGACATCGGCGACGAGCTGCACGCCGCGTCCCCGAGCAGCCCCACCCGCCCGCTCGACCAGCGGTCCATCAGCACCTGGGCGACCTGGTCGAGGTAGAAGTCCGGGCTGTCGTCCACGTGCTCGAGGATGCGGGAGGTCCACCACCCGAAGCCCGCCATCCGTTCCCGCAGCAGGCGCTTCTGGGCCGCGACGTCGCGGATGTCGACCTCGACGTCGGCCGCCGGGAAGGAGAACATCGCCATCCCCTGCGTGGCGTCCTGGATCGGCCGCAGACCGGCCGACCGGCCGGCCTCCTGGTACTCGATCAGCCAGCGGTCCAGCCCGAACTCGTTCGGCACGCTGTAGAAGGCGAGCACGTGCCCGAGGTGGCGGACGAACCGCTCCCGCGGCCCGAAAACCATCTCCCGCAGGGTCGAGTGCAGGCCGTCGGCCCCGATCACCAGGTCGAAGCGCCGCCGGTCACCGCCCGCGAACACCACGTCGACACCGCCGACGTCCTGGGTCAGCTCGGCGATCCGGTCGCCGAAGACGTACTCGACGTCGTCCCGGGTCGCGTCGTAGAGGACACGGGACAGGTCCCCGCGCAGGATCTCGATCTCCGCGATGAACCCGTCGCCCTCGTCGTCCTCGGCGCGGTAGGTCTCGAGGACGGTGCCGTCCGCGTCGACGGAGTACGCCCCGACGGTCTGGGTGCACGCCGCGCGCACCTCGGCGTCCAGCCCCATGCGGCGGATGACCTCCTTGGCCACCCCGCGGGCGTCGACCGCCTGCCCGCCCGGACGCAGCTCCGGGGCGCGCTCCACCACGGTCACCTCGGCGCCGCGCCGCCGCAGCCCGTGGGCCAGCGCCGGCCCGGCGATGCTCGCCCCGGCCACCAACACCCGCACACCACTCACCGCGCCCCCCTGCCGGTCCGGATCACGGCCCGGATCGTAGGGGCGTCGGGCTGGACGTCGAAGCGGAACTCCACCGAGTGACGCAGCTGTGCAACCGGTCCGTCGCTCAGGACGACTCGTCGAACACGTCGACGCCACGGTCGGCGGCGGCGGCCAGAAGGCGCTCGTCGCGCGTCCAGAGAGCGGCCCGCGCGAGCCGGGCGGCACCGAGGAGCTGGACGTCGATGACGCTCAGCCCGCGACCCCACAGCCGGTCCCGGTCGACGAGTGACAGAAGCTCGTCGTGGCGCAGTCGCGGTGCTCGGATCAGAGCCCTGAGCAACGAGAGCGTCGCATCGCGTCGTGCGATCGAACCCAACGCGATCTCCTCGACGATGCCGTCGTGCGTCGCCACGACATCGTCACCGAGCAGCCTTGAGAGGGCGGGTTCGGTCCGGTGCAGATGATCGATCCACACCGACGTGTCGACCAGGATCACGCGACCTCACCGCGCCGGCGTGGCGCCGCCGTCGCGTCCGGATCCGTACCTCCGAGTGCAGCGAGCCGACGTGCACTCTCGACGCGCACGAGAGTCTCCAGGCCGGCACGCAGGAGTGCGGAGCGCTCTGCGATCCCGGTCAGCTCGGTCGCCTGCGCAACGAGATCGTCGTCGATCGTCACCGTGGTGCGCATACACCCTCCGCATCACACGCCGCATCATCTGATGCGTTCATGATGCCAGGGCAGGCGGCAGGTCCGACAGTCAGGAGCGACCCGGCATCGGGAAGGGTCAGACGTTGAAGCGGAACCACGTCCTGGGCGTTTCGCCGCCGACGACTCGCTGTTGTAGTGCACGACCACTGCGGCACCATCGGCCGCGACCGTCTCGCAGATCAACCGTCCCAGGTTCCGGGACGCCCCTCCGAAGACCACGACCTTGCCCGACGGGCTCGCTTCGACACGACTCCTCCTTCACCGGCGTCCAGTGCGAGACCACGCGCTGGCAGGAGCGGGCGGGGGAACGGAACAACGATCATGGACTCGCGCCACCAGCACCGCTTGTGCGCGGGACCGGCCTCCACCGATGCTCGGACGACGTCAGCGGTCCGAACGCGTCGACCGACCGGGCCGGTCGTGGTGCCGCGAAGCAGCCGGCGACCGACGACGGCGCCGTCCTCGTGACGATCGACCACGCATGGTGACAATAGCGCTTGAGTAACGATTGCAACCGTCCTTGTGGCACAGCCCTGGGCGCGCGGACTAACTGATAGTACAAGTAGCCGCGAGCACACATCGCCTGAAAGGACTACTCCGGTGACTTCCATTCTGTTCCTGGTGCTGGGGAACTTCACCGTCACGTTCCTCATCGTCGGCCTCATCGCGAGCGGAATCTCGCTCGCCCGTCGCCCGAGGCCGTTGACCGCCCGGCTCGTAATCGAGGACCTGTTCGCCTACTTCCTGTTGTTCTCGGTCGGCATCTCGTTCCTCTACAACTTCGCGTTCCACGTGTTCGCTGGCGAGTTCGCCGCGACGCTGATCGGCTGGGCGGACAGCCCGTTCCAGGCCGAGGTCGGGTACGCGAGCCTCGGTTTCGGCCTGGTCGGTCTCTGCGCCTTCCGTGCCTCCCTCGGGGTGCGGGGCGTGGCCGTCCTCGGTCCCTCGTGCTTCCTGCTCGGGGCCGCGGTCGGCCACATCGTAGAGATCGTCGGGAGCAACAACCTGTCGCCCGGCAACGCGGGCGCGATCCTCTACACAGACATCGGCCTGCCGATCATCGGCGCCGCGCTCTGGCTCGCCCAGCGTCACCTGGAGCGCACCACCGCGGCGGCGACCTCGGGCGTCCCGGTCCCGGCCTCGACCTAGACGGAGCGGGCCACCATCGACACCCGGGGCTCTGGGAGCCTTCGGTCGACGGCTACGAACGTGGTCGACGGCTACGAAGGTGACGGTGATCCAAAGCGGAACTCCACCTCTATCGGTTCAACGTCAGCCACGTGATCGACGTGAGTTTCCAGCGATCGCTCGGCGAACCGTCCCTCTATCGAGCAGCCTAGAGACATCAAGCGGCGACGAGCGCCCCGGTGCGGCGTGCGACCGCCGATGTGCGCTCGGCGCGCTTGCGCTGAGACTGGCCGGGCATAGCGTCACGCGGCCCGCCGTGGTCGCTGTCGATGACCGCGACCAGGTCCGCGATTGTGGCGTCGGGCCCACCTAGGCCAGCGTCGTGCAGTGTCCGGGTGCCGGGAGCCTCGACCTCGACGTTCGGCGAGGCGAGCGGCATCCACCACACACCGCCCTCTTGACCGTAGGGCGCGCTCACCTGCACGGCGTCCATCCGCCCCAGCTGCTCGCTCACCCACTGAATCCGATCAGTGGGAAGGCAGCAAACGAACACGATGTCGCCCGCACTCGACTCAAGCGCGGTCCTGCGTGTCGTGGCCAGCACCTCCGGTCGAGCAAGCCCGTCCCGCAGTACGTTCGCGACACGTTCCCTCCGCCCCGCGGCGTGATCCACAGCGGTCCGGATGAAGATGTCAGGCGCCACCTCGTGCTCGACATGCTCGATCACCGTGGTGTTCGGCCACTCGTTCTGGAGGTGAGCCTCAGCAGCGCGCGCCCACTCGTCTCGTGCCACAGGCAGCGACGATCCACCCGCGTAGACGCTGACAGGGCGGGAGTAGGCCTCCCACTGGTCATGTCCGACCTGGCGGAAGATCGCGTGAACATCGCTCACGGCAGCTTCCCCTTCCGCGCGACGTGCCGGGCCTGGTCCAAGGTCAACCCGACGTCATCCACCAGGATACGGCGAAAAGTACCGCCGGTGACCTCCACGCCATCGTGCTTGCTGAAGGTGAATCTCGTCTTGCCGTCTCGACTCACGAACGTGTGGTGCGAGCCCTCGACGTGGATGGCCTCGCCGCACAGGCGTACGAGGATCGCCCGGAGCCTCTGCGCCTTGATCGTGGGGAACTCGTTGCCCATCTGCCCTCGTCGACTACGACCTTCGCAGGTAGCGCGGCTGCTGATCCGGTCTGTTGTCTCGTAGTCGTTGGAGTTGTCGTCAGCTGCGTGATGGTGATCCGAAGCGGAACTCCACGACGTCGCCGTCGTGCATGACGTAGTCCTTGCCCTCCATGCGGACCTTGCCCGCGGTCTTGGCCGCGTTCATCGACCCGGCCGCGACGAGGTCGTCGTAGGACACGATCTCGGCCTTGATGAAGCCCTTCTGGAAGTCGGTGTGGATCACGCCGGCGGCCTCGGGCGCCGTGGCGCCGATCCGGATCGTCCAGGCGCGCGACTCCTTGGGGCCCGCCGTGAGGTAGGTCTGCAGGCCGAGGGTGCGGAACCCGGCGCGGGCCAGGGCGTCGAGACCGGGCTCGGGCTGGCCGATCGACTCGAGCAGCTCCAGCGCCGACTCCGCGTCGAGCTCGAGGAGCTCCTGCTCGACCTTCGCGTCGAGGAACACCGACTCGGCGGGGGCGACGAGCTCCGCGAGCTCCTTGCGCCGCGCGTCGTCGGTGAGCACCGGCTCGTCGGCGTTGAAGACGTAGAGGAACGGCTTGACCGTCATGAGGTTCAGCTCGCGTAGGCGCGGCGAGTCCAGGCCCGCCTGGAACAGCGTCCGGCCCTCGTTCAGCACGGACTGCGCGTGCTGGATCTCGTCGACGGCGGCCTTGGTCTCCTTCTTGACCCGCGCCTCCTTCTCCAGGCGCGGGAGGGCCTTCTCGATCGTCTGCAGGTCGGCGAGGACGAGCTCGGTCGCGATCGTCTCGATGTCGGCCGCAGGATCGACGCGCCCGTCGACGTGCACGACGTCGTCGTCGGCGAACACCCGCACGACCTGGCAGATCGCGTCGGCCTCGCGGATGTTGGCCAGGAACTTGTTGCCCAGCCCGGCGCCCTCGCTCGCCCCCGAGACGATCCCGGCGATGTCCACGAACGACACCGTCGCCGGCACGATCTTCTCCGACGAGAACATCTCCGCGAGACGGTCGAGGCGGGGATCGCGCAGGGGGACGACGCCGACGTTCGGCTCGATCGTGGCGAAGGGGTAGTTCGCGGCGAGGACGTCGTTGCGGGTCAGGGCGTTGAACATCGTCGACTTGCCCACGTTGGGCAGGCCGACGATGCCGAGGGTCAAGCTCACGGGATCCCAGTCTGCCAGCGAGGGATCCGTGCGGGCTCCGGCGGCGTCCAACCAGGGTGACGACCGTTCTCACCCGGAGGTTCCCGTGTCAGCTCTCGCCACCGTGCCCACCGTGCTCGGCCCGTTCACCACGCTCGTCGACGACGAGGGCGTCGTCCTCGCGTCCGGCTGGACCGACGACGTCGACGCGCTGCTCGCACCGGTCCACGCCGAGCTGCGGCCCACCGACCCCGCCCGCCGCACCGACCTCGGCGACGTCACCCGGGCGGTCGCCGCCTTCCACGACGGCGACCCCGCGCCGGCGGCCGCGGTGCCGGTGCGCCAGATCAGCGGGCCGGCGACGACCGCGATCTGGGACCGGATGCGTCTCGTGCCGCCCGGGCAGCCCACGACGTACGGCGAGCTCGCCGAGGCCGCCGGGCACCCGCGCGGCCACCGTCTCGCGGCGCGGGCGTGCGTGCGCAACGCGACGACGCTGTTCGTGCCGTGCCACCGCGTGCTGCGCCGCGGCGGCGGGCTCGGCGGCTACCGCTGGGGTCTCGAGATCAAGGACCGGCTCTTGGCGATGGAGGCCAGCTGGCTGCCCGAGGAGCCGGCCGCCGAGGGATCAGTGTCGGGGGTCTGATCCATCCTGCGGATCATGACGGTGGACGGGGTGCTCGTCGGCCTCCTGGTGGGGCTGGCGCTGGGCGCGGCGATCGGCACGTGGGTGGCGCTGCGCCTGGCCCGCGCGTGGCGCGACGCGGCGGTGTCCGACGCGGTGCGCCGCGCCGGGGCCGAGGTGGCGGCCGCCCGCGCCGAGCTCGACGCCGAGCGCCGCGGGGCCGGTGAGCGCGAGCGCGCGCTGAGCCCCGCGGTCCGGGCGGCGTCGACGGAGGCGCTCGACCGCGTGCTCGAGCCGGTCGCCGCGACGCTGCAGCGCATGGAGCGGCAGATGGCCGGGGCCGAGCGCGACCGCGAGACGGCGTTCGCCTCGCTGCGCGAGCAGGTCGGCGCGGTCGCCGCGGGCGCGCAGGGCGTGGCCGGCGAGACGCGGGCGCTCGCAGGCGCGCTGCGGTCCCCGCACGTGCGCGGGCGCTGGGGCGAGCTGCAGCTCGAGCGGGTGGTCGACCTCGCGGGCATGGTCGAGCACTGCGACTTCACGCGGCAGGCGCACGCCCGCGGCCAGGACGACGAGGGCGCCCAGCGGCCCGACCTGGTGGTGCACCTCGCCGGGGGCAAGCAGGTGGTCGTCGACGCGAAGGTCCCGTTCACCGCCTACCTCGAGTCCACCGAGGCCCGCGACGACGACGCCCGCCGCGAGCGCGTCGGGGCGCACGCCAAGCAGGTGCGTGCGCACGTCGACGCGCTGGGCGCCAAGGCCTACTGGCGCCGCTTCGACCCGTCGCCGGAGTTCGTCGTCATGTTCGTGCCCGGCGAGGTGTTCCTCTCCGCGGCGCTGGAGGCCGACCCGGCGCTGCTCGAACACGCCTTCGGCGTCGACGTCGTCATCGCCACCCCGACGACGCTCATGGCGCTGCTACGCACGGTGGCCTACGCCTGGCGGCAGGAGGCCCTGGCGCGCAACGCCGCCGAGGTGCACGCGCTGGGCCGCGAGCTGCACGGGCGGCTGGCGACCATGTCCGGTCACCTGGCGCGGCTGGGCCGTTCGCTCGACGGCAGCGTGCGGTCGTTCAACGAGACGGTCAGCTCGCTGGAGTCCCGGGTGCTGGTCAGCGCCCGGCGCTTCGCCGATCTGTCGGTGACGACCGCCGAGCTGGAGGGCCCCGAGCAGGTCGAGCGCCGCCCGCGCGCGCCCGCGGAGACCGACTGAGGAGGCCCGCCCGTCGTCCGACCCGGTGGTCCACGTCACGACCTCTCCGGCCGCCCGTGGCGGGATGACGGTGGGTCACCGAACGCCCGCTAGCGTTGAGGGGTGACCAGTACACGGGACGACACCGCGTCCCCCGGGGCGGTCGGCCCCGGGGAGCGCTCCGTCGTGCGGTCACTGCGGGGTCTGCGCTGGTGGGGCTCGCTCGCGCTGGCCGCCGTGCTCACCGGCGCCGGGATCGCCGTCGACCTGCTGACCTCGGGCGAGCTCGGGGTCGTGTTCACGGCCTGTTTCGCCGGCGGGTGCATCCTCGCGACGGCCTGGGCGCGGCGCGACTCGCTGTTCGTCCCGCTCGTGCAGCCGCCGCTGCTGCTCGCGGTCGGGGTGCCCGTCGTGGTCGCCGCGACCGGGGGGCTCTCCCGCGCGCGGGGCACCGCGTCGGCGCTGCTCGCCATCGGCGGGCCCCTCGTGAACGCCTTCCCGACCCTGGCGATCACCACCGCGGTCAGCCTCGCGCTCGGTTTCGTCCGCACCCGCCTGGAGCCCTACCGGCGCGCGGACGACGACCTCGACCCCGACGCCCGGCCCGCGCGCGATCCCCGGGACCGGGATCCCCGCGACAGGGACCCGCGGGAGCGTCGTCCACGAGAGCCGCGCGACCGCGACCCGCGGGACCGGGATCCGCGCGACCGGGACCGCGACCCCCGCGACCGCGATCCGCGCGATCGGGACCCGCGCGATCGGGACCCGCGCGATCGGGACCCGCGGGAGCGTCGTCCACGAGAGCCGCGTGACCGCGACCGCGACCCCCGCGACCGCGACCCCCGCGACCGCGACCCCCGCGACCGCGACCCCCGCGACCGCGACGCGCGTGACCGGGACCCCCGGGACCGCGACCGACCCAAGCGCGTGCCGGTCGAAGCGCGCCCCGCCCGGGAGCGCGACGCCCGACGCCGCCCGTCACGTCCCGACGACCCGGACGACGAGTTCGGCCCCGGCGTCCGCCGCGTCCCGCGCCGCGTCGACGGCCCCGACACCCCGCGCTGACCCGGTTCGTCACCAGCGGGGCCAAGCCGCGGAGATCACGAGCACATCATCGACTCGTCACGGGTCCGCGGGGTGCATGACGCACTCCTGGTCTCCGGCGTCCAACGGACCGCCCGGCGCCGACGTGATCAACGGGGACTTCGAGCGCCTAGAAGCAGCGAACAGGACGTTCGCTGCATCCCAGCCGGCCCCGCGCCGACCCCGGACGACGCCCCGCTACCGGACCGCCTGGGGCTTCATGTCCCGCTTGAGCTCGCGGGGCAGCGAGAAGGTGAGCTTCTCGTTCGCCGTGGTGATCTCCTCGACGTCGGCGTAGCCGCGGTCGGCGAGCCAGTGCAGGACGTCGCCGACGAGGATCTCGGGCACCGACGCGCCGCTGGTGACGCCGACGGAGCGCACGCCGTCCAGCCACGCCTCGTCGATCTCGCCGGCGTGGTCCACGAGGTGGGAGGCGCTCGCCCCGGACTGCAGCGCGACCTCGACGAGGCGCACGGAGTTCGAGGAGTTGCGCGAGCCGACGACGAGCACGAGGTCGCACTCGGGCGCCATCTGCTTGACGGCGACCTGGCGGTTCTGGGTCGCGTAGCAGATGTCGTCGGACGGCGGGTCGGACAGCGCCGGGAAGCGCTCGCGCAGCGCGCGGACGGTCTCGAGGGTCTCGTCGACCGACAACGTCGTCTGGGACAGCCAGATGACCTTCTCGGGGTCGCGCACCGTGACGTGCTCGACCGCGGACGGCCCGTCGACGAGCTGCACGTGCTCGGGGGCCTCGCCGGCGGTGCCCTCGACCTCCTCGTGGCCCTCGTGCCCGATCAGGAGGATGTCGTAGTCGTCGCGCGCGAAGCGCTTGGCCTCCTGGTGCACCTTCGTGACCAGCGGGCAGGTCGCGTCGACGGTGCGCAGCTCGCGGGACGCCGCCTCGGCGTGGACCGCCGGGGACACCCCGTGCGCCGAGAACACGACGGTGGCGCCCTCGGGCACCTGGTCGGTCTCCTCGACGAACACCGCACCGCGCTCGGCGAGGGTGTTCACGACGTGGCGGTTGTGGACGATCTCCTTGCGGACGTACACCGGTGCGCCGTAGGTCTCGAGCGCCTTCTCGACGGCGACGACCGCGCGGTCGACGCCGGCGCAGTAGCCACGGGGCTTCGCGAGCAGGACGCGGAGGCCCTGCTCCTCGGAGTGCTCAGTGGACATACGGCCAGCCTACGGGCGACGAGCGTCACGGTCCGTCCGCACGCACGCGGCCGTGGCCGTCCGCACACCGGGCGCCCGCGGCTGGCACCCTGTGGCGTATGAGTTCGCTGCCGTTCCCGGTGCGGGTCGCCGCCGGTCTCGTCGTCACCGCCGTCGAGGAGGCCAAGGATCTGCCGCGCACCGTCGCGGGCCTGCCCATCACCGCGGTGAGCCGCGTGCTGCAGCTCACGATGCGGGCTCAGCAGGTCGTCACCGAGCTGGCGATCAAGGGCGACGGGGCGCTCGACGGGGGGCGCCCGGTGGAGGAGGCCCCGTCCTGGGCCCGGTTCGACGACGACCTCCCCGACGAGCTGCCGGCCCCGCGCGCCGCGTGGAGCCGGATCGACATCGACGACACGTCGCTCGAGCACTCCGAGCTGGCGGACACCCCCAAGCGCACCAACGGCCACGCGCCGGCGCTGGGCGTCGCGGGCGAGGGCGGCGAGACGGCGTCGGTGACCCCGGACGCGCTGCCGGGCTACGAGACGATGACGATCGCCCAGCTGCGCGGCAAGCTGCGCTCGCTGTCGGTGGAGCAGGTCGCGGAGCTGCTGGCGTGGGAGCAGGCGCACGGCGACCGCCCGCCGTTCGTCACGATGCTCTCCAACCGGATCGCGACGCTGAACGCCGAGTCCTGACCACCCGCCTGCCACGGTGACCGCACCGCCGCCCACCAGCGCCGAGGAGCCCTGGCCGGTCCGCACCGTCGCCCGCAAGATCCAGGCCTGGATCGACCGGCTCGGCGCGGTGTGGGTCGAGGGCCAGCTCACGCAGGTGACGGCGCGGCCGGGGACGGGCACGGCGTTCCTCGTGCTGCGCGATCCGGCCGCGGACGTCTCGCTGAACCTCACCGCGTCGACGGCGATGGTGCGCGGCGCCGTCCCGCCGCTGACCGAGGGCGCGCGCGTCGTCGTCCACGGCAAGCCGTCCTACTTCTTCGGCCGCGGCACGCTCTCGCTGCGCGTCGACGAGATCCGTCCCGTCGGCGTGGGCGAGCTGCTCGCCCGCATCGAACGGCTGCGCGCCCTGCTGGCGGCCGAGGGCCTGTTCGATGTCTCGCGCAAGCGGCGCCCGCCGCGCCTGCCCCGCTGCGTCGGCCTCGTCACCTCCCGCGCGAGCGCCGCCGAGCACGACGTCATCACCGTCGCGACCTCCCGGTGGCCCGCGGTGCGCTTCCGCACCGTCAACACACCGACCCAGGGCGCGCAGGCGGTGCCGGAGATCCTCGACGCGCTCACCGCCCTGGACCGCGACCCGGACGTCGACGTGATCGTCCTGGCGCGGGGCGGCGGGAGCGTCGAGGACCTGCTGCCGTTCTCCGACGAGGCGCTGTGCCGGGGCGTCGCCGCCTGCCGCACCCCGGTCGTGTCGGCGATCGGCCACGAACCCGACACCCCGCTGGTCGACCACGTCGCCGACGTCCGCGCCGCCACCCCGACCGACGCGGCGAAGCGGATCGTGCCCGACCTCGCCGAGGAGACCGCGCACCTCGCCCAGCTGCGCCGCCGCGCCCAGCGCGCCCTGCACGCGTGGGTGGAGCGCGAGGACGCCCGCCTCGCCGCCCTGCGCCGCCGGCCGGTGCTCGCCGACCCGCTCGGGCCGATCACCGCCCGCGCCGACGCCGTCGCGCGTCTGCGCACCCGCGCCCGCCAGGTGGTCGAGGCCGGGCTCACCGCGCGCGAGGCCGATCTGCGCCACCGCCGCGCCTCGCTCACCGCCCTCGGCCCGGCCGCGACCCTCGCCCGCGGCTACGCGATCGTGCAGCACGGGGACGCCGTCGACGCGCCGGTCGTGCGCTCCGCGACCGCGCCGGCGCCCGGCGACGCCCTGCGCGTGCGGCTGGCCGACGGCGCCGTGCACGCCGTCGTCCGCGCCGATCCCGGGGACGACCCCGCCGACCCCGAGCACCGTCGGGGGTCCGGGGCAGGATGACGGGCATGGCGCAGGACCCTGGTGGCGAGCCCGGCAGCGGCTCCGGCAGCGACCCCGGCTACGAGGAGGCGCGGGACGAGCTCGAGGCTGTCGTCGCGAAGCTCGAGGCCGGCGGGCTGAGCCTGGAGGACTCCCTCGCCCTCTGGGAGCGGGGTGAGGCGCTGGCGCGGGTGTGCGAGCGGCACCTCGCCGGGGCGCGCGAGCGGGTCGAGACGGTGCTGCACGAGGCCGGGGACGCCGACGACGGGCAGTAGTCGGATTCGGGGAGCGCCGACGGCCGGGTGACGGCGGGCGACACCCGGGCGAGAACGACCCTCGGTGCGCACGTGATGGAGCAGACTCGTCGGCCATGAGCAGCCCGTACACGCCCGGCGGCCCCGGGAGCCCCACAGGCCCGGGCTCCGACGTCGACCGGGCGGTCTCCGGCGCCCACGCCGACTACCACCGCGAGATCCAGCAGCACTCCGACCCGGACGGTCTCGTCGACGACGTCGTCACCTACCGGATGCTCGCGCCGCACCTCATGCGCACGCTGCTCTTCCTCGTCGCGCCGACCGTGCTGCTGCTCGTCAAGCTCGTCGTCGACTACCTCGCGTCGATGTCGTCGCCCGACGGCTTCACCGACGTGCTGTCGACGCTGCTCGGGCTCGTCGTCGTCGTCCTCTACCTCGCGGGGATCGCGTCGTTCTTCGCCCCCGCGAAGGAGCCGATCGCCGAGCACTCCCGGCTGCTGGAGAACCGCGGCGACGCGGCCACCGCCGCCGCCGAGTACGTCCGGCGCGCGGCCGAGGCCCGCCAGAGCCCCGCCGAGGTGCGCCCGTCGACGGTGGCCGGCGTGCCGGTGCTGCTGTTCAGCCAGTACAGCGAGCGCGCCATGCTGCTCGTGCAGCCCTACGGCCGCGACCTCTACGTCGGCTGGACGATGTGGCGCTCGCGGTCGACCGCGACGCTGCTCGCGCACTTCCTGCGCGACACGTTCGGCCGGTTCGCCCCGGCGCCGCGCTTCTCCGCCGAGCTGCGCGCCGCGGCGACCCGGGCGCTGCGCGAGAGCGTGCACTCGCTGGCCCGCGAAGGCGTCGCGGCCGCGCTGAACGCGGACGACGCCGTCGCCCCGGAGACGCAGCACCCGGCGTACGACCCCCGCCGCGACGGCCGGTACGACGGCCGGTACGACGGCCGGTACGACGGCCGGCAAGACATGCGGTCCGGCCCGAGGCCGGCCGCCTCCGGGCCCTCGACCGCGGGCTGGGGTCCCGAGGCGCCGGAGACGCCCCGGCCGACGTACTCCCCGCCGCGGCGCCCCGACCCCGGCCCGGCCTGGTGGGCACCGGGCGACGAGCACGACGGCCGGTACGACGGCGAGAGCGGTCGCGAGGCCCATCGCGGGACCGATCGAGAGGCCGATCGCGAGGCCGGCCGCGGCGACCCGCACCCGCCGGGAGCACTGCCGGCGTCGACCGCCGGCCACCAGGGCTGGACCGCCGGCCACCAGGGCTGGACCGACGGCTGGCGCAGCGCCGCCCGCGGCGACGAGCCGGAGGAGGAGCGGGACGAGCGCGACGACGAGCGCGTCGCGGTACGGCGCGGCGGGGAGCGCGACACCGCCGACGGCACGCGCGGCGCCACCCGGCGGGATCCCGACGACCACCCACCGGTCGAGGCCGACGAGGGCTGGGGACCGCCGCCGCGCGACCGGTGGTGAGCCGACCGGCGGATCCGCCGCCGTCGAGCGGCCGACACCGGGAACGGTGCGGCACCGATCCACCGGTGTGAGACGTCGTGCGCGACGGGCCCGCGGCCTGCCGGTTCTGCGAGGATGACGGGCCCGACGGGCCGGGTAGCCCGCGCCGAATCCAGCAGGCCGGCCTCGCCCGACCCGATCCGATCGCCCACGGAGGTGCACCCGGTGAGCTCGCAGGAAACCGTCCGGTCCCCCGAGCGGCCCGACCGCAACCTCGCCCTCGAGCTCGTCCGGGTCACGGAGGCCGCCGCGATGGCGGCCGGACGCTTCGTCGGCCGTGGTGACAAGAACGGCGGCGACGGCGCCGCGGTCGACGCGATGCGCAAGCTCATCGGCTCGGTGTCGATGCGGGGCACGGTCGTCATCGGGGAGGGCGAGAAGGACGAGGCCCCGATGCTGTTCAACGGCGAGGAGGTCGGCAACGGCGACGGGCCGGAGGTCGACGTCGCCGTCGACCCCGTGGACGGCACGACGCTGATGGCCAAGGGCATGCCGAACGCCCTCGCCGTGCTCGCCGTCGCCGAGCGGGGCGCGATGTTCGACCCGTCCGCCGTGTTCTACATGTCCAAGCTCGCCGTCGGCCCCGACTGCGCCGACGTCGTCGACATCGACGCCCCCGTGCGCGACAACCTGCGCGCGGTCGCCCGGGCCAAGGGCGTCAACGTCGCCGACGTCTCGGTGGTCGTTCTCGACCGACCGCGCCACGACCAGCTGGTGCAGGACATCCGCGACGCCGGCGCCCGCATCCGCTTCATCTCCGACGGCGACGTCGCCGGCGCCATCGCCGCGGCCCGCCCGGGCAGCGGGGTCGACATCCTGCTGGGCATCGGCGGGACGCCCGAGGGCATCATCACCGCGGCCGCGCTCGCCTGCATGGGCGGCGAGCTGCAGGCCAAGCTCTGGCCCAAGGACGACGCCGAGCGGGAGAAGGCGCTCGCCGCGGGCCACGACCTCGACCGCGTGCTGCGCACCGGCGACCTCGTGCGCGGGGAGAACATCTTCTTCTGCGCGACCGGCGTCACGAACGGTGACCTGCTCCAGGGCGTCCACTACCGCGCCGGCGGGGCGTCCACGCAGTCGCTGGTCATGCGCTCGAAGTCCGGGACCGTCCGGATGATCGACGCGTGGCACCGGCTCCACAAGCTGCGCGAGTACTCCAACGTCGACTTCGGCGCCGGCGACGAGGACGCCCTCGACGACGTCGCGCCGACCTGGGGACAGGCGCACTCGTCGCTCTGACGCGGCGCGTCGCACGGTCGGACTAGCACGCCACTGGGATGATCCCGCGTCACTCGGGGTAATCCGATGTGACCAGATCTTCCTCGGAGGCTCTCGTGTCGTTCCACGCGCGACGGTCCACCCCGGTGGCGGCCGTACTCGCCGTCCTGGCCTGTCTCCTCGGCGCCCTCGTCGTGGGCGCAGGGAGCGCGGCCGCCGCACCGGGCGACCCGGAGCCGTCCGGGCCGCCCGCATCCCGACCGGTGACCGACGCGCCCGCGCTCGGGCTGCTGCCGCTCACCACGGCCGGGACACCCTGCGACGCGGACGTGGACGCGTGCGTCGACCTCTCCGAGCAGCGCGCGTGGCTCACCGACGGCGCCGGGAACGTCACCTACGGGCCGGTCGGAGCGCTGGGCGGCACCCGCAAGTACCCGACGCCGACCGGCACGTTCTCGGTGGACTACAAGGACGCCGACCACGTCAGCAACCTCTACGACGCGGAGATGCCGAACTCGGTGTTCTTCGCGCCGGCCGTGGCGTTCCACCGCGGGAGCCTCTCGGAGCGCTCGCACGGGTGCATCCACCTCGGGCGCTCGGCCTCGCAGAAGTTCTTCAGCGAGCTCTCGTCGGGCGACACCGTGCAGGTGGTCCCCTGAGTCCGGTGAAAGACTGCCGGGCATGACCGAGGAGCAGGAGACGCAGCGAAGCGGAGCTCGACCCGTCGAAGGGGAGTACCGGACCGAGCACGACACGATGGGTGAGGTCCGGGTGCCGGCCGCGGCGCTGTGGGCCGCGCAGACCCAGCGGGCCGTGGAGAACTTCCCGATCTCCGGCCGTCCCATCGAGCCCGCCCAGATCCGGGCCCTCGGGCTGGTCAAGGGTGCCTGCGCGCGGGTCAACAAGGACCTCGGGGTGCTCGACGGCGCGGTCGCCGACGCGGTCGCCGAGGCCGCCGACGCCGTGGCCTCGGGCGCGCACGACGGCGAGTTCCCGATCGACGTGTTCCAGACCGGGTCGGGCACCAGCTCGAACATGAACGCCAACGAGGTCATCGCGACGCTGGCGTCGCGTGCGTCGGGGCAGAAGATCCACCCGAACGACCACGTCAACGCCTCGCAGAGCTCGAACGACGTGTTCCCGACGACGATCCACGTCGCCGCCGCCGAGGCGATCGTGCGCGACACGATCCCCGCGCTCGACCACCTCGGGGCCGTGCTCAACCGCAAGGCCCAGGACTGGCGGCACGTCGTGAAGTCCGGCCGCACGCACCTCATGGACGCCGTGCCGATCACCCTCGGCCAGGAGGCCGGCGGCTGGGCGAGCCAGACCAGCCACGGCACCGAGCGCCTGCGCGCCGCGCTCCCCCGCCTCGCCGAGCTGCCGATCGGCGGCACGGCCGTGGGCACCGGGATCAACACGCCGGAGGGCTTCGGCGGCAAGGTTGTCGAGCAGCTGCGCCAGGCCACCGGCATCCCCGAGCTCTCCGAGGCGCGCAACCACATCGAGGCCCAGGGCGCCCGCGACGGGCTCGTCGAGGCCTCGGGCGCACTGCGCACGGTCGCCGTCAGCCTCTACAAGATCGCCAACGACGTCCGCTGGCTGTCCTCGGGCCCGTCGACCGGCCTCGCCGAGATCCGCATCCCGGACCTCCAGCCCGGCTCGTCGATCATGCCGGGCAAGGTCAACCCGGTGATCTGCGAGGCGACGATGATGGTCGCCGCCCAGGTCATGGGCAACGACGCGACCGTCGCCTTCTCCGGCAGCCAGGGCAACCTCGAGCTCAACGTCATGATGCCGGTGATGGGCTACAACGTCCTCGAGTCGTGCCGCCTGCTCGCCGCCGCCGCGCGCCTGCTCGCCGACCGCGTCCTCGAGAACACCGAGCCCGACGAGGAGGCGTGCCGCCGCTACGCCGAGTCGTCGTCGGCGATCGTCACGCCGCTCAACCGCCTCATCGGCTACGAGGAGGCCGCGAAGATCGCCAAGCAGGCGATGAAGGAGCGCAGGACGATCCGCGAGGTCATCGAGGCCGAGGGCTACGTCCGGGACGGTCGGCTCACCCAGGAGCAGCTCGACACCGCGCTGGACGTGCTGGCGATGACGCGGGTCGACCAGTAGTGACCTTGCTGGGTGCGGTCGTCGCCGCCTCCGGCGAGGTGGCGGCGACCCGCTCGCGCAAGGCCAAGACCACGGCGCTCGCGACGCTGCTGGCCCGTCTCGACCCCGACGAGGTTCGCCCGGCGACGGCGTGGCTCGCCGGCGAGATGCTCCAGGGACGGACGGGCATCGGCTGGCGGACGCTGCAGGGGGTGTCGCCGGAACCGGCGGAGACCTCGACGCTGACGGTCGGCGACGTCGACGCGGCGCTCGACCGGCTCGCCGCCCTGGCCGGGTCCGGCACCGGGGTCGGGGCGCGGCGGGCCGAGGAGCTGGGGGCGCTGTTCGGCGCGGCGACCGAGGACGAGGGCCGTTTCCTGGTGCGCCTGCTGGGTGGCGAGCTCCGGCAGGGCGCGCTCGAGGGGATCATGATCGAGGCGGTGGCCACGGCTGCCTCGGTGCCCGCCGACGCCGTGCGCCGGGCGTTCATGCTCTCCGGCCGGCTGCCGACCACCGCGCACACCGCCCTGACCGGCGGCGATCTGGGGGCGATCGGGCTCGAGGTCATGCGCCCGGTCCGCCCGATGCTCGCCTCCCCCGGCGACTCGCTGGACGCGGCCCTGGCCGAGCTCGGGGCGCCAGACGGCGAACCGGGCGTCGTCGTGGAGCACAAGCTCGACGGCGCCCGCGTCCAGGTGCACCGCCGCGGCGGGGAGGTCCGCGTCTGGTCCCGGACGCTGCACGAGATCACCGACGCGGTGCCGGAGATCGTGGCGCTGACCCGGACGCTGCCCGTCGCGACCGTCGTCCTCGACGGCGAGACCCTGGCCGTCGCCGAGGACGGGCGGCCCCGGCCGTTCCAGGAGTCGATGAAGGGGCTGGGCAGCGGGGCGATGCAACCCTGGTTCTTCGACTGCCTGCATCGCGACGGCACCGACCTCGTCGACGAGCCGCTGTCGGTGCGCCGCGAGGTCCTGGCCGAGGTCGTCGGCGACCGCCTCATCCCCGGCGTCGTGCGCCCGACCGTCGCCCAGGCCGAGGCCGCCGTCGCCGACGCGCTGGCCGCCGGGCAGGAGGGGTCGATGGTCAAGGCCCTCGACTCGACCTACACGGCGGGTCGGCGCGGGCGCTCGTGGCAGAAGGTCAAGCCGTCGCACACGCTCGACCTCGTCGTCCTGGCGTGCGAGTGGGGCTCGGGCCGGCGCCGGGGGTGGCTGTCGAACATCCACCTCGGCGCGCGCGGGGCCGACGGGGACTTCGTGATGATCGGCAAGACCTTCAAGGGCATGACCGACGCGACGCTGACCTGGCAGACCGAGACGTTCCCGCGGTACGAGACCCACCGCGACGCCCACACGGTGTACCTGCGCCCCGAGATCGTCGTGGAGATCGAGCTCGACGGCGTCCAGACCTCCACCCGCTACCCCGGCGGCGTCGCCCTGCGCTTCGCCCGCGTCGTGCGCTACCGCGACGACAAGCCGGCGTCGGAGGCCGACACGATCGACGCGGTCCGGGACCTGCGGCTCTGAGATGTTGCAGCGAACGTGGCGTTCGCTGCTTCTACGCGCCGGAAATCCCCGTTGATCACTCGGGGGTGGGCGTCAGCCGAGGTCGCCCCGCCGGACCGCGCGGCGCTCGAACCACAGCGTCATCGCCGGCGGGATGCTCGCGGCGAGGGCGAGCAGCGTCGTCCCCGCACCCCACCGGAACGCCCGGGCCGTCACGAGCGTGATCACCACGTAGGCGACGAACAGCGCTCCGTGGATCGGCCCGAACACGCGCACCCCGATGTCGTCGAACACGACGAGGTACTTGAACACCGTCCCGATCAGCAGCCCGATCCACGAGCAGGCCTCGGCGATGGCGACGGTGCGGAAGGCGCGGGCGAGAGCGGTCGCGCGGGACGTGGGGAGAACCGTGGCCACACGATCACTCTGCCGGTGTCCCCGCGGCGCGGCGCGGGGACGCGGCGAGGGTCACGCGCGAGGCCGACGCATCACCGGCGCCGGGCGCGTCACCGAGGTGACGCCGCGACGCGGACCCGGTGACCCGCACCGTCGGACAGGAACGCCGCGAGCGCGCGACCCTCCTCCGCCACGGCGGTCCGCTCGGCACGGGTGACGCGGCGCAGCGGGGTCACGGTGACGACGTCGTCGGCGACCGTCCAGCTCGCCGCGACCCGCCCGTCGACCAGCACGAACCGGGTCCCGGAGACCGAGAGCCCGCGGTGGGCGTCGTCGATGAACCGGGAGCGGTCGTCGTAGCCCAGCACGAGGTTGTCGAAGGCGGGCAGGAAGCGGACCGGCGCGGGGGTGTCGGGATCGGGTCGCGGGGCGTCGGGCAGGTCGAGGAGCTCGCGGCCGCGCTCGTCGCGGAACGCCACGAGCCGGTCCCGAACGGCCGCGACGGCGGCCGGGAGGCCCGCGAGACCGGACCACGCGCGCAGGTCCGCCGACGCCGCCGGGCCGTACGCCGCGAGGTAGCGCAGGACGAGGGCCTGCCCGACGCGATCACCGGAGCCGTCGGGCGGGTCGACCTCGCGGCCCAGCCAGGTCGCCATCGCGACGCTGCTCGCCGGGCCCGCCCGGCGCCACAGCCCGCGCGGCGGGACCTGGGCGAGTGGGACGAGGCAGGTCACCGCCTCCCCCAGCACGTGCGGCGGCACGTCGGGCCAGCGCCCCGTGAGCACCCGGCCGGCCGCGGGCAGGGTGCTCGGTTCGGCGACGAGGACCTCGCGCCCGGCGGCGGCCAGTTCGCCGAGGTCCACGTCGGCCAGCTCGGCCCGGTACACCCCGAGCAGGCGCTGGAGCAGCATCGCGTCGTGGCGCGACCGCCACGCCAGCGCGTCGTCGGCGGTGACGAGGTGGACGGTGCGGCGCATGAGGTGGGTCCGCACGACACGACGGGCGGCGAGCAGGTCGGAGAAGGCGCCCGGGTCGAACCCGGCGAGCCGCGACCACAGCCCGGTGTAGGGCTCCTGCGGCTCCTGGGCCTGCAGGCCCCCGAGGTGCGCGACGGCGTCCAGGGCGCCGACGTCCGCGCGCGTGAGCAGGAACTGCCGTGCGAGCGCGGCCCGGTTCAGCGCGCGGCGGTCCAGGACGGTCGTCACGGCGGCCAGCCTCGCAGCGGTGCCGGACGGTCGGTGTCCGCCTCACCGTGGGGCGCTCGCGTAACCTCGTGACACGTGCAGTTCCTCGACGGCGAACGCCCGAGCCACGACCTGACCTACGACGACGTCTTCCTCGTCCCGACCCGGTCGGACGTGGCGTCCCGCTTCGACGTCGACCTGGGTGTCGCCGACCCGTCCGGGGCCACGATCCCGATCGTCGCGGCGAACATGACCGCGGTCAGCGGCCGCCGGATGGCCGAGACCCTGGCGCGCCGGGGCGGGCTCGCCGTCATCCCGCAGGACGTCGACCCCGCGGCCGTCGCCGACATCGTCGCGGGCGTGAAGTCGCGCCACACCGTGTGGGACACGCCGGTCGTGCTGCACGCGGGCGACGCGGTCGCCGACGCGCTGAACCTGGTCTCGAAGCGGGCCCACGGCGCGGTCGCGATCGTCGACGGGGACGGCCGCCCGGTCGGGGTGGTCCGCGAGTCGGCGTGCACCGGCGTCGACCGCTTCACCCGCCTCGCCGACGTCATGACCCCGGCGCTGGCGCTGCCGGTGACCACCGCGCCACGCGAGGTCTTCGACGTCCTGCAGGACCCCGCGCACGCCGGGGCCCCGGCGCTGGGCGTCACCGACGACGGGCGGCTCGCCGGCATCCTCACCCGCACCGGTGCCCTGCGCGCCGAGGTGTACCGCCCCGCGGTCGACGCCGACGGGCGCCTGCGGATCGCCGCGGCGCTCGGGGTCAACGGCGACGTGGCGACGCGGGCCAAGGAGCTGAGCGCGGCCGGCATCGACGTCCTCGTGGTCGACACCGCCCACGGGCACCAGGAGAAGATGCTCACCGCGCTGGCCGCGGCCCGGGGCGCCGTGCCCGAGGCCGTGATCGTCGCCGGCAACGTCGTCACCGCCGACGGGACCCGCGACCTCGTGGCGGCGGGCGCGGACGTCGTCAAGGTCGGGGTCGGCCCGGGCGCCATGTGCACGACGCGGATGGCGACCGGCGTCGGGCGCCCGCAGTTCAGCGCGGTCGCCGAGTGCGCCGCGGCCGCCCGCGCCGCCGGCGCGCACGTCTGGGCCGACGGCGGCGTGCGGCACCCGCGCGACGTCGCCCTCGCCCTGGCCGCCGGGGCGTCGGCGGTGATGGTCGGCTCGTGGTTCGCCGGCACCTACGAGTCGCCCGGCGACCTGCAGCGCGATGAGCACGGCAACCCGTACAAGGAGTCGTTCGGGATGGCGTCGAAGCGCGCGGTGTCGGCACGCACCCGCGGCGACTCGGCGTTCGACCAGGCGCGCAAGGCCCTCTTCGAGGAGGGCATCTCGTCCTCGCGCATGCGCCTGGACCCCCAGCGGCCCGGCGTCGAGGACCTCCTCGACAGCGTCTGCGCCGGCGTGCGCTCGGCCTGCACCTACGCCGGCGCGTCGGATCTCGAGGAGTTCCACGAGCGTGCCGTGCTCGGCGTGCAGTCGGCCTCCGGCTTCGCCGAGGGCCGCCCCCTGCCCGCCGGCTGGTGAGGGTCACGGCCCCTCGTGAGCAGTTGGCGCCCCGATAGGGGCGCCAACTGCTCACGTGACAGGGGGGCCTAGAGCCGCTCGCCCTCCAGCATCTCGGTGACCAGCGCGGCGATGGGCGAGCGCTCCGAGCGGGTCAGGGTGACGTGCGCGAAGAGCGGGTGGCCCTTCAGCTTCTCGATCACGGCGGCGACGCCGTCGTGGCGCCCCACCCGCAGGTTGTCGCGCTGGGCCACGTCGTGGGTGAGCACGACGCGCGAGTTGGTGCCCAGGCGGGAGAGCACCGTGAGCAGCACGTTGCGCTCCAGCGACTGGGCCTCGTCGACGATGACGAACGCGTCGTGCAGCGAGCGGCCGCGGATGTGGGTCAGCGGCAGGACCTCGAGCATCCCGCGCTCGATGACCTCCTCGACCACGTTGGACGAGACGAGCGCGCCGAGGGTGTCGAACACCGCCTGGGCCCAGGGCGCCATCTTCTCGTTCTCGCCGCCGGGCAGGTACCCGAGATCCTGCCCGCCGACGGCGTAGACGGGCCGGAAGACGACGACCTTGCGGTGCTGCTGGCGCTCGAGGACCGCCTCGAGCCCGGCGCAGAGCGCGAGCGCCGACTTGCCGGTGCCGGCCCGGCCGCCGAGGGAGACGATGCCGACGTCCGGGTCGGTGAGCAGGTCGATGGCGATCCGCTGCTCGGCGGACCGGCCGTGCAGCCCGAACACGTCGCGGTCGCCACGGACGAGGCGCACCTGCTTGTCCGGCGTGACCCGCCCGAGCGCCGAGGAGCCACCGCCGAGCAGGCGCAGGCCGGTGTGGCAGGGCAGCTCGCGGGCGGCCTCGACGTCGGCCAGGCCGTCGGCGAAGAGCGAGGACACCTCGTCGGGCGTCGCGGCGACCTCCTCGGTGCCCGTCCAGCCCGTCGTCGTGACGTCCTGGCCGTGGTACTCGTCGGCGGGCAGACCCACCGAGGCCGCCTTGACGCGCAGCGGCATGTCCTTGGTGACGAGGGTGACGAGGTGGCCCTCCGCCGCGAGGTTGAGCGCGCACGCGAGGATGCGGCTGTCGTTCTCGGCGGTGCGGAAGCCGGCCGGGAGCACCGAGGGGTCGGAGTGGTTGAGCTCGACCCGCAGCGTGCCGCCCTCGCCGGTCATGGGCAGCGGCTGGTCCAGGCGGCCGTGGCGGATGCGGAGGTCGTCGAGCAGCCGCAGGGCCTCACGCGCGAACCACCCCAGCTCGGAGTGGTGACGCTTGCCCTCGAGCTCGGAGATGACGACGAGCGGGAGGACCACCTCGTGCTCGGCGAACCGCGTGGGCGCCCACGGGTCCGAGAGGAGGACGGAGGTGTCGAGGACGTAACAGCGGGCCCCCTCCGGGGTGCTGACGGGGCTCACGGAAGCGGGACGCTCGGCTGGTGCTGCGCTCACGACTACTCCCTCGAGCGGCCACGGCACCCGCGACCACTGTGTTCCTCGTCGGAACGGGTCGGCTAGTCGGGCGGCTCGACGGCGCGGTGGCGCGGCCCGGGGGCCGTCCTGCGCCATCGCGGGGCAGAACCGGGTGCCGGCCCTCCCCCGGGACCGGACCAGGGCGGTCGCGTCGCGCCGGCCGCGGTGCGGGGTACCGTGGCGGCACCTGCTCCGCGAGCGGTGGACGTCCCCGTCCCGCTCCGATCTGCCACTACCGGCCTCCCCGGACGCCCCGCATCCGGTGCGGGTCCGTCGGCGCGGACGCTACCGCCGGTAGCCGGTCGTTGTCGCGCGCCGAACGTGACGAGTTGGTGACGTGCGTCATCGATTTCCGGGCGACGTGCGGTTCTCCAGGACCGTTCGGCGCAGCCACGGCGCCCACCCGGGCCGACGCCGACCGTTCCCGGCCCCCGTGGACGGCTTGTCCGGAGGGCCGTCCGCCCCGTGGTCGCCCCGGAGCTCCGCGGGAGTGGGCGGGTCGTCGAGCACGCGGGTGAGACGCGCCGTGACCACGTCGCGGCCCGGCGGCCGCCCCGACCGCTCCGGACGCATCAGCCACGGACGCAGGAGACGCTCGCCCTCGACGTAGGTCGTGGTGTGCGTGCGCCAGCGGGGGTGCGCCACGAACTCCAGCATCCGGCGGGCCCGGGCCTCGTCGACGAGCAGCCAGCGCCGGAGGTGCGCGATCACCTCGTCGTCGCCGCGCCCCTCGGCGTGCAGCATCAGCGCCGCGTCCTGCCGCACCGGGGCCAGGCGCGCCATGACCGCCTCGACGGCCTCGCCGAGGTCCGCCCGCTCCGGGTCGGTGGGCACACCCGCGGCGGCGAGCACGCCGGCGTTCCACCGGCCCCAGCCCGGGCCGACCACCACCTCGAGGCCGAGCTCGGCGGCGCCCTCCGCCACGAGGCTCTGCGGGGTCCGGGCCAGGAAGACCTCGCGCTCGGGCCGGGGATCCGGGGCGGCCGCGGTCCGGCAGTGCTCGGTGTGGTGCCCCGGGTAGGCCTCGTGGGCCACGAGCAGCGGCAGGTGCGTGACGCGGTGCGGGATGCCGCCGTTCACCGAGACCGCCGAGCGCAGACGTGGTGGCGGCCCGAGCCACCGGCTGAACCCGCTCCACGGCGCGGCGTCGACGACCTCGAGGGCCACGTCCTCGCCCTCCGGCAGCCCCACCGTCGCGGCGGTGCGGGCACGCAGGGCCGCGACGGCCGCGGCCAGGGCCGCCGGCAGGTGCTGCGGGGCCAGGCGGTCACGGTCGCGGAACGCCGCGAGCCGCTCGGGCAGGGCTCCGCGGCCCTCCAGCAGGGACGCCAGGTCGCGGTGGGCCTCCCGGTAGCGGTCCTCGTCGCCGCGGGTGACGCGCACGCCGAAGCACCGCTCCACCTCCGCCGCGAAGTCCATCGGGTGGTCGCCCGCGCGCTCGGCCAGCACACGGCACGCGCGCAGCTGGGCGTCGAGGAAGGACGTGCGGGCGCGGCCCAGTCCGGCGTCGGGCAGGGCCGCGCGCAGACGGTCGGCCTCGCGGGCCAGGTCGTCGGCGCGGGGTGCGGGCTCCGCGGCCACGCGGGCGGCCTCGTCGGGGTCGCCGAGGTGGGCGTCGAGCACGCCGGGCAGCACGCGGTCGAGCCGCAGGGCGAGGCGCACGTAGGCCCGCGGGAGGCCCTCGGGGCCCGGACCGGCCCCCGGCTCCGCAAGCACCGGCCGAGGCTACGCCGCGTGGCCGTTCGGGGCCTCGTCCGACCGCGACCCGCTCTTGATACGACGGCCGGGTGTCGAGGTCCGCGACGCACGGACACTGAATGCTCCTCCGGCCGTGGAAAACGGGTGCTAGGCGATGACCGGATCACCCGGATATCCCACTCAAGTCGCGCTCGGAATTGTCAATCACTCGATGGGGGTTCGCGGCTGGAAATGCCCCTCGGCCGACGGCTAGCTTTTATCCCGTCAGCCGCACCGTCCGTGGGGCTGGAGCCATTCGAGAGGGACCCCGAATTCCTCTCGATGACCACGAACGAACTGGAGCATCTGAATGCTGAAGAAGGCGGGAATGGTCGTGCTGGGCGCGACGGCGGGCATGCTCTCCCTCGCTCCGCTGGCGAACGCCGGCGAGGCTCCCTCGCACGGCGACAACGGCGACCACGGCCACCACTGGCAGCACGACGGCCACGGCCACGACGGCCACGGCGGCCGCGGCGACTGCGACAAGTTCGCGGGCTCCGCAGGCGACCGGCTCGTCAGCCTCGACAACGTGGCGTCCAACGCCACGATCTCCCATGTCAACGTCCTCGCCGAGGACAACTCGCGGAGCGGCGACTGCGATGGCGACGGCGGCCGCGACGGGCGCCACGGCCACCGCGGCGACCGCGACGGCGACGGGGACCGCAAGGTCGCCTTCTCCGCGGGCGACCGGCTCATCAGCGCGGACAACCTGCTGGCGAACGCCGACCTGTCGCACGTCAACGTCCTGAGCACCGACAACTCGCGATGACCTGATGCCCGCGCCCGGCGACCGTGCTTATCGGGGGATGGCACGGCCTCGGGCGGGGCCCACAGGGTGAGTCGACGGCCCCGGGAGCAACGCGCTCCCGGGGCCGTCACCTGTTTCACCCGGTCGGCCGATTCAGCCGCCCCAGCGACGGTTCCGACGGGAGTAGTCACGCAGGGCGCGCAGGAAATCGATCCGGCGGAACTGGGGCCACATCGCCTCGGTGAAATAGAACTCCGAGTACACCGACTGCCACATGAGGAATCCCGAGAGCCGCTGCTCCCCCGACGTCCGGATCACGAGGTCGGGGTCGGGCTGACCGGAGGTGTAGAGGTGCTCGGCGATGTGGTCGACGTCGAGGACCTCCGCGAGCTCCTCGATCGACGTGCCGGCCTCCGCGTGCCGCAGCAGCAGCTTGCGCACGGCGTCCGCGATCTCCTGGCGGCCGCCGTAGCCGATCGCCACGTTGACCTGCATCCCGTCGCGCCCCGCGGTGCTGCCCGCGGCGGCCTCGATGCGCCCCGCGAGCGCCGGGGGCAGGGCGTCCGGGTTGCCGACGATCCGCAGGCGCCACCGCCGGTCCGGCGCGGCGAGCTCCTCGACCGCCGAAGTGATGATCTCCAGCAGCTGGTCGAGCTCGGCCGCGGGACGGTCGAGGTTGTCGGTGGAGAGCAGGAACAGGGTCACGATCTCGACCCCGGCCTCCTGGCTCCAGTCGAGCAGGTCGACGATCTTGGCCGCGCCGGCGCGGTGCCCGTCGCTGGGGTCGGCCAGGCCGGCCTCCCGGGCCCAGCGGCGGTTGCCGTCGAGGATGACCCCGATGTGGCGGGGCGGGTCGACGGTCGCCCCCCGCCGACGCAACCGGCGCTCGTAGAGCGAGTAGACCACTCGCCGCAGATCGTCCCGGAGCTTCACGGCGGACCACGCTAGCCGGTGACGTGACGCACGCGGACCCCCGTGACGGGCCGGTGACGCCTGCGCGACGTCGGTGGGAACGTGGGCGAAGGGACGCCGGTCCGCCCGGGGACCACCCCTACCCTGGAACCGTGACCCTCATCGATCCCCTCGCCGAGCCGGCTCCGGTCAAGCCGCGGATGCGGGGCTGGTTGCACCTGTGGTCGTTCGTGGTCGCCGTGGCGGCCGGGATCGTCCTGGTGTCGCTGGCCGGGTCGACCGTGTCGGCGCAGGCCGCGGTCGCGGTCGCCGTCTACTCGCTGACCGTCTGCGGCGTGTTCGGCGTCAGCGCGCTGTACCACCGCCGCACCTGGGTCAGCCCGCGCTCCCGCGGCGTGATGAAGCGCCTCGACCACGCGATGATCTTCGTGTTCATCGCGGGCACCTACACACCGTTCGCCGTGCTGGCGATGCCCGAGGCCACCGGCACGCTCGTGCTCTGGATCGTCTGGCTCGGCGCCCTCGGCGGGGTGGTGCTCAAGGTGGCCTGGCCGCACGCCCCGCGCTGGGTCGGCGTGCCGTTCTACCTGGCCCTCGGGTGGGTCGCGGTGTTCGTCATCCCCGACCTGCTCCACCACGGGGGCGTCGCCGCCCTGGTGCTGCTCCTCGTCGGCGGCGCGTTCTACAGCCTCGGGGCCGGCTTCTACGCCCTGCGCCGCCCCATCGGCTGGCCGCGGACGTTCGGGTACCACGAGTTCTTCCACGCCGCGACGGTCGTGGCCGCCGCGTGCCACCACGTCGCCATCTGGCTGATCCTCTACAGCGGCTGACGTCCCTGGGACGCAGTGAGGGGCGCCCTCGCTGCGTCCTGGGCAGCGAGGGCGCCCCTCATTCCGGAACCTCAGCCCTGCGGCGGAATCGGGTCGCCGCCACCGCCGTCGCCGGGGTCCGGGCGGTCGTCGACGCCGCCCGCGTCCCCGTCGTCGTCGAGCACCGGGCCGCGGGTGCGCAGCTCGTCGACCGCGCTCATCGCGCCGCGCAGGTCCTCGAGCCAGCTGCCGGCGTGCTCCCCGACCAGGGCGACCGCCCAGGCCAGCGCGTCCGACCGCGAGCGCGCGACGCCCGCGTCGACCAGCGTGTCGAGCACCAGGCGCTCGGGCTGGCGCAGCCGCGTCATCACCGGCACCGAGAGCGTCGTGAACAGCTCCTCGACGTCGCCGATCCGCGCGCCCCAGGCCACCTTGCGCCCGTAGCGGTGCTCGGCCTGCCGGGCGACCTCCATGCGCTCGCCGCGGGTCTCCTCGCGGAAGCGCTCGATGCGCCCGCGCGCCGCCGCGGCGCGTGCCGCCTCGTCGGCGTCCGCGTCGAGCGTCGGCGCCGTGAGCTCGCCGACGACCAGGATCTCCTCCCGGTCGGTCGTCACCGTCGGCGTGCCGACGAACCACCCGTCGGGCAGTCGTCCGGCGAGCCAGGCCCCGAGGTCGTCGGTGCCGGGCAGGTCCGTCGGCACCCGGCCGCCGCCACGCCGTCCCGGTCCGCCGCCCCGTCCGGGCCGCCCCCGGTGTCCACCGCGTCCCACCATCATGACGTCTCCCTCCGTGCTGTGCTTACAGCATTACACAGCAACAGTTGCATCGTTGTTCGCCGACGGCGAAGGGCCACGGCACCGCCAGACGTGGTGATCAACGGGGACTTCGGTCGCGTAGAAGCAGCGAGATACCCGTTCGCTGCAGGGCGGGGGATCTAGCGCGCCAGGGCCGCCGCGAGGTCGTCGGCGGCGGTGCGGGGGCGGTCGCAGACGAAGCCCCGGCAGACGTAGGCCGCGGGGGCGCCGTCGACGAGGGGGCGGTCGGCGAGCAGCGGCACGCCGTCGGCGTCGGGCTCGCCCGCCACGACGACGGAGCCGCCGGGGGCGTGGCGCCGGGCGGTCTCGGCGAGGCGGTCGCGCCCGGCGCGGCCGTCGGTGTCGTCGGCCGCGACGACGGCGACCTGCAGGGGCCCGTGGGCGGCGGCCTCGGCGACGCCGAGCCACCCGCCGGCGAAGCGGGCGTGGCGGGCGAGCAGGCCGCCGACCTCGGTGATCGCGGTCTCGGCGAGCTCCCGGTAGCGGGCGGAGGCCTCCGGCTCCACGAGCAGCGACGCCGTGAGCAGGGCACCCGCGAGCAGCGAGGACCCGCACGGCGAGGCGCCGTCGGTGACCTCGCGCGGGCGCGTGACCAGGGACTCGGCGTCGTCGGCGGTGTCCCAGAAGCGTCCCGTGAAGGCGCCGTCGTCGCCGGTCTCGGCGAAGTGGTCGAGGGTGACGTCGAGCAGCGCGCGCGCCTCGGTGAGCCAGCGGGCCTCGCCGGTGGCCTGGTGCAGGGCGAGGAACGCCTCGACGAGCGCGGCGTGGTCCTCGAGCACGGCCGGCGCGGAGCCGACCTCGCCGTCGCGCGAGGTCCGGCGCAGGCGCCCGTCCACGACGTGCAGGCGCAGCAGCAGGGCGGCGGCGCGGCGGGCGGCGGCGAGCCACTCGGCGCGCCCGAGGGCCGCCGAGGCCTCGACGAGCGCGGTGATGGTCAGCCCGTTCCAGGCGGCCACGACCTTGTCGTCGCGCTCGGGCTGGGGACGGCGGGCGCGGGCGGCGAGGAGTGCCTTGCGCACGGCCTGCCAGCGGCCGGGGTCGTCGGGGTCGGCCGCCATCTGCAGCGTCGACCGGCCGTGCTCGAACGTGCCGGCCTCGGTGACCCCGAGCAGCGCGGCGGCCCAGGCGCCGTCGTCGGCGCCGAGGACCTCGGCGAGCTCGGCCGGGCTCCACACGTACGTCGAGCCCTCCTCGCCGGCCGCGTCGGCGTCGAGGGCGGACGCGAAGCCGCCGTCGGCCGTGCGCAGGTCGCGCAGCAGGAACGCGGCGGTCATGTCGGTGACGCGCGCCGCGGCGTCGGACGAGGTCAGCCGGGCGAGGTGGGCGTACGCCCGCAGGAGCTGGGCGTTGTCGTAGAGCATCTTCTCGAAGTGCGGCACGGTCCACCGCTCGTCGACCGAGTAGCGCGCGAACCCGCCCGCGAGCTGGTCGAACAGCCCGCCCCGGGCCATCGCCTCGGCGGTGATCTCGGTCATCGCGAGGGCGTCGGAGCTGCCGGTGCGCTCGTGGTGGCGCAGCAGGAACTCGAGGACGGCCGACGGCGGGAACTTCGGGGCCCCGCCGAAGCCGCCGCGCTGCTCGTCGAAGTCCTCGGTCAGCGCGGCCACCGCCCCCGCGAGGGTGTCCTCGTCGACGCCCGCGGCGGGCAGGGAGCGCGACACGGAGGCGAGCCGCCCGGTGATGGACCGGGCGGCGTCGCGCACCCGCTCGCCGTCCTCGGTCCAGGCCTTCACCACCGCGCCGACCAGCTGGGTGAACGACGGCATCCCGCCGTAGGGGCGCGCCGGGTAGTACGTCCCGCAGTGGAACGGGTCGCCGTCGGCGGTGAGGAAGCAGGTCATCGGCCAGCCGCCCTGGCCGGTCATGGCCTGGGTCGCCTCCATGTAGACCGCGTCGACGTCCGGGCGCTCCTCGCGGTCGACCTTGATCGCGACGAAGTGCTCGTTGACGTAGGCGGCCACCTCGGCGTCGGAGAACGACTCGTGCGCCATGACGTGGCACCAGTGACAGGCCGCGTAGCCGACCGAGAGCAGCACCGGCACCTCGCGCCGCCGCGCCTCGTCGAACGCCCCGGTCGACCAGGGCTGCCAGTCGATCGGGTTGTCCGCGTGCTGGCGCAGGTAGGGGCTGGTGGAGCCGGCGAGCCGGTTGGCCATGGACGGATGGTCGCAGCCGGGCCGGGTCAGGGCGAGCCGGTGCCCGGCGGCCCCTCCGTGCGCTCACCGTCGGCCCGACCGCTGGTGGCGGACGGCGCTGCTCCGTCCGCGTCACCGGACCGGGCGCCGTCGCCCTCGTCCTCCTGCTCCGGCGGGTCGAACGACGCCGGCACCTTGCGCAGCTGCTTGTTCATCGACCGGATCAGCAGCGCCGTCGCGATGCCCAGCAGGATGATGACGACGAGCGCCATCGGCGAGGTCTTGCCGAACTCCTCGCCGCGCTCGGAGCCCGGGGCGCCGCCCGGTGGCGGCACGGGCGCCGACGCCGGGAGCAGCGCCCACCAGGTCGCGAGGCGTGTCATGCCTCGACACGCTCCCGCACGCCGGCGAAGAGGTCATCCCCCGGGCGCTCGTTGGTCTCCTCGGTGTCGACCAGGGAGCGGGCCAGCTCGTAGTCCTCCGTCGGCCACACGCGCTGCTGCATCGCCATCGGCATCTGGAACCAGCGCCCGTTCGGGTCGATCTGCGTCGCGTGCGCGCGCAGGGCGTCGTCGCGGACCGAGAAGTACTCCGCGCACTCGACGCGGGTGGTGACGCGCTTGCCCGGGTCGGGCCGCGAGTCGTCCCAGCGGTCGAGCCACTCGGCCCACGGCGACTCCATGCCGGCCTCGAGCAGCGCCTCGTGGAAGGCCTGGATGCGGGCCTTGGAGAAGCCGTGGCCGTAGTAGACCTTGAGCGGCTGCCACGGCTCGCCGGCCAGCGGGAAGCGGTCCGGGTCGCCCGCCGCGTCGAACGCCGCCATCGACACCTCGTGGGTGCGGATGTGGTCGGGATGGGGGTAGCCGCCGTTCTCGTCGTAGGTGACCAGCACGTGCGGGCGGAACTCGCGGATCACCCGCACCAACGCCTCGGTGGGCACCTCCAGCGGCTCGAGGGCGAAGCAGCCCTCGGGCAGCGGGGGCTTCGGGTCGCCCTCGGGCAGCCCGGAGTCGACGAACCCGAGCCAGCGGTGCTGCACGCCCAGGATCGCCGCGGCCTTCGCCATCTCGGCGCGGCGGGTGCCCGGCATGTCCGCGTGGACCTCGGGGGTGTCCATCGCCGGGTTGAGGATGCTGCCGGCCTCGCCGCCGGTGCACGTCACGACCATGACCTCGACGCCGTCGGCGACGTAGCGCGCGCACGTCGCCGCGCCCTTGCTCGACTCGTCGTCCGGGTGGGCGTGCACGGTCATCAGCCGCAGCGGCTGATCGGAGGAGGGGAGTGCGCTCATCGTCTGTCCGGAGCCGTCCTCGTGCGTCGTACTGGTGGCCACCGAGGTCCAACACCCCGGTCGCCCTCCATCATCCCGGGCACCCCCGACACCGCCCGGTGCGACCCGTCACCGGGCCCTGCCGGCGGCTCCGCACCGCCGTCGGCGTAGCGTCCGCCGGGCACGCCCCGGGTGCCCCGGATCGAGGTCGCCGACAGAGAAATCGCAGGTCGTCAAGGCCCTTCACGGCCGCCCCATCCTCGTCGCGGCACGCTCGAACGGGTTTCACACGGGCCTGGGCGTGTTACCGTAGGTCGACACGGCCCGCATGCCGCGGGCCGTGTTTTTCCGTCTGTGGCCCCCGGGCCGCGACGTCGGGCACACCGGCTCGACGTCATCAGGCCCGTCGAGGAGAGCAGGCCGCCGACCCGCGCAGCGCGGGCCCGGACCTTCGAGGAGTTGATCACCGTGACCGAGACGCAGACGCAGGTGACCTGGCTGACCCAGGACGCCCACGACCGGCTCAAGGCCGAGCTCGACGAGCTCGTCGCCCAGCGTCCCGTGATCGCCCAGAAGATCAACGCAGCCCGCGAGGAGGGCGACCTCAAGGAGAACGGCGGCTACCACGCGGCCCGCGAGGAGCAGGGCGTCATGGAGGCGCGCATCCGCCACCTCCAGGAGCTGCTGCACACCGCCAAGGTCGGCGAGACGCCCACCGAGAGCGGCACCGCCGTCCCGGGCACGGTGCTCACCGTGCGCTTCGAGGGCGACGACGACACCGAGACGTTCCTGCTCGGCTCGCGCGAGGAGGGCGCCCACGGCGACCTCGAGGTCTACTCGCCCAACTCCCCGCTGGGCTCGGCCCTGCTCGGCGCCAAGGCCGGCGACACCGTGAGCTACGACCTGCCCGACGGCGGGTCGATGGAGGTCACGCTCGTGTCGGCGGAGCCGTACTCCCCCTGAGTCACTCGGCGGCCACGTCGTAGCCCGCCCCGGCGAGGTCGGCGAGGATCGCCGCCCGGTGGTCGTGGCCCCGCGCCTCGAGCGTGAGGGCCACGTCCACGGTCCCGGGCGCCATGTCGGACGCCACCAGCCGGCGGTGCTCGACGTCCACGACGTTGCCGCCCGCCCGGCCCACCCGCCGCAGCACGTCGGCGAGGTAGCCGGGGCGGTCCGTGAGCCGCACGCGCAGCTTGGCGTAGCGGCCCGCGGCGACGAGGCCGCGGCGGACGAGGTCGACGAGCATGACCGGGTCGACGTTGCCGCCGGACAGGACCGCGACGACGGGCGCGGGCCACCGGCCCGGGTTCTCGGCCACGGCAGCGACCGCGGCCGCGCCCGCGGGCTCGACGAGCAGCTTCTCGCGCTCGAGGCAGCGCAGGACACCGCGCGCCAGCGCCTCCTCGGAAACGGTGACGACCTCGTCCACCAGCGCCGACACGTGGGCGAAGGTCACCGCGCCCGGCCGGGAGACGGCGATGCCGTCGGCGATGGTGGCCCCGCTGACCCCGAGCGGCTCCCCCGCGGCCAGGGACGGCGGCCAGGCGGCGAGGCCCGCGGCCTGGGCCCCCACCACCCGCACGCCGGCGGGCACGCACGCCGCGGCGATGCCGGAGAGCAGCCCGCCGCCCCCCGTGCACACCACCACGGTGGCGACGTCCGGCACCTGCTCGAGGATCTCCAGCCCCACCGTGCCCTGCCCGGCGACGACGTCGGGGTGGTCGAACGGGTGGATGAGCACCGCCCCGGTCTCCCGCGCGTACGCGTCGGCCGCGGTGAACGTCTCGTCGAGCGAGTCCACGAGCTCCACCTGCGCCCCGTACTCGCGCGTCGCCTCGATCTTCGGCAGCGGCGCGCCCGCGGGCATGAAGACGGTCGCCCGCGTGCCGAGCAGCTGCGCGGCCAGCGCGACCCCCTGGGCGTGGTTGCCGGCGCTCGCCGCGACGACGCCCGCGGCACGCTCGTCGGGCGCGAGGCGCTCGATGCGCCGGTAGGCGCCCCGAATCTTGAAGCTGCCGGTCCGCTGCAGGTTCTCGCATTTGAGCCGGACGGGGCCGGCGGCCTCCGCCTCGAGCACCCGTGACGGGACAACCGGCGTCTCGCGTGCCACCCCCGCGAGCGCGCGGCGGGCCTCCTCGACGTCGGCGCGGCTCACCAGCTCCACGTCGCGCATCCTGCCCCGGCCGCGGAGCGGGACCCGTCGACGGGGCGCGGTGACGGGCACGTGCCGCTCGGCGCACCGCACACCGCACGCCTGCCCTGTCGCCCCGGCGACCGTCCCGACCGGTCGTCGCCCGCGTCGCGACGCCGGTCGCCCGATCGTGCTGCTCCCGCACGACCGCCCCGCGCGTCGGTAGCCTCGTGGTATCGGCGTGAGGAAACGGCGCCGACCCGATGCGAGGGGGTGGGACTCCGGTGGGCACGACGGACACCCGGGACACCACGAGCCCCGACACGCGCCGGTCCTGGATCGCCCGCGTGCTCCCCCTCGTCCTCGCCGCGCTGCTCGCCGTCGCCGCGGTGGGCACGGTCGGCGCGGCCGGCTGCGACGAGCCGGGCACCTACGTGGACACGCCCGACGGCATCGCGCTGGTCGGCGGCTGCTTCTCGCCCGGCAAGATCGACCCGATGATGGGCGACCCCGCCGACGGCGACCCGGCCGCGCGCCGCGGGTAGCGGCCGGCGCGGGTCCACGGTGGAGGCGTGACCTCCCCCGCGTTCGACCCCGCCACCCTGCTCGCCGAGAGCCGCCTCGGGGTCCTCGCCACCCTCAAGGCGAGCGGCCTGCCCCAGCTCTCCCCCGTCATGCCGTTCTACGACCCCGCCGCCGGGACCCTGTCGGTGTCGATGACCGAGGGCCGCGCCAAGACCGCCAACCTGCGCCGCGACCCGCGCGCGGCGGTGGAGGTCACCGCCGCCGACGGCCGGGCGTGGGCCACCGCCGAGGGCCCGGTGACGCTCACCGGGCCGGGTACCGACCCGCAGGGCCCCGAGGTGCAGGTTCTCGTGGACTACTACCGCCACGCCGCCGGGGAGCACCGCGACTGGGACGACTACCGGGCGACGATGGTCGCCGACCGCCGCGTGCTCATGGTCATGACCGTGGAGCGGATCTACGGCGAGAGCATCCGTTCCTAGGCTCCGGCGTGTCGCGGCGCCGAGGCTGTGGCGATCCTGGCGCGAGACGCCAGGAAAGCCGCATCGCTCGAACTACCCCAGCGAGGCGAGCGCCTGCCGGAGGTCGTCGACGAGGTCGTCGGCGTCCTCGAGGCCGACGGAGAGGCGCACGAGGTCGGCGGGCACCTCGAGCAGCGAGCCGGCCGCCGACGCGTGGGTCATGGCGCCGGGGTGCTCGATGAGGGACTCGACCCCGCCGAGCGACTCCGCGAGCGTGAACACGCGGGTCGCGGCGCAGAGGTCGCGCGCGGCCTGCTCGCCGCCGGCGACGCGCACGGAGACCATGCCGCCGAACCGGCGCATCTGCTTGGCGGCCACCTCGTGGCCCGGGTGGTCGGCACGCCCCGGGTAGAGCACCGACGTGATCGCCGGGTGCGCGGCGAGGACGTCGGCGACGCGCTCGGCGTTGTCGCTGTGCCGCTCCATGCGCACGGCGAGGGTCTTGAGCCCGCGCTGGGTGAGGAAGCAGTCGAAGGGGCCGGGCACGGCGCCCATGCCGTTCTGCATCTTGCCGAGCGTCTCGTGCAGCTCGTCGTCGTCGGTGACCAGCGCGCCGCCGACGACGTCGGAGTGCCCGCCCAGGTACTTCGTCGTGGAGTGCACGACGGCGTGCGCGCCCAGGCCGATCGGGGTCTGGAGGTAGGGCGAGGCGAAGGTGTTGTCGACGACCAGCATCAGGTCGTGCTCGCGGGCCAGCGTCGCGAGCCCCGCGATGTCGGCGATACCGAGCAGCGGGTTGGTCGGCGTCTCGCACCACAGGACCTTGGTGTTCGGCCGGATCGCGGCGCGCACGGCGTCGAGGTCGGCGGTGTCGACCGCGGTGTACTCGACGCCCCAGTCGCAGTAGACCGTCGAGATCAGCCGGTAGGTGCCGCCGTAGGCGTCCATCGGGATGAGCACGTGGTCGCCCGGGCGCAGCACGCCGCGCAGCAGCGCGTCCTCGGCGGCCATGCCCGAGGCGAAGGCGCGAGCGTGCCGCGCGCCCTCCAGGGAGGCCAGCGTCGTCTCGAGCGCCGTGCGGGTGGGGTTGCCGGTGCGCGCGTACTCGTAGCCCGAGCGCAGGCCGCCGACGCCGTCCTGCGCGAACGTCGACGTCGCGTGGATCGGCACGACCACCGAGCCCGTGGTCGGGTCGGGCTCCTGCCCGTCGTGCAGGGCGCGGGTGGAGAAACCGTTCACCCCGTCCACCCTAGGCATGCCGGCATCACGCGGGTCCACCGACGTCGTACCGGCTGCCGGTGGCGAGGAACGCGAGGATGTCGGCGCGGGTGACGATGCCGGCGGGCCGGCCGTCCACGACCACGAGCGCCCCGTCGCCGCCCCGCAGCGCCTCGACGGCCTTCGAGATGGGCTCCGCGCTGCCGAGGCTCGGGAGCGGCTTCGACAGGTGCCGCTCGACGGGGTCGGTGAGCGAGGCCTGCGCGTTGAACACCTTGTCGAGCAGGTCGCGCACGGTCACCGCGCCGCGGACCTCGGCGGCCATCACCGGGGGCTCGGCGCGGACGATCGGCATCTGCGAGACCCCGAACTCGCGCATGATCGACACGGCGTCCGCCACGGTCTCGCTGGGGTGCCCGTGCACGAGGTCGGGGATCGACCCGTCCTTGCGGCGCAGCACGTCGCCGACGGTCCACTCGCCGGTGTCCATGGCGAGGAACCCGTAGGACGACATCCACTGGTCGTTGAACACCGTCGACAGGTAGCCGCGGCCGCCGTCGGGGAGCAGCACCACGATGACGTCGTCGGGCCCGGCGGTCGCGGCGACCTTCGCCGCCGCGCACACCGCCATGCCGCAGGACCCGCCGACCAGCAGCGCCTCCTCGCGGGCCAGGCGCCGGGTCATGTGGAACGAGTCGCCGTCGGGCACCGCGACGATCTCGTCGCAGATGTCCCGGTCGTAGGTGGCGGGCCAGAAGTCCTCGCCGACGCCCTCGACGAGGTAGGGACGCCCGTCGCCCCCGGAGTACACCGAGCCCACGGGGTCCGCCCCGACGACCCGGACGCGGCCGCCGGACACGTCCTTGAGGTGGTGACCGGTGCCGGAGATCGTGCCCCCCGTCCCGACGCCTGCGACGAAGTGGGTGATGCGCCCCTCGGTCTGCTCCCAGATCTCCGGGCCGGTCGTGGCGACGTGCGACGCCGGGTTCGCCGGGTTGGCGTACTGGTTGGGCTTCCAGCCGCCCTCGGTCTCGCGGGCCAGCCGGTCGGACACCGAGTAGTACGACTCCGGGCTCTCCGGCTCGACGGCCGCGGGGCAGACGACGACCTCGGCGCCGTAGGCCCGCAGCGCGTCCTGCTTGGCGACGCTGACCTTGTCCGGGCAGACGAAGATGCAGTGGTAGCCGCGCTGCTGGGCGATGATCGCGAGCCCGATGCCGGTATTGCCCGACGTGGGCTCGATGATCGTGCCGCCCGGCTTGAGCTCGCCGGACGCCTCCGCGGCGTCGATCATCTTCTCGGCGATGCGGTCCTTCACGCTGCCGCCCGGGTTGAAGTACTCGACCTTGGCGAGCACGAGCGGGGCGTCCGGCCCTGTCGGCACGACCCGGTTGAGACGGACCAGCGGTGTGTGCCCGATGAGGTCGGCGACGTGCTCGACGTAGCGCATGCCGCCCATCTTCCGGATTCCGGGAGTCGCACGCCGCTCGCCCCCACCGACGTGCGCGGTCTCACGCGATCAGGCGTGTCGTGGCTGCGTGTCGCGGCCGGGCGTGTCGTGCCGGCGGTGGCCCACCGCTGCCATCCAGAGTCTGTAGCGCCACACGCTCGCGGTCGTAGGGTCGGCGCCATGGTCGACCCTGCCCGCGAGGCCGTCATCGTTTCCGCCGTCCGCTCGCCCATCGGCCGCGCCAGGAAGGGCTCGCTGGCCGCGATGCGGCCCGACGACCTCACCGCCCAGGTGGTGCGGGCCGCGCTGGACGCCGTGCCGGCCCTCGACCCCGCCGAGGTCGAGGACCTCCTGCTCGGCTGCGGGCTGCCCGGCGGGGAGCAGGGCTTCAACCTCGCCCGGATCGTCGCCGTCGAGCTCGGCATGGACACGCTGCCGGGCGCGACGATCACGCGCTACTGCTCCTCGTCGCTGCAGACCGCCCGGATGGCCGCGCACGCGATCCGCGCCGGCGAGGGCGACGTCTTCCTCGCCGCCGGCGTCGAGACCGTCTCGCGGTTCGAGAAGGGCAACTCCGACTCGCTGCCCGACACCCACAACCCGTACTTCGCCGAGGCCGAGCAGCGCACGGCCGACGTCGCGGCGTCCGGCGCGTCGGAGTGGCACGACCCGCGCGCGGACGGCCTGGTGCCCGACGCCTACATCGCCATGGGGCAGACCGCGGAGAACGTCGCGCTGGCCGAGGGCGTCACGCGCGAGGAGATGGACCGCTTCGCGTACCGCTCGCAGCAGAACGCCGCCCGCGCCGAGGAGACCGGCTTCTGGGCCCGCGAGATCACCCCGGTGACGCTGCCCGACGGCTCGGTGATGGAGCGCGACGACAGCCCGCGCCCGAGCACGACCTACGAGGCGCTCGCCGACCTCAAGCCCGTGTTCCGCCCCGACGGGCGCATCACCGCGGGCAACGCCTGCCCGCTCAACGACGGCGCCGCGGCGCTCGTGGTGATGTCCGCCGAGCGGGCCGAGGCGCTCGGCATCACCCCGCTCGCGCGGATCGTGTCCACGGGCGTCAGCGCGCTGTCGCCGGAGATCATGGGCCTCGGGCCCATCGAGGCCTCCGCGCGTGCCCTGGCCCGGGCGGGCCTCTCGCTCGCCGACATCGACCTCGTGGAGATCAACGAGGCGTTCGCCGCCCAGGTCATCCCCTCGGCCCGCCGGCTCGGGATGAGCGACGACGAGATGGAGGCGAAGCTCAACGTGCACGGCGGCTCGATCGCCGTCGGCCACCCCTTCGGCATGACGGGCGCCCGCATCGCGACGACCCTGATCAACGGGCTGCGCACCCGCGACGCCACCCTCGGCCTCGAGACCATGTGCGTCGGCGGCGGGCAGGGCATGGCAATGGTGCTCGAGCGCCTGAACTGACCCGGGTACCGCGCCGTGGGCGGGTGGCAGCTCGGGTGGTGGGAGCGAGGGTCACCTTCGCTGCCTGGGACGCAGCGAGGGACGCCCTCGCTATCCGGGCGACGCCTCCGCGTGCGAGCGGGTGGAGGAGCGAGGGTCACCTTCGCTGCGTGGGACGCAGCGAGGGACGCCCTCGCTCCCACGCGGCGACCCCCACGGAACCGGGCGGACCGCGCCGTCGTCGAAACCCGCATGAGCCGTCGTCGCGCGATCGACTGGGTCGCCGTCCACCAAGCAGCACTCCACGATCAGATCCGTCACGCCGATCTCGTCGGCATGGGCGTCCTGTCGAGCACCATCACGCGGCGGGTGCAGGCGGGAACCTGGGACCGGAGCGCGTACGGAGTCATCTCGCTGACCGGTCCTCCGAAGACGGCCGATCAGCGATCTGCCGCAGCCCTCCTGTACGGAGGTGACGGAGCGGTGCTGTCCGGGAGCGCGGCTGCGCGCCTGCACGGCCTCGAGCGGGTCCCGGACGATCGAGGGGCCCTCCTGGTGCTCGTCGACCACGGACATCACCGGGTGTCACGCGCTCCGATCACTGTCGAGCGCACCCACCGTCTCCCCGAGCCCGTCGTCGTCAACGGCCTCCGGATCGCCCCGGTGGCCCGGGCCGTCATCGACGCGGCCCGCCGATTCCGTGACCTCGACCAGATTCGGGCGCTGCTGGCGGAAGCCGTTCAACGCGGCTTGGTGTCGGTCCGCGCCCTGCGCCGCGAGCTGGAGGATGGTTCCCGGCGCGGCACGGCCAAGGTCCGCACGGTGCTCGTCGAGCTCGAGGACGGCGTCCGGTCGGCGCCGGAGGCATGGGCGCGATCGATCGCCGCGACGATCCCCGAGTTCAGTTCGATCGTCTGGAACCCGCGCCTCGTCCTCGACGACGGGACCTGGCTGGCCGACCCCGACGGCTGGCTCGACGAGGTCGGGCTCGCCTGGGAGATCCACTCCTTCAAGCACCACGGGGCTCCCGAGGCGTTCGACGCGACCTTGCACCGCGAGGCCCGGATGACCGGACACGCGGTCCACGTCGTGGCGCACACACCTCGACAGCTCCGCGACGACCGTGCGCAGGTCCGCGCCGATCTCCTCGCCGCCTACGCCGTGGCCAGCGCGCGCCCGCGACCGGCCGTCACAGCGCGGAGCCCCTGGTGACCGAGGCATGCCCGGGGAGCGAAGGAGTCCCTGGATGCCTCGCACGCAGCCAGGGCGTCCCTCGCTCCACCCGGTCGCCGCGGGGCCCGAGGAGCGAAGGCGTCCCTAGATGCGTCGCACGCAGCCAGGGCGTCCCTCGCTCCACACCGCCGCCGCACCTCGCCACCGCACCTCGCCACCGCACCTCGCCACCGCACCCCGCGCCGCCCGCCCCGGCTGCACCCGGCCCCGCTGCGCCGCCCGCCCCGGGGGCCGCCGACCCCGGACACACGACGGCCCCTCCCGGAACCTGCCGGGAGGGGCCGTCGTCCGCGGTGCCTACTGTCTGAAGTAGCTCAGCAGCTGCAGGATCTCGATGTAGAGCCAGACCAGCGTGGTCATGAAGCCGAAGGCGAGGTACCACGCGAAGCGCGCGGGGACGCCGGCCTTGACCGCCTGGTCGGCCTGGTCGAAGTCGAGCAGCAGCATGAAGGCGCCGATGCCGATGCAGACCAGGCTGAAGATGATCGCGAGCGGGCCGCCGGAGCGCAGGCCCAGGCCGCCGTCGACGAAGAAGCCGATCAGCAGGTTCGCGATCATGAGCACGAGCACGCCGATGGCGGCGCCGATGACCATCTTGGTCAGGCGCGGCGTCACGCGGATCGCGCCGGTCTTGTAGACGACCAGCATGCCGATGAAGACGCCGAGCACGCCGAGGATGGCCTGGAAGCCGATGCCCGCGTACTGGCTGCTCGAGGCCTCGAGCACGCCGGTCAACGACCCCAGCGCGACGCCCTCGGCCAGCGAGTAGCCCAGCACCAGGAACTTGTTGGTGCTCTGCTTGAAGATGATGACCAGGGCGAGCACCAGCCCGACGACGAGGCCGCCGAGGATGCCGATGCCGCCGAGGCCGACCACGGCGCTGCCGATGCCGACCGCGATGGCCAGGACGGCGTTGAGCGCGGTCTTCTGGACCACGTCGTCGACGGTGAGCGGACGGTCCTCGGCCGCCGCCGTCGGCATGGGGCTGCCGCCCCCGCCGAACATGCCGCCCGCGCCGGCCATGCCCGCCGGGGCCTGGCCTGCCGGGCCGAACCGCGCGTACCCACCCGGTGAGGTGGGCAGGTTGCGGAACGCCGGGTTGCTGCTGGTGCGCACCTCTCGTCCTCCTCCTACGCGGAGCCGGCACCGATGGCGGGATGTCATCGTGCGGGTCGGCCGCGGACTGTCGTCCACCCGGTCCAACGACCGGACCGGCGGTTCGGTTCCCGCCCGGGTAAAAGGAACTTTACCGGATGGTGGGGAACTCCGTGGGGACGGAGCGTGTCCAGTTCGCCCCGTGGAGGACCTCCGTGGGGAAGTCTATCCGCCCGTTCGGAGGCACTGGGCCGGGTCGGTGGTGTCATCCCGCGACGACGGGGCATGCTGCTCGGGCACACCCCACGACCCACGCGAGGAGGGGGACTCGAGCATGGTGGACTTCGGCAAGATGGTGGACAAGGCCAAGGACTGGGCCGGCGAGAACCCGGAGAAGGCCGACGGCTTCGTCGACAAGGGCGCCGACTTCGTCAACAGCAAGTTCGAGGGCCACGAGGACCAGATCGGCCAGGGCGCCGACAAGGCCAAGGACTTCCTGCACGGCGACCAGCAGGCGGAGGGTCAGGCCCCGCCGCCGCCCCCGCCCGGCGAGGAGCCCCGGCCCTAGACGCCGGCCCCACGAACCACGGCCCGGTCCGTCACCGCTGACGGGCCGGGCCGTCGTGTGTCGACAGCAAGGAGTCCGGAGCCGGGACCCGAGCCGTCAGCCGGGCGCCTGGTGGTCCAGGCGGATCGCGAGCAGGACGGCGTCGTCGCGCAGGCTGTCGACACCGAGGACGCCGAGCAGCCGGTCGCACAGCTCCTCGACGGGCATGTCGAGCGGCTGCGCGGCGAGGGTGTCGACGATGAGCTGGGTGCGCTCGTCGGGGTCCATCCCCGGGGCCTCGATGAGCCCGTCGGTGTGCAGCACCAGCAGGTCGCCGGGCCCGCACCGCACGCTGGTCTCCTGGCGGGTGATCGCCCGCGTCGCGCCGATGAGGGGCGAGAGGTTGCCGGTGAGCAGCTCCACGGCGCCGTCGGCGCGGCGCAGCAGGGGCGGCGGGTGCCCGGCGTTGGAGTAGCGCAGGGTCCAGCCGGTGTCGTCCGGGGCGTCGCCGCGCTCGAGACGGGCGTAGACGGCCGTCGCCATCGCGGCCATGTCCAGCCCCTGCACGACGTCGTCGCAGCGGTCGACGACGTCGGCGGGGCCGAGGCCCTCCCAGGCGTAGGAGCGCAGCACCCCGCGCAGCTCGCCCATCGCGGCGGCCGCGCGCAGGTCGTGGCCGACGACGTCGCCGACGGCGAGCCCGACGGCGCCGTCGGGCAGCGTGAGCATGTCGTACCAGTCGCCGCCGACCTGGGCGCCGTCGGTGGCGGCGAGGTAGCGCGACGCGATGGTCATGCCCGCCATCGTCGGCACGGCGGGCAGGAGGCTGCGCTGCAGCGTCTCGGCCGCGCCGTGCTCGCGCGCGTAGAGGCGGGCGTTGTCGACCGCGAGGCCGGCCCGGGCGGCGAGATCGGCGGCGAGGTAGAGGTCCCGCTGGGAGTAGCGCCGTCCGTAGGGCAGTTCGGTGCCCAGCGTCAGCGCGCCGAGCACCTGGCCGCGGGCGCGCAGCGGCACGACGATGGCCGAGCGCGGCCGCAGTGCCTCGTAACGGCGCAGGAGATCGGGGTTCTCGGCGATGCCCGCGGGCCGCACGGGGAGCTCGGGCAGCAGGGAGGGCGCCCCGGTGGTGAGGGCCTGGCCGATGGGGTCACGGCCGTCCTCGGTCGGGCTGACCCACCGCCCCAGCTCGCGGACCTCGGACGACTTGGACTCGTCGCGGTGGTTGACCGCCGCACGGCGCACCGAGGTGTTGTCGTCGACCTCGTCCAGCAGGTCGACACAGCAGAAGTCCGCCATCGCGGGGACGACGATGCGGGCGAGCGCGTCGGCGACGCCGGTGGTGTCGAGGCTCGCCGACATCGCCGAGGTCGACTCGGTCAGCAAGCGCAGCTGCTCGCGGGTCTCCTCGGCGGCGGCGAGCGCGGCGCGCCGCTCGTTCTCGACCATCACCCGCTCGGTGACGTCGGCCTGGACGCCGACGAAGTTGACGACCCGCCCCTGGCCGTCGACGACCGGGGTGATCGACACCTGGTTCCAGAAGGCGGTGCCGTCGCGGCGGTAGTTGAGCAGCACCTCGGTGATGGGCCGCTCCTCGGCCAGCGCCGTGCGGATGCGCGAGATCGAGGCGGGGTCGGTGTTCGGGCCCTGCAGAAAGCGGCAGTTGCGTCCCAGCACCTCGTCGAGCTCGTAGCCGGTGAGCGCGGTGAACGCCGGGTTGACCCAGACCAGGGGGTTCTGGTCGCGCGCCGGGTCGGAGATCGTGAACGAGAGCTCGGTGGCGACGACGGCACGGTCGCGCACCATCTCCAGGTGCCGCTGGGCGCCGGCGCCCGAGAGCTGCAGGAACACGACGAGGGCGAGCCGCCGCTCGTCGGAGTTGACCGCCTCGGACAGCGGGAAGCCGGTGACCCAGAGCAGCCGGCCCTCGGCCTCCTCGCGCTCCTCCTCGGACGCCTCGGAGCCTTTGCGGGCCGCGTCGGCGACGGCGACGGGCTCGCCGGAGACCGGGATGCCCTGGGCGACGCGCGACAGGGGTGACGCCGTGTCGCGCATGGGCCGCCCCGACAGGTCGGTCAGGCCGGCCGCCTCGCTCCAGGCGTCGATCTCGACGGGCAGCGTGGCCCGGCCCCCGGTGAGCCCCGCGGCCGAGTCGTTGGCGTAGGTGACGAGCCCCTCGCCGAGGTCGATGAGCGCGACGGCCGCGGGGGCGGTGTGCAGGACCTGCGGGAGGTCGGTCCGGCTCCCGCCGGCGTCCACCACGGAGTCACGGACGCGCTGGGCCTCGGCGACGTAGTCGGCGCCGTTGGTGGTCTCGGTGCCGAGACCGGGGACCTCCGTCGCCACCTCGCCGTGATCGCCGTTCGTCCTGCCCGTCACCCCACGGAGCCTATCGGCCCCACCCCGGCCACGACGTGGGTGTGACCCCCACGAGGTCGACCGGGTGACGCCGGGCCCGGCCGAGTGCACCACACGGTGTCCACACCACGAACGAGGAGGACACGGGACGAGCGGCTCACACCAGGAAGACCTCACGGGGACCCGGCGCCGAGCCGTCCGGCAGCTCCCGGTCGCGTCCGGGACGGCCGCCGAACGCCGCGCTGGCGGCGAGCTTGCGGGCCTGCACGGTCTCGGAGAGCGCGAGCTGGCGGGCGCGCCGCCACGGCACCTCGTCGGACTCCGGGCCGGCCCAGCTCCACGCCTGGTCCAGCCACCGCACGAGACGGACGCGGTAGGCGGCGCAGACCGTCTCGGCGGCGCGCCCGGCGGCCTCGTGGTCGTCGTCGCCGTCGCCCGACCAGGGCGCGAGCACGCAGAGCCCGTGCGGGTCCTCGACGAAGCCGACGATCTCGCTGAGCGCGCCCAGCACGTCGGCCTCGCACCCCGCGAGCCCGCCGTCGGGGAGCCCGAGACGGTGCCGGCGGACCTCGGCCACCCCGAGCGCCTCGTAGGCGGCGGTGAGCTCGGCCTCCTCGACGTCGACGCCGGACACGCCGGACACGTCGGCGGCGTCGTCGTCGTCCGGGCCGACCGCCCGGTCGAGACGTGCCAGCACCGAGGCGAGCGTGTCGGGGTCCGTGAGGTCGTCGGGGCGCACGACCAGGTCGGTGAGCGCCGGCTCCGGCCCGCGGGGGACGGCGAGCCCCTCCGGCGGGGTGCAGGTGCGGCCGGGGCCGTCGGTGAGCGCGAGGACGTCCACCGAGGCGTGGCGCGCCGCGAGGCGGCGCAGCAGCCCGCCGGCCGCGCGGATCTCGTCGCGCGGGTGCGGCGCGACGACCACCAGCCGCCGGCAGGCCCGCAGCGTCAACGGCCGCAGTCCCTCGAGCTCCCGCCACGGCGGTCGGGCCCCTGAGGGCTCCCCGGAGAAGCCTCCGGACGACTCTCGGGCGGGCACCGGGATGCGACCCGTCAGGTCCCCGGGATCAGCCACGTCGCTCACCTCCCGACGGGGAGTGTGACTGATCTTCTGGCCCGTTCGGAGCAGCTTTCGGGCGCGAACGTCGAGCGGTCCGATCGGGGCGCCCGAGCGGTCACCCTTCGCTGCCGTCCCGGCCGACCGGACCGCTCTTCGCACGATGGCTGCGACGGGCGGGTGACGCGGAGTCGACGCAGCGGCGTGCCGGAGGTGACGGAGGGGCCAACGGGGTGACGAGCGGGTGACGAGCGGCGCGTGCCCCCGGTGGGGTTCGAACCCACACTGCGGCGATTTTAAGTCGCCTGCCTCTGCCGATTGGGCTACAGGGGCGGACCTCGTGGTCGTGACCGGCGCGGCCGCAGCCTAGTCGGAGTGCCGGACCGGAGGGGCCGGGTCCAGCCCCGCCGCCCGGGCCGCGTCGGCGAGGACCGCCTCGAGCATCGCCGGGGTGAGGCGTCCGGTGAAGGTGTTCTGCTGGCTGACGTGGTAGCAGCCGAAGAGCTCGAGCGGCGCCGCCGCCGCGGCGTCCGCGGGCTCCAGCGTCACGTGCACCGCGTGCCCGAAGGCCGGCCGCGGCCGCGGGACCACCCAACCGGGGTGCCCACCGGCGGGGTCGGCCGTGGCGAGGACGGGCAGCAGCGCCTGCCAGCCGAACCCGCCGAGCACGACCACCGCGCGCAGCGTGCCGCGCAGCAGCGCGAGCTCGCGGGCGAGCCAGGGCCGGCAGCGGTCGCGCTCGGCGGGTGTCGGCTTGTTCTCCGGCGGGGCGCAGCGCACGGGCGCGGTGATGCGGGTGCCGGCGAGCTCCAGGCCGTCGTCGGCCGCGACGGCCGTCGGCTGCGACGCGAGCCCGACCGCGTGCAGGGCGGCGTAGAGCACGTCGCCGCTGCGGTCGCCGGTGAACATGCGCCCCGTGCGGTTGGCGCCGTGGGCGGCCGGGGCCAGGCCGACGATCAGCAGGCGCGCGTCGGTGGCGCCGAAGCCCGGGACCGGGCGGCCCCAGTAGGTCTCGTCGCGGAACGCGGCGCGCCGGGTGGCCGCGACCTCCTCCCGCCACGCCACCAGCCGGGGACAGGCCCGGCACTCCGACACCGCGGCGTCGAGGGCGGGGAGGTCGGGGACGAGGGCGGGGTCCGTGTCAGCCCCGCCAGGCACCCCACGCCTCCCGCGCGGCGAGCACGGCCACGACGGCCGAGACGGCCGGCGCGGCGACCGACGGCCCCGGCGGGCCGCCGAACAGGTGGGTGAGGTCGACCGCGACGGCCGCGAGCAGCACCGCGTCGAGCGCGACGACGAGGGTCGCGGGGGCGGCCCCGCGGGCTCGCGGGTCGCGGTCGACGCCCTCGGCGCGCGCGAGCCGGGCGTCGGCGGCGACCAGCAGCGGCAGCGCCACGGCGCCGAGGAGCCCGAGGACCGCGCCGACCAGCGTCTCGCCCGGCAGCGGCCGCGCCAGCGCGTCGGTGATCGCGTCGACCGTGCTGTAGACCGCGAGCACGACGAACGACATCGTCATCGCCCGCACGGCCCGGCGCTCGCGGCGGGCGGGGTCGCCCGCGAACTGCCAGCGCACGGGCAGCGCCGCCCCGAGCGAGACCGCGAGGTGGGCGGCGAGCGCGGCGACGCCGGGCAGGCTCGGCCCGTTGCCGGCCCACCAGGCGGTGACCGCGATCGCGACCGAGTGCAGCACGGTGACCGCGACGAGCGCGCGGACCCGGCGCGCGAGCACCAGCGCGGCGAGCGGCAGGACGCCGGCCCCGGCCGCGGTGGTGGTGCGCGCCGTCGTCACCACCGCGCCGCCAGGTCGCGGGCGATGCCGTCGAGGATGTCGTGCTCGGAGACCACCAGCTCGGTGACGTCGGTGCGCTCGGCGAGCTCGTCGGCGAGGACGCGCATCACCAGCGAGCCGCCCCCGATGACGTCGACACGGCCGGGGTGCATGGGGCCGAGCGCGGCCCGCTGCTCGCGCGGCATCGACTCGAGCCGGTGCGCGGTGGCGCGGACGTCGTCGAGACCCAGGCGCGAGAGGTGGATGCGCTCGGCGTCGTAGGTGCGCAGGTCCAGCGCGATGGCCGCGAGCGTGGTGGCGGTGCCGGCGACCGCGACCCACGTCTGGACGTCGCCGACGGCCACGTCGGCGAACGCCGGCGCGAGCGTGGCGCGGGTGAACTCCTCGGCCTCGGCGGTCTCCTCCGCGGTCGGCGGGTCGTCGTGCAGGAACTTCTCGGTCAGGCGCACGCAGCCCACGTCGGTCGACCGGGCGCCGATGACCTCCGCACGCACCGCGTCCCACGTCCCGGTCACCAGCTCGGTCGACCCGCCGCCGACGTCGGCGACGACGAACGGTCCCTCGTCGGGGTCGAGGTCGGCGACGGCGCCCGCGAAGGACAGCCGCGCCTCCTCGTCGCCCGTGATGACCTCGGCGTCGACGCCGACGACCTCGCGGACCGCGCCGAAGAACTCCTCGCGGTTCGCCGCGTCGCGCGTGGCCGAGGTCGCGCACACCCGCACGGTGTCGGGGCCGACGGCCACACCGTGGCGGCGCAGCATCTCGGCGTAGGCGCCCAGGGCCTCGCGGGTGCGCGCGAGGGACTCGGGCGCGAGCCGCCCGGTCGCGTCGACCCCCTGGCCCAGGCGGTTGATCCGCATCTCGCGGTGCACGTCGCGCAGCCAGGCCGACCCGTCCTCACGCACGGTCACGTCGGCCACCAGCAGGCGGATCGAGTTGGTCCCGCAGTCGACGGCCGCGACCCGTGGCATGGACGCCCCCTCACACCAGCTGGCTCCCCCGGACGACGGGGCTCGCCCTCGCACGCTACTGACGTCGTGATCCGCACGCCCGGAGCGGGTTCACCCCGGGGACGGCGACCGGCCCGGCGTCGGGCGGCCCCGGCGGGTGGGGCCGCCCGACGGCCGGTCGCGGGCGGGCCCGGCGTGCGCCCGCGGCCTCGGGGACCGCGGGGCACGGCGGCGGGTGGCCGCCCTCGTGCAGCGGGCCGTCCGCACCACTGCACTCTGCCGATCGGGGGAACCGGCTGGGACCCATCCTGCGGTGCCGCCGGACGCCGATCAAACCGGGAGCGGGGTCGTGACCGGGGCGTGGCACAGCTCCACCGGTCCGTGGCGCGCGGGCCACGGTGCGTGCGGGCGGCGGCACGGTGCCCGGTGGTCACGTCCCCCGGTGGGGCACCGCGGGATCAGCAGGTCGAGCCGTCAGCCCGTCGAGCCACCCGGGACCTCGACGCACGGGCCCGCGTGCCACCACGGCCCGCGCCACCGCTGCTCGAGGCGCTCGAGGGTCTCGTCGCCGGCGGGGTTCACGCCCGGGCCCCGGGCCAGGGTGTGCGCCACGTGCACGTGGAGGCACTTCACGCGCTCGGGCATCCCGCCGGCGCTCGTCTCGGTCCCGAGGGGCGCGATGGCGTCGCGCTCCGCGAGGTAGTCGGCGTGGGCCCGCGCGTAACCGGCGGCGAAGTCCGGGTCGGCGTCGAGCCGCTCGGTCTGCTCGCGCATCAGCCCGTCGGCCTCGAGCGTCCCGACCCGCGAGGTCAGGCGCGGGCACGTCGCGTAGTAGAGGGTCGGGAACGGCGTGCCGTCCTCGAGGCGCGGCGCGGTCTCGACGACGTCGGGCAGCCCGCACGGGCAGCGGTGCGCGACCCGGCGCAGCCCCCGGGGCCGGCGCCCGAGCTGCGCGGCGACCGCCGCGACGTCGTCGGGATCCGGCCGGGGGTCCGGACCGGTCACGGCGCCGTCCCGAGGGTCGTCCGCGCCACGCGGGAGTACCAGGGCAGCTCGGCCTCGGCGGGCGGGAGGCCCGCGCCCGCCTCGCCGTCGCGGGCGTCGCGGGGCGCGGTGGCGTCGCCGGGCAGCTCCACCCGGTAGGGCACCTCGCCCGGCCGGGCGTACCCGAGGCGCTCGCGGGCCAGCGCCTCGATGTGCGCGGGGTCGCGCAGGGCCGCGCGGTCGTCGGTGAGGCGGCGGACGTCACCGCCCAACCGCTGCTGCTCGGCGGCGACGGCGGCCAGCTCGTGGCGCTGGGTCACGTAGTTGCGCAGCGGCACGGCGACGGTCAGCGCGAGCGCACAGACGACGACGGCGAGCACGGCGGCCCGCCGCGCGGTGGACAGCCCCAGCGCCCCGCCGGTGGCCTGGGCGGCCCGGCGGGCGCGCGCGGCCGCGGCGGCCGGGCCCGACGGCACGATCGGGCCGCGGCGGCGCACGACGCGCTGCGGGTCGCGGCGCGGGCCCTGGCGGGCGCGGGTGCGGCCGCGCGGGGACGGCGCGGAACCCTTGCTGCTCGTGCCGCTCTTCGAGCCCTTCGACCCGCCGGCGGTGCTCCCCCGGCGACCGCGACCCCGCGACGTGCCCGACGACCCGGACCGCCCGGCCGACCCGCTGCCGGTCGGACGGTCGGCGGGACCGTCGGCGGGGGTGCGGTCTCCGGCGGGCACGCTGCTCAGGCGTCCGGGTCGAAGCGCGGGAAGGCCAGGTCGCCGGCGTAGCGGGCGGCGTCGCCGAGGGCCTCCTCGATGCGCAGCAGCTGGTTGTACTTCGCGACCCGCTCGGAGCGGGCCGTCGCGCCGGTCTTGATCTGTCCGCAGTTGGTGGCGACGGCGAGGTCCGCGATCGTCGTGTCCTCGGTCTCGCCGGAGCGGTGGCTCATCATGCAGCGGTAGCCGTACTGCTGGGCGAGGCTGACCGCGTCGAGGGTCTCCGAGAGCGTGCCGATCTGGTTGACCTTCACCAGCAGGGCGTTCGCCGCGCGGCGCTCGATGCCCTCCTCGAGGCGCTCGATGTTGGTGACGAACAGGTCGTCGCCGACGATCTGGATGCGGTCGCCGATGTCCCCGGTGAGCTTGGTCCAGCCCTCCCAGTCGTCCTCCGAGAGCGGGTCCTCGATGCTGACCAGCGGGTAGGCGTCGAGCAGCTCGCCGTAGTACGAGCTCATCTGCGCGGCGCTGCGGGTCTCGCCCTCGAAGGTGTACACGCCGCTGGAGAAGAACTCGCTGGCGGCCACGTCCAGGGCCAGCACCACGTCGCGGCCGGGGCTGTACCCGGCCTCGCGGATGGCGGCGACGATGAGCTCGAGCGCCTCGCGGTTGTTCGGCAGCGACGGCGCGAACCCGCCCTCGTCGCCGAGGCCCGTCGACAGACCGTGGGACTTGAGCACCTTCTTCAGCGACTGGTAGACCTCCGCGCCCCAGCGCAGGGCCTCGCGGAAGGACTCCGCGCCGATCGGCGCGATCATGAACTCCTGGATGTCGACGCCCGAGTCGGCATGGGCGCCGCCGTTGAGGATGTTCATCATCGGCACCGGCAGCACGTGGGCGTTCGGGCCGCCGACGTAGCGGAACAGGTCGAGCTCCGCGGACTCCGCGGCCGCGCGCGCCACCGCGAGCGAGACGCCGAGCAGCGCGTTGGCACCCAGGCGCGACTTGTCGGGGGTGCCGTCGAGGTCGATGAGCTTCTGGTCGACGACGCGCTGCTCGGCGGCGTCGATGCCGACCAGGCCCGGCCCGATCTCGTCGAGGACGCCGGCGACGGCACGCTCGACCCCCTTGCCGAGGTAGCGGGAGTCGTCGCCGTCGCGCAGCTCCACGGCCTCGTGCTCGCCCGTCGACGCCCCGGAGGGCACCGCGGCGCGGGTCAGCGTGCCGTCGTCGAGCGCCACCTCGACCTCGACCGTGGGTGTGCCCCGCGAGTCGAGGATCTCCCGTGCGCCGACCTGCTCGATGACCGCCACGGACCATGCCTCCGAACCCTGTGATGAAACGCTGTGTCGCGAGACCGCGCCCCGGGGCACGGCACGTCGCCAGCATCGTAGACGCCGGTCATGCGCCGACCGCCGCGCCACGCACGGGAGACGGAGCGCGGCGGAGCTCGACCACCGGGGGCCGCCGGGCGAGCGGGCGAGAGCCCTCGCGCCGTTCCGTGACTCGGCCTACGGTGGCAACGATGTCCGCCGCACAGCCCGATCCCGACCAGGACAGAGCGGTCTCCGCGGTGGACGAGTTCCGCCGCGCCGAGGAACTCCTGGAGCGGCGCCGCCCTCTCGACGCGCTCAAGGCCCTCGCGCCGCTGCTCGAGACCGAGCACGCCGCGGCCTCGGTGCACCTGCTCGCCGCCCGCGCCTACCTCGCGTCCGCGCAGTTCCAGCGGGCCGAGGCGGGGTTCCTGCGCGTCATCGAGCTCGACCCGGCCGACCACTACGCCCGCTTCGCCCTCGGGCGCACCCTCCAGCGCCAGAGCCGCCTCGCCGAGGCCCGGACCCAGCTGCGCATGGCGGCCGCGATGGACCCGCGCCCGGAGTACCAGGAGGCGCTGGGCGAGGTCAGCGCCTCGATCGCCGTGCGCGGCATCGGCCACCCCCCGGCCTGACCGGCCCCCGCGCCGCCCTGCGCCGTCCGGGGGATCCACCGAATTCTCGGGGTGCCACCCGGTCGCCGGGTGCCGCGCGGCGGGCGCAGTCTCCGACACGAGACTGCCCGCGAGCCGCCCGGATCCTCCCGGCCGCCGCCGCGGGAGCAACGGGGGGCTGCAGGGTGACCACAGCAGGGCCGCACGACGACCACGCCGGCACACGGCGCACCGCCCCGCACGAGGCCGGCCCGCCGATCCCCGCCCCCCGCGCGGCACCGTGGGTCGAGAATGCGCCCGGCACGAGCGGCGGGACGGGCTGGCCCGATCCCCCGACCCACCCGTTCCGGTCGCCGTCCCCACCGCCGTACCCCCCGCCGTACCCATCGCCGTACCCATCGCCGCAGGCGCCGCCCTACTCGGCGCCCCCTCCGCCGCCGTATCCCCCGCCCCCCGCGTCCGTGCCGCCGGCGGCGCCGCCGCCGGGACGCCGTCCCGGGCGCCGGAGGCTCGCGGCGCCGTTGCTGGCGCTGGCGATCGTGGCCGCGGTCGTCGTCGGCGGCGTCGCGCTGGCGAACACCGGCCGGACGAGCACGGCCGCACCGCTGCCGGCCCCGGTGCCCACGGCCGCCCCGACGACCACCGCGCCGCCCCTCCCGGGGCCGAGCGGTCCTCGCCCCGCCACGGGTGACGTGATCGTCGATCAGGGGTCGTCGGGGCGCGGCTCGCTCACCGCCGAGAACGGCGGCGCCCAGGACGCGTACGTCACGGTCGTCGACGGGCAGCGGGTCATCCGTGGCGTGTACGTCCGCGCCGGAGGTACCGCCACGGTCGACGACGTCCCCGACGGCACCTACGCGCTGTACTTCGCCACCGGCTCCGGCTGGAACGCCGACATCCGGGGCTTCACGGCGGACCGGCGGGCGAGCCGGTTCGACCAGACGTTGACGTTCACGACGACCCGGCAGCAGTACACGACCTGGACCGTCTCGCTCACCCCCGTGCCCGGGGGCAACGCGCAGAGCAGCGACGTGCCGCCCGACTCGCTGCCCCGGTGAGGGCCCGGGTGAAGGACGGTCAGCCCTGGCTGGCCTGCGCGTACGACTGCGCGGCGGCGTACACGCGGCGGCCGTAGTCGTCGGAGTTGTTGTACGACAGCACCGCCGAGCGCCAGCCCGGGCCGGTGGCGAGGTCGCGGCCGCCGGCGCAGAGGTAGCGGCCCGTGGCGAGGGCGGCGTCGTCGATGTTGTTGGGGTCGGCCACGCCGTCGCCGTTGCCGTCGGAGCGCCACTTCGCCCAGGTCGACGGGATGAACTGTAGGGGGCCGACGGCGCGGTCGAGGGTGGCGTCGCCGTCGAGGACTCCGCGGTCGGTGTCGGCGATGGTCCGGTTGCCGCTGGTGCCGTCGAGCGGGACGCCGATGATCGCCGGCGTGATCTTGCCGTCCGCGGCGATCGACGCGCCGCGGTAGCGCCCGTGGTTGGACTCGATGCGCGCGAGGCCCGCGATGGTGACCCAGGAGAGGTTGCAGTCGGGCTGCTCGCGCTTGACGGCGAGGTCGGCGACGCCGTAGGCCTGCAGCGCCCTGGCGGGCACGTCGACCCGGCTCGCGATGCCGTCCGCCCAGCTCCCGAGCGAGGTCTGGTCGCCCCCGCCCGAGGACTCCGGCGCGCCACCGGGCAGGCCCAGCGACGGCGGGGCGAGCGCGTCGGGCTGCGCGACGGTGCCCAGCTGGACGGGGGCGGGCTCGACCTCGAGCGCCGGGATCTCCTCGGCGCCCGCGTCCTGCCGCCCGAACTCACCCTGCCGGCTCACCAGCACGACCGTCCCCACGACGGCCACGAGCAGCACGACCACCAGCCCCAGACGCCCGACGAGCGCCCACCGGCGCCGCGGCGGCGGGGTGGTCCCGCCGTCGGTCCCGCTGCGCACCGTCGACCGGCGCGGTCCCGCCACACGGTCACGGGAGCCCGGCGTGGGATCGGTGGGAGCGCTCATCGTGCGGCAGATTACGCATGCCGATCCCGCCTCCGAGGTGCGGGTCAGGCCTCCACGAGCCGCCGTCCCCAGTAGTCGGCGGGATCGCCCTCCGCCACGCCCGGCGGGCACGCGAAGAGGGCCGACGACGTGTGCCGGATGTACTCGTTCAGCGCGTCGCGGTTGCCGAGCGAGCTCTGGATCCGCACGAACTGCTCCGGCGCGCGCATGTAGGCGATGAAGAACAGGCCGGCGTCGAGCAGGCCGGTCGCCGGGTCGACGTTGTCGGTGTAGTTGTAGCCGCGCCGCAGCAGCCCGGCCCCGCCGTTGTTCTCCGGCGCCGCCAGCCGGATGTGGGCGTCGAGCGGGATCGCGGGCTGCCCGCTCGCGAGGGTCTTCGCGAAGTCCGGCGGGGTGAACTCGGTGCCGCCCGACAGCGGGGCACCGTCGACCTTGGAGCGCCCGAACACGTCCTCCTGGTCGAACAGCGGGTCGCGGTCCCAGGTCTCGAGGATCATGCGGATGCGCCGGGTCACGAGGTAGCTCCCGCCGGCCATCCACGACGCCGGCCCGGGCACGTCGGCGGGGTCGACCCACACCGACCGGCCCATGGCCGCCGCGTCCTCGACCTTGATGTTGCGGGTGCCGTCCTTGAAGCCCATGAGGTTGCGGGCGGTGACCTGCGAGGTCGAGGTCGAGGACGTCCGCCCGAACCCGAGCTGGGTCCAGCGCGTGACGACGGTGCCGCGACCGAGGCGCGCGAGGTTGCGGATGACGTGGAACGCGACCTGCGGGTCCTCCGAGCACGCCTGGACGCCGATGTCGCCGCCGGAGCGGGCCGGGTCGAGGATCTCGTTGGGCAGCGCGGGCAGCGTGGTGAAGGCGGCCGGGCGACGGTCGGCCAGCCCGAAGCGGGCGTCGAAGAGCGACGGGCCGAAGCCCAGGGTCACGGTCAGGTTCCCGGGCGCGAGGTCCATCGCCTCGCCGGTGTCGGCCGGCGGCGAGTTCTGGTCGTCGCTGCGGCCCGGCACCGGCTGCCCGCGCGTCATCGCCTCGGCGGCCGCGCTCCAGGTCGTCAGCAGCGCCACCAGGTCGGCCCGCGTCATGCCGGGCTCGAGGTCGAACGCGGCGAACGCCAGCCGGTCCTGCGACGGGGTCTCGATCCCGGCCTGGTACCGCCCGCGGAACGGGACCGTCGCCGGGGGCGGCGGAGCGTCGGGGGCACAGGCCGCGAGCGCGCCCCCGGACACGGCCACGGCCGCACCGGCCCCCGCGAGGAGGCCGGCGCGGCCGAGGAGCGCGCGTCGGTTGAGCGTCATGCCACCTTTCCGGACACCTGCGAGAGGGGCTCGGCCAGCGCGTTCACCCGGTCGGCGAGCACGCGGCGCTGCTCCTCGGTCACGGTGTCGTAGGAGACGTAGGCCGGGACGCCGGGTGCGGCCTCGCCACGCTGGTAGGGCTGCAGGGCGTCGGTGATGCCGGTGAAGCGGGCCTGGAGCTGCTGGGCCAGCGCGGGGTCACGCTGCTGCAGGGCGGGGCGGAGCAGCTCGAAGCACTCCTGGGCGCCGGCGATGTTGGCGTCGAAGTCCGAGAGGTCGGTGTGGGAGAACGCGTCCTCCTCGCCGGTGATCTTCGACGTGGACACCTCGGTGAGCAGCTCGCTGCCGCCGTTGGCGATCTGCGCGGGCTGGTACTCCGCGGTGCCGACCAGCTGCTGGAGGCGGGCGATGTCCTGGTCGAGACGGTCCGCGTACGGCGCCATGCCCGCGGTCGTGTTCGCGGTCCACAGCGACTTCTCGATGCGGTGGAACCCGGTCCAGTCGGTGCCGGGCTCGACGTCCGGCTCGCGCAGATCGATGGCCGGGTCGAGGTCGCCGAAGCTCTCCGCGACCGGCTCGATCGTCTCGTAGTGGTAGCGCGCCGGGGCGAACAGCTGCTGGGCGCGGGCCACGTCGCCGGACCGGACGGCGTCGGTGAACTGCTTCGTCGCCGGCACCAGCAGGCCGACCTGCTCGATGACGTACTGCCGGTACCCGGCGGTCGCCGTGGTCAGCGAGGGGTCCGTGGGCGCCGGCGCCTGCCCGCCCTCACCGGTGACGGTGAACGTCGCGGTGTCCTGCGCGGCGCCCGGGCAGTAGACGGTGTAAGTGCCCGGGTCGAGGCGCAGCGAGAAGTCCTGCGAGAGGCCGGGGGTGACGTTCTCCTTCTCCCCGAGGATCCGGTTGTCCTGCTGGATCTCGCCCTCGGTGACCGCGTTGCTGCCGGTGTTGGTGACGGTGAACGTCACCGGGCCTGCCGGCACCTGGGCGGGCTGGGGAGCGCAGCCCTGGTCGGACAGGGCCAGCGTCACCTTCTGCTCGGGCGGGCCCTCCTGGCCCCCGCCCGACGAGCAGGCGGCGACGATGCCGGTGGTGAGGAGGAGGGCACCCACGCAGAGCACGGGCCGGGCGAGACGGGACACGACGGTTCCTCGCTGGGGTCGGGGATCGACAGAGTTGGGTGGACGGCGGGGATCGAGGGGATAGCGTCAGGTGGACGCCGTCGCCGCGGCCGGGGTCACGGCGCGGCGGCGCTGGGGCCAGAGCACGTAGACGAGCATCGGGACCAGGTAGACGAGCCAGACCACGAACTCGATGACGGTGGGCCGCGGCTGGATCCCGAGGACGCCGGTGACGAGCGAGGAGATCGGGGTGCCGGGCTGGACGACCGCGGACAGGTCCGCGATCTGCTCCTGACCGAAGTTGATCCACGTCGCCTCGTGGGCGGTGTGGACCGCGCTGGCCAGCAGCCCCGCGGCGACGAGCACGAGGAACACCGCGGTGATCGTGAAGAACCGGGCGAGGTCGAGGCGCACCGAGCCGCGGTAGATGCCGTAGCCGACGGCCACCGCGATGAGGATGCCCAGCAGGGCACCGGCACCGGCGGCGACGGGCGAGGTCGACGACGAGAAGGCCGCGAGCAGGAACACCGTGGTCTCGAAGCCCTCGCGCAGCACCGCGAGGAACGCCATGGCCACCAGGGCCCACGTCGAGCCGCGGGCCAGTGCCGACTCGGCGGCCGCCTCGAGCTCGCGCCGCATGCCGCGGGCGTGCCGCCGCATCCAGATGATCATGTAGGTGATCATCGCGACGGCGATCACCCCGATGATGCTCTCCATGCCTTCCTGCTCCTGCTGGGGCAGGTCGGCGGCCACCACCTGGAGGATGACGGCGACGGCGAGACAGATGAGCACGGCCAGGGCGACGCCGAGCCACATCGGGCGCAGCGCGCGGTCCTCGCCCCGCTGGCGGAGGAACCCCGCGACGATGCCGACGATCAGGGCCGCCTCGAGACCCTCGCGCAGCCCGATGACGAACGTCGCCAGCACCGTCGACTCCCTCCCGCGAACCCGCGGGACGACCCCGCCGCAACGCCCAGGAGTCTTAGGTTTGCCTTGCCTGGCGTCAAGATGGAGGTGGCACTCTGCGCGAGCATTCTCCGTCACTGACCAGCAAGAAACGGTCCTATCGGATCAATCGGACGGAGCTGAGGCTGCCCAACACTCACGACCAGTGAGCGCGCCAGGCCTCCGGCCGGTCCGGTCCCAGGGTCTCCCCCGCCGCCCGCGCCGCGGCCTCCGCGCCGCGGACGTGCTCGGACAGCTCCGTGGCCGCCGCCCGCAACGCACCCTCCGGGTCGTCGCCGGCACGGACCGCGTCGACGACCAGCGCGGCCAGGTCCCCGGCGATCCCGTCGCCGGCCGGGGCCAGCAGCTCGGGCGGCACCCCGGCCCGCAGCGCGCGGGACACGTACTTGCCGAGCAGCGCCGCGCCGGGCTGGGCGGCCGCGACGCCGTCGAGAGCGGACTCCCGGCGCTTCTCGACCGCCTTGAGCTCCTCCCAGCGGACCTGCTGCTCATCGGCTCCGGTGATCGTCTCCCCGTCGCCGAAGACGTGCGGGTGGCGGCTCACGAGCTTGGCCACCAGCTCACCCGCGACGACGTCGACCCCGAACGGGTCGGCCGGGTCCTCCTGGGCGATCCGGGCGTGGAAGAGCACCTGGAGCAGGACGTCGCCGAGCTCCTCCCGCACCGCGTCCCGGTCGCCGGCGGCCACCGCGTCGTAGAGCTCGTAGGTCTCCTCGACGAGGTAGCGCAGCAGCGACTCCGGCGTCTGGGCGGCGTCCCACGGGCACCCGCCCGGCGAGCGCAGCCGGTCCATGACGCGCACCGCCTCGAGCAGCTCGGTCCCGGGCGGCGCCCCGGCGTGCCCGGGCACCAGCTCGACGACCGTGCCGCCGGCGGTCGGCGCCTCGGGGCCCACGGCCCCCAGGTCGCGCGCGAATGCGGCCGCGACGGCCTCGGGGAGGTCCGGGTGCAGGCGGACCTGGTCGGCCGCGGCGACGGTGCGCGCGGCCGCGGCGGACAGGACCGCGCCGAGGCGCGGATCGACGGTGACGCGCTCGGTCACGGGGTCTGGCTGCGGACCGGGGTGATGACCCCCGCGGCGGCCGGGTTCTCGACGACGTCGAGCTGGGTCGGGTCCCACGCGCCGTAGCGGGGGCTGACCGTCACCCCGAGCTCCAGCGCGAGCGGCTGGAGCTGGCGCAGCCCGAACCCGAACATGGTGTTCTCGTCGACCACGGCCGCCGCCGTCACGCCCGGCCCCGGCGGCGGGGCATCGAGGTCCCGCCTGCTGACGTGGATGACGGTCCACGGACCCTGCGCCGGGTCCTGGCCGCTCGCCTGCGAACCCCCGCCCGGCGTGATCGACACGGTGCCCGCGGGGAGCCCGAACAGCACCGACGACGCCGACGACTGCAGGCCCGCGCCCTGGTCCTGGCCCGGGCGCACCGTCAGCCCGCTCGCACCCCGCCCGCCGGACGCGGCGGCGAACAGGCGGGGCGCCTGCGACGGGTCGGCGGCGACCTGCCGGGCGAGCGCCTCGGCCGACGCGCGGTCCGGCAGCGCCGTGAAGTCGATGGTCACCTGGAGCCGGTCGAACACCCGCCGGCCGATCTCGCCGGCGGCGATCTGGTCGCCGACGAGCTGGCGGATCGTCGCCGGGTCGAAGCCGCTGCCCGCGGCCGCGGCCTCCGCCCCGCCGGCCCGCGCCAGCGCGGCGTCCACCTGCTGGGGCGTCACCGTGATGCCGTCGCGGCGCGACTGCTCGGCGATCAGCTCGTGGAGGACCCGCACCGTCACCAGCCGCCGCGACTCCTGCGCGAGCAGCTGCGGCGGGATCGGCGCCCCGGGGGCGACGCCCTGCGCGGCGCCCTGCTGGTCCACCGCGATCCGGAGGTCGGGCACGGCGGTCCGCAGCCCGGACTGGATCTGGTCGACGGTGATCACCTGGTCGCCGACGATCGCCGCCGCCCCGACCTGGCTCGGGCCCGTGCCGCACCCGGCGAGCGCTCCGAGACCCAGGAGACCCACCACGACCGACGCGACCAGCGGCAACAGGCGACCCACGGCGTCACCTTCTCACCCGCCCGGCCCACCCCCGCAGGCCGCCCTGGCCGACGCACCAGCGGCGCGATGATCAGGAGTGCATCACGCACCTCCACGGCGCGGCGGAGGTGCGCAGCGCGCTCCTGATCTCCGGTGCGACCTCAGCCCGCCGCCACCGGCGCCGGGAAGAGCTGGCCGAACAGCTGCTCGCACCACGCCAGGAGGGCGAGGTCGCGCAGGGGTGGGGCGCCCATGCGCACCGGACCCTTGCCGTCCGCCCCCTCGACGGGCCGAGGAAGCGACAGGGTGCGCGAGGCCGCCTTGTACTGCGCCCGCGGGTGCAGGCGCTTGACGCGCATCTGCGCCGACTCGGGCAGCTCGACGGGCGCGAGGCGGATCTGGTTGCCCTGCCCCGCGACCTCGGTGATGCCGTGCCGCCGGCACGCCTGGCGGAACGCCGCGACCGCCAGCAGGTTGGTGACCGGCGTCGGCGGCTCGCCGTAGCGGTCGACCAGCTCCTCGCGCACCGCGTCGAGCGCGTCGGCGTCCGCCGCCTCGGCGATCTTGCGGTAGACGTCGAGGCGCAGGCGCTCGGTGTCGACGTAGTCGTGGGGCACGTGGGCGTCGATCGGGAGGTCGACGCGCACCTCGGCGAGCGGCTCCTCGCCGCCGTCGATGTCGGTGTGCGCCTTGAACGCCTCGACGGCCTCGCCGACGAGGCGTATGTAGAGGTCGAAGCCGACGCCCGCGATGTGGCCGGACTGCTCGGCGCCGAGGATGTTGCCGGCGCCGCGGATCTCGAGGTCCTTCATCGCCACGGCCGTGCCCGCCCCGAGCTCGGAGTGCTGGGCGACGGTGGCGAGGCGGTCGTGGGCGGTCTCGGTGAGCGGCTGGTCGGCCGGGTAGAGGAAGTACGCGTACCCCCGCTCGCGGCCACGCCCGACACGCCCGCGCAGCTGGTGGAGCTGGGAGAGCCCGAGGGTGTCGGCGCGCTCGACGACCAGGGTGTTGGCGTTGGAGATGTCCAGGCCGTTCTCGACGATCGTCGTGCACACCAGGACGTCGTGCTCGCGCTCCCAGAACTCGTTGACCGTGCGCTCGAGGCGCTCCTCGGCCATCTGCCCGTGGGCGGTGGCGATGCGCGCTTCGGGCACGAGCCTGCGCAGCTTCGCGGCCGCGTCGTCGATCGACTGCACGCGGTTGTGGATGTAGAAGACCTGGCCGTCGCGCAGCAGCTCGCGCCGGACGGCGGCGGCGACCTGCTTCTCGTCGTACGCGCCGACGTAGGTCAGCGTCGGGTGCCGCTCCTCGGGCGGGGTGAGGATCGTCGACATCTCGCGGATGCCGGCCAGGCTCATCTCCAGAGTGCGCGGGATGGGCGTCGCGGACATCGACAGGACGTCGACGTGCGCCCGCAGCCCCGTGATGTGCTCCTTGGCCTCGACGCCGAAGCGCTGCTCCTCGTCGATGACCACGAGGCCGAGGTCCTTCCAGGCCACGCCGGTCTGGAGCAGGCGGTGGGTGCCGACGACGACGTCGACGCTGCCGTCGGCGAGCCCGCGGACCGTCGCGTCGGCCTCCTTGCCCGGGGTGAAGCGCGAGAGCCCCTTCACCGTGATCGGGAAGTTGCGCATCCGGTCGGTGAACGTCTGCAGGTGCTGCTGGGCCAGCAGCGTGGTGGGCACGAGCACCGCGACCTGCTTGCCGTCCTGCACGGCCTTGAACGCCGCCCGCACCGCGATCTCGGTCTTGCCGTAGCCGACGTCGCCGGAGATCACGCGGTCCATCGGGACCGCCTTCTCCATGTCGGCCTTGACCTCGTCGATCGCCGACGCCTGGTCCGGCGTCTCGGTGAAGGGGAACGCGTCCTCCATCTCCCGCTGCCACGGGGTGTCCTGGGCGAACGCGTGCCCGGGCGCGGCCTGCCGCGCGGCGTAGAGCTGCACCAGCGACGCGGCGATGTCGCGGACCGCCTTGCGCGCCTTCGACTTGGTCTTCGACCAGTCCGACCCGCCCAGCTTGTTCAGCGTCGGCAGCTCGCCGCCGACGTAGCGGCTGACCTGGTCGAGCTGGTCGGTCGGGACGAACAGCCGGTCGGAGGCCTGCCCGCGCTTCGACGACGCGTATTCGAGCACCAGGTACTCGCGCGTGGTGCGGGCCGGGCCGGTGCCCGTGGTCCGCTGGGTCATCTCGACGAACTTGCCGATGCCGTGCTGCGCGTGGACCACGAAGTCGCCCGGCTGCAGCGTCAGCGGGTCGACCGCGTTGCGGCGCTTGACCGGGGCGCGCTTGACGGTGCCCTCGGTGCCCGGGCGGGTGCCGGTGAGGTCGGCCTCGGTGACGATCACCAGGGACGTCGAGCCCGCGGTGACGCCGTCGGCGAGCGAGCCGCGCGTGATGGTGACGACGCCCGGCTCCGGCGCCGCGAGCAGCCCCTCGTCGGCGAGCCGGACCGGGACCTCGTGCTCGCCCAGCTGCTCGGCGGCGCGCTGCGCGGTGCCCGCGGCCGGCACGACGAGGACGCCGACGCCGCCGGCTGCGGCGAGCGCCCGCAGGTCGGCGGCCGCGCGGGCCACGTCGCCGCGGTAGGACTCGACCGCCGTGAACCCGGGACGGATCACCCGCGCGCCGTCGCGGGTGTGCGCGTCGTCCTCCACGTCCGGGTCGGTCGCGAGGCTCGAGAGCGTCCACCAGGGGCGGCCGGCCTTGGCCGCGACGGCGCGCACGTCGCCGAGGTCGCGGTACGCCGAGGCGCCGAGGTCGATGGGGGCGCGCCCGTCGGTGCCGTCGGCGGCGGCGAGCCAGGAGGCCTCGAGGAACTCCTGGCCGGTGCGCACCAGGTCCGCGGCGCGGGTGAGCACGCGCTCGGGGTGGCAGATCAGGACGTGGCCGCCGGCGGGCAGGAGCTCGGGCAGCAGCTCGAGCTCGGCGCCCTCGCCCTCGCCGTCCAGCAGAGCCGGGATCAGCGACTCCATGCCCTCGGTGGGCACGCCCTCGGAGACCCGGGTGAGCAGCTCGCCGAGCGCCTTGTCGCCGGTGTGCTCCGCGGCGAGCTCCGCCGCGCGGGCGCGCACCCGCCGGGTGAGCAGCAGCTCGCGGCACGGCGGGGCGACGACCTCGGCGGGCCGGGCGTCGGGCCCGTCGCCGGGCAGCGAGCGCTGGTCGGCGACGGAGAAACAGCGCAGCTCGGAGACCTCGTCGCCCCAGAACTCGACGCGCACCGGGGCGGCGGCCGTGGGCGGGAAGAGGTCGACGATGCCGCCGCGCACGGCGAACTCGCCCCGCTTCTCGACCATCTCCACGCGCGCGTACGCGAGGTCGACCAGCCGCTCGGTGAGCGCCTCGAGCTCGTACTCGGTGCCCTCGACCAGGCGGACCGGCTCGAGGTCGCCCAGGCCGGGCACGACGGGCTGGATGAGGCTCCGCGTGGCCGTGACGACGACGCGCAGCGGGGTGTCCGGGGTGTCGTCGGCCTCGGGGTGGGCCAGCCGGCGCAGGACGGCGACGCGCCGCCCGACGGTGTCCGCGCGCGGGGAGAGCCGCTCGTGGGGCAGCGTCTCCCAGCTCGGCAGGTACGCGACGGCGTCGCCGGCGAGCAGCTCGCCGATGGCGGTCGCGAGCTCCTCGGCCTCCCGCTCGGTGGCGGTGACGACGAGGACCGGGGCACCCGCGCCGCCGGCCTCGTCGGCGGGGTCGCCGGGCTCGGCCGCGAGCGCCGCGGCGAGGAACGGCCGCAGGCCCGTGGGGCCCTCGACCGCGGCGTCGCGGCCGGCGGCCGTGACCACCTCGCGCAGCCCCGGATCGGCGAGCACCGACGGGAGGAGGTCGCCGAGAGGAGCGGCGGACGGGGCGGAGTGCGGCACGACAGCAGGCGCGGCGGGCGACAACGCGGAGGGACCCTTCGACGGACCGTCGGGCACGCCGAGAGGAGCGGGCGCACCGGGGATGAGTCCAGGATACGTGCGCACCCCGACAGCGGACGCCGGGCACCGGGATGACGCGGGCCACCGGCGGCCAGCGGGAGCCGGGCGCGGGGGGTGGAGGCGCCGGCGCCCCGCCACCGGCGACCTCCGGCCCCGCGGCGTCCGTGCGTGCCCCCCGGAATCGCACGGGCGCCCCGGCGCCGTGGGAAAAAGTACCGTGCGGTTCGTTCGTGGACAACGTCACGGTCGGTTCACGCCGTGGCCCGTCGCCGGCGCACCGAGGGCTCGGCGGCGATCACGGCCGGTGACCTGCGACGGGTCCCCACCGGGACCGGATGCGGCACCCGGCATCATCGTCCCCCGTGACCCCGAGCCGACCGTGCCGGCAGCCCCGACAGCGCCCGGCACGCGCCCTCCTGGCCCTCGCGGCGCTGTTGACGCTGGCCCTCACCGCGTGCGGTGAGCGCACCGAGGGGACCTCCGCCTCCCCGAGCACCGGCGCCGGCGCCGGCGGCAGCCCCCGCGCCGCCACCCCCGCCCCCACGACCACCGCCCCGACCGGCACCGGACTGCGTGTCGAGACGGTCGCCGCGGGCTTCGACCACCCGTGGGACATCGCGTTCATCGGCGGCGACCGCTTCCTCGTGACCCAGCGCGACGGCACGTTGTCGCTGGTCACCGGACTCGGGCCGGGGGCGCGGGTCGCCCCCGTCGCGGCCGATCTCGGCGACGTCTACGCGCGCGGCGAGGGCGGCCTGCTGGGCATCGCCGCCGCGCCGGACGTCGCGACGTCCGGGACGTTCGTGACCTGCCAGGACCACCAGGAGGGCGGTCGGCCGGTCGACATCCGCCTGGTGACCTGGCGCCTGTCGCCCGACGGCGCGCGCGCCGACCGCGTGCGCGACCCGCTCGTGGGCGGCCTCCCGATCAACCCCTCGGGACGCCACTCGGGCTGCCGGCCCACCTACGACCAGGACGGGATGCTGCTCGTCGGCACCGGCGACACCGCGCGGGCCACGATCGCCCAGGACCGCGGTTCGCTCGGCGGCAAGGTCCTGCGGATCGACCCGGCCACGGGCGGGCCCGCCCCGGGCAACCCCTTCGCCGCGTCGGGCAGCGCCGCGGAGCGGCTCATCGTCGGCTACGGCCACCGCAACGTGCAGGGCGTGGCCGTCCAGCCGGGGACGGGGCGCGCGTGGAGCGCCGAGCACGGTCCCGACGTCGACGACGAGATCAACGTCGTCGTGCCGGGCCGCAATTACGGGTGGGACCCCGCCCAGGGCGGCGAGAACCCCGGCGGCTACGACGAGTCGGTGCCCATGACCGACCTCGACCGCTACCCGGACGCGGTCCCGGCCGCCTGGAGCTCCGGCGACCCGACCGAGGCGATCAGTGGCCTGACCTTTCTCGACGGACCCGCCTGGGGCGACATGGCCGGGATGCTCGCCGTGAGCGCGCTCAAGGGCGAGAAGCTCTACCTCATGCGTCCCGGCACCGGCGCGGACGAGGACCGCATCGTCGAGGTCCGCGTCCCGCCCGAGCTCGACGGCGCGTTCGGGCGCCTGCGCGGCGCGCGTCTCGGGCCCGACGGCGCCCTGTACCTGACCAGCGACACCGGGTCCGACGACGTCATCCTGCGCGTGACGCGGGCGTGACCGACCGGTCCGGCCCCGAGCGGCCCCCGCACGGCGGCGGCCGCCCGGGTCCCCCGCGGGGGCCCGCCGGACCGCCGCCCGGATCACCGCCGGCCGGATCACCGCCGCCCGGGTCACGGCAGGGACCGTCGCGGCGACCGCCGTACGGACCCACGCCGGGACCGGGGCACGGGTCCGGTCGCCCTGGGGTCCCACCCGGGCGCCCCGATCCGGCCGGGACACCGCGCCGGATGCCCGCGCCGGGCGGTCGCGGGCCCGACGGCGGTCCCGACGGGCGCTGGAGCCTGCCCGGTCCGACCCAGGCCCTGCCCCGGGCTCCGCAGGAGCAGGCACCGGCGCTCGGTGGGGCTCCGCCGCGGGAGCGGCCGCCGCGGCCGCGCGGGCGGCTGCGCTCCGTCCGCGTTCCCGGGCCCGGTGCCCTCGGTGCCGCGGTGGTGCTCGGGCTCGGCGCCGCCGTCGTCACGTTCTCCGACCGGCTCGGCATCGACGACCGGACGCCGTTCGTCCAGACGATCGCCTTCCGCCCGCAGCTCGCGGCCGGGCTCGTCGTCTTCGCGGTGCTGATCGGGGTGCTCGCCCGGCACGCGTGGCCGACCGCGGTGGCGCTCGGGCTCGTCGGCGTCGTCGGGCTGGGCATCGTCGCGCCGCGGGCCGTGGGATCCGCCGAGGCCGGGGCGACGGGCGGGCCCGAGCTCACCGTCCTCACCGCCAGCGCCTACGTCAGCCGCGCGGACCCGGAGGCCATCGCCGCGCTCATCCGCACGCGCACGCCCGACGTCGTCGTGCTGCCCGAGGCCCGCGGCACGCTGCGCAACCGCCTGCAGCAGGCGCTGGTCGACGAGTCGGGCGGCGACCAGGGCGTCAGCGGCTACCGCGCCTTCGCCGCCGACGCGCCGGGCGACGACAGCGCGATGACCGTCTTCGTGCGCCGCAGTCTCGGGCGCCCGACGGCCACGCCGAACCGCGACACCGAGTTCCCATCGCTCATCGTCGACCTGCCCGACGTCGACGGCCGGGCGGTGCGCCTGGTCGCCACGCACCCGCAGTCACCCAAGCCGGGGGACACCTACGCGTGGAGCCGCGACGTCGCCGCGCTGTCGCGCTGGTGCACGGGCGACCGGCCGACGGTGGTCGCCGGCGACCTCAACGCCACCCTCGACCACGCGGAGCTACGTGAGGCCACCACGGGGTGCACGGACGCGGCGAGCGACGTCGGGGAGGGCCTTACGGGGACCTGGCCGTCCGCGCTGCCGACGGTGTTCGGGGCGCAGATCGACCACGTGCTGGTCTCGGGGGGACCGCGGGCCCGCGACGTCGAGGTCGTCGACGTGGCGGGCAGCGACCACCGCGGGGTCCTCGCCCGCGTCGGGCTCGGCTGACCCGGGACCGGTCGCGCGGAACCGGTCCCGGGCGCCGGGTCAGTGCTGCCGGGTCAGTGCTGCCGCATCCTCGGGTCCGGCACGCGCGGCGCGCTGATGGTCCGGCGCGGGTAGGTCACCGCGCCGGCGGGGGCCCCGGGCCTGCGGACCGGCGGGTCCACGCGGCGCTGGGCCGGCATGCCCGGCGCGTGCTCGTCCTCGAGCCCCCGCTGCCACGCCTCCGCGAGCGCCGACCGCGCGCCGTCGCGCACCGTGCCGAGCATCTCGTGCATCGACACCGCGAGCGGGCGCGGGATCAGCGGCGAGTCCGCCAGCCGCACCAGCGGCCCGAGCCGCGCCACCGCGTCCTGGAACATCGCCGACGCCGCCACCGGGCCGTCGGGTGGCTGGGCGACGATCCGGTCGCCCAGAGCCGCCTGCCACTGGCGGACCCGGTCGGCGAACGCCGTCGAGAGCCGCTCGAGCAGGCGCGCCTCCACGTAGGAGCCGAAGCCCCCGCGGACCGGTCCGAGCCCCTCGGTCGGCGGGTCCTCGCCCCGCCGGAAGGCCTCCAGCCAACTGACCCAGGCGGCGTAACCGCCGCGTGCCGGTGCGCTCACCGGTGTCCTCCCCGGCATCGCCCCTGCTGGGGGTGTGTCGTCCTCACGTCAACCGCCTTCTCGCTGCCGGTCGTGCCCGGGGTGTCCGGACGAGCCGGTCGTGGCGTCGGGCGCGGCCCTGCGCCCAGGTACGGCCCGGAAGTCGCTCGGAGGACGACGGGTGTTTCGCGATTCGTCCAGAACATTTCAGTTTCGCCCGCCTGGCCCAGTGGTGTCACTCGACCCGGCACCGCGCGTGGACCGGACGAGGGCGCCCCACGGCGCGAGGGGCACGTTCGGCAGGCACCGGGTGCTCGCGGAGCTGCGCAGCGTGCCCCTCGCGGCGGGAGCGCGCGTCGCCGGCTCAGGCGCGGATGACGAGGGTCTTCGCGGCCATGTCGCCGACCCGCTGGTGGCGCTGCGAGGTCGACATGACGATCAGCCCCACGAGGCCCGCGACGAGTCCGTCGACGATGAAGAGCAACCAGCGCACCACGCACTGACCGAGGCTCGGGATGCCGCCGTCCTCCTCGCGCACGATGCGGAGGTTGAGCCAGCCCATGGCCGGCGTCTGACCCTGGTGGGTCGACGGCCAGTAGGCGTGGACGACGAACGCCGAGGCGAGCGCGACGACGAAGATGAGCAGGTAGCCGACGAGGATGATCGCGGCGAGGCCGGACTCGCTGCCCGCCGAGGCGCCGGCGATCGCGCCCACGATGAAGAGCAGGATGATGGTGGGCACCGACGACAGCAGCCCGTCGAGGATGTACTGCCCGACGCGGGAGCCGACGACGTCGGTCGGGTCGCCTGCCCCGGCGTAGCCAGGAGCGCCGTACCCGGGCTGCCCGTAGGCCGGCTGGCCGTACTGCTGGCCGTAGGCGGGCGGCTGCCCGTACCCCGCCTGCCCCGGCTGCCCCGCCTGGCCGTACGGCTGCCCGTAGCCGGGCTGACCGTAGGGCTGGCCGTATCCCGGTTGCCCGTACGCCGGCTGGCCGGGCTGCTGCCCGTACCCCTGCTGCCCGTAACCCTGGCCGGGCTGCTGGCCGTACTGCTGGCCGTACTGGCCATAGCCCTGCTGGCCGTACTGCTGGCCGTGGCCCGCGGGGTCGGGCTGGCCGTAGCCCTGCTGACCCGGCGCGCCGGAGGGCTGTCCGGACTGGCCCGGGTCGTAGCCGCCCGGGGCATCCGCGCCGGACGCCTCACCGAAGCCGGACTGCTGTTGATACCCACCTGGGGGCGGACCGAAGCCCGATTGCTGCTGGTAACCGTCGGGGTTGCTCACGCTCTGTACTCCTGCGGTCGTCGACGAGGGCGTTCCGCACCCCGATGGCTGCTGTCCGTGACACCCGACCGGACCACGAGCGAGGTCCGAGCCGGTCGGCCGACCGGCCGGGTCGGATCTCCCCCGACCCACTGGGCTCATGGGGCGGCAGCATGCCACCGCGCGGTCACCGAGGGCACTACCGAGCGGGCCGATCAGGGCACTCGCTCACCCTCACGGTCGGTCGGAGGGGTTCACGCAGCGGCGTTGGATCGACATCACTCCAATGCCCACACCGGCTCGCCCGCCCGGAGCATGACACCCGAGGCCCTGCGCGCGTTAGGTGTAGGTCAGGTCACAACACAGCAACAACCCGGGAGGAGGTCACGATGGCCATCCCGCCCCGCTCCGGCGCCTCCGCCGCCCCGAGCGCCTCCGGCACGCTCGCCGCCGTGCCCGCCCCACGGTCGGCGCCCCGATCGTCGGACGCTCCGTCAGCGGTCGCCGACCGGGAGATCACCCCGGCCGACGCGACCGCCGAGGACGTCGCCGGGCTCGCCTGGATCGTCCGCGAGGTCACCCACGTCCCCGGCGTGCTGCGCCTGCGCCACGGCCGCCTCAGTTTCGAGTCGACCCGCCGGGTCGTCTTCGACGGCACGCCCGACGAGCTCGGCCTCGATCTCGGCCGGTCGCCGCGCGCGGGACTGCACGTCACGGCCGGGCAGGAGCGCCTGCGCGTGTGCGTGGTGCGTCCGTCCGGCGCCGTCGCCCCGTGCCGGGAGCTGGTCGACCGCGCCGCCGACGGGCGGCCCGCCACCGACGGCGAGGCCGACGCGTGGTCGGTGTGGCGTCCGCTGCTGACGTCGGGACCGAGCGCGACGGCGGCCCGCACCCGGGTGCGCCGCGCCTTCTCCCTGCCCCGGTCGGCGGACCACCCCTGCTCGCCCTGACCCGCGGCTCGCCTGATCAGCGTCCGGCGCGCGGCGTGGAGGCCGCGCGGCCCGCGGGCACGCCGGACGGCTCGCCTTCGTCCGCGGTCGGGTCGTAGCGGACGTCGAAGGCCCCGTCGAAGGCCCCGTCGTCGACGTCGTCGACGTCGTCGTGGTGGTCGCCGCCGTCCTGGTGGTCGCCCCCGCGGAGCGGCGGGAGGTGGCCGGGCGGGCCTGGAACCGTCGGCCCGGACGACGGGAGCGGCGGCGGCACTGCTGACCCCGGCATCGTCCCGCCGGGCATGCCGTGCCGTCCCGTGGTGCCGCCGGTCGGCCCGGTGACGCCGAGGGGCGGTGAGGCGTGTGCCGCGGATGCCGCGGGTGCCGCGGGTGCCGCGGGTGCCGCGGGTGCCGGGGAGGCACCGGAGGCGGCGGGCGGAACCCCCGGCGGTACGGAGCCGTCGCGGACGGGCGCGGCGCCGGGCGGTACGGGACCGCCGGCGACCGCGGGCCGCGGTCCGGAGGGCGGCCCAGGGGGCGACCCGGTGGGCGACCCGGGGGGCGGCATCCCCGGCGGCCGGACCCCGGGTGGCGGGAGGGGGCCGCCCGACGGAGGACCGGCGGGCCCGGCGGGCCCGGCGGGCCCGGCGGGACCGGCGGGACCGGGCGGCCGCGGCGGGCCGGACGACCCGGGGGGACCCGGTGGCACGAACGGGCCGGTGGGACGCGGCGGCGGCCGCCGGCCGGGCCACGGGACGGCGGCACCGATCGCGTCGACGAGGGGCCGCACGGCGGCGTGGATGCGGCGCGCGGCCTCGGCGTGCTCCTCGACGCCGCCCTGGATGGGGTCGGGGATCGCGTCGTCCTCGGGGTCGACCGGCGCGCCCTGCCCGCGCTGGGCGAGCGCGGCCGCGACGAGTGCGTGGGCGCGCTCGCGGGGGTCGGGGGGCAGCGCGGCGTGGTCGGCGGGGTCCAGGCCCTCGAGCAGCCGGGCGAACTCTCGCATCGTGAACGTGCTGCGCAGCGCGCGGGGCTCGAGCTCGAGGACGGCGGAGCGGTGCGAGCGGCTCACGGTGAGCACGAGGTCGGCCAGCTCGACGTCCCGCGCCGGCAGCTGGCGGGCGCGGAAGGCGGCCACGTCGGGATGCATGGCGAGCGGCCCGAGCTGGGCGCGCGACATCGGGTGCATCTCCGCGCCCACGACCGCGCCGGTGCCCCCGCTGGCCACGTCGAACCACGACGCCCAGCGCGGGCCGAGGCGCATGTCGAGCAGTGCACGCGTGTGGAAGCGGGCGAACGGCGACCGGCAGAGGTTGCCCGTGCACACGAACAGGAGGCGGAAACGACGCGGCGCACCGTCTCCCCGACCGTCCATACCGCCGATCGTCGCAGTCCCCGAGCCGCCGCGCGAGCCGTCGACTCGGTTGACCTGCCCGTTCACCCCACGGAGGCGGGCGGGCAGGCGCGCCGGGTCAGAGACCGTGACGGGCGAACGACTCCAGGTCCAGCACCATGCGGGCCACCCGCAGGGCGGTGACGACGGCGTCGACCTCGACCGCCGACGCCGCGCGGCCGTCCGCGTCGAGTCGCTCCAGGACCGCCTCCGCCGAGGCGAGCAGCGTGCCCGCGACCGCGGCGGCACCGGCCAGCGTCTCGGCGTCGACCCGCTCCTGGGCCGACCAGCCCGCCTCGGGGATGCCCGCGGCCGACAGTTCGAGGACGCGCACGAGCGCACGGCGCTCCGGGGCTTCGGGGCTCTCCTCGGTCTCCGCGACCTCGGCGTGGAGGTCGTCGAGCGAGCTCACGAGGTCCCGGGCGGGCTTCGCGGAGCCGCCCGTGAACGCGGCCGGCGGGATCACGCCGTCGGGGCTGCGGGGCTCCGGGATCACCGTGGTCTCGGGCTCGAGCCGCGACCGCGCCTCCCGCATGCGAGCCGCCAGGCGTCCACCGTGGGGCGGCTCGCCGCGGCCGCCCGACGTCGCGGCGGGTGCGGCGGGTGCGGCGGGTGCGGCGGGTGCGGCGGCCGCGGCCGGTGCGGCGGGCGCAGCGGGTCCGGCGGGCGGCACGGTCTCGGAGCGGGTCTGCGCCGGGACGGCGACGACCGGCTCCGCGTCCTCGGCACTCTCGACGGTGGTCATGGTCGTGTCATCACTCGTCTCGTCGGCCTCGTCGGCCTGATCGCTCTCGTCGGCCTCGTCGGCCGCCTCGGTGGTGGGCTCGCCCGTGGATCCGGTGGCCGTCCCGCTCGCGGGCGGGTCGGTGCTCTCCGGGGTGTCGGTGGTGGCGTCGTCCGGGGTGTCGGCGGCGCCGGTCGCGTCGGTGGTGGTGTCGGGCACGGCGACGGGACCGGGGCCGGACCGGGGCTCGGGCACCCGGTCGTCGGCCGCGGGAGTGGCGGGTGTCGCGGCGTCGCTCGACAACGGCGCTCCTTCACGGGCGGGGGCGTATCGCCGCCGGGTTCGCCGAGGGCGTCTGAACGGCGACACTGGGTCACCCGGGGGATCGTCGCGACCAGCCTGACGCGTTGCGGACGGCGCACGGAACAGCCCGTTCGGGGGATCTACTTCACCCGTGGGGCCGCTGGTCAGCACGAACAGGCGCCGATGGGCTCCCCCGATTGCGCCGTCCGGCCGCCGGGGTCCTCCCGGCGTCAGCGGCCGTCCCGATGACGGTGGGGCACCGCAACCGGCCCGACCGGCGCGAACCGCGGCCGGCGGGGCCCGGACGGCACCCCGGCCGAGGTGCGCGCCATGAGGGCCCGGCGCGTCTCCTGGGCCGAGCTGCCGCGGAACCGGCTCATGATCACGACGCCCGCCACGGCCAGCCCGTTGATCGTCCCGAGGCCGAGCATCCCGACCTCCAGCATCTGCTCCTCGTCGAAGGAGGAACCGGGGTCGGGGGCGTCCAGCGCGCCGCCGTAGGGCGCCGGCGCCGGGACGGGGTCGGCGGCGAGCGCCACCGGCGCGCCGGCCAGCAGCGCGCCGATCACCAGCGCCCCCGACGCCAGGCCGCGCACGAGACCCCGATGCCGCACCGACACGTCCGCTCGCCCCATGTGCCCGCCCCGTCCGTCCGGTGTGCCGTCGGACACTCATCGAGCACGCCGACCGGGGTCGTTACCGCCGCGAGGCCCCGTCGTGACGACACGCGGACATCGTGACCTCACCGTGACCTGAGTCACCCGGAACGTGCCGTTCCGTCCGCTTCCGCGGCTCGGCGCCCCGTCGGGTGACTTCCCCGCCGCGCCGCGTCCACCCTGACGCCGATCCCGCGCCGGAGCCCCCTAGGGTGCCGCCGTGGGTGACTACCAGCTCGTGGCCGTGGGCACGGACGGGTCGACCTCGGCCACCTCCGCGGTGACCCGGGCCGCACAGATCGCCGCCGACGCCGGCGCCAAGCTCCTCATCGTGTGCGCCTACGAGCGGGCACGCGGGTCCGGTGCCCGCGACCAGGCCGAGGCGGAACGCGCGCTCGGCGACGAGGCGTACAAGATCATCGGCTCCAACCCCGCCGAGGAGACGCTGCGCGACGCGCGCGACGTCGCCCAGCGGGCCGGCGCCGAGAAGGTCGACACGGTCGCCGTCGAGGGCGAGCCGGTGCACGCGATCTGCGACAAGGTCGAGCTGCACCATGCCGACCTCGTCGTGGTCGGCAACAAGGGCCTCGCCAGCTTCGCGGGCCGCCTGCTCGGATCGGTTCCCGCCGAGGTCTCGCGCCGCTCGCCGACCGACGTGCTGATCGTCCACACGACCTGACGGCCGCCTACCGGGCCGAGACCGGCTCCGCCTCCTCCAGCGACGCGGCCGCCGGGACCTGCTCGGTGAGGTCGGCACGGCGCGGCGCGGGGGTCGCGGCCGTGGGCGGCGTCGCCCACGTGCCGGGCACGGAGCAGTAGGGCGCGGCACCGTGGCGGCCCAGTACGGTGCCGAGGTCGGCGTCCCCGAGCACGTCGGCGAGCGCGTGCTCGAACGAGCGCCGCATCCCGCGGTCACGGGGACGGGCCAGCGCCTCGGCCAGGCGGCGGGTCAGACGCTCCGACGTGGCGAGGAACGGCGTCAGCGAGAGCCGCCCGCGCCCGAGCTCGCGCCGGCACCGGCCGGCCACGGTGTCGCCCTCCCCCACGACGCACACCTCGACGTCGACGTCGCCCGCCTCGAGCACCGCACCGGTGCCGTCCGGGGCGGGCTGGGACATCGCGGCGCGGAAGACGGCGTTGGTGACGCGGTCGGACGGCTCGCGCACCAGCGCGGCGAGCAGGTTCCAGCCGCCGCGGCTCTCGAGCACGTCGCGCAGGCCGCGCACGTCGACGGTCAGCCGACGCACCCGCACCCCGCCGTCGCCTCCCTCGCCGGCCTCGCCGCCCTCGGTCCCGTCGCCCCCCGCCAGCGCGAGCAGCTGCTCGACCGTGTCCGGGCGCACGTCGTCGTCGACGACGACGTGCAGCCGCGGCACCGACGGGCTGCCCGGTACCTGGGGGTCGATCCCGCACACGGAGACCTCGGGCGCCGGCGGGCGGACGGGCTCGCGGGCGGGGGTGTCGAGGTACTCCATCCCGGCCATGACGTCGGGGGCCGGCACGTCGCGACGGACGGTGCCGGGAGTGGTGGTGGGGGGCGTGGTGGTGGGTCGACGACGGATGAACGGGATGCGCACGGGCTCTCCGCTCCCTCGGATCGGGAACGACCCACGATGCCAGAGCGGGGTGACCCTCGCCACGTCGACCGATTCAGCGACCCGGGCCACCCGGACGGCTCAGCCGACCCGCTCCGTGCCGGAGCCGTCGAGGATCCGCTTGAGGTCGGCGAGGGTCTGCTCGAGGCCCGCGCGGATCGCCGGGCCGTCGGCGTGCTCGGTGTGCAGCGTGACGGTGACGCGTGAGTCCTCGTCGCCGATCCCGGTCACGAACAGCTCGCCGTGGTAGCCGCTGGAGCGCTCGGCGCCCCACCGCAGGCTCCTGGCGTCCTGGTCGGCGTGCATCCAGGCGGTGCCCTCGTACCGCTCGCCCTCGACGTTCGCGACCACCGCGACGTCCTCCGGGCCCGTGCTCCACGCCTTCTCCAGGCCGCTGAAGTACTCGGGGAGGTGCGAGACGTCGGCGAGGTAGTCGAAGACGTCCTCGGGCGTGCGCCGGACGTCGGTCGTGTGCTCGTAGTCACCCATCCCCGGGGCTACCCGCTTCCCGGGGGCCGACCCTCAGCGGATCGCCGGCGTGATCGACGCGCCGCCGCCGAAGCCCGCGACGCCGCCGGCCTCCGCCCCGAGCCCGAGGTAGGCGTTGACCAGGATCGGCGCGGCGCCGGGGCGGGTGTCGCGGTCGCCGCCGGTGCGCGCGTCCAGCACGAGCGGCCCGTTCACCGTGGTGCCGTAGACCGCGCCGTGCCACGCCGTCGTCAGGCGCGGGGCGATGCGGTTGGCGGCCGGGTCGGGCAGCTCCCACAAGGGCGCCGCGGTGGTCGCGTCGACGGCGAACACGCGGGTGTCGCCGCCGCAGACGGTCGTGGCCGCCTCGTCCCACACGCATCGCGGCGGGGTGTAGGAGCGGCCGACGTCGACGGTGCGCACCGTCGCCCCCCGCGCGTCGACGAACCGCAGGGTGGCCGCGGGGGCGGAGAGCGTCGTCGCGGACGTGCGACCGGAGACGACGGCGAGGCCCGGCCCGGCGGACGTGATCCGCGGTGCGGTCAGGGTCTCGCCGTCGAAGCGCCGCAGGCCGGTGACCGCGTCGAGCCCGACGACCGTCGAGTCGGCGTAGGTGCCGCTCTGGCTCGGCGCCGTGGCGACGCCGAGCGCGGTGCCCCCGGCCGGTCCGTCGGCGAGCACGGCGTCGGCGCCGACGCCGTCCGCGGTCCACAGCACCCGCCGGGAGGTGAGGTCGACCCCGAGCGCGGTCCGCTGGGTATCGGTGCTCGCGGTGAGCACGGCGACCCCGGCGACCACCCCGGCGACGCGCAGCGCGACGGCGGGCGGGCGGTCCGACCACGGCAGCACGGTCGGCGCGTCCCACCGGAGGGCACCGGTGGCCGCGTCGAACGCGAGGAGGTCCACCGACAGACCGGGCGGGGTGGTGCCGGACCCGGGGATCGTGGTCGCGGCCCCGACGAGGACGCCGCCGTCGGCGGTGGCGACCGGGCGGCCCGCCGCCCACGCCCCCGGCGGCGCCGCGGGTCCGGGGAGCGCCGCGCCGGTGGAGTCGACGCGCAGCACACGCCCGCCGTCGGTGCCCCAGACCGCGGTGCCGACGAGGGCGGCGGGCAGGTCGTCGGCGTCGCGCCCGAACACCTGACCGGTGGAGCCGCCGAAGAGGCTGCCGGTGGGGGCGGCGAACCCGGTCGGCGGGTCGAAGGCCGGCGGTGGCGCGGCGGTCTCGTCGGTCCCGCCGCAGCCGGCGAGGAGCAGGGCGGTCACCAGGGCGGCGGTGATCGCGGCGAGGCGACTCCGGGGGAGCACGGCGGGCAGCGTTCCATGCGCCCGCCGCCGGGGTGACGGGGTCCGGTCAGTCGGTGCGCACCGCGTCGTCGCTCGAGCGGCGCTGGGGCACGACCGGGAGCGGCCCGGTGGCCTGGGCGAGGCGGCGCTGGGCCCGCGCGATGCGGGCGGCGAGCTCGGCGGCCGCGGCCTCCTCGGCCTTGCGGGCCTTGCGCTCGGCGCGGGTGGGGCGGGCCGGGCGGGGGGTCGGCGGCTCGTCGGTGGCGGCGGACGTGACGGACGGCGCGTCGGCACGGCGGCGCAGGAACGACATCGCGGACTCCTCGAACACCTCGAGCGGCTCTCGCGATCAGTGTCGTCGCGACCACTCGGGACGTGACGGTGCTCCACCCCATCGTGTCGTAGCCGTGACCGTGTCCGGTGACGGAGATCGACACGGCGACACGAAGAGGTCGGAACCGGGCGTCACTCCAGGTCGCCGGGGGTCGTCAGCCTGGCGTCCACCTGCGGCACGCAGCGCAGCGGAGCTGCCGCGCCGGAGGCGCGGACACTGACGATCAACGTCAGGAAATCCGCCCGCTCGCCTCTGGGACGACGCCCGCGATCAGGTCCGCGCCGCGTTCGCCGAGCATCAGCGCGGTGGCCGCCGGGCCGCGCCGGGGCACGGTCGGCAGCACCGAGGTGTCGACGACGCGCAGCCCCGCGAGCCCCTGCACGCGCAGCTCCGGGTCGACGGCGGCGTCGGGGTCGCCGGCGACCCCGAGGCGGGCGGTGCCGCACAGGTGCGCCGACGTCCCGAGGTGCGCCGAGATCCAGGCGTCGAGCTCGCGGTCGCCGAGGCCCCGCTCGGTGCCCAAAGCGAGCCCGCCCGCGGCGAGCATCTCGCCCGCGCGGCGCACGACCTCGCGCATCCGCGCCCGGTCCCGGCCGGACTCTAGGTAGCGGTGCTCGAGCCGGGGGGTCCCGCCGAGCTCCGGCGAGGGCGTCAGCATCCCGCGGCTCTCCGGCGCCTGCAGCGCGCACATGAGGTGGCACGGCCCGCCGGAGGCGAAGGGGCGGGCGAACAGGAGGATCTCGAGGTCGCCGGCCGGGTCGTCGCCGGCGTCGAGGTGCACGGCGGCCTGGGCGCCGGGCGCTTCCGGGTGCAGGGGCTCGCCACCGGTGGTGTCGGTGAAGGGCAGGTAGACGTTCGGGTGGTCGGTGTAGCCGCGCCCGACCGCCGGGAGCTCGTGATGCACGGGCAGCCCCGCCGCGCGCAGGACGTCGGGCGGGCCGATCCCCGACTGCGCGAGAAGCTGCGGCGAGAACACCGCGCCCGCCGCGAGCACCACCTCGCCGGCGTCGACGCGCTCGCCGTCGGCGGTCACCACGCCGACGGCACGGTCGCCGTCGAGCAGCACGCGGGCGACGGTGACGTCGCCGCGCACCGTGAGGTTCGGGCGCGCGAGGTGCGGCAGCACGTACGCCAGCGCCGCGTTCACCCGCACCCCGCGGCGCACGTTGGCGGGCACGAGGCCGGCCCCGGGCGGCGCGTCGCCGTTCTTGTCCGGCTCGGCGGGCACCCCGACGCGCGCGGCCGCGTCGAGGAACCGCTCGGTCACCGTGGCGCGCAGCTCCCCGGCGGGGCGGACCACCGGCACCGGCCCGGCGTCGCCGTGCAGCGGGCCGCGGACGTCGAGGTCGTCCTCGCCGCGGATGTAGTAGGGCAGCGTCGCGTCGTACGACCAGCCCGGCCACGCGTCGAGATCCGCCCGTGTCGCGCGCACGTGGTTGGCCCCGTTGACCGCGCTCGACCCGCCCAGCAACCGCCCACGGCCGACACGCGTGCGCCGGCCCGGCGCGAGGTCGACGCCGACGTCCCAGGTGTGCGGGCCGTCCGGGTCGCACGCGGCGAGCGACGCGACGTCACGGACCTCCGCCGGGAACCCGGCGGGATCGGCGACGGCCGCGCCGGCCTCGAGCAGCAGCACCCGCCGGCGCGGGTCCTCGGACAGGCGCCCGGCGAGCGCGCAGCCCGCCGAGCCCCCGCCGACGATCACCACGTCCCACGACGGACCCGTGCTCATGATCCGCCGGGTACCCGCTCAGCGCGGGGTGTTCGACAGCTGCTCCTGCGGGCGGGCGGCGACCCACTGCGGGACCTGGTCGTTGTTGACCGCGAACCAGAGATCCCGCCCGGCCGTCTCGTCGAGGTAGACCACCGACTGGTCGCCCTCCATGCCCGTCCCGGTGACCGGGGTCGTCAGGAACGAGATGTTGGAGTTCCGCAGGTTCCGCAGGTTGAACGCCAGCTCGGCCAGGCCGGTGTTGCTCAGCGAGTCGTCGACGCCGACGTGCTGGGTGACGGTGTCGACGAGGCTGTACGCGCTGGTCGGGCTGGACAGCGTGCCGGACGAGAGCGCCTTGCTGACGAACGAGCGCAGCGCGGCCTGCTGGCGCCGGACGCGGTCGAGGTCGCCGCCGGGCAGGTTGTAGCGCTCGCGGACGTAGACCAGCGCCTGGGCGCCGTTGAGGTGCTGCTGACCGGCCGGGACGACGACGCCGTCGCGCTCGGAGGACTGGCCGACGTTGACGTCGATGCCGCCGACCGCGTCGGTCATCTGCGCGAAGCCGGCGAAGTCGATGACCGCGAAGTGGTCGATGTGCACGCGCGTGAGCCCCTCGACGGTCTGGATCAGCAACGGGGGCCCGCCGAACGCGTAGGCGGCGTTGATCTTGTTCTTGCCGCGGCCGGGGATGTCGACGTACGAGTCGCGCGGGATCGAGACGACGCTGGCGCTCTGCCCGTCCTGGGCGACGGTCGCCACCATGATCACGTCACTGCGCTGCGAGCCGAACACGGCGTCGGGCGCGGCGTCGGTGCCGGTCGTGGGGTCGGGCGAGCGCGTGTCCGTGCCCATCAGCAGGAAGGTCTGCCCGCCGGAGTCCGCGGGGCGCGTCGACGGGTCGACGTTCGCGAAGACGTTCGGGTAGCGCCCGACCTGCGACCCGAGCTGCTGGGTGACGATGACGACGCCGGCCGCGGCGAGGAGCACGAGCACCAGCAGCGCGATGATCCCGTACGCGAACGCCCGCAGGCCGTTCCGTCGCCGGCCGCGGTCGTCCTCGTCCTGACCCGGCTCCGGGTCGATCATGCTTCCCAGGCTCATTCCCCGACCACCCTCGTCCCGCGGCCGCCGGCCTCCGCCGGCCGACGACTCACTCCCGTGGACCTCGGACGGCGAGCGGCCATCGTTACGCGCCGCACGGTGTGAGGCCGCCGGGAACGACCCAGCGTGACAGCGTGCGCACCAGTGGCCTCCGGCGGCCGGACGCTCCTCGTCGCTCCCAGCCCGCCGTCCCCCGCCCGGCCGGCGATCCTGCCCCTCCTGCCCGGCCGCTGTCCCTACGCTCGGAAGGGTGACGCCCGATCGTGAGCCCGTTCTCGACCCGGTCGACACCGCGCAGGACGCGGCGGCCGTGGCGGTCGGCCCGGTGCCCGCCCCGCGCCCGGAGGTCCTCGCCCGCGTGCTCGAGGGCCTGCGCGACCTGCCGGCCGCGCGGCGCCCGGTGCGCGGGACCGCCGACGGATCGGGCGGCGACACCGCGCTCCCGTTCCCCCGCCGCCGCTCCTGACCCCCGCCGGCCTCTCCCCCGGCGAGCTCGCCGCCCGCCACCCGCGGCTGTTCCACATGGCCGAGCCCGGCGCCTGGCCCTCGATCCGCGCGCACGGCCTGGCGAGCGCCGCGGCCCTCGTGGAGCGGTTCGGCGCGGCAACGGAGCTCGTGTCGGCGCGGCGCCCGGTCGCGGTAACGCTCTCCGCGCCGGGCCGCGACCCCGTGGTCCTGCGGGACAACGGCGTCCTGCACGACGGTCAGCTCGCCCGGTGCCTCGAGGGCATGGAGATCGGCGCCTTCTACCGCATGCTCAACGACCGCGTGTACCTCTGGCCGACCCGCCGGCGCGTGGCCGGGCTGCTCGCGGCCCGCGCGTACCGCGACCGCGCCCACCTGGTGCTCGAGCTCGACACCGCCGCGCTGCTGGACCGTCACGGCGCCGCGGTGCGCCTCTCGCCGATCAACATGGGCGCGACGCTCATCACGCCGCCGCCGCGCGGTCCGCACACCGCCCGGCCGCTCGGGGACTGGCCGCGCGACCGCACGATCGCGGAGGTGTCGGTCGAGCACGCGATCCCCGACGCGGCCGACCTGGTCGCCGCCGCCGCGGTGCACCAGCCGGACGGCGCCGTGGTGCCGGTGGATCTCGACGACTGAGCGCCGGTGGCCGCCCTCGGGCCGTGGCGACGAACCCGGCGCCGCCGGCCGGCCCCGCTACCCGGCCCCGCTACCCGGCCCCGCTACCCGGCCCCGGCACCCGGTCCCGCTACCCGGCTCCGCACCCGACTCCCGGCCCGGGCCGGGTTACTGGCTGGTATCCCTCACCAGGCGAGGAATACCAGCCAGTAACCGCACGGCCGACTCCGTCCGCGCGCCGCGAACACGGGCCGACAGGTCGGCGCGCGGCACCTACGGTGGACGGGCCACGCCGGCACGAGAGGAGGGACGCCGTGACCGTCCCCGACCCCGGCCACCCCGACGCCCGCCCCACCGGGCGCCCGAGCACCGGCATGGACCCCATGCCGTCGTCGACACCGCCCCCGCCGCTGGGAGACCGGCCGCGCCCGTCACCGGACGACCCGCGCCGACCGACGCCCGGCGACCCGTCCCCGGACGGCACGCTCGTGCTCGTCGCGGCCGGGCGTGAGGACCGTCACCGCCATGTCGTCGACGTGACCTCCGGCGAGCTCGGCGACCCCTCTGGCCTGCGGGCACGCTGCGGCGCGGCCGTCGAGCAGGTCGTGCCCGGCCTGCGTGCGGAGCAGGCGGATTGCCCCGGTTGTCTGCTTTCGGTGCACCGTTGAGCCCAGACTGGTCGTTAGCCTGCGCAACGATCGGGGAACCCCGGGCGCATGCGCACCGAGGACGACCAGTGGGGCATCACCGAGAGCGTGGGCGTCACCGCCCTGGGCGTGGCCAGCGGCCGGGCGATGGAGACCCATCGCCCCGACGGCCTCGTCCACGACCCGTACGCCGAGGCGTTCGTCGACGCCGCGGCCGGCGAGATCCGGCTGCCCAAGGGCCCCGAGGACGCCCGGGCGATGGCGGCGGAGAACGGCGCCGCGCAGGACGACGGTGCCACCGAGGCGGACTGGCAGGAGCAGTCGGCGTACATCGGGGTGCGGTCGCGCTTCTTCGACGACGCCCTGACCGCGGCCACCGCCGACGGCGTGCGCCAGGTCGTGCTGCTCGCCGCCGGCCTGGACACCCGCGCCCAGCGCCTGGACTGGCCCGCGGACACCGTCGTCTACGAGGTGGACCAGCACGGTGTCCTCGACTTCAAGGACGACGTGCTCGCCGAGCAGCGGGCCACCACCGCCGGCGGGGGCGCCCGGCGTGTCGTGGTGCGGGTGGACCTGCGCCACGACTGGTCCGCCGCGCTACGCGAGGCCGGCTTCGACCCGGGCGCGCCGACGGCGTGGCTCGCCGAGGGCCTGCTGCCGTACCTGCCCGCCCAGGCCGAGATCGACCTGTTCGACCGCATCGGCGAGCTCTCGGCGCCCGGCAGCCACCTCGCCGTCGAGCACTTCGGCGACATCGTGCACCACTTCGGGCGGGAGGACTCGCGGCTCGCGTCGCTGTCGCGGCGGTTCGGCGTCGACATCCGCGAGCTGTTCTTCGCCGACGACCGTCCGGACGCCGCGGAGCGCCTCGGCGAGCTGGGGTGGACCGTGACGGGGCGCTCGGCCTCGGAGCTCGCGGAGAGCTACGGGCGCCCGCTCGACCCGGAGCTCGCGGACGTCCACGGCGCCGCGAAGCTCCTCGACGCCCGACGCTGAGCGGGGTCGCACGGCACGACGCGTGGCGGTGATCGAAGTACCGATACGGACGCTCAGCGTCCGTGACGGCACTTCGCTGACACCTCGCTAACCCTCGTCGGGGCCGGCGCGGCGGACGCAGAGCAGGCGGTCGCCGCGTTCGAGGGCGTCGACCTCGGGGGCGTCGATCGCGTGCACCTGCCCGTCGCGCACGACGCCGAGCACGATGTCGCGCAGGTGGCGCGGGGAGCCGCCGATCTCGCTCTCCGTCACCTGGCGCTCGCCGATGCTCATGCCCGCTTCCGGCGAGATCAGGTCCTCGACGACGGACACGACGGCGGGCGTGGTCGTCGCCATCCCGAGCAGTCGGCCCGCGGTCTCGGCGGACACGACCACCGAGTCCGCGCCCGACTGCCGCAGCAGGTGCACGTTCTCCGCCTCGCGGACCGCCGCCGTGATCATGATCTTGGGTGCCATCTCGCGGGCGGTCAGCGTCACCATCACCGCCGTGTCGTCACGGTTGGTGGCGACGACGAGCGCGGTCGCGTGCGGGAGGCCGGCGGTGCGCAGGACCGAGGACTGGGTGGCGTCGCCGCGCACCGTCACCAGCCCGAGCGCCGACGCGGCGTCGAGGCGCCCGCGGTCGGTGTCGACGACGACGATGTGGTCCACGTCCTGGCCGTCGCCGCGCAGGGTGGTCACCGCCGCCTGGCCCTTCGTCCCGTAGCCCACGACCACCACGTGGTTGCGCACGCGCGACCTCCACCGTCGGATGCGGAACGCCTGGCGCGACCGTTCGGTCAGCAGCTCGACCGTGGTGCCGACCAGGACGATGAGGAACAACAGGCGCAGCGGGGTGATGACGAGGATCGTCCACAGCCGCGCGGTCTCGCTGACGGGGACGACGTCGCCGTAGCCCGTGGTCGAGAGCGACACCGTGGCGTAGTAGAAGGCGTCGATGATCCCGATGCCGTCGTCGTTGTTGTTGTCGATGTAGCCGTCGCGCTGGACGTAGACGATCATGGCGGCCGCGGTGAGCGCCCCGAGCGCCAGCGCGAGGCGGCGCAGCAGGGCCACTACCGGCCCGATGCGCGTCTCGGGCATCTGCACCGACGCGCCCACCGGCGAAGCGCCCTGCGGCACATCCCGCGTCACCCGGTTCCGCAGGACCATCCCCGGCCCTCCCGACCGACCGCGTACTCGGACCGGCCCGTGCGAGCCGGCTCAGCGGGCCCGCGGCCGCGCCGGGAGGACACTACCGGGTGCGGACCACCGTCCCGATCAGGTCGCGGGGTAGCGGTGGTACCCGGGGAAGTTGCCGAAGAGGTTCTCCCCGGGCGGGCCCTCGGTGACGGCCTGCACGAGGTACTCGCCGCCGACGAACGCGCCCTTCCACGACTCGCCGCGCCCGCCGAACGCCTCGTCCTTGTCGCCGCGCGAGCGCAGCTTGTTGATGCCGACCTTGAAGGCCTGCACCTGCTCGGCGAGGCGCTCGGCGTGGTCGGTGTCGTCGGAGGCGATGCTCGCGACGAGGGCGCCGTTGGAGGCGTTCATCTGGGCGAGCAGCTCGGCCTCGGTGTCGACGACGACGATCGAGTCGACCGGGCCGAACGGCTCCTCGTGCATCAGCCGCGACGCCCCCGGCGGGGCCAGCATCGACACCGGCGCGTGGTAGGCCGAGGTGTCCTGACCGTCCAGGTACCGGCCGTTCTCCCGGCTGCCGCGGTAGAGCGGGATCGCGCCGTGGCGCAGGGCCTCGGCGACGCTCTCGTCGAGCTCCTCGGCCTTGCCGGCGGAGATCAGCGGGCCGTAGTCGAGCGCGGGCAGGTCGTCGGTGCCGCCCGCCGAGGAGGAGTCCACCGCGAGCGGGTGACCGAACTGCACCCCGTCGAGCACGGGCAGGTACGTCGCGAGGAACTGGTCGACGAGCTTGCGCTGCACGACGAAGCGCGGGTAGGCGGTGCAGCGCTGCTTGGCGTACTCGAAGCCCTTCTTGAGGATCTCCGAGAACGCGTCCCAGTCGGAGAACTCCCAGATGCCCCAGGTGTTGAGGCCCTCCTGCTCGAGCATGTGCCGCTTGCCGGTGTCGGCGAGCTGGGCGGCGACCTTGCCGCCGTTGGAGCGCCCGCCGACGAACGCCAGGGCGCCGATCTCGGGCGAGCGGATGAGCGCGTCGGAGAGCTCGGAGCCGTCACCGGAGAGCAGGGTGACCGGCAGGCCCTCCCGGGCCATGAGGGCGTGGGCGACGGTCAGCGTCATCCAGCCGCCCTGGGTGGGGGTCTTGGCGACGACACCGTTGCCGGCCAGGAGCTGCACGAGCTCGGCGTGCACCTGCACGCTCATCGGGTAGTTCCAGCTCGCGATGTTCGAGACCGGGCCCTCGAGCGCCACGCGCTTCGCGGGCGCGCCCTCGACGTCGCGGGAGAGCATCCCCTCGATCTCGTCGACGTACCAGCGCACCCCCGAGATACAGCGGTCGACGTCGGAGCACGCCGCCTTCCAGGGCTTGCCGATCTCCCAGGCCAGGAGCAGCGCGAGGTCGTCGCGCGCCCCCTCCAGGGCGTCGAGCGAGGCGGCCACCTTGCGGCGGCGCTCGTCGAGCTCCGTGCCGGCCCATCCGCGATGGGTCTGCGCCGCGCGCTGGACCGCGTCGGTGGCGGTGGCGGAGTCGACCTTGAGCATGGTCCCGAGCGACGACCCGTCGTTCGGGCTGATCTGCTCGGACGGCGTGCCGATCGCCCGCCACTCGCCGTCGACCAGGTTGGCGGGCCCGTCGTCGGTGAAGGCCTCGCCCACCAGGTCGCGGACCCGGCCGGTCACCGCGGACCAGGTCAGGTTCTCCGGAACGTGGAGCTGGGTGTCGCTCATGGCCGTCCTCCCGTGTGGCGGTCGTGGGCAGCCATCGACCCTAGGCAGGACGACCGGCCCACGGGAACCGCCGGACCGGAGGGGCCGGGAACGGATGGGACAGGGACCGCCACGCCGCGTGACCGCGGATCCGGACCCTGCGGGACGGACCGGTCAGGTGCGCTCGGCGGTCAGGAAGGTCGACTTCCCGTTGAGTCGCTGCGTCAGCGGGTCGAACTCGCGGCCCCAGCCGTCGGCGACGGCGGTCGCGAGGTCGCGCCGCACCGCCCAGCCGCGCTCTCCGACCCGGGCTTCCGCCGGGGTCGGGCCGGTGGTCGGTGTGGATCAGGGCGGACATGTCCACGCCGATCCCCGCCGCGATCCGGCGGAAGCCCGGGTCGGAGAGCTGGTCGCCGAGGTTGGTGAAGTCCTCGACCGCGATCCGCGAGCCCGGCGCCGAGCGCTCGTCGACGGCTGTGAGCAGCCCATCCTGCGCCTCGGCGGGCAGGTAGGGCAGCAGGCCCTCGGCGAGCCAGGCCGTCGGGGCGGCCGGGTCCAGGCCGGCGTCGTCGAGCGCGCCGGTCCAGTCGTCGCGCAGGTCGACCGCGATCGGGCGCCGGTCGCACCGCGCCTCGTCGTCGGCGAGGACGTCGTCCTTGAAGGTCAGTACCGCCGGCTGGTCGACCTCGGAGAGCGTCGTGCCGTCCGCCCAGTCCAGGCGCTGGGCGCGGGCGTCGAGGCCCGCCGCGAGGATGACGGCCTGGCGCACGCCCGCGTCGCCCGCGGCGTCGAAGAACTCGTCGAAGAACCGCGTGCGGACCCCCATGTAGCCCGACATCATCTGCCAGAGCTCGTCCTCGGAGTCGTCGCGCGGCGCCACGGGCCGGGTGGGCAGCGGCGTGGGCGGCGCGGCGGCGTCGACGAAGCGCTCGGCGTACGGATCGGAGATCAGCGCATCCGTACGGTGGGTGTCGACGGACCGCCCGGCCGCCACCACGAGGGCGGTCAGGCCCACGCTCGACACGATGTCCCACTGCTCGTAACGGCTCACTCGGGACAGCCTTCCGTAGACGTTAGTTCGGCTAACAATCTATGGGATCGTGAGCGTGCATCAACGATGAGTGATCAGGCCGACACGACCCGTGACGCTCTGCGGCGGCTCGACCCTCGCGTCGCCGAGCGCTCCACCCTCCCGGGTGAATAGTTGAAATCTTGAGTCAGATATTGGGCATCCTCACGTCACCACTCGTGACAGCGACCCGCGCCGGCGCGCTGCCCGTCCCTCGACGGAGCGACGCCGCGGGTCGGACCGGGATGCGCGGTGGTGCACCGCGCCGACGTGGAGGAGAGACCGTTGGACCACGATCCCCGGTGCACCCGCACGGACGCCACCCACTGCGACACCACACGCCGGGACACCACCCGCCGGGACACCACCCGCCGGGACACCACCCGCCGGGAGCCCGCCCACCGGGATCCCGCCCGCCTGGACGCCGCGCGCCTGGACGCCGATCCGGCCGCCGCGGCGCCGGTGCACGACCCGCCGCCCGGCGTCGACTGGCTCACGGCGCAGATCGAGGTCGACGAGTGCGACGGGTACGTGGTGCTCGCCGTGGACCCGCAGACCGGCGAGGTCGATGCGCACGGCCCGTTCGCGGGGTTCGAGGCGCTGGAGGCCGCGCAGTCGTTGCGCGAGACGCTCGACCGCGAGGAGCTCGCCGACGTGGTCGTCCGCGTCGTGCGGTGGCACCAGAACCGGCCGGGACAGGCCGCCTGATCAGCGGTTGAGCACCTGCAGGATCCCGGCCGCCAGGCCCTCGGCGTAGCGCTGCCGGCCCGCCGGGTCCTCGGTGCGCGCCGCGTCCGCGGGATCGGCCATGTTCGCGCACTCCACCAGGGCCGCCGGCACGCGGGCGAGCGAGAGCCCGGCGAGGTCGGGCCGCCGGTCGAGACCGTCCTCGCCCCGGTAGGTCGAGGTCTCGAACCCCTGCGCCTGCAGGCCCGCCACGAGCGCCCGGCCCAGCGCCGCCGACGGCGGGCCCTGCGAGGCCGACAGCGCCGGGTCGGAGAGCGCGACGTGGAAACCCCGCCCGCCGCGGGGCCCCGAGTCGGCGTGGATGGAGACGGTCAGGGCCGCGCGGGCGTCGTTCGCGATCTCCGCGCGGCGGTCGACGCACGGGCCGACGCCGGTGTCGTCGGGCCGCGTCGAGCGCACGGCCACACCGTGCGCCTCCAGGAGGCGCGTGACGCGGGCGGCCACGTCCCAGGCGAAGGCGTGCTCGGCGTAGCCGCCGGCGGTGTCGGTGCCGGTGGTGTTGCAGGGCTTCGTGCCGCCGCGCCCGTCGGGCACCTCGCGGGCGATCTCGTCCGACGCCGCCGCGTTGCCGCCGTTGTGCCCGGGGTCGAGGACGACGACGGGCGCCGGTGACGTCGGGGGTGCGGCTCGGGCTTCCCGGGCCTGCGGCGTGGGCGCGGCCGGCGGCGGTGGCGGCGCCGCTCCCCCGCAGGCGGCGAGGACGAGCAGCAGGCCGGTGACGATCAGGGGAGCCGCGCGCACGGCCGGTCAGTGTGCGCTACGTGTACGTGAGCACTTGGCGCCCCTGCCGGGGCGCCACGTGCTCACGAAGGCAGCCAGGCACGGTCCGAGGAGCCCCGGGCGACGAGGACGGGGTCGTAGCGCCCGGGGGTGGCCGACATGTGCACCTGGTCGGTGACGCCCTGGTAGGCGCCGAGCCCGGTGTCGGCGGTGAACGTCTCCGGGTCGAGGTAGCGGTGCCGCTCGTCCGATCCCGCCGTCGCGTGGGCCCACTCCCGGTCGAGGATCCCGAGCGACAGGATCCACAGCGCGACGCGGGTCAGCGAGACGTGCACGTGGTACGACCCGCCCTCACTCGCTCGCCGGCGCAGCGCGGCGACCACCCCGGCCTGGGCGAGCCACGGGACGATGTAGTCGTTGACGACGAGGATCGGCGGCAGCCGGGGCTCGGTGCCCCCGCCCTCGAGCAGCATCATCCCGGTGACCGAGCCGGCCGACTGGTCGAACCCCGGCCGTCCCGCCCAGGGCCCGGTGAGCCCGTGCAGCGACACCGAGACTCCCACGATGCCGGGGCGTTCGACCGCGGCCTTCCCGGGTGTCAGCCCGATCTCGTCGAGGAACGCCGGGCGGCGGTTGTGGAAGAAGACGTCGGCGACGGCCAGCAGCTCGGACAGCTCCGCGCGGTCGCGGCGGGGGTCGAGCCACGCCGAGCGCATCCCGACGTTCGCCGACGCGTAGGTCGTCTCGTGCTCGGACTCGCCCGGGCGCCAGAGGTTGAGCACGTCGGCGCCGTGCAGCGCGAGCGAACGCCCGAGGCCCGCACCGGCGATGACGTGCCCCATGCCCAGCGCGCGCAGCCCGGAGAACGGCTGCGCGCCGAGCGGCGGCAGTGGTTCGGGCGGGCCGTCGGCGATCTTCGTGACCTCGACGAGCGGCTGCCCGGCCAGCACGTCGGTGTACTGCGGCTCGGCCAGCATCTCGGGCAGCGAGCGCACCATCGGCATCACCACCCCCGCCTCGGCGGCGGCGAGCTCCAGCGCGGGGGCGTCCCAGCGCGCGATCGCGTCGGTGACGGCCGCCTTCGTCAGCGGGACCCCGAGCAGGTCCTGAGCTCGTTCCCGCAGCCCCGGGTACATGTTCTGCGGCATCACCCAGCGACCGTCGCGGCACCGGAAGAACGCGAACCCCATGACGTTGCCCGTCTCCAGGGTGGACGCGACGGGGTAGCCGCCGAGGCGTTCCCAGGTGCGGTCGTAGAACGGGCAGAGGCGGTGGGGCGAGGCCCGCAGGTCGACGTGCACGTCCTGCCCGGGCCCGCCGCGGTCGCGGTGCAGCGCCGCGGCGGCGACCGACTTCGCCAGCAGCCCGATGCTCGCCGCCGACCCCACGCGCACGGGGCTCGGGACCACCGGGTCGGCGCCGGTGACCGTCACCGCGCCGCCCGCGTCGGCGCCCGACAGCCCGAGCGGGGCCAGCACCTCGTCCAGCTCGGCGAGGGGATCGAAGCCGTCGTCCCCGCGCAGGGGGTCCGCCCACGCCGACGCGAGCCGGGTCGTCAGAGCAGACACTCGGGGACCTCCACGTGACGGGCCCGCAGGAACTCCGCGACGGCCTTGCCGGCGATGTCGGGACGGCCATTGGACGACGCGCCCTTGCCGAGGACGTCGTGCACGACGAAGTGCACCGCCCGCAGCGTCGGGAACTCGTGGCGCTCGACCTCGACGCCGGCGGCGTCGCCGAACAGCTCCCGGAGGCGGTCGGTCGACAGCACCGCGCGCAGCCACTCCCACGCCCGCTCGTCGGCCCCGGCCGGGATCCACAGCCCGACGTTCGAGTTGCCGCCCTTGTCCCCGCAGCGCCCGTGGGCGACCAGTCCGAGCGGGGCGCGCCGGGTCGGCCCCAGATCGCGCGGGGGCGGGGCCTCGTCGGAGGGACGCTGCCCGCTCGCCGGCGCCCGGACCGGGGTGTCCTTGACCGGCGTGCGCGCGCCGTCGGCGGTGACCACGACGTGGTCGAGGACGTCGACGGGGACGAGCGCGGGCCAGTACTCGACCACCGGCGCGCACACCTTGAGCGGGGTGACGTAGAGCCCCGGGTAGCCGGGCAGGAAGAGCCCGGTCATCGGGGCGACGAACCGCCGCGCGTCGACCTGGTCCTTCCTCCGCGACTGGGCCGTGACGAGGATCTGCTGGGCGGCCGCCCACTGGTCGGGCGGGTCCTCGACCGGCGTGCCGATGCGGTCGACGCGCAGCAGGCTCAGGTCGAGCCCGGCGGTGATCCGCTCGACGTGCGTGCGCAGCAGGGCGGCCTTCGCTTCGAGGTCGAGCCCGGTGGCGTAGAACGCGACGCTCGACTCGTAGCCTCCCGGGGCCGTCATCGCGAGCTTCGTGGTCGGCGGGGGCGGCGAGCCGGTCACGCCGGCGATCTCCACGCGGTCCGGCCCGACCTCGGTCAGCGTGACGTCGTCGAGGTGCACGGTGACGTCGGGGTTGAGGTAGGTCGGGCCCTGGATCTCGTAGAGCAGCTGCGCGGTGACGGTGTCGGTGGTGACGGTGCCGCCCGCGCTGTCGTGCTTGGTGATCACAGCGGTGCCGTCGGCGGCGATCTCGGCGATCGGGTAGCCGAGGTCGTCGACGCGCGGGACCGTCGTGAAGCCGGAGAAGTTGCCACCCGTGGCCTGCGGGCCGCACTCGATGACGTGCGCGGCGGCGACCGCGCCGGCCAGACGATCCCGGTCCGCGGTGCCCACGTCCTCGGGTGACCAGCCGTGCCACCAGGCCGCGGCGCCGACGGTCAGCGAGGCGTCGGTGACGCGCGGGCAGATCACGACGTCGGCGCCGCCGGCGAGCGCGGCCGCGATGCCCCAGCCGCCGAGGTAGGCGTTGGCGGTGGTGGGCTCGAGACCGGAGTCGGCGAGCGCGACGCCGGTGTCGAGGTGCTCGAGCGCGCCGAGGGCGTCGAGCCGGGCGGAGAGGTCGTCGCCCTCGACGTGCGCGACGACGAGCCCGAGCCCGGCGTCGGCGATCACCCGGCGGACCTCGTCGGCCAGACCGGCGGGGTTGAGCCCGCCCGCGTCGACCACGAGCCGGGCTCCCCGCTCGGCGAGCAGCCCGACCGCGTCGGTGAACTGGGCGAGGAAGCTCTGCGCGTACCCGAGGGCCGGGTCCTTCGCCCGCTCGAGGGCGAGCTGGCGCAGGGTCGGCTCGGCGAGGTAGTCCCCGGTCACGACGTCGACGGGGCCCGCGAGCGCGTCCCGCAGGCCGGAGAAGCGGTCCCAGAGCCAGCCGGCGCAGTTGGCGATGCGGACGGGGCGGGAGCCGGAGCGGAGCGGAGCTCGACCATCCGGTGGGGTCGCCGTCACGGGGCCTCCGATGCGTACGAACGGTCAGAGCTGACCGTCCGGAGTGTGCCGCGTTGACGCCGCTCGCGCCGGGTGAGCCAGTTCACAAAACTCTGAGAGCAACCTGAGCGCTCGTCACGCGTACGGCTCAGTGTTGTTCCGGGCCGGCGCTCTACGGTGAGCAACGCACCCGGCCGCCGGTCGGAGCAATGCGATCACGCCCGAACGCGGGCACAGGGGGGATCATGAAGACGCTGGTGCTCGCCCTCGGAGGGCTCTCCGCCGCGTGGATGCTCGCGCCGGTGGTGGCCATGAGCGCCCGGGGCACCGTCGACTCGCGCACGCGCGCCGCCTGCCGTGCCGCGGCGCAGGCCGCACCGCCGTCCGTCCTGACGATCCCCGCCCAGCGCCGCGGCGACCTGGACGACCGCGTCTCCGCCTGAGGCACCCAGAGCCGCGCCGAACGGCAACGGCGACCTGCGTGGTCGCGTCGGACGTCAGTGGCAGCGGCCGGTCGCGCCGCGTCGGACGACTTCGGCGACGGCACGGGCGAGGGCGGTCGCGTCGCGTCAGACCGCGGCGGCGCCCGGCCGCGGGAGCGGCTCGAACAGCGATCCCCCGAACACGCCGCGCCCGGTGCCGACGCTCGCGAGCAGCGCGTCCTGGCAGCGCCGGGCGAGCCGCGCGGCGGCCGCGCCGCCGCCGGCGCCGTCGGGCCCGCGACCGGCCGCGGCGATCTGGTCGAGCACGTGCTGCGGCCACGCACCCATGTCGCCGTGAACGTCGGGACGCCCCGCCTCGCACGCGGCCTCGACCTCGGCCCACCGCGCGGGGTCGACGTCGCGGCGGCCCTGCTCGAGGAACAGGGTGCCGAGGTGCTCGCGGACGGCGAGCACGTTGTGCGCCGTCGCGGGGAAGCCGGCGCGGAGCAGGATCGTCTCCGCGAGGTCCGGCGAGAGTCGTGGTGCGGGCGCGAGGTCGGGTCGGTGGCGCAGCGCGACCGCGAGCGTGAGGGCGAACAGCACGAGCACCGCCACGGTGCCGATCACGGTTCCCACGTCGAGACCTCCCCGGTGCCCGCCCCGACGGCGGGATGCCCACGGAGTCGTCGGTCGAGATCAGCTCGTTACGCCGGCGGGACGCGCCGGGTGGGAGGGATCGATTCCGTGCGGCCACCGGGAGCGGGTATCAACTCCGCATGCGCTATCTCGAGGTGACGAAGCTGCGGGATCTGACCGGGCCGGGCCACACCGACGAGTTCGGGGTCGGCGGCACCGACCTCGGCGCCGCCGCCCTGGCCCCGGACGGGCGCCTCGTCGCGGTCTTCGGCGACACCTTCGAGCGCGCCGGGGTCGGCGGTCCGGGATGGCGCTCGCCGGTGATCCTCTTCGCCGACCCGTCCTCGGTCACGAACGGCACCGGGCTGACGTGGACCGGGTCCGCCGGGCCGACGCACGGCTACGCCGACCAGGTCGTCGAGTACCACCACGGCTCCCGGGTCGGCGGCCGGTTCCTGGGCCTGGTCGGCGGTCTCAAGATCGGCACCGTGCTGCCGACCGACCTGATCACCGTCGGCGACACGATGTACCTGCACGTCATGGTCTGCCAGCAGCTCGGGACCGTGCACTGGACCGAGGTCCACCGCTCCACCGACAACGGCGTGACCTGGGAGCCCACCGACACCTGGTGGCCCGGCGACCACCTCGACGGGCACTTCCAGATGCTGACCTGGGAGCTGGGCCCCGACGGCTACGTCTACGCGCTGACCACGGGGTTCCAGCGCGACAAGGGCCTGCTCCTGCACCGGGTGCCGGCCGCGAAGCTGCTCGACGCCGCCGCGTGGGAGAGCTGGGGCTTCGCCGACGGCACGTGGGCCTGGGGCCGGCCCGCCACCCCCGTGCTGCCCGGTGCGTTCGGGGAGCTGTGCCTGCGACGCGTCGACGGCGAGTGGTGGCTGTGCGCGTTCGACGCCGGGAACTACCGCGTCGACCTGATCCCGCTCCCCGACGGTCCGACGACCAACCTCCACACCGCCGAGCGCCTCACCGTGATCGCCGGGTGCTGGTGGCACGACGAGGACCACGGCTGCGGACGCGTCGCCCAGCCCTACGGCGGCTACATCCTGCCCGGCTCGACGCCCGACGACTTCCAGCTCGTGATCAGCCAGTGGAACACCGAGACCAACTGGCCCTATCGCGCCATGCAGTTCCGCGCCCGGGTGCTGCAGAGCGCGTGACTCACCGCGGCACCTGGCGGGCGTAGACGACGGTGTTGTCGCGGTAGGAGCCCGCGCTGCGGTCGAAGCTCCCGCCGCAGGTGATCAGGCGCAGCTCGGGCCCGGGGGTCGGTCCGTAGACGCGGTCGGTGGGGAACGCGTCCTTCGGGTAGACGGCGACCTCGGTGACCTCGAACGTGACCGACGCGCCGTCGGCGCGGGCGACCTCGGCGCGGTCGCCGGGGCGCAGGCGCCCGATCTCGTAGAACACCGAGGGCCCGTTCGCGGCGGAGTCCACGTGCCCGATGATCACCGACGGCCCCTGACGGCCCGGGGCCACGGAGTAGCGGAACCACGCGGCGTGGTCGTAGCCGGGCGAGCCCTCGGCGGGCACCTCCATCGTGCGGTCCGGGTTCAGCCCGACCTGGTCGACCGGCGACGCCACGCGGATCGCGGGCACGGTCAGCGTCACCGGAGGCGACGACGACCCGAGCGCCTCCGCGGGCTCGGCCGCCCGCCCCGGCGGCGGGGACGCCAGCGACGGCGGGGGCGGCGGTCCGGCGGCGCCGGCCGCGGTGGCGACGGGTGCGGGCGGCGGACCGGTCTGGTGCGCGAGCGCCCAGCCCACCAGCGCGACCCCCAGCACCGCGAGCAGCGCCGCACCGACGACCAGCATCCGCCGCGCCCGGTCGGGGGCGGGTGCGGGTGTCGGCGCGGGCGCGGCCAGGTCGGGGACGGGCGCGGCCGGATCGTCGGCGGCGTCGGAGGAGGAGGCGGCGTCGGAGGCGGAGGAGGCGTCGGAGGAGGCGGCGTCGGCGTCGGCGTCGGCGTCGGAGATCACGAGCGCGTCATCCACCTCCGCGGCGCCCGCCGCGTGCATCACGCGCCCCTGATCTCCGGACACGGACCCGCCGCCGGACTCACCGCCGGAGTCCTTGGAGATCACGAGCGCGTCATCCACCTCCGCGGCGCCCGCCGCGTGCGTCACGCGCTCCTGATCTCCGGAGCCGTCGTCGGGTGCGGCGTCCACCGGCCCTCCTCCCGCCGCGCCGAGGCTACGCAGACAGCGACCCCGCACACCGCGTGGTGTGCGGGGTCGCCGCCGTCGTTCCCTGTCCGCGCGTGATCAGCTCTCCTGGCGGCGGCGACGGGCCGCCGCCGCACCGAGCGCGCCCGCACCCGCGAGGGCGAGCGCACCGGCGCCGATCATGCCCGCGTGCTCGATGCCCGAGGTCGAGCCGCCGCCGGTCTCGACGCCGCCGGACGGCGTCTGGCTGGCGCCACCACCGGAGCCACTGCCCGAGCCCGAGCCGCTGCCCGAGCCCGAGCCGCTGCCCGAGCCGTCGGCCCCGGCACCGCCGGCACCACCGGCACCACCCGCACCACCGGCACCGCCGGCACCGGCCTCACCGCCCGCACCCGGCTGCCCCTCGGCGCCCGGTTGACCCGGCGCTCCCGCCTGACCCGGAGCCCCGGCCTGACCCGGCGCCCCGGGCTGACCCGGCGCCCCCGCCTGACCCGGAGCGCCGGCCTGGCCCGCGGCACTGGGCTGGGCGGGCGGCGGCCCCTGCTGCGCCGCGTTCTGCGCACATCCGCCGAGAATCCCGAGACCCAGCGCCCCCAGCAGCACCGGGGCCGCGACCAGACGCGTCCTGCTGTTCACGTTCACGATGTCCTCCACCCGGTTCGTCGCGTTCACGTCCACCCCGACAACGGGCGTGACGCGGTCGGGGGAACCCTCCCGGGCTCACGGATTCACCACAGCCCCGAGCACCGCGATTGCGACGAACGGTTGTGCGCCACCTGCCGAACGGCATCGTGATCGACATCGTTGCGACCACTACCGTTCCCGCAGTGCTCGGCATCGTGCGGCCCTGCCGCCACCACCTCCCGGCGGACCTCCACCGACGCTGGATGGGCCACCTCTGCGGCACCTGTCTCGCGCTGCGGGACGGCCACGGCCAGCTCGCCCGCACCGCCACGAACGTCGACGCCCTGCTCGTCTCGGTGCTGACCGCCGCGCAGACCGCCGTCGACCCGACGACGCGCCGCGCCGGTCCGTGTCCGGCGCGCGGGATGCGGACCGCGACGGTCGTGTCCGGCGACGCCGCCCAGCTCGCCGCGCACGCGGCGCTGCTGCTCGCGGCCGGGCACCTCGCCGACCACGTCGACGACGGCCAGGGCGCCTTCCGCCACGGTCCGGTCGCCGCGGCGGGCCGACGGGTGGCGTCCCGGTGGAGCGACCGCGCCCGGGCCACGGCGCCGGCCGGGTTCGACCCGTCGGCGCTGCTCGCCGTGCCGTCCCGCCAGTACGCCGTCGAGCACGGCGGCGGCGCGGTCACCCTCGAGGACGCGACCGCCCCGACCGCCGACGCGGTCGCCGCCACCTTCGCCCACACCGCGGTGCTCGCCGGGCGTCCCGTCAACGCCGCGTCGCTGCACACCGCCGGCGCCGCGTTCGGCCGGCTCGCGCACCTGCTCGACGCGCTCGACGACCTCGACGACGACCGCCGCGACGGCCGCTGGAACCCCGTCGACGCGACCGGCGCCGGCGTCGGGGCCACGCGGGCGCTCGCGCGCCGGCAGGTCGCGACGCTCGCGGCCACCCTGCCGGACCTGGAGCTGTGCGGCGGTCCCGACGCCCGGCTCGCGCACCGCCTCCTGGTCCACGAGACCGACCGGGCGTTGGACCGCACGATCGGCCGGTCGGAGCAGCCGTCCACCGACCAACCGCCGCAGCCCGGCGACAGGCCACCGGTCCGTCCGCCGCGCGGGTTCTTCGCCGGCTGCGCCGCCGCGGTCGGCGTCTGCTGCGCCGGACAGATCTGCTGCTCCGAGGAGTTCACCGGGCCGTGGAGCGGTCAGCCGCGGTCGAGCCCCTGCCCCACCTGCATCGACTGCTCCTCGTGCGGCTGCGACTGCTGCGACTGCTGTGCCGACGGCGATAGCTGCTGCAGCTGTTGCGACTGCGGGAGCTGACCCCATCCGGCGTCACGGCGACCGACGAACGGACGAACTCGCGCGCCGAAGGGGCGACCCGCCGTTCCCCACCCGCTCCCGGCACGTTGGACCCGTCCGGGTGATGCTGACGCGCGACACGGTGCCGGGGGGCGCCGTGGCATCCGTCGGCCGTCCGGCCGCAGCGGGGTTCGTCAGGAGCGGAGGCTCGGGGAGCGCATGTCGCAGGCGACGGTGGTGGCGGGCCGCTACCAGCTCGGGCCGTCCCTGGGACGCGGCGGCATGGCCGACGTGCACGCGGGTCTCGACGTGCGTCTCGGCCGCGAGGTCGCGGTCAAGGTCCTGCGCGCCGACCTCGCCCGCGACCCGTCGTTCCGGCTGCGCTTCGAGCGCGAGGCCCAGAACGTCGCGGGCCTGAACCACCCCGGGATCGTCGCGGTCTACGACACCGGTGAGGTGCCCACCGAGCAGGTCGGGCTGCCGTTCATCGTCATGGAGTACGTCAGCGGTTCGACGCTGCGCGACATCCTGCGCGCCCACGGGCCGATGCCGCCCGAGCGCGCGTGCGCGGTGATGGCCGACGTCTGCGCGGCCCTGGGCTACAGCCACGAGCACGGTGTGGTGCACCGTGACGTCAAGCCCGCCAACATCATGATCACCCCGGGCGACGTGGTGAAGGTGATGGACTTCGGCATCGCCCGCGCCCTCACCGAGACCGGGCCCGCGCTGACGGGCGACATGGTCATCGGCACGGCCCAGTACCTCTCGCCCGAGCAGGGCCTCGGCCAGGAGGTCGACGCACGGGCCGACGTCTACGCCGCGGGCTGCGTGCTCTTCGAGCTCCTCACCGGCGAGCCCCCGTTCACCGGCGACAGCCCGGTCGCGATCGTCTACCAGCACGTGCGGGAGGACCCGCCGCTGCTCGAGACCCTCGCCCCGCCCGGTGTGGCGATCTCGAGCGAGCTCGAGGCCGTCGTCCGCCAGGCGATGGCCAAGAACCCCGAGAACCGGTACGCGACCGCGGCCGAGATGCGCGCGGACCTCTTGCGCGTCCTCGCCGGCGAGCGCCCCGACGCACCGGCGATCCTCGCCGAGCACGAGCGGGTCAGCGGCGAGGAGGAGGAGCCGACCGACCCGGGCCGGCGCTCCTGGCGCGGGCTCACCGGGTCGCAGCGGGTCGTGGACGTCGACGACGTCAGCAGCACCGCCGAGACCCGTCTGACCCCGGAGATCGCCCGCGGGACCCGGACCGGCGCCCACGCCGCGGCCACGCGCACCCGTCCGCGACGGCGCCTCGCGGTGATCGCCCTCGGGCTCGTCGCGGTGCTCGGTCTCGGCGGCTGGGGGCTCCTGGCCGGCGGCGACAGCGAGGTCCCGCAGCTCGTGGGCCTCACCCGCGACGACGCGGTCCGCGCGGTCACCGACGCCGGCCTCTCGCCGCTCGTCGTCCCCGTGCCCTCGGCCCCCGAGCAGCAGGACCACGTCCTCTCGGTGACGCCCGACGTGGGCGCGTCGGTCGACGAGGAGTCGCCGGTGACGCTGCGCATCGGCCGCGGCCCCGGACTGATCCAGGTCCCGCTGCTCGTCGGGCGCAGCCCGGAGGCCGCGCGGATCGCCGCGGAGGGCGCGGGCCTCGTGCTCACCCCCGTCCCGAAGCTGCGCGAGACCAGCGACCCGACCGAGGTCGGCCAGGTCGTCGGCCAGGACCCGGTGCCCGGCTCGCTGCGCCCGCCCGGCGGTGCGATCGAGCTGACCGTCGGGCAGCGGCGCGCGACCCTCCAGGTCCCCGACGTGACGGGGCGCTCGCGCGACTCGGCGGAGGCCACGCTCGAGGGCGTGGGCCTGGAGGTCTCGTTCCAGGAGGTCGACGGCGGCGGGGCCGCGGGCACCGTCGTCGCGCTGCGCCCGGGCGTCGGCACCTCGGTGCCGCGCGGCAGCACCGTCACCGTCGACGTCGTCCGCGCGGGTTCCACCCCCTCGTCGGGAGCACCGCCGTCCGGCGCCGCCGGGAACGGGGCGACCGGGACCGGGGGCGCCGCAGGCGGGGCCCAGGGCGGCGCGCAAGGCGGCGGTGCCGCGAACGACGGCACGGGCGCCGATGACGGCGGCGACGGCGGCGACGACGACGGCGGCGGGATCGGCGGCCTGTTCGGCTGACGGGCGCCGCGCCGGGAGGGCCACGCCGGAGCGAGGGACGCCCTCACTGCGTCGCACCTCGCCGGCGACGGACCGAAGGACGCCCTCTCTGCGTCGCGCGGCGCCGGAGCGAGGGACGCCCTCGCTGCGTCGCGCCTCGCCGAGCGCCGGAGCGAGGGACGCCTTCGCTGCGTCGCACCTCGCCCGTCACGGGCCGAGGGGCGCCCTCGCTGCGTCCCACGCAGCGAAGGACGCCCTCGCTCCACCCCCAACCACGCTCGCGCGCGCACTCGGCACGGAACGGCGCGGGCTGGAGTCCACCGGACGGCGCATCAAGAGCGGCCGCGTGCCCTCCGATGCAGAGGGTGACCGCACAGCGGCTCACGCACAGGCCCGTCGCACCGAGGGACGTGATCCAGATGTTCCGCCGCTCGACCTCCTCCGCCGCTCTCTCCGTCTCCCCCGAGGAGGAGGCACCGGAGTCCGTCGCGGGGGCCCGGCACACCCGCCGCGCGCAGCAGCAGCAGGCCAGCAACGAGGCGGCGCTCAAGGCGCGCCTCGAGCGCGTCCACCGGCGTCTCGCCGAGGTCGGTTCCGTGCAGGTCACGGGCCGTGTCCACGCCATCGACAACGACGCCGCCCGCCGCGACCCGCTGACGCGGCCGTTCGCCCTCCCCGACGGCGCGCCCATGCCGCGCCACCGCACGGCGACGCCGACGAAGCCCACGACGGCCGCGATGCCCCGACCCGCCTGAGCGGGCGGCGCACGCACCCGCCGACGCGGCGTCACTCCGGGTAGTACTGCGCCGCGATTATCGCGAACCCCCTGGTGAGTACTCCGCTCGCGAACACAGACTGTCACCTTCTCGGGCAACCGCGCCGAGGGAGGTGACGTCGCCGGGCCCGCAGCGCCCGGTCGCGAGGAGGTCGGCGGAGTGCACTCCGTGGAACCCGTGCCCCGGCCGGCGGCCGGGCGTCGAGCGGTCCGGGGCCGGCCGCTCACGGTGCCGCAGCTCGAGCTCACGCACGGTGACCAGCGCCTCGTCGTCCCGCCCGGGCAGAGCGTCACGATCGGCCGTGACGAGGCAGCCGGCTTCCAGGTCGTGCACCCCCTGGTCTCGCGGGTCCACGCCGAGCTGCGGGCGCTGCCCGGCGGGTGGGAGCTGATCGACCGCAGCCAGAACGGGGTGTTCGTCGCCAACGAGCGGCTGCAACAGCTCCGCCTGTCCCCCGGAGCGACGCCGCGCCTGACCCTCGCCTTCGGCCGCGGCGGGCCCGAGGTGTCGCTGGTGCTCCGCGCCGTCGCCGCCGACCCCGGCGCCCCGCCCGTGCCCATGGCGGCGCCGCTGACACCCCCGGACGCCCACCCGGGGCCGGTCCCCGCCGGAGCGACGCCGACCCCCGCGGCCGGCACCCCTGCCCCCGACCGCCCCGCGCCCGACCGCCCCGCCCCGTCCCCGGTCCGGCCCGCCGACGTCCCCGAGCTGTCGGGACCGAGCCGCCAGGGCCGGCTGTCGGCGGTGCACCGGCTGCCGTCGGCGCCCCCGACGACAGCCGGTGCTCCGGGGCCGGGCGCGCCCGGCGGCCCGGCCGGGAACGTCCCCGCCACACACGCCCCCGCCACACACGGCCGCATCCGGATCGGGCGCGCCGAGGACAACGACGTCGTGGTCGCGGACCTGCTCGTGTCCCGTCACCACGCCGAACTGGTCGGCGACGGCGCGGGCGGCTGGGAGCTGGTCGACCTCGGCAGCCCGAACGGCACCTACGTCGACGGGCAGCGGGTCCGCCGCGCGGTCCTGCGTCCCGGGATGCTCGTCGCGATCGGCCGCGCGTTGTTCCACCTGGACGGCAGCCCGGACGGATCCGTCCGGCTCGTCGAGCGCGAGGACGCCGGCGCGATCGCGTTCCGCGCGCAGGACCTCGTCGTCCGGACACCACAGGGACGCACCCTGCTCGACCGGGTCGGCTTCGCCCTGGAGGAGAACAGCCTGCTCGCGGTCGTCGGACCGTCCGGGGCCGGCAAGTCGACGCTGCTGCGCGCGCTGACCGGCTTCCGCCCCGCCGACGAGGGCGTGGTCACCTACGCCGACCGCGACCTGTACGCCGACTACGACGAGCTGCGCCAGCGCATCGGGCTCGTGCCCCAGGACGACATCCTCCACCCGCAGCTCACCGTGCGACGCGCGCTCGCCTACGCCGCGCGGCTGCGGTTCCCGTCGGACACCACCGCGGCGGAGCGGGACCGCCGCATCGACGAGGTGATCGGCGAGCTCGGCCTCACCGGCCAATCCGACCAACGCATCGACTCCCTGTCCGGCGGCCAACGCAAACGCACCAGCGTCGCCCTCGAACTGCTCACCCGCCCCTCCCTGCTCTTCCTCGACGAACCCACCAGCGGCCTCGACCCCGGCCTCGACAAGAGCGTCATGCGCACCCTGCGCAGCCTCGCCGACGACGGCCGCACCGTCGTCGTGGTCACCCACAACGTCGCCAACCTCGACGTCTGCGACCGCCTCCTGCTGCTGGCCCCCGGCGGCACCGTCGCCTACTTCGGGCCACCCCAGGAAGCCCTCGCCTACTTCGGCGTCACCGACTTCGCCGACCTGTTCCTGCTGCTCGAACAGCACCACCACACCGACTGGGCCGACCGCTACCGCCGCTCCTCGCTGGCCGAGCGCTACATCGGCACCGCGCCGCCGTCGCACGCACCCGTCGCCCGGGGTGCCTCGGCGCAGCCCGCGGCGTCGGCTCCGCCGCCGCGTCAGCAGTCGGCGCCCGCCCAGTTCGGGATCCTCGCGCGCCGCTACCTCGCGGTGATCGCCGCGGACCGCCAGTACACGATCTTCATGGCCGCGCTGCCGCTGGTGCTGGCGCTGCTGTCGCACGCGCTGCCCGTGGACACCGGGCTGTCGCTGTCCGAGCAGCTGCGCGGCGTCTCGGGCGCGCCGCAGAGCCTGCTCATGGTGTTCATCGTGGGCGCCGCGCTGATGGGGTCGGCCGCGTCGATCCGCGAGCTGGTGAAGGAACGCGAGATCTACCGCCGCGAGCGCGCGATCGGGCTGTCGCGGGCGGCGTACCTGCTGTCCAAGGTCGCGGTGCTCGCCGTGATCACCGGCCTGCAGGGCGTCGTCCTCGGCGTGCTCGGGATCCTCGGGCGCCCCGGGCCCGACCAGGCCGTCGCCCTCGGCGATCCCCGCCTCGAGATCCTCGTCGCGATCGCCGCGACCACCGTCGCGAGCATGGCCGTCGGGCTCGCCGTGTCGGCCTGGATCGACAACGCCGACCGCGGGATGCCGCTGCTGGTGCTCCTCGCGATGCTGCAGTTCATCCTGTCCAGCGCGCTGCTGCAGATCCAGGACAGCCCCGTCCTCGCGCAGCTGTCGTGGTTCGTGCCGGCGCGCTGGGGGTTCGCGCTCGGCGCGTCGACGATCGGCGTGCGCAGCGGACCGGGCACGCCGCCGCCCTACACCGACGCCGAACCGCTCTGGGAGCACACCGCCGGCACCTGGTGGTTCGACCTCGGCGCCCTCGCCGGCGTCACCGTCCTGTTCGTCGTCGTCACCGCGCTCCTGCTCCGCCGCCTCGACCCGCGGGCGCGGAGACCGCGATGACCGTCACCGCCTCCGGCCGCCACGCGCTCCCCGACACCACCACCGACACCACCACCGGCTCCGACGCCGGGGAGGTGTTCGGGCCCTACCGGCTCGGGGAGTGCCTCGGTCGGGGCCGGACGGGCGACGTCCACCGTGCCCACGACACCGGACGCGGACGGACCGTCGCGCTGAAGCGCCTGCCCGCGGGATCGGACGCCGACCGCTTCCACCGCGCCGCGCGCACGGCCGCCCGCCTGTCGTCGCCGCACGTCATCCCGATCCACGACTTCGGGACGATCGACGGGCGGCTCTACCTCGCCATGCGCCTCGTCCCCGGCACCGATCTCGCCACGGAGATCGACCGGGACGGCCCGCTGCGCCCGGGGCGGGTGGCGTCGATCGTGCGCCAGATCGCGGACGCGCTCGACGCCGCGCACGCCGACGGGCTCGTGCACGGCGGCCTCACGCCGTCGACCGTGCTGCTCGCCCGGCAGGCCGGGCGCGACGTCGTCTACCTCACCGACATCGGGATCGCCCGCGCCGTGCACGGTGACGGCGACGAGGGCCTCGATGACGTCAACGACCGCGCGCCGTCCGCCACCGCCGCCGCCGCCGGAACGTCCGCCGCGACGACGCCCGAGGACGCCACCGGCCACGGGTTCCGCCCGGGGAGCGACGTCCACGCGCTCGGCTGCCTGCTCGTCGAGGCGCTCAGCGGGCGCCCGGCGTTCCCCGGGGCGACCACGCCGCCGCGCGACGCCGCGCCGCCGCTGGTCACCGAGCGGGTCCCGGGGCTGCCCCCGGCGATCGACGCGGTGGTCGCCCGCGCGCTGGCCACCGCACCGGCCGACCGGTACGCCTCGGCGGGCGAGCTCGCGGAGGCGGCGTACCGCGCGCTCACGGGCGCGTCCGCCGCGAGCGCGCCCGCGGGACCGCCCGTGGTGACGCCGCCACGTGGGGCGCGCTACGTCGTCGTCCCCGACACCGCGCCCGGCCGGAACGGCACCGGGACCCACCAGCCGCTGATGCCGGCCGCGGTGCCGGGCCAGCGCTCGGCCCCGCCCGTCGTCGACCCCTCCCCGGCGCCGCCCCGTCCGATCGCGACGACCGCCCCGCCGCGACCGGCACGGCGGGCGCCGTCCCGGACGCCCCGGTGGATCGGCGGCGGGATCGTCGCCGCGGTCGTCGCCGTCCTGGGGCTGCTCACGGTCACCGGCGTCGTCGCCGGGGACGACCCCCATCCGCCGCCGACGGCCCCGCTCACCGCCCCCGCCCCGGACGGCGGGCTCGCCGCCGCGTTCCCCGACGTCGCCCGGCTCGGCGGGGCCTGCGCGCCGTACGCGCCGGGGTCCCAGGAGTACGCGACGTCGACCGGCGCGCGGCCGGTGGCGGTGATCCGCTGTGACCACGGCGCGGTCGTGCCGGGGACGTACGTCTACTACACGCAGTGGCCGACCGCGGCCGACGCCCGGCGGTGGCAGACCGACCAGGCAAGCGGCGGCCCGAGCCTGGACGGCCTCGCGACCTGGGTCGACGGCACCGGCGCGGCGCAGGGACCGCGGCACACCCGCGCGGCGACCGACGGCACCGTCTACACCACGGCGGCCTACGCCGATCGTCCGTACAGCTTCGACGTGATCGCCCGGGCGCTGGACGACGCGCACCGCGTGCTCCCGTCGATGGGCCTCCTGCCGGCCGCCCGGGTGCCGGCCTGAGCGGACCCCGTCCGGAGCCACGTGCCACCCCGACGTGGCTCTCCGACGACCGAGAGATCACCAAACGTGAGGGAACTCTGCGAAAAGTGTGAGAGCTATGGCCCTCACACACCGCGATCGCACATACTCTCGGTGACTTTCACCCCCGGGGGATCGACCTCCCGGAGCAGTGCCCCGACTGCCCGCTCGACCTCCTCCGCCGCACCCCGATCAGGAGAACGCCCCATGAGCACCGAGGCCCCCGGCCACTCGCCGTCGCCGTCGTCGGGCGAGCCGACGGAGACGTTCGGGCCGTACCGCCTCGAGGAGCGCATCGGGCGGGGCGGGATGGGCGAGGTGTTCCGCGCGTTCGACACCTCCCGTCAGCGCACGGTGGCGGTCAAGCGGCTGCACGGCGGGCTGGCCGACGACGGCGACTACCAGGAGCGCTTCCGCCGCGAGTCGCGCACGGCGGCGCGCCTCTCGTCGCCGCACGTCATCCCGATCCACGACTTCGGCACGATCGACGGGCGCCTCTACATCGACATGCGCCTGGTCTCCGGCGTCGACCTCGCCGAGGAGATCGAGCGCCACGGACGTCTCGAGCCCCGCCGCGCCGCCGAGATCGTCCGGCAGACCGCGGACGCCCTCGACGCCGCGCACGACGACGGGCTGATCCACCGCGACGTCAAGCCGTCCAACGTCCTGATCACCCAGCACCGCGGGCGCGACTTCGTCTACCTCGTCGACTTCGGCATCGTCCGCGCCATGGGCGGCGACACCAAGAGCTCGCTGACCGGCACCGGCTCGGCGATCGGCACGCTCGCCTACATGGCCCCCGAGCTGTTCGTGGGCCGCGACATGGACCGCCGTGTCGACGTCTACGCGCTGGGCTGCCTGCTCTTCGAGGCGATCGCCGGGCGCCCGCCCTTCGTCTCCGAGGGGCCGGGCCTCATGTACGACCACCTCAACGAGACGCCCCCGCGGCTCTCGGAGATCGCGCCGGGCTCGCCGCCCGCGCTCGACGAGGTGCTGGCGAAGGCGATGGCTAAGGACCCCGCCGCGCGCTACGCCACCGCCGGCGACTTCGCCGACGCCGCGGTGCGCGCCGTCGGCGGCGAGGTGTCCCCGACGACGACCGGACCGGCCGACGACGCGACGTCCCGGACCCCGAGCGTCGGCCCCGCGGCGGCGGGCCTGGCGGCAGGTGCCGCCGGTGCCGCCGGTGCCGCGGCGACCAGCGGCCCGCAGAGCGGCACGCCCACCCACGTCCCCGGTCCCCGCGCACCCTCGGGCCCGCAGGCCCAGCCGTGGACCCCCGCGGCCCCGACGGGACCCTCCGGACCCCCGTCCCCGTTCGGCTCGCCCCAGGGCTCCGGCCCGCAGGGCACGCCGGCGTGGGGTCAGGGCGCGCCCGGCCAGAGCGGGCCGCAGGGCTTCGCCCAGGGCTACCCGGGCACGGCGCCCTACGGCCAGGGGTACGGCCCGGCGGGCACCGGACAGTTCCCGCCGCCGGGCGGCAGCGGGCCGCAGGCCGGCTGGTACGGCCAGCCGCCGCAGCCCCCGAAGGGCGGCAAGGGCAAGGTCGTCGCGATCGTCGCCGGCGTCGTCGTGCTGCTGCTCGTCGTCGCCGTCGGCGCGGTCGTGCTGCTCAACCAGGGCAGCTCGCCGACGCCGGCCGCCCCGCCGGTCAACCCCGGCCCCCAGACCTCGCAGCCGCAGGCCTCGACGACACCGGCCGTCCCCGCCGGGCAGCCCGCGCTCTCGCAGGTCTTCCCGGACGTGGCGACGTCGAACTGCCGCCCGTCCACATCGGCGGACCAGCTGACCACCAGCACCGGCGTGAACCCCACCGAGGCCTACGTCTGCGACTTCTCCAGCGCGGCCCCCGGCGCACGGGTGATCTTCGCGCGCTGGCCGGACTCCTCGGGCGCCCAGTCCTGGTACAACGACACCGCCGCCCTCGGACCGCGCATCGAGAACTTCGACGTCTGGCAGTCCGGCGGGGTCGAGCAGGGACCGCTCTACACGGCGCAGTCCAACGGCACCGTCTACTCCACCGGCATCTACAACGGCCTGCCCTACAGCTGGGAGATCCGGACGACGACGCTGGACCAGTCGAACACGGTCTTCGAGCGGGTGCAGTTCCGGGCCCGGACGACCTTCGGCGGCTGACGCCCGACCCCTGACGGCACCAGGACGGGACGGCCCTGTGACGGAGGGGACCGGCGGGACGCCGGGGAGCGACGGCGAGTCGCTCTCCGGCGGGCACTACCGGCTCGGCGCGGCCCGTTCCGGGCTCGTCCGCTCGGCCCGCGACACGTGGGACGATCGGGACGTCGTCGCGGTCGCGCTCGCCCCGGACGGCGGGTCGCCGGACCCCGGTGCCCTGACCCGCGTCGCCCGGGACGTCCGGCGCGGCGGGGAGCACCCGCACCCCGGTCTCGCGCCGGTGCTCGACGTCGCCGCGGGCGCCGACCGCAGGCTGTGGCTCGTCCACGAGGTGCCGGCGGGCGCCCGCGGGCTCGCCGCCCTCGACCCGGTGCCCGCCGACCGGCTGCTGGGGTACGCGCTGGTGCTCGCCGGGGCACTCCGGGCGGCCCACGCGGCGCGGCTGGTGCACGGCCGTATCGGGGCGGACGTCGTGCTGGTCGGGGCTGCGGGGTCGGACGGGTCGGACGGCGCGGGGATCCGGCTGCTCGGCGCGCCGTCGGGGACGCGCCCGGACGACCGCCCCGGCGCCGAGGACGACGACGCCCGCGCCCTGGCCGCGACCCTCGCCGCGGTGCCCGTGGTCGATGCCGACGACGACACGGCCGAGCGCCTCGCCGCCGTGCTCACCCGCGCCGCGCAGGCCCGCCCGGAGACCGCCGGCGGGCTCGCGACCGCGCTGCAGGAGGACCTGCACGCGCTCGAGGGATCGCCCCCGGACGGCGCGGCGACCCCCGCGGAGCCCGCCGGGCGACCCACGGACACAGGTGACGGTGAGCCCGCGATCCGGCGCACCGAGGTCATCAGCACCGCGGCGGTCACGGGCGCCTGGTCGCCGACCCGTCCCGAGCCCTTCGGCGCGCCGCCCACGGACGCCCGTCCCACGACCCGCGTCGGTGTCCTGGCCTCCCCTTCGGCCGGCCCGGCTCCCGCCGCGCCGGCGCCCCGCTCCCCGGCTGGCGGCCCGCCCGCGGGGCCCGCGTCGGCCCCGCCCCGCGCTCCCCTCTCACCGCGCCCACCGCACCCACCGGGCCCGCCACACCCGCCCCACCCACCGGGCCCGTCGACCCCGCCGCCCGCCCGCTCCCGGCGCGGCCTGGTCGTCGTCGCGGTGGTGGCCGTCCTCGTGCTCCTCGCCGGCGTGGTCGCGGCGGCACTGTCGTTCCGCGGCGGCGGCACGGATGACACGGGCGGCACGGGCGGGGCGGCGGGTGCGGGCGACCGGGTCGTCCCCGCCGTGATCGGCGACGCCCGCACCGTCGAGCCGTGCGCCGTGACGGACCCCGCCGCGATCAGCGGGACCGCACGGGTCGTGCCCGATCTCGGCAGCCCCGCCGCGTGCACCGTCCTCGCCGCGGTCCCGGGCGGGGACGTCGTGGTCGTCGCGACGCTCGAGCCGGTCGCCACCGCGGTCACCGAGGGGCGGGAGGAGCGGGTCGGGAGCCTGGTCGTCCGGCGGTCCGCCCCGCGGGACGGGATCTGCTCCCGCACGGTCGTGACCACCGAAGGGGTGCAGGTCGCCGTCGACGCGGCCCCGGCCTCCGGGTCGTCCGCCGACCCGTGCGCGTCCGCCGACGCCGCGACCGACGCGACGGTCCGGACGCTGCTCGCCGGCGCACCCCTGCCCCGCCGCGCCACGGCCGACCCGCCGGCGGCCCTGACCACGGTCGACGCGTGCGCCCTGCTCGACCCCGACGACCTCGAGGCCGTGCCCGGCCTCGACGCCGCCCGCGTCGCCCCGGGTGTCGGCGGCTGGTCGTGCCGCTGGGGCTCCGAACCGGGGGCGGGAGGCACCGTCGCCGAGGTCGCCGTCGAGCGACGCCGCACCTTCACCGCGACGGCGGACGTCGGCGGCCGGCCCGCGACGGTCACCGACCGCCGCGACTCGTGCGACGTGGCGGTCGCCCAGCGGGCGTACACGGCGGTCGACGGCTCGCCGCGGGTCGAGCTGCTGGAGGTCTCCGTCCACGGGCCGCCCGAGGACCGCTGCGCGGCCGCGACCGGCCTCGCCGCGGCGGCGGTGCCCCGGCTCCCGGCGCCGTGACGTCGAAGAGTGCGCCGAGGGGGTGCGCTCGCGATCGAGATGGCCGAGACTGCCGCGGGACCCGACCGAGGAGGCCGACATGACGAGCACCGCGCCGCTGCTGTGGCGCCCGGGGTCGGGACGATGACGGCGTCGACGGCCACCGCGGACACGGTGGACACCACGACCGGCGCCGCCCCGTCGAAGGGTCCGTGGATCGCGAGCGTCGCCCTGGCCGTCGCCATCGTCGTCGCGGCGGGTCTCGCGGTCGTGACGCTCGTCCGGGAGCCCGCGGGGTCGGCCGCCGCGCCGGCCGCGACCCAGGACCAGCCGGTCGCGGCGCCCCTGCCCCAGGCCCCGCCGCTCCAGGGCACCGGGAACCCGGCGCCGCCCCAGGTCCCGGTCGGGCAGCCCGCCGTCACCGACACCACCGGTCGTGCGCTCCCCGCCGCGGTGGCCACCGGCGTCGGCGGCCTCTACACCGCCCTCGGGACGGGCGACCTGCCCGGCGTGCAGTCGCGTTACCGGCCCGCCGCCGCGTTCGACGCGGCACCGTGGTCCCAGGTGGCGCCGCTGCTCACCACCGCCCCCAACCGCGAGCAGCTCCTCGCGGCCCTGCGTGAGCCACCCCAGCGCCGCTCCGGCATCTACCGCTACGCCGCGAACGGGGCCGTGGTCGGCGTCGACGCCCAGGGCCGGATGGCCTTCATGCTCCTGCCCTGATGGGAGCCCCGGACCACCTCGCCCGCCCCGGTACCCCCGCCACCGGTCCCCTCGAGGTGCGCGCGGGCGGGCAGCGGCGGACCGTCCCGCCGGGCGGCACGCTGGGTGTCGGCCGCGACGAGGCGTCCGACCTGCAGGTCATCGGTCCGCGCGTCTCCCGCGAGCACCTGCGGATCCGGGCCACGCCCGAGGGCTGGCAGCTGGTCGACCGCAGCCGCAACGGGTCGTTCGCCTTCGGGCGGCCGTTCCGCGAGATGATCCTGACGGGCCCGGTCGCCGTGCGCCTCGGCGATCCCGCGGCCGGCCCCGAGGTGCACCTCGCCGTCCTGACGCCCCCGTCGCCGACCCCCGAGCCGGCGGCCGGCCCGCACGGCACGGCCGTCGTCCCGGCCGCCGCGCGGTCGTCGGCGCAGGGCCGCCTCTCCGCGGTGCACCAGCTCGCGACCACGCCGGCGCCCGGCCGCAGCACGTCGCCGCGCGTGCGGATCGGCCGCGCGGACGACAACGACGTCGTGGTCGCCGACCTGCTGGTCTCCCGGCACCACGCCGAGCTCGTCCGCCGCCCCGACGGCGGGTGGGACATCGTCGACCTCGGCAGCCCCAACGGCACGTTCGTCGACGGGGCCCGGGTGCGGCGGGCACCGGTGTCGTCGACGTCGGTGGTCGGCATCGGGCACGCCCTGTTCCACCTCGAGGGTGACCGGCTGGTCGAGCACGTCGACACCGGCGACATCGGCTTCCGCGCCGACGGGCTCGTCGTGCGCGAGGGCGACAAGACGCTGCTCTCCGGGGTCGGGTTCTCCCTCGCCCAGCGCAGCCTCCTGGCCGTCGTCGGACCGTCCGGGGCCGGCAAGTCGACATTGCTGCGCGCGCTGACCGGCTTCCGGCCCGCCGACGAGGGCGTCGTCGAGTACGCGGGACGGGACCTCTACGGCGAGTACGACGAGCTCCGCCAGCGCATCGGGCTCGTGCCCCAGGACGACATCCTGCATCCCCAGCTTACGGTGCGCCGGGCCCTGGCGTACGCGGCCCGGCTGCGCTTCCCCACCGACGTGTCGGCCGCCGACCGCGACCGCCGCATCGACGACGTGATCGGCGAGCTCGGCCTCACCGGCCAATCCGACCAACGCATCGACTCCCTGTCCGGCGGCCAACGCAAACGCACCAGCGTCGCCCTCGAACTGCTCACCCGCCCCTCCCTGCTCTTCCTCGATGAACCCACCAGCGGCCTCGACCCCGGCCTCGACAAGAGCGTCATGCGCACCCTGCGCAGCCTCGCCGACGACGGCCGCACCGTCGTCGTGGTCACCCACAACGTCGCCAACCTCGACGCCTGCGACCGCCTCCTGCTGCTCGCCCCCGGCGGCACCGTCGCCTACTTCGGCCCACCCCAGGAAGCCCTCGCCTACTTCGGCGTCACCGACTTCGCCGACCTGTTCCTGCTGCTCGAACAGCACCACCACACCGACTGGGCCGACCGCTACCGCCGCTCGCCCCAGTGGGCGCGCTACGTCGGCGCGCCCGACGCCCGCCGCGGGCGTCCCGTCCCGACCGCCCCGAACCAGGCGCCGCGCCAGCAGCCGGTGCTCTCGCAGTTCGCGGTGCTGTGCCGGCGCTACCTCGCCGTGGTGCTGGCCGACCGCCAGTACACGATCTTCATGGCGGCGCTGCCGCTGCTGCTGGCCGTGCTCACCCACGCCCTGCCCGGGGACACGGGGCTGTCCCAGGCCGCGCAGGCGCGCGGGACGCCCGGCTCGCCGAACAGCCTGCTGCTGGTGTTCGTCGTCGGCGCCGCGCTGATGGGGTCGGCGGCGTCGATCCGCGAGGTCGTCAAGGAACGCGAGATCTACCGCCGCGAGCGGGCGATCGGGCTCTCGCGCGGGGCCTACCTCTTCTCCAAGCTCAGCGTGCTGATCGCGATCACCGGCGTGCAGGCCGTGCTGCTCGGCGTGCTGGGGATGCTCGGCAGGCCGGCACCCGACGAGGCGGTGCTGCTCGGCTCGGGCACGCTCGAGATCGTCGTCGCGCTGGTCGGCGTCGCCGTCGCGAGCATGGCCCTGGGGCTCGCGGTGTCCGCGGCCATCACCAACGCCGACCGCGGGATGCCGCTGCTCGTGCTGCTCGCGATGCTGCAGTTCATCCTGTCCAGCGCGCTGCTGCAGATCCAGGGCAGCCCCGTCCTGGCGCAGCTGTCGTGGCTGGTCCCGGCCCGGTGGGGGTTCGCGCTCGGCGCGTCGACCATCGGCCTGCCGAGCGGACCCGGCCTGCCGACGCCGTACCGCGAGCACGACCCGTTGTGGGACCACGACGCCGCCACCTGGCTGCTCGACCTCGGCGCGCTCGCCGCCCTGGTCGTGCTCTTCGCGGTGGCGACCGCGGTGCTGCTGCGCCGCGTCGAGCCCATCCGCCGCCGCCGGCGCGCGGGCTAGGGACGCTGCCAGAGTTCCCTCAGGAACATCCGTGGCCCCCCGCGCCGTCCCAGGGTCGTCCGCACCGACCACTCCGGCGAGGGAGACCCCGAGATGACCAGCCCCGGTACCTACACCACCAGCGACGGCGCGACGTTCGGCGCCGACGGCGGACTCCTCTCGGAGCCGGCGGGCACGCCCACCATGACCTCGTTCGACGAGGACCGCGACGGCTACTACGAGACCTCGGCCACCGACGCCGACGGCGACGGGTACGCCGAGACGGCGTCGGCCGACCGGAACCACGACGGCTTCGACGAGTACGCCGTCTCTGACCACGACCACGACGGCAAGGTCGACGAGGTCGTCCTCGACACCGACGCGGACGGCTACGGCGACGCGGCCGTCACCGACGGCGCGCCCTACGGCGACCACGGCCCGGTCGCGGTCGCGGACACCGACGGCGACACCTACGCCGACGTCGTCATCCCGCTCCCCTGACGCACGCCCCTGACGCACACCCCGGCGTCACGTCGCGCCGGGAATCGCCCGAAACCACCGACCCGACCTCTAGGATCCACTCGTGAGCTCGCCGTGGGAACCGCCGCGTGATCCGCAGTACCCGCAGCCCTACGGCTCGACGGAGGGCCCGGGCGGCGGACTGACGCCCTACTCCGACCCGTACGGCCCCTCGCCGTACGGCGCGCCGTACCAGCAGCCCTACGGCGCGCCGTACGAGCAGCCGTACGGGTCCGGCCCGTCCTCGCCGATGCCGTACCCCGGGGCGCCCGGCGCGCCGGGCCCCTACGGTGCCTACGGCTACCAGCCGAGCCCGCCCGCGTCCGGCCTCGCCATCGCCGCGCTCGTCTGCGGCATCCTCGGCTTCTTCACCGCCGGCATCACCTCGATCCCTGCGGTCATCTGCGGGCACCTCGCCTGGCCGGACACGAGCAACGGGCACTACACGGGCCACGGCATGACGATCGCGGGGCTCGTCCTGGGCTACATCCCGATCGTCGGCTGGATCGTGTTCTGGCTGTTCGTCGTCGTCCTCGGCGCCGCGAGCGTCTGAGCGGGCCTGAGAGGTCCTCCACAGGGACGGTTCGCCGCGCGCGGGACCGGTTACCGTAGCTGAAGGTTCAGCGACTGCAGAGTTGCGGACACCGAAGCGATTTCCCTCCGCGAGCCAGGAGGTCCTCCTGACCACGAGCGGCACCCCGGCTCCCGCGCGCACCGGGCTGCGGGAGCGCAAGAAGGCCGCGACGCGCGAGGCGCTGCGCGCGGCGGCGGTCCGGCTCGGGCGTGAGCACGGCCCGGACGGCGTCACGGTCGAGGCCGTCTGCGCCGAGGTCGACGTCTCGCCGCGCACGTTCTTCAACCACTTCGCGAGCAAGGACGACGCGTTCTTCGGCACGGGGCCCGAGGCGGCCGGCGACCTCACCGCGGCCGTCGTCGCCCGCCCGGCCGCGGAGGAGCCGCTCGACGCCGTGGCCGCGGTCCTCGGCGACGTCCTCGACACCGCCACCGGGTCCGGGATCTGGCACGAACAGCTCCTGCTGCTGCGCGAGCACCCCGAGCTCCTCGGGCGGATGCACGCCGCCACCCGGGAGACCGAGGCCGCGCTCGCCGAGGGCGTCGCCGGACGGACCGGACGCACCGCGGCCGACCCGTACGTGCTCACCGTCGCGGCGGCGGCCATGACGGCGGTGCGGGTGGCCGTGGGTCTCTGGCTCGACGCACCCGGCGGCACGGCGCGCGACCGCCTCGGCGACGTGATCGCCCACCTGCGCGACGGCCTGACCCCGCCTGACCACCCCGGAACCGCCACCGCGCGTCGGGGCGGCGCGTACGGCGGGGCCTGACGTCGTGGGAACCTGACCGCGTGCTGTTCGCGCTGCGCTTCGCCGGGCCCATCGCGCGCGGCGAGGTCGACCTGACGTTCCGGCGCTGGCGCCGCGCCCAGGTCCGCCCGGGCCGGCTCTACCGGACGCCGGTGGGCCGGTTGCAGGTCGACGAGGTCGACGTCGTCGAGCCCGGCGACCTGACCCCCGACGACGCCCGCCGCGCCGGCTTCCCCTCGGTGGACGCGGCGCTCGCCGAGGCGGACCGGCACGCGGCGCCCGACGCGTTGCTGTTCCGCGTGCGCTTCCACCCGCTCGACGAGCCCGACCCGCGCGCCGAGCTCGCCGCGTCCGTGCCCGACGGCGACGACCTCGCCGCCGTGTGCCGGCGGCTCGACGCGATGGACGCGCGCAGCGGCCACGGGCCCTGGGCCTGGTCGACGCTCGCGACGATCGGCGAACGTCCCGGGGTGCGCGCGCCCGACCTCGCCGCGTCGTTCGGCCGCGAGACCGCCCCGTTCAAGGCCGACGTCCGACGGCTCAAGGCGCTGGGTCTGACCCACTCGCTGGCGGTCGGCTACGAGCTCTCGCCGCGCGGGCGGGCGGTGCTCGCCGCGCGGGAGTGACAGGGCCCCACGCCATCACCCCGGTGCTCTCGGTGACGTCCCGGTCGACCGGGAGCGCTCAGCGCACCCAGCACGGGTGCACCGTGCGCACCACGGCGAACCCGTCCAGCTCGCTCCCCGGCACGCACGGCACGAGCGCCGTCGCGGGCGCGGCGGGCGAGACCTCGTCCCCGACCGAGCGCCGCGACGCCGTCGCCGCGGCCCAGGCGGTGACCGCGGCGGGGGTGCCGGCGTCCTCGAGGGCACCGAGGTCGAGGGCGAGGTCGGGGGCGGGCGTGGCGGATGCGACGGACGCGGCGAGCAGGTCGGCCTCCAGCGCACCGACCGGCGGGGCGGGGAGCCGGTGCACCGAGGGGGTGCGGGCACGACCGGTGAACCGGCGCCGGCGGACCGCGCGCGTCCGGCCCTCCCCCGCCGAGAGCACCAGGGCGCGGTAGCGGTCGCCGAAGCGCTCACGCAGGTGCGCACCGAGCGTCGGGGCGTCCCCGCCCGACCCGTCCCGCACGACGACGTGATCGGCGTGGGCCCAGAGCACCACGCGCTCGTCGGGCCCGCCCGCGTCGAGCGCCTCGACCACGGCGTCGGCCATCAGCCGGCCCGCCACCGCGTCCGCCTCGCCGGGCGGTGCGGCCGCGAGCTCGGCGGCCCGCGCGAGGTACCCGGCGTGCCGGACGGCCTCGTCGTGCTGCCGCGCCGAGGTCGCGGCGATCAGCGCCGGCACGTCCTGCCCCAGCCGCTCCCGCACGCGGTCGACCGCGCGGCGGGTGGCCTGGTCGCCGTGCCCCAGCGTGAGGTCGGCCAGGGCGTCGCGCACCGAGGGCAGCACGTCCGGGGCCGCGGTGCGCAGGAACCGGCCCACGACCTGCACGGCCGTGGCCGGGCGCCGCGGGTCGACGCCGACGACGCGGAGCGTCCCGTGGCCCGGCTCGCCGGCTAGGTCGCGGACGACGTCGAGCACCTCGCGGGTGTTCCAGCTCCAGGACCCGAGCGCCTCGAGCGCCGCGCCCGGGGAGCCCGTCCCGCCGCGCACGTGGTCGTCGACCAGCGACGCGCCCGACTCGCTGGCCTGGAGGGCGAGCGTGTGCACGCCGCCGTCGGCGACGAGGCCGTCGAGCACCCGGTGCGCCAGGCGCGGGAGCTCCCGCGTACCCACCACGGCCGGCCCGAGCGCCACCACCCGCGCGCCGGACGCCGCCCGCACCCACCCGCCCACCCCGTCGTGGGGGCGCTCGTCGGGCACCGGGGAGTCCTCGTCGGCCGTCTGCTCGACCAGCTCGTCGGGGGCCGCGAGCGGCCGGGCGTGCCCGGCGAGCCAGCGCGTCACCTCACCACCGCTGCCGTCGGTCACGGCGAGCACCCTGACAGGTCGTCACGCGGACAGCGGCAGCGCCTCCTCGACCGGTGCGGCGACCGTGCCGTCGTAGACGCGCGTGATCGCCTCGCACCAGGTCGGGGCGGTGAAGCGCGCGTGGAAGGACGCGCTCGCGCGCCGGCGCAGCCCCGTGCCGGCGGCCGTGATCGTGGCGATCCCGGCCCGCAGCTCGCCGGTGGTCGGCGAGGCCGCGGTGACGACGCCGAGGTCGTGCGCGGCGACGTCGTCGGCGGCAGAACGCGCTGGTCCTCGCCGGATGGACGGTGCTGCGGGTGACCTGGCACGACCTCGAGGGCGAGCCCGACGCCGTCCTCGCGATGATCACCGAGGCGGTGGCGTCGGCGGCATGATCCGCCGCGGTGCTCCGGGAGGTCGACGACACGGCCCCGGCGGAGCACCCGGGGCGATCACCACCCTTCTCGTCTCGACAGGGGCCGATCGGCGACGGAGGGTGCAGGGGTGACGTCCACCGACACCCCACCGGACCTCGGCGCCGAGGACCTCGCCGCGCGCGTCGAGGCCTTCCTCGCCGAGCACGATCCGTCGACCACCGAGCCGTCCGAGTTCCTGCGCGAGCGTTTCGCCGCCGGCCTCGCCTGGGTCCACTACCCCGCCGGCCTCGGCGGCCTGGGCGCGGCGAACGGCCTGCAGACCGCGGTCGACGCCGCGTTCGCCGAGGCCGGCGCACCGGAGAACCGGCCGCGCCTCAACGTCATCGGGCTCGGCATGGCCGCCCCGACGATCCTGCGCTTCGGCACCGAGTCCCAGCACCGGCGCTGGCTGCCGTCGCTGTGGACCGGCGAGGACATCTGGTGCCAGCTCTTCAGCGAGCCCGGCGCGGGGTCCGACCTCGCGGGCCTGGCCACCAGCGCGGTCCGCGACGGGGACGAGTGGGTGGTCAACGGCCAGAAGGTGTGGACGTCGATGGCCCACCACGCGCGCTGGGGCATCCTCGTCGCCCGCACCGACCCGTCGGCGCCCAAGCACCGCGGGCTGTCCTACTTCGTGGTGGACATGCAGGCGCCGGGCGTCGAGGTCCGCGGCCTGCGCCAGATCACGGGCGAGGCCGAGTTCAACGAGGTCTTCCTGACCGACGTGCGCATCCCCGACGACCAGCGCCTCGGCGAGGTCGGGCAGGGCTGGGCCGTCGCGCAGTACACGCTGATGAACGAGCGCGTGGCGATCGGCGGGGGCACGCTGCCCCGCGAGAGCGGCGCGGTCGGCCCCCTCGCGGCGCGCTGGCGCGAGCACCCCGAGGCGCACACTCCCGGCCTGCACGACCGGATGCTGCGGCTCTGGGTGCAGACCGAGGCGGCGCGGCTGACCGCCGAGCGCCTGGGCCAGCAGCAGGCCGCGGGCCAGCCCGGCCCCGAGGGGTCCGGCGTGAAGATCACCTACGCGCGGCTGAACCAGGAGTGCTCGTCGCTCGAGCTGGAGCTCCGGGGCGAGGACGGCCTGCGCTACCCCGACTACACCGAGCGGCGTCCCGAGGTCGAGGACTACGGCCGCCGCGACGCCGCGTGGCGCTACCTGCGCTTCCGCGCCAACTCGATCGAGGGCGGCACGTCGGAGATCCTGCGCAACGTCGTCGCCGAGCGCGTGCTCGGCCTGCCCGCCGAGGCCCGCGCCGACAAGGACGTCCCGTGGAAGGACCTGCCCCGATGAGCGCTGCAGCACCGACCCCGAGCACTCCGGAGACCGGCGACCTCCTCTACTCCGACGTCGAGGAGGACCTGCGCGCGAGCGTCCGCGCGCTCGTCGAGAAGCAGGCGCCCTGGGACGTCGTCCTCGCCCGCACCGACACCGAGGAACCGGTCGACACCGACCTCTGGAAGCGGCTCACGCAGGAGATCGGCGTCGCCGGGCTCGCCGTGCCCGAGGAGCGCGGCGGCGCGGGCGCGTCGTGGCGCGAGGTGGCCGTCGTCGCCGAGGAGCTGGGCCGCGCGGTCGCGCCCGTGCCCTTCCTCGGCACGGTCGTCGCGACGGCGCTGCTGCTCGGTACGGGTGAGGACGAGCTGCTCGCGGCCGTCGCCGCGGGCGAGCGCACCGCGGCCGTCGCGGTCGGCGCCACCCGCGGGCCGGGGCGGCCGGTACCGGTGACCGTCGAACGCCAGGGCGGGGGCGACCTGCTGCAGGGCACCGTCACGGCGGTGATCGACGCCGTCACGGCCGACGTCCTGCTCGTGCCGGTCTCGGGCACCGAGATCGCGGTCGTGGAGGCTGGTGTCGACGGTGGCGGGGACGGCGTCACGCGCACCACCGCCGAGTCGCTGGACATGACCCGCCGGCTCACCGACGTGACCTTCGACGGCGCGCCGGCGCGGATCGTCGCCGGCGCCGACGTCGAGCACGCCCTGCGGATCGGGGCCGCGGTCCTCGCCTCCGAGCAGCTGGGCCTCGCCGAGCGCTGCCTCGCCGACACCGTCGCCTACCTGCGCGAACGGCACCAGTTCGGGCGGGCGCTGGCGTCCTACCAGGCGCTCAAGCACCGGCTCGCGGATCTCTGGGTGGCGATCACCCAGGCCCGCGCGACGGCCCGCTACGCGGCGCGGTGCGCCGCCGACGGCTCGCCGGACCTGCCGGTCGCCGCCGCGGTCGCGGCGGCCCACGGCTCCGAGGTCGCCCTGCTCGCGGCCGAGGACTCCCTGCAGCTCCACGGCGGCATCGGGTTCACCTGGGAGCACCCGGCGCACCTGTTCCTCAAGCGCGCCCGCGCCGAGGCCCTGCTGCTGGGGTCGGCCGATCACCACCGCGCCGTGCTGGCCGAGCTGGTCGACCTGCCGGCCTGACCGCGTCACCGCCGGGGGCGGGGCCGCCGCCTACGGTGACGCGGTGGCCCCGCTCCTGACGACCGACGACCTCGACGACCTCGGTGCCGACGCGCTCGACGCGCGCGACCCGCGGCCCGCCGCCCGGCGGATCGTCGCCGCGGTCGACGACGGCGGGCTCGCCGACCCCGACGACGCCGGCTACGCGCTGAGCCTCGCCGGCGACCTCTACGAGCGCGCCGGCGACCACGACGAGGCGCTGGCCCTCTCGGCCCGGTCGGTCACCGCCGGCGCGGGGACCGACGACGCCACCTGGCTGCACGCGATGCACGCGGACCGCCTGCTGCGCGCCGGGCGCGACGACGAGGGCATGGCCGCGCTGACGACCCTGCGCCCGCGGCTGCACCGCGAGGCGAGCGCCGTCGCGGCGATCACCGACGCGCTCACCGAGAACGGGCGGGCCGAGCTCGCCGAGCAGTGGCTCACCGCCGCCCTGCACACGGCGGTCGAGCGCGAGGAGCGGGCCACGTCGACGTCGGGACCGGACTCCGACGAGCAGCTCGAGGCCGCGGACGTCGTCGACGAGCTCGTCACGCGCCGCCGCCACGTCCGCGCCCACCTCGGCCTGCCGGCCGACGAGTACGACGTGCTCGCCGAGGAGATGGACGCGGCCCCGGACCTCGTCTTCTTCCCGGAGGCGGAGCTCACGAGGCTCCTCGCCGCGCTGCCGGGCGCGGCCGGCGACCTCGGCGCCGACTGGGACGCCCACCGCGCGCTGGTGGAGGGCGAGCTGCAGGACGCCGCGGCTGAGGGTGAGGTGCTCGACGTCGAGGTCGCGACCCCGGCCCTCGTGGCGGCGATCATCGGCGAGACCGACGCCGACCCCGTCGGGGAGCCCCTGGCCTGGCCGCCGGGCCGCAACGACCCGTGCTGGTGCGGTTCGGGCGCCAAGTACAAGAAGTGCTGCCTGCCCCGGACCCGGGAGACGGCCACCCCCGCCGTCCCGCCCGCTGACGCACGTGCTGCGTCGCCCGGGCCCGCCCCGTCGGCGCCGACCTCCTCGGAACGGGTCATCAAGCGCGGGGCAGGGACGCGGTCACGGGCGCGGTGACCGCCGCGGTGACCCTCAGCCCCGCGCCAGCCGGGGCAGCAGCGCCGACGCGATCACGATCATCGCCGCGGCCGCCACGACGAGCACCACGGCGTCGACGCCGAGCCGCGCCGGGGTGCCGATGAGCAGGCCCCGCAGGGCGTCGACCTCGTAGCTCAGCGGGTTGACGTGGTTGACCCACTGCAGCCAGGTCGGCATGACGTCCACCGGGTACAGCGCGTTCGACGCGAAGAACAGCGGCATCGTGATCGCCTGCCCGATGCCCATGAGCCGGTCGCGCGAGAGGACGACGCCGGCGAGCGTGATCGAGAAGCAGCAGAAGAACGCCGAGCCCAGCACGACGACCGCGGCCGCCGCGAGCAGCTTCAGCGGGTTCGCCGTGAACCCCACCCCGAGCAGCAGGGCGATCACGACCACGACGAGCGCCTGCACCAGCGCGCGGATGCCCGCGGCGAAGGCCTTCGCGGTGACCAGCGCGGCCCGGGGCGTCGGCGTCACCAGCAGCTTCGCGAGCACCCCGGCGTCCCGTTCCCAGATGACCTGGATGCCGTAGAAGATCGCGATGAACAGCGCGGACTGCGCGAGGATCCCCGGCGCGAGGAAGTCGAGGTAGGGGATCGAGCCGGTCGGGATCGCGTGGATGCGGCTGAACGTCGTCCCGAACACCGCCAGCCACAGGGCGGGCTGCACGGTGCGGGTGACGAGCTCGGTGCGGTCGTGGCGCAGCTTCTGGAGCTCCACGAGGCACATCGCCCCGATGCGGCGCACCAGCAGCGCGACCTCGGCCGCGGGCGAGAACCGGTCAGCCGACCCGGCGGGCGGTGCGGCGGGCAGCACGGACACTGCGCAGGCCTCCTTCCTCGGCGGGGCTCCCCGGCGTGAGCGTGTCGCCGGTGTGGTGGCGGAAGACGTCGTCGAGGGTCGCCTCGTCACCGAGGGCGGCCATGAGCTCGGCCGGCGACCCTTCGGCCCGCTTGCGGCCGCGGTGCAGCAGCGCCACGCGGTCGCAGTGCAGCTCGGCCTCCTCCATGGCGTGGGTGGTGACGAGCACGGTCATGCCGGTCTCGTGGCGCACCTCGTGGATGCGGTCCCAGACGCCGGAGCGGGCGACCGGGTCGAGCCCCACCGTCGGCTCGTCGAGCACGAGCACCTGGGGCGCGCTGACCAGGGCCTGGGCGAGCTCGAGGCGTCGGATCATGCCGCCGGAGTATGTCGACGCCGTGCGGTCGGCCGCCTCGGTGAGGCCCATGGCGTCGAGGACGCCGGCGACCGCGTCGGACCGGTCGCTGCGGGGCACGTCGAAGAGGCGGGCGAAGAGCGCCACGTTCTCGCGGCCGGAGAGCGAGGCGTCCGCGGAGAGCTGCTGGGGCACGTACCCGAGCAGCCGGCGCACGCGCCGCTGGTTCCGGGCGACGTCGAGACCGGCCACGGTGACCGTGCCCGGCGGGGCCGGCAGCAGCGTCGTGATGACGCGGATCGTCGTCGTCTTGCCGGCGCCGTTCGGGCCGAGCAGGCCGAACACCTCGCCGGGCGCGAGCGCGAGGTCGAGGCCGTCGACCGCGACGTGCTCGCCGAACGCGTACCGCAGGCCCCGGGTGACGACGGGTCCGCTCTCGCTCGCTGTCACCGGCGTCCTCCTCGCTCCTCGGTCGGCATCCATCGTCATCCCCCTCCGGCGCGCCCGCGAGCGCACCTTTCCTCGCGCACGTCGCACACCGGACGGGTCTCACGCCGTGGGCGGCGAGCCCGGCGCCGCCAGGCGCCCGGCCAGCCACGGCAGGGCGTCGGCGAACGCGGTCGAGGCGAACGGCCAACTGTGCCGCCCGGGCTGCGTGTCGACCGCGCAGGCGATCCCGCGCGGGGTGGCCTGCGCGCAGAGCGCCTGCGCCTCGGGCAGCTCCTGGCCCGTCGCGCCGCCGCCCCCGCGCCCGCCGACGCCGGCGTCCGCGGCATCCGTGGCGTCCGGACCGCGGGCCCCACCCGGCGGGCGGCCGGGGCGCCGGGGGCTCCCCGGCCCGTCGGCCGAGTCGACGAACCGGCCCGCCGTGTCGGGGTACGGCGGGTGCCCGGCGAGGACGGTCGCCGGGTCGAACCGCGCCCAGGCCGCCGCGTCGCCGCCGTAGAGGCGCGCGATCGTCTGGTCCCGCGTCCCCACCTCGGGCCCGGCGTCGCCGGCGATGTCGACGAAGCTGTCGACCAGCTCGGGGTGCATCACCGCGAGGTCGACCGCGCAGGTCCCGCCCATCGACCACCCGACGACACCCCATTGGCGCGGGTCGGACGACGCCCCGAAGTGCTGTTCGACGTAGGGCACGACATCGCGGGTCAGGTGGTCGGCGGCCGCGCCCCGCGGGCCGTCGACGCACTCGGTGTCGTTGTTGAACGTCCCGCCGGCGTCGACGAACACGAGGATCGGGGCGACGCCACCGTGCGCCGCGGCGTAGGCGTCGGCCACACCCTCGGCGTCGCCGATGCGCATCCAGTCCGCCGGGGTGTTGAACTCCCCGGCGATCATCATGACGACGGGCAGCGGCGTGCTGCCGGTGAACCAGGCGGGCGGGAGCCACACGTACTCCTCGCGGTGGGCGAACCCGCTACCCGTCGCGGGGATGCTGACCGGGACGACGTGGCCGGTCGCCGTGGGGTTCCCGCGCAGTGACGCGAGCTGGTCGGCCTCGATCTGGTCCGGCAGCGGTCCGGCCGTGACCTCGCCCCAGCCCTCGGACACCGTGGTCACGTAGCCGACCCACTGGTTGAGCACGACACCGACGCACAGCACGCAGAGCGGGACCACGAGCACCGACACCGTCCGCCGCCACCAGCGCGCGCCCGGCCACCCGACGACCACGAGCGCCACGGCCGCGACGGTCAGCCCGACCCAGACCCACAGCAGCAGCGGCGCCGGGTCGGACGCGAGCCCGCTCCCCCGGAACGACAGCCACGCCCCGAGCGCACCGGCCGCGCCGAGCACGACGACGATCGGCAGCCGCCGTCGCCGGAACCGCCCGCTGCGCCGGCCGACCGCCAGCAGGAGCAGCAGCAGGACGAGCGCCTGGACGGTCCAGGGGAGCCAGCCGTCGAGCAGGGACGGGCCGTGGCCGTAGCGGGGAACCGGCACGGATCCCACCGTGCTCCGCGCCACCATCATCGCCGTGTGTGGTGGCGCGCCCACGGCCTGTGCAAGCGCTGTGAATCCCCGTGGTCGGCACGGCAGACTCGGCGCGTGGCCGGACGGCGAGGACTGCGGTGGCTGGTGCGCCGCGACCCGGGCCTGGTCGCGACGCGGAAGGCGGCGCGCGTCGCCGTCGTCGCCACGGTCGCCTTCATGCTCTGCCGCTACGGGGCCGGCAGCCCGACGGCCGCGACCTACGCGGCGTTCGGGGCGATCGGGTTCGGGGTGCTCTCCCAGGTGGTCGGCACCCCGCGCGAGCGCACGCGCACCCTCGCCGGCTGCTTCGTCACCGGCACCGTGCTGCTCACGATCGGCACGCTGCTGGCGGGGAGCACGTGGGCGGCGACGGCCGGGATGCTCGTCGTCGGCGTCGTCGTCGCGTTCCTGCCGATCGGCGGCCCGCGTCCGGCCGGCGTGGCCAACGGGCTCCAGCTGCTCTACATCCTCCCGTCGTTCCCGCCGTTCGCCCCGGACACGCTGCCCGAGCGCGTGCTCGGTCTCGCCCTCGGGATGGGGCTGCTCGCGCTGGCCGACCGCCTGCTCTGGCCGCCGCGCCCGGTCGAGCCCTACGCCTGCCGCGCGGCCGGGGCGGCCCGCGCGCTCGCCGACCTGCTGGACGCGGTCACGCGCGACGGCGCCACCGACCTGCCGGCCCGCCGCGCGGCCGCCGCGCACGCGGTCGGCCGCCTGAAGCTGCAGGTCACGCCCTGGGAGGAACGCCCGACCGGCCCCGGGGCGCGGGACCGCGGGCTCGCGCACCTCGGGGCGGCCCTGCGGTCGGTGCAGGGCCGGGTCGAGGCCCTGCTCACGGCCGAGGAACGCGGCGCCGGCGCCGTGCCGGGGGACGCCGTCGCCGCCCTGTCGACCACCGCGGCGGCGCTGCGCCGGACGTCGGCGGCGCTGCGCGGGCGCGGCACGCTCCCCGACGTCGCCCTCCTCGACGACGCCCGTGCGGCCTACACGCAGCGCCGGATCACCGCGATCGCGACCATCCACGGCGGTGACGCCGCCGTCGAGCACGCGCGGTCGGCCGTCGCCGTCGCCCAGGTCCTCGCCGAGGCGCGTATCGCGGTCGCGGCCGCGCGGGTGGTCGCCGACCCGCGCGGGCGCGCCGGGGTGCCCGCGGATCTCGGGTGGTGGGCGACGGCCCCGGTCGCCCTGCTGTGGCGCCGCCGCATCCGGGCGCACCTCTCGCTGCGCTCGGTGTACCTGCAGAACGCCGTCCGCCTCGGGGTCGGCCTCGCCCTCGCCCGGCTCGTCGCCGGCGCGTTCGACCTCTCCCACGGGCTGTGGGTCCTGCTGGCGACGCTGACGCTGATGCGCACCTCGGTGACCTCGACCCGCGCCACGCTGCTGCCGGCGATCGCCGGCACCGCGCTCGGAGCGGTCGTGGCGGCGGGGCTGCTCGAGGTCGTCGGGCAGGACGCGGTCGTCTACGCGGTGCTCTTCCCCGTGCTGTGCGTCGCGTCCGTCCTCGGCGGGCAGCTGGTCGGGATGATCGCCGGGCAGGCGTTCTTCACGGTGCTCGTCGCCGTGCTCTTCGCCCAGCTCGCGCCGGCGGGCCCGTCGCTGGCCGGGGTGCGGCTGCTCGACGTCGCCGTCGGCGCCGCGGTCGGGATCGCGGTCGGGGCGGCGGTGTGGCCCGCCGGCGGGCACGGCGAGGTCCGCCACGACGCCGCGCGGGCGCTGCACGCCCTCGCCGACCTGCTCGGGGCCACGGCCGCGTGGCTGACCGGGCGCGGCAGCCGCACGGACCTCGCCCGGCGTCTGTGGGTGAGCGACCACCAGCTGATCTACTTCGAGGCCGACTTCCTGCAGTACCGCGCGGAACGGCGCCGGCGCCACGAGGACGACGCCGACTGGTTCACGGTCCTCGGCGTCGTGCACCGGACCATGCGCGCGGTCCGCTCGGCCCTCGACGACACGGCCGCTCCCGCGCAGCGGGAACCGGCGGTGCCGTGGCCGGACCTCGTGGACCGTCTCGACCACGACGCCCGGGCGCTCGCCACGGGCTACACCGCGGTCGCGCAGGCGCTGACCCTGCACCGGTCGCCCGACGTCGTCCTCGGGGTCCCCGTCGACTTCGTCGACCGTGCCCTGCGCGCCGTCGCCGACGCCCCCGAGCGCCGCGAGCACCCGCAGGCCACGCTGCGGCTGGTGGACGCGTGGGGTCGGTTGGGCTGGGCCGCGGACGACCTCGCCGCGCTCGGCGTCGTGCTCGCGCCCACGCCGGCGCGGGTGCCGCGCCGGCGGCGTCAGCCGGCGTGAGCAGGGATCACCCGGTGCCGGCCTGCTCGCCCTCGGCGGCCCGGTCGTCCTCGCGGTCGAGCCGGGCCCGCCGCTGCTGCTCCCGGGTGCTGTAGGCGGCGGCGCGGACGGCGTCGGGCGACGTGAGGCCGGACCCGACGGCGCCGGCCACGATGCCCATCGACGTCGCCATCGACGCCACCGCGAGGTACGCCGACGGCCCGACCGGGTGCCCGAGCGTCGCCGCCAGCGTCGACGGCGGGATCACGACCACGGCCGCGGTCCCCGCGAGCACCAGCAGCAGGGCGTAGCAGCAGACGACGCCGAGCACGATCGTCGAGGTCGTCGCGGCGTTGTAGAGGTGCACCTCGGCGCGCAGCCGGTGTGAGCGCGGGTGCTCCCAGAGGTGGTTGTCGGCGACGAGCCAGGAGCTCATCGCCGCGACCGCGAGCACCGCGACGAGCGCGAGCCGGCCGGGACCCGCCTCGCCCGCGAGCGCCCAGATGTTCGAGTAGAAGATCCCGAACGCGGCGCCGGCCGCGGCGGCGGCGAGGGCGGTCGACAGGCTCGGCACCAGCCGCCACGGGCGGTTGCTGCGCACCATGCCCGCGAGCAGGCGCAGGCGCCCTCGTGTCCCCGTCAGCGCGAGGTGGCTGTCGATGCCCTCGTGCTGCGAGGCGATCCGGCAGATGGGCGGGGAGAGGAGGGTGGGCCGGGTCGGTGACGCGGTCGCGGCCGTCGTGGCCGTCGGGTCGGCGAGGCCATGCGCGAGCAGGTCGACCACGGCGGCCCGCAGCCGCCGGCGCAGCCCGACCGCTCCGAGCGCGGGCACCGAGACGAGACCGACGCCGTCGTCGGACCCGAAGTCCGACACCAGCGGCTCGGTCCCCGCCCGACGCGGCAGGTCGGTGACGATGACGACGACGTCCCAGCCGTGCCGGCGCTGGTGCTCGCAGCCCGTCCGCAGCATGGGCATGAGGCCCTCGGCGTCGAGGCCGACCGGGCCCTCGGCGGTCTCCACCTGCCAGGTGCGGCCCGGCAGCCGCCGGGCCAGGAGGTCGGGGAGGTCGCGCGCGACCTGGGCCGCGAGCTTGGTGGGGAGCCCGGGGTCGGCGAGCAGGCCGACGGTCCGGACGGGGTTCTCGGGGTTGCTTGTGGTCTCGGGGGCCTCGTCCTGTCGAGGCACCGTGGAGGTCATCGGAGGGTCTCCTGGTGGCAGAACAGCAGAGACCGCCACGGGCGCCGGATCCGTCGAGCGTCTCGAGGCCTCGGCCGCCGCAGCGATCTCGCGGGGAAAGATGACGTCCCGCCACCATCTCGACGGGCCGAGGGAGAACCGGCCGGAGTCGGCGGTTCGTGCTCACCCACCGCGTGCCCGGTGCGCCTGCCGTTCAATCCCGCGCGGTCCTACTCTCCGACGCGTGTGCGTGGAGACACCGACCACCGACGAGGTCCGGCTCGCCGCGCCCCGCTCGGCGCCCGGCCCCGCGGTCGACCCGATCGCTCTCGCGCCGGTCGACGACCTCACGGTCACGGTGCTCACCGACAACCTCTTCGACGCGCTGCTCGCGGGCGACGCCGTCGCCACCCGCGCGCGGACGGGGACCGGCCCGCGCGTCCCCGGTGAGCAGTACACCGACGGGCTGGCCGCGCCCGGTCTGGTCGCCGAGCACGGCTTCGCCGCCGTCGTGACCGTGCGCCGCGGCGACCACGAGCACACGCTGCTGTTCGACACCGGCATCTCCCCCGAGGGCATGGCGGGCAACGGGCGCCGGCTCGACGTCGACCCGTCGTCGTTCGCCGCCGTCGTCCTGAGCCACGGCCACGGCGACCACACCGGCGGCTTCCCCGGCCTCGTGCGCTGGCTCGGTCGCCGCGCGCTGCCGCTCGTGCTCCACCCCGGTGCGTTCACCCCGCGGCGCCTCGTCCCGCCGGGCGCGCCGCCGTTCGCCATCCCGACGCTGTCGCGCCGCGCGCTCGAGGGCGAGGGCTTCACCCTCGTCGAGCGCCGCACGCCCTCGGTGCTCCTCGACGGCTGCGTGCTCGTCACCGGCGAGGTCGACCGGGTCACCGACTTCGAGAACGGCCTGCCGCACCACGAGGGCCACGTCGACGGTGCGTGGCGCCCCGACCCGTGGATCGTCGACGACCAGGCGCTCGTCGTGAATGTCCGCGACCGCGGCCTCGTCGTGATCACGGGCTGCGGTCACGCCGGCGCGGTCAACATCGCCCGTCACGCCCTACGGCTCACCGGCGCGGAGCACCTCCACGCCCTGCTCGGCGGCCTGCACCTGTCGGGGCCCGGCTTCGAGCCCGTCATCGAGCCCACGGTCGCCGCGCTGGCCGACCTGGCGCCCGACGTCGTCGTGCCCGCGCACTGCACGGGCTGGTGCGCGCAGATGCGCCTCGCCACCGAGCTGCCCGACGCCTTCGTCCCCGGCTCGGTCGGCAGCCGCTACCGCTTCGGCTGACCGTCGACGTCGCGGACCGGTGCTGCTCGCGAGCCTGGGCCGCTACCGGGGCTCGAGCTGTACGGGATGCCGCCCGCCGGGGCGGGGTCTTCGGTCGGGGTCCACCCAGCTCGGCGGCGTGAACCACGGCCGGCCCTCCACCATCGCGACGGTCCACTGACCGTGGTGCACGAGCTGGTGGTGGTACAGGCAGAGCAGGCACAGGTTCTCGAGGCACGTCTCGCCGCCGTCGCCCCAGTGATCGAGATGGTGGGCGTGGCAGCGCCGGGGACGCCGCGGGCAGCCGGGGAAGGCGCAGCCGCCGTCGCGCACGTTCAGCGCGCGGCGGATCGCGTCGGTGACCGCGCGCGACCGACGCCCGATGTCGAGGGGCTCGGAGCGCGTCCCGAGGACCATGGGGATGATCTCGGCGTCGCAGGCCCAGCGGCGCACCGTGTGCACGTCGGCCAGGGCCTCGCCGTCGAGGGTGCCGTGCCCGGTGGCCTGCCGCAGCCACCCGTGGTCGATGGTGATCGTCAGCCACGCCCGGCCCGCGGACGCCGGCGCGGACGTCTCCGTCGGCTCGGGGCGCCGCGGGCCGGGGATCAGGGCACCCTGCGCGGCATCCTCAGCGGCGCACGCGCCGACCTCGGTGTCGACCTCGGACCCGCCCTCGCGGCGCGTGTCGGTGATCAGCCCGCCGGCCCCGGTCGCGCCGGCGAACAGCTCGATCAACGTGTCGGCCTGCCGGGCGGCGAGCCCGCGGTGGTCGTCCGGGCCGGCCGGGGCGGACATCACGTCGAACCCTTCGTCGATCAACGCGGCGGCCGTGGTGTCGCGGATGCTCCCGCGCAGGTCCAGCGTGCCGTCCCGGCGACGGAGCACCCGCACCTCGTCCGGGCCGTCGCCCGCGGGCTCGGGAGCCGCCCCGTCGGGATCGAGGTGGGCCAGCAGGCGGGCCGCCGCCTTCTCGAGACCGCGCGGCCCCAGCTCCCGGGCGTCCTCGGCCAGCCTGCTCTCCGCCTCGGCCACCACCGCCGGCTCGAGGTGCTCGAGCTTCTCGATCCTGGCCATGGTCCGGCGGATCACCGCCACGTGCGCCGAGCTGATCGCCCCGGTGGCGAGCGCGTCGGCGGTGCCGGGGTAGCGCGCGGCCAGCGGCTCCCCCGACAGCGCCCACTGCGGCACGAGGTCGCGGGACTCCCCGACCAGGCGGGTCGCCTCCGCGCGGTCGTACCGGCCCAGCTCGGCGACCAGCCGGTCGACCCACCGGTCCCCGGTCAGCTCGGCCACCCCACGGCGGTCGAGCTCGGCGACGTCCTCGAGCAGCCGGTAGTGCTCGACGTTGCGGGCGACCATCCGCGCGCGGGCGCGGTCGAGCATCTCCCGCTCGGCCGCCCCCACCCGTTCGCTCACGTGTTCGAGTGTACACGACACCGGCGACAGGAGGTGACACCGGCGACGGTCCTCAGCTCGACGCGAACGCCTCCCGCAGCGCCCGGAGGTCGGCGCACAGCGCGTCGCGACGCTCACGGCCGAGGACGTCCACGACGCGGCCCTCGACCTCCGGCGCCAGGCCCTGCGCCCGGGCGATCACGTCGGAGCCCCGGTCGGTCGGCACGACGAGCTTCGCGCGGCGGTCGGTCGGGTCGGGGACGCGGACGACGTAGCCGTGCTCCTCGAGATGGCGCACGAGCTCCGCCATCGCCTGCTTGGTCATCTGCGCCCGCTCGGCGAGCAGGCTGACCGTCGTCCCGGTGTCGTCGAGGTACTGGAACACCGCCGCGTGCGCCGGGCGCACCGCGTCGTGACCGTCGTGGGCGAGCCGGTCGAGCACCACGTCGTTGAGGGCGACGAACGCCTCCCGCAGCAGGACCGCGAGGTTGGCCGGGCGCTCGTGACCGGCCAGCACCGGGATGCGGGTGGACATCGACAGGCCTCCTGTCTATCGACGCATGGACAAGCTACCTGTCGATATTGCCACCGCCGAGTGCCTGCGGCTGGGCGGGGACGAGATCGTCGTGCTCGCGACGAGCGAGGCGACGGACGGCGCGCTGTTCGCCGTCCTGGTCCGGATGCCACCGGGTGGCGGACCACCCGTGATGCACCGGCACGCGCCCGGCGAGGTCTACCACGTGCTCACCGGCGAGTTCGCCTTCTCCATCGCGGACGACGACGGCCGGGTCACGCGCACCACCGCGACGGCCGGCGAGGTCATGCCCCTGGCCGGCGGCACGCCGCACACGATCCGCAACGAGACCGGCGTCGCCGCGGAGGCGTTCGTCGTCCACGCGCCGGGCGCGCCGATGGAGGGCTTCTCCCGCGCCGTGGCCGCCCTCGCGGCCGAGCGCGAGCCGACGATGGACGCGGTGCTGACGGTCGCCGCGCAGAACGGCATCGAGCTGCTCGGCCCCGTCCCGGAGGTCACGGCGTCCGTCTGAGAGAGATCAGGAGTGCGTCAGCCACCTCCCGCACCGCGTCGAGGTGCGTACCGCACTCCTGATCTCCAGCAGCCCTCGTCCAGCGGCGGGATGCCGTCGCTGCTGTCGCCCTCAGCCCACGAACGCCGACGTCTGCTGCTGCGGCAGGCAGTAGATCCCGTCGTAGCCGGCGCACACGTCGACGGGGATGTGGGTCGTCGCGTGCCGGATGCTCAGCGGGCCGCCGACGTCCCCGCGAGCCGCGCGCAGGTCGAGCAGCACCGGGGCCCCGCCAAGCTCGAGCACCGCCTGCTCCACGCCGCCCGGCGCGGGATTCCCCAGGGGTTCGGGGTGCACGGTGATGCCGTGGCGTCCGGTCTCGTCGACCGCGAGGCCCGTGGTCGTGCCGGCGAGCGCCGTGAGGCCGACGACGGCGTAGTCGTCGCCGTGGGCCTCGGCGAGCAGCGTCCCCGCCGACGGGGCGGTGACGCCGGGCAGGAAGGTGAACGGGACGCGTTGCGCGTGGCCGTCGTGCAGGAGCAGGACGATCCGCTCGTCGGGGCGCGCCCACTCCCGGAGGCGCCGCACGGTCTCGGCCATGTACACGTCGCGCGACGACACCACGCGCGCCGGCGGGTCGGGCGCGAACAGCACGGCGAACTCGCGCAGCTGCTCGTCGAGGCGCAGCGCCCCGAGGGCCAGGTGCCGCTCCACCGACGCCCTCGGCCCGAGCGCCTCCACCCGCAGCAGCACCCGGGTCAGCGCGGCGGTGGCCCGGTCGCGGGCCTCCGCGTCGAGGACGGCGTAGCGGCCCGGGGCGAGACCGTTGTTCGCGGCCGCGTACCCCGCCGTCGCCTTCAGCGCCGCCTCGACGAGGGCGTCCACCTCGGACCCCAGGGACTCCCGCACCCGCCGCAGCGCGGGCTCCGGCGAGCCGCCCGAACCGGGCAGGTCGAGGCCCACGAAACGCACCCGCCCGCCCCCGGCGACGTGGGAGCGCAGCCCGCCGACCAGCTCCTGCATCTCCGCGGCGTCGCCCGCCCGGAACGTGAACCCGTCGCGGGCGATCTCGTCCGGGTCGCCCGGACCGCCCTGCACCCACCCGTCGACCAGGGCGCTCTCGGCGAAGCCCGACTCCAGCGCCACGACGCCGAAGTCCCGCTCGCGCACGAGGTGCCGGACGAGCCGCGCCCGCAGCGCCCCGAACTCGCGGATGCCGTGGTTGTTCTCCCCCAGCGCGACCACGTGGGCGTCGCCGACCAGGGCGTCGAACGCGGAGAGATCATCAGCGGCCGTCACGCGGACGGCCTCGGGGAGGCTCACGGGCGCATCCTCGGGCACGCACCGCGGAGCCGTCCAAGCACTTCCCCGACCCGTCCCGTCAGCCGAACGAGTGGTGTGTCGCACGGGCGATAACAGCGAGCGGCCGCCCGGCGACACCCGGGGCATCAGCGTTCCATCGGAGGAACGCGTCGGGGACCATCGGGGGAAGATCATGGGCGTTCTGGCCGCAGTCGGTGCGCTGGGTGTCGGTATGGGCGCGTTCGTCGCCACGCCGCTGGTGAGCATCGCCCGCCGGGGCACGATCGACGAGCGGACCACCGCCGACGTGCGCGAGCAGGCCGCCCGGGCGGCGATGGTGCAGCGGGCGCAGCGGCGCTCCGCGATCGTCGCGAGCATCCCGGCGCCCCGCCGCGCGGACCACGACCAGCAGCGCTCGCCGCTCGCCGGCTGACCTGGATCGGCGCGATCCTCCCGGGCTGTTAGCGTCCTGCGCTCGACCGGACGGGCGACCCGGGGGGATCGCGATGACGCAGGAACGGCACAGGGCACGGGGGCTGCTCGCCCTCGCGGCCACGATCGTCACGGCGCTCGCCGTCACCGCCGCGTGCGGCGGCTCGGCACCCTCGGGATCGCCGCCGGAGCCCGCGCCCACGCAGGCCGCCACGGCCCGGGACGCCCGCGACGCGGCACCGGGCACCCAGGAGAGCCCCGTCGCCTTCGCCGACCAGCGCCTCGCCGCGACGGCCGACACCCTCCAGCCGCCGAACTACCCGACCCGGACCGGCCCGGACGGGACGTGGCAGACCAAGGAGGCCGACGACTGGACCGCCGGCTTCCTGCCCGCGACGCTCTGGCGGGTCTTCGAGCGCACCCAGGACCCGGCGTGGCGTGACCGCGCCGTGCGCTGGACGCAGCCGCTGACGTCGGAGACGTCGCACGACGACGGCGACCTCGGCTTCAAGATGTACATGACCTTCGCGGTCCAGAACCAGCTCACCGGCGACGAGCAGGCGAAGCAGACGGCGCTCGCCGCCGCCGACACCATCGCGAAGCGCTTCAAGCCGACCGTCGGCGTGATGCGGATGTGGGACGACGCCGACGATCCAGGCGACGTGCGCGTGAACATCGACGCGATGATGAACATGGAGCTCCTGTACTGGGCCGGGCAGAACGGACGCCCGCAGTACACGGAGATGGCGAACCGCCACGCGGACCGGACGCTCCAGGACATCGTGCGGCCCGACGGCAGCACCTTCCAGTTCGCCTCGTGGAACCAGCAGACGGGGCAGCTGACCCGCCAGTACACCGAGCAGGGCGCCGCGGACGACTCGACGTGGGCCCGCGGCCAGGCGTGGGCGGCGTACGGCTACGCGATGGCCTACCGGTACACGCAGAACCCGCGCTACCTCGAGACCGCGCACCGGACGGCCGACTGGTTCATGACGCACCTGCCGCCGGACCACGTCCCGTACTGGGACTTCAGCGTGCCCCAGGACCCGTCGCAGCCGCGCGACACCTCGGCGTCGGCCGTCGTCGCCAGCGCCCTGCTCGCGATGAACGAGCTCGACGCCGACCCGGCGCAGAAGAACGCCGACGTCGACGGCGCGCGCACCCTGCTCACCCCGCTCTCGGCGCCGCCCTACCTGTCGCGGGGCACGAACACCCCGTCGGTCCTGCTGCACGGCACGCAGAACGTGCAGGAGGGCCAGGTCGACACGGGCATCCAGTTCGGCGACTACTACTACGTCGAGGCCCTCAACCGCTGGGAGCGCCAGGTGGGCCCGGCGACACAGCTGACGACGAGCTGAGGAGGTCGCCGAGCACGCCGGGATCGCGCAGGTGCGGGTAGGCCCGCCACACGCGGTCGATCTCCGCCTCCTGCCCCGGTGACAGGTCCTCCGCCGGATCGAGGCACCAGCGCCCGGCCAGGACGCCCTCGCGCACCAGCACCTCGTGGATCCCGGGGATGCACCCGCGGAAGCCGTGTGCCGCGTCGAAGATCGCGGCGTTGGCGTCGGTGAGGTCGGCCGCCACCCCGAGCAGGGCCGGCGGCACGGGCGCGCCGGCGGTGACGATCTCCCGGATGCGCGCGTGCAGCACGACGGCCGCCGCCGTCCAGACCGCGAACTGCCCGAGCAGCCCGCCCACCATCCGTGTCCCGCCCGGGTAGCGGGTGAGCAGGTCGGCCACGATCGCGTCGTCGTTGCCGGTGTAGAGCACGACGGCGTCGGGCCCCGCGCCGCGCCCGGAGTCGGTCACCGCCCGCACGACGTCGAGGGTCGCGAAGCGGTCGAAGGGCGCGATCTTGATCGCCCGCAGCGACGGGAGCTCGGCCAGCCGCCGCCAGAACCCGTAGCCGAAGCGCCGCCCGCCCACCGCCGGCTGCAGGTAGAAGCCGACCAGGGGCAGCACGTCGCCGACCGCCGCGAGCCCGTCGAGGATCACGGCCTCCTCGGCGTCCCCCCACGAGCTCGCCGCGACGAGCGCCAGGTCGTATCCCAGCGCCACGGCGGTCTCGGCCTCCCGCACCGCCCGTGCCGTCGGGCCGAGCACCCCGGCGACGCGCAGCACCGGACGGTGCGCCGTCTCCTCGGCGGCCAGCGCCAGCACCGGCTCGTACAGGCCGGTCGACGGCTCGTGGATCGCGAACTGTGTGGTGTGCACGGCCACGGCGACCCCGCCCGCCCCGGCGTCCAGGTAGTACCGGGTCAGTGCCCGCTGACGGTCCTCGTCGAGACGTCACGCGGCATCCAGCGCCAGCGGGTGCGCGGGGATCACGGTCCCGTCCCGCAGCAGCCGCTCGCGCACGGCGTCCATCAGAACGCCCCGGCGCGCTGCTCGAACTTCGTCGGCTTCCCGTGGCTCGGGCCCCCGGCCGCCACCCACCGACAGGTCCAGTCGAGCATCTCCGCCAGCCCCACCCGCGGATAGCCGAAGCGGGCCGTGCACCGCGCGGCGTTGCTGAGCAGCGCGGTCGGCGCCTCCTCCCCCGCGATCACCGGCTCGCGACCGAGGCGACGCCCGCACTCGGAGGCGAGCCACCGCACCGAGACCGTCTCCGGCCCCGTCACGTTGAGGACGTCGGCCGGGCTGTCGGCGTGGCGCAGCGAGCGCAGGGTGACCGCGTTGACGTCGCCCTGCCAGATGACGTTGACGCTGCCCATCGTGACGTCGACGGGTTCGCCGGCGAGCACGGAGCGCGCGACGTCGTGGAGCACCCCGTACCGCAGGTCGATGGCGTAGTTCAGGCGCAGGATCGCGGTCGGCGTGGCCTGGGTGATCGCGAGGTGCTGCAGCAGACGCTCGCGGCCCAGGCAGGACTGCGCGTACTCCCCGACCGGACCCGGCGGTGTGTGCTCGTCCGCGCCGCCCGAGCCGACCGGGGTGAGCGGGTAGACGTTGCCCGTGGAGAAGGCGACGAGCCGCGCGCCGGCGTAGCGCTCGGCCACCCGCGCGGGCAGGTAGGTGTTCGTCGCCCAGGTGGTCCACTCGTCGCCGTGGGTCCCGAACTTGCGGCCCACCAGGTAGACCACGTTGTCGGCATCCGGCAGGGCCGCCAGCGCGGCGGGGTCGGACGCGTCGGCGACGACGGTCTCGACGCCGGCCGCCTCGAACTCGTCGCGACGCCCGGGCTCGGAGAACCGGGACGCCGCGATCACCCGGCGGGAGCCGCCGGCCGCGTCGGCGGCGAGCCGCGCCATCCGGGCGAGACTCAGCCCGAGCTTGCCGCCCGCGCCGACCAGGAGCACGTCACCGGGCACCGCGGCCAGGTCCTCGACGACCTCGGCCGGTGGTTGCCAGAGGCGCCGGTCGGCCGCCGCCAGGTCCTCGTCGAGGTGCTCAGCGCCCAAGGAACAGATCCCTCCCGGCCGTCAGCGCCGCGATCTTCGCGTCGGCGATCGAGCGCGGCAGGATCCAGAACCCGCAGTCGGGGTGGACGTAGTCGATCCGTTCCGGCCCGCCGAGCCACCCGCTGGCCTGCTCGATGCGCTTGGCCACCTCGTCGGCGCCCTCGACCTGGGTGTCCTTGACGTCGATCACCCCGACGCCGAACCGGAGGGCGTCGAGCTCCCGCAGATGCCCCAGGTCGTCGCTGTCGTGCCGCGCCGCCTCGAGCACGACGTGGTCGGCGCGCAGGGCGGCGAAGAACGGCACCAGCGTGGCCATGCGTCCGGACTGGACGCGCTGGCCCCCGTAGTTGCCGAAGCACAGGTGCACCGACGGGGTGCCCGGCACGGCGTCCAGCACCCGGTTGATCACCTCGGCGGCGAGCTCGCCGTCCTGCGGGCGACCCGGCACGTTGGCCTCGTCCACCTGGACGACCTCGGCGTCGATCTCGCGCACCTGCTCGGCGAGCACGTCCGCGATCGCCGTGGCCAGGGCCCGCAGGTCGCCGTAGTGCTCGTCGAGCAGGGTGCGCGCGAGCATGTACGGGCTGGTCAGGGTGAACTTCAACGGTCCCGGGCTGAGCTCGCGGGCCGCCCGGTAGGCCGCGACGAGGTCGAGGGAGCCCTCGTCGATCGCGCGGGCGACGACACCCGCGGGCTTCGCCCGGAACCCGAGGTGCTCCGTCGCCGCGAACCGGGCGACGTCCGAGCGGGTGATCTCCGTGCGCACGCCGCCGAGCGGGCGCACGAAGTACTCGATCATCCCGTTGGTCTCGGGGTGGTCGACGTCGAAGCGCGAGATCTCGCCGTCGGTGGAGAGGTCGATGCCGAGGCGCTGCTGGAGCGCGAGGACGACGGCCGTCGCGTCGGTGAGCCCCTCCCGCGAGGGCGCGCCCCGCAGCCAGGACGGGATCGGGTAGCTGCCGACCAGGGTCGTGCGGATCGGGGTGCTCACGGGGCCAGCTCCTCCAGCACGCGCTGCTTGGTCTCGATACCCATCCACGTCATGACGACCAGCCCGACGATCGCGACGGCCCCGAACGCGATGAACACGCTGCTCAGGCCGAGCCCTGCGCCGAGCAGGACGCCCACGAGGATCGGGCCGATCGCGCTGGCCACACGGTTGAGGCTGCTGCCGGTGGCGGTGGCCCAGGCCCGCATGCGGGTCGGGTACAGCTCCGGGGTGTAGAGGTAGAGCCCGGCGGTGACCGGGCTGATGCCCAGCCCCATGAGCAGGCCCGCGATGAACAGCACCGGCCACGCGACGGCGCCCATGGCGATCGCGATCGCCCCGACCGCCGCGCCGAGGACGGCCACCGCGAAGCCGGCGACGAACCACGGCTTGCGCCCGACCCGGTCGACGGTGAAGGCGAAGGCGTAGATCTCGACCAGGTAGATGGCACTGGCGACGGCGGTGAGGGCCAGGGCGTTGCCGGTGGGCAGGCCACCCAGGCGCACGTACAGCGTCGGCAGCCAGGTGGAGAAGCCGTAGAGGATGAAGTAGCCGCAGAACCAGGTGACCCAGGACAGGATCGTGCGCGACCGGTAGGCCTGGCTGAACAGCTCGCCGAAGCGCGTCGGCCGTGCCGTCACCGGAGGTGTGACCTCGGGTGCGGGCAGCTCACCGCCGCGGCGTCGTGCGTCGGCCTCCATCTCCGCGAGCAGCGCCTCGGCCTCGCTGCCCCGGCCACGGTCCGCCAGCCACCGCGGCGATTCGGGCAGCTTGAACCAGGCGATGATCGCGACGATCACGGGCAGCGCGCCGAACCCGAAGAGCAGCCGCCAGCCGACGTCCTGACCGAAGAGCGTGAAGAACAGCAGCCCGATGAGCGGGGCGAGCAGGATGCCCCAGCTGAAGATGCTCTCGTAGATCATCACGATGCGTCCGCGGGCGCGGCCGCGCACGAACTCGTTGAACAGCGCCCCCGCGATCGGGACCTCCGCGCCGAGCCCGATGCCCTGCAGCAGCCGGAAGACCAGCAGCGACTCGAAGTTCCACGAGAACGCGGCGGCGAGGCTGAGCAGGCCGAACGAGCCGAGGGAGATGATGAAGGCGGTGCGCCGGCCGTAGCGCTCGGCGAGAGCCCCGAGGGCGATGGCGCCGACGAACTGGCCGACGTAGGCCGAGCTGATCAGCAGCCCGGTCGAGCCGAAGCCCACCCCGAAGGTCGTCACCACGACGGTCAGGACCGACGCGATGACCAGGGAGTCGAAGGCGTCGAAGAACGTCCCGGTGCCCAGCAGCGCCGCGACCCGGAAGTGGACACGGCCGAAGGGCAGGCGCTCGAGGCGCGCGACGGTGTCCTGGGTGACCGCCCTCGTGTCGCCGGTGGACGCGCCGGCCCTCACGTCGTCGATGCTGTCCATGCCGCCTCGCTCCGCTCGTCGTCGAACTGCGTCGGGCTCTCGGGGTCGATCACGTGGGCGAGGTGGCGCTCGATCATCAGGTCGAGCAGCTCGGCGCCCGGTCGCTCGCGCCAGCCGTCGTTGAAGATCTCCACCTCGATGGGTCCGGTCCAGCCGGCGAACTCGACGGCGCGCCGCATGGCCCGCAGGTCGATGGCGCCGTCGCCCATCACCCCGCGGCCGGTGAGCACACCGGCGGGCAGGGGGGTGACCCAGTCGCACACCTGGAAGGCGGCGATGCGGGGACCGGCGCGACGGATCGCCGCGTCGAGGCCGGGGTCCCACCAGACGTGGTAGGCGTCCACGACGACACCGGCGGCCTCGACCGGGCAGTCCGCGACGAGGTCGAGGGCCTGGTCCAGCGTGCTGATCACACAGCGGTCCGAGCAGAACATCGGGTGCAGCGGCTCGACGGCCAGCCGCACGCCGCGGGCGAGGGCGTCCGGGACGAGCGCGGCGACGGCGTCGGCGACCCGGACGCGGGCACCGGGCAGATCGGTGCCGTTGCCGTCCATCCCGCCCGCGACCAGCACGAGCACGTCGGTGCCGAGCGCGGCCGCCTCGTCGAGGGCACGGCGGTTGTCGTCGTGGCGCCGGCGGCGCTCGCCGGGGTCGGGATCGGTGACGAAGCCGCCGCGGCACAACGACGTCACGGCGAGCCCGGCGTCCCGGACCCGTGCCCCGACCGCGGCCGGATCCACGTCCTCGACGTCGTCGCGCCACAGCCCGACCCCGCCGACGCCGCGGGCCGCGCAGGCGTCGACGAGCTCGCGCACCGTCCACTGGCGGATCGAGGCGCGGTTGATGCTCAGCCGCCGGAGCGCGCCGGTCACTGCTCCACCCCCGCGACGCGCAGGAGGAGCTGCATCCGGTCCGCCGCGACCTCCGGATCGGGCAGCAGCCCGGCCCGGTCGGCGAGGACGAACAGCTCGCCGAGGTGCGGCAGCGAGCGGGCGCTCTGCATCCCGCCGACCATGGTGAAGTGCGACTGGTGTCCCGCCAGCCAGGCGAGGAACACGATCCCGGTCTTGTAGTGGAACGTCGGGGCGTCGAAGATCCACCGGGCCAGCGGGACGGTCGGGGCGAAGAGGCGCGCGTAGCCGTCACGGTCGCCGGCGTCGAGCGCCTCGAGCGCGGCGGCGGCGGCCGGCGCGATCGCGTCGAAGACGCCGAGCAGGGCGTCGCTGTGCCCGAGCTCGTCGCCGGCGATCAGCTCCGGGTAGTGGAAGTCGTCCCCGGTGTAGCAGCGGACACCCGCCGGCAGGGCGCGGCGCAGGCCGATCTCGCGGTCCGCGTCGAGCAGTGAGATCTTCACGCCGTCGACGCGGTCGGCGTGCTCGCCGATGATCGCCAGCAGACCCTTGGTCGCGAGGTCGAGGTCCGCGGAGCCCCAGTAGCCCTCCAGCGCGGGGTCGAACGCCGGCCCCAGCCAGTGCAGCAGCACCGGTTCCTGGACCTGGTCGAGCAGGGCGCCGTAGACCGCGGCGTAGTCGTCGGGGCCCCTCGCGGCGGCGGCGAGCGCTCGGCTGCACATGATCACGGGTGTCGCGCCGGCGTCCGTGACGACCGCGAGCTGCTCGGTGTACGCCCGTCGGATCGTGGCGAGGTCGTGCGGGCCGGGCGGTAGCTGGTCGGTCCCCGCGCCGCAGACCAGCGCCCCGCCGACCGTCGCGGCCTCGGCGGCCGAGCGGCGGATCAGCTCGGTGGTCGCCGCCCAGTCCAGGCCGGCACCCCGCTGGGCGGTGTCCATCGCGTCCGCGACGCCGAGACCCTGGCGCCACAGGTGGTGGCGGAAGGCGAGCGTGGCGTCCCAGTCGAGCACCGCGGGACGACCCGGGGTGTTGTCCGCGAGCGGGTCGGCGACGACGTGCGCGGCCGCGTAGGCGACCCGGTTGGACGCTCGCGCCCGTGCCGAGTCGATCACGAGCGGCTCCCCGACGAGCTCGTACGCCGCGAGCGAGCCGTCGGCGCGCGGCAGGCGCAGCCCGCTCACAGCCCCAGCTCCGGGACCTCGAGGCGCCGGCCCTCCGCCGCGGAGCGGACGCCCAGCTCCGCGAGCTGCACACCCCGTGCGGCGGCCAGGAAGTCGAACCGCCAGGGCGCACCGTCCACGACGTGGCGCAGGAACATCTCCCACTGGGCCTTGAAGCCGTTGTCGAAGACCTCGTTGTCGGGGACGTCGGCCCACTGGGACCGGAAGTCGAGCGCGGACTCGATGTCGGGGTTCCACACCGGCTTCGGCGTCACGGACCGGTGCTGGACGCGGCAGCGGCGCAGGCCGGCGACGGCACTGCCCTCGGTGCCGTCGACCTGGAACTCGACGAGCTCGTCGCGGAAGACACGGACCGCCCACGAGGAGTTGATCTGCGCGACCGCCCCGCCGTCGAGCTCGAAGATGCCGTAGGCGGCGTCGTCGGCCGTCGCGGTGTAGGTGGCGCCGGCCTCGTCGACCCGTTCGGGGATGTGCGTGCGCGCGAGCGCCTGGACGCCCCGCACGCGGCCGAACAGGTCGTGCAGCACGTACTCCCAGTGGCAGAACATGTCGAGCGTGACGCCGCCGCCGTCCTCCGCGCGGTAGTTCCACGACGGGCGCTGCGGGCTCTGCCAGTCGCCCTCGAAGACCCAGTAGCCGAACTCGCCGCGGATCGAGAGCACGCGCCCGAAGAAGCCGCCGTCGATCAGGCGGCGCAGCTTGCGCAGGCCGGGCAGGAAGAGCTTGTCCGCGACCACCCCGGTGCGCACCCCGGCCGCCTCCGCGGCCCGGGACAGCTCGAGCGCGCCCGCGAGATCCTCGGTCAGGGGCTTCTCGGCGTAGACGTGCTTGCCCGCCGCGATCGCGGTCGTGATCGCCTCGCGGTGCAGCGGGGTGCTCTGCGCATCGAAGTAGATCTCGGCATCGGGTTCGGCGAGCGCCTTCTCGAGGCTGGTCGTCCAGCGCTCGAGGCCGTGGCGCTCGGCGATCGCGGCGAGCTTCTCCTCGTTGCGACCGACCAGGATCGGCTCCGGCCAGAGCACCGCCTCGCCGTCCGCACCGGGACGACAGGGCACGCCGCCCTGCTCACGGATCGCCAGGATCGAGCGGACGAGGTGCTGGTTGTAGCCCATCCGCCCGGTGATGCCGTTCATGACGATCCCGACGCTGCGTCGCGACACGGGCCCCTCCACTCGTGGGAAAGCGCTTTCCGGAAAGCGCTGTCCGGGAAGCTAGACTTCGCCGTCGCGAGGGGTCAAGGGGTGGGGAGTTGGGCGATCAGCCGACGCGTCAGGTGACGCTGGCCCAGGTGGCGCAGGCAGCAGGCGTCTCGGTGGCCACCGCGTCCCGGGCGCTGAACGGGGGTGACCGGGTGGTCACCGACGAGCTGAGGACCCGCGTGCTCCAGGCCGCGCGGCAGCTGCGCTACGTGCCGAACGCGCACGCGCAGGCCCTGGCCAACCGGACGCGGGCGACCGTCGGGCTGATCATGCACGACGTCAGCGACCCGTACTTCGCGGCGATCACCCGCGGGGCCATGGAGGTCGCGTCCGCCCACGGGGCGCTGGTCATGCTCGGCAGCACGTTCCGCTCGCCGCACCGCGAGATCGAGTACGTGTCGACGTTCCGGGCCCAGCGCGCGCAGGCGATCCTCGTCGTCGGCAGCGGCTTCGACGACGCCGAGTACCTCGAGGCCATGCGGGCCGAGCTCGGCATCCACCAGGACGCGGGCGGGCGCTACGCGTTCGTCAGCCATCACGACCTGCCCGGCGACGCCGTGCTCCCCGACAACGCCGTCGGCGGCGCCGCGGTGGCGCGGGCCCTCCTCGAGCTCGGGCACCGCCGCTTCGCCGTCGCCTCTGGCCCGTCGTCGCTCACCACGGTCGAGCACCGCGTGGGCGGGTTCGTGGACGCGGTCGAGGAGGCCGGCCTCCCCCGCTCGGCCGTGCGCGTCGTGGAGCGCGAGTTCAGCGAGGACGGCGGGTACGACGCCGCCCGCGACCTCGTCCGCGAGGGCCTCTCCGCCACGGCGCTGTTCTGCGCGAGCGACGTCATGGCCCTCGGAGCGCTCGCGGCCCTGCGCGAGGAGGGCGTCTCGGTGCCCGGCGACCTGTCGCTGATGGGGTTCGACGACATCCCGGTCATGCGCCACCTCGCGCCGCCGACCTCGACCGTGAGCCTCGACCTCGCGGGCATGGGCAGGGCCGCGATGCGGCTGGTCCTGGACGTCCCCCAGGACGGCGTGGTCGAGGAGAGCGGCGCGGGCGGGCCCCGGCGCCTCCGCTTCCCGGCCGAGGTCGTCCTGCGCGAGAGCACCACCGCGCCGACCCGCCGCTGAGGCGGTCGACCGGATCGTCGCCCACACCGACCCGGACCGGTCACCCCGCCCGTCTCACTGACCGGACCGAGCGCTGGGACGTCGCCCCGACCGGTCGCAGGCTGTCCGGAACCCACCACGGGGAGCCACCGGGAGCCCGCTCATGACCAGTGCATCGGAGATCCGGCACAGCCCGCGCAAGGCCGTGCTCGCGAGCTGGATCGGGACCACCGTCGAGTACTACGACTTCGCGATCTACGGGCTCGCGTCGTCGCTGGTGTTCGCGAAGCTGTTCTTCCCGACGTTCGACACCCTGTCCGGCACGCTCATCGCGCTCTCGACGTTCGGCGTCGGCTACATCGCGCGCCCGCTCGGCGGCGTGGTGTTCGGCCACCTCGGCGACCGGATCGGGCGCAAGGCCGTGCTGGTCACGACCCTCGTGCTCATGGGCGGGTCGACGTTCGTCATCGGCCTGCTCCCGACCTACGCGAGCATCGGGGTCGGGGCGCCCGTCCTGCTCGTCGCGCTGCGGATCCTGCAGGGCCTCTCGGTCGGCGGGGAGTACAGCGGCGCGGTGCTCATGACCGTCGAGCACGCCGAGCCGCACCGCCGCGGGTTCCGCGGCGCCCTGGTCAACACCGGCACGCAGGCCGGCATGATCCTGTCGAACGTCGTCTTCCTCGTCGTGCTCACGCTGCCGCAGGAGACCCTGCTCAGCTGGGGCTGGCGGGTGCCGTTCCTGCTCTCGGCGATCCTCGTCGGCGTCGGGTTCTGGGTGCGGATCACGCTGGAGGAGAGCCCGGCGTTCCTCGAGGCGCGGGCCTCGGGCCTGGTGCGCAAGCTGCCCGTGCTCGACGTCCTGCGCCAGGGCTGGCGCAACGTGCTGCTCGTGGCGTTCGCGACGATCGCCGCGGGCACGATGTTCACGGTCACCACGGTCTACTCGGTGTCCTACGGCAAGACGATGCTCGGGCTGTCGAACACCGCCGTGCTCGCGGCGCTGCTGCCCGCGGCGCTGTTCCTCATGGTGCTCGTGCCGTGGTTCGGGCACCTCGCCGACCGCGTCGGTGTCCGCAAGGTGTTCCTCTGGGGCGCCGCGGGCCTGGTCGTGACGCCGTTCGTCTGGTTCGCGCTGCTCAACACGCGCTCGTGGTTCCTGATGTTCCTGGGCTTCCTCGCGATCTTCATCCCGTACGCGGCGAACTACGCGATGTACCCCGTGTTCTTCTCCGAGGCGTTCCCGGCGATGCTGCGCTTCAGCGGGCTCTCGCTGGGCTTCACGCTCGGCACGATCCTCGGCAACGCGTTCGCGCCCGCCATCGCGACCTCGATCCAGGACGCGACCGGCGGCTGGGTCGGCATCGCGGTCTACATGGCCGTGGGGTCGCTGATCTCGATCGGCGCCGGGATCGCGCTGCGCAGCGACCACCCCACCGAGGAGCCGGTCAGCCCCGAGCTCTCCGCAGGAACGCCAGGCTGATCTCGTCGTAGCGCGCGGCCTGCTCGTGCTGCGGCCAGTGGCCGCAGTGCTCGAGCAGCTCGAGCTGCGAGCCGGGGATCGCCTCGTGCATCCGCGTCGCCTCGGGGACCTCGCCGAACGGGTTCTCCCGTCCCCACACCACGAGCGTCGGGACGGTGATCCGGCCCAGCTCCTCGGGCGTGAGCAGGTTGCGCTGCCGGCGCTCCATGTCCTGCAGCGAGAGCAGGTTGTCGACGTTCTTCACGAACTCCGGCGCGTGGTAGATCGCGTGCCGGACCTCGACGAGCTCCTCGGTCGCGTTCGCGGGGTCGGCCATGAGCAGCTGGAGGCGCCGGCGGGTGAGCTCGACGTCGTCGCTCTCGACCGCCTGCTTCGTGCTCGTGCGGATGCGGTCCATGACCTCCGGGTTCGCGACGGTCCCGCCCGCGCAGAGCAGCTGGAGGCTCCGCAGCCGCTCCGGGCGCGTCGTCGCCAGCCGGGCGCCGACCCAGCCGCCGAGCGACTCCCCCACGATGTGCGCGCGCTCGACGCCGACCGCGTCGAGGTAGGCGACGAGGTGGTCGACGTAGTCGGCGATCTCGTAGGGACGGTCGGGCTTGCCCGTCCAGCCGTGGCCCAGCATGTCGATCGCGTGCAGGTCGTACGCGGCGTGCGCGGCGACGTTGCGGGTGAACGCCTCGAGGTGCCCGCTCGTGCCGTGCAGGAACACGACGGCCTCGGCGTCGGGGTCGCCCGCGCGCAGCGTGCGGGTCTCCACCCCGCCGGCGTCGACGTACTCGAGCCGGAACGGCAGCGGGCTCAGCTCGGTCCAGATGCTCACGACGGGGCTCCCTTGTTGATCCGGTGCACCTGGGTGTTGCTGCGGGCCGCGAGCCGGCGCACGAGCACGGCGACCGGCGGCAGCGCGACCAGGACGATGACGAGGCGCTTCACCGTCCGGCCACCTCCTCCTGCAGGGACCCCGAGCGGGCGCCCGGCGACGGCTCGGACTCCAGGAACCCCCGCACCACGCTGTGGAACGCCTCGGGGCGCTCCTCCTGCAGGTGGTGGGAGGCGTGGTCCATGACGTGCAGGTTCCCGCACGGCACCATCCGGGCCAGCATCAGCGGGTAGTCGGGCGTCAGGAACGCGTCCTGCATGCCCCAGATGAACAGCACCGGGGCCTGGATGCGGCCGAGCTCGCCCGACAGGTCCTGCCAGTCGCCGCGCGGCGAGTCCGACATGGCCGCGAGCTCGCGCTCGCCGGGGTCGAGGCTCTGGCGGTAGCGCAGGTCGAGGGTCTCCTCGGGCAGGGCGTCCGGGTCGTACCACTCCAGCCGCGTGATCAGCGCGCGCATCTTCTCGCGCGTCGGCCCCTCGCCGCCGTAGTAGGCGTCGCGGGCGTTGCGACCGCGGCGCCCGCCCTCGGGCAGCGGCGCGAGCGGGCCGTGGAACACGGGCATGCTGCCGGTGATCACGAGCGACCGGACCCGCTCCGGGTAGGTCGCGGCGAGCGCGATCGCGATGGTGCCGCCCCAGGAGTTGCAGACGAGGTCGGCGCGGTCGACGCCGAGGGTGTCCATCAGCGCGACGGTCTTCGCGGCGTGGTGGTCCCACATCGGGCCGGTGATCCGCGACTTCTCCGACCCGCCGTACTGGTGGATGTCGACGAGCAGGCAGCGCCGGTGGGCGGCGAACAACGGGGCGACGGGCCCGAAGTCGGTCCACGCGCTGCACCCGGGCCCGCCGCCGTGCAGGAAGATCGTGTCCGGGCCGGCGCCCAGGTCGTGGTAGTGGTACTTCACGCCGCCGCCGTCGGCGTAGTGGCTCTGCGGGGGTGGGGCCATCGGCGTGAGCCTCCTCAGCTCGTCAGGTCGAGCGCCGTGCGCGCGAGGACCTCGCACAGGCGGCGCATGGCGCGGACGTCGACGGTGTTCATGCCCCGGGAGAAGTCCTGCGCGGGGTCCGGGTCGAGGCCCGCGTCGGACACCTTCGGCATCCCGACCCGCGCCGTCGGGATGCCGCGGGCACGCAGGATGTTGGCGTCGGTCGCGCCGCTCATGTCCGGCACGGGCGCGTGCGGGCGGCCGTGGGTGGCCTCCCAGGCGGCGATCGTCGAGCGCACCACGGGGGCGTCGGGATCGGTCGCCGTCGCCGGGATCGCCAGCACCATCTCGAGCCCGATCTCCGGGTCGACGCCGGCCAGGAACGCCGCCAGCTCCTTCTTGATCCCCAGCGGCGTGTCGCCGGGCGCGACACGGAGGTCGAGGCGCAGCCGGCAGACCGCCGGCGTGACGGCGAGCATCCGCTCCCACCCGCCGGCGACGGCGCCGATGACGCCCTGCGGCGCGGCGGTCGCGGTGCGGTGCCGGGCCGGGTAGTCGGCGAGCCACCGTTCCAGCCGCCCCGCGACCTCGCCGGCGGCGACGATCGGGTTGCGGTAGGGCAGGCGGTGCCGGCTGCCGGCGTAGGTGTGGATCCCGGGCACGGTGACCTCGAACCACGCCAGCCCGACCTCGTCGTGGGCCACGAAGTCACCGGGCTTCGCGATCACGGCGTGGTCGGTGTACCAGCCGCGCTCCAGCAGGAACGAGGCGCCGACGCCCTGACCGGTGTTGGCCCGGGCCGGGTAGCCGGGCGCCTCCACGGCGTTGGTCGGCATCCCGCCGGCGCCGAAGGCGACGACGAGGTCGCCGGCCGTCGCGGGCCGTACCGCGCCGACCGCCTCGGCCAGCACGAGCAGGCACGCGGCGTGCCCCTTCGGGTTGCTCGCGCCGAGCCCGGACACGTACGGGCCCTCGTCGCGGGGCTCCGGGCGCATGTCGGGACGCAGCGACGGGCCGATCCACGGGACGTCGATGGCCTCCTCGCCCGTGGTCAGCGTGTCGATCGGGGCGTAGAGCATGAGGTCCTGACCGCGCCCGGCGCCCCGCAGACGCCCCGCCGCGCTCGCCTGCTGCTCGTCGATCGGGACGGTCGTGGCCGCGAGCCCGGCCGCGCCCATCCGGTCGGCGAGCAGCCGGGCCAGCGGGGCCTCGCGGCCCGTCGGGCTCGGGATCGCGGTGACCGCGTGGGCCGCGGCACGCAGGCGGTCCTCGGTGACCTCGGCGAGGACCTTCTCGAGGACGTCGTTCACGGCCCGGTCCCGGGTTCGACGAGGGCGACGCCCATCCCCGTCAGCCACTCCGGCATCGCCGCGTAGGCCAGCGACCGGCCGGGCGCGAAGTCCAGCGCCGCCGCCATCGTCAGCCACGTCCGCAGCTCCTGGCCCCCGTTGCCCGCGGCTCGCTCGATGTCGGCCGAGGTCCACATCCCGTAGGTCGCGAGCGCCCCGCGCTCGAGGTCGGCGAGGAAGGCCTCGTCGAACTCCTCGGCGATCGCGGGCCGGGCGGCGGTGATGATCTGGCGGCGGCGCCCGTCGTAGGACTCCCAGTCGCCGCGGCCGTTGAGCCAGGCCTCCACGAGGAACTCCTCGTCCTCGCCGTGCGGGTCGCGCCAGTCCGACGGCCACGGCAGCCGGTGCGACAGCCCGCCGGAGGCGATGACGGCGACGCGCAGGTCGCCGGGCAGGGTCGCGACCGCGTCGGCGAGGTTGCGGCCGAGTGCGGTGCACCGGTCGACGCGCGGCAGCGGCGCGGCGAAGACGTTGACCACCAGCGGGATCACCGGCACCGCGAGGTCGCGCAGCAGGTACTGGATCGCGTGGGTCTGGCCGTGGTCGATCTGCAGGCGCGCCGAGAGGGCGACCTCGGTGCCCCGGTCGACCAGCTCCTCGGCCAGGGCCTGCGCGAGGTCGGGCCGGGTGCGCTGCGGGCCCTTCGGCGTGCCCGCCTCCCCCGCGCCGAGCACCTCGCCGACCCCGAGCGTGAACGCCGGGATCATGTCGAGCCAGAACCCGCGGAAGTGGTTCGACCCGACGATGACCGCGACGTCGGGACGCGCCGCGACGACCGCGTCGTGGGCCGCGGCCAGGCCGTCGCGGAACCGCTCGGCGCCGTCGGTGTGCACGACCTGGTCCCAGTGGGTGTTCATCAGCGTGGAGTGCGAGGCGCCGACGCCGAGGACGATGCGGCTGCTCACGACGGCTCGATCCCCTCGGCCCGCAGCCGCGCGTGCCGCTCCGAGGTGATCTCCTCGGCGAGCTTGCGCCACCGCAGCAGCGAGTCGTCGGGGCGGTAGAGCCGCTCGGGCGGGGCGTCGGTCAGCTCGACCATCCACTTGTCCTGCGCCGAGAACTGCCCGTGGAAGAGCCAGCGGACGAAGGTCAGGTACTTGACGTAGAACGGCAGCGCCGCCGTGCCCTTGCGGAAGTCGGCCATGACGCCGACGTAGAGGTGGTTCCCGGCGTCGACCGGCACGTAGAACTCGTAGTGGATGAAGCTCGGGTACGCGATGCGCAGGACGCCGGGCATGCTCACCGACGCGAACCCGGGGAACTCCTGCGCGGCGATCACCGGGTCGACCTCGCGGTGGCTGCCGGTGTTGCCGATGTTCCCGGTGGTCGTCGGCGGCTTGAGCTTCCACCAGGCCTGCGAGTCCCAGCGCCCGAGCCCGGGGAAGTCCGCGGTCCAGTGCTGATTCTCCTGGACCCGGTAGATCCAGCGGCCGCGCCGCACGATCCGCGTCTCGTTCCACACCGGCATCGACTTGAACAGCCGCCACAGCGACGTCCGGTGCAGGTACTTGGCGTGGCCCTCGTCGTAGCCGTTCTCGCAGGCGAAGCGCCAGTTGCCCTCGCGCGGCTGCATCCGCGAGCCCAGGACGGCCTCGTTGTCGACGAGCTCCTCGGGCAGCTGCTCGTCGATCGGCGGCGGCTCCTCCCCGTCGCCGACGAACACCCACACCATCCCGAGCCGCTCCGCGACCTCGTAGGTGGGCTGGGTGACCTTGCCGCAGATCGGGCTCTGCGGGCCGTCGGTGATCGCCGCGACGAGGTCGCCGGAGGCCAGGTCGAACGTCCACCCGTGGTACGGGCAGGAGATCGTGCCCGGGAACTGCTGCGAGCCCTCGGAGAGCGGGACCCCGCGGTGCGGGCAGCGGTCGACGAGCGCGTACGCGGTGCCGGCGTCGCGGATCAGGACGATCTTCTCGCCGAGCAGCGTGACCTGCTTCGGCTTGCCGGTGAGCTGCGAGGAGTAGCAGACGGGGTACCAGTAGCCGCGGAACCCCGCGGCGGCCGCCTGGTAGTGCGGCCACGTCGACCAGTCCTGGCGGCCCGGCAGCTTCCCCGCGCGGCGGTTCCGGCGGACCGGCCGCTGCGCCCCCCGCTCGGCCTCGGTCCCGCTGTGCCCGGTCCTGCTGTGCACCGTCATGTGCCCGTGCTCCGTCCCCGCGACTGCCCCCGCCAGTGCAGCACCGGGCGCGACCCCCTCCCACGGCCCCGGTCCGCTCACCGGACCGTGCGGGGGTGTCAGCGGCCGCGGAAGCGCGGCTCCCGGCGGTCCAGGAACGCCTGCAGCCCCTCGGCCGCGTCGGCGGTGGCGGTGAGCGCGCGGACACCGTCCGCCTCGACCGCCAGCGCCTCGGGCAGCGGCCGCCCCCAGCCGTCGTCGACGACCCGCTTGAGCAGACCGATCGCGGCGGTCGGCTTGGCGGCCCACCGGGCGGCCTCGTCCGCGAGGGCGGCGTCGAACGTGGCCGCCGGGACCACGTCGTCGACCAGCCCCAGCGCGAGCGCCCGCTCCGCCGGCAGCCGCTCGCCGGAGATCATGAGCTTCGTCGCGACGTGCGGACCCACCAGCCGCGGCAGCCGCTGACTGCCGCCGGCGCCGGGGAACAGACCCAGCGCGATCTCGGGGAAGCCGAACGTCGCCGTGTCGGCGAGCAGCCGCAGGTCGCAGGCCAGCGCGAGCTCCGCGCCGCCCCCGAGGGTGTGACCGTTCATCCCGGCGATCACGGGCTTGGGGGCCCGCTCGATCATCCGCTGGACCTCGATCCACCGGCGCATCCGGTCCTGCGTGCCGGCCGAGAGGTCGCGCATCACCGCGATGTCGGCGCCCGCGACGAAGAAGCGCCCGGTGCCGGTGACCACGATCGCGCGCACCGCGGGGTCGACGGCCAGCGGCGGGAGGACGGCGAGGAACTCCTCGATCATCGCGGGGTCGACGGCGTTCGCGGGCGGGCGGTCGATGCGCACCGTGGCGACCGCGTTCTCGTGGCTGACCTGCAGGACGCTCACTCGGTCACTCCCTCGGCCTCGAGCGCGGCGAGCTCGTCGGCGCCGAGGCCGAGCAGCTCGCCGAGCACCTCGGCGGTGTGCTGCCCGAGCAGCGGCGCGGGCGTCGTCAGCGCGGCGGGCGTCCGCGACAGGCGGGCGACGACGCCCTCGTGGCGCACCGGCCCGGCGAGCGGGTGCTCGAGCACCGGGTAGAAGCCGCGGGCCGCGAGGTGCTCGTCGCCCTCGACGAGGTCGCGGCCGGTGGCGACGACGGCGGCCGGGACCCCGGCGCCCTGCAGCGCGGTCGCGGCGTCGGCGGCGTCGCGCGTGGCGGTCCAGGCGGCGAGGTCCTGGTCGCCGACCAGCGCGTGCAGGGCCCGCCGCTCGTCCTCGCCGGTCACCGAGACCGCGACCCAGCGGTCGTCGCCGGCGGCGCGGAGGACCTCGCCGCCGGTCGCCTGCACCTCCTCGCCGAGCGCGGACCGCACGACCGCCGGCCCCACCGCGGCGGCCATCGCCTCGAGCTGGGACAGGTCGACGTGCCCGCCGCGGCCCTCGGCGAGCATCGTCAGCGTCGCGAGCACCGCCGCGTTCGCCGCGATCATGTCGCCGAGTCCGAACGTCAGACCCTGGGGCGGCCCGCCGGGTTCCGCCGTGGCGTGGGTGTGCCCGGACATCGCCGCGAGGGTATCCGCGAACGTCACCGCGTCGCGCCACGGACCGGTCGCGCCGAGCCCGGCCATCGAGACGAGGACGATGCCCGGCTTCAGGGCCTGCAGGCCGTCGTGGTCGAGGCCCCAGCGCGCGAGCGTGCCCGGGCTGAAGTTCTCGATCACCACGTCGCAGTCGGGCACGAGCCGGCGCAGCAGCTCGGCGCCCCGGTCGGTGCGCAGGTTCAGTGCGACGCTGCGCTTGCCGCGGTTGACGTTGAGGAAGTAGCCGCTGTCGTCCGGCCCGGCGCCGGGGCGCAGCCGCATGCCGGGCGAGAACCGGGTGGGATCCTGGCGGTGCCACGACTCGATCTTGACGACGTCCGCGCCGTGCTCGGCGAGCTGCCGCGTCGCGTACGGGCCGGCGAGCACCCACGTGAGGTCGAGGACGCGGACGCCGTCGAGCGGTCGTCGTCGCGGTGTCCGGCGCGTCGCGGCGTCGCGGCGCCACGGGGCCGACGCCGGTGCCTCGACCAGCGCCGGGACCTCCGTGACCGGGTCCGGGCTCCACGCGGCGCCGACGTCCTCGACACCGCCGACGGAGCGGACGAACCCGCGCTCGTGCAGCTGCGGGTTGGTGCTCAGCCGCTCCGGCGCCACGACCTCCGCCCACGGCAGCGCGCGCCGGCGCCCCTCGGCGGCGATCGCGGCGGCCGGGCGCCGGGCGGCGAACCGTGCGACGACGGCGTCGACGTGCGGGCGTTCCTGCCACCGCGTGACAGGGTCGGCGAAGCGGGCGTCGGTGAGGTCCTCCGCTTCGCCGACCTCGACGAGCCAGGCGAGCAGGTCGGTCCACATCCGCTCGCTGCCCGACCAGCCGCCGGCGACGAACCCGTCGGACGCCGGGAAGACGCGGTGGGCGACGTGCTCGTAGACCCCGCCGGTGCGCCCCGGGACCCACCCGGCGTGGATCCACGTGATCGCGCCGGTCTCGAGCGTCGCCGCGACGGCCTCCTGCGCGGAGACGTCGATCAGCTGGCCGCCGCCGGCGAGCACCCCGAGCAGCGCCGCGATCGCCCCGTGCACCCCGGCCAGCCCGAGCGCGGCCTCGAACGGCGGCGGGGTGGGCGGCCCGTCGGGGCGCCCGCCCAGCCAGGTCATGCCGCCCGCCGACGCGAGCACGAGGTCGTCGCCCCGCCAGTGCCGGCGCGGGCCGGTGAGCCCGAACGGTGTGACCACGACGTGCACGGCGCCGGGCCACCGGGAGGTTCCCTCGGACGTCAGACCGCGCAGGGCGTCGAGCGGCCCGCTCTCCAGCACCACGTCCGCCTGCGCGGCGAGGTCGTCGAGGTCCCCGGTGTTGCAGCGAACGCGCTGTTCGCTGCTTCTATGCGCCCGAAGTCCCCGTTCGCTGGGGGCCTCGGCGAGGCGGACCCACCGCTTGCCGGCGTGCCAGTGGATCCGGCCGGCGTGATCGTCGTCGGGCCCGGGGTCGACGCGCAGGACGTCCGCGCCGATCCCGACGAGCGCGCGGGCCCCGGCGGCGCCGAGGCGGTCGGTCAGGTCGAGGACGCGCACGGGTCCACCTCGCCGTCCCCCGTGTCCGCGGTGACCCCCTCCGCGGCGAGCGCGGGCTTGCGGACCTTCCCGCTCGCGGTCCGCGGCAGCTCCGCGAGCAGGCGCACGTAGCGCGGCACGGCGTGCCGGGGCAGGCGTCCCGCGCACCACGCGCGCACCGCCCCGGCCGTCACGCCCGGGCCGTCGGCCACGACGGCGGCGAGGACCTCCTGCTCGGTGAGCTCGGCGTCGACACCGACCACCGCGACGTCGACGACGCCGGGCATCGCCCGCACGACCTCCTCGACGTCCCACGCCGCGACGTTCTCCCCACGCCGGCGCACGACGTCGGCGCGGCGTCCGGCGAACGCCAGGTAGCCGTCGGCGTCGACGCGCCCGCGGTCGCCGGTGGTGAACCAGCCGCCGGCCGGGAACGGGGATTCCCCCGCGTACCCGAGGAACGCGACGTGCGCGGCCCGCGGCCGCGCGGCGATCTGCCCGACCTCGCCTGCGGGCACCGGACGGCCCGCGTCGTCGATGATCGCCACTTCGTACTCGGGCACGACCCTCCCGGCGGTGCCCGGCCGCCGGTGGCGCGGCGTGCTGATGGCGACGTCGGCGAGCTCGGTGCAGGCGTAGGCCTCGAGGGCGAGGACGCCGAAGCGGTCCCGGAAGCGGTCGGCCAGGTCCGGTGGGGCCGGGGCGCCGTAGGCACGGCGCACGGCGTGGACCTCGTCGTCGGGAGCCGGCGGCCTGCGCTCCAGGATGGCCAGCATCGCGCCCATGAAATTGAAGGCCGTCACGCCCTCCGCGCGGCAGATCGCCCAGAACCCCGAGGCCGTGAACCGCGGGTGCGCGACGAGCGTCGCGCCCGAGAGCAGCGCGGGGAGCAGGCCCGCGTGGCGGACGTTGATGTGGTGCCACGGGAAGACGTTGAACAGCACGTCGCCCGGGCCGTAGCCCATCGCCGCCGTGACCGTGCACGCCTGGCGCAGCGCCGCGAAGTGCGGCAGCACCGCCGCCTTCGCCCGCCCGGTCGTGCCGGACGTGCTCATGACGGCGAGGGGGTCGCCGGGCTCGGGAGCGGGTCGGTCGACCGGGCGGCGGGGTTCGTCCAGGACGTGGCGCGCCGGCGTTCCGCCCGCGTCCCCCACGACGAGGACCGGCCCCACCTCGCGCAGCACCGCGACCCGCTCGGGGTCCGTGTGCGCGTCCACCAGGGCGACGGACGCTCCCGTCGTCGCGAGCAGTGCCCGCACCGGCGGCGCCGGGAGGTCGGCGGCCACCGGTACCTCGACCGCGCCCAGCACCGCCAACGCGAAGATCGTCTCCACCGCCGCCGGGCCTGGCGCCAGGCACGTCGCGACGGCCGACCCACGGGGGACGAGGCCCGCGAGGCGCTCGGCCAGCCCCCGCGCCCCGGCCGCGACCTCGCCGACCCCGATCCGTGCGCCGTCGGAGAAGCGGACGAGCTCGGCGTCCGGATCGCGCGCGGCGCGCCGCGCCAGCGCCGCGAGCGGTGTGATCACCCCGTCGGCCACCTCGTCCGTCCCCGGCACCGCACCACCTCCCCGACCGGCACCGTCCGCGCCCGGCCGCACGCGGGACAACGCGGCGGTCCGCCTGGCGAACCGGTCCGCTCAGCGGACCGACCCGTCGTCGGCACGGGTGGGGCCCACCACGCTGGGCCGATGGGAGCGCGCTTCGCCTACGTCGACGCCCCCGGCGGTCAGCTCCACTACGCGGAGGACGGCGGTCGGGGCGCGGACAGCCCGGTGATCCTCCTGCTGCACCAGTGCCCCCGCTCGCTCGACGAGTTCCGCGAGCTGATGCCGCTGCTCGCGACCGACCACCGCGTGATCGCGATGGACATGCCGGGCTACGGCCAGAGCCACGGGCTCCCCGCGCCGCAGACGATCGAGGACTACGCCCGCGGTGCGCTGGACCTGCTCGACGCGCTCGCCGTCCCGCGCGCCACGGTGCTCGGCCACCACACCGGTGGCGCGGTCGCCCTCGAGGTCGCCGCGGCCGCGCCGGACCGCGTCGAGGCGGTCGTCCTCTCGTCCGCCCCGTGGGCCGACGAGGCCTTCCGGAACGCCCCGCGGACCGGCCCGGGCGTCGACGACGCGGACCGGGACGACGACGGGGGCCACCTCACGACCTGGTGGGCGCAGCGGGCGCCGCACTACCCTGCGCCGGTCTCCCCGCTGCTCGACCGCCTGGTGCGCGACGCCCTCGCGCCGGGCGTCGACCCGCGCGAAGGTCATCTCGCGTGCCGGCGCTACGCGATGGAGCGGCGCGCCCCCGAGGTCCGGGCACCGGCGCTGGTGCTCACGGGCGACGCCGACCCGTTCGCGCTGCCCGCCCTCGATCCCCTGGCCGACGCGCTCACGGGCGCGGCGTCGGTGTCCCGCGCGGTGATCCCCGGCGGGACGCTCGCGCTCATGGAACGGCACGCCGCCGAGGTCGCCGGCGAGGTCCGGCGGTTCCTGGGCGCCCGCAGGGGCTGTGACGGCCTTGACGGTGCCGTCCGGACCGGACGAGCGTGACGCCACCACCACGGTGAGGAGGACCCATGGCTGCACCCGCCGTGGACGCCCTGAACAAGCGGGCCGAGCCGGCCGAGCTGGAGGAGCCGGACGCCGGCTGCCCCAACTCGGTGCTCGGGAAGGCGCGCCTGATCCTCGGCGCGTTCGAGGCGGGTGCCTACCGGCTGCGCCTCACCGAGCTGAGCCGCCGCTCCGGCGTCGCGAAGGCGTCCTGCTACCGGATCGCGCAGGAGCTCGTGCAGTGGGGCCTGCTGGAGCGCGTCGGCGACTCCTACCAGCTCGGCCTCAAGATCTTCGAGCTCGGCCAGCGCGTGCCGATCTCCGCGGTGCTGCGCGTCGTGGCGCGCCCGCTGCTGGTCGACCTGTTCGCCGCCACCCGCGCCACCGTGCACCTCGCCGTCCTCGAGGGCTCGCACGTCCTCTACGTCGAGAAGGTCGCCGGCGAGGCCAACATCCTCACCCACTCCGAGGTCGGCGGCCGCCTCCCGGCGACGTGCACCGCCACCGGCAAGGTCCTGCTCGCCACCCGCCCCGAGGGCGAGACCGTCGTCGCGGGCCTCGCCCGGACCGGTGTCGCCCGTCCGACCTCGCGCAGCACACCGTCGACCGACGCCCTGCGCACCCAGCTCGTCGAGATCCGCAAGGCGGGGTTCGCCGTCGAGATCGAGGAGACGAAGGTCGGCTTCGGCAGCGTGGCCGTGCCGGTCGTCGCCGCCGACGGCACGGTCTCGGCCGCGGTGTCGACGACGCTCCCGGCCGCCCAGCTCTCCACCGCCCGCCTCGTGCCGGCGCTCCGGGCCACCGCGAACGGCATCGCCCGCGCCGTCGAGCGCCGGTTGCTCGAACGCGGCGGGACCGCCGACGAGCTCCCCGCGGTCCCCATCCACTGACGATCCGGCCCGAGCACGTCGCGCCCGCCAAGATCGCCGGGTGCGCCTCGCGAGCGCCGACCCGCCCCTCGCCTCCGCCCCGCACGACCGCGTGACAGTCACGGTGCGCATGCGATATGTCACGTAGGGTCGCCATCGATGTCGAGCACCAGCCAGCGACCGCTGCTCCGGCGCGGGTGGCGCCGGCGCCCACCCCGAGTCGCCGAGGCCGCCGCCGTGGCGCTCGGCGTGCACGAGGGCGACCGGGGCACGCCGGGCTACGTCCCCCGTGCCGCCGACGCCGACCTCGCCGCGCGGGTCGACCGCGGTCCCCTCGTCGTGGCCCACGGACCGCGGCTCGCCGGGACGAGCCGGGCGCTGGTGCACGCGGCGCGCTGCCGGCTGCCCGACCACCGGGTCGTGCGGTTCCCCGAGGCCGTGCGGTCCGACCCACGCCGACTGGTCGACGAGGCCACGACCTGGGTCGGACACTGCGACGGCGCCGTGCTCTGGCTCGACGACGCCCACCAGGCCCTGCTCGCCCGGATCGACAGTGATTTCCTCGCCACGGTGCCCGACGGTGTCCGGCTGCTCGTGACCGCGCGGCGGGCGGTCGTCGGGTCCGGCGCGCTCCCCCAGCCGGCCCGGGAGGCCCTCGCCGGCCACGCCGTCGCGATCGACCCGGACCCCGAGAACCCCGCCAGCCCTGACACCCCTGACAGCCCCGCACCCCGCGACCACCTCACCCTGCGGATGGCGCGCGCCCGGGCCCAGCTGCTCCCGGAGTACTGGCGCGTCCCGACGGTCGCGCTGCTGCGGGCCGCGATCGACTGGGACCGCCTCCAGGTCCCGTTCCCCCTCGGCCGCGACCTCCTGCGCCGGCTCGCGCTGCTGTACTGCAACGACTTCGGACCGATGCCGCTCGCGGAGCGCGACGCCGCCGTCGACGCCCTCCTCGAGTCCCTCGGTCGCGGCTGGATCACCGTCTCCACCCGCGACGGCCGGCCCCACCACCGTCCGCACCCGCTCCTGACCGCGGCCGCCGAGGACCCGGACGTCGGCTGGTCCCCGTCCGACGACGTGTGGCGGGTCTACGCGGACCTCCCCCCGACCGCCCTGGGGCCGGTCGCGCTGGCCGCCGGCCGGTCCTGATCACGGCTCCCGATCACGAGGCGCCGTCGAACCAGCCGGCCATCTCGAGGACCTGGAACGCGACGCGGGCCGACAGCAGCGTGTCCATGGCGACCGGGTCGCGGCCGGTGATCTCCCGGATGCGCCCGAGGCGGTAGCGCACGGTGTTCTCGTGGACGCCGAGGCAGGCCGCCGTCCGCTGCACGCGCGCCTCGGCGTCGACGAACGCGCGCCAGGTCGCCAGCAGCGAGCCGTCGGGCCCGTCGTGCTCGCGGACGGGCCGGACGAGCTCGTCGGCGAACCGCACGGCCTCCTTCACGCGCCCGCTCGCGACGACGACGCGGAACAGGCCGAGCTCGTCGACGGTGAGCACCCCGCGCGAGCGCCCGAAGGAGCGGGCGAGCTCCTCGACCTCCCGCAGCTCGCGGTGGGCGCGGGGGAAGTCCTCGGGCTCACGGCAGACCGCGGACACGACCGCGCCGCGCACGCGCACCCGCGGCGCGAGGGCGTCCGCGACGGCGGCGACGTGGTCGCGCACCTCGTCGGGACCGGCGGTCCCGGCCAGCCGCACGAGCAGCACGACCGCGCCGGGCAGGGTCGTGGCGGGCGGCTCGTCGGTGCCCAGGCGCGCGGCGAGGCCGGCGACGATGTGCCGGCGGGCCACCGAGGCGTGCAGGTCGGCGTCACCGCTCTCGACGGCGAGGCGCACGAGGACGTGGGGCTCGGCGAGGTCGACGCCGAACGGCACCCCGCGGCGGGCGAGCTGGGTGACGTCGCGGTGGTGGTGGAGCAGGTCGGAGAGGAAGTCGTCGCGGGCCTGGCCCTCGGCCTCGATCTGGCGGCGCTCGGAGAGGACCTGCAGGGCGAGGACGCCGGCGCCGCGCTCGGCGAGCTTGGTGTCGAGATCGGACAGCGACCGTCCCGCCTCCACGACCGTGAGGTAGCCGCTGGGGCGGCCCTCGACGATCAGCCGGCAGACCAGGTGGCGCCGGCCGAGCCCGGACGCCGAGGACGGGTCGACGACGGTGCTCGGGCGCGCCGCCGAGAGCCCGGCGAGGGTCGCGCGCAGGGCCGGGCGGGCACGGGCCCGTTCCCCGAGCGCCGGTGGCTCGGTGGCCCGCAGGCGCGCGGGGGCGGCCCAGGTGAGCAGCGCGAGGTCCTCGTCGAACAGCCCGACCGGCGACCCGGCGAGGTCGCTCAGCAGCCCGACCACCTCGCGGATGCCCGCGCCCTCGAGCACGGCGCCGGTGAGCTTGGCGTGGACGTCGGCGAGGTACTCCAGCGTGCGCTTCTGCCGGTCCAGTTCCTCGGCCTGCGCGGCGAGCCGCGAGGCCTGCAGTGCCTGGGTGATGACGAGGGCGGCGAGCCCGCCGAAGAGCTCGCCGAGGGCGATCTCGTCGTCGGTGTAGGTGTGCTCGCGGGCGACGTTGTCGACGAAGATCAGCCCGATGACGTCGCCGTCGAACACCAGCGGCACGCCCAGCATGGCGCGCACGCCCCAGTGCTCCATCGTGCGCCGGTGCGGCCGGGGGTCGTTGCGGACGTCGCTGATCAGCACCGGCGCGGCGCTGCGGATGACCTCCCAGCTGAAGGCGTCGCCGGGGATCCCGGCCTCCTGCGCCTGCACCGCCGCGCTGATGTTGCCGTCGTCGCCGCACCAGCCCGCCGCGCCGCGGAAGCGGTCGTCGTCCTGGCGCAGGTAGACCGAGCAGCGGCTCACGCCGAGCAGCTGGCAGAGCTTCTGCCCGACGAGGGCGAGGAGGTCCTCGAGGCGGGTCGCGGTGATCGCCTCGGTGGTGATCTCGGCGAAGGCGGCGATGACCTCCCGCTCGCGCGGGGTGCCGCCGGGCGGCTCCGGGCGTGCGGCAGCGAGAGCAGTCATCCCGGTACCGCCTCCCCGTCGACGCGCCCGCAGGCCGAGTCTGCCCTGCGGGACGCGCCGAACGGGAGGGGTCACACGCCTGCCGGCGTCTTGGTGCGCATCTTGTGCAGTGCGGGCACGACCTTCTCGCCGAAGAGCTTCATGCTCGCGTGCACCTTCTCGTAGGGCAGGCCCGCGTACGAGAACGCCAGGTTCGCCATGAAGTCGCCGACGGCGTCGCGGCGCTCCTCGTACTTCCCGATGATCTGCTCGGGCGTGCCGTAGACGTTGGCGTCGACGTACGCGCTCGCCGCCGTCTCCATGCCCGCCTCGCGGATCATGTCGGCGCCGACCTGATAGGCCTCGTAGCCCGGGGTCTCGCGCCAGTGCGAGCCGGCGAAGTCGTAGTGCTTGATCACCGACAGGAAGTACCGCGAGATGTACTCGTGCGCGACGGCCTTCGCCTCGTCCGGGTCCTCGTGGCAGTAGGTGAAGTCCTGCAGCAGCGGCGGGCCGGGCTCGCTGCCGTGGTGCTCGCGGTGCAGGCCCCGCCAGCGGTTGATCGCCTCGGCGTGGGTGCCGATGTCGTACTGCATGAAGGTCATCATCTGCACGGGCAGCGAGGCGATCGCCGGGATCGAGTCCGGCGACATCGCGACGCCGAACAGGCGACCCTCGAGCGAGCGGCTCGGTCCGGGACGGACCGCGGTGCGCGGCTGGTGGTAGTGGGCGCCGTCGTGCTCGACCAGGCCCTCGGCCAGGCCCTTGATGATCATCGGCGCGGCCTCGTCGAAGCGGCCCCGGGCCTCGCCCATGTCGGTGCGGAAGGCCTCGTACTCCATCTTGGCCAGGCCGCGGCCCATGCCGAACAGCGTCCGCCCGCCCGAGAGGTGGTCGAGCATGATGACCTTCTCGATCACGCGCAGCGGGTCGTTCCACGGCAGGATCACCGCGCCCGTGCCGAGCTTGATCCGCTCGGTGCGCCCGGCGAGGTAGCTCATGAGCTGCAGGTTGTCCGGGCACATCGAGTAGTCGTCGAAGTGGTGCTCCGCCGCCCACACCGAGTCGAACCCGTACTGCTCGGCGAGCACCCCGAGCTCGGTGTCCTGCACGAACACCTCGTCGTCGGTCTTGTCGGAGAACCAGTTCTGGAAGACGAGAAGGACGCCGACGTCCATGGATGTACCTCCTGGGGCAGAAAGATGGCGGCCGGTCAGCCGAGGAAGATCGCGCGGGCGTGCTCGGTGTCGAGGTACTCCTTGACGCGGCGGATGCGCCCGTCGGAGAGCTCGAAGACGAAGTGGTAGAGGTTGTTGTAGACGCGGCCGTTCGTGAGCTCGGCGTACGACTCGGTCTCCGCCGTGACGCGGTCGCCCTCGGCGGTCAGGGCCTTCGGCGTGAGACCGATGGCGCCGGTCGTCGAGAGCGTCGAGAGGCCGGCGAGCATCTCGCCGAAGGCCGCCTTGTCCTTCTCGCCCGAGATCCCCTCGATCGTGCCCGCGACCCACCACGTCGCGTCATCGGTGAGGTACCCGAGGATCGCGTCGACGTCGCCGCGGGAGAACACCTCCATGAACTCGGTGACGACCGCCTTGTTGGCGGCTTCCTTGCTCTGGGTCGCGGTGCTCATGGGTCGGACGCTAGGAACTCTCCCGCCGCGCACGGAACGTCGTCGCGTGGTGACGGTTGGAGTTCCGCACAAGACCTCGGTCACCCCGTCCCCCCGAACGTCGCCATCAGCCCGCCGTCGACCGGCACCACCGCGCCGGTCATGTAGGTCGCGCCGGCCACGCACACCACGACGTCGGCGATCTCCTCGGGGCTGCCGGTCCGCCCGGCGGGGATGGCGGCGACGACGCGGCGCCGCGCCGCCGTCGACAGGCCCGCGGTCATCGCCGTGTCGACGAAGCCCGGGACGACGAGGTTCACCCGCACCCCCGCCGGCGCGAGCTCCACCGCGAGCGACCGGGTCAGCCCCGCCAGCCCGGCCTTCGCCGCGGCGTAGGCGCTGTCGCCGGGAAAGCCGCGGAAGCCGACGACCGCCCCGACGTTGACGACGGCGGCGCCGGCCGCGAGGTTGGGCGCCGCGGCGTGGCAGACCTCGTAAGCGCCGGTGAGGTTGGTGGCGAGCACCTCGTCCCACCGGCGGCGCGCGAGGTCGGCGATGCGCCCACCGCGGTGGACCCCGGCGCAGTTGACCACGACGTCGACCCCGCCCAGGTGCTCCCGGGCCCGCGCCAGCGCCCCGGCCACCGCGTCGGTGTCGGTGACGTCGGTGGGGATCTCCAGGACGCGGTCGGACGCGTAGGGCTCCGCGGCGGGCGTGCGGGCCAGGACGGCGACGGCCCCGCCGCCCTTCGCGACCTGGTCGACGACCGCCCGCCCGATGCCCCGTGTGCCCCCGGTGACCAGCCACCCCCCGGTCACGGTCACCGGGCCGTCTTCTCACCTGTCGCAGCGAGGAACGTCCGCAGCTCGGCGAGGTAGGTGTCGCGGTCCTCGAGGTGCGGGGCGTGGCCGACGCCGTCGAACGCGACGAGGCGCGCGTCGGGGTAGAGGTCCATGGCGGCCTCGACGCCGGAGAACGCGACGAAGCCGTCGCTGCGGCCGTGCAGGGCCAGGACCGGGACCTCGAGCGTGCCGATCGTCTTGCGCTGGTCGATCGTCGCGAGGTCGCGCAGCGAGTCGTCGGCCCGCGGGCCGTTCTCGAGGAACATGCCCCACATCCAGTCGACGACGTCGCTGCTCACGGGCACCGCGCACACTGCCTGCGAGACGCCCTTGAAAGTCGTCGCGCGGTCGGCGGCGGCGCCCGCGAGGACGGCCTCGACGTCGTCGGGGGTGCCGCCGTGCGGCCAGTCCGGCGCGGCGGTGTAGCGCGGGGTCGCGCCGCCGGTGAGGACGAGCCCGCCCGCCGCGGAGCCCAGCCGCGCGACGGCGTCGACGGCCACCGCCCCGCCGAGCGACCACCCGTCGACCACCGGGCGCTGCAGGCCGAGGTGCTCGCACAGCCGCGCGACGTCGGCGCCCATCGCGGTGATCGAGACGTCCGCGAAGTCCTTGTCCGACCGTCCGCAGGCGCGGCAGTCGAGCAGCACGACCTCGTGCCCGTCCGCGAGCAGGGCGGGCGCCACCGTGTCCCAGGAGTGCGCCGTCAGACCCCACGCGTGCACCAGGACCACCGGTTGCCCCGTGCCGGCGTAGTGCTCGAAGTAGATCCGCCGGCCGTCCTCCACCTCGAGGTGTCCCACGTCGTCCTCCCGCTGCTGGTCCGTTCGTCGTACGTGAGCGAAATTCGGGGCTATAGCCGGGAATCTCGCTCACGTACGGCTGGTGCTCGCTGGAACCTAGGAACGGGCCGCGTCGACCCGGGAGGCGTCGGCGCCGGCGGCGTTGTGGGTTCCCCCAAGGGGCGCTCTCATGCCGGGGCCGTCGCCGGGGCCTCTGCCGGCGCCCGGAGCCGTTCCCGCACCGCCGGCGCCACCTGGGTCGCCAGCAGCTCGACCCGCCGCGACCCGTGGTCGACGGACTCGCCGGGCAGCTGCGCCCAGAAATGCACGTCGCGGATCTGGGGCCGCGCGCGCAGCATCGCGGTGAGCTCCTCGATCGCGGTCGCCGGGTCCCACAGGGCGAAGGCGCCGGCCCCGACGATCTGGTCCGGGTCGGCGAAGCGCGGCACCACGTCCGGCGGCCCGAACGCGCCCCACGTGATGTAGGTGTTGAGCTGCTCGAGCACCAGCGGGCCGATCTCGGCCCACTCGCGCTCGGGGTCCTCGGCGATCAGCGCCCACTGCCCGGCGTAGATACGGCCCTCGCTGCGCGGGCGGCCCTGGCGCTCGACCGCGTCGAGGTAGGTCTCGTGGTGGTGGTTCTGCGTGGAGAGGAACCCGTCGGCGATCCGCGCCACGCGCTCGATCGCCGGGTCCGCCATCGCGCCGACCAGCAGCTTCGGCGGCTGCTCGGGCACCGGCGTCACGGGCAGGCCCGGGAAGCGGTAGCGCGTGCCCTCGTAGGGCTCGCTCGAGCCGGACCAGGCGCGGCGGATCAGCTCGCAGCCCTCGGTGAGCAGGCTCGGGCGGTTCTTGATGTTCTTCCCGAACGCCGCGAACTCGCGCTCCCAGTAGCCCTGGCCGACGCCGAGGTCGAAGCGGCCGCCGGTGAGCAGCGAGACCGTCGCGGCGTCCTCGGCGAGGCGGATCGGGTCGTGCAGCGGCGAGACGATGAGGTTGGTGCCCACCCGCAGGCGCCGGGTCCGCTCGCCGATCGCGGCGGCGAGGGTGAACGGCGACGGCGTGTACCCGTCGTCGCAGAAGTGGTGCTCGGTGAGCCACGCCGAGTCCAGCCCGATCTCCTCGGCCCAGGCGATCTGGTCGAGCACCTGCCGGTAGAAGGTGCTGAACGGCCGGTCCGGCACCGGGTTGCGGAAGTCGTACCAGAGCCCGAACGCCACCTCGCGGTTCTCCATGCGCCGATGCTGGCGAGCACACCGTCGCCCGCGGGACCGTCCTCGCACCGCACCGTTGTGGACGTCTACAGGTCGCCGCGGTCAGCTCCCGGCCGCCGATCACCCCGTCACGGTCGCGGGCGCCGGGACCGCGGTCCGGACCGTCCGCAGGCCGAGGCCCCACAGCAGGGCGCCGACGAGGGCGATCGCCCCGGCCACCACGAGGGGCACGAGGAACGTCGACGTCGCCGTGGCGAGCACCCCGGTCACGATCGGGCCGAGGATGCCGCCGACGTTGCCCCAGAAGTTCACGTAGCCGGACGCGGATCCGGTGATCCCGAGGTCGTGGACGATGTCCTGGGCCGCCGCCCAGACCGCACCGTTGGCGAAGACGATGCCCGACGTCGAGATGCACAGGAACACGATCGCGCCGGCCGCGGAGTCGACCACGGCCGCGCCGACGATCGTGAGCGCCGCGACCATGCCGCTGACGAGGACCACCTTGCGGGCCGCGAGCGGCGCGACGCCCCGGCGCATCAGGCGGTCCGACAGGCGCCCGCCGAGCAGCCCGACCACGAACGCGCACGCCCACGGCAGGGACGTCGAGAACCCGGAGCCGAGCAGCGTGAACCCGCGGTCGGCGACGAGGTAGCCCGGCAGCCAGGAGACGAACGTGTAGAGGATGTACAGCAGGCAGAAGTACCCGCCGACGAGGAACCACACGTTGCGGCTGCGCAGCAGCGGGCGCCACGGCGCCGTCGCGGGGACGCCGGACTCCTGGGGCGACGGCGCGCTGTGGTCCTCCTCCGGGCGCGGCGCCCGGTAGAGCACCGCCCAGACCACCGCGATCACCAGCGAGAGGACCCCGGTCGCGACGAACGCGCTCTGCCAGCCGTGGACGGAGACGAGGTAGGCGAGCCCGGGCGGCCCGACCGCCGAGCCGAGCGCGACCCCCGAGATGAACATGCTGCTGCCGAGACCGCGCTCGCGCTGCGGGAGCCAGGTGGACAGGGTCTTGATCGAGGCCGGGGCGAAGGGCGCCTCCCCCACGCCGAGCAGCAGGCGGGGCGCGATGATCCCGCCGACCGAACGGGCCGTGGCGGTCAGCAGGCTCGCGACGCCCCACAGCGCGAGGATCACGGGGAAGATCACCCGGATCCGGATGCGGTCGACCACGAGCCCGGCGGGGATGGAGCAGAGCGTGTACGTCCAGGTGAAGCTGGACAGCACAAGACCGAGCACGGCCGCGGTGGTGCCGAACTCCTTGATCAGCACCGGTGTCGCGACCGACAGGTTGACGCGGTCGACGTAGGCGACGGCGGTGATGACGAGGACGCCTGTGGCGACGACCCACCGCCGCGGCGGCACGAGTGTTCTCGGCATGGGCGGGTGCTCCTTCGCGTCCGGTCGGTCGATGGAGGTCCGGGGCGATCCCGGGTCCGTTCAGGTCCCGCGGCGCTCGATCTCGGCCGCGCGGGCCAGCACGTCGTCGGCGAGCTTCACGTGGGCGGCGTCGACGAGCCGGCCGTCGAGCCCGGTGGCCCCGTGTCCCTCGCGCTCCGCCGCGCGGTAGGCCGCCGCGGCGCGCCGTGCCTCCGCGACCTCCTGGTCGGTCGGGGCGAAGACCCCGTTCGCGATCGGGATCTGATCGGGGTGGATCGCCCACTTGCCGTCGAACCCGAGCGCCGAGGCGCGCTGCGCCTCCCGCGTGTAGCCCTCCGGGTCGCGGTAGTCGGGGTAGGGCGCGTCGATCGCGAGCAGTCCGCCGAGGCGCGCCGCGACGGCGACCCGGCTCCGCGCGTGGTGCCAGAAGTCGCCCGGGTAGTCGACGGTCGGGACGAAGTTGGTGTCGACACGGGCGCCGAGCGAGACCGAGAAGTCGCCGGCCCCGAAGATCAGCGCGTCGAGCCGGTCGGACACGGTGGCGATCTCCTCGGCGTGCGCGAGGCCCGCGACGTCCTCGATGAGGACCTCGAGGCGGATCCTCCGCTCGCGGCGCAGCTTCGTCTCGAGCTGGGTGAGCAGGACGTCCACCCACCACACGTCCCGGGCGGCGGTCGCCTTCGGCACGATGATCGTGTCGAGGTGGTCGCCCGCGCGGGTGACCAGCTCGATGACGTCGTCGTGCGCCCACTCGGTGTCCACGCCGTTGATCCGCACCGCGCGCGTCGTCGCGCCCCAGTCGAGCTCGGTCAGCGCCGCGACGGCCTTCTCCCGCGCGGCCGGGCGCTCGGCGGGCGCGACGGCGTCCTCGAGGTCGAGGAACACGAGGTCGGCGCCGGACGCGGCGGCCTTCGCGATCATGCGCTCGTTGCTGGCGGGCGTGGCGAGCTCGCTGCGACGCACGAGCGGTCGGCGGCGGGCCACTCAGATCACCCCTCGGGTGCGCAGGTCGTCGATCTCGCCGGGGTCGAGGCCGATGCCGGCGAGCACCTCGTCGGTGTGCGCCCCGAGCGCGGGCCCGAGGTGGTCGATGCGGCCCGCCGCCCCCGACAGCCGGGGCACGGGCGCCTGGACGAGCAGGCTCCCGAGCTGGTCGTCGGGGACCCGGCGGAACACCTCGCGGGCGACCATCTGCTCGTCGGCGACCAGGTCGGTGACGTCGTAGACCGGCGCCGCGGCGATCTCGGCGGCCTCGAACACGGCCATCGCCTCGTCCAGCGGGCGCCCGGCGACCCAGTCCGCGACGACGGCGTCGACCTCGCCCGCGCGGGCCAGGCGGCGCTGGGGGTCGGAGAAGTCCGGGTGCTCGGCGAGGTCCGGGCGCCCGATCGCGCGGAACACCCGCAGCGCGACGGTCGGGGCGCTGCCCGACATGGCGATCCAGCGCTCGTCGGAGGTCCGGTAGGTGTTGCGCGGCGCGGAGATGTCCCACCGGTTGCCCGACCGGCGGGGCACGGTGCCGGTCGCGTCCCAGGTCAGGAGCGACTGCTCGAGGATCCGCGCGAGGGGGTCGAGGAGGTTGACGTCGACGAGGCGGCCCTCGCCGGCCTCGGTGTCGCGCTGGTACAGCGCCGCCATCACCGCGTACGCCGCGGTGAGCGAGGCGACGCCGTCGGCGAGCATGAACGCGGGCAGGGTGGGCGGGCCGTCGGGCTCGCCGGTGAGGTGCGCGAACCCGCTCATCGCCTCGCCGAGCGTGCCGAAGCCGGGGCGCTCCGCCTTCGGGCCCTCGAGCCCGAACCCGGTGACGTGGAGCATCACCACGCGGGGGTCCTGCTCGCGCAGGCGGGCGTAGTCGAGTCCCCAGCGCCGCAGCGTCGCCGGCCGCGTGTTGGCCACGACGACGTCGCAGCCGGCCGCGAGGCGGCGCGCGAGGTCCTGCCCGTCGGGGGTCCGCAGGTCGACGGTGACCGAGCGCTTGTTGCGGGAGACGCTCTTCCACATCAGCCCGACGCCGTCGCGCTGGGCGCCCCAGCCGCGGATCGCGTCGCCGACGCCCGGCGGCTCGAGCTTGATCACGTCGGCTCCCAGCTCGCCGAGGTAGGTGGCGGCGAGCGGGGCGGCGGCCAGCGAGGCCATGTCGAGCACCCGCAGGCCCGCGAGCGGCAGCGCGGTCACGCCGGGATCCGCGCCGGGTGGGGCAGGCCGAGGGTGTCGCGCAGCGTCGTGCCCGGATAGTCGCGCCGGAACACCCCGCGCCGGCGCAGTTCCGGCACGACCATCCGCGTCACGTCCTCGAACGCGCCGGGGAAGTGCGTGGCGGCGAGGACGAACCCGTCGCACGCCTCGCCGTCGAACCAGTCGTGCATCTCCTCGGCCACCTGCGACCCCGTGCCCACGAACCGCGGGCCCTGCAGCAGGGTCGCGCGGTGGGCGGCCAGGGTCCGCAGCGTGAGCGTCTCGCCGGCGGTGTGCCGACGAACGCCCTCGACGAGGCCCCGGATCCCGGAGACGCTCGCGATGAGGTCGTCGGTGATCTCGTCGTCGAGGCCGTGCCCGGAGAAGTCGTGGTTCAGCAGCTCGGAGAGCAGCGTCAGCGACGCCATCGGGTGCACGAGGCGGTCGAGGAAGATCTCCTCCTTCTCCTTGGCGATCGCCTCGGTCTCCCCCACGACCGCGTAGGCCATCGGCAGGATGCGCACGGCGTCGGGATCCCGGCCGAGATCGGCGATGCGGTCCTTCTGGTCGCGGTAGTGCTCGACCGCCACCTCGCGGCTCGGGTCGGCGGTGAAGATCAGCTCGGCCCACCGGGCGGCGAAGTCGCGCCCGCGGCCGGACGAGCCGGCCTGGAGGAGCACGGGGCGGCCCTGCGGCGAGCGCGGCACCGTGAGGGGCCCGCGGACGTCGAAGTACTCGCCGTGGTGGTGCAGCTCGTGGACCTTGGCGGGGTCGGCGAACACCCCGGACTCCCGGTCGCCCACCAGGGCGTCGTCCTCCCACGAGTCCCAGAGCCGGGCCACGACGTCGACGAACTCCTCGGCGCGGTCGTAGCGCTCGTCGTGCCCGAGGTGGGCCTCGACCCCGAAGTTGCGCGCCTCGGCGTCGTTCACGCTGGTCACGACGTTCCACGCGCACCGGCCCCGGGTCAGGTGGTCGAGCGTCGCGAAGGTCCGCGCGACGTGGAACGGCGGGTAGTACGTCGTCGAGTAGGTGGCGCCGAGCCCGAGGCGGTCGGTGGCCGCGGCGCACACGCCGAGCACGGCGGTGAGGTCGAGCTTGACCGGGCGGGCGCCGTAGCGGACCGCGTCGTCGGTCGCGTCGCCGTAGATCGCGGGCATCGCGAGCCGGTCGTCGAAGAACATGAGGTCGAACGTGCCGTCCTCGAGCGTGCGCGCGATCCGCTGGTAGTAGCGCAGGTCGAGGAAGTCGTCGCTCGCGGACGGGTACCGCCAGGAGCCCGAGTACACCGAGACGTTCGAGGCCTGCAGGAACGCCACGAGCGACATCTGGGACGGCCGGGCCATGGGGCCTCCTCACTGAAACCTGGTATATCAGGATCGTGTCGGCGTGGCCCGGGCCGCGTCAAGAGGTATCTGGTATTTCAGATACGAGGAGAGGAGAGTGATCCGCGTGACGACCCCGACCGGCGAGGCGGTCATCGACGACGGGCCCTGGGCGCTCGGCCGGCCTCGCGACGAGGGACGGCTGGGTGACACCGTGCGCGACCGCGTGGCGCGCGAGCTCCGCGACCGCGTGCTCACGGGCGCCTACGAGGCCGGTGCCCGTCTCGAGCTCGACGCCCTCGGGCTCGAGCTCGGCGTGAGCCGGACCCCGATCCGCGAGGCGTGCCTGGCCCTCGAGCACGAGGGGCTCGTCACCGTCGCCCCGCGCAGCGGGGTCACCGTCGTCGGCACGACCCCCCAGGAGGCGCTCGACAACTTCCGGCTGATGGCGCGGCTGTCGGGCTTCGCGGCCGAGCTCGCCGCCGACCGGCGCACCGACGACGAGCTCGCGGCCTTCGGCGCGGCGAGCGCCCGGATGCGCGACGAGGCCGCCGCGGGCCGACCGATCGCCGAGGCGAACTGGCGCTTCCACCGCGACGTCCACCGCGCCTGCCGCTCCCGGCGGGTGATCAGCCTGATCGCGCAGGCGGGTCGCAGCATCCCCCGCACGTTCCTCGAGATCTTCCCCGAGCACGTGCCCTGCGCCCTCGACGAGCACGACGAGCTGGTCGACGCGCTGCGCGCCGGCGACGGCGAGCGGGCCCGCCACGTCACCGAGCGCCACTACGCCGTGCCCGCCGAGCTCGTCAGCCGCCTGCTGGGCCCCGTGGGGTGACGCGGTCGTCAGGACCAACTGTGCAGTCCGAGATGAACAGTCCAGACTGACGAACTACAGTAGGCGGCGTGGCGGACACCCGGGAGCTCAGCGCGTCGTCGGTCCGCGCCGCGCACGAGGTGCGCGTGGCGGTCGGACGCCTGCGACGCCGCCTGCGCGAGTCGCACGACCGCGACGAGCTCACCCCGTCGCAGACCTCCCTGCTCAGCAGGCTCGACCGCGACGGTCCCCGCACGGCCAGCGAGCTCGCGGCGGCCGAGGGCGTGCGCCCGCAGTCGGTGGCCACGTCGGTCGGGGTCCTCGAGGAGCGCGGGTTCGTCACGCGCCGGCGCGACCCCGACGACGGCCGCCGCCAGACGATCTCGGTGTCACCCGCCGGGCGCGCGCTGCTCGACAGCACGCGCGCCGCGGGCGAGGAGTGGCTCGCCCGGGCGCTGCACGAGCGGCTCGACGAGGACGAGCGCGCCACCGTGATCGCCGCGATGGACCTGCTCGACCGGATCAGCAGCCGGTGAACGCCCCCGCCGTCCTCCAGCGGATGTCGCCGACGGCGGCCGCCGCACCGGACCGGTTCGACCGCCGGCTGATCGCGCCGATGATCCTCGGGGCGATCCTCAACCCGATCAATTCGTCGATGATCGCGGTCGCCCTGATCCCGATCGGCATCGCGCTGGGCGCCCCGCCCGCGGAGACCGCGTGGCTGGTCTCGGGGCTCTACCTGGCCACCGCGATCGGCCAGCCGGTGGTCGGCAGGCTCGTCGATCTCTGCGGCGCGCGGCGGCTGTTCCTCGTCGGCGCGACGCTGATCGGCGTCGGCGGGCTGCTCGGCGCGCTGGCGCCGTCGATCGGGGTGCTCGTGCTCTCCCGGGTGCTGCTCGGGCTCGGGACGTGCTCGGGCTACCCGGCGGCGATGACGCTGATCCGCGGCGAGGCCGACCGGACCGGCCACGACAGCCCCGCGGGCATCCTCACCGTGCTGGCCGTGTCGACGCAGACGGTCGCGGTGATCGGCCCGACGCTGGGCGGCTTCCTCATCGGTGTCGGCGGCTGGCGCGCGACGTTCACGGTCAACGTGCCGCTCGCGCTGGCGTGCCTGGTGCTCGGCGCGCTGTACCTGCCGCGGACCCCGATCACCGGCGCGACGGGGGTCCGGGCGGTCGCCCGGGCCGTCGACCCCGTCGGCATCGCCCTGTTCGTCGCCACCCTGGTGACGCTGCTGCTCTTCCTCACGCACCTGTCGCCCGGGCTGTGGTGGCTGATGGCGGTCACGGTGGCCGCCGGCGTGGCGCTCGCGTGGTGGGAGCTGCGCACGCCGCGCCCGTTCCTCGACCTGCGCGTGCTCGGCGGCAACCTCCCGCTGCTCGCGACCTTCGCCCGCGCCCTGCTCGCGGCGATCACGTCGTACGCCCTGCTCTACGGCTACACGCAGTGGCTCGAGGAGGGTCGCGGGCTCTCGCCGCAGGTCGCGGGCCTCGTGCTGCTGCCGATCTTCGGGGGCGGCATCGTCGTCTCCCTGCTGACGGGCCGCCGCACCGAGATCCGCGGCAAGCTCGTTGCCGGCGCGTTCTCCCAGGTCCTCGTCGCCGTGCTGCTGCTGTTCGTCGACGCCGGGAGCGCGATCTGGTTCCTGCTCGTCCTCGCGGTCGTCGCGGGCGTGCCGCAGGGCCTGAACAACCTCGCGAACCAGAACGCGGTCTACTTCCAGGCCGACCCGGAGCGGCTCGGCTCGTCGGCGGGGCTGATGCGCACGTTCTTCTACCTCGGCGCGATCACGGCGTCGGCCACCAACGGCATCGTGTTCCGCGACGGCGCGACGACCCCGGGCGTGCACGAGCTCGCGATCGTCATGCTCGTCGCGTCCGGCCTGTTCCTCGTGCTCACCCTCGCGGACCGCTCGCTGGCCCGCGTCCGGGCGCCCGGGTCCTGACGGTCAGGACGCGCGGCTGGTCTCGCGCGGGCGCAGGTAGATCAGGCGCGGGGCGGGCGGCGTGGGCGGGTCGTCGTCGACGGGACGGCGGGCGGCCGGGACCTCGGGCGGCTCGGGTGTCTCGTGGGCCGGGACGTTCATCCGCTCCTCGAGCAGCACGATCATCTGCTGGGTGCGGCGCACGAGGTCGGGGTCGTCGGCGCGGTCGAGCGCCGCGGACAGCCAGTTCACCGCGCCGCGGTCCCAGCGCCCCGGCTCCGGCGCGTGCGCGGCCGAGCGCTCCGCGAGCGTGACGCCGAGGCGGTGGAGCGCGGCGGGCTCGAGGTCGTCGGGCGAGACCTGGGTGGCGAGCCACAGGGCCACCTGGTCGTCGCCGCGGGCCAGCGCGACGCGGGCGACGCGCGCCCGGTCCGCGGCGTCGAGGCGGAACCACAGGTCGCGGGCGAGCTCCTCCGGCACGGCCCAGCCCGCCGGATCGGTGTCGGCGAGGTGGGAGAAGACGCGGTCGGAGGCCAGGCGAGTCCCGCCGCCCGCGGCCGGCACCTTGCGCAGCAGGCGGACGCCGCCGTGGTCGGAGGTCACGAGCTCGCGCACGGCCCGCCGCAGCTCGCCGGGGCTCATCGCGGGCGCGCCGAGCGCGGTGAGGTGGATCGGCGCGACCTCGGTGAGCAGCGCCGGGGTCAGCGGGAGGGGGACGCCGAGACGGTCCCAGTCGACGGCGGTGCGCAGCAGCCCGAGCGGGACGAGCCACGAGGAGCCGATCGGGTCGAGGATCGCGTGCGCCTTCACGAGCGGGCGGACACGCTCACCGAACGGGCGCCCGTCGCCCGCGGCCGGGACGGTCACCAGCGCGTCGTCGAGCAACGTCCGCGTCGCCGGCGCCAGGAAGGCGTCCAGGTAGGTCCGCCGGGTCGTGACCACGAGCCGCACGGCGTCGTCGAGCGCGCCGAGGACGCCGGGCGTGAGCTGGTCGAGCAGCGCGGGCGGCGCGTCGTCGGCGAGCACCACCACGGGCCCCGACCGCACGGCCGTGAGACCGGCCTGCTGCAGCGCCGCGGCCAGGTCGACGGTGTGCGGGTCGACGACCGGCAGGAGCAGCCGGTCGCCGAGCATGCGGCGCAACGCGCGGTGCACTGCCCGTGACGTCCCGGCCAGTCGATCCCCGGTGACGACCAGCAGGGGGCGGTCCGTCCCCAGCGCGTCGACCAGCACGTCGTCCACGGGACGCGGCGTGTACGGCCCGTCCGCCTGGTCGTCGTGCACCCCGGCGATCTCCGGGCCCGCCTCCGCCGTCCTGGGCGTGCTCGCCCCGAACGGCGAACCGCCGCGCCGATTCTGCCCCCGCGCCATCCACGTAGTGTCACGAGAACTCGATCGAGGGACCAGGGAGCGAAGGTCATCTCACCCGTTTGCGCGGCGTGTCACCACGTCGATCGGACAGATCGAGGTGTAGCGGAGCTCAGCTCCCGATGGCGATGTCGGCGTGTCCGTCCGCCTGCTCCGCGGTGAAGACGACGCCGGCGCGCTGGCCGACCACGACACGGTACGAGTCCGACGCCTCGGCGGAGACGCTGTAGGAGAACTGGCAGGCGTTGCCGTATCCGTAGGAGCTCGATCCGGACGACGTGACGATCCCGGACCCCAGGGTCCCCTGCCCCACCTGGGCGCCCTTGTCGTCGTAGACGAGGACCGATCGCCCGGGCTCGAGGTCGCTGTAGAGGCCCAGGCCGGTGCACGGAGTGCCGAGCGTCAGGTAGTTGCTCGCGTAGAAGGTGACCGTTCCGCTGACCGTCGTCGCGGGCGCGAGGACCGTCCCGAACAGACCCAGCACGACGACCACGGCGGCGACGGCGCCGAGGACCCACGGCCAGCGCGGGCGGCGGGCGGGCGGGGCGATGCCGGGGTACATCAGCATGCCGCCGGTGCCCGGCCCGCCGAGGCCGGCGGGCGGCGGACCCCACGGCGCGGACGGGGCGGGGGCCGTCGTGACCATCGGCGGACCCGGCCAGGACATCGTGGGACGGGCCGGAGCGGCCGGGCCTGTGGGCACCGGTCCGCGCCGGAACCGCACCGTCGTCGCGTCGTCGATCATGGGGACCCCCGCGTCCTCCGCCTGCGCCGAATGTGCAGGTCATGCCGCCTCTCTCGGCGCAACGGACTGCGCCGTTACGCCGGTAACTCGTGAGGATGAACGCCGTAACGACGCCGGTGGCGGGCGGCGATGCGAGGCATGTCGGGCCACAGTGGCCCGCGCCTCGTCGGGGGGATTCGATGATCACGTGCCGCTGCGGAGCGCCGCTCGCACCATCTGCCACGGGCTGCCCACGTTGCGGCGCGCGGCCGCTGGGTTCGCGGCCCCCGGGCCTGCGTCCGGTGGCGGCCCCGGGCGCTGTCGCGACGATGGTCCGGCCGACGCCGGCCGGCGCCCCCGTGCGGACCCGGGGGCCCGCCCCGGTGGCGACGCCGATGCCGTCCCCGATGCCGTCCCCGATGCCGTCCCCGATGCCGGGCCCGATGCCGTCCCCGATGCCGGGCCCGATGCGGGCTCCGATGCCGTCCGACATCCCGGCTCGCGTCGCCGCCCGCGCGGCCGCTCCCGTCGTCGCACCCGTGGCGCCCGTCCCCGGACCGGCGCACCGCTCCGGGACGCCGACCTGGATGGGGTGGACGGTCGCCGTGGCCGGCCTGCTCGTCGCCGGCCTGCTCGTCGCGGTCGGGGTCCTGGTGCTGCGCCCGACGACGGTAACCGTCGCGGCGCCCGCCCCCGTCTCCACCACGACCACGCGCACCGTGGTCCCGACCGTGACCGGTGGCCCGGGTGACCTCAGCGGCTACCGCAGCTCGACCGACACCGAGGCGACGAGTACCTCCCTGCTCTCGGAGGCGACCGACGCGAACCGCGGACAGGTCGAGGCGCTCGTCGGGAGCTGGGTGCCGCAGCTGTCGTCGAAGCGGGTCGGCACGGTCGCCGACGGCATCACCTACGACAGCACCGACATCCTGAGCCACTACAACCAGCTGTCCGACCGCTACGGGCCCGTCCTGCTCCTCGACTCCACCGACTGGCCGGTGTTCCGCGAGGGCGGGTACTGGGTGGTCGTCGCCGCGCAGCCCTTCGCCACCGCCGACCAGGCGAACGCGTGGTGCAGCGCGCAGGGCCTGAGCGCCGACGACTGCTTCGCCAAGCGCCTCGCGCACACGGGCAGCTCCGCCGACAACACCGAGCCCCGGGGCTGAGGGCGACCATGACCGTCACCTACTCCGCTCCCCGGCACCACGCCGCGGCGCCCCCGTCCGCCCTGCCCGACCTCGCCACGCTGATCCCCTGGCGAGCGTGGCTGCACCACCCGGCCCTGCGCACCGGCCCGGTCGCGCTGGTCGTAGCGCTCATGGTCGTGCCGCCGGTCGGGTTCCTGCTCGTCCAGGACCACCGGCTCGAGCAGGCCGTGGTCCTCTTCGCCGGTTACTTCGCCGCCGCCTGGTGGCTCCTGTTCCGCACCGTGCTCCGGCCGGTCTCTCCCGGCTCCGCCGTCGCGACGGCTCTGGTGCTCCTGGCGCTGTTCACGCAGGCACCCCTCGCGATCTTCCTCGAGGAGCTGCTCGACGCCGACACAGAGAACCTGTTCGCCGGCATCTTCACCGTCGGCGTGCCCGAGGAACTGGTCAAGGCGCTCCCCGTCGCCGCCATCGTGCTGGCGCTGCGCTCACGGGGGCGGCTGATGGCGCCGCGGGACGTGCTCTTTCTCGGCGTCGTCAGCGGCGCCGTCTTCGGCGCCGCCGAGGCGATCCACTACGTGCTCGACTACTACGCCGGCGTCAGCGGGCGGGTCGAGGCGCTGGAGATGCTCTGGCGGCTCACCTACAACCCCGCCATCCACGGCGCGTGGGCCGGGATCACCGCGTACTTCCTCGGCCTCGCCGCGCGTCGGGACCCGTCGCAGTGGGCGGCGCTGGCCGGTCTCGGCCTCGGGATCGCCGCGGTGCTGCACGGGTTCAGCAACTGGGTGTCCGGCACCTGGCTGTGGATCATCGTGGCCGGGGTCAGCGCGCTCCTGCTCCTCGCCTACTCGACCGTCGGCGTCCCGTCCGCTCAGGTCACCCCGCCGCCGCCCGCCGACCCCGACCCGCCGACGGCGCCGATCGCCTTCCGCGGCCCCGACGGCGGGTGGTGGGCCTGACCCGGTTCCCGGCTCAGGCCTCCGCCTGCTCGCGGGCGAGGGCGACGAACGCGGTCGCCGCCGGGCCGAGCGTGTCGTCATCCCGGCGCAGGACGAGGTAGAGGCACCGTTCGATCGGGTCGCCCGCCACGCGGGCGGTGCGCACCTCGGGGCGGCCGTGCCGTGCGAGGGCCCACGAGCTGACGACGCCGACGCCCTCGCCGGCGGCCACCGCCTCGATCAGGCCCTCGTTGGTGTCGCGGATCGTCCAGCGCTGGTCGGTGATCAGCGGCGTCCCCCGCGCGGCAAGGGCGTCGGTGAACGAGCGGCGCGTCCCCGAACCCTCCTCGCGCTCGACCAGCGGCGTCGCGGCGAGCGCCGCGACCGTCACCGGCTCGTCGCCGTCGAGCGCGTGGCCGCGGGGGACGGCGAGGACGATCTCGTCGGCGCCGACCACCATCGCGTCGAGGTCGTCGCCGTCGGGCTCGGCGCCGGCGAAACCGACGTCCGCGCTGCCGTCGCGCAGCGCCGCGAAGACGCCGGCGGAGTCCGTCACGACGGTGTCGACGGTGTACGCGGGCTGGTCGGCGGTGAACTCCTCGGCCAGCTCCGGCACGAGGAACTCCCCCGGGATGCTGCTCGCCGTCACGGCGACGACGGTGGCCGCGGCGTCGGGGTCGTCGAGGTCCGTCGCGGCGTCGAGGTCGACGTCGTCGGGCGCGGTCATGGTGTCCTCCCTCGGACGGATCGGTCATCGGCTCCGGCCGTCCGCGCAGCGACGTACCCACCGCACGGCGACAACCCACGCGCGGATCGGCCGGACAGCGACGAGGCGGGCGTCACCCGAACGGGAAGGACCTGCCGCTATGCCTGGTCAGACCGCTCGCCAGCCTCCGCGACCGCGTGCGCTGCGCGCACGTGAGCAGTTCGGCGTGCTGGGGCACTCCGAAGTGCTCACAGGTGGCGGAGCCGCACCTACCCCGCCCACGTCTCGTAGAAGCGCACCTCGGCGCCGCCGGGGGCCATGCGGAAGAACTCCCACCCCGCGACCGAGGCGCCGGCGGTGGCGAAGCGCGGGTCGGACAGCGAGCGCATCGTCCCGTCGGGCAGGGCGAGGACGGCGGTGTCGCCACGGTGGGCGACATCCACGCGCAGCGGCCGCCCGTCCTGCGGCAGGGGCGCCGTGAAGGCGTCGCTCGCGACCTCCTGCAGGCGCTCGTCGACCAGCACGCCCGCGGTCCAGCGCTGGGGCGTGATCGCGAGGTGGATGTGCCCGGAGCCGGCAGGACGCCCGTCGAGGGCGAGGAGCGCCAGCGCGCCGTAGCCGTCGCCCGGCCCGAAGCCGAACACGGCGCCGAGACGGTCGATGCGTCCCACGACGCCGGTGAGGTCCTGAAAGACGTAGGTGGCGGCGGCCGCGGGCGGCAGGTGCCCGACGAGCGCGCCGCCGGCGATCGACGGCGGCGGGGTGCCCGCGGGCTGCTGGACGGTGCGCAGCGGCACGCCCTCGTCGCCGCTGGTCGGCAGGGCACCGGCGGGACGCGCCGACCACCGCGTGCCGACCCGCAGCGGGATCTCGGGGAACGACGTCGCCGCGGTGGCCGTCGCGCGGTCTCCGCAGCCGGCGAGACCGAGGCCGACGGCACCGAGTCCGATCGCGGCGAGGACGCTGCGACGGGTCGGCACGGCGTTCATGGTGCAGCCGTCCGCCATCGGACCCGCGCCCACCCCCGCCTCGCAGTCGTGGCGGATTTCCTGATGCTGAACGTCAGCGTGGACGCCACTCTGGCAACCCGGGCGACCACTCCAGGACGAACGCGGCGAGGCGGTGGGGACGGAGCGGGCGGGACCCGTACTCGCCGGAACTCGCCCGGAGCACGACCGTTGATCTCATGGCGGGGCGGCGTTGTCCGCGGGTGGCCGGCACGCTCGCACCGGCTCGTTCGCCTCCCTCGGCTCCTCCGCCGACGCATCAACGGTTCTCGCGGGGGTTCTCTGACCCAAGCGCGGTCGACGACCGTGCGATGACGTCGGGGGCGCCCCGGGTCCACCTCGTGGACCCGGGGCGTTCGTCTGTCCGGACCCCAGATGCGCGAGTGATCCCTCCAGGTGCTCCGTCCACCCCATGTCATCGGGTCACAGGAGCACCCGGGCGGATCATGGTTTCCCGCCGCGCGAGGTACTCCGTCTCGAGCGCCGTCCCCACCGATCGCGAGACAGCGCAGCAACGATCGTGGAATCGAGAGGTGTGAACGCGCTCACCCGGGCAACCCTGCCTCTACGCCGAACAGCCCAGCGTCACCCCGACCTCGCTGGGCGGACGGAGGTGCTCCGTGGGACGCCACACCCGACCCGAGCCGGAGGGCATGGCCGACGCGGCCGACGCGACCGCCGACGGCCACCGCCGGATCGCGATGGCCATCCGCCACACGATCCCGGCACCCACACCCGCCGGACCGACACCCGGCCTCGACGCGACGACGCTGTCGATCCGCCCGGTGGCGCCCGCGTCGCGCCTCGCGGCGGCACCGGCGCCGGACGCCGTGGTGATCACCCCGCCCGTCCCGGCTGCCGGCCCGCCGTCCCGGCTGTCGTGGGGCGCACGCCGCACGGCGCGGCGCGAGCAGGAGGCGAAGGCCGCGCTCGCGGCCCAGCTCTCGCGCGCCCAGCGCCGGAGCCGGCAGGTCGCGGCGTTCGCGTCCGTGCCGACGCCGCGGAGTCCCTCGGGGATCGAGGCCCCGGTCGACGCGGCCCGCCCGCCGTGGACCGCGGGCTGACCTACTCCTTGTCGGGGTCCGTCCCCGAATCGCTGTCGGTGCGGAAGTCGTCCGGCGTGGCCTCGGACAGCGCGCGACGCAGCTGCTCCACCTCGTCCTCGACGTCGGCCGTGGTGGCCGCGGTCGGGTCGGCCTCGTCGGGCTCGTCCTCGGCGCCGCCGACGGTCGCCACCGCGGTGGCGGGCAGCGCCGCCTCCGAGAGCACCTCCTCGTCGGCCTCGATCGGGCAGCCCTGGTGCACGGCGAGGGTGACGGCGTCGCTCGCGCGCGCCGACACCGCGCGGGTGCCGCCGTCCGACGTCGCCAGGTCGAGCTCGGCGTGGAACTGGCCGTCCACCAGCGCCGTCAGCCGGACACCCGTGAGCCGCGCGCCGAACGCCTCGACGGCGTCGAGGAGCAGGCGGTGGGTCAGCGGGCGAGGCAGTGTCGCGGCCACCTCCGCGGCGGCGAGCGCCGTCGCCTCGGGCGCGCCGATCCAGATCGCGAGATAGCGCCGCCCGCCGGTGCGCTCCCGCAGCAGCAGCACCGGGTCCTCGCTGCCCTGTTCCTGGCCCACCCCGGCGACCTCGACCTCAGCCATGTCCCCACTATCCGCCCGGGACCGCGCCCCGTCGACCGGGCCCCGACCGCTCTGGGCGAACACGTGCGTAGCCGTAACCGGAACGTGGTACCTCTTAGCTCGTGAAGCTCGACCTCACCCTGACCGTCGACGGGCACCACCACAGCCTCACGGTCGACACCCGCACCACCGTGCTCGACGCCCTGCGCGAGCACCTCGACATCACGAGTCCCAAGAAGGGCTGCGACCACGGCCAATGCGGCGCCTGCACGGTGCTGCTCGACGGGCGTCGCACCCTGTCCTGCCTGTCCCTCGCCGTCGCCCACGACGGCGCCGAGATCACCACCGCGGACGGCCTCGCCCCCGACGGCGAGCTGCACCCGCTGCAGCAGGCCTTCGTCGACCACGACGCCTACCAGTGCGGGTACTGCACGCCCGGACAGATCTGCTCCGCGGTCGGCATGCTCGACGAAGCCGCCCACGGCGCGCCGAGCGTCGTCACCGACGACCTCACCGGCGACGTGCGGCTCGACCGTGCCGAGATCGCCGAGCGCCTCTCGGGCAACCTCTGCCGCTGCGGGGCGTACGCGCACATCGTCGACGCGGTCGAGCAGGTGGCCCGATGAAGCCCTTCGCCTACGAGCGCCCCCACGACGCGGCCGGCGCCGTCGCCACCGTGACCGCAGACCCGGACGCCGCGTTCCTCGCCGGCGGCACCAACCTCGTCGACCACCTCAAGCTCGGCCTCGCCGCGCCGAGCACGCTCGTCGACGTCACCGGGCTGACCTCCACCGAGATCACCGATCTCCCCGAGGGCGGGCTGCGGATCGGCGCCGGGGTGCGCAACGCCGACTTCGCCGCCGACGAGCGGGTGCGCGCCCGCTACCCCGCGCTCGCCCATGCCCTGCTCGCCGGCGCGTCCGGCCAGCTCCGCAACATGGCCACCACCGGCGGCAACCTGCTCCAGCGCACCCGCTGCGTCTACTTCCAGGACCTCACGACGCCGTGCAACAAGCGCGAGCCCGGCTCGGGGTGCTCGGCGCTCGACGGCTGGGCCCGGCACCACGCGGTCCTCGGCGCCACCCACGAGCCGGCCGACGTCGCCTGCGTCGCCACCCATCCCTCGGACATGGCGGTCGCCCTCGTCGCGCTCGAGGCGCAGGTGCGGGTCCTCGGCCGCGACGGCGAGCGCGCGATCCCGCTGACCGACCTCCACCGCCTCCCGGGCGACGACCCGACGCGGGACACGACACTGGCCCACGGCGAGCTGATCACCGCGGTCGACCTGCCGGCGTCGCCGATCGCCGCGCACTCGACGTACCGCAAGGTGCGTGACCGGGCGTCCTACGCCTTCGCGCTCGTCTCGGTCGCCGCCGCCCTGGCGGTCGACGACGGCGGCACCATCACCGACGCCCGCGTCGCCCTGGGCGGGGTCGCCCACGTGCCGTGGCGCGCCACCGCGGCCGAGAGCGCGCTGGTCGGCGCCCCGGCCACCGACGACACCTACCGCGCCGCCGCGCGCGCCGAGCTCGTCGACGCCCGGCCCGTGGAGAGCCCGCGCGGCGGCACCGCGTTCAAGCTCCCGCTGGTCACCGCGACGCTGGCCGCCGCGCTGCGCGGGCTGGCGGAGAACTCTGCGCAGGAGGCCCGATGACCACCGCATCCCGTCCCTTCGTCCCGCACGCCGTCGGCACGGCGATGCCGCGGCCGGAGGGTCCGCAGAAGGTCCGCGGCACGGCCCGCTACACCGTCGAGACGCCGGGCAGCGACGCGCTGTACCTGTTCCCGGTGCAGGCAGGCGTCGCGCGCGGGCGCGTCACGGCCATCGACACGAGCGCGGCCGAGGCGCTCGAGGGCGTCGTCGCCGTCCTCACCCACGAGAACGCCCCGCGCCTGGCCCGCGAGGCCGACGCCGACCACGGCGTGCTGCAGTCGTCGACGATCCACCAGCACGGCCAGTACCTCGCCGCCGTGCTCGCCACCTCCTCGGAGTCCGCGCGGGAGGCCGCGTCGCTGGTGTCGGTCGAGGTCGTCGAGGAGCCGCACGCGGCCGTCCTCGACGAGGACTCCCCCGACCTCTACACCCCCGAGGCCCTCGTCGTCGGGGTCACGGACGACACCCGCGGCGACCCCGAGGCCGCGCTCGCGGCGTCCGCGGTCACGCTGCGCCGGACCTACCGGACGCCGATGGAGCACCACCAGCCCCTCGAGCCGCACGCGACCGTCGCGTGCTGGGAGGACGGCCGGCTCGTCGTCCACGACGCGACCCAGGCCGTGAGCTGGACCCGGCAGGCGCTCGCGGCGGCGTTCGGGCTCGACGAGTCCGACGTCGACGTCGTCGCCCAGCACGTCGGGGGCGGCTTCGGCTCGAAGGGCGGCACCCACCCGAACACGATGCTGACCGCGCTCGCGGCGCAGGCCGTGCCGGGCCGGTCGGTGCGGTACGCGCTGACGCGCCAGCAGATGTTCGACCTGGTCGGTTACCGGCCGGCGACCGTGCAGCACGTCGCGCTGGGCGCCGACCGCGAGGGCCGGCTCACCGCGATCACCCACGACGTCGTCGACCAAGGCTCGAAGATCGGCGAGTTCGTCGAGCCGGCGGCCGCGTTCAGCCGCGGCATGTACGCGGCGGAGACGCGGCGCACGACCCACCGCGTGGTGCCCCTGGACATCGGGGTGCCGACGTTCATGCGCGCCCCCGGGGAGGCGCCGGGCAGCTTCGCGGGCGAGTGCGCGATGGACGAGCTGGCGATCGAGCTCGGGATCGACCCGATCGAGCTGCGGCTGCGCAACGAGCCCGAGGTCGACCCGGAGTCAGGGCTCCCGTACTCCAGCCGCAACCTCGTGGCCTGCCTGCGCCGGGGCGCGGAGCGCTTCGGGTGGGCCGACCGTGACCCGGCGCCGCGGGCGCGACTGGTCGACGGCTGGTGGCACGGCACCGGGGTGGGCTCGGCGTCCTTCCCCGTCCCGCGGTTCCCCGGCTCGGAGGCGACGATCCGGGCGACCGGCACAGGCGACACGGCGGGCTACACCGTCGAGATCGCCGCCTCCGACATCGGTCAGGGCGCGCGGGCGGCGCTCACCGCGATCGCGGCCGACGCCCTCGACGTCGGAGTCGAACGGATCGACCTGCGCATCGGCGACACCGCGTTCGGCCCGGCGGGCCCGGCCGGCGGCTCGGCGGGGACGACGTCGTGGGGCGCGACGATCGTCGAGGCGGCCGACCGCTTCCGGGACAAGTACGGCGACCACCCCGAGGACGGCGACGAGGCCGACGCCCACACGCCGGACAACCCGTGGGCCGGCGAGTACTCGATGCACGCCTTCGGGGCGCACTTCGTCGAGGTGGCGGTGCACGCGGACACCGGCGAGATCCGGGTGCCGCGGATGCTGGGGGTGTTCGCCGCGGGCCGGATCGTGAACCCGCTGACCGCCCGCTCGCAGTTCCTCGGCGGCATGACGTGGGGGCTCTCGGCCGCCCTGCACGAGGAGAGCGTGCTCGACGACCGCTTCGGCCACGTCGTCAACCGTGACTTCGCCGGCTACCACGTCGCCACGAACGCCGACGTCGGCACTTTGGACGTGGAGTGGCTCGACGAGGACGACCCCTACGTCAACCCGATGGGCACCAAGGGCATCGGCGAGATCGGGATCGTCGGCGTCGCGGCGGCGATCGCCAACGCCGCGTACCACGCCACCGGCGTCCGCGTCCGCTCCCTCCCGATCACCCTGGACGCCTTCCTCTGACCGGCGTACGTGAGCGAACTTCGGGGCTATAGCCCCGAAGTTCGCTCACGTACGGCTCGGGTCACCGGGCGGTGGTGATCCCCCGGCCCAGGCTCGTCACCGCGTCACGGGTCTCGGTGATCGCCGCGACGCACTGGTCGGCCGCGCCGCCCGTGGCACAGCCCGCGCGCAGGAAGTGGTCGTGACCGGCGACGACAGCCGCCGCCGGATCGGTGATCTCCCGCTGGTCCGGGCGCGCGACCGAGGCCGCGTTCGCCACGTTCAGCACCTCTTCCTCCCACCGCCCACACCGCGGGTACAGCCCCGCGACGTCACGCGACGTGTAGCAGGCGTCCTGCTGGACGAGCTCCAGCTTCGTGCGCGCGGCCTCGAGCGACTGGTCCGGCCGCGCCGCGGGCCCCGAGGTGCCCTCGGTGTACTCCGACGAGCACCCGGTCACCGCGAGCACGGCGAGCAGCAGCCCGAGCACCACCCGCGCCGCTGCGATCACCGGCCCACGGTGTCAGGGGTGCCGGAGGGTCGCCACCGCGGGGTGATCAGGTCGCCGCGGCGGCCGGGAAGTCGGTGTCCCGCCCGAGCGGCTCGACGGCGTCGAGCTCGGCGAGGCGCGCGTGGAACGTGTCGCGCACGGTGTCGAACGCGTTCGCGCCGAGCGGCAGACGCAGCGGCGGGTCGTCCATCGCGGCGACGTCGACGACGGCGCGGGCGGCCCGCTCGGGATCGCCCGGCTGGGTGCCGTCGAGCGTCGCGAACCGGGCGCGCGAGGTCTCGAGGATCTCCGCGTAGGCCGGGATCGGGTCCGCGACGACCGGCGAGCGCCCCGCGAAGTCCGTGCGGAACGGCCCGGGCTCGATCATCGTGACCTTGATGCCCAGCGGCGCCACCTCGGCCGCGAGCCCCTCGGACGCGCCCTCGAGCGCCATCTTCGTCGCCGAGTACGCCGACCCGCCGAGCGCCGAACGCACCCCCGCGATCGACGACATCTGGATGACGTGACCCGACCCCTGCGCCCGCATCACCGGCAGCACCGCACGCGTGACGGCCAGCGCGCCGAAGACGTTGACCTCGAACTGGGCGCGAATCTGCGCGTCGGTGAACTCCTCGAACGCGCCGCGGCTGCCGTACCCGGCGTTGTTGACCACGACGTCGATCCGGCCGAACTCGGCCACCGCGCGGTCGACGGCCGCCGTGACCGCGACCGGGTCGGTGACGTCGAGCGCCGCGGTGCGGACCCGCTCGGGCGCCTCCGCGGCGAGGTCCGCGACGTCGCCCTCCTTCCGCGCGGTCGCCACGATCCGGTGCCCGCGCGCCAGCGCCGCCCGGGCGATCGCGCGCCCGAACCCGGTGCTGGTCCCGGTGATGAGCCAGACCTTCCCGGCCCCGTCCTGCGGCGTGCTCATCGCCGCCACCTCCTGATGCCTTGGGTATCAAGACAATCTAGCTTGAGTGCCAAGATAGTGTCGAGCCGTGACCACCGACGAGCCCCGCGACGCCGTCGACGTGGAGCTCCCGACGTGGATGGCCCATCTCCCCGCTGTAGAGCCCGACGTCGAGTCTGCCCGCCAGCGCATCCGGCGGCTCTCGCGGCTGTTCGACGAGGTGATCGCCGACGCCGCCGCCGACCACGACATGAGCGTCGGCGACCTGGAGGCCCTGTCGGTGCTGGCGCGGGGCGACGGCGAGCTCCTGCCCGGCGACATCGCCCGCACCCTCGGCATCACCTCGGGGAGCACGAGCCTGCGCCTCGACCGCCTGACCCGCGCCGGCCTCGTCGAGCCCGCGCCCCGGTCCGGCGACGGCCGCAGCCGCCCGGTGCGGCTGACCGAGAGTGGTCGGCAGCGCTGGCGGTCCGCCACCGACCGGCGCACCGATGTCGAGCACAGCCTGGTCACCGGCGCGCTCGACGGCGACGACCTGACCGCCCTCAACGACCTGCTCGCGGCGCTCCTCGGGCACGTCGAGCGTGAGCTCGGCCGGCACGCGCCGGCGCGCGGGCCGGTTCAGCGCGTCGAGCGCTGACCCTCGGAGACGCCACACCTGATCCCGACACGCGGAGGCCCCGGTCGCCAGGTGGCGGCCGGGGCCTTCGTCGTCTCAGCGCTTCAGCACGAGCACGATCGCGATCACCACGAGCAGCACCGACAGCAGGTCGGCCGCGACGATCGCGTGGGTCTCGGAGAGCACGAGGAGCTTCGGCCCCTCGACGGGCTTGTTCAGCGGCAGCCACGCCAGCGCCACGAGCACCAGCACCCCGGCCAGCACCAGCCGCCCCCGCCGCGTCATCCCGGGACCCTGTCACGGTCGGGCCCCGAGTCTCAGCCGGCGAGCGTGAAGCCCTCCCCGTCGGCCGCGGCGCGCAGACGGCGCACGGTGACGGCGTGGTGGCTGCGCAGCAGGTCCTGGTCGCGCCGGCGACGGACCTCGTCGGTGATGGTGCGGTGCACGCTGGCGCCGACGAGCAGGCCGATGACGAAGATGGCGCCGATGGCGACGGCGGCGGCGATGACGACGGTCCCGATCATGATGTTCCCTCCCCTGGTGTTCCGGGCCGGCGCCGGATGTGGCGCCGGGACCCTGGAGCTCCCCCCAACCTGTGCATGACTTTAGGGAGCCCCCCGGGATGCGGAAGCAGAAGAAAAACCGTTGATCCTGCGCCCGGCGGGAGAAGATAATCGTGCATGCCATCGAGGCGTCGGGGTCGCGAGACCCGGCCGGTGTCCGTTTCGCTCGATTCCGGTGACAGCCTCGTCCGTTTTGCGGCGATCGCCCTCATCGATCGGAACGTGGCCTCCCGCGCGGAGCTGGCCGAGCGGATGGGCAAGCGCGAGTCCAACCTCCACGCCTCGCTGTACGGGCGCCCGTCCGCCGACCGCGCCACGATCACGAGGTCGTTCCTGCAGGACCTCGAGCGCGCCCTGGTCGCCCTGCCCCAGGCCACGGAGATCGAGCCGCACATCCGCCGACCGCTCGCCACCCTCGTCGGCCTCCGCGAGGAGCTCGCCGAGGAGGGCGACGCGGACGCGGGCGTGCGGGTGCACGGGGCGTGGTTCGGCGAGCTGTGCGCCACCGGGCCCGCGCGCGACGCGGTCGAGGCGATCGTGCGGGGCGAGGCCCTCCGCGACCTGGTGCAGGAGGCCCGCGACCGCCGCGAGACCGAGCGCCTGCTCACCGGCCCGCTGGGCGAGCACGCCCGCCAGACGCTGGTCGACCTGCTGGCCGTGACCGGGCTGCCCCCGACGGTCGGTGCGTCCGCGATCAACGTCCTGGCGCGGCTGGGGCTCCCGGCCGTCGCGGAGATCGGCCGCGAGGTCTACCAGTCGCCGATGGGCTTCCGCAGCCTGCGCGCACTGACCCGCATGCTCTGGCGGGTCCGCCTGCGCCGCGCGGGCCACGCGGAGGGCTTCCCGCTGGCCAGCGGCGAGCGGGAGCTGCTCGACGAGATCGAGGACGTGCTCCTCGCGGTCGAGGAACGGCCGCCGGCCGACCCGTACCCGGCCACCGGTCTGGTGGTCGAGGCGCTGCGGTTCGCGCCGGCCGAGTGGGACTGGGTGGACGCCGCGATCGTGGCCCGGGCGCGCGACGGCGAGCGCCCGGTGCGCGAGCGGATGTTCGCCCTCGCCGTGGCCGCCGATCGCGCCGTCCGCGACGTCGACTCCCTCCTCGCCGACGTCGGCGGGCAGCCCGGCGACGAGGAGGGCCTCGCGTGGGCCGCGGCGGTCCTGTCCCACCGCGGCGACCAGGCGCCGGCGGAGTGGCTGGCGCCGCCGTCGTCCGTGCACGGGCGACGACTGTGGCCCTGGCCGCCGGGCCGCCCGGAGCCGGCCGCGGTGCAGGTCGTGCTCGACGCGCTCGACGACGCCGACCCCGCCCTGCTGCCCGGCTCGGTGCGTGACGGCACCAAGGTGCTCGTCGCCGAGGCGTTGCTGACCCTGGACGAGACGCGCCGGCGCCGGGCCCTCGACGTCCTCAACGTCGCCCACGTCAGCGGGGTGGCCGCCACCGCGATCTCGGCGATGCCCCGCGACCCCGACCGCGTGCCCCGCTGGCTGCGCGAGCGGACCGCGTTCGTCCTCGGCTACCTCCAGGGGCACGACTCGCTGCCGCGGCTGCGCGAGATCGTCGCGGCCGGGACGGAGCACCCGGCCGTCCTGCACGCCGCGGCGTGGGGCATCGGTGACACCTGCGGCACCGGCGCGTGGCGCACCCACCGCCACTGCGTCCCGGTCGACGACCTCGCCGCGCTCCTCCGGCATCCCGCTCCCGGCCCGCGCCACGCCGCCGCGTACACCCTCGGCGTCACCCGGCAGCCGGGCGCCCGGCCGGCCCTCGCCGACGTCGCGACCGACCCGCACGCCGACCGGACGACCGTCGCCCTCGCGCGCTGGGGTCTGCGGGTGTTCGACACCGAGCGGGTGAAGGCGCGCGCCGACGCCCCCATGTGCCTGCCCGACTCGCGCACCTACCTGCACGCCGACCGGTGACCGGCGCGAGCGGAGTGACCGGCGTGAGCGGCGTCGTCGTGACGACGAGCAAGTCGGCGTCCGACGCGGTGCGCGCGGAGGCCCGACGGGTCGCCGACACCTGGGGTCTCCCGCTCGTCGAGCGGGGCAAGGCCTCCGTCGCGACGGTGCGCGGCGACGCGACGACGGCACTCGTGTGCACCGAGGAGGGCTGGGTCGCCGAGTCGGCGCGGGGGCGGCTCGCGTTCCACCAGGGCACGGCGGCCAAGCGGCTGCGGGCGCTGCGCCACGGCCAGACCGACCCGCTGGTGCGTGCCGGCGAGCTCACGCCGGGCGACCACGTCCTCGACGCCACGCTCGGTCTCGGCCGGGACGCCCTCGTCGCCGCCTGGGCCGTCGGTCGGGACGGCGCCGTGATCGGCATCGAGGCCGACTTCGTCCTCGCCCTGCTGGCCACCGAGGGCTTCGCGGGCCCTATCCCGCGCGCCGGCTCGGCGCCGGTCGAGGTCCGCCGCGGCGACTCGCGTCAGGTGCTCGCGGCGATGGCTGCGGCCGGCGAGGGCGTCGACGTCGTGCTGCTCGACCCCATGTTCGGCGGCCCCCGCGCGTCCGACACCGGCTTCACCCTCGCCCGCGAGCACACCGTGCCCACCCCGCTCGACCCGGAGTGGGTCGCGCTGGCGCGGGCGGTGGCGCGGCGATGGGTGGTCGTCACCGCCGAGCGGGCCCGGGACTGGTTCCCGGACGCCGGCCTGGAGCGCCTGGAGGGGACGCGGTCGGGACGGTGGTTCCGGGCCAGACCCGCTCCGGCCGCGGCGGCTTAGCGACCGTCGGGCTCGCCGGCCGTGGGCTCGGCCACGCGATCACGATCGCCATCGCCAGGGCGACCGCCGAGAGCAGGTCGGCGGTGGTGATCCCGTGGCGCGACGACAGCTCCAGCAGCGTCGCGCCCTCGACGGGCTTGTTGATCCGCGTCCAGATCACCGCGGCGACCACGAGCAGAGCCGCCGTCAGCAGGCGGCGCGCCGAGAACACCATGACAAGGAGACGTCCGCCGCGCCGTCATCGTTCCCGGGAGACCGGACGAGCTCAGCCGTGCTCCAGGATCAGCCGCAGCAACAGGACGAACAGCCCCACAACCCCCGCGGCCACGGCCCCGAGCACCGTGGCGAGCACGGTGCGCCGCGCGCGGTAGCCGCCGATGCCGCCGATCACCACGAGGAAGACCAGCCCCAACCAGATGACGGCGTCGACGGCCTCCTCCGGCGTGTACAGGTCCGTGGCGGCGCCGACGATCGCGATCACCACCGGCGGCACGGCGAGCTGGAGGACCTGCGCCGAGTGGCCGACGATGCGGCGGATCTCGCCCCGGGCCAGCGGTGGCGCTCCCGTCCGGCTGACCCGCGCCAGCACGCCGGCGAAGACGTACGCGGCGAACGTCGCCACGAGCGGCCCCACGGCCACCAGCGCGGCCTCGCCGAAGTCCGCGATGCCGTCGTCGAGCGCCACCACCAGCACCGTCAGCAGCACGACCGTCTCGTAGACCGCGTGCTCCACCTCGAGGCGCAGCGGGCCCCAGCGCAGGGCGAGCGTGTCGGTCACCCGCCGCATCCTGGTGCCCGCGCCAGGACGGCACGCGGCGGACACCCCGGGCGGGTGAGACGGTGGCGGTCGCTGGATGCCCGGAATCCGCGTCGTGAGCCGTCAGCCCACGGGCGGCCGCGGCGCCCAGTCGCACGGCCCCTCGAGGACGACGCCGGCGTCGCCGGGCCGCAGGTGCATGCTCGCCGGTCCCGCGACCGTCCGCTGCCCGGCGACGGCCCCCGCCGACCCGTCGAAGCCGAGGAGACGTACGTAGCTGCACGACGTGGCCGCGCCGGTGGGCCCCGAGGTGGCGTAGACCCCCGCCGGCATCTGCCAGGGCCCGTCGCCCACCACGTGCACGCCGGGACGGAAGACCGGCGGTTCGGGCGCGGCGGCGGTCGGCACCGGGTGGCGGGTGCCGAGCACCAGTCCGACCGCCACGGCGACGAGGACGAAGGCGACGCCGGCGGCCCAGCGGCGAGCGCGTCCCGGCGGGGCGCGATCCGCCCGGGGCTCCTCGAGCTCCGGTGACTCCCGGGGCGAGGGCACGACCGGGTCCGCCGCCGGCCGCACGCGCACCGTGTCGGCCTCTGTCGGCGACGGGGGGATCGCCGGGTCGGAGCGGCGCGCCGGCGGCTCCGGCACCCGGACATAGCGTCCGCCTTCCGGATCGAAGACCGAAGCCACGCAGCTCACCTCCCTGACCGTGACCGTCGCGGCGCGGGGCCTCGTCCCGCGCGCGTCCGCCCAGGAGAGCGCCCGCCGAGCCACCCCGCTCCCCAGCGTCGGGCGCGGCGGGCGCTCTCCTCCGTCCCCCCACACCGACTATCGCCACAGACGCCCGGCAGCGTCACACGATCGGGCTGACGATCGCCGTCAGGTGTGCTTGACGCGCACCTCACACGTCCGTGCCCAGCACCGACTCGGTCATCGACCGCGCGAGCCAGGCCTCGTAGCGGTCGAGGCTCCACCCGCACCGGCGCAGCAGACGGTCGGCGGTCTCGGGCGCGGTGAGGGTCCACAGGATGTCGCCGGCCTCGGCGACCGTGAGCCCCGCGCGCAGGCCGAAGCGGTCGGCCAGGAAGCGAGCAGTGGTCGCCGTCCCGAGCGCTCGCTCGCGCTCGATCGTCTCGACGAACGCCCGCACGTGCGGATCCCGGCCGGGCGCCTGGATGTGCACGGTCGTGAGCAGGGGCCCGGCGCGCTCGAGCATCTGTCGTCCGACCCGCGCGTAGAGGTGCAGCGCCGTGGCGGCGTCGGGCGCGGCCGCCATCGCGGCGGCGTGCGGGCGCTCGCCGACCGCCAGGGGCTCGTCGTCGCCGGCCAGCGCCACGTCGTAGACGGCCTTGAGGACGTCGGCCTTGGTCCCGATGACGTTGTAGACGGTCTGCGGGCTGACCCCGGCGCGGAGGGCGATCGCGTCGACCGTCGCGCCGGTGTAGCCGCGCCGGACGAACAGCTCCCGCGCCGCGCCGAGCACCCGCGCCCGCGTCTCGCGGACCTGCTCGGCGCGGTGCGCGTGCGCCGGCGGTGCGGCGCGGGGCGTGTCGGCCACCACCGCAGGATGCTCCTGCTCAGGCCTCGACGGGCAGGGACGCGACAGGGAGGAACGCCGCGGGCGGCGCGGGCGGCTCGAGCGCCCCGGACTGCCACAGCGCCCCGAGCTCGTCGCGCACGCCCCAGTGCTCGGCGAGCAGGCCGTCGCGGACGCGGTAGAGGTGCATGGTCTCCATCGCGTACGGGCGGCCCGTCGCCGGGAAGCCCAGGTGCTCGGACGTCGCCACGCCGTGGACCGTGGCGCGCGCGGCGAACCAGTCCCCCTGCGCGAGGGTCTCGTGGACCTCGTAGCGAATCTTCAGGACGTCCTTGAGCCAGCGCATGGTGTTCACGTAGCTCGCTCTGCCCGGTGGCATCCAGGGCGGGGCGCCGTGATCGACGAAGTCCTCGGTGACGAGCTCGCCGATGCGCTCGATCTCGTCGGCCTCGAAGGAGGCGATGACCTGATGGGCGAGGGTCTCTGCGGTGTTCATGGAACGAGAGTCCAACCAGGACACCGGGCGCCGCCACGATCTTGGAGGAACGCGCCCGCGCGTTCCACCGGGCCGTCGGAGGGCACCGGGCCTAGGGTCCGCGCGTGACGTGGTGGCACGGCCTGCTGATCGCGTTCGCCGGAATCTGGGCAGGGACCATCAATACGGTCGTCGGATCCGGGACGCTGGTGACGTTCCCGGTGCTCGTGGCCCTCGGCTACCCGCCGGTGACGGCGACGACGTCGAACGCGATCGGCCTCATCCCCGGTTCGTTCACCGGCGCGTGGGGCTACCGTGGGGAGATCGCCGGCGCCCGCGGGCAGCTGATCCGCTGGTCGGTGATGTCGGCGCTCGGCGCGGTCGTGGGGACGATCCTGCTGCTGTCGCTGCCGCCGGACGCGTTCGAGACGATCGTGCCGTTCCTCGTGGGGATCGCGCTCGTGCTGGTCGTCGTCCAGCCGTGGCTGACGCGCCGTCTGCAGCGGTCCGGCGGCGGGTCGCGCGGCGGCTGGCTGCTCTACCCGCTGATCTTCCTCATCGGCGTCTACGGCGGCTACTTCACCGCCGCCCAGGGGATCATGCTCGTCGGCGTCATGGGCCTGCTGCTCACCGAGCCGCTGCAGCGCCTCAACGGCTACAAGAACGTCCTCGCCGCGGTGGTCAACCTCGTCGCCGGGGCGATCTACGCGGTCGTGGCGCCGATCAGCTGGCCTGTCGTGGCGATCCTCGCCGTGACCTCCACGATCGGTGGCCTCCTCGGCGCGCGGATCGGGCGGCGGCTCTCGCCCACCGTGCTCCGGGCGGTGATCGTCGTCGTCGGGCTCGTGGCGATCGTGCGGCTGGTCGTGAATTGAGCACCGCTGACGTTCGGCGGACAAATGGGGGGCAGGTGGCCGCTCCGCGTTCACCCAGTAGCGTCACTCTGGACCGCGATACGCTGTACTCTCCGTCGATATTCGTGCATTCGAGATAACAAGAGCCACCCAAGTGTGGTCCGAAACCTCGAATCGATCACACACCGCTGCTAGCGTCCCGGTTCGCAGGGGCACCTGGGGGGGAGCCGCGCTGCCAGCTGTCGGGGTCTGGTCGCTGTCGATTCTCCCGCCCGGTCCTGCTCATCGGGATTGTTGGTCATGTCGTTCTCGGGTGAGTCCTGTCGCCCGAAGTCCTGCCGCGGGGGAGTGGCGATGAAGGGGCGGTTAGAGATCAGGACGGTCCTCGACAGAAGCGCGGCGGGCGCCTCCGACGCGGTCTCGGTCGATCACGTCACCCAACCTCGACGCGTGTGCCAGTACGTACTCGCCCTCGGTGCCGGAGTCGTGCTGGTGGCAACGGGCTGGTTCGTGGAGGGCCGGCTGGCCGCCGACGATCTCGCGTTGGTCCTGGCCCTGGCCGCGGCGGGTTCGGGTGCCGCGGCGGCACTGCTGGCGGTGTTCGCCGCCCGCTTCGGTGCGGACCACCAGGCTGGCTGGGTCAGCATGGCGCTCGCCTGTTACGGCTTGCTCGTCATCCCGACCTCGACGATCGCGGCGGTCCACCCCGCCCCGGACACCGTCGCGGTGCGGGTCCTCGCCGACGGCATCGTCATGTGCCTGCTCCTGATCGCGGCGATCGCGCCGCCCCGGCTCTCGCTCCAGCGTGTCTTCGCGGTGCTGCTCGGTACGGCCGCGGCCGTCATCGGAGCCGCCGCGTTGGGTACGGCTCTCCCCGAGACGGTGCGCGAGGTGGCCGGCGTCGTACCGATCGGCGTCGGTCTGACGCTGGCGTGGGCAGCGTCGGGCGTCGCGATTGCCGCGCGCGCGGCTAACCGCCAGAACCGAGGTCTGTGGCTGGTCGGTGTGGGGATCGCCCTGCTGGGCGTCGCGCGGGCCCTGCGCTTGACGACGCTCGAGTGGCCTCTGGTGGACGCCGAGGAAGTCTCGACCGGGCTCCGCCTGGTCGCCGTCACTCTTGTGCTGTGCGGCGCCCTCGGTCTGGCCCGGCAGGCGCTGGCCCAGTTCGATAACCGGCACGACACCTTGGAGGAAGAACTCCGACTCGCGGTGGCCCGGCTCGCGCACACCGCCGAACGTGATCACGAACTGCGCAACGGACTCGCCGGTCTCGCGGGCGCGGCGGCCCTCGTCGACGGGAGCTACCCGGATCCGCAGCGGCTGGGCACCGTCGTGGCTTCCGAGCTGAGCCGGCTCGACATGCTGCTCCGATCCCCGGTCGGCGACCGGAGTGCGGAGCTGGTGACGCCCTACGCCGTCGCGCCGGTGCTGCATGGGCTCGTGACACTGCGCGACTCGTCCGGTATGGACATCCGGCTGGAGGTGGAGCCGGACCTCCACGCGATCGGGTCCTCCACGACGCTCGCTCAGGTCGTCACCAACCTCCTCGCGAACGCCGAGCGACACGCGCCGCGCAGCCCCGTCGAGATCACGGCCCTGCGCCGCGACGACCGGGTGATCGTGCAGGTCCGTGACTTCGGGCCAGGCCTGCCACCCGGTGCCGAGGACGCGATGTTCGGGCGTGGCGTGTGTGACGAACGCGCGGGCGGTCTCGGCCTCGGCCTCTACCTGTGCCGTCGTCTGCTCGCGGCCGAGAACGGCGCCCTCACCCCGGGCTCACCGGGCGGCGAGGAGCCGGGGTGCGTCTTCACCGTGGCTCTTCGCGGGGCCGCGAACCCGTGGTGCGCGACGACGCCGACTCGGCCGCGTCTCCGGACCGCCTCGTGATGAGCGAGCTCGCCGGTGATCGACCCGTACCGGTGAGTGAGGACTACCCGGTCGTGATCATCGACGACCACGAGCTGTTCAGCACGACGCTGACGATGGCCCTCCGCAATGAGGGGTTCGACGCCAGGACGCTCGCGGTCCCGGACATCCGCCTGTTCATGGACCGACCGACGCCGCACCTCGCCGGCCTCGCTGTCCTCGATCTCGACCTGGGCCGGGATGCCGAGGGCCAGTACCTCCACGGCGCCGACCTGGTCGATGGGCTGCGAGCGGCGGAATGGAAGGTCCTGGTCGTCAGCGGGAGCATGGACCAACCGGGGATCGCCGCGGCGATCGCTGCCGGCGCGATCGGCTCCGTGCCCAAGTCGCGCTCGTTCGACGTGCTCCTGCGCACCGTGATGACCGCCGCGGCCGGCGGCCAGGTCATGACAGAGTTCGAGCACCGCGAATGGCTCGATCGCCATCGCCGCTACCTGGCGCAGGAGCGTGAGCTGTCTCGGCGTCTCGCGCGACTCAGTTCCCGCGAACGCGAGGTCCTCGAGCTGCTCGCCGCGGGGATGCGGGCCGCGACGATCGCCGAACACTTCGTGGTGAGCATGCCGACGGTTCGCACCCAGATCCGGTCGCTCCTGGCGAAGCTGGAGGTGAGTTCGCAGCTGGAAGCTGTTGCTCTGCTGCGCCAGCTGCCCGACCCTCGCGAGCGCTCGAGACGCAGCTCCTGAGCATCGGCCCCCGACGCGCCACCGCGTCGGGCCGCTTCGTCAATATTCACGATGCGCCGTTCTCCTCGGCGGCGAGACGGTATTCCCCGGGGAAGCCTTTCCTCCGTCACCATTGTTCACGCGATGTCGCACGGCCAGCTCCACAACCGGACGTGCCCGCAGCGCTGGCCCTCGAAATCCCTGAGACAAACGGCGCACGGGGACCGGACATCAATCGTCATTCTTGACGACCGACATTCCGCCTGTCAGCTGCAACGATTCTTGAGCGTTCACGGAGCGGCAGGAGGGGGTGCGGACGTGGGCATCGTCGAGGCGGACACCAGCCGAGCGGCGCCGGACCAGCCACTGGTGGTCCGCTCGTCCCGTAGGGCGTGGGAGCGCCGCTACGTCCGGACCGTCGTCGCGATCGACGGCGTCGCCGCCCTGGTGGCCGGGATGGCCGCGTACGACATCCGCTGGGCCGACTCCGCGGGACCGGAGCCGCGGTGGGAGTACGTGGCGCTCAGCGCGGCGCTGCCCCTGCTGTGGCTGGCGGCGATGTCGGCCGCTCGTGCCTACGAGGCCCGCTTCCTGTCGGTCGGGTTCGAGGAGTTCCGTCGCGTCCTCATCGCCGCGGTCGCCGTGATCGCGACGGTCGCGACGGTCTCCTGGGCGACGAAGGCGGAGACCGCGCGCGGTTACGTCCTCATCGCCCTGCCGATGGCGGCGGCCCTGACGCTCCTGGGACGCTACCTGCTCCGCAAGTGGGTGCACCGCGAGCGCCGCCGCGGGTCCTACATGAGCGATGTCGTCCTGGTAGGGCACGCGCGCACGGGCGCCGAGCTGGTCCGGCAGATGCGCCGCGATCCCCACCACGGGATGCGGATCGTGGGGGCATGTGTCCCGGTCGGGGGGAACTCCACCGACCTGACCGACCTGACCGCGCTGGGCGTGCCGGTCGTGGGCGGCTTCGAGGACGTCGATCTCGCGCTCCGGATGACCTCCGCCGACGCCGTCGCCGTCCTGCCCTGCCCGGAGATGGACGGAGCCGCTCTGCGGATGCTGTCCTGGAGCCTCGCCAGGTCGGGGATCGACCTGCTCGTCGCCTCGGCGCTGCTCGACGTCGCGGGTCCGCGGATCGCGATCCGGCCGGTCTGCGGACTGCCCCTCCTGCACGTCGACGAACCCCAGCTGGCGGGTGGCCGCCGCGTGGCGAAGGCACTCCTCGATCGGCTGGTCGCCGTCATCGCGCTGATCGTCCTCTCGCCCCTGTTCCTGACGGTCGCGCTCGCGATCCGGCTCACGAGTCCAGGGCCGGCGATCTTCCGCCAGGCCCGGGCCGGATGGCACGGGAGCGAGTTCACGATGTGGAAGTTCCGCACGATGGTCCGTGACGCCGAGGCGCTGCGGCCCGGTCTCGACATGCTGAACCAGCACGGGACCGGCGAACTGTTCAAGATCTCCGCCGATCCGCGGATCACCCGGGTCGGGCGGTGGCTGCGCCGCACGTCGATCGACGAGCTCCCTCAGCTGGTCAACGTGCTGCTCGGCCAGATGTCGCTCGTCGGCCCCCGTCCGTTGCCGATCACCGACCGGCGCTACGAGGGCGAGGCACGGCGGCGGTTGTTCGTGAAGCCCGGCCTGACCGGCCTCTGGCAGATCAACGGCCGCTCCGACCTGGACTGGGAGGAGTCGGTCCGCCTCGACCTGCGCTACATCGAGCAATGGTCGCTCGCGCTCGACGCTCTGATCATCTGGAAAACGGTGTTCGCGGTGGCCAGGGGCCGCGGCGCCTACTGATCGACAAGCAGGACACGCGCACCGGGAGGTTGCAGTGAAGCGAGTGTGTGTCACGGGAGCGGGGGGGTTCATCGGACACCACCTCGTCACGTTCCTGAAGGAGAGGGGCTACTGGGTCCGCGGGGTCGACCTGAAGTACCCGGAGTACACCGACGTGGACGCCGACGAGTTCGAGCTGCTCGACCTGCGCCGGTGGGACGCCGCGCTGCAGGCGACGCGCGGGGTCGAGCAGGTGTACGCGCTCGCCGCGGACATGGGAGGGATGGGCTACATCTCCACCCACCACGCGGAGATCCTGCACACCAACTCGCTGATCAACCTGCACACCATCGAGGCCGCGCGGGTCCACGGCGTGCAGCGGTACCTGTACAGCTCGTCGGCCTGCATCTACCCGGAGTACCGGCAGACCGAGACCGACGTGGTCCCGCTCAAGGAGAGCGACGCCTACCCGGCCCAGCCCCAGGACGCCTACGGGTGGGAGAAGCTCTTCAGCGAGCTGCTGTGCTCCTACTACGCCGGCGAGCACCCGATGGAGACCCGGATCGTCCGGTTCCACAACATCTACGGCCCGTACGGCACCTACGACGGCGGCCGGGAGAAGGCTCCGGCGGCGCTCTGCCGGAAGGTCGCGCTCGCCGAGGACGGCGGCAGCATCGAGATCTGGGGCGACGGGGAGCAGACGCGGTCGTTCTGCTACATCGACGACTGCGTCGAGGGCATCTACCGGATCATGCAGTCCGACGTCGGCGAGCCGCTCAACCTCGGCACGGACGAGATGGTGTCGATCAAGGAGCTCGCGCGCGTCGTCGCCGAGGTGGCCGGGAAGCGGGACATCGGCCTGGAGCACGTCAGGGGCCCACAGGGGGTGCGGGGACGCAACTCCGACAACTCGCTGCTGCGCGAGGTCCTGGGGTGGGAGCCGACGACGTCCCTCCACGACGGGCTCCGCCCCACCTACCAGTGGATCGAGAAGAGGCTGACCAGCGGTGAGCGCAGCTGATCAGCGCGACGCGGAGGCCACGGCGGGCGGTCCCTCCCGGATCGACGTGCTCGGCGTGGGGATCAGCTGCCTGACGCTCGACTCCGCGGTCGAGGAGGTGTCGGGCTGGGTCGATCGCGGCGAGCACCGCTACGTCTGCGTCACCGGCGTGCACGGCGTGATGGAGTGCCGGCGCGATCCGGAGCTGTTGCGGATCCACAACGGCTCGGGGCTGACGACTCCGGACGGCATGCCGATGGTGTGGTCGGCCCGGTGGGCCGGTCGGCGCGACGTCAGCCGTGTCTACGGCCCGGACCTGATGGCGGTCGTCCTGGCCCGGGCGGTCGAGCGCGGCTGGTCGTCCTTCTTCTACGGCGGCGGTCCGGGGACCGCCGAGCTGCTCGCGGAGCGGCTCGCCGCGCGGTTCCCCGGGCTGCAGATCGCCGGCACCTGGACGCCGCCGTTCCGCCCGCTGCGCCCGGAGGAGGACGCCGAGGTCGTCCGGGCCATCAACGACTCGGGCGCGCAGCTGGTCTGGGTCGGTCTGAGCACGCCGAAGCAGGAGCGCTGGATGGCCGAGCACGTGGGGGCGCTGGACGCCAACGCCCTCGTCGGCGTCGGGGCCGCCTTCGACCTGCTGGCGGGCACCGTCCCCCAGGCTCCGCGCTGGATGCAGCGCGGCGGGCTGGAGTGGGCGTACCGGCTGGGCCGGGAACCGCGGCGGCTGTGGCGTCGCTACCTGCGGAACAACCCGGCGTTCGTCCTCAACATCCTGGCCCACCCGCCGCGGCCGGCCAGGACCATCCCCGACCCGGCCGGCACGGTCGGGTCCGGCACCACGGCGGGAGCACCGCGATGAGCGTGACGGTCCAGCGGTCGGACGCCAGGCCGACCTTCTCCATCGGCGACGTCGTGGAGGTGAAGCCCGCGGAGGAGATCCTCGCCGGACTCGACGAGCGAGGCGAGCTCGACGCGCTGCCGTTCATGCCGGAGATGCTGCCGTACTGCGGCCGGCGCTTCGTCGTCGACAAGATCGCGCACAAGACGTGCGACACCGCCACCTGGACCGGCCTGCGGCGCCTGCCGGACGCGGTGCACCTCGCAGGGGTCCGGTGCGACGGCCAGGCCCACGGCGGCTGCCAGGCGGGGTGCCTGATCTTCTGGAAGACCGCCTGGCTTACCCGGGTCTCCGGACCCGGGGGCGAGCGGTGCGCGTCGGGGCCGGTTCCGCTGCCCCTGCGCCCGCCGGGATCCCCGGCTCCGGACGCCTCCGCCGCGGACGCACCGGCGCCGGGGTGCCTCGGGTGCACGCGGGAGCGGCTCACCGAGGTGGCCCACGGCGCGTACCGCCCGCGGGAGGACGGATCCGACGAGCCCGTCTACTCATGCCAGGCCACCGAGCTGACCCGCGCGGCGCCGGTCGGCATCCCCCTCTGGGACGTGACGCAGTATGTGCAGGACGTCCGCTCGGGCAACGCACCCGCCCGTCAGGTCATCCGTGGCATCGCCATCGGCGCCTTCAACCGGGTGCAGGACCTCTCGCGCCGCAGGGTGCCCGAGCGGTTCCGGTTCCGCGGCGGGCAGCGCTACCCGTTCGTCCACGGCACGGCGGACCGGACGCCCGTCGAGAACCTCGACCTGCAGCCCGGCGAGTGGGTCAGGGTCAAGTCCCTCGAGGAGATCAGCGCGACCCTCAACGCGGACAACCTCAACCGGGGGATGTCCTTCGACCGCGAGATGCTCCAGTACTGCGGGCGGACGGCCCAGGTGCTGCGTCGGGTGGAGCACATCATCGACGAAGCGACCGGCCGGATGCAGACGATGAAGACGCCCTGCATCGTCCTGGCTGACGTCGTCTGCACGGCCGACTACCACCGGAGCTGCCCGCGCGGTGTCTACGCCTACTGGCGGGAGATCTGGCTGGAGCGGGTCCCGGCTACCCGGACGTCGCCACGAGCAGCAGGAGACAAGCGATGAGACTTCGACGCGCAGTCGTCACCGGAGGTGCGGGTTTCCTGGGCTCGCACCTGTGCCACCGACTCCTGCAGGAGGGCTACGAGGTCGTCTGCCTCGACGACTTCTGCACCGGCACCTCGGCGAACGTGGAGCACCTCCTGGAGGACAGGCGGTTCCGGCTCGTCCGGGCCGACGTCACCGATTACATCCACGTGTCCGGTCACGTCGACGCCGTCCTGCACATGGCGTCCCCGGCCTCACCCATCGACTACCTGCAGCTGCCGCTGCAGACCCTCAAGGTGGGCTCGATCGGCACGTTGCACTCCCTGGGCCTGGCCAGGGACAAGCAGGCCCGGTTCCTGCTGGCCTCCACCTCGGAGTCGTACGGCGATCCGCTGGTCCACCCGCAGCCCGAGACGTACTGGGGCAACGTCAACCCGGTGGGCCCGCGCGGCGTCTACGACGAGGCGAAGCGGTTCGGGGAGGCGACGACGATGGCCTACCGCAATGCGCGCGAGGTGAACACGACCATCGCCCGCATCTTCAACACCTTCGGGCCCCGGATGCGGCCCAACGACGGGCGCGCCATCCCGACCTTCATCGGGCAGGCGGTACGCGGTGAGCCGCTCACCGTCGCCGGTGACGGGAGCCAGACCCGTTCGGTGTGCTATGTCGACGACCTCATCGAGGGCCTCGTCCGGCTGCTGCACTCCGAACTGGCCGGACCGGTGAACATCGGCAACTGCGGGGAGATGAGCGTGCTGGATCTCGCCCGCCTGATCATCGACCTCACCGGCTCGAGCTCGGACATCGTCTTCGTCGACCGCCCGCAGGACGACCCCACCGTCCGTCGTCCCGACATCACGCTCGCCCGCACGGCCCTCGGCTGGGAGCCCCAGGTGGACGTCCGGGACGGACTGCGACGGACCATCGAGTGGTTCCGCGAGCTGACGCTCACCCCCGAGTCGGTCGTGGTCCCGCAGCAGAGCCAGGTGCCCCTGCTGGTTTCCGGCGTCACCGGAAGCTGATCCCGACCTCAACTCCTCGGTGCGGAGGCGTACCGAGGGGTTGAGGTGGGGCCGGCCGAACGGCCAACTGGATGTGGCTCAGTCGGGCTCGCCCGCGGCGGAGCCCGCCCTTGCATCGTCGACGGCGACGTCACGCGACGGTCCTGGTGGCGGCGGTTCCCACGACACCCGAGGCCGTCGGAGCGCCTCGGCGGGTTCAGTACCGCCAACCGTGTCCTGTCTGGATGGTTCCGGCGGGCCGGTGGGCCCCCGCGTGCGCCGGGCAGCTGCTGCCCTGCCCTTGGCAGCCGCAACGGCGACGGCCATGCCGGTGACGACGCCCTGTTCGAGACCCGGGACCCACGTGAGGTACCAGACCACCTGCATGGCCAGCAGCGGGGCCAGCATCCCCGGGTCGAACAGCCCGGCGCCCCCGACCCGGACCCTCCACAACCGGCGCAGCAGGCCGACGGTGAGCGCGATCAAGGCGATCAGGCCCCCGACACCTGCCCTGATCATCGTCTCGATGAAGAGGTTGTGCGGGTGGGCGGTGACGTCGAAACCTTCCACCACGCGGTTGAAACCGCTGCCGAACGGTATGCCCACCAGCCAGTTCACCGGGCTCTCCGACCAGCCGGTGACGAGATCCGACCAGCCTGCGACCCGCCAGTCGAGGGTCCCGGTGCTCGTGACCGTCCCGGCCGGGGCCTGGTCGCGCGCCAGCACGTCCCCGGCGAAGGCCAGGACGGTGAGCACGGAGGCGACGACGACGAGCGCGATCGCCCGCCCCCCGAGCCGGCGCCCACGCAGCAGGAGCACCGCGACGCCGACGAGCAGCGCCAGCCAGACGGTCCGGCGGTCGAGCACGACCACCACGACCAGCAGCAGCACTCCCATCCATCGGACCCACCGCGCCTGGCCGTGCCGGAACCAGAAGGGCACCGTGAGGAGCAACGCGCCGGCGAGGAAGAACGCGTACGGCCCGTCCAGGACCCGGGTCGCGGTGTCCACGCCGTTGCGCTCGGCCGGCACCCCGAGGTCGACTCCGGCGAACACCTGCAGCCAGCGGGCGCATGCCAGCAGCACCATCAGGCCGGCCATGACCAGCCAGACCCGGCCGATCCGTTCGTAGAGCTCAAGGGTGGGCCGGAACGTCGCCATGTACAGGGCGGCCCCGACGAAGAAGAGGTACTGGCGGGCGTCACCGACGCTCGTCTGGATCCCGTGATCGGCGATGCCGAGGATCAGCGACACCAGAAGCAGCGTGGCCAGCAGGATCAGCCAGTGCAGGTGCCGGCTGAAGTCGCGCAGTCGCAAGCACCTGGCCGTCGCCGCCGCGAGCACGATGACCACCACCAGGTCGGTGACGCCCACCCTCGTTCCGCCCAGCCTCACCGACGGCACCTCGTAGATGAACATCGCCTGGACGACTGCCGAGAGGAAGACGAGCGCAGCGCCGACCTCTGCTCGTCGGATCGTCACGTCGAGCAGGGCGATGCCGAACGCCGCGACGATCACAGCGCCGATGCCGAGCAGGATGATGGTCACCGCTGCACCTCGCTCACGGCTCGGTCGGGCGGGCCGACGACGAGGGACGCCACGCGCCGTCGTCGGCCGTCCGGCGGACCGAGCAGGTCGGCCGATTCCAGCCGGAACCACAGCTCGGCGCGGACGGCAGTCGCGGGACACACGCGGATGCACAGCACGAGCGCGATCGCACCGACCGCGATCTCGGCCGCGAGCACGGCGAGGACGGGGGCACCCGTGAGCACCCAGCGGGCTGCCGCGACCGCCAGCGCCACGCCCACCCCGGCGAAGATCGCCGGGACGTGGGCCTGGGACACCTGCGCCGCCCGCAGGTCGAGCACCGAACGCGCCAGGACGAGATAGCCGAGATAGCGCAGCAGCTCGGCGACCGCCACCGCCGCGCTGATGAGCCACACCTCGCGGGAGGTGAACTGCAGTGCGAGCACGATGAGCGCGGCGAGCACCACGAGGTACCCGACCTGCACCGCGACCGAGCGGTTCAGCTCCGCCCGGGCCTCGGCCAACGACTGCGACAGCTGGGAGGCGACGTGGCACGCGCCGGCGAGCGCGAACCACGGCACCAGCCCGACGGCGGCCCCCCACTGTGGTCCGAGCACCGCCTCGATCAGCTCCGGAGCCGCCACGGCCATGCCCGCGCTGAGCGGGAAGACCAGGAGTGCACCGAGCGACATGACGCTGAGGTAGCCCCGGCGCAACCGTTCGACGTTCCCCTGGACCCTGCTCAGGGTCGTGAACACCACGTTCGTCAGCGCCGCGGACATGTAGTTGCCGAGCGGCTGGAACACCAGGTAGTACGCCCGGCTGTACTGGCCGAGCGTGGCGGTGCTGGCGATCCGGGCGACGGTGAAGGTGTCGAGGTTGCTCCCGATGTAGTCCAGGACGTGGGCGATCGAGAGCCGGGTGCCGTACCCGCAGACCGCCCTGTAGTGCCGCCAGCCCAGCACCGGCCGCAGCGGGTGGGGCCGGAGGGCGAACTGCCACACCGCCTGGATCAGCGTCGAGGCGACGATGGCCGCCACCAGACTCCAGACCCCGGCCCCCAGCAGAGCCAGCCCGATGCCGACGACGAGGTAGCCGACCACGTAGCCGCCGACCGAGATCACCGACAACGCCCGGAAGCGCAGCTCGCGGCGGAGCAGGCCCAGCCCGGTCATCGACCAGCCCATGAAGAGGAAGGACGCCCCCAGACCGCGCAGGACAGGGGTCACCTCCGGCGTGTGGAACAGGACGGCGACGGCGGGGGCCAGGAGCCACACCAGCCCGAAGCAGACCACGCCGATCACGAAGCCCGCGGTCGACGCGGCCCGGATCTCCTCGTCGGTCAGTTCGGGCTTCTGCACCAGCGCGGACGCCAGCCCCATGCGCGCGAAGTACTGCCCGAACAGCACGACGAGGTTCGCCATCGCGACGAGTCCGAAGTCCGCCGGGTCGAGCAGCCGCGAGACCGTCGCCGTGTAGGCGAGGTTGGCGACCACGAGGGCCGCGATGGACAGTACGGACCAGCTCAGACCGGACGCAGCCGAAGCGGTCATGTTCGCGGTGCCCGTGGCACCGGTGCCGCTGCCGCTCGTCGCGTCGGCTCGGGGTGCGTCCACCCGCTCGCCCTACCGAACGCCCGAGACGGTGGAGAGGACGCCCGTGCGCTGCAGGACCAGCCCGAGCCCCCGACGCATGTAGGGGCTGAGCCAGTAGCAGAACCACAGCGGGCCCGCCCAGCGTTGCGCGAAGACGAACCAGGGCCGGGGCGCCAGCTCCTTCACCGACCACAGGCGGGCCAGTTCACGCTGCAACGGCTGCCGGTCGGTCCGTCGCGACGGATGCGAGGCGCAGAGCCCGGCCGTCCCGGGAGCGAGCCAGACCTCGCAGCCGGCGGCACGGGCTCGCAGCCCGTAGTCCAGGTCGCCCAACTGCTGGATGTACGCGGGGTCGATGTTGCCGATCCGCCGCACCACCGCCCGTGGGACCAGGACGATGTTCCCGTTCATCGTTTCGGACTGTCGTGGTTCGTCGCCCGGCGGAACCAGGGCCCAGCTCAGCCGGCGGCGCCGGGACGGCCGGGTCTGACCCCCGTAGGTGAGCTCACCGGTCTCCGGGTGCTGGGTCGACCCGACCACGATGACCGGGCCGCGGCCACCCTGGCGGAGCCGCTGCTCGGTCCGCAGCAGCAGCTCGAGAGCGCCGTCGTCGACGAGTGTCGTGTCGTCGTTCATCCAGAGGTAGTAGTCGTAGTCACCCGCCATGGCCGCGCCCAGGGCGCGGCGCATGCCGCCGTTCCAGTACTGGTGGCCGTCGCCGTCGAGCAACCCGACATCGGGATGGCGGTGTCTCACGGCCTCGGCCGTGCCGTCCGTGCTGGCGTCGTCCAGGACGAACACGTCGAGGGTGCCCTCCGCCACCTGCTGGGCGCGCAAGGAGTCCAGGCACGCCAACGTCAGAGCCTTGCGGTTGTGGACCGCCATGACGGCGGCGATACGGATGCCGGCCATCCGCTCCCCCTTGTCGAGCCGGTGCCGCGGGGTGCCCGCGCGGCGGTCAGTCGGGCAGCGCCTGTCGTGGAGGTCCGTCGGTGCCCTTCCTGCGCCGCCAGCCTCGGGACAGCACGCCCCAGCCGGTGCTGCCGATGCCGTCGGTACCGCCTGTGCCGTCGGTACCGCCGGTGCCGCCGTAGCCCCCATAGCTCGCATAGCCACGCCGCACCGCCCCCCGGTTGAGCAGGTAGCCGATCAGCGGGGTGTCGGTGAAAGCGAGCCGTTCGCGGGCCCGCCGCAGGTCGGTCAACGAGGTGCCGCGGTTCACCACCAGGAGCACGGCGTCGGCCTTGTCGGCGATCGTCACGGCCTCCGACACGCCGAGAAGCGCCGGGGTGTCGATCAGAACGAGGTCGGCCTCGTCCGCGGGGTTGACCAGCTCGCCGAACGCCGTCGAGCGGAAGAGAACAGCCGGGTGGCGTCCGTTGCGCTCGCGCGCCCCCTCCCCCGACGAGGCTCCGGCGACGGCGACCGCGTACGTCTCCTCGCCGTCGTCCCCGAGGCCGATCACGGGGAACTCCCCGTCGTCGCGACACAGCTGCGACAGCTCCCGCGTACGCTCGTCGGCGTCGATCAGGCGCACCCTGCGCCCCTCCCGCTTGGCCGCGAGTGCCAGGTTGAGGACCGTCACGGTCTTCCCGTCACCCTGTCCAGCGCTGACCACGGCCACGACCTTGCCGCCGCCCATCCGGGACAGAGCGTGCTCCAGGGAGGCCAGCACGAAGTGGTATGCCTCCGCGGCCACCGGGTCCGGACCCTCCTGCTGCGACTGCGGTCCACGCGCTCCACGCAGCTTCGAGCTCAGCTGCGGCGTCTCGCCGAGCAGCGGGACCCCGAGGATCGCTCCGGCATCGCCCTCGGCCTCCACGCGGCGGTTCCGCCCGGCTGCCCACCATGCCCAGCCGCCCGCCACGATCAGCCCGATCACGGCACCCAGCAGGGCAAGCAGGAGCGGGGCGGGCCCCGACGCCGAAGCCGGCGGCACCGCGCGCTCGAACGTAACGATGCCCGATCCGTACATGGCGGCCCGGGCAGCGATGTCGTCCTGACGGACCTGCAGATCGCTGATCAGGTCGGCGACGTGTTGTGCCTTGCGCTCCAGAGCCGCCTGGTCCGCGCCTCTCGCCTGCGCGGCCTGGGTACGGGCGTCGTCGAACTCGGCATCACGCACGGCCACGACCCGCCGGAGCTGTGTGATCGCGTCCTCGGCGTCCGCGGCGATCCGCTCGCGGGCCATCTGCTGATAGGCGGCGCCGACCGCGTTGGCCATGTTCGCGGCCTCGAGGGGGTCGCTGGAGGTGCCGGTGATCGTGAGGACCGTGAGGTCGGCCGAGGGCGCGACCGTGACCGAGCTCCTGACGTCGGGTGTGCCGCTGCTCCCGAGGGAGGCCTGCGCCCGGCTGTAGACCTCCTCCGAGCCGGCGACCCGGGCCTGCGTGGCCATGAAGATGGCGTGGTCGCCCGCTTGGGACTGGAGGGACCCCTCGAGCGGCTGGACCGACGGGCTTCCCGGGTCTCGGAGGTACAGGTTGGCCTGGGCCTCGTACCGGGCCGGGAGCAGCAGCGCTGCGGCGAGCCCCACGCCGGCGGCGAGCACCGCCACGAGCACGATGACGCGCCGGTACCGCCACAGGGACTCGGCGAGACGCGGCCCGCCGACCCACGTACTGGCCTCCTCCGGCGTCCACATTGTTTCGGACACTGTGACCTCGCGGTTGCCTGCCACGGATTCCCCCTCGTCTGGCGCGCCATGCTCGCAGTCCGGCGCTCCGAGCGAATCGTCAGAATTGGGGGCGCGCCGCTCCGAGGTGGGTTGATCCCATCGAGTGGCTCTGACGCGTCGTGTCCGCAACCGATTGACTGGCACAGGCGCAGCTGCCCGCGGGGACAGGACGGAGAGGCGGAATGGTGTGACGGCGTTCCCGTTCGTGCTGATGTACCACTCGGTAGGCCGGGGGGTTTCGGCAGCCGAGGACCCCTACCGGGTGACCGTGACACCCGAACGGCTCGACGGTCACCTCCGGGCGATGCGCCGCCAGGGCCTGCGCGGGATGTCGATGCGCGACCTGCTCGCCACCGGCGGGCGCGGGATGGGCCTGACCTTCGACGACGGCTACGCCGACTTCCTCGACGAGGCACTACCCGTGCTGCGTCGCCACGGCGCGACGGCGACGCTCTACGTGCTGGCCGGCCGGCTCGGCGGGGAGAACGCGTGGGACCCCGAGGGGCCGCGCAAGAAGCTGATGACCGCCGAGCAGGTGCGGACCGCCGCAGCCGCGGGGATGGAGATCGGGTCGCACGGGATGCTGCACCGCTGTCTGCCGGAGCTGACCGCCGCCGAGCTGCGCGAGGAGACGGTGGAGAGCAGGGTGCGGCTGGCCGAGGTGACGGGTGCGCCGGTGGAGGGCCTCGCGTACCCGTTCGGCGAGGTGGGCGATAGGGAGATCGTCGCTGCCCGAGCGGCGGGCTACGACCACGCGGTCGCCGTGGCCTTGCCGGCCGGGGTGAGTGCGTGCCGTCACGCGTTGCCGCGCGCGTACGCCGGACAGCGCGACGGCGACCTGCGGCTGTTCGCCAAGCGGCTCCGCCAGCGGCTGCGCGAGCGGCGGTGAGGTGTACCGAATTCGACGACCACCCCGCCCGAATCGTGGCACTGCATCGAATTGCGGCAAATTGCGAGTGGATGGCGTTTCCTGATCCCACCGGACGACCCGGAACCGGCCCGCGATCCCACCCGACACCCGACGCTCGCGTCATCAGGAGCGGGACTCGGCCCGAGATGATCATCGTGGTGCCGCCCGGCGGGGTTCGGCGTCGTCGTGCTCGGCGCTTCGGCACGAGGGACAACGCGATTCCGACCACGGATCGTGATTGCCGATACGCTTCGCGTGGTCGACCGGAGACCCTGACTCGGCTTCAGGACGTCGGCGCCGCGGCCGATCGCGCCAAGGGCCTGAACCAACCGGGCCACGAGGTCGCCGTCCAGATGCAATTGAGTCAAAAGGAACCAAACAGTCTCCGGCATCACCCGTCACGATTCACGACAATGACAGAAGGAAAGACGATCCTGACGGGTAGCGTGCTTCGACGTGCGTCCATCCCCCCGAAGCGCATCCGCTCCCCGTACTCCGAACGCCGATGTCCCGCTGCTGATGATCGCGTTCAATCGTCCGGAGAAGACTCGGCAGGTGTTCGACGCCGTCCGGGCGGCGGCTCCCACACGGCTGTACCTCGCCGCCGACGGACCCCGCGTCGACGTCCCTTCCGACGTCGATCGCTGCGACCGAACCCGCCGCGTGCTCGACGACGTCACCTGGCCCTGCGAGGTGCGGCGGCTGTACCAGGCGGAGAACCTGGGCTGCAAGCGTGGCGTCGGCGCTGCGATCGACTGGTTCCTCACCCACGAGGAGAGCGGAGTCATCCTCGAGGACGACTGCATGCCCACCCTCGACTTCTTCCCGTTCTGCGCCGAGCTCCTCGAGCGCTATCGCGACGATCCCGAGGTCATGATGATCGGCGGGCACAACCCGCTCGGGATGTGGGACTCGACCGAGGGCAGCTACGTCTTCAGCCGGACGGCCCCGATATGGGGATGGGCGACGTGGCGGAGGGCGTGGAATCGCTACGACCCCGCGCTGACGAAGTGGGCGGAACCGCAGGCGCGTGCCGTGGTCCGGTCGAGCATGCCGTTCACGGAGTACCACATCACGCGCCAGAGGTTCGACGACGTCCATGAAGGCCGGGTCGACACGTGGGACTTCGGCTGGGCGTTCGCGATGCTGATCAACCGCGGCGTCTCGGTGATCCCGAGCGCCAACCTCGTCGCCAACATCGGCTTCGACCAGGAGGCCACCCACACCAGACGCCCGTCGCGCCGCGAGACCGCCGTGCCGACCCACCCGATCGATTCGCCCTTGCGGCACCCGTCGTCGACGACCCCCGACAACAGGTTCGAACGGGCGTTGTTCAAGAATCGCTTCCCGCTCGGACGGCGAGTGGTCGCCACGATGCCGCCACGCGCCCGGGACCGGGTGCGCGCGGCCGTGTACGGCGCGGTTGCTCTCGTCGGCCGGGTCGCCGCTCACGCGAGAGGTCCCGCTGACTGACCGCACGACCAGTTCGATGCGAGGGCCTGCAAGCCCGGAGCCGCGGACCGGAGCAGGCAAAGGATCTATGGCCTACGGGCACTGATGTCCGTTATGCTCCGAACGCCGCACGGCCGGTGGGGGGCAACGGCGGCGGGCGTGATGGTGCGAACGATGCCCGACCATCGTGTCGATCACTGTACTGGGCCGGGGGCCGATCCTCACCACCGGGTGTCCGATCACGCTCCCGGACGGCAGCAGCCCGGTGCGGCCAGCCAGCTCCCGCCCGCCGGCGTGACGGAGCCACCGGCAACCCGGCGTACGTGACAGGAGGTTGGGGTGCTGCAGGCTGATGCGCGGGGCGGGGTCCTCTGGGTCACCAGGGACAACTCGGCTCCGCACCCGTATCTCGTGGAGGCGTGTCGGCGCGCCGGCGCCGACGTCCGGGAAGTGCGCTGGGCCGAGGAGGTCGACGGTGGGCGGCCCATCGGGCGCTTCGTCGAGCTGGGCCGCGCCACGGGCAGAACGCACCCGATGAGCTTCAAGCTGATCAGCCCACAGCTGCTGGCGAAGTTCGCGCGGGCGAGCGAGGACGTCGCCATCATCTACGAGCTCGGCCTCGTGGGCCTCTACGCCGGCATCTCCAAACTGGTCCGGCGGCGGGCCTTGATCTCGCTGGTGGAGGGGGACTATCGGCACCTCGGACGGACGGGCACGGTCTGGGCCAAGGTCGCCCTGCGGCGGCTGACGGCGCGCTCGATCGATCTGTTCATCGCCAACAACCCGCCGGCCAGGGACTACCTCGTCGAGACCTTGAAGGTGCCGCGCTCCCGGATCGTCACCGGCTGGTGGCTCGCGGGTCTGCCTCCCGACCTGCCCGGCCGGGCCCCGGTCGGGGCGGGCGCGCCGGAGGGCGCGCCCGTGTTCGTCTACGCCGGCCGACTGATCGCACCCAAGGGCGTCGACATGCTGATCGAGGCCGTCGCCATCCACGAGCGTGCGACCGGCCCCTGCGCTCTGTGGATCTTCGGCGACGGACCGGAGCGCGAGCACCTGGTCGAACTGGCCTCCCGGCGCGGGGTACAGGACTCGGTGACCTTCTTCGGCAGCGTCGACCCCGGCGCGCTGAAAGGTGCGATGGAGCTGTGTGACGCGCTCGTGTTCCCGACCCTGCAGGACCTGGTCGGGCGGGTGGTCGTCGAGGCGCTCACCCTGGGGGTCCCGGTCGTGGTCTCGCCCATGACCGGCGCGGCCGGCACGGTCGTGCAGGACGGTATCAACGGGCTCGTCGCGGATCCGCGTGACCCGCGCGAGCTGGCTGACGCGCTGGCGCGGTCCGCCGAGCCGCGAACCCGCCGGACGCTGCATGAAGGCGCACGGCGCAGCAGCGCCGTGCTGGCGCCCGACGCGGTCGCCGCGCGGATCCTGCGCGCGGTGGCGCTGGTGCGCGAGCGGCGGGCACTCCCGCGCGCAGCGCGGCGTGAGGCGTCAGCTCACTGATCGACGCCCGTTCCCCGGGGCCGTTCCGGCTTCGCTAGGCCCCGCAGGAGGCCGGCTGGATGGTGTTGCCGCTGAAGCTGATGTCCCGGGCGGCGAGGTCGGCGCCGTTGTCGGCTCCCACGCCTACGGGGTGCGCCCCGTCCCCGGTGCTGCAGATCATGTTGTCGTGGACGCGCAAGCCGGTGAGCAGGTGCGCCGGTGGCGTCGAGTCGGGACGTTCCTGCTGGGTTCCGGTGATCCCGTTGTAGTTGCCCGAGAGGCGGTTGCCGTAGACCTCCACCTCGGAGCTGGAGGCCACCGTGATGCCGCCGTCCCAGTACCACCCTGAGGCGCCGAACCCGTTGCGGTATATCCGGTTGTTCCGGATGGTCGCGTCCCGGCTGATCTCGTAGAAGATCCCCTCCGCGCGGTTGCCCTCGACCAGGTTGTTCTCGATGACCACGTCGTGGGCGTTGATGTCGGCCCAGATTCCTTTGCAGTCGTTGTCGTGGACGTGGGCGTTGCGGACGGTGACCTGCCCGACGTCCCACTTGATGCCCCCGCCCTCGAAGGCACAGGGGGCCCGGAGCACGTGGTTGCGCGCCAGCTCGGGCCCGTCCAGGGTGGTCGGGTCGTTGTCGAGCCCGTCCAGGACGATGCCGGTGGCTTCGTTGCCGCCGATGCCCAGCTGATCGTTGTCGTTGTAGCGGCCACCGAGGATTCTCATGCCGTCGGCGACCAGGAGACCCGCCCAGGAGTTGTGCAGAGCCGACACGTTGCGGACGAGCCAGCCGCTGGCACGGGGATCCGGTTGGATGGCTGCGCCCTGCCTGCTGCTCTCGTAGTCCCGCACCGTGATCGAGTCCAGGGTCACGTCTGTCGCCCCACCCGAGAACGCCGACGGGAGGCTCCGCCCACCGTCCAGCACCGCGCCCGGCTCCCCGCAGTACGTGTCACCAGACTGCGGCCGGACGCTGAAGTTCCGCGGGTGGACCCCCGCCTTGACGATGTAGGTGGTGCCGGGCCCGTGCGCGTTCACGACGCTCTGGGCGTCGTCCCCGACGCCGATCCCCACACCGCCTCCATCGAGGCACGACGACGCGGACGGCCGTGCTGGTTCGCCCGGGGGCGCCTGGGGAGGACGTGGCGACGTGCTCCGCGACCCGGCCGTGATCGTGACGACGGCGATCAAGCCGAGTACCAGGCTCCCCGCGACCAGCGCCCACCGCCGCCTCCGGTCACGACCCGACCCGGGGGTGGCGGGGTCATCGAGAGGCATCGGGGTGAACGCGGATCTCGGCCAGCCGCTTCTTCAGATGGTCGGCCAACCGCAGAGACAACGCGACGACCGTGAGCGTCGGATTGGAGCATCCGTAGGTCGGGAACACCGAGCTGCCCGCGACATAGAGGTTGCGGATGCCGTGCACCCGGGAGTCGGCGTCGACCACCCCCTGGGACGCGTCGGTGTGCATCCGTGTCGCGCCGAGGTGGTGGAAGTTGCCCTCGAACAGGGTCGGTGGTTGCTCGTCACCCAACATGAGCTCGACCTGGCCGAGCCCCGCTCCCCGCAACGCCTCGTCGACGGCTTCCTGCGACGCTCGGATCGAGGCGCGATCCGAGTCGGCCGGTCGCCAATCGACACGAGCGACAGGCAGGCCGAACCGGTCGCGCCGGGTGCCGAGAGTCACCCGGGAATCCGGGTTGGGTGCCTGCTCGCCCTGGGCGCGCAGAGCGAGGACGCCGCGGGCGTCATCGGGCATACGCAGACGCTCTCGAGCGAAGGTGCCGAGGTCCCCGAGACCGGCGACGACGTTGCGGAGGTGACCGCCGATCCCCGCCGGCAGCGGTCGGCGGCTCCGGGCCTTGGCCAGGGTCGCGAGCGATCGGACCGCCTCGCTCATCATGGAGAGGTTCCGAGGCAGCGGGAAGAACGCGCAGTTGAGGAGCTGCCGTTGCCGCTGCGCGGCGTCCGTGACCCGCAGCGCCCCTTGCACCCGTACCCCGGGTGTCGGCTCGTTGACGTCGTAGAGGCCGGCACGACGCACCAGGTCCGGAGAGGCCGGGAGGATGTACCCGGTGCGGGCCGACATGCGTTCGGCGAAGAACCGTCCGACCAGGTCGTGATCGTTGCCGAGACCGTGGCGGTGGACCCGGCGGCTCTGCAGCAGCAAGCGCGGGTTCTCGATCCCGCCCGCGGCCAATACGACCAGCCCGGCTCGGACGAAGCACCGTGAGCCGTCCTCGCGCCGCAATTCGACACGATTCACCCGGCCGGGATCGCCGTCGGTGGCCAGGTCCACCACCGAGGCGTGGAGCACCAGCGTGACGTTCGGAGCGCGGACCAGCTCCTCGTAGAACCCGCTGAAATCGTCGATGCCGCGGTGGAACACCGTGCTCTCGACCGTACCCGGGAGCAGCGGCAGGGGTGGCGTCCGATCCTGGTCGGCCCAGCGCCGGGCGTCGTAGTCGAACGGGCCGAGCCGGCAGAGCTCCTGAGCCTGGACGTAGTACGGCTCGAGGTGCGCGCGGTCGAACGGCCAGCCGGAATAGCGAATCCCGGGCCGGACTTCGAAGTCGATCGGGTCGAGTGGCCGAGCAGCCCAGCTGTCATCACCGGGCCGGAACCAGTGCCTGCTCGTCCCGCCGAACGCCCGCACCCGGGACTGGTGCAGCCGGTGGAGGGGATAACCGTCGCTCTGGCCTCGATTCAACCGCTGCGCGCCGCGTTCCGCATCCCTGCCGCCACTCTCCAGCAGCCAGACCTCGGCGTCGTTGCCGATCAGCTCCCGGGCGATCGTGATCCCCGCCGGACCGGCCCCGACGACGCAGACGTCCACGTCGACCTGCTGGTCGTTGTCGAGCTCCCGCACATCCGACAGCACCTGTGGTCCTCCTCCCTCGTCGCCGAGCGATGCTAGGTCGTCCGGAGAGGGATGGCGGCCGCGGTCGTAAACGCGAGCCGGACCGGCAACCACTTGGGCGACGGGCCGAGCGCCCTGACCGTTGGTAGCCGGAACAGCCGAAGCACATCTCTGGCCTCGGCGAGCCGCCCTTTTCGCAGCCGGCGATAGGCACCGGCCAGAATGAATTGATGCATGTAGTCGGCCTCCCAGCGGCGCACCTCACGCTCGGAGACGACACCGGTGGCGACGGCCCGGTCGAAGATGCCGTCGAGCACATCGATCGTGCGCGGGTTCCACATGCCCATGGTCGCCGCGGCCTCGTGGATCGTGTAGGCGCAGGTGGCGACGGGCATGCACCGCGCGCCGTAGCGGGACAACAGCCTGACCCACATGTCCGTGTCGGCCGCGTCGCCCACCTCGGGCTCGAACATGCCCGCCGCGGCGAGTGCCGTTCTGCGGACGACGACCATCGGTTCCCGCACGAAGGACGAGTTGCGGAGAAGCCGACGCAGCGCCTCTCCGGGGGGCAGGTACTGCTCGCGTTCGAAGGTCTGCTCGCGTCGTTTGACCCCGTCGACGTCCACGATGTGGGCCCCGAAGACCACGACCTGCTCGCGGGAAGGCATGCGGCGGAGGCCGTCGATCATGAACTGTCCGGACGTGGGCAGCATGAGATCGTCGTCGTCGAGCTGCTGGACCCATTCGCCGCCGGCCAGCCCGGCCGCGAGGTTCATGTTCTCGATCATTGCCAAAGCCGGACGATTCCAGACGTAGGTGTGCCCGCCCGGCCAGTCCGTGAGCAGACGCTCCACCACGCGCCCGCTGGCGTCGGTGTCCGAGCCGTCGGAGACGGTGACCTCGACGTGCTCGGCCACCGGGGCCATCGCGGTGATGACCGAGCGCAACGCCCGTTCGAGCAGTTCCGGACGATTCCGAGTGGGCATGACAAGCGAAAGGACGGGGCTTGTCACGAAAGACCTCCAGGCGGCCCATCACGTCGCGGACCACACCACGATCTCAGGTGGTGCCGGGCATTGAATCGTCACTCTTGACGACCGACACGGGACGCTCGCGCTGCCACCATTCTCACCGTCTTGCACGGCGGCCCCAGGAGAGCCGGATGTTCGCTCGTCACGTGCGTGTCATCGGCACGGGCTACGTAGGGTTGACCACCGGCGCGTGCCTGGCCTCCCTCGGCCACTCGGTGGTGTGCGCGGACATCGACGTCGCCAAGGTCGAGGCGCTGAGCCGGGGCGAGGTCGAGCTCCTGGAGCCAGGCCTCGGCGAGCTCGTCACCACCGGGCTCGCCGCGGGACGCCTGTCCTTCGTGGTGGGCGCCGAGGCGGCCCTCGACGATCCCGACGGGCCGGCCGAGCTGGTGTTCCTGTGCCTGCCGACGCCGATGGGCGTGGGCGGGGTCGCCGACCTGTCCACCGTGGAGAGCGTCCTCGAGAACGTCCGCGACGTGCTCCCACCGGGAATGGTCGTGGTCAACAAGTCCACGGTCCCGGTCGGCACCGCCCGCCGTACCGCCGAGATCATCGGCCGCGACGACGTCGCGGTCGTCAGCAACCCGGAGTTCCTGCGCGAGGGCTCGGCCGTGCGCGACTTCCTCAACCCGGACCGCATCGTCGTCGGCGGCGACGCCCAGGACGCGGCGGAACGGGTGGCGGCGCTCTACTCCCGCCTCGGCACCCCCACGGTGCTGACGGACGCCGCGAGTGCTGAGCTCGTGAAGTACGCGGCCAACTGCTTCCTCGCCGTGAAGCTGTCCTACGTCAACGCGCTGGCCGAGCTGTGCGAGAGGGTCGGCGCCGACATCGACGACGTCACCGAGGGCATGGGCTACGACCACCGCATCGGTCAGTCCTTCCTCACCCCCGGCCCGGGGTGGGGCGGGTCGTGCCTGCCCAAGGACACCCACGCGCTGCTCCAGGTCGCCGATGTCGTCGACTTCGAGTTCCGCCTGCTCCGCGCGTCGATCGAGACCAACCTGCGGCAGCGCCAGCGGATGGTCGACAAGGTCCGGCTGGCCGTGACCGGGTCACGCACGGGGTCGCTGTCGCGCACCCGCCTCGGCCTGCTCGGCCTCACCTTCAAGGCGGGGACCGACGACCTGCGCGACTCCCCCGCCATCGCCGTCGCCGCCCTGCTGCGGCAGGCCGGAGCCGAGCTCGTCGGGTACGACCCCGCGGTCTCGCCGGACTCGGAGGCACCCGAGCTCGCCGGCATCGAGGTCGTCGACGATCCCGCCGTCGTCGCGAAGAACGCCGACGCCCTCGTCGTGCTCACCGAGTGGCCGGGGTTCCGCACGCTCCCCTGGTCCGACCTGGCCCAGCTCGTGGCGCAGCCGGTCGTCGTCGACACCCGCAACATCCTCGACGCCGACGTCCTCGACCGCGCCGGGTTCACCGTGCACGCTCTCGGACGGCGCCGGCCCGGTTCCTGAGGTCCGGACCGACGACGAGGCTCAGACCCCGAGGCTCACGTGCAGGCTGATCCCCAGCAGCACGAGCGGCCACAGGAACAACGCGAGGAGGAACGACAGCAGCGACGAGAGATCGGTGATCCCGTAGCCGTTGGACAGGGCCACGACCAGCCCGACGATCAGGTAGACCACGGCCCCCAACGAAATGCTCCGACCTCGACGCATGGCTGACTCCTGACCTCGTGGGTGTCCGCCCAGCCAACACCCACGACGCTCCGTGTCCATTCCGGGTCGGTCAGCGGCGGCTGAGGACCACCAGACGGCTCCCGGACGGCGCCGGAGCGCTCGGCGGCATCGGGTTCTGCGCCAGGAGCTCGTCCAGCCCACCCACACGCCGCAGCTTCTGCCACCCGAGCCGGATCCCGCCGAGTGCGGTGACCATCGAGCGGATCAGCACCGCGTACATCAGCTGCCGATAGACGATCTGCTGCAGCGGCAGGAACACCAGCACGCCGAGCTTCTCCCGCTCGAGCCGGAAGGCGATGATCGCGGCCACGACCTGGACGGCCAGCACCGACGACCACATCACGAGCGTCGTCACCGGGTCGAGGAAGAGCAGCCCGTAGACCAGGAAGATGTCGACGAGCGGCGCCAGCAGCGGCAGCAGCACCTGGAACACCGCGAGGTGCGCCAGCCCGACGCGGCCGAACCGGCCCGAGGCACCGGACTCCACCACCGCGCGGCGGTGCTTCCACATCGACTGCATCGTCCCGTAGCTCCAGCGGTAGCGCTGGCGCCACAGCTGGCCCAGCGTCGCCGGCGCCTCGGTCCAGGCCCGCGCCGAGTCCTCGTAGACCACGCGCCACCCGGACCGGCAGATCGCCATCGTCAGGTCGGTGTCCTCGGCGAGGGTGTCGTCGCTGACGCCGCCGACCTGCAGCAGGACCTGGCGGCGGAACGCGCCGACCGCGCCCGGGATCGTGGGCATGCAGCGCAGCACGTCGTAGACGCGGCGGTCGACGTTGAAGCCCATCACGTACTCGATGTGCTGCCAGCGCCCGAGCAGGCCCCGCCGGGACGCGACCTTCGCGTTCCCCGCCACGGCGCCCACGCTCGGATCCCCGAACGGCTGCACCAGCCGTCCCACGGTCGACGGCTCCAGCACCGTGTCCCCGTCGATCATGACGATCAGGTCGTGGCGCGCGTGCGCGATGCCGGCGTTGAGCGCAGCGGGCTTGCCGCTGTTCTCCTGGCGGATCACGCGCACGTTCCGCAGCCGCAGCGCCTCCACGATCTCCGCGGTGCCGTCGGTGCTGCCGTCGTCGACCACCAGCACCTCGACCGGGTGCTCGCTCGCGACCAGCGATCGCACGGTCGCTGCGATGTTCTCCTTCTCGTTGTAGGCCGGGACGATCACCGAGACCGGTGCGGTCACCGGCGGGCCCCACGAGAAGCCGGGCGCATGCCGCCGGCGGTGGTGCCGCACGGCGACCACCAGCATCAGCACCAGCCGGATCACCACCAGCACGCCCACGATGACCAGCAGCCAGGTCAGGGCGTCGACGACGACCCCGGCCACCGCCACCAGCCCGATCAGCGTGGCGCCGGCGAGGTGCGCGCCGGCCGACACGGCCCGGTTGTCGGCGGGCAGCCCGACCGCCGTCTCCGCGGTGGCGAAGCGGTAGCCCTGCGCCTGCATCTCGGGGATCAGACGGTCGAGCGCAGCGACGGTCTGCGAGCGGTCCCCGCCGGCGTCGTGCATCAGCACGACCCCGCCCGCGCCGTTCGCCGGCACGGCGTTGCGCACGATCGCGTCGACCCCGGGGCGCTCCCAGTCGCGGCTGTCGGTGTCGGACAGCACGGTGACGTAGCCGTCGGCCCCGGCGGCCTGGAAGGAGTGCAGCGCGTCGAGGGTGACCGCGTTCGCCGTCGACGAGTACGGCGGGCGCAGCAGGTAGCTCGACTCCCCCAGCGCCCCGGCCAGCACGAGCTGGGTCTCGGAGAGCTCGCGGTCGATACGCAGACCCGACGCGTCGGACAGGTCGGGGTGGGTGAACGTGTGCAGGCCGACCTCGGAGCCGGCGGCGCGGATCTCGCGCAGCAGCTCGGGGTGGCGCGCGGCGTTCGAGCCCACGACGAAGAACGTCGCCGGCACGTGGTGGCGCTGCAGCACCTCGAGGACCCGCGGGGTCCAGGTGGGGTCGGGGCCGTCGTCGAAGGTCAGCGCGACCGTCTTCGCGGGCATCCGGGCGCTCGTCGGGTTCGCACCGCGCGCGTCGATGACGGGACCGCCGTCGGTGATGGCGGGCGGGACGCCGTCGGTCGCGTCGACCTCCGGCACCGCCCCGCCGGCGTCGACGCCGACCTGCGAGCGCGCCAGCCCGTCGACCAGCAGCAGGCAGCCGAACATCGTCAGCGCGATCACGACGAGCACGACGCCGCGGCGCGGCAGCCAGGGGCGCCGGGTGCGGGGTGCGCGCTGGGCGGACCGGAGGTCGCGGCCGCGACGGGCGGCGTGACGGGCCACGGTCAGGCTCCCATCGGGAGAATGTCGGAGCCCGCGGCGCCGAGGGACGAGCCGCCGGACGACGTGGTGGTGTGGGTGCCCGCCGCCGTGGGCGCCGCGTGCCGCGGCGCGTGGTGGCGGTGGTGGTGCCGCTGGCGGTGCGTGTCGAGGTCGTCCCACACGCGGTGGTGCCCGCCGGTGGGCGAGGAGACCACCACGGGTCGCGACGTGTGCGTGACGACGCGGACGGCGACCAGCGACGAGCGCGTCACGCGGTGCACTACGGGAGCGGCCGTCGGCTCGGCCGCACGGTGACGCACGCTGCTCGCTGGGCGGTGGCGCGGCCGCCCGCTGCTCGTTGCGGCGTGGCGCGGCGTCTCGCTGCTCGTCGCGGCGTGGCGCGGCGTCTCGCTGCGGCTCGCGTGCCGGGCCGCCGGCCGGGTGACCGCTGCGTCGGTGACGCGGGGGTGCGCCGGGGTCGCCGCGACGACGGTGTCGGCCGGGACGTCGACGCCGCCGTCGTCGTCGTCGCCCTCGTCGATCAGGGGGCTCGGCGTCAGCGGCACGCCCGTGGCGGCGTCGATGGTGCCGCCGGTCGAGGTGACGGTGAGGCCGAAGGCGGCCAGGTAGGCGACCGACGCTGAGGCGCCGAGGTAGCCCAGCACCGAGAGCCCGCGCCGGCGGCGCCCGCTCGCGTCGACGAACACCGGCGCCGTGGCGACCTTCTCCCGCTCGGCAGCGTCCATGACCGTTCCCCCTGTGACTCCGGAACCACGAAATGGATCCCCTGATCAGCCATCGCCACGGAGGGTGGTCATCGCTACGGCATCGGTGTCACCCGAAGTAGTGAATACCGGTCACCGGTTCGGCCGCCACTCCGCAGCGTCGCCGTCGGTGACGCTCGCGTCGGCCATGGCGGCCGCGTTCGGCATCGGCCACGCAGTGCCGATGTCGCGCAGCGCCTGTCCCATGGCGCGCTGCTCGGTGGCGATGCGGTCGGTCAGTGTGTTCATCTGCTGCACCGCCGTGAGGATCAGGGTCGCGGCGCCACCGACCGCCACGAGGATCGCGCCGCACGCGGCGGGGATGCCGACCACGGTGGCCGCGCCGACGATCGCGGTGACGACGGCGATGACCATCAGCGCGGCGGCGGCGCCGAGCGCGAGCCAGAACGACTCGATCTGGTCGGCGAGGCCGTGCAGCGAGGTCGAGAGCGCCTGGCTCTGCGCGGTCATCGTGCTGAGCTGCTCGCCCTGGCGGGGCACCATCGCCTTGTACGCCTCCGCGCCGCCGCCCTCCCACTCGATGTTCGTCCGCATCTGGTCGAGGCCGAGCTTGCCGCCCGCGTCACTCAGGGCGTCGGCGACCACCGACCAGCCCGCCGCGGCCTGTCGGAGCCGCTCGGGGTCGCCGGGCTGGTCGAGGAACTGACCGAACCGGTCGAGCACCGACTGCATCTCCGCCCGCACGCGCCGGAGGCCGTCGCGCACCGCGTCCATGAGCTCGGGCGAGAGGAGGACCGGCCCGCCCACGGGGACGGGTGCGGACGCGGCGGCGGCCAGGGTCTCCTCGGCGGCGGCGAAGAACTCCCGCAGCTTCTGCTCGAGATCGTCCACCTGGGCGCGGACGTCGTCGACCACGGTCATCGCCCGCTCACCCGCCGCCGGGCCGCAGGGCGTCGAACCCGTGCGCGCCGGCCGCGTCCTCGCGCTCGTAGACGTCGGCGGCGGCGCCCAGCGCGTCGGCGATCGCGCGGAAGGCGGCACTGCCCTGGTCGATCAGCCGGCCCATCCGGGCGCGGACGTCCTCGTAGGTCCGATCGACCCCGGCGTCGACCGCCCACATCGAGAACGCCGCGGGCTCGACGAGCGCCAGCGCCAGCTCGCGGCGTGGCTGTTCGAGCGCCGCGATGCCGGCCCGCCACACCTCCGCGTCGGCGCGCAGCGCCGCGAGCTCGACGTCGATGCCGCCGTTGTCCGGGCCGGTCACGGCCGCATCCCGGCCAGCCGGACGAGCCGTTCCGGATCGGCTGCGAGCTGCTGGAGCGCCACGGTCGCCGGGTGCATCGGGCGTGCGTCGGCCGCGCCGCAGACGCCGGCGAGCACCTCGCCGACCTCGATCTCGATCCCGCGGGCGGAGGCGCCGCGGGCCCAGGTGATGTCGACGGTGACGTCGGTGACGACGCCGTGGTGGGCCGTCGCGGTGACGTGGTGTGCCGCGCTCGCGCGCGTCGCGACCCTCGGCACCCGGGTCGCCTCCGAGACATGGGCGACGTCCCTGGCGACGTCGGCGAGCAGCCGCTCCAGCGAGCCCCGCCAGGGCGCCAGATCGGGCACGCCCGACGGCGCAGGTGGCGGCGCCGCACGGAGGTTCTCCTCGAGCCTGCGCGCCACCGCCCGCCCGGCCGCCGCGACGACCTCGGCGCCGAGCCGGCGGGGGTCCACCGACTCGCGCCAGTCGTCGGCCACCGCGACGTTCTCGAGCTGCCCGGCCGGGCCGAGGGTCACGACGACGATCTCGGAGGGCCGTGCCGGCGGCGGCACGGTGGGCGGGCCGCTGCGGGCGAACTCCGCGAACTCCGCGTCGTCCAGCCCGGCGAAGCCCCAGCGTCGCTCGTCCACGTGCCCCACCTCCCCCAGCGCACCCGCTCGGAGCGTGACACGGCGACCGATCGCGGAGGGGCCGAACGGGAGAACCTCTAGAGTCGCGCGGTGCTTCGTGATCGACCCGTCCTGCCGCGACGAGGGTTCCTCACCCTGGGCGCCCTCGGTGCCACGGCGGCGGGATGGACCGTGCTCGCCGGGTGCAGCAGCCCGACGGTCGCCGCCGCGCCCGGGCCGAAGGACCTCACCGACCCCGCGCGCCGCCACGTCGCCGAGGCCGTCATCAGCACCTTCGAGAACTCCACGGTCGAGCTGCCCTACGCCGCCGCGCAGCGCCTCGACGACGGCCGCGGCATCACCGCCGGCCGCGCCGGGTTCACCAGCGGCACCCACGACCTCCTGCTGGTCGTGCAGCGCTACGAACAGATCGCCGGTGGCCCGACCCCGCTCAGCAAGTACCTCCCGGCGCTGCGGACCATCGACCGGCAGGTCCAGGACGGCAACGACGGATCGAGCACCAAGGGCCTCGGCGGCTTCGAAGAGGTCTGGCGCTCGACCTCACAGACCGACCCCCGGCTCAACCAGGCCCAGGACGCCGTCTACGACGACCTCTACTTCCGGCCCGCCATGGACCGCGCCCGCGCGGCCGGTGTCACCACCGCCCTCGGCCAGCTCTGCCTGCTCGACACCGGCATCCAGCACGGCGTCGGCACCGGACCCGACGACCTCCCCGCCCTGATGACCGAGACCGGTCCGCAGGCCGCCGACGCCCCCGCCTGGCTGCGACGCTTCCTCGAGGTCCGCCGACAGCACCTCGAGCACCCCGCCTACGAGGAGACCGCCGAGGTCTGGCAGGAGTCGCTGCCCCGCGTCGACACCCTCGAAGCCCTCATCGACCAGCAGCGCTTCGACCTCGCCACCCCGATCTCGTGGACCTTCGCCGGACAGAGCTTCCAGGTCTGACCAGCAGCATCGCGGTACGGTGCGCCCCATGGAGATCGTCGAGATCGCTTCGGCCCTCGACGGACATCCGGCCACGGCCGGGCTCGACGTCCTGCTCCTCCACGGCTCGCGCGCCCGCGGCGACGCGGGGCCCGGCTCGGACTGGGACCTCGCTTGTCTCGCCGACGACGGCTTCGACCCTGTCGCGCTCCTCGCTGTCCTCACCGAGACCCTCGGCACCGACGCCGTCGACCTCGTCGACCTGCGGCGGGCCAGCGCGCTGCTGCGCTTCCGTGCGGCTCGCGACGGCGTGCTCCTCCTCGAGCGCCGCCAGGACGCCTTCCTCGAGTTCCGCCTCGACGCGGTGACGTTCTGGTGCGACGCCGGGCCGGTCATCCGCGCCGCGCAGTCCGACGTCCTCTCCTCTCTCGGATGAGTCGGGCCATCGACGGCGAGCTCCTCGCCGAACGCAGCGCGACCGTCCTCGCCCACCTCGACCGCGTCGCCGACCACCTCCCCGACGACCCGGCCGAACTCCGCCCGATGACGTCGGCGACCGACACCGTCGTCCTCCACCTCTGGCAGGCGATCCAGGTCGTCATCGACCTGGCCGCCGCGACCTCCGTGCGACTCGGCCTCGGAAGCCCGCCGACCTACGGGGACGCCTTCCGGCTCCTCGCTGACGCCGGCCTCCTCGATCCCGAGCTCGGAGCACGCCTGGGGCGCGCCGCGGCGTTCCGCAACCTGCTCGTCCACGCCTACGGGCGCCTCGACCTGCAGCGGGTCCACGCCATCGCACGGAGCGGCCCCGACGACCTGCGTGCGTTCCTCGGCGCGCTCCGCGACCTCGTCTGACAGAACCCGGCCACGGGTCGCCGACGGCCGCGCGCCAGACTTCCCGGTCGTGGGGACCGGACTCGCCGACCACCTCGCCGCGCTCGACGAACCGGCGTTGGTCGACCTGCTGCGCCGCCGCCCGGACGTGTGCGCGGAGCCCGTCCCCCGCGACCTGGGCCGCCTCGCCGACCGCCTCGCCGGGCGCGCCTCGCTGGTCGCGGCGCTGCGGCGCCTCGACCGGGACACCGTCGAGGTGGGACGGGCGCTGGCCCTGCTGGATGCCCGGGCGACGGTCGACGCGGTCGCCGCATGGTTCGAGGCCGACCTCGAGGTGGTCCGCCGGCCGGTCGACGTCCTGATGGGCGCCGGGCTGGCCTGGCCCGACGGCACGCGCCTTCGGCTCCCCGAGCCGCTCGCGGAACACTGGCGCGCCGAGGTCGCCGGCGACGAACCGATCGCGCGCCTCGCCCGGCACGTGGTCGCCGACGAGCTGCGCCGGGTCGCCGTCGCGCACGACCTCGACGTCACCGGCCTCCGCAAGGCCGAGATCACCGGGGCGCTGCACGACGCGTGGGCAGACCCGGGTCTGTTGCGGGGCCGGATCGCCGCCCTGCCGCCCGCAACGCGCGGGCGGCTCGTCGAGCTCTGCCGCCACGATGCCCTGGCTCAGCACATCAGCCCGGAGGACCGTCACCTGCTCGACGCCGGCTTCCTCGTCCTCGAGGGGCGCGTCGCCCACATCCCCCTCGAGGTCGCTGTCGCGGTCTGGGTCGGGCACACGCAGCTGCGGGGGATGCCGGAGCTGCCGGCCCCGGCCGACGGGGGCGAGCGGGCCGCCGAGGGCGCGGTGGCCGCCGCGCAGCAGTTCCTCGACCTGGTCACCGTCGTCCTGGACGCCGCGCAGGCCGCACCGATCCCGGGGCTCAAGTCGGGCGGGGTCGGCACGCGGGAGCGCTCCCGGCTGGTCAAGCGGCTCGATCTCGGCGACGACCACACCGTGGCGCTGGTCATCGACCTCGCCGCGGACGCCGGCCTGCTCGGCCGCACCGACGACGGGTACACGCCCACCGCTGCCTACGCCCCGTGGCGCGAGGACGACGCCTCCCGCCGCTGGGCCCGCCTGGCATCGTCGTGGTTCGGCCTCGACCACGTCCCCGGGGCGCGCAGGATCGACGGCAAGGAGATCGCGCCGCCCCTGCCCGTCCCGACCACGTCCGGTGACGTGCGCCGGACGTGGCTCACCGCCGCCGGCGGCCGGTCCATGCGGGCGACCGAGCGCGAGCTCGCGTGGTTCTGCCCCGCGCACGGGGACGACGAGGCTGCGCTCGCCGCGACCGTCACCGCGACCGGTCGCGAGGCCGAGCTACTCGGGGTGGTCGTCGGGGATGCCGTGAGCCCGCTCGGGCACGCCCTGGTCGCCGGCGGGGACGTGGCGGCGCGCGTCGCGGAGCACCTCGTCGACGCGTCCTGCGAGGTCGTCCTGCAGTCCGACCTGACCGCCGTCGTCTCGGGGCGCCCGAGCGCCGCGGTGAGCGCGCTGCTGACGGACGCCGCCGAGCCCGAGTCCCGCGGGTCGGCGACGACCTATCGCTTCTCCCCGGCCAGCGTCCGCGCCGCCCTCGACGCGGGGTGGGACGCCGACGGTCTGCTGGCGGGCCTCCGGGGACTGTCCGCGCGTGCCCTGCCCCAGCCGCTGGAGTACCTCGTCGGTGACGTCGCCCGCCGCCACGGCCATGTGCGGGTACGCCCGGCCGCCGCCTGCCTGGTCCTCGACGAGCCGCTGGCCGAGGAGGTCCTGCGCGCCCGCGCCCTGCGGACCCTGGGGCTCACCCGGCTCGCGCCGACGGTGCTGGCCAGCGCGTCCGAACCCGGGAAGGTGATGGCAGCCCTGCGCGGGGCCGGATACCTCCCGGTGCGGGAGGACGCCACCGGGGCCGTCGTCGTCGACCGTGCCGAGGTCCGCGTCGCCGACGCCGACCGGCGACCCACCCGGGAGTCGCTGGCGCCCGAGACACTCGCGGCGCAGCTCCTCGAGGCCGGCGTCGGTCACCATCTGGTCAGCTCCCCGACCGCCGTGGAGCTCGGCGAGCTGAACCCGTCCCTCGACGGCGCCGAGCTCGACCTCCTCGCCGACGCGGTCGACCACGAGCACGACGTCCTGATCACCTACAGCGACCGCAACGGCACGATCTCGCACCGGGTCGTCACGCCCGTCCAGCTGCTCCACCGCTGGCTCATCGCCTGGTGCCATCTGCGTCAGGACGAGCGCGAGTTCACCGTCGCCAACATCCGGGACGTCGCCCCACCGCCGTGAGCAGCGCCGACGTGTCGACGCCGAGCCGGGATCCTCCTCACCCGAACCCGTCCGGCCGCTGGTCCGCCGCTTCCGCGCCGTCGTGGGCGTCGTCGCGCGGCGCGGGCACGTCCGGGTCGGCGCCGCGCGACGTGTTCCCCGGGACACGGAACGACTCGCGCGGGCCGTCACCCATGTCGTCACCCTCGACCGTAACGCTCCGGCCGGCGATCGGGACGTCCGGCCCCGCGAGGCGCGCGACGACGAAGGCCACCGCGACAGAGACGACCAACCAACCGCCCAGCCCGACCAGCACCCACCCCACGATCGACATCGCCGCCCCCCACCCGGCTCGACCCGCGAGACGGGCCCCAGCACCTGCCGCCCTCCCCAGGTCCACGGCCGAGAGTACGAGCGTGGCCGCCCGGCGGACAGACGTCCCGGGGGGCGCCGACCCTGGCGCGATCAGCCTCGGGTGCCCTCCCCCCGACGGTCCGCCGTCTCGGCATCGTCATGGGCGCCGTCGCGTTGGGTGGGTACGTCGGCGTCGGGCTCCTCGGGCTCCTCCGGCGGCGACCTCTCGTCCCCCAGCCGCCGATGCGTGTCCAGCAGCTCCAGGGCGGTCGGACGGTCCTCGCACATGAGGCGGGCCAGGACGAGGGCGACGACGACCGCGACGGCCAGCCACACGCCCAGACCGACGAGCACCCACCCCAGTGTCGACACGGCCGCCCCCACGCCCGCTCCGGGAGCAGCACGGGACGCCGGCCCCCGTCCGATCACCCGAAGTGACCGGTCAGCTCGACCCTAGGACGCTCGACCACTCGCCAGGACCAGGCGGCATCACGATTCCGTCGCGAAGCGCGACTCAGGACGGCAGATGGGCGGTGAGCAGGTGGGCGGGCAGCATGCGCCGTCCGTCGCCGTCCAGCGGCAGGTCGGGGCCCCACTCAGGCGGGGTGTACGCGTGGATCGCCGACGGCCGGATCATGTCGACCGTCCAGAACGGGGCGACCGCCTCGCGCAGCTCCTCGGCGCTCACGGCGTTCGGGCGGACGTCATCGGGGAAGGGCGCGGTCACGTCGAACACGAGGACGTGCAGCACCGCGCCCGGCTGGGAGGCCCGGGCGATCGCGGCGAGGTAGCCCGCGCGGCGGTTCACCGGCATCGAGTGGAACAGCGTCGAATCGACGACCGTCGCGAAGCGCCCGTCGTACCCGGTGAAGTCGCTGATGTCGGCGACCTCGACCTCCGCGCTCAGCCCGCGGTCGCGGATCGCCGCCCGGGCCTGGTCGACGGCCGCCGACGCGGCGTCGAGGCCGACGACCTCGTAGCCGCGGGCGGCGAGGTCCAGGACGGTGGCGCCGATCCCGCAGCCGGCGTCCAGCACCGGGGAGCGCACCCACCCGGCCTCGACGAGCGCCGCGATCGCCGGCTGCGGCTCGCCGATGTTCCACGGCACGTCCGCGACGCCCTCGGCGAGGGGTTCTCCCTGGTAGGCGGAGTCGAAATCCGGCAGTGAGCCCATGGCGGATCCTCCGTGACGCGACGGCGGCGGCGAACGATCACCATCGTCTCCCCGTACCCCGACACCCGCAGAACACGCCGGCTCGGGCCCTGGGAGGGCTGCCTCCACCCACGGCCCGTGACCGCGCCGTGACCCGATCGTTGGACGGGCACGCGCGCCCGATCGCCAGGCGCCCCACCGAAGGGACTCCATGCGCACCACCGCGATGTTGCGGCGCACGCTGCTGGTGATCGTGACCGCGCTCGGCCTGCTGGGCCTCGGCGTCCCGGCCGCCCTCGCCTGGGAGGGCGGCGACGGCCACGGGGGCGGAGGCGGGGAACCCGGTCCGTCCGGCACCGTCGAGTACGTGAACATGGGCGACAGCTACAGCGCGGGCAGCGGCGTGCAGCCACCCGCGCTCGGCGCGCCGCCGCAGTGCCTGCAGTCGGCGCGCAACTGGGGTCACGTCCTCGCGACGCGATGGGGCTACGACCTCACCGACGTCTCCTGCGGCGGCGCGGAGACCAAGGACTACACGACGTCGCAGTACCCCGGCGTCCGTCCGCAGGTCGAGGCGCTCTCGGCGTCGACCGACGTGGTCACGATGACGATCGGCGGCAACGACAGCGGGGTGTTCATCGGCGCGATCCAGGCCTGCGGCACGGCGGCGGCCACGACGGCCGGCACCGGCAACCCCTGCGAGCGGCAGAACGGCGACCGCTTCGTCGACACGATCAACAACGTCACCTACCCCTCGCTGGTGCGGGCTCTGGAGACGGTGAAGGACGCCGCGCCGCACGCCCGGATCGCGATCGCGGGCTACCTGCAGATCCTCCCGGCGGAGCGGGGCTGCTACCCGGCCATGCCGGTGGCGACCGGTGACGTCCCGTACCTCAACGACATCGAGGCCACCCTGAACGACGCCGTCCGCCGCGCCGCGGAGGCCACCGACGTCACGTTCGTCGACGTCACCCCCGCCTCGCAGGGCCACGACGCCTGCCAGCCGCTCGGCACCCGCTGGATCGAGCCCGTCGTCGGCGGCACCAATCCCGTCGTCGTGCACCCGAACGCCCTCGGCGAGCAGGCGATGGCCGACCTCGCCGCCGCGCGCCTCGATTGACCGCGCTCGGACCGTCGCGGTAGATCAGCTCGCCGACCTCAGGTGCGCCAGAGACGGCGGGACGCGATCGCGGCGCCCTCGGCCAGGCTGCGCAGTTTCGCCCAGGCCAGTTGCGGGTGCACCCGACCGCCGAGGCCGCAGTCGGTGGAGGCGACCACGCGCTCGCGTCCGACGATCCCGGCGAAGCGCTCGACGCGGTCGGCGACGAGCTCGGGGTGCTCGACGAGGTTGGTGGCGTGGCTGACCACACCGGGCAGCAGCAGCGTGTCCTCGGGGAGATCCACGTCGCGCCAGACCTTCCACTCGTGCTCGTGGCGCACGTTGCCGGCCTCGAACGAGACCGCGCCGGCGTGGACGCCGGCGACGAGGTCGGCGAGGTCGGCCAGGGGCAGGTCGGTGGTGTGCGGGCCGTGCCAGCTGCCCCAGCACAGGTGGAAGCGGATGCGCTCGCGCGGCAGGCCGCGCAGGGCGTGGTTGAGGGCCTCGATCCGCACTCGGGTGTAGCGCCGGTAGTCCTCCACGGACGGTTCCGGCACCACCTGGTCGAAGTTCTCCGCGATCGCCGGGTCGTCGACCTGTAGGACCAGTCCGGCGTCGAGGATCGCGGCATACTCCTCACGCATCGCGTCCGCGCAGGCGTAGAGGAAGCTCTCGTCGTCGGGGTAGTACTCGTTGCCGATCCGCGAGCAGCTCCCCGGCCCGATCGAGGTCATGAACCCCTCGTCGAGGCCGGCCGCGTCGAGCGCGGCGCGGAAGCGGGCGACGTCGGCGGCGATCTGCTCCTGGCCCACGTAGGTCAACGGGCCGCGGCAGACCGGCAGCCGGATCCCGCGCGGGTTCGGCGTCGCCCCCGAGTCCGGATCGGCGTAGACCTCGGCGAAGCGTTCCCGATCCCGCCGCTGGGCGAAGGTGCCGAGCGTGAGACCCGTCGAGGCCGAGGGCACCGGCTGCGGCGGCGTGTCGTCGAGCTCGAGGCCACCGAGCCGGGAGAACGAGTACGACCACCAGGCCCCGTAGTTGACCCGCTGGGTCATCTCCTTGCCGTACTCGCCGTCGCCGACCTGGTCGATGCCGGCCTCGCGCTGCGCGGCGACCACGTCGGCGACCGCCGCCGCGACGTCGGCGGACACCCGAGCGCCGAGCAGCGCTTCCGGGCGGGGCAGGCTCCCGGCCTGGGTCGTGCGGATGCGGTCGGTGCTTCGCTGCATACCCTCGCCTACCCCCTACCGGGCCCTGTCGCCACCCGGAGGCCGTCCTGCCGACGCTTGTGCCCCCGTCGCCGCGGGACCTACCGTCCGTGGCGGTACGTGCGCGGCGCGTGCCGCCCCGCGCGCAGCGCGACCCGGAAGGGGAGGCGTCCGTGCACTTCTACGACCTGCCGCAACGGACCGTGGGGCAGGTCCTCGCGCACAAGGCCGCGACCGTCGGGGACCGCCCCTTCCTGCTCTTCGGTGACCGGCGCTTCACCTACGCCGACGTGGACGCGCTCACCAACTCGTACGCCGAGGGTTTCCGGCGGGCGGGGGTCGGCCGGGGGGACCACGTGGCGCTGATGCTCGACAACCGCCCCGAGCTGTTGTGGGCGATCTGGGGGCTGGGCAAGCTCGGGGCCGTCGCGGTGCCGCTCAACACCGCCGCCCGTGGCGACCTGCTGGTCTACCTGCTCGCGCAGTCGGACTCGGTGCTGCTGTGCGCCGAGCCGAGCGCCGCCGAGCGCGTCGACGCGGCGGTGGCGCAGGTCCCCGCGGTGCGCGAGGTCCTCGGCCCGGACCGACTCGCCGCGTTCGCCGACCTCCCCGCCGACGAGCCGCCCGAAGCGCGGGAGGTCGCCTGGTCGGACCCACACCTGATCATGTACACGTCGGGGACGACGGGCCCGTCGAAGGGGGTGGTCTGCCCCCACGCCCAGGGTCACGCCGTCGGGCTGGCGATGGCGCGCCGGTCCGGATACCGCCCCGACGACGTGCTCTACACCTGCCTGCCGGTCTTCCACGCCAACGCGCTGTGGTTCACGATCTACGCCGCCCTGTGGGCTGACGCCTGCGTGGCCCTCTCCCCCGGCTTCTCGGCCCGGCGCTTCTGGGACGAGATCCGGGACAGCGGCGCGACGGTGTTCAACGCGCTCGGTGCCATGGCCAACATCATCTGGCAGCAGCCGCGCTCCGACCGCGACCGTGACCACCGCGTCCGCATCGCCATGTGCGTGCCGAGCTCCCGCGAGCTCGCCGAAGGGTTCGCCGAGCGCTACGGCATCCGCATGACCTCGGTGTTCGCCATGACCGAGAACACCGCGGTCACCGTGCTCGGCCCCGACGACCCGGTGGCCAAGGCGGGCTCGGCCGGGCGGCTGCGCGACGACGTCGACGTCCAGATCGTCGACGACACCCACGTCCCGGTGCCGGCGGGCACCGTCGGCGAGATCTGTGTGCGCCCCGGGCGGGGCGCGTTCATGCTCGGCTACCACGCCATGCCCGAGGAGACCGTCGAGGTCACTCGCGACCTGTGGTTCCACACCGGCGACCGCGGACACCTCGACGCGGACGACTATCTCTTCTTCGCCGACCGCAAGAAGGAGGCGATCCGCCGTCGCGGGGAGAACATCTCGGCCTACGAGGTGGAGACGGTGCTCTGCCGCCATCCTGCGGTGCACGAGGCCGCCGCCGTGCCGGTGCCCTCCGAGCTCGGCGAGGACGACGTCATGGCGTGGGTCGTGGCAGCCCACGGCTCCGAGATCGACTTCGCGGAGCTGACGGCGTTCGCCGTCGAGCACATGGCGTACTACATGGTGCCGCGCTACCTCGCGGTGCGCGCGGAGCTGCCGAAGACGCCCAGCGAGAAGGTCGAGAAGTACAAGCTCGCGGTCGAGGCCCGCGACCGGCTCGGTGAGCTGTGGGATCGGGAGGCGGCCGGGTCGGGGGTCCGGGTGGGACGCCCGTGAGCACGCGGATCGGGGACGTGGTCGTCGACGTCGCCGACCCCGCCGACGGCGCCGACAGGGCCGCCGGCGCCGTCGTCCGGGCGACCATCGACCGGCCGCGGGCCCGCAACGCGTTGAGCCCGTCGGTGCTCGACGGTCTCGCGGCGGCGTGCGACGTCGCCAGGGACGCGCAGGCGTCGGTGTTCGTCGTCGGCGGCACGGGCGGCACCCTGTCGGCGGGCGCCGATCTGCACCATGTCCACGGCCTGGTGGGCGACCGCGACGGCATCGACAGCTACCTCACGGCGATCGGCGCGACCCTGGACCGGCTCGCCGACCTCCCGTGCGTCACCGTCGCGGTCGTGGGCGGGCACGCCGTCGCCGGGGGCTGCGAGCTGCTGCTCGCGTGCGACCTGGCCGTGGCCGCCACCGACGCCGGCATCGGCGACCGGCATCTCGAGTACGGCCTGCTGCCCGGTGCCGGTGGATCGGTGCGGCTCCCCCGCGCGCTGCCCGGCGCCCTCGCCCGGCGCCTGCTCTACACCGGCGAGATCGTCGACGGGGCGACCGCGCACGCGTGGGGGCTGGTCAGCCACGTCGCCCCACCCGGGGAACTGGACGCGACGGTCGAGGCGCTCGTCGCCCGGCTCGCCCGTCACAGCCCCGCGGCGCTGCACGCGATGAAGCGCCTCCACCGCGACGCCGCGCCGCCGGCGGACGCGGCGACGCTCGCTGCCGAACGGGCCGTGGCCGTGGCGCACCTGAGCGGGTCGCCGGCCGTGCGCGAGGGGCTCGAGGCGTTCCGTACGGGGCGTCCACCCGACTTCTCCCCGGGAGGTCCGGTCGCCGTCGGTCCCCGGATCGAGGACGAGTCCACGTGATCACCCGGTACTTCGACGAGATCGCGGTCGGCGACCGCCACACGAGTCGGGCGAGGACGATCACGGAGACCGACCTGGTGTCGTTCTCGATGTTCAGCGGCGACTGGCACCCGATCCACACCGATGTCGAGTTCGCTGCCGCCGACGCGCGCTACGGCGGGCGGATCGCGCACGGCGCGCTGGTGTTCTCCGTCGCGCTGGGCCTCGTCGAGCTGCGGCCGGAGATGATGAAGGCCTTCTACGGTGTGGACCGCATGCGGTTCGTCGCGCCGACCCGGCTCGGCGACACGCTCCACGTCGAGACCGAGGTGCTCGACGCCACGCCCCGGACCCCCGAGGACGGTGTGGTCACCTCCCGCTTCGCGGTGCGCAACCAGCACGCTGTCGACGTGCTCGTGGCGACGCTCAAGACGCTGGTCGTCAGGCACGACCGACCCGGCCTCACCCGCGGATGATGCGTTGTCGACCGATCGTCACATCGCCCGTGTCCATCGCCCAGGGTGACATCGGCGGGCGTAGCACAATCGTCCACGGTGCTACATTTCGCCCTATGGGCGACACCATCGGCCAGCGGGAGCTCCGCAACGACAGCGGCACCATCATGCGTCGGGTGGAGCGGGGCGAGAGCTTCACGGTCACGCGCAACGGCAGGCCGGTGGCGGACCTCGTCCCCCATGCTCGACGCCACGACGAGGCGCGGCGCACCCTCGGTGAGCTGCAGCGCCTCTTCCAGGGCCTCCCCGGCATCAACGCGTCGCGGTGGGAGTCCGATCGCGAGCTTGCCGACGAGATCCTCGGCGGCGACGACCCGGCGGACGGATGACCACCGACGGCAGCGTCCTGCTCGACACGTCGGTGCTGATCGCCCTCGAGCACCTGGATCTGAGCTCGGCCTCCGACGCGCAACCCGTGGTCAGTGCGGTCACCGTTGCCGAGCTGGCGTTCGGGCTCGATGTCGATGACCTCCTCGAGCGCCAGGCACGGACCGACCGGTTCTACGCCGTGGTGCGGGAGATGACGGTGGTTCCTTTCGACCTCGCGGCCGCTCGGGTCTACGGCACCCTGGCAGCACTGGTGCGACGGTCGGGGCGCAACCCCCGTCCCCGGAGGATGGACCTCCAGATCGCGGCGACCGCGGGGGCACGCGGCATCCCGCTGATCACGCGCAACCCCGCGGATTTCGTCGGCCTGGAACAGCTGGTGCACGTCATCGCCGCCTGATCGTCCTCCGAGCGATCCGGGACGCCGCCCGGCGGCGGCTCGGCCGTCGGAAATCCAGAGCCGCGCATGCCGTCGTTCTCCGCGTGCTTCGGTGGTGCGCCACTCGTCCGCCCGGGCGTCAGACCGCGGCACCGTCGCGGAGCCGGCGCTTGAGGATCTTCCCCTGCGGGTCGACGGGCAGCTCCTCGACGAGGTGCACAGCCTTCGGGACCTTGTAGACGGCGAGCTCGGCCTTGCAGTGCGCCACGAGCTCGTCGGCGCTCGGCTCGTGCCCAGAGCGGACGACGACGAACGCCGTGACGGCCTCCGACCAGTACGGGTCGGGCAGCCCGACGACCGCGACGCGCTCCACCGCGGGATGGGCGTAGAGGACGCGCTCGACCTCCTGGGACGACACGTTCATCCCGCCCGACTTGATCATGTCCTTGAGCCGGTCGTGGAAGAACAGGTTGCCCTCGGCGTCGACGCGGACCATGTCGCCGGTGCGCACCCACCCGTCGCGGAAGACCTCGGCGGTGCGCTCCGGGTCGTCGAGGTAGCCGAGCATCACCGACGGCGTGCGGCAGATCAGCTCGCCGACCTCGGCGTCGCGGTCGTCGGCGTCGACGACGCGGATCTCCAGGTGCGTGACGGGCTTGCCGATCCACGTCGGGTCGCCGCCGGGGACGTCGTCGAGCGTGCAGAAGAACCCGACCGTCCCCAGCTGCGAGAGCTCGGACTGGCCCCAGTAGGTGCCCCACAGGACGTCGGGCGCGGCCGCGGACCAGGCGTCGATGACGTGCGGCGGGATCTGCCCGCCGTAGGTCATGCAGCGCCGGACCTGCCCGACGGTCTCCGCCCCGAACGCGTCCTGCGCGGCCAGCGCGATGTAGAAGGTCGGGGTCTGGGCGATGACGGTGACCCGCTCGCGCCCGATCACCTGCACCGCGGTGGCGGGGTCGGCGGTCGCGGGCAGGACGAGCGTCGCGCCCATGAGCGTCAGGCTCGTCATCGACCCGAGTCCGGCGATGGTGTGGAACGGCATGACGAACAGCCACGTGTCCGCCGGCCCCGTCTGCAGGCCCCAGCCCCACGCGGGTGCCGTCGAGGCCAGGTAGTTGCGGTGCGGGATGAGCACGCCCTTGGGCGTGGCCTCCGTCCCGGACGTGTAGACGATCAGCGCGACGTCGTTCTCGTCCAACTCGACCACGGGCTCGTCGGCCGGCTGCCGCGCCAGCTCGGCCTCGAGCGCCGAGCCGTAGGCGAGCTGCTCGACGCCGTCGGGACAGGCGCCCGCGACGACGTCGCGGAAGGCGTCCTCGGCGAGCACGAGCCCGGCCCGGCTGTGCGTGAGCTGGTGGGCGACCTCGGGCACGCGGTAGAGCGGGTTGACGCCCGTGAACGCCGCCCCGATCTTCAGCGCGCCGTAGTAGGCGGCGACGACGTCGACGCTGTTGCGCGCCATCGACGCGATCCGCCCGCCGCGGCCGATCCCCCGGGTGGTGAAGAGGTGCGCGAACCGGTTGGCCCGCTCGTCGAGCGCGCCGTAGGTGGTCTCGGTGCGGGTGCCGTCGGCGGCGTAGGCGATGAACGCGACCTTGTGCGGCTGGGCGCGGGCGTGGCGGCGGAGCTGGTCGCCGATCGTGGCGCGGCCCAGCAGGGTGCGGTGGTGCGGGGCGAGCTCGGCCACGGTCAGACGCCGGCCGAGCTGAACAGCGGCTGGCCGTAGGTCTCGCTGGAGACGATGTCCTCCACCGCGGAGCGCGTGAGCTTGCGCGGGAAGCCCTTCGCCGGGTAGCCGATCGCGAGGTGCGCGGCGGTGAGCACCCCGTCCGGGATGCTCAGCAGCTCGCGGACCTCCTCCTCGTGGTGGCACAGCAGCGTCGTGACCGCCGACCCGACGCCCTGGTCGCGCAGCGCGAGGCAGAAGTTCTGCACCGTCGGGTAGATCGACGCCCCGCCGACCACCGAGGCCCGGTCCAGCTCGAGGTCGGTCGGGTGCAGCCCGTCGATCTCGGCGCACACGACGACGATCGCGGGCGCCTCGGCCAGGTGCTCGGCGAAGTGGTCGGCGTCCTGCACGGTCTTCGGCAGGGCGCCGACGTTCACCGAGCCGTCCCCGATCGCGCCGAGGTACGACTTCCACAGCGGCAGGTAGAGGTCGGCGAGAGCCTGCTTGCGAGCCGGGTCGCGCACGACGATCCAGCGCACCGGCTGCCGGTTGCCGCCCTGCGGGCCGAAGCGTGCGGCGTCGAAGGCCCGGTGCAGCACCTCGTCGGGCACCGGGTCGTCCGTGAAGTACCGGCAGGTCCCCACGGTGCGCATCGCGTCGGTCAGCTCCATCGCCAACTCCTACCTATCCGTGGTTAGGTTCGTTGCGACCGGATCGTGCTGTGGCCCACGGCACAAGTCAAGCTGTTCCCACCGCTGACAGGGGGCTCATGTCCGCAGCAGTGACCGACACCGGCGGGGCGGACCTGGCCGCGGCGCTCGAGCACGCCAACCTGCCCTCGCTGGTCCCGGTCCTGGTCCAGCTCACCGGCGACCGGCGCTGGCTCGCGGACCCCTACCGGCCCACCCGCAGCCGCGGCATGGACAACAACGACGCCGGCGGCTTCTCCGACGACGTCGCCGCCGAGATCCGGGCCGCCGTGCTCGACGCCGTCGTCGCCCACGAGGCCGGCGCCCCGGTCGCGATCCCGGCCCCGACCCGCGAGCTGCTGCTCGAGCTGTTGAGCCTCGCCACCGGCGAGCCGGCCCCGCCGGAGTACGCCGACATGCTCGCCGAGGACCTCGGCTTCGCCCCCGAGCCCGCGCCCACCGCGACCGCGGGCACCGACATCGACGCCGTGATCGTCGGCGCCGGGGTGTCCGGGATGCTCGCCGCGATCAAGCTGCGCGAGGCCGGCATCGACCACGTCGTGCTGGAGAAGAACGACGAGGTCGGCGGCGGCTGGTGGGAGAACACCTACCCCGGCGCCGGCGTCGACACCCCCAGCCACCTCTACTCCTACTCGTTCGCGCCGCGGGACTGGAGCACCCACTTCGGCAAGCGCGACGAGGTCGAGCAGTACCTGCGCGACGTCGCCGACGACCACGACCTGAGGCGCGTGATCCGCTTCGGCACCGAGGTCACGGGCGCGGCCTACGACGAGGACACCGCCACCTGGACCGTGCGCACGGCCGACGGCAACGACGTCACCGCGCGCGTGCTGATCAGCGCGACCGGCGCCCTCAACCGCCCGAAGACGCCGGCGATCCCGGGCCTCGACACCTTCACCGGACGCCTCTTCCACACCGCCGAGTGGCCCGAGGACCTGGACTTGAGAGGCCGCCGCGTCGCCGTCGTCGGCGCCGGGGCCAGCGCCATGCAGGTGGTCCCCGCGATCGCCGGCACCCCGGCGCGCCTCACCGTCTTCCAGCGCTCACCGCAGTGGATCGCGCCCAACGACGTCTACTTCGAGGCCTTCCCCGACGCCGTGCACCACCTGATGAACCGGGTGCCGTTCTACCGCCAGTGGTACCGCGCCCGGCTCGCGTGGAACTTCAACGACCGCGTGCACCCGAGCCTGCAGGTCGACCCGGAGTGGGAGCACGGGAACCGCTCGGTCAACGCGGTCAACGACGCGCACCGCCGGGTGTTCACCCGCTACCTGGAGGCCGAGCTCGAGGGCCGGCCCGACCTGGTCGCGAAGTCGCTGCCCGACTACCCGCCGTTCGGGAAGCGGATGCTGCTCGACAACGGGTGGTTCCGCGCCCTGCGCCGCGACGACGTCGAGCTGGTCGCCGAGGGCGTCGCCGAGGTGACCCCGACCGGGCTGCGCGGCGACAGCGGCACCAAGGTCGACGCCGACGTGATCATCATGGCGACGGGCTTCCACACCCACCGCTACCTGTGGCCGATCGAGGTGCGCGGCCGCAACGGGGTCCGGCTCGCCGACGTGTGGGGCGCCGAGGACGCCCACGCCCACCTCGGCATCACCGTCCCCGGCTTCCCCAACCTGTTCATCACCTGCGGTCCCGGCACCGTGCTCGGGCACGGCGGCAGCTACATCACCATCGCCGAGTGCCAGGTCCGCTACATCGTCGACCTGCTCACGACGATGGCGCGGCGCGACCTGAAGGCGGTCGAGGTGCGCGACGACGTCGAGCAGGACTACACCCGCCGCCACGACGAGGCCCATGCCCGGATGCTGTGGACCCACCCGGGCATGACCAACTGGTACCGCAACGCCGAGGGCCGCGTCGTCTCCACCCTGCCGTGGCGGATCGTCGACTACTGGCGCATGACCCACGACGCCGACCTCGACGAGTACGCCGTCGAGAAACGATGACCACCGCCCGCAAGCCGACCAGCGAGCGCCGCACCGAGATCGTGTCGGCGGCTGCCGGCATCGTCGCCGACCAGGGGTACGCCGCGGTCGGGATGCGCGACATCGCCGACGCGATCGGCATCCGCGGCGCCAGCCTCTACCACCACTTCTCCTCCAAGGAGGAGATCCTCTACGCGATCTGCCTGACCGTCACCCAGGAGCCCTGCGAGCAGAACCTCCCGCTGCTCGACGCCCCCGGCACCCCGGGCGAGCGCCTCACGGCGCTCATCCGGGCCCACATCCGCCACCTGCTCCACCGCCGTGTCGAGTACATGGTGGGGCTCCACGAACGCCCCGCCCTCAGCCCCGAGCACCGCGCCGAGATCGACGACTACGTGCACCACTACAACCGTCGCGTCCGCGACGTCCTCGCCGAGGGGATGCGCAGCGGCGAGTTCCGGGCGCTCGACCCTGGCATCACCGCCCTCGGCATCCTCGACATGCTCAACGGCGTCAGTGGGTGGATCCGAGGGACGACCTGCGACGACACCGACGACGTCGTGGCCACCTACACGGCTTTGCTATTCACAGGTCTGCGACCATGAAGTGGAGAACCCTGCTGCGCGGGCAGCGAGGTGCCCGGCGCCGTGTGAGGGTGATCGACGCTGTTGCTCGCAGCACGTTTCGGGCGGATGGAGGGCCGCCACCTACCCTGCCAGAGCTGACCCAGCGTCGCTGGCGCCTCGGTCCAGGCGCGGGCGGAGTCCTCGTAGACCACCCGCCAGCCGCTGCGGCAGATCGCCCCGGTGAGGTCGGTGTCCTCGGCCAAGGTGTCGTCGCTGACCCCGTCGACTAGGAGCAGCGTCCGCCGCCGGAACGCGCCGATCGCACCCGGCGCGGTCGGCATGCAGCGCAGCACGTCGTAGACGCGGCGGTCGACGTTGAACCCCATGAGGTACTCGATGTGCTGCCAGCGCCCGAGCAGACCCCGGCGGTGCGCGACCTTGGCATCGCCCGCCACAGCGCCGACGCTCGGGTACGCGAAGGGCTGCACCAGCAGCCTCACCGTCGACGGCTCGAACACGGTGTCCCGTCGATCATGACGATCAGGTCGTGGCGGGCGTGCCCGATGCCGGTGTTCAGCGCCGCGGGCTTGCCGCCGGTGAGCTGCCGCACCACCCGCACGCGCGGGAGCCGCAGCGCCTCGACGACGTCGGCGGGTGCCGTCGGTGCTGCCGTCGTCGACGACGATCACCTCGATGGGATGCTCGCGGGCCACCAGCGAGCGCACGGTGGCCGCGATGTTCTCCTTGTCGTCATACGCTGGGATGATCACCAAGACCGGCTCGGTCACCGGCGGGCCCCACGAGAAGCCGGGCCGATGCCGCGGCCGGTGGCGCCGGACGGCGAGCAGGCCACCAGGCGCAGCACGACGAGCACGCCGACCACCAGGAGCCAGGTCAGGACGTCGACGACGACCGCGCCACGGCGACCAGGCCGATCGCGACGCTGCCGGCGAGGTGGACCGCCGCCGCCACCGGGCGGTTGTCGGCGTGCAGACCGACCGCGACCTCCGGGGGTCGTGAACCGGTAGCCCTGGGCCCGCAGCTGTGGGATCAGGCGGTCGAGCGCGGCGACGGTCTGGGACCGGTCGCACCCCCCATCGTGCTGCAGGACCACGCCGCCCGACCCGTTCGCCGGCTGGGCGTTGCGGACGATCGCGTCGATGCCTGGGCGCTCCCAGTCGCGGCTGTCGATGTCGGAGAGAACGGTGACGTACCCGTCGCGGCCGGCCCGTGGTGAACGAGCGCAGCGCGTCGCCGGTGACCGCGTCCGCGGTCGAGGAGTACGGCGGGCGCAGCAGGTAGCTCGACTCCCCCACCGCGCCCTCGATCACCAGCTGGGCCTCGGTGAGCTCACGGTCGATGCGGAAGTCCGAGGCCTGCGACAGGTCGGGGTGCGTGGACGTGCAGCCCGACATCCGACCCAACCGCGCGGATGTCGCGCAGCAGCCCGGGGTGACGCGCGGCGTTCGAGCCGACGACGAAGAACGTCGCCGGCACCTGGTGGCGACGCAGCACCTCGAGGACCTGCTGAGTCCACGTCGGGTCCGGGCCGTCGTCGAAGGTCAGCGCGACGGTCCTGGCTGGCATCCGCGCGCTGGCCGGGGTGGCCCCACGGGCGTCGATGACCGGCCCACCGTCGGTGATCGCCGGCGGGACGCCGTCGGTCGGGTCCGGCTCGGTGGTCTCGGTGAAGGCGTCGACGCCGACCTGCGAGCGCGCGAGCCCGTCGACGACGAGCAGGCAGCTGAACAGCAGCAGGCCGACGACCACGAACACCACGCCGGATCGGGGCAGGCCGCGGCGACGCCTCCTCGCGGGCGCGGCCGCGCGGTGGGCGGCCATGGTCACACCTGGCCGGACGTCGACGAGTGCCCCCTGGAGAGCACGTCGGCGGTGGCGGCGTCAGTCGTCCCGCTCGACCCGTGGCTAGACGCGCCGTGCGCGGAAGTGTGGCTGTGCGTGGTGGGCGACCGGTGCTGGTCGTGATGCGCGGTGGCCTGCGGGGTCTCGCGGGGTCTCGCGGGTGACGACGGTCGTGTGCGTGGTCGTCACGACGCGCTGCGGCGCCCGGACAACGCGCAGCTCCACACTCCGGGCCGGCTCCACACGAGGTGCGACAACGTGGCGCGGACGCTCGGCGCAGGCGTCATGGGTGGTCGCCCGCTCGCTGCGCAGCGTGATGGGTCGCGACGCTCACGGCCTCCGCGGCGGCCGCCTGAACCTCCGCCTCGTCGGGCGCGTCGTCGTCGCCCTCGTCGTCGGGTGCGGACGGGGTAGGCCCGAGTGTCGCGCGGACCGGCTGCAACGCCACCGTCGTCGTGCCCAGCGTGAGACCGAAGGCAGCGAGATAGGCCGTGGCGGCCGACGCCCCGAGATAGCCCAGCACCAGGACCCCGCGCCGCCGACACCCGCTGGCGTTCACGAACATCGGCGTCCGATCGCCTGGTTCCAGTCCCGACTCCGTCGTGCTCATGGCCCAACCCCCCGGTCTCGCCGATCTGCCACTCACCGAGGTCCCAGCAAGACCTCGTCAACCACAGATCGTCATCACCACAGAGATTGGTATGACAAATGTACTACCCAAGGGGCGAATCGACTGCAACTGTGGCAGGCGGATAACCAGAGCACTCGACGCCCCGTAACAGCTCCATCTAAGCGAGCGACACGCTACGTGACCGCCCCCAATCGGCGGCATGTCGCGGCTTCCGCCCTCACCCCACCCCGAGTGAGCGTCTACCCGACCGGCAGGGACAGCCACCGCGGGTTCTGGGCCAGCGAGTGGAAGGAGGTCACAGACGGTGCGCGCCACCTCGTAGGAGAACACCCGGTTTTAGGGGCTCTTCCGGAAATGGAGTGCAGCTGAGGGTGTGACCGGGCCGGGAGCTGGGGTCGTGTCGCTGCGGTGAGGTGGGCCCCGGGAAGTTGATGATGACGGTTCCTACGCCAGTCAGCTTCAAAATCC
>NZ_BSTS01000009.1 GCF_030269665.1 Actinomycetospora sp. NBRC 106375
GGGTGGTCACCCTCGCCGCACCCCACGGCGGGCGACCCGCCTCGATGCTGCTCGGACGCCACCTCGCCGGCCACACCATCACCGTGCTGCGCGACGGCGACCACATCACCGTCTACACCCCCGACGGCCAGGTCCTGGGCCACCAACACCTTGACCCCACCAAGCGCTACCAAGGCCGCCTCACCCCCGCGGCCTGACCACCAAGATCCGAACCCGCGACACAACCACCGAGACTCGGCCTTGACAGATCACCCGAGACAGGACAGCCCCTATCGGGGCCCCGACTACTCACAGGGGATAGACCGCCAGCTCCACCAGGTTCCGGTCGGGGTCGCGGAGGTAGACGCTGCGCATGGGGCCGAGGGCGCCGGTGCGGTCGACCGGACCCTCCTCGATCGTCACGCCGGCGTCGGTGAGCGCGGCGACCACGTCCTCGATCGGCCCGCCGACGACGAAGCACAGGTCGCCGCTGCCGGGGGTCGGACGCAGCGCCTTGGGCTCGAACTCGTTCCCCGCCTCGTGCAGGTTGATCTTCTCGTCGCCGAAGCGGAGCGCGGTGCGCCCGGAGAACGTCCGCTCCTCCATGCCCAGCACGCGGGTGTAGAAGTCGACCGTGGCCCGGAGGTCGCCCACGGTCAGGACGAGGTGGTCGAGGCTGCGCACGTGCGCGGGACGGGTCGCCATGGCGACCCATCCCACTCCGCTCACGACGTCAGCGCAGCCCCACCGCCCGGAACATCCCGTCCGGGTCGTAGGACTCGCGGACGCCGGTCAGGAAGGCGAGCGTCGCGCCGTCCCACAGCGCCCCCAGTCGTCCTCCCGCGGCGGGGCCCTGGAAGTTCGGCAGCCCGCCGGTCGCCCAGGGCCGCAGTGCGTCGATCACGGACCGTGCCGCGGCGGGCGCCATCGCCGCCACCGGCGGGAACATCGGCGCGAGCGCGTAGAGGTGGAAGGCGGCGTCGCGGCCGGCGACCGCGTCGTGCTCCCGCGGGGGCCTGTGCGCGATCGCGCCACCGAGGTGGCGGAGCTCGGCCATGATCAGCGGGGTCTCGACGCCCGGGCCGGCGACGGCCAGCAGCGCGTCGACGGCGTCGACCGTCAGGGCGCCGAGCGTCGTCGAGTCGTCCCAGATCGGCATCGGGTCGGTCGGGTCCGCGTGGATCGCGTCGATCGCCGCGAACGGCATCTCGTCGATCATGTCGGCGATCGGCGTCGCCACCGCGCGCATCGGGGCCAGGATCGCCGCGCCCTCCTCGGCCGTCCCGAGGTGGGCAAAGCGCAGGTGCGTGACGAACGCGCCCTGCAGCGGCGGGGGCAGCGAGGGGTCCGGGGGCAGGCGCAGCAGCGCCACCGAGCTCGAGGACTCGTCGGGCAGGGTCGTGACCCACGCGCGCCACGCGTGCAGCAGCTGTGGGGACGCCTCGCCGGGGAAGAAGGCGCCGCCGCCGTAGAGGCGGGTCACCGGGTGCAGGGCGATCTCGATCTCGGTGACGACACCGAAGCCCGTCTTGCCGCCGAGCAGCGCGGCGAAGAGCTCCGGCTCGCGGGTGTCGTCGACGTCGCGCTCGACGCCGTCGGCGGTGACGACGCGGACGCGCCGGACCTGGTCGGCGCCGGTGCCGAACGCCCGGGACAGCTGCCCGCCGCCGAGGCAGAAGCCGACGACGCCGACGTGCGACGACGACCCGCAGATCGGCGCGAGCCCGTGCGGCGTCGCCGCGGCGATCACCTGCTGCCAGCGCGCGCCCCCGCCGACGGTCGCGGTGCGGGCCTCGGGGTCGATCCGGACCTGGTCGAGGTGGCGGGTGGAGATCAGCACGGAGCCGGCGAGGTCGGACAGCAGCTGGTGGCCGGTCGCCTGGACCGTCACGGCGCGCCCTTCGCCGCCCGCCCATCGGACCGCGGCGACGACGTCGGCGGGACTGCGGGCCTCCACGACCAGATCGGGGCGTGGTGTGGTCGTCGTCACGAACGGCGCGACGGCGGCGGCGTACCCGGTGTCGAGCGGGGTGAGGGCGGCGGGGGCGGTGAGCGAGGTGGTCATTTGGGATCTCCTGTCGAGGGTGGGTGGTCAGCGGGCGGCGGTGGCGTCGATCTCGACGGCAATGCCGGGGACGGCGAGGCGGACGACCTGCAGGAGGGTCGCGGGCGGGGTCGCGCCGACGGCGTCGAGCCGCTCGGTGATCGCGCCGTAGGACGCCAGCGCGGCGTCCATGTCGGTCACGTGGACGACGAGGCGGGTGACGTCGCGGAGATCCATCCCGCCGCGGGCGAGGAGGTCGTCGACGTTCGCGATCGCGAGCGCCATCTGGGCGGTCATGTCGCCCTCGTGGAGGAGCTGCCCGTCGGCGTCGATCGAGCCCTGTCCGGCGACGGTGAGTAGCTGGACGGGTGCCGGGCGGAGCTGGGCCTGGTCGTAGCGGAAGCCGGCGTTCCAGGACGTCGGGTTGATCCGGTAGGGGCCGGTGAGCTGCTGTGTCATGCCGAGAAGCCTGCGTCGTCGATCCCGCGGCGCCCATCCCAGCGCGCTGGTGACCTCCCATCCCAGGAATCTGGGATCCCCCGTTTGCTCGATCGCTTGCTACATTGCGTGACGTGACCGTGGTGAGCGCCGAGCGCGTCCGCACGCAGATCGACGGGCTCGCGGCGGCGGGCCTGGACTGGCCGACCTTCGGGGCCGCCGCGATCGAGACCCTCCGCCGGGCCCTGCCGTTCTCCGCGGCGTGCCTGTGCACCGTCGACCCGGCGACCGAGCTCGTCACCGCGACCGTCAAGTGGGGCGACGTCGACGACGAGCACGACCTCGAGTGGTCGTACTACGAGTACGAGGTCGACGACGTCTACGACTTCCGCGCCGTCGCCCGCCGGCCCGGCGCCGTCGCCGCGCTGGCCGCCGAGACCGGCGGCGACCCGTCCCGCTCGCGCCGCTACGCCGAGATGTTCTCCCCGGTCTGGGACTACTCCGACGAGCTGCGCGCCGGCCTCGCCACCGACGGCGCGACCTGGGGCGGCATCGCCCTGTTCCACCAGGGCGGACGCACCTTCACCCCGGCCGAGCAGGAATTCGTGAGCTCGGTGTCGGCCGGCTTCGCCCGCGGTCTGCGCACCGGGCTGGTGGTCGGCGCGGCCGACCTGACCGTCGCGGGCGGCGGCGACGGTCCCGCCGTGATCGTCGTAGGCGCGGACGACGAGATCGTGCAGGCGAACCTCGGCGCGCAGGAGCGCGTGGCCGACCTCGGCGGCGGCCCGCTCGGCGACGGCCGGCTCCCCCAGGTCATCTACACGATCATCGGCGCGGCCCGGCGCCGCGCGGCCGACCCCGGTGCGCCGATGCCGCGGGCCCGGCTGCGGTCGCGGTCCGGGCGCTGGGTGGTCGCGCACGCGTCACCGATGGTGGGCCGCGGCGGGACGGTCGCCGACGTCGTCGTCACGCTCGAGGACGCCCGCCCGCCCGAGGTGATCCCGCTGGTCGTGGCGTCGTACGGGCTCACCGACCGCGAGCGCGACGTCGTGGCCCTGGTGCTGGCGGGCGTGGACACCGCCGACGTCGCCGCGCGCCTGCACCTGTCGGCCTACACCGTGCAGGACCACCTCAAGAAGATCTTCACGAAGGTCGGCGTGCGCAGCCGCCGCGAGCTCATCGCCCGGATCTACAACGACCACTACGTCCCGCACCTCGTCGAGGGCGGCGCCCTGGCCCCGTCGGGCTGGTTCGCGAGCTGACCCATGTGAGCAGTTGGCGCCCCTATGGGGGCGCCAACTGCTCACGTAGGGAACGGAGGCAGACTCGGCGGGCGTGGAGGGGCTCTTCGTGGCGACGCCGTCGCCCGCGCTGGTCGAGATGGTCGGGGCGGCGGGGTACGACGTCGCGATCCTCGACGCCGAGCACGCGCTGGTCTCCCCGGACACGCTGCAGGAGATGATCCGCGCCGCCGAGGTGACCGGGATCGCGCCGTGGGTGCGGGTCCCCGAGCACGACCCCGGGTTCGTGCTCCGCGTCCTCGACGCCGGCGCGACCGGGATCGTCGTCCCGCACGTGCGCTCCCGCGCCGACGTCGAGGCCGTCGTCCGCGCCGCCCGCTACGCCCCCGCGGGGATGCGCTCGCTGAACTCGGGACGGATGGTCGGCTACGGGCGCGTCGATCTGACGACGCACGTGGCTCGCGCCAACAAGGACATCACCATCGTCGCGATGATCGAGGACGCCGAGGCTCTCCAGGTGATCGACGAGATCGTCACGACACCCGGGCTGGACATGGTGCTCGAGGGCGCCGCCGACCTCTCCCAGTCGCTCGGGGTGCCGTGGCGGACCCGGCACCGGCTCGTGCGCCGGGCGGTCGAGGAGGTCCACGCCGCCTGCCTGCGCGCCGGCGTCCGGTTCTGCGCGATCCCCCGCGTCCCCGCCGATCGCGCCCGCTGGCGCGCCCGCGGCGTCACCGACCTCGTCCTCGGCGAGGAGCGCTCCCTGGCCGTGCGCGCCTTCCGGTCCCATGTGAGCGAACTTCGGTGCTATAGCACCAGAGTTCGCTCACATACCGAGGTCATCGCGGCCGCCGTCGAGTCGCCGGACCCGGTGTGCCTGTTCTCCTACGACCTCGACGCGCTGCGCCGGCACGCGCGCCGGGTCGTCGAGGCGCTGCCCCCGCGGTGCCGGATGTTCTACGCGGTGAAGGCGAACTCCGACGAGCGGGTCGTCGCCGCCCTCGACGGCGTCGTCGCCGGGTTCGAGGTCGCCTCCGGCGGCGAGCTGGCGGTGGTCGGCGACGCGGCCCCGGACGCCCCGGTGCTCCTGGGCGGGCCGGTGCCGACCGACGCCGAGCTCGCCGCGGGCCTCGCCGCCGGCGTCACGCGCTTCCACGTCGAGAGCACCCTCGGTCTGCACCGGCTCAGCGACGCCGCGACGGCCGCGGGGACCACCGCCGACGTCCTGCTGCGCGTCAACCTCGCCGGCCCGTTCCCCGCGGCGACGCTCGCGATGGCCGGGCGACCCACGCAGTTCGGCATCGACGAGTCCGACCTGCCCGCCGCCGTCGCGGCCGCCACGGAGCTCCCCGGGGTCCGCCTCGCCGGCTTCCACCTGCACTCGCTGTCGAACAACCTCTCCGCCGAGCGCCACCTCGCGATGCTCGGGCACTACCGCGACGTCGTCCGCGGGTGGGAGGAGGAGTTCGGCGTGCGGGCCGAGGTCGTCGACGTCGGCGGTGGCATCGGCGTCGACTACGCCGCGCTCTACCGCCCGTTCGACTGGTCCGCGTTCTGCCGGGGCCTCGCCGAGCTCCTCGCGACCTTCCCCGAGCACTGGCGCGAGATCGACTTCGAGTGCGGCCGCTTCCTCGTCGCCGGCTGCGGCGTCTACGCGGCCGAGGTGCTCGACGTCAAGCGCACCCACGGCCACGCGTACGCCCTCCTGCGCGGCGGCACCCACCACTTCCGCCTGCCGTCGTCGTGGCAGCACAGCCACCCGTTCCACGTCGTCCCGGTCGACGCCTGGCCCGAGGGGCGCCCGCGCCCGGAGGTCACCGACGACGAGGTCACGATCTGCGGGGAGCTCTGCACACCCAAGGACACGCTCGCCCACGCGCGGGTCGGTCGCCTGCGCGCCGGCGACGTCGTCGTGTTCGAGGCGGCGGGCGCCTACGGCTGGGACATCTCGCACCACGACTTCCTGCGCCACCCGCACCCGGACCGGGTGTTCCTCGGGCCGTCGCCGGACTAGTCCTGGCGCTGGCTGTCGATCTTCCAGACGCCGTCCTGGAGCACCAGCCCGAACACCGTGCGCTCCCGGACCGCGCGCCCGTCGGCGTAGCGGTAGGACACGGTGGCGTCGACGGCGTCCCCACCCGCCGGCGAGACATCGAGCACCGCGACCTCCTGCACCGAGCCCCAGAAGCTTCGGTAGTTCTCGAGCCCGCCCGCCGTGGACTGCTGGAACGACGGCGTGAGCCGCTGCCAACCCTCGTCCAGACGGTCGGGCAGCAGTGCGTAGTAGTCGACGACGGCCTGCTGCCGCGCCCGGTCGTCGGCGCTGCCGGTGAGGGCAGGCGACGCGGTCGCGGCGTCCCCGCCGGACCCCGTCGCCGACGACGTCTCCGGTGTGGACCCCGCGTCGGAGGGCACGCGGGCGCCCGACCCGGCGCCGGTGCCGAGCAGGGCGACGACGACCACCGCGCCCACGAGGACGACGGCGAGGCCGGCGACGGCGTAGGGCCAGCGTCGACGGGCCGGATGCCGGGCCTCGTCGGTGTCCGCGGGAGGGCGGCCGGGCACCGCCACGTGGTCGGGTGGCGGGGAACCAGGTGGCGGCCGGAGCACGGGTGCCGGGCCGGGTGCCGTGGCCACCGGCGCGGCGACGGCGACGGGCTGCTCGGGCGCGGGATCGGGGACGGGCTCCCGGACGGACACGTCGGGTGACGACGACGGCGCGCTCCCCGCGGCGGGCCGCGGGAGGATCGGCGTGACCGGACCCTCCTCCGTCCCCGCGCTCCCCGAGACCAGGGCGGCGAGCTCGTCGCGCACCCGGGACATCGGCAGCCGCCGGTCCGGCTCCGCCTGGAGCATGCCGCCGAGCAGCGGGGCGAGCGGGCCGGCGTGGCGGGCCGGGGCGTGCTCGCCACCGGCCACGCGGTGCAGCACCGCCAGGGCGTTGTCGCCCGCGCCGAACGGCGGCCCGCCCTCCGTCGCGGCGTAGAGCGTGGAGCCGAGCGAGAAGACGTCGGAGCGGAAGTCCGCGGCGGCGCCGCGCGCGACCTCCGGGGCCAGGTAGGCGGGCGTGCCGGCGACGCGGCCGGTGGAGGTGATCGTGACGTCGTCGACGGCGCGCGCGATGCCGAAGTCGGTGACCTTGACCGTGCCGGCCTCGTCGATGAGCACGTTCCCCGGTTTGACGTCGCGGTGCACGATCCCGGCGTCGTGGGCCGCGGCGAGGGCGTCGGCGACCTGGCGACCCAGCCGGGCGGTCGCGTCCGGATGCAGGGGCCCGTCCTGGGCGAGCACCTCGGCGAGGCTGCGGGAGGGCAGGTACTCCATCACGAGCCACGGGGCCTCGTCGTCCTCGACGACGTCGTAGAGCGCGATCGCGTGCGGGTGGTGCAGGCGCGCGATCATGCGTCCCTCCCGCATGACGCGCCGGTGGGCCTGCGCGAGGGCCTCCGCGTCGGCGCCCGAGGGCAGGAGGACCTGCTTGAGCGCGACGGGCCGGCGCAGCGTCTCGTCCTCGGCGCGCCAGACCACGCCCATCGCGCCCTGCCCGATGCGGTCGCGCAGCCGATAGCGAGCCGCGACCAGCTCGTCCTCGTCGGCCACCCGGCCTCCCTCACCTCGTCCGTCGGGTCGGGTGAGTCTGCCCCGAACGAGGGAGGGTCATGTCCCCGGCCCGCTACGCGGTGGGGAGCGGGAAGCCTCCGGTCATGAGCTCGTAGCTCATCTCATGCACGTCCTGGGTGGTGACGAGCGTGATCCCCCGGCGCGCGGCCTCGGCGCGGGCGGCGCCGAAGGTGCGGTCGGAGTCCTCGTGCGAGCGACCCCGGGTCCAGTACCGGATGGCGTGGCAGTGGCTGCGCGCGAGGCCCTGCGCGATCCGCAGGTCCTCGCGGATCGCCTTGACCACGTGGCCCTCCCCCGCGACCCAGGCGGCGGCACCGTCCGGGACGGGCCGGGCGCGCACGACGTCGAGCAGGGACCCGCCCGCGGCCCGGTGCACCCACCGCACGGGCCGCGCGAGCTCCTGCTCGTCGGCGGCGTCCTCCACCTCGACGGCGGCGCGGACGGGCGTGTGCCGCGGGAGCCACTCGAGCAGCGCGGCGATGGCGGGCAGCGCCGTCTCGTCGCCGGCGAGCAGGACCTCGTCGGCGTCCGCGGGCGGGGTCCAGCCGCCGCCGGGGCCGACGATGCCGGCGGGGTCGCCGGGGCGGGCCGCGGTGGCCCAGCGACCGGCCGCCGAGTCGCCGTGCAGGGCGATGTCGATGGCCATCTCGCCGCGGTCCCGGTCGAGGGCGCGCACGGTCATGCTGCGCGCGTAGGGCCGGGAGTCGTCGTCCGGCCAGGTCAGGCCCGTCGGGCCGGGCTCGGGGAGGACGACGGGCGCGCCGGGCTCGGCGAAGAGCAGGCGGACGTGCGCGGCGGGCGGGATCGTCTCGAGCCCGGCCAGCACCTCCGCGTGGGAGCCACCCAGCGTCACGCGCTGCATGCGGGGCGTGACGCGTTCGGTCGCCACCACGTGCAGCGGCGGCAGCACCGACATCCTCGTCACGCCCGATCCCTCCTCACCCGAATGCGAGGAAGGCTAGCCTCACCAACCCGTACCGATCCACCCCCGTCCGCGATCGCGGCGCCGAACGGGGTGCACAGCACGCCGACAGGCCCGCGGCGCCGGACAACACGCCACGGCCGGCGTGTCGTTCCGCGAGCGTGTGGCGATCCTGGCGTGAGACGCCAGGAAAGCCGCATCGCTCGTACCGGGGGCGGCCCTACAGCCCGAACACCTTCCGGGCGGTCTCGCCGAGGATGTTGCGCTTGGCGTGGTCGTCGAGGAACGGCAGGGACGCGATGCGGCCGGGGACGTCGAAGTCCCAGTGCGGCCAGTCCGACGAGTACATCAACGAGTTCGGGGCGTCGATCGCGCGCAGCGTCGCCTCGAGCAGGGCGTCGTCGGTCCACTCCATCGGCTGCGAGGTGTAGAACATCTCGCGCATGTAGGCCGACGGCGGCTTGGTCAGCAGCGGGGCGTCGGACTGGCGCATGTAGTACTCGTGGTCGAGGCGCTGCATCATGAACGGCACCCACGCCAGGCCGCTCTCGATCCAGATGGTCTTGAGCCCGGGGAACCGCTCGGGGATCCCGTTGATGACCCAGTTGGTCATGTGGGTCATGTTGCAGGTCACGAAGCTCATGGCGTGCGCCGAGAGGAAGCGGTTCATCGTCGACGTCATCGAGTCGGCCTGGTTCGGGCCGGCATGGAAGCCGATCGGCAGGCCGCGCTCCTCGAGCATCCGGTAGAGCGGCATGTACGCGTTGCGGTGCACGCCCGCGTGGCGCTGGCTGGTGACGAGGAAGCCGATGACACCGGGGTGGTCGGCGAACTCCTCGACGGTGGCGAGGCAGGCGTCGGGGTCCTCGAACGGCAGCCCGAGCATCGTCCGGATCCGCGGCTCGCGCGGCAGGATCTGGCTGGTGAACCACCGGTTGTAGGCCTGCAGCAGGGCGCTCGCGACCTGGGGCTGCGGGTGCAGTCCGGTCTCGAGCATGGGCTGCGGGAAGACGACCTGGACGTCGATGCTCATCGCGTCCATCGCGCGCCGCACGAGCGTCACGTCCCGCTCGGCACCCGAGCCGGTGTCGGGGGTCTCCTCGCCGAGCGAGGCCTGGTGCGGGATGCGCCCGGAGACGTCCTGCATCGTCAGCCCCGGCGGGTGGTTGTGCAGCGCCAGGTGGGAGGCCTGGGGCCAGTTCTTCATCATCTGGTGCGCGGTGTCCTTGAGCACCGGCGAGTCGAGGAACTCCAGGATCTCCGGCCAGGAGTCGAGCTCCACGTGGTGGGAGTCGACGTCGACGATGAAGTACTCGTCGAGCCCGTAGCGCTCGGTGTCGCGGGCGGCGTTGGCCAGGATCTCCCGGCTGTCGGTGTGGGTGGTGATCTCCTGCGTCGGCAGGCGACGCACACCGTCGTCAACGGTCATGAACTGCTCCTCGAGAACCACAGCGCCAGGTCGAACGGGTTGAGGTCGTGCGCCTTCAGGGCCGCGGTGGCGAGCACGACCGACTCGGTGGGGGTGAGGTCGGTGCCCTCCAGGGGGCGGGCGTCCTCCTCGGCCGCGACGGCGTAGAGCCGCGCCGCGACGGCGACGAGACGGCGCGCGACGTCGGGATCGAGCGCGGCGATCGCCCCGTCGCCGAGGCCGGCGTCGACCTCGGCGGTCAGCTCGTCGACGAGGGTGCCGATGCTCTCAGACCGTGACACGGACCCGCCCGCCCTCCTCGGCGACGCCCACCGGACGCAGCGCGTAGTCGGGACGGCCCGGGTGGCGCCCGGTGGTGACGTCGTACTCGAAGCCGTGCCAGGGGCAGACGATGTGCATCTCCGCGTCGTCGAACACCAGGCCGAGGCTGCGCTGCCCGTCGTCGAGGCGCTCGCGCACGCGGGAGACGATCCGGCCCTGGCAGGCGGGCCCGCCCTGGTGGGCGCACACGTTCTCGTAGGCGTAGAGGCGCCCGGAGAAGCGGAACACCCCCACCGTCACCGCGTCCGGCCCCTCGCCGAGCGTCACGACGAGACGCCCCCGCTCGGCGACCTCGTCGCTGGCCCCGACGTCGAAGACCCGGGGCGTCACCGTGCTCGTCATGCGACCACCGTGCGCCGCGCCACATCTCTTGTAAAGTTCAGATATCGAGGCTGATTCGTGAGTTCTCCTGAGTATTCGCTGCGGCAGCTCGGGTACTTCGTCGCGGTCGCGGAGGCGGGGACGCTGGCGGGCGCGTCGGCGACCCTGCACGTCTCGGCGTCGGCGCTCTCGCTGGCCCTCGACGAGCTCGAGCGCGCGCTCGGCGTGCAGCTCACCGTGCGCCGCCGCGCCCACGGCATCCGCCTGACGCCGGCCGGGCAGGACACGCTGCGCCGGGCCCGCCGGCTGCTGCGCGACGCGGGCGAGCTCGCCGACGCCGCGGGCGGCGAGGCCGGTGACGTCGCGGGCGCGGTGCGCGTCGGCTGCTACACGACGCTCGCGCCCGGGCTGCTGCCGGCGACGCTCGGGCGCTTCGCCGCGCGGCACCCGCGGGCCCGCGTCGAGTTCGTCGAGGGCCCCCAGGACCAGCTGCAGCGCGGGCTGCTCGAGGGCGAGCTCGACGTCGCCGTGCTCTACGACCACCGCCTCGACCCCGCACTCGAGCTCACGCCGCTGTCGTCGAACACGCCGTACCTCGTCCTGCCCGCCGGGCATCCGCTGGCCCGCGACGGCGGCCCGGTGAAGCTCGCGGACCTCGTCGACGAGCCGATGGTGCTGCTCGACCTGCCGCCGAGCTCCGAGCACGCCCTCGGGGTGTGCCTGGCCGCCGGACTGTCCCCGCGCGTGCGCCACCGCACCGCGAACCCGGACACGGCCCGGGCGCTCGTGGGTCAGGGACTCGGGTTCACCGTGCTGGCGCAGGCCGTTCCGGGCACCCGCACCCATGCGGGCGACGAGATCGTCGCCGTCCCGATCGCCGACGACCCGGCACCGTTGCCGATCGTGCTGGCATGGTCGGGACAGGTGGCCCCGACGGCCACCGCGCGGGCGTTCGCGGCGGCAGCACGGGACAGCAGCGGGAGGCACCACCGGTGACCGAGGATCTGCGGGACGACGACTACATCCCGGCGCACCTGCGCGACGACCTCGACGACGAACCCCCGCCCTGGCCGCCGCACGAGATCGTCCCGGGCATCTGGCAGTCGGGCGACCCCGAGCCCGGCGAGCACTGGGACGCGGTGTTCGACCTGCACGGCAGCGACCTGCCGCTGGAGGACGTCGAGTTCTACGTCCACTGGCTCATCGAGGACGGCCCGGCGCCCGACTTCACGACCCTGCGCGGGCTCGCGGACCTCGTCGACGACATGCGCCGTGACGGCAAGCGGGTGCTGATCCACTGCGCGGCCGGCATCAACCGGTCCGGGCTGCTCTCGGCCGCCGCGCTCATCCGCGGCGGGCACGACCCCGACGAGGCCATCGCCCTGGTCCGCGCGGCCCGCACCGGCGCGCTCAACAACCCGAACTTCGTGGATCTCCTGCACGATCCGCGATGGTCGCCGCGGGAGTGATCTGGGCGGCGGCCATCAGCTCGTCGAACAGCGCCAGGAGCTCACCGACGTCGGTGGGGCCGAGGAGCTGCTGGCGGCCGATCAGCACGGCGAGGGCGAGGTCGGCGAGCCGGCCCGCGCGCTCGTCGTCGACACCGGTCGCGATCAGCGCGTCGGCGACGACGGTCCGGCGCTGGGCGTCGACCCGCTCCTGGACCGCGGCCACGCGCGCGTCGCCGTGGGCCCACGCCCGGATGGCGGCCTCGGCCTCGTGCGGGAACGTCAGGGCGAGGTGCTTGACCACGTCGAGGCGCCCCTCGGGGTCGGGCTCGCGGTCGGCGAGCTCGGCCAGGCGTCGCGTGTCGACGGTCTCCCAGTGCTCCAGCAGCGCGTCGACGAAGTCGTCCCAGCCGCCGAAGTGGTGGTAGAAGGACCCGCTCGTCACCCCGACGCCCCGGCAGAGCGCCGCGAGGCGCAGGCCCGACCGGCCCTCCCGCGCCAGGAGCGTCATGGCCGCGACGAAGTACCCCTCACGGTTGGTCACCGTCACGTCGCCACCCCCTCGTCCCCCGAACGTAGCACCTCCTATGTTCCGGGGGACGACGAAGATCACGACCGACGGCGGGCTACACCGTGGTGCGGTGCGGCAGCTCGATGTCGGCGGTGTAGTACTCCTCGGCCGCCCGCATCCAGAGCGCGCGCCGCTCCGCGCGGTCGGGTTCCGGGAAGCGCTCGCAGGTCGGCGTGTGTCCGGGCGCCTGGTCGGCCGGTCCCCAGACCTCGGCGAACTCGTAGGCGCCGGCGGTGGTGACGGCCCGGGCGAGCACGACCGCGTCGTCGTGGGTGGCGCTCCAGCCCAGGCTGCGCCAGCCCTCGACGTCGGGCCGCCCCTCCGGCGGGTCGGCCCAGGCCCGGACCTCCCAGTCCAGCTCCGCGTGCTCGTGACGACGACGATCGGACAGTGGACGCTCGCTCACGGCGATCACGCTCCTCGCGCGGTCTCGGCGACGGAGGCGACCCGGCGCGCTGGTGTCGCACGCCGCGGGTCGTCCCGTCCGGGATACACCGCCGCGCCGCCGGGGGCGACCAGACCAACCGTGCATTCCCGGCGCGGACGCCGATATCGCCGGGATCGTCAGCCGGCCGTCAGGCCGGCCGCGGTCCTCGGCTGCGCGGCATCGCGCAGCAGCGGCTTCACGCGCTCGCCGAACTTCGTCACGCCGCCGACGAAGTCGGGCCACGTCAGCAGCGCGCCGTCGATGCCCGTGGTCACCGCGATCTCGTCGAACTGCGCCGCGACGCGCTCGTACGACCCCTTGATCACCGGCAGCGACAGGAACGCCATGTTGCCCTCGGCGGCCGGGCGCTCCAGCGACGCGAGCAGCTGGGCCGACGTCCCGTCGGGGTTGGTGTCCAGCGAGGCGCCGGTGGTCATGTAGCTGATCGCCTCGAGGTCGGCGTTCGCGACGATGTGGTCGCACACCCGGTCGGCGTCCTCGTCGGTCTCCTCGGCGATCACGCAGTACAGCGCGAAGGTGCCGACGTCGCGGCCCTCGCCGGCGCCCAGCTCGCGCACGCCCGCGCTGATCGAACCCACCTTCGAGCGCTCGGCCATGATGAAGTTCCGGTCGCCGTAGCGGGCCGTGAACGCCTGTCCCGCCGGCGACTGCCCCGCGCACACCACCGTCGGGGTATGCACCGGCTTCGGGCGCATGTCGGCGTCGTCGAAGTCGAAGAACTCGCCGTGGAACGTCGTCCGCCCCTCGCTCCAGAGCGCGCGCAGCACCTGGACGTACTCGGCGGCGAACTCGTAGCGGCGGTCGAAGTAGTCGTCGCCCGGCCACAGGCCCATCTGCGTGTACTCCGGCTTGTTCCAGCCCGTGACGATGTTGAGCCCGCAGCGCCCGCCGGACATCTCGTCGATGGTGGCGACCATGCGCGCGGCCATGATCGGGTGGGTCGCGAGGGTCGTCACCGACGGGTAGAGCCCGATCCTCTCGGTGACCGCCGCGAGCCCGCCGAAGAGCGTGAACGACTCCAGGCACTCGCCCCAGAAGTCGCTCGGCCCACCGGACCCGGGTGCTTCATCATCGAGAGCAGGAAGTCGAGCCCCTGCTTCTCCGCCTCCTGCGCGATGGCGACGTTGTGGGCGAAGCTCGGCCGGTACTGTGGGCTGCCGGTCGACAGGATGTAGCCGTTGGTGGCGTTCGGGATGAAGACGCCGTACTGCATCGCTAGGGGCCTCCGTCGGATCGCTGGCTGAGGTGGGTGCGGGCATCGGCGAGGTCGACGACGTCGGCGTACTTCGCGTCGAGGTCGGCGAGGTTCTGGTCGTGCAGGGCCGCGGTGCGGTCGGCGCAGGCGTCGGCGACGACGATCGGGCGGAAGCCGTGCGCGAGGGCGTCGGTGGCCGTGGCCCGCACGCAGCCCGAGGTGGAGACGCCGGCGACGACGACGGTGTCGACGCCGCGGGCACGCAGCGTGGCGCCGAGGGAGGTGCCGGCGAACGCGGACGCGTGCTGCTTGGCGACGACGGGCTCGGCCTCGCGACGCTCCAGTGCGATCTCGCCCCACCCGCCCGCCGCGCCGTCGGCGAAGGTCGCGAGGGCGGGCACCTTGGCCACGAAGAAGCCGGCGTCGGCGAGGTCGGCGGTGTAGCGCACGACGGTCCAGAGCACCGGGACGCCGGCCGCCCGCGCGGCGTCGACGAGGTCCCCGGCGGGGCCCAGGACCTCGGCCGACCCGAGCCAGAACGGGCCGTCGGGCTCGACGTAGGCGCGGACGAGGTCGACGACGACCAGTGCCGGGCGCGCGCCCCAGCCGACCCGGTGCGCGAACGGGCCGCCGTGCGGGTTCACGGGCGCGCCCCCACCATCACCGCGCGGGCGTTGCCGAGGTGGCAGCGCATGACCGAGGCCGCCCAGTCGCCGTCGCCCGCGCGCAGCGCCGCGACGATCTCGGCGTGGTGGGCGAGGCTGCGGGCGAGCGAGGCCGCGTCGTAGGTGTGGAACGTCCGCGTCACCACGGGGGTGTGGACGACGTTCGCGAGCCCGGCGGCGAGCGCGGGGGCCTGCGCCAGGTCGAGCAGGCGGGCGTGGAAGTCGCGGTTGAGCCCGACCAGCGCGTCCAGGTCCTGGTCGGCTCCGGGGGCGCCGACGGCGAGCATGCGGCCGGCGAGGTCGTCGAGGGCGTCGAGGTCGCCCGCCGTCGCGTGCCGGGCCGCGCGGGCCGTCGCCCGGGGCTCGAGGGCGAGACGCACGTCGAAGATGCCGTCGAGGTCGTCGCGGGAGAACGACGTCACCCGCGCCCCGCGGTGCGCCTCCAGCTCGACGAGGCCCTCGGCGGCGAGGCGGGTCAGGGCCTCGCGGACCGGCGTGCGGGACAGCCCGAGCCGCGCGGCCACCTCGACCTCGCCGAGGTGCGCGCCCGCGGCGAGGTCGCCGGTCAGGATGGCCTCGCGCAGGTCGGCCAGGGCGCGCTCGGAGGCGCGTCCCGCGCGGCGCTCGGCCGTCCCCGTCATCACGCTCCTCCCGACGTTGTACGCAACGTAGGGTGCGCGGTCGCCCCCGACAAGGCACGATCGCCGACGTCCGCCCGTTGTTGTGCACAAGGAGCCGTGTCGTGGGAGATCTGCTGAGCCGTCCCGGCAACCGTCGCGCCCGCCTGCGGGAGCTGCTCGACCAGGGCCGGCCCGTGCTCGCGCCCGGGGCGTTCGACGCGCACTCGGCGCGTCTCGTGGAGCAGGCCGGGTTCGACGTCGTCTACATGACCGGCTTCGGCACGACGGCCTCGCTCCTCGGGCGACCCGACGTCGGGCTGCTCGGGCAGGCCGAGATGGTCGACAACGCCCGGCGGATGACCGCGGCGGTCGACGTGCCGCTGATCGCCGACGCCGACACCGGCTACGGCAACCCGATCAACGTCGTGCGCACCGTCCGCGAGTACGAGCAGGCGGGCATCGCGGGGCTGCACATCGAGGACCAGGTGATGCCCAAGCGCTGCGGGCACCTCGCCGGGAAGGTCGTCGTGCCGGCCGAGGACATGGTGGCCAAGGTCCGTGCGGCCGCGGCGGCGCGCACCGACCCGGACATGGTGATCATCGCGCGCACCGACGTGGCCGCCGTCGAGGGCCTGGACGCCGCGATCGAGCGGGCGCGCCGCTTCGCCGACGCCGGCGCGGACGTCTTGTTCGTCGAGGCCCCCACCTCCGAGGACGCCATCGAGACCGTCGCGAAGGAGCTCGCGGGGCACCGCCTGCTGTTCAACTGGGCCGAGGGCGGGCGCACCCCGCCGCTGTCGTACGACCGGCTCGCCGAGCTCGGCTTCTCCCTGGTGCTCTTCCCGGTCTCGACGCTGCTGGCCGCCGACACCGCCATGCGCTCGGTCCTCAGCCGCCTGCGCGCCGACGGCACCCCGGCGGCGGTGCTCGACGAGATCGGCGGGCTGGACGCGTTCGCCGACCGCGAGGGCCTGGCGGAGATCCGGGAGATGGAGCAGCGCTTCTCGTCGTGACGGGTCTCAGTCCGCCGCCACCGCTCCCCCGTCGCGGCGCCAGGCGTCGCCGTCGAGGTGGTCCAGGTCGAGGTCCGCAGCGGCCTGGAGGGCGGCCGGTGAGCGGGCGACGAGCAGGGACATCCAGAGCGGGTAGTGCTCCTGCTGGCGCAGGGAGACCTCGTGCTGCGCCGCGATCAGCATCCCGGGCTTGGGCAGGCGGCACCAGCACCGCGCCTGGTCCGGCATGGTCGCGTCGGGGTGGTGGGGGCAGTGCACGACGAGGTCGAGCAGGTTGGCGGCGCGTTCGCGGACCGTCCAGAGGGTGCGGACCGCGGTCTGCTCGTCGGTCTCCCCCAGCGCGACGCCGGGCTGCTGGCTGAAGCCGACGACGCGCCCGCCCGCGCCCTTCCACAGCCGCAGCCGCTCGACGGCGTCTCCGAACACCTCGATGTCGAACGGGCCGCGCCAGTCGCGTCCCAGGTCGTCGGGCGTCTTGCGGAGCACGCCCTCGACCTCGACGAAGAGCATCGGCACCGCGGGCCACGACGTCGGGCTCATGGCCCGGCGATGGTAGTCCTCAGCTGCGCCATCGTGGTGATCTCGGCGGACTGCGACGCGATCAGGGCCTGGTTGTACCGCCGCAGCGTCTCGTCCGTGCCGGTCGCCAGGTAATCGCGCGCCATCGCCAGCGCGCCCTCGTGGTGACGGATCATCGTGTCGAGCCAGAGCCGCTCGAACGCCGCGCCCCGCAGGCCGGGCAGCGCGGCGAGGGTCGCCGGCGAGGCCATGCCCATCATCATCGGCGCGGGCACGACGGGCAGCCCGCGCGCCAGCGCCAGCCCCTGGAGCTGGCCGATCTCCTCGACCTGGTCGCGGTCGATACGCAGCGCGACCGCCTCGAGCCCCGGCGACGCCCCGCGCCCGCCCACCATCGCCGTCAGCTCCAGCGCCTGCTGGTGGTGGGGCACCATCCCCGCGACGAAGGCGGCGTCCGGGGAGGGCGCCGGCGGGGTGACGGGCTCATCCGCGCACCCCGCCGCCACGAGGACCAGCAGCACGACGGCGAGAACCCGGGACATCACCCGCGATCCTCGCCGACGTGCCCGGCCGGCGCGAACGGGGAGTTCGCGCGCGTAGAAGCAGCGAGCAGCACGTTCGCGGCAACCCCCGGGGTGCTCGCTACGACCGCAGGGCGCGGCGCAGCAGCTTCCCCGTGACGGTCTTCGGGATCTCGTCCATGAGCTCGACCTGGCGCGGGTACTTGTACGCCGACATCCGCTCCTTGCAGAACGCGATGAGCTCGTCGGGCTCGACGCTCTGGCCCGGGCGCAGCGACACGAACGCCTTCACCGTCTCGCCGCGGTACTCGTCGGGCACCCCGACGACGGCGGCCTCGCGGACCGCAGGGTGCTCGTAGAGCACGTCCTCGACCTCGCGCGGCCAGACCTTGTAGCCGCCGGCGTTGATCTGGTCCTTCTTGCGGTCGACGACGTAGAACCAGCCCTGGGCGTCCATGTAGCCGACGTCGCCGGTCTTGAGCTCGACCGACCCGTCGGGGGCGCGCAGCGCGTTCTGCGTCTCCTCGGGCTTGTTCCAGTAGCCGGGGACCACCTGCGGGCCGCGGGTGACGATCTCGCCCACCTCGCCGGGGTCGGCGTCGCTGCCGTCGTCGCGCATGATCCGCACGACGGTCGAGAAGATCGGGACGCCGACCGACAGCGCACCCGACGCCTCGTCGACCGGCGCGTCACCGCCGAGCGGGACGCCGTGGGACGGCGAGTTGGTCTCGGTGAGCCCGTAGAAGTTGTGGATGTAGTGGCCGAACTGCTCCTGGAAGGCCTTGACCGTCGACGGCGGGATCGGCGCGCCCCCGGAGTAGACCTTGACCATCGACGACAGGGCGTCCCGGTCGGCGTTCGGCGCGTTCATCATCGCGATGAACACGGTGATCGACCCGATGGAGAACGTGGGCCGGTGCTCCCGGATGGCGTCGATGACGACGCCCGGCTCGAACCGGTAGGCCAGCACGAGCGGCGCCGGCAGCAGCAGCGCGATCGCCATGTGCCCGACGACGCCGGTGATGTGGAACAGCGGCGCCACGCCGAAGATCGAGTCCTCGCGGCCGAGCTGGATCCAGTCCCGGTAGGTCTGGGCGTTGAACACGATGTTGCGGTGGGTGTTCATCGCACCCTTGGGCGGGCCCGTGGTGCCCGAGGTGTAGCCGAGGAACGCGACGTCGTCGCCGTCGAGCTCCACCGGCTCGGGCGTGCGGTCGCCCACCGACTCCAGGACCTCGGTGAGGTCCTTGGTGCCCTCGTGGCGGGTGCGCTCCACGCCCTTGAACAGCCGCTCGTCGTGGCGGGTCTGGTACTCCAGGGGCGAGGTCGTCCACGCGATGCGCAGCGAGGGGATCGTCGGCACGACCTCGGCCGCAACCTGGCCGAAGAGGTCCTCCTCGGCGAGCAGGGCGGTCGCCTCGCAGTCGGAGAGCAGCGTGGTCAGCTCGCGGACCCGGCTCATCGGGTTGATCGAGACGACGATGCCGCCGGCCTTCCACGTGCCGATGACCGCGATGAGCACCTGCGGGATGTTCTGCAGGTAGGTCGCGAGGCGGTGGCCCTTCTCGAACCCGCGGTCCGCGAGCGCCACCGCGAACTGGTCGGAGAGCCGGTCGAGCTCGCGCATGGTCAGCGTGCCGTCGAAGTAGCGCACGATCTCGACGTCGGGACCGCGCTCGAGGGCGGCGCGGAACATGTGCAGCGCGCTCGGGTACTCGACCTCGATGTCGGCCGGGTAGTCCTCGCGGTAGCGGGCCAACCACGGCCGCTCGTCGTACGTGCCCATCAGCGGATCACCACCGGGTTGACGGGGGCGCCGGTGGCCTCGTGGATCTTCAACGGCGCCGCGGTGTAGAGGAAGTCCCAGCGGCCGTCGGCGGCGCAGGCGTCGGCCAGGTCGTCCAGCCAGATGATCTCGGCGAGGCTCACCCCGAGGTTGCGCAGCAGTGACGCGTGCAGCGGCAGGAGCACCCCGGACTCGGGGTCGGAGGTCACCTCGTTGGCGATCGTGTCGGTGACGAGGTTCGGGATCTCCTTGTCCTGGAACCACTCGACCAGCTCGCGCGAGTAGGTCAGTCCCGGCTCGACGAAGCCCTCGTAGAACTCGTCCGTCGGCGTCGCGTAGAAGTACTTCAGGAAGCCGGTGCGGATGCAGACGATGTCGCGGTCCTCGATCGAGGTGCCCTGCCGGGACGCGGCCTCCTCGAGGTCGTGGTGGGTGAATGTCTCGCCCTTGTCCAGCCACTCCTTGCCGCGATGGCGCGCCATGTCGATCAGCACGCCGCGCCCCGCGATGCCCCGGTTCGCGATCGGCAGCACCGACGCCCAGCTCATGCCGCCGCCGTTGGTGGTGTCGGCCGAGCGCCCGTTCCAGATCGTGTCGTCGTACCAGGCGTGCCCGAGCGCGTCGTACTGCGACGAGCCCTGGAGGAAGATCTCGGCCTTGTCGTCGGAGGCCCGCAGGCCGCCGGGGAAGCTCGGGCCGTTGCCGGAGTCGAACAGCTCCTGGTCCCAGACCATCTCGCGCTTGATGCCCTCACGGCCGGGGAAGACCGGGTCGCCGTGCGGGTGGCCCATCGGGCACTGGAGCGTGAAGACCTGGCCGTCGCGCACGCTGCCCACGCCCCGCAGGACCTGCGCGGCGTCGAGGTAGTTCAGCGATCCGACCTCGTCGTCGGGCCCCCATTTCCCCCAGTTCTGTGGGGGGTTGTCGCCCAGCAGTTCCCGCATCGACGGGACGTCGGCCATGAGCTCCTCCTCGAGATCACCGTGACGCGGCCCACGGTGCCCGGTCATCGGGCGGGCCGACAAGGGGTCGTGGGACGCGGGAGAGCACGGCCTAGGGTGCACGGCCGTCCGGACCAACGAGGGGGCCGGGTGTGCCGCCGGTCACTCCCACTGATGTACGCTCGATGTACAGCCATTGCGCCTAACGTATAGTGCGACGAAAGAGAGCGATGTCCGAATCCTTGCTGTTCGCGCACCCCGCCGACCAGGGTGTGCTGCGCTGCCCGGAGTGCGGGACCGCCCCGACCTTCGTCCCGACGCCCACCCAGCCGCTGGCCGGCGGCCGCTTTTCGCGGCGTCGCTGTGCTCGGACGCCTTCCACCTCTTCGACGCCCAGCAGGGTGCGGCCGACGAGATGCGTCGGGTGGCGGTCGACGACACCATCGTGATCGACCGGGTCGGCAACCGGAGGCTCGAACCCCACGACGGTGCCCACGAGCGCACCCCGGAGGGCTACGCCGCGCTCGTGGACGGGCCCCGTGCCCGTCTGACCTGCGAGGACGAGCTGATCGAGGCCTACCGCGCCGGCCACGGGCTGGACCTGGGCGCCGAGCGCGACCCCGCCCGGCTCGACGAGCAGAAGTGGCTCGGGCTCGTCAGCTCGCGCGACACCACGGTGTTCGACGACGCGGGCCCGCGGCCCGGCCCGCCGGCGCACGGCGCCGGGGACCTCCAGGTCAACCCGCTCTTCCGGGTCGAGCCGGGCACCGACGACGTGCACCTCGTCTTCCGCTACCCGTCGGCGTGGTACGCCTTCGAGAGCGGCCTGATGCGCTCGTACACCTCGGCCGGCGAGCGCGTCGACCGCGCGGCGTTCGAGGAGATCGTCGCCGGGCGGCCCGTGGCGGAGACCGAGCGCCTGCTGCGGCGCTGGGTGGTGCTCGGCATGCCACCGCGCTACGCCCGCCGCCCGGGCACCCCGCCCGCGATCCGGTCGGTCGGCCAGGGCCTGCGCCGGGGCGCGCGGCGGCGACTCCGGAGCTCCTCCCGATCCTGATCGCATCCGCGCTCCGCGACCCGAGACGGTGATCGCAAACCACGCTACGGTTCGGCCATGCGGCCGAAGGTCGAGGAGCTCGCCGGGATCGAGTGGTTCCGGCGGCTCCCCGCGGTGCACGTCGCCGCCGCCGCGGACGCCTGCTCGGTGGTCACCCTGGCGCGGGACGAGGCGCTCTACCGGTCCGGCGAGGCGCCGGACGCGTTCTTCGTGCTGCTGCACGGCCGCGTCGGCGCCTGGCGCGGGGAGCCGACCGACCCCGAGTCGATGCTGTACTTCGTCAGCGACCGCCGGCACGAGAGCCTCTGCCTCGAGAACGTGGTCGCCGACATCCCGTACTTCGCCACGATGCGCGGCCTGGTGGACGGCACCCGCCTGCTGCGCGTCCCGGCGACGGTCCTGCCCGCGATGCTCGAGGCGGACCGCGAGCTCGGGATCGCCATCGCCCGCCACATCGCCGAGCGCCTGCAGGCCTTCACCGAGCAGATGACCGACCTCGGCTTGCTGCCGGTGACGCGACGGGTGGCGAAGTTCCTGCTCGCCTCCCAGCAGGCCGGCTCCGACCTCGTCGTCGTCCCGCTGCGCCAGGCCGAGGTCGCGAGCCGTCTCGGGGCCGCCCGCCAGTCGGTGAACCAGGCGCTGGCCTCGCTCGGGCAGCGCGGCATCATCGAGGCGGTCGGCCGGGGCGTCTACCACCTGCTCGACCGGCCGGCCCTCGTCGCGCTGGCCCGCGGCGGGCCGGCGCCCGGACCTGGCAGCCGGGCGCGCGGCGTGGTCGGATCCGCCCGTGTCCGCGACGCATGAGGTCACCAACCAGGTCCCCGACCTCGTCGGTCACGACGTGGCCGCCGACCCGCCGCTGCTCGAGGCCCTGGAGCGCGAGGGCGCCGGGTGGTACCGCGACGAGCTCGGCGAGATCGGGCGGCTCGCCGGCTCGGCGAGCGCGCAGGAGTGGGCCGACGCCGCCCACCGCCACGAGCCCCGGCTGCGCACCCACGACCGCGTCGGGCACCGCGTCGACGAGGTCGACTACGACCCCGGCTACCACGCGCTGCTGACCGAGGCCGTGGGCCGCGGCTTCGCGGGCGCCCCGTGGGCCGAGCAGTCCGACGACCGGCCGGGCGCCCACGTCGCCCGCGCCGCCGGGTTCCTCACCTGGTCGCAGCTCGAGGCCGGGCACGGCTGCCCGATCTCCATGACCTACGCCGTGCTGCCCGCCCTGCGCGCGGCGCCGGAGCTGCTCGCGCAGTACGGGCCCGGGCTGACCAGCCGCGCGTACGACCCGGGTCTGCGGGCGCCGGACGCCAAGCGCGGCCTGCTCGCCGGGATGGGCATGACCGAGAAGCAGGGCGGCTCGGACGTCCGCGCCAACGCCACCGTGGCCCGTCCCGAGGGGGACCACTACCGGCTCACCGGCCACAAGTGGTTCACCAGCGCCCCGATGTGCGACCTGTTCCTCGTGCTGGCGCAGGCACCCGGCGGGCTCACGTGCTTCCTGGTGCCGCGCGTGCTGCCCGACGGCACGCGCAACACGTTCCGCATCCAGCGCCTCAAGGACAAGCTCGGGAACCGCTCCAACGCCTCGTCCGAGCCGGAGTTCGACGAGACCGTGGCCTGGCGCGTCGGCGACGAGGGCCGCGGGGTCCGCACGATCATCGAGATGGTCGCCTGCACGCGGCTGGACAACGCGCTGGGCTCGGCGGCGGGCATGCGGACCGCGGTGTCCCGCGCGGCGCACCACGCGCGGTACCGGTCGGCGTTCGGGCGCCCGCTGATCTCCCAGCCGCTCATGCGCGAGGTGCTCGCCGACCTGGCCCTCGAGTCGGAGGCGGCGGTGACGCTGGCGCTGCGGCTGGCGGGGGCGCAGGACCGCTCCGGCACCGACGAGCACGAGGCCGCGTTCCGGCGGATCGGCGTCACACTCGGCAAGTACTGGATCTGCAAGCGCCAGACGGCCGTGGTCGGCGAGGCGCTGGAGTGCCTCGGCGGCAACGGCTACGTCGAGGAGTCGGGGATGCCGCGGCTGTTCCGCGAGTCGCCGCTGAACTCCATCTGGGAGGGCTCGGGCAACGTCAACGCGCTCGACCTGCTGCGCATCCTGGCCCGCGAGCCGGCGTCGCTGGAGGCGTGGCGGGCCGAGGTCTCGGGTGTCGACGACCGGATCGACGCCGGGCGCAAGGAGGTCGAGGCCGAGCTCGCCCACGCCGACGAGCGCAGCGCCCGGCGGCTCACCGAGCGGATGGCGGTGCTGCTCTCGGGCGCGCTGCTGGTGCGGCACGCCCCCGCGTCGGTCGCCGACGCCTACGTCGCGGCGCGCGTGACCGGCGAGAGCGGGTACGCCTTCGGCACGCTGCCGCGGGGCACCGACGTCGACGCGCTGCTGGCGCGGCTCCCGGAGACGGAGCGCAGCGGAGCTCGACGCGGCGGTGCGGTGACCTGATGGATCTCCTGCCCGGCGTCCGGGCCGCCGAGGTCCAGGGCCGCACCCGCACGCACTACCTCGAGTCCGGACCGTCGGACGGCGAGCCGGTCGTGTTCGTGCACGGCAACCTCTCCACCGGCCGGTTCTTCGAGCACCTCATGCCCGGCGCCCCGGACCGCTGGCGGCTGCTCGCCCCGGACATGCGCTGCTTCGGGCGCAGCGAGCCCGCGCCGATCGACGCGACCCGGGGCCTCGGCGACTGGGCGGACGACCTCGTCGGCTTCCTCGACGCGCTCGGCGTCGACCGGCCGCCGCACCTCGTCGGCTGGTCCACCGCGGGCGCGGCGATCGCGCTGGTCGCCCGCGCGCGGCCGGTGGCGTCTCTGACCTTCCTCGACCCGGTCTCGCCGTACGGGTTCGGCGGCGTCCACCGCGACGGCACCCCGTGCTGGCCCGACGTCGCGGGCTCCGGGGCGGGTGTCGCCAACCCGGAGTTCGTGCAGCGGCTCCGGGACCGCGACCGCACCGAGGACAGCCCGCTCTCGCCCCGCGCGGTCATGAACGCGACGTACTGGCGCGCCGGGCACCGCGAGCCCCGCGACCGCGAGGACGTCCTCGTCGACGAGATCCTGCTGACGACGATCTCGGACGACGGCTATCCCGGCGACGCGGTGCCCTCGGAGCACTGGCCCGGGGCGGCGCCGGGCACACGCGGCCTGCTCAACGCCCTGTCCCCGAAGTATTGCGACTGGTCGTGGCTGCCCACGTTGCCCGACAAGCCGCCGGTGCTGTGGACCCACGGGGGCCGGGACGTGGTGGTCGCCGACGGCTCGGCGCTCGAGCTCGGCACCCTCGGCGCCGGCGGCGTCGTGCCCGGCTGGCCCGGCGCGGACGTCTTCCCGCCGCAGCCGATGGTCACGCAGATCCGCGACGTGATGGAGGCCTACCGGGCGGCCGGGGGACGCGCCGAGATCGAGATCTTCGAGGAGTCGGGCCACGGCCCGCACGTCGACGCCGCGGACCGGTGGTCGGCGACGTTCTTCGCCTTCGTCGAGGCGCGGTAGTCCCGGGGCCTGGCACACCGGAACGTTGTTCCGTATCGTAGGCGGAACAAAGTTCCGTCTCGTGCCGCCCGCCCCGGAGGACTCCCATGGCACCCACCGTCAGCTTCGGGATCGCGACCGCACCGCAGCAGGTCGCCTACGACGACGTCCTGCGCGTCTGGCGCGAGGCCGACGCCGTGCCCGAGATCGAGCACGCGTGGCTGTTCGACCACCTCCTGCCGATCGCCGGGGACATCGACGGTCCGATCCTCGAGGGCTGGACGCTGCTCGCGGCGATGGCCGCGCAGACCGAGCGCCTGCGCCTCGGCCTGCTCGTGACGAGCAACCGCTTCCGGCCGCCCGCCGTCCTCGCCAAGATCGCGACGACCGTCGACGTCGTCTCCCGCGGGCGGCTCGAGCTCGGGATCGGCGCCGGATCGCGCCCGAGCATCCCGTGGGCCCGGCGGGAGTACGACGCCCACGGGCTGCCGTACCACGACTTCGGCGACTCGGTGGTCGCCCTCGACGAGGCCTGCACCGTGATCAAGCAGCTGTGGACCGCGGACGAGCCGTTCGACTTCCACGGCTCGGCGGTGCAGCTGACCGGCGCGTTCGGCAACCCGAAGCCCGTCCAGCGCCCCCACCCGCCGATCCTCGTCGGGGGCCGCGCGGCGACGACCCTGCGCGTCGTCGCGCGGCACGCGGACCGCTGGAACATCCCCGGCGGCGACATCGCCGACGTCGTCGAGCGCAGCGCCCTGCTCGACCGCTACTGCGCGGAGATCGGCCGCGACCCGGCGGAGATCACGCGCTCGGTCGTCCTGCCGGTGTCCTACGACCGCCCGGAGGAGACCCGCAAGGCCGTCGAGGAGGCCGTCGGGGCCGGGGTCACCCACGTCGTCCTGAGCCTGCCGGCGCCGTGGCCCGGGGGCGTCGCGCGGTGGGTGGCGGACGAGGTGATCGGCTAGCCGAAGACCTGGTCGAGCCCCGTGAGCTTGAGCGCGCGGGCGGGCTGGCCGTGCACCCCGCGCAGCGCGAAGGAGGCACCGACCTCCTCGGCGCGGCGGTGGGCGCCGATGAGCACCCGGAGGCCGCAGGAGTCGCAGTAGGTGACCGCTTCGAGGTCGAGGACGAGCTCGGACGTCGGCTGCCCGAGCGCGTCGCCGACGGCGTCGTCGAGGCGACCGTGGCTGTCGTAGTCGAGGTCCCCGCCCACGACCACGACGGTGGCGGCGTCGCTGCGCTCGGTGCGGATGGTCAGCTCGGTCATCGCGCCTCTCTCACCCCACCGGGGCGGGCAGGCCTCCGTGGGCTTCACGGAGGAGCCGAACCGTGCGCGGGGAGTCTGCCAGCGCGGCCGCGAGGGCGTCGAGCACCGGCGCGAGCTCGGCCACCCGCAGCCCGGCCGGGATCGCGACCGAGCCCACCCAGGAGACGAACCCGTCGAACAGCGCCGGGTCGTCGACGAAGACCGCGGCGGCGAGGAAGTCGACGAGGTGGCCGAGGTCGTCGGCGAGCTCGTCGGTCGGGTCGCCGTCGTCGGGACGGGCCGCCGCGGCGGCGAGGCGGACGAGCTCGGCGCGGCGGGCGTGCAGCACGCCCTGCTCCTCGCGGCCGGTGCGGTCGCCCGCGGTCGCGCCGCCCTCGGCCGCGTCGGCGTGCCACGGTCCGTCCGGGTCCGCGGCGAGCATCGCGGCGGCGGCGCGGGCGTCGGGGGCCCAGCCGTCGGCGCCCACCGCGCGCGCCCAGCGGCCGTCCGCGCCGAAGGCGGGTCCCCCGGCGAGCACCGGCGTGCCCGTGGCCCGGCAGGCCTCGACCATCCGCCGCGCCGCGGGCAGCCGCGAGGGCAGCGAGCTGGAGATCGCGACGACGTCCGGTCCGACGCGGTGCACGTGCGTGGCGAGCTGGGCGGCGGGCACCGACGCCCCGAGGAACTCCACCGACCAGCCGTGGCGGGTCAGGACCTCGGCGAGCAGCCGCGCCGGCAGCCCGTGCCACTCGCCGTCGAGGCAGGCGACGGCGACCGTGCCCGTGCCACCGGGCCGCGGCGCGGGCGCGTGCCGGGCGACCGCGGCCACGACCCGCTCGCTGATGTGGGTGGCCACGTGCTCCTGGACGACGGTCCACTCCCCCGCGGCCCAGCGATCGCCGACCTCGCGCTGGGCCGCGGCGACGACGTCGAGCAGGACGGACTCGGGATCGACGCCCGCGTCCAGGGCATCGACGGCCACCGCGACCGCGCCGGCCTCGTCGGCGGCCGCGAGCCGCTCGAGATAGGCGGTGCGGCGGGCGCCGATGTCGGTCATGCCGGGCTCCCCGGGCCGTGCGGTGCCTGGATCGCCAGCATCGCGACGTCGTCGTGGTCGTGCCCGTCGAGCCACGAGACGACCACCTGCTCGAGGTGCTCGCAGAGCACCTGCGGCGGGGCGCCGGCGCAGGGCGGCAGGGCGGCGGCGAGGCGCTCCTCGCCGAAGAAGTCGCCGGAGCCGCGGGCCTCGAGCACGCCGTCGCTGTAGAGCAGGCACGTGTCACCCGGCCCGAGGCCCACCTCGGCCTCGCCGAAGCGGGCCTCGCGGATCCCGCCGACGAGCATGCCCGCCACCGGCACGGCCTCGACCTCGCCGTCGGCGCGCAGCACGAGCGGCGGCGGGTGCCCGCCCGTGGCCAGGCGCAGCTCGACAGTGCCGTCGTCGGCCGGACGGGCGTCGCCGAGCACCATCGTCGCGAAGCGCGGATCCTCGTCGCGGGTGGCGACGGCGTCGAGCAGGGCGGTGTTGAGCAGCGGGAGGATGTGGCCGGGCCGGTCCTCGAGCAGGCGCAGCGCGTGCCACGACTGGCGCACCCGCCCGGACAGGACCGCGGCCTCGATGCCCTTGCCGCACACGTCGCCGAGCAGGAACGCGGGCCGCTCGCTGGTGCCCACGACCTCGTAGAAGTCGCCGCCGACGCGCATCGTCTCGCGGGCGGGGCGGTAGGCCGCGCCCCAGAGCACGCCGGGCGTCTCGGGCAGCCGCGGCGCGGCGAGGCTCTCCTGCAGCACGGTGCCGAGGTGGGACTGCTCCTCGTGCAGTGCGGCCGCGGCCAGGGCGGTGCCGGCGCGGGCGACGTAGGAGGAGAGCAGGTCCTCCTCCGCCGCGGCGAGGACGTCCCGGTCGACCTCGTCGGCGGCGACGCGCGGATCGGTGAGCACGACGCACGCCTCGACGACACCGGTGATTGGCACCGGGCACACGCGCCGCGACGCCTCGCCCGGGGCCGACCGGCGCCCGGTCAGCGTCGCGATCTCGTCGTCCACCCGGGGGTCGCCGCTGCCGTCGCCCTCGCCCGCGAGCACGGCCGCGAGGTGCGGCACACGGTGGAGGTCGGCGGCCGCACCGTGGCCGATCCGGGGCCGCCCACCGCCGAGCTCCGCGGCCGCCCAGGTGACGGTGTCGTCGTGGCGCACGACCAGCACCGCGCCCGCGGCCAGGCGCGGCACCGCCAGGGCGACCACCCGACGGGCGGTGCGGTCGAGGTGCAGCACGCCGTGCAGGGCGCGGCCGGCCTCGGCGAGGAACGCGGCACGCTCCTGGGCGGCCAGCAGCGAGTCGGTGCGGGCCTGCTCGTCGGAGACGTCGCGCAGGTACCAGTACCGGTCGCCCTCGCGGGTCGCCGGCGGGAGCGGCGGGACCGGGCCGATGGCCGTGCCGCGGCGCCCGCGCACGTGGCGCTCACCGGTGGCGTGCTCGACGACGGCCTCGAAGCCCTCCGGCTCGCCCTCGCGCACGGCCCGCGCGAGGACCTCGCAGCGCGCCACGTCGATGATCTCGCCGACGCGCAGGTGCGGCAGGAGCTCCTGCGCCGCCGGGTTGGCCGCGCGGACGACGCCGGCCCGGTCGCAGATGACCACGCCCTCCTCGAAGCCGTCCAGGGGGCCGGGGACGGGCGGCGCCTCGGGGACGGCGGGGGTCGCGCGGGGCGTGATGGTAGCTGCGGGAGCCTCGGACACGTCGTGCGCCGGAGCGCCGAACCGTGACTCCACCGCCGTCCCTCCCTCCGTGACGGACGCGTCCACCCTAGTCGACCCTGATCACCCCCGTCCTGAGCAGCCGCCGTGTCCCGCGGTGAGCCGTCGGTGACCGCGGACGAACGGTGGGTGACGCGGGAGCGCCGGTCTCCGTCCCCCGAACGGGCTCGGCGGGGGGTCCGGCGAGCGGGGCCGCCCGGTCCGGCGTCCGGTGATAGTCGGGGTCCCTCGCCGGGTACGGCACCGGCCATGAGCATCAGCCTCGAGCAGGCCCAGACCGTCGTGTCCGCCGCCCTCGCGCACGCCCGCGCGCAGGGGTTCAAGCCGCTCACGGTCGCCGTGCTCGACCCGGGCGGCGCGCTCGTCGCCCTCGGGCGCGAGGACGGGTCGGGGTTCCTGCGTCCCGACGTGGCGACGGCGAAGGCCTACGGCGTCCTCGGTCTCGGGATGGACAGCCGGGCGATCGCGGCCCGTGCCGCCGACTCGGCGGAGTTCTTCACCTCGGTGGCGTCGCTGGCCGGCGGCAAGGTGTTCTCGGTGCCGGGCGGGGTGTTCGTGCACGACGACGCCGGGACGCTGCTGGGCGCGGTGGGCGCGAGCGGCGACGCGTCGACCGCCGACGAGGAGGCCGTCGTCGCCGGCATCCGCGCCGCCGGCCTGACCCCCCGCACGGGCGCCGAGTAGGTATGTGAGCAGTTGGCGCCCCGGGAGGGGCGCCAACTGCTCACGGAGGACTACGGCTCGATGACCGTGCCGAGGTCGCGGGCGAGGGCGGCGTCGTGGACGTCGGCGGCGAGGGCGACGTCGAGGACGCCCATGCCGAAGGGGTTCGACAGGACGACGTCCGACGCGTCCGCCCGTCCGGGGTGGGTGCCGGCGACGATCTCGGCCATCGTCGCGTCGACCGTCCGCGCGCCGGGCCGCGTCTCCCCCGGCCCCGCGAGCGTGCCCTCGCGCAGCATCCGCCCGAGCAGGCGCCGGTCGTCGGCCGCGACGAGGTCCCAGTCGTCGACCACCACCAGGTCGGCACCGGTGACGACCTCGGGCAGGACGTCGTCGAGCGAGACGTGCGCGATCAGCGCACCGGGCGCGAACCAGTCGAGGGCGAGGTAGCCGGTGGTCGTCGTGGTGGTGCAGACGACCAGGCCGGCGCCCTCGACCGCCGCGCGCGGGTCATCGGCGACGTCGGCGCGGCGCAGCGCGGCGAACGACCGGGCCCGGGCGGGGTCGACGTCGTGGACCACCACGGACGCCCCGGGGTACTCGCGCGCCAGCAGGTCGAGGTGCGACTCGGCGAGGGCGCCGCAGCCGAGGACGGCGATGCGACCGACGTCGGGCGCGGCGAGGCGGCGCGCGGAGAGCACCGTGTAGGCCGCGGTGCGGGTCGCCGAGATCCACGCGGCCTCGAGCATCGCCACCGGTCGCGCGGTGTCCGGGTCGAACAGGAACGTCCAGCCCTGCGCCCGCGGCAGCCCGCGGGACGGGTTGTCGAGGCTCGAGTTGATCACCTTGAGGCCCACGGCCGGGCGGTCGACCCACACGGCGCCGGGCAGGGCGAGGCTGCGGGCGAAGACGCCGGAGGACGGCGTGTGCCAGGGCAGGTAGGCCTCGTCGGGCAGCGTCGTCGCGCCCCGCGCGTGGGCGAGCAGCGTCGCCTCGACGCTCGCGACGGGGTCGACGTCGGCCGCCGCGGCCAGCACGTCCTCGCGGCGCAGGACGCGCAGGGCCGGCTCGGCGTTCGGGGAGGTCATCGGTTGCTCACAGCGCGCGATCCTCCCGCGTCACCGGTTCGCCGCCTCCCGCGACCCACCCCCCATGAGCGATCTTTGGTGCTCTGGTGCCCGGTGTGCGTCCAGGTACGCCGGTCGCCGCAGCACTGCAGGGCCGTCCGGCCGCTTCTCGGGAACGCACGGGCGCGTCGGGGCACGAAGCGGGCACAGTGCGCGCACCGCTCGACGCGGAGCGAGGTGGGAAGGGGGTGACGCGCCGGTGACAGGTGGAGGGCACCACCGCGGGCGCGTCACCGACCGTCCCGGCGGCGCGCACTGGTGGGGCGGCACGGGACGCGCGGGCGGTGGCACCCACGCGGTGCGCCGCGCGGGGCGCCGAGGCCTGCTGCTGCTCCTCGCCCTGATCGCCGTCCTCGCCGCGGGCGGGGTCGCGGTGGCCGTCACCGCGACCCGGTCCGACGCCCCCACGCCCGCCTCCGCTGCGCCGCCCGCCGCCCCACCTGCCGCCGCGACGCCCTCCGGACGGTCCGCCGCGGCACGCACCGCGCCGACCCCCGACGTGGCGGTGCTCCAGTCGACGATCGACGAGGTCCTCGCCGCCGCCCCCCTGCGCTTCGCGGCCGACTCCGCGGCCCCGAACGCCGACACCGCCGGGTCGATCGGGCGGCTCGCCGCCGTGCTGGCGGCGACACCCGGCCCGCGGGTCACCGTCGAGGGCCACACCGCCCCGATCGGCGAGCAGACCGGCGGCGCGCAACAGCTCTCCGAGCAGCGGGCCCAGGAGATCGTCCGGCGTCTGGAGGCCGCCGGGGTGCCCACCGGACGTCTCACCGCGGTCGGGGTCGGCCCGGCCCGGCCGCTGGCGACACTCGACGCGAGCCGCCGCGTCGAGGTCCGGGTCGGGTGACGTTTGCCGGAGCGCGGAATCACCCATCTCGGGCCTCATGAACCCGCAGACGGCCGACGGCACCGGTGACACCGACGACCCCGACGGCGACGGGGGGCGCACCGCTCACGCTGACGATCGGCTCCCAGGAGCTCGTCCTGCGCCAGCGCTACGAGCTGATGAGCATCATCAACGACATCGGCATCTGCCTGTTCTTCACCGTCCGCAGCGTCGCCTTCTACTGGCACGAGCTGTTCGACCTGGGCGTGACGCTGTTCGTGATCGGCAGCGTGCAGCTCGGCATCCGGCCGGCCATCCGCTTCGCCCGCCGCGTGCAGCTGCGCCGGATCACCCGGGGCATGCCCCACGAGGTCGCCCGCGACTTCTGAGGGCATCGCCCGCCGCGCCGGCGAGGCGGTCAGCAGCCTCGCCGCGTGACCTCGTGAGTGGAACTCCCGGTCCTGACCGGGAAGTCCGCTCACATCAGCCCGGCCGCACCACCGCCTTGATGGCGCCCGGGTCCCGGCGCGCGGCGAGCAGCGCGTCGACGGCGCCGTCGAGGTCGTGGTGCGAGGTGACCATGTCGTCGAGGCGCACCGCACCCGAGGCCGCGAGCGCGATCGCCGCCGGGTAGACGTGGGCATAGCGGAAGGTTCCCTTCACGGTGAGCTCCCGCGCCTGCACCACGTCGAGCGGCAGCGTCACCTGCGCCCCGGTGCCGACGAGGACGACGGTCGCGGCGGGCGCCGTCGCGGCGATCGCGAGGTCGAGGGCGGCCTGCACGCCGCTGCACTCCAGGACGACGTCGGCGGGCGGGAGGTCCGTCCCGGCGCCCGGGTCGACGGCGGTGTCGGCGCCGAAGCCCGTCGCCACCTCCCGGCGGTGCGCGACGGGGTCGGAGACCGTCACGTGGGCCGCCCCGCAGGCGCGCGCGACCTGCAGGCAGAGCAGGCCGACCGGCCCGCCGCCGGTGACGAGCACACGGGTCCCGGGCCCGATGTCCGCCTTGCCGGCGGCGTGCACGGCCACGGCCAGGGGCTCGATCATCGCGGCGGCGTCGTCGGAGAGGGTGTCCGGCACGGGATGGGCGCGGTGCGCCGGCACCGTCACGTACTGGGCGAACGACCCGTCGACCGGCGGCGTCGCGAAGAACTCGATCCACGGGCAGAGGTGGTAGCGCCCGCGGACGCACTGCTCGCAGCGCCCGCAGTTGCGCTGGGGCTCGAGGGCCACCCGCGTCCCGACGGCCGGCGCCTCGACCCCGTCGCCGACCGCGCTGACCACCCCGGAGGTCTCGTGGCCGAGCACGAGCGGCCCGTGCATGACGAAGCCGCCGATGCGCCCGTGGTCGTAGTAGTGCACGTCGGAGCCGCAGACGCTCACGGCCCGGACCGCCACCTGCACCTCGCCCGGGCCGGGGTCCGGCACGGGACGGGACTCGACGGCGATGCGCTCGGGTGCGAGGAGCACCGCCACACGTTGCTCGGTGTTCGTGGGGCTCATGGACCCGGAGTACCCGCAGGTGCCCCGGTGCCGACGCCTACCATCGCGCGATGGCTTTCCGCCTGACGCCCCACGAGCGTGGCTTCTACCCACTCTTCACCCGGGCCGCCGAGAACATCGTGATCGGGATCGATCTGCTGGACGATCTGGTGTCCGCCGGTTCCGACGCCCGCCCGGCGCTCGCCGCGAAGGTCAAGGACACCGAGCACGACGGCGACAGCGTGACCCACGAGATCCTGGTCAAGCTGAACTCGACCTTCGTGACGCCGTTCGACCGCGAGGACATCTACCGGCTCGCCTCCTCCCTCGACGACGTCCTCGACGCCGTCGAGGAGGCCGCCGACCGGATCGTGCTCTACCGGCTCGACGAGCTGCCGACGGGCATCCCGAAGCAGGTCGAGATCCTCCGGCGCGCGGCCGCCGCCACCGCCGAGGCGATGCCGAAGCTCGAGAAGGTCGACAAGCTCCAGCCGTACTGGATCCACGTCAACTCCCTGGAGAACGAGGCGGACGACGTCTACCGCGCCCTGCTCGGCGAGCTCCTGGCGCCACCGGACGACGCCCCGCCGTCGGACGTGCTGACCGTCCTGAAGCTCAAGGAGGTCGTCGAGGTCCTCGAACAGGCCGCCGACGCCTTCGAGACGGTCGCGAACACCGTCGAGAGCATCGCGGTCAAGGAGTCCTGACGTGGAGCTCGCCGTGATCGTCGTGGTGGTCGCGGCAGCGCTCGCGTTCGACTACACCAACGGCTTCCACGACGCGGCCAACGCCATCGCGACCTCGGTCGCCACCCGGGCCCTCGCGCCGCGGACGGCGCTGCTGATGGCCGCGGTGATGAACCTGATCGGAGCGTTCCTCGGCACCGAGGTCGCCTCCACCGTGGGCAGCGGGATCATCGACCCGCCCCAGGGCATCGGTGGCCTCGTCGTCGTGCTCGCCGCCATCATCGGGGCGATCGCCTGGAACCTCGTGACGTGGTGGTTCGGGCTGCCGTCGTCATCGTCGCACGCCCTGATCGGTGGCCTCGTCGGTGCCGCGCTCGCCGCGGCGGGCACCGTGCAGTGGGACGGGGTCGTCGAGAAGGTGATCATCCCGATGGTGCTCTCACCGGTCGTCGGGTTCGTCCTGGCCGGGCTGCTGATGACCGGCATCCTCTGGGCGTTCCGGTACGGGCGCCCCCGTCGGGTCACCTCCGGCTTCCGGCACGCCCAGACGGTGTCCGCGGCGGCGATGGCGCTCGGGCACGGCCTGCAGGACGCCCAGAAGACGATGGGCGTGATCGTGCTGGCGCTCGTGGTCGGGGGCTACCACCAGGGCTTCGAGGTGCCGTGGTGGGTCGTGCTGCTCTCGGCGGGCGCGCTGTCGGCGGGCACGTACTCCGGCGGCTGGCGGATCATGCGCACCCTCGGCCGGCGCATCATCGACCTCGACCCGCCGCGCGGGTTCGCCGCCGAGACGACCGCGTCGGCCGTGCTCTACACGACGGCGTTCGCCTTCTCCGCGCCGATCTCCACCACGCAGACGATCACCGCGTCGATCCTGGGCGTCGGCGCCACCCGCCGGGTCTCGGCCGTGCGGTGGAACGTCGCGGGCAACATCGCGGTCGCCTGGGTGCTCACCCTCCCGGCGGCCGCGGTCGTCGCCGCGGCCGCGTTCTGGCTGCTGCACCTCGTGATCGTCTGACGCCTCGGGGCCCGTCGCGGCGTTACCGTGGGCCCCGATGTCGTCACCGCTCGAGGAGGCGCCGTGACCACGATCTCGAGGGCACCCGTCGTCGACGCCCTGCACGGCGCGCTGCCCGCCGGCCGGGTGCTCGACGACCCCGACGTGCTGGCGAGCTACGCCCACGACGACGCGGAGTGGGCGCCGCACGCGCTGCCGGTGGCGGTGGTGCGTCCGACCGACGCGCAGCAGTGCCAGGCCGTGGTGCGTGCCTGCCTCTCCCACCGCGCCCCGGTCGTGCCGCGGGGTGCGGGCACCGGGCTGTCCGGCGGGGCGAACGCTTCCGAGGGCAGCGTCGTCCTGTCCACCGAGCACATGACCGACGTCGTCGAGATCGACCCGGCCGAGCGCCTGGCCGTCGTGCAGCCCGGTGTCGTCAACGACGACCTGCGCGCGACCTGTGCCGAGCAGGGCCTCTGGTACCCGCCGGACCCGGCGAGCTCGCCCTGGTCGACGATCGGCGGCAACGTCGCCACCAACGCCGGCGGGCTGTGCTGCGTCAAGTACGGCGTGACCCGCGACTACGTGCTCGGGGTGCAGGTCGTCAACGGGCTCGGCGAGCTGGTGCGCCTCGGGCGGCGCACCGCCAAGGGCGTCGCGGGCCTCGACCTGGCCGGGCTGATGGTCGGCTCGGAGGGCACCCTCGGCGTGATCACCGAGGTCACCGTCAAGCTGCGGCCCGCCCGCGCGCCGGAGCACACCGTCGCCGGGTACTTCGACTCCGTCGTCGACGCGGGGCGCGCGGTCGCCGCGATCACCGCGGCCGGGCTGACGCCGTCCGCGCTCGAGCTCGTCGACCGCACCTGCCTCGAGGCCGTCGACGCCTGGAAGAACATGGGGCTCGCCGCCGAGGCCGACGTCGTGCTGCTGGGCCGTTCGGACGCGCCGGGGGCGGCCGGCGACGCCGAGGCGGGCGAGATGCTGCGGCACTTCGAGGCGGCCGGGGCCACGTTCGCCGCGCAGGCCGCCGACGCCGAGGAGGCCGACGCGCTCTTCGCCGCGCGCCGGCTGGCCTACCCGGCGCTGGAGCGGCTGGGGCCGGTACTCACCGAGGACGTCTGCGTCCCGCGCGCCGCGGTGCCCGAGATGCTCGGGCGCATCCAGGACATCGGGCGGCGGTACGAGACGACGATCGCGAACCTCGCCCACGCCGGCGACGGCAACCTGCACCCGCTGCTGATCACCCCGATCGGCGACGAGCCGGCGCGGCGGCGCGCCCAGGCGGCGTTCGAGGAGATCCTCGCCGACGCGCTCGCCCTCGGCGGCACCGTCACCGGCGAGCACGGCGTCGGCCTGCTCAAGCGCGACGGTCTCGAGCGCGAGCAGAGCCCGGAGGTCCTCGCGATGCAGCGCGCGGTCAAGGCGGCCCTCGACCCGCACGGCATCCTCAACCCCGGCAAGGTCGTCTGACCGTTTCGCCCGCGTCCGGGCGAGTGAGCGGCGCGTCGGCGTGGTGTGGCGTGGCGTGGACCGAGGGACGCCTTGACTGCGTCCCACGCAGCGAGGGCGTCCTTCGCTCCCCCGGGCCCGGCGGCGTGGCGTGGACCGAGGGACGCCCTGACTGCGCCCCACGCAGCGAGGGCGTCCTTCGCTCCCCCGGGCCCGGAGCCCGCTCAGCGCCCACCCGCGGCGTCGGAGCGCGAGGAGCGGACGGCGTCGGTCGCGGTGCCCGCCGCGGACCGCGTGTCGTTCGGGGTCGCGGCGCCGAGGCAGGGCGGGCCCCAGACGCCGCGCTCGGCGAGGCGTGCGCGGTCCTGCGCGGCGCGGACTGCGGGCATGGCGGCCGGCGCGGCGTCGGTGGCGTAGGCGCGGGCGATGCCGGCCTCGGCGGCGAGGACGGCGTAGTCGGCGCCGCCGCTCATCGCCACCGACGCCAGGCGCCGGTCGAACCGGTCGCTCGCGCGGTCGCCGGTGAGCGTCACCGCACGGCGGTCGAGCACCCGCGACGCGAACGCGGTGGCCTGGGCGTCGTAGCAGGTGCCGGGCGGCTGCACGCCGAGCGCGCGGACGCGGATCACCGGGCCACCGTCGGGCAGGCGCGCATCGAACGTGACGGCGTCGATGACCCGGACCACGACGACCCGCTCCCCCTCGGGCGCGGCGCGCAGGTCGGAGAGCGCGGCCGCGGGGTCCGACGCGGGCGTCGGCGCCGAGGGGCTGTCGGTCGTGGCGGGGACGCGCAGCGTCGCCAACGTCAGCACGGCGGCGGCCGCACTGACGGCGACGGCGATGCCGAGGACGAGGCGGGCGAGCGCGGCGCGGGACACGCCCACATAGTGACCGATCGTGACTAGTAGTCGACGTTCGGTCACCAGGGGCGCGCGTCACTCGTTCAGGTCGCCACCACGGGCAGCCGGCGCGTCCCGAGCACACGACCCGTGTACGGCCGTTGGTCCCCGTCACCCACGGACAGCCGAGCGTAGCGAGCGGTCATCTCCTCGAGCGCGACACGCGCCTCGAGACGGGCGAGGGGGGCGCCGAGGCAGAAGTGGATGCCGTGGCCGAACGCCGTCTGGGCGCCGCCGCCGATCCCGGTGCGCGCGGGGTCGAACCGCTCGGGGTCGGGGTGCGCGTCGGGGTCGTGGGTGGCCGAGAGGAGCCAGGGCATCACCACCGACCGGGCCGGCACGGTGACGCCCCCGATCTCGACGTCGGCCGTGGTGGCCCGCGCGGTGAGCGGGAACGGCGGTCGCAGGCGCAGGACCTCCTCGACGGTCGCCGGGATCGTCGCCGGGTCGGCGCGCAGGGCCTCCCACGCGCCCGGGTTCGCGTCCAGCACCCGGACCGCGTTGCCGAGCAGCAGCGTCGTCGTGATGTGCCCGGCGAACAACAGCAGCGTCGAGAAGTTCGCGGCCTCCTCGTCGTCGAGGCGCCGCCCGTCGACCTCGGTGGTGACGAGCGCGGAGATCAGGTCGTCGGCCGGGTCGGCCCGCCGGGCACGGCACCAGTCGCCGAGGTAGCCGGTGATCTCCCCCATCGCGTCCGCCACGCGCGGGTCGTTCATCGCCTCCTTGGGGTCGTCCACCTGCATCGAGAACAGCCCGTCGGCCCACGCGCGGAACCGGCCGCGGTCGGCGGCCGGGAGGCCGAGCATCTCGGCGATGACGGTGACCGGCAGCGGGAACGCCAGCTCGTCGACCAGGTCGAAGGAGGCGGGCGCCGCGGGCAGCATCTCCCCGCACAGCTCCCGGATCCGCGGCTCGAGCCCGGCGACGCGGCGCGGGGTGAACGACGCGCTGACGAGGTGCCGCAACGCCTTGTGCTCCGGCGGGTCGATGCGCGTCAGCATGCCCTTGGTCATCTGCTCCGATCCCGGCATCACCGCCGAGAAGTCGGAGCTGAACGTCGCGACGTCGTGCAGCACGCGCTCGACGTCGGCGGCGCGGGTCACGTGGTGCATCCCGTAGCGGTCGCGCCACACGGGGGCGTCCGCCCGCAGGTGGGCGAGCCAGTCGAGGACGGCGGGCAGGTCGGCGATGTCGGGGGGCAGGTCGCGATCCAGCAGCGACGCGTCGGTGCTCATGGCTCCTCCGGGAGGGCCGCGGTGAGGTGGTCGAGGGTGCGTTCGTAGAGCGCGGCGAGCCCGTCGGCGGCGGCCGCGAGCGCGGCCGGGGCGGGCTCGCCGGGCGGGGTGAAGCCCGCCCGGACGACGGCGGCGAGGGCGTCGGCCCGGGCCGTCACGTCCATCCCGGCCGCGGCCGGGACGAGGTGGTCGAGGAAGAAGCCGATCATCGACGCGCCGAGCCGGTAGGTCAGGTCCGGCGTCGTCGCGGGGTCGTCGGCGAGCAGGCCGTGCCGGTGCAGCAGCGCGAAGTGCTCCGCGGCGAACGCCGACTTGTCGGTGACGATCTCGAGCCCGGCCTTGGTGTCGGTGGCGATCGCGCCGAGCAGCTCGACATCACCCGCGAGCAGCGCGCGGGTCAGCGGCCGGCGCTGCACGGCCAGGAACGACGCCCGCAGCGTGGCGTCGAGCGCCGCCTGGGCCGGGTCGGCGCGCAGGGCGTCGAGCAGCTCGCGGGTGACGTCGACCGACTCGCGCACCAGCACCGCGGCGAACAGGTCGAGCTTGCTCGCGAAGTGCAGGTAGACGGTGCCCTTGCCGACGTCCGCGCGCCGGGCCACGTCGTCGACGGTCACCCGCCGGTAGGAGTGCGCGACCAGCAGGTCGCCCGCCGCGTCGAGCATCCGCGTCACCCGGCTCACGGGCCCTCCTCGTGACTCGTGACCAGATGTGAGATCCGGTCACACGTCAGCCTGGACCTCGCGGCGCCGCGGGGCAAGGGCTGCGGGGTGATCGTCGGGACGGCATGCTGCGGGCATGGCGAGGACGGTGCGGTTCTCCGAGCTCGGCGAGCCCGAGGTGCTGCGGATCGAGGAGGGATCGGACCCGTCCCCGGGGCCGGGCGAGGTGGCCGTCGACGTCGCCGCGATCGGCCTCAACCGGGCCGAGTCGATGTTCCGGCGCGGCACCTACATCGAGGAGACCCGGCTCCCGGCCCGGCTGGGCTACGAGTGCTCGGGCACCGTCGCCGCGCTCGGCGAGGGTGTCACCCGCTGGTCGGTGGGCGACCGCGTCAGCGTCGTCCCGGCGTTCTCCATGAACGACTACGGCGTCTACGCCGACCGCGCCGTCGTCCCGGCCAGGGCGGTCGTGCCGCTGCCCGCGGAGACGAGCTGGGTCGACGGCGCCGCGGTGTGGATGCCGTTCCTCGTCGCCTACGGCGGGCTGGTCGAGACGGGCGGGCTGCGCCCCGGCGACCACGTGCTGATCACCGCGGCGACGTCCAGCGTCGGGCTCGCGTCGCTGGCCGTCGCCCACCGGGTCGGCGCGGTCCCGATCGCCACGAGCCGCTCGAGCAGCAAGGCCCCGGCGCTGCAGGCCGCGGGCGCCGCGCACGTCGTCGCCGCCGGCGAGGAGGACCTCGTCGAGCGCGTCGGAGAGATCACCGGCGGGCGGGGCTGCGAGCACGTCTTCGACGCGGTCGCCGGGCCCGGCGTGGCGGACCTCGCGAAGGTCACCGCCCCGGGCGGCGTGCTGACCATCCACGGGCTGCTCTCCGGGCAGCCGACGCCGTTCCCGGCGGAGACGCTGCCGGACCTCTGGATGCGCGCCTATACGTTGTTCGCGATGACCCACGACGAGCAGCGGCTGCGCCGCGCCGGCGCCTTCGTCGGCGCCGGCCTGCGCGACGGATCCTTCGCCCCTCAGGTGGACCGCGTGTTCGACGGCCTGGACCAGGTCGTCGACGCCCACACCTATCTCGAGTCCAACGCCCAGGTCGGCAAGATCGTCCTGCGTCCCGGAGGTGCCGCGTGAGCGACGATCAGATCCCCGATGCCGTCGTCGCCTGGTTCCGGTCGCACATCGACGAGATCGACGGCGACCTCACGTTCACCCGCATCGCGGGCGGGCGCTCGAACCTCACCTTCCGCGTCACCGACGACGCCGGGCACGCGTGGGCGCTGCGCCGCCCGCCGCTGGGCGGCGTGCTGGAGACGGCCCACGACATGGGTCGCGAGTGGCGCTTCCTCGCGGCGCTCAACCCGACGGACGTCCCGGTCCCGACGCCGCGCGCGTTCTGTGACGACTACGACGTCTGGGGTGCCGACCTCTACGTCATGGACTTCGCGGCGGGCAAGGTCCTCAACGACACCGAGTCCGGCGCCGCGGTCCCGGAGAAGGCCCGCACGAACGTCGGCACGTCGACGGTCGACGTCCTCGCCGCGCTGCACGCGGTCGAGCCGGCCGCCGTGGGTCTCGACGACCTCGCCCGCCCCGGCAACTTCGTCGAGCGCCAGCTCAAGCGCTGGCACCGGCAGGCGCACTCGTCGGCGATGGAGGACCTCTCGGCCCTCGACGCCACCCACGACGCGCTCGCCGCGCGCGTGCCCGAGGGCGAGGTCGGGATCGTCCACGGCGACTTCCGGCCCGGCAACATCGCCTACGACCCCGACGGGCACGCGGTGGCGGTGTTCGACTGGGAGCTCGCGACGATCGGCGACCCGCTCTGCGACCTCGGGCACCTGCTCGTGTCGTGGAGCGAGCCCGGCGACACCGTCGCGGAGGCCCTCTCCAGCCCGACCCCGGCCGGCGGCTACCCCACCCGCGGCGAGCTGATCGAGCGCTACACCGCGGCGCGCGGCCTCGGCGACGTCGACATCGCCTACTACCTCGCGTTCGCGCGCTGGCGGGCCGCGTGCATCCACGCGGGCGTCTGGACCCGTTACCGCGCGGGCGACATGGGCGCCGACGCCGACCCCGACGAGGTCACCGGCCCGCCCGCCATCATCGAGCAGGCCGAGACCGCCCTGGCGGAGCTCGAGGGCCGCTGACCTCCGATACGTGAGCGAACTTCGGGGCCATAGCCCCGAAGTTCGCTCACGTAGGACTGACGCGCGTCACAGGTGGGCGCGGTCACGGAACGGGGTCGGGGACGCACGGGCGGGCACCACACTGGCACGCGGTGCCGCGCCCCACGTCGGCGTGCGGACACCGCTCCCCCGCCGCCGACGTGCCCGGAGTACCGACGATGATCACTGGTGAGTGCCACTACTGCGACTCGGTCCGCGTGTGGAAGCTCTACCCGGTCCGCCACGAGGACGGCTGCCCGACCGGCGGCCGCCGGCCCCAGCGCCTCAGCCCCGACGAGTCGCTGCTGTTCGGCCACCCCGACCTCGCCGAGGTCGACCTCGAGATCAGCGCCTGGTACCCCCAGGCCGCCGCCTGACCAGCCTGTTCTCAGGGGCGCTCCCCGACGTCGCGCGGTGCTCCGTCTCCGTACCGTCGCGTGCTCGACGACCACCGGGGGGGCGACCATGGACGACGACACGACCGCGCCGCCCGGGAGCCGCCGGGAGTGGGTGACGGCGCTGGGTCAGGTCTCCGGGCTGCTGCTCACCGTGCGCGAGACCGAGGCCGACGGCGCGAGCCCGCCGGATCCCGTGGCCGGGGGCTGGGCGCTACGGGCGTGGTCGGCGGCGACCCGCCCGATCCTGCGCGAGCGCGACCGCGTCACCCTGCCCGACGTCCGCCCCGAGGACCTGGCCGTCCTCGCCGCGACGGCGCACGTGCTCGGCGCCTCGCTGGCCCGGTGGCGGGCCGGTCGGGGCGGCGACCTCCTCACCGCCGTGCTGCGCTGCGAGGCCGCGATGCACGGCCGGGACCCGGAGTGGCTGGTCGCGCAGCTCGCACGGGTCCACGGCGTGCTGTCCGCACCCGGGCCCGTCTCGGCCGGGCTCGTCTGGCGCGCTCTCGACGACGGCGGCTCGGCTCCGGTGTGGGAGCCCGAGACCGCGGGATCGTGACGTTCGACGACGCCCCGCTCAGGCGTCCGGCTCGGGACCGTCGATCGGCTCCTCGTGGTCGGAGCCGAGCACCGCGCCGGGCACGTCGCCGCCGGGCTCGACCTCGGGCTCGTAGGCGGGCTCGCCCTCGGTCGGCGGCTGGTCGGCCGTCGCCAGGGGGTCGGTCTGCTCGCTGCGTCGACCCGCCATCAGTGCGCCGCCTCCAGCGTGGCGTCGGCGCTCGCGCGCGTCCCGGCGAGCTTCTCGGCGGCGAGCTCGCGCAGACGGAAGCGCTGGACCTTGCCGGTGGCCGTGCGCGGCACCTCGTCGATGGCGATGACGTGGCGCGGCCGCTTGAACGACGCGAGGCCCTCGCGACACCACGCCACCAGCGCCTCGGGGTCGACGGTGTGGCCCTCGCGCGGGACGACACAGGCCACCGGGAGATCGAGCCCGTCGTCGTCGAGGACCGCGACGACCACCACGTCGGCCACCGACGGGTGCGAGACGAGCCGCTCCTCGACCTCGGCCGGCGTCACCCAGATGCCGCCGACCTTGAGGACGTCGTCGGTGCGCCCGAGGCACGTGTAGGTGCCGTCGGCGTTGCGCACGTAGGTGTCGCCGGTGCGCAGCCACTCACCCTCGAACACGAGGCGATTGGTCGCGGTGCGGCACCAGTAGCCGGTGCAGATCGAGTCGCCGCGGACGTAGAGCGTGCCGGTCTCGCCGTCGGGCACCGGGCGGCCGTCGGTGCCGCGGATCTCGACGTCGTAACCGGGGACGGGGACGCCGGAGGTGCCGGGCACGACCTCGCCGGGCCGGTTCGACAGGTAGATGTGCAGGGCCTCGGTGGACCCGATGCCGTCGAGCACCTCGACGCCGTAGCGGTCCCGCATCCCGTTGACCATGCGGGCCGGCAGCGCCTCGCCCGCCGAGGCGCCCCGGCGCACGGTCGCGAACGCGGCCGGGTCGACCTGGCCGGATTCCGCGGCGGCGAGCAGCGGGCCGTACGAGCTCGGGGTGCCGAAGAACATCGTCACCCGGTGGCGCGACGCGAGGTCTGCGAGCAGGGTCGGCGACGGCCGGGACGGCTCGAGCACCGCGCCCGCGCCGACCGAGAGCGGGAAGAACATCGAGTTGCCGATGCCGTAGGCGAAGAACAGCTTCGCCACCGACAGGCAGAGGTCGTCCCGCTCGATGCCGAGCACCTGCTGGCCGTAGGTCTCGCACACCGTGCGGATGTCGGCGTGCCGGTGCATCGCCGCCTTCGGCTTGCCGGTGGTGCCCGAGGTGTAGAGCCACAGCGCCTGCGACTCGTCCCACGTGTCGTACGCCGGCGGGGTCCCGCCGAGCGCCTCCCCCGCGGCCAGCATCTCGGCCCACGTCCGGGCGCCCACCGCGGCGCCGAAGCCGGACGGGTCGTCGCCGGTGACGACGACCTCCGAGACGTCCCCGCCCTTCTCCCGCGCCTGGGCCACGGCCATCCGGGAGGTGTCGGCGAACTCCGCCGAGCACAGCAGCAGGCGGCTGCGCGAGTCGGCCACCAGCACCGCCAGCTCCGGCCCGCGCAGCATCGTCGACACCGGCACGGCGACCGCGCCCAGCCGCATCGTCGCGAGGATGCCGGTGAACAGCTCGACCTCGTCGACCATGCACAGCACGACCCGCTGCTCGGGGTGCACGCCCAGCGCCGCCAGCCCCGCCGCGACCCGGCCGATCTCGGCGTCGAGCTCGGCGTAGGTCAGCGAGCGCGACGGCGCCCGCACGGCCACCCGGTCGCCGTCACCCGCCCCGAGGCGGCGGCCGACGAGGTACTCGGTCGCGTTGAACAGCTCCGCCATGGCTTCTCCCGTCATCGTGGTGCCGATCACTACCACCCGGACCCCTGGTGGGCGAACCCCCGGACGAGCAACGACGCGGTGGTCCGTGGGCGTCGGTCGGTGGTTCGTTGACAGAGTCGGGACATTCTGTCCCATCGAATCGGGAGATATCCCTCGTTCGGCCCAAGAAAAGGCCGCCTTGTCGTAACACTATGTGAGTGACCTGGGGGAAAGGTCCGCGGGATGCGCCAGGGCGGAGGGCGTATCCGAGGGGGGCGGGATGGACGCCGACGGCACCGACGAGGCGCCGGTGACCCGGCGCGGCCTCCTGCTGGGCGCGACCGCAGGTCTCGTCGTCACCGCGTGCGGGGCCCCGAGCCCGCCGCCACCCCCGCACGACCCGGCGCCGGGCGTCGTGGGCCCTCCGGCCGTCGTCGGACCGCCGGCGACCACCGGTGGCGCCGGGGGCGGCACGGGCACCGTCGTCGGCGCCGCGGGTGAGGTGCCGGTCGGCGGTGGGGCGGTGTTCGACGCCCTCCAGCTCGTCGTGACCCAACCGACGACCGGGGACTACCGCGGCTTCTCCGCCGAGTGCACGCACACGGGCTGCATCGTCAACCGGGTCGCGGACGGGGTCATCGAGTGCCCGTGCCACGGAAGTCGCTTCCACCTGGACGGCTCCGTGGCCCACGGCCCCGCACCCCGCGCACTGCCGGCACGCGGAGTCCGGGTCGACGGCGGCCAGATCGTCCTGACGTAGCCGGTCGGGAACATCGAGGGGGAGCAGGCGATGGAGCGGTTCGGTCGGTACGAGATCGTCGCGCAGATCGGCGCGGGGGGCATGGGGCAGGTCGTCCGCGCCCACGACACGGATCGCGACCGGGACGTCGCTCTCAAGCTGCTCCCCGAGGCCCTCGCCAAGGATCCGGAGTTCCAGCAGCGATTCCGCCGGGAGTCGTACGCCGTGGCGCGCCTGCGCGACCCGCACGTCATCCCGATCCACGACTACGGCGAGATCGACGGCCGGCTCTACATCGACATGCGCCTCGTCGACGGCCAGAGCCTGGCCGCACTGCTCGCGCAGAGCGGCCCGTTGGCGCCCGCGCGGGCGGTGAGCGTCGTCGAGCAGGTCGCGGACGCGCTCGACGCCGCGCACGCCGAGGAGCTGGTGCACCGCGACGTCAAGCCGTCGAACATCCTGGTCACCACCGCGAAGGACTTCGTCTACGTCATCGACTTCGGTCTCGCCCACGCCGTGGGCCACCGCCGCACGCGCCTGACGATGACCGGCGTGACTCTCGGGACGCTCGACTACATGGCCCCCGAGAGGTTCGAGAACCGGCCCGTCGACGCCCGCACCGACGTCTACTCGCTGGCCTGCACCCTCTTCGAGTGCGTCACCACGTCCAAGCCCTTCCCGGGCGACGACTTCCCCACGCAGATGTACGGACACCTCTACCTGGCGCCCCGCCACGCCAGTGAGATCCGTCCCGAGGTGCCGGCGGCTCTCGACGACGTGATCGTGCGCGGGATGGCGAAGGACCCCGACGACCGCTACGCGACGGCCGGCGAGTTCGCTGCGGCGGCGCAGGCGGCGGTCCACCGCTCCCGAGCCGCGTCCGGCGACACGGCGACCGGCTCCGCGGACACCGTCGCGGCACCCCGCCCGGTGGCGGTGCCCCGGCCCGCGGAACCCGTCGAGGACCGCACCCAGCACCTGCCGATGCCGGCGACCTCGGTATCGGCCGCCACCACGTCGACCGCCAGTCCGGGCGCCCCGTTCTCGACGCCCACCCCGGAAGGGCCGACCGAGCAGGTCGACCCGTCGCGGTGGGGCGGCTCCGGCGTGGGGGTGCTCGACGCCCCCGCGCCTTGGACGCCGACCGGAGGACCACCCCGCCAGGGACCGCCGTCGGGACCGCACGGCTCGTTCTCGGCGCCACCGCCGAGCCCACCCCCGCCCGGACCCGCGCCCCGGTCCGGGTTCGGGCCCGACGGCACACCGCGGGGCCGCGGGGTGCGCACCGGTGCCCTCCTCGCGATCGCCGTGCTGCTGCTCGCCGTCGCGAGCATGGGGGTCGTCCTGCTGGTCCGCGGTGGCGGTGGTGACACGACCGGGGCCGCCGCTCCCGGTGGCCCGATCAACCTCGACGGGCCGCGCAAGCCTGCGACCAGCGTTCCCCGGCCCACGGTCGGCGGCACCGTGGTGGTGGGGTCCACCCCCGGCTACATGCAGGTCGCGCCGAACGGCCGGTTCGCCTACATCGCCAACCGTGCCGCGGGCGTGATCACGGTGTTCGACACGACGCGCAACCAGCCCATCGGCACCATCCCCGTGCCCGACGGCGGACCGCAGTTCGTCGCCTTCTCGCCGGACAGCGCACGGGCCTACGTCAGCGTCTTCAACCAGGACTACACGCTCAACGAGGTCGCCGTGATCGACACGTCGAGCGCCGCGATCACCGCCCGCATCCCGACCGGGAAACGGCCGTTCGCCCTGGTCCTGTCCCCCGACGGCCGCCGCCTCTACGTGCCCAACCACGACTCCGGCTCGATCACCGTGGCCGACACCGGGACGAACCAGGTCGTCGACACGGTCTCCGTCGCGCCGAACCCGCACTGGCTGGACATCTCGCCGGACGGCACCCGGCTCTACGCGGCCAACCACGAATCGAACGTGGTCACCACGATCGACACGAACGGCGACCGCGTGCTCGGCACGACCCCCGTGGGCCGCAGCCCGCACTCCATCGTGCGCCACCCGACGCAGCCGTTGGTGTTCAACGTCAACTACGACGACAGTTCGGTGTCGGTGACCAACATCGACACCGGTGCGGTCGTCGGCACGATCACCACGGCGAGCCATCCCCAGGACATCACGCTCAGCGCCGACGGCAGGCACGCCTACCTCGCCACGGTCGACGCGAACGCGATCCAGGTGCTCGACACCACGACCCTGTCGATCACGGCGAACGTGCCGGTGGGACGCGGCCCGACGTCCGTCGCCATCACTCCCGACGGACGCCAGGCCTACGTCACCAACCTCAACGACGGCAGCGTCACCGTCCTCAACGTCGCCGGGACGGCCTGACGGTGGCCGTGCCGCTGGAGTGCTCACCGCCCTAGTTGAAGTGCACGTACTCGAAGTCGACGGGCTTGTCGTTGATCCCGTTGTTCGGCGGCGCGATCCAGCTCGCGATCTTCCCCGGCTCGAGGACGGGGTGCATGAGGCCGCGGACGTGGGTCTTGTCGACGTCGGTCGGCAGCCAGCGGCTCTCGTTCGCCGCCCACTCCTCCGCGGACATCATCTTGCCTTCGGGCGAGATGTGCTGGCCCGCGAACGCCCCGACCTGCCGGTTGAAGCCGACGTGCGGCAGCGAGAGCCGCGCGTCGATGCCGTGCTTCTCGAGGATCCGGTTCCAGCGCTTGAGACCGCCGCGGCAGTCGCCGATGTACTCGCTGCGCAGGTCCTGGTTGAGCGCCAGCAGCGCCGGCACCTCGTTGGTGGTGATCGACCCGTCGCGCACGGCGTCCACGGCGCCGGCGTCGTCGCTGAGCACGTGGTCGTCCTTGCGCCGCTCCTCCTGCCAGCGGCCCTTGAGCCCGGCGGTGAAGTAGTTGGCGGCGTTGGTGGACGACTCGTTGCCGAACAGGTCGAGCGAGACCGTGTAGTGGAAGTTGATGTACTTCTGGATCATGTCGAGCGGGATGCCGCCGGCCCCCGCGACCTCGTCCGAGTCGTGCTCGGTCATCAGCTGCGCGGTGCGGGTGACCACGCGGTCGATGCCGGTGGTGCCCACGAACATGTGGTGGGCCTCCTCCTTGAGCATGAACTCGCAGGTCCGCGACAGCGGGTCGAAGCCCGACTCCTTCAGCGTCCCGAGCTGGTACTTGCCGTCCCGGTCGGTGAAGTAGGTGAACATGAAGAACGACAGCCAGTCCGGGGTCTCCTCGTTGAAGGCCCCGAGGATGCGCGGCGAGTCGTCCGAGCCGGAGTTGCGGGCCAGCAGCTGGTCGGCCTCCTCGCGGCCGGCCCGGCCGAAGTAGGCGTGCAGCAGATAGACCATCGCCCAGAGGTGCCGACCCTCCTCCACGTTGACCTGGAAGAGGTTGCGCATGTCGTAGAGCGAGGGCGCGGTGGCGCCGAGGAAGCGCTGCTGCTCGACCGACGCGGGCTCGGTGTCGCCCTGGATGACGATGAGGCGCTGCAGGTCGGCGCGGTACTCGCCGGGCACCTCCTGCCACACCGGCTCGCCCTTGTGCTCACCGAACGCGATCTTGCGGTCCGGGTCGTGCTCGGAGAGGAAGACGCCCCACCGGTACTCGTTCATCGGCACGTGGTCGAAGTGCGCCCACCCCTCGCGGCCGACGTCGACGGCGGTGCGCAGGTAGACGTCCTTGGTGTCGACCGCGGGGCCCATGTCGCCCCACCAGTCGAGGAAGTTGGGCTGCCAGCGCTCGAGGGCCCGTTGGAGCTTGCGGTCGGAGGCGAGGTCGACATTGTTGGGGATCTTGGCGTCGAAGTCGATCTTCGGGCGTGCGGAGGTCATCTCAGACTCGCTTCCGGTCGAAGTCGGCCTTGCGGCCCGTGCCGTACTTGCGCAGGGCGCCGTCGGGTCCGCTGGCGTTGGGGCGGACGAAGATCCAGTTCTGCCACGCGGTGAGCCGACCGAAGATCCGCGTCTCCATGGTCTCAGGGCCGACGAACCGGTGGTTGGCCTCCATGCCGGTCAGCGCGTCCGGGGACAACGAGGCCCGCTCCTCGAGCAGGATGCGGATCTCGTCCTCCCAGTCGATGTCGTCGGGGGCGTCGGTGACCAGGCCCGCCTCCTCGGCGTCGGCGCCGGTGAGGCGCTCGCCCACGCGCTCGTGCAGCTCCGCCACGTGCTCGTCGTCGCCGTAGAACCGCGACGCCAGCCGGGTCAGGCCGTTGCCCATCGGGAACGCGCCGAAGTTCGACCCGGTGAGGACGATCTGGGCCGCCTCCTGCTCCTCGTCGGCGTCCTCGAAGATGCCCTCGAGCATGTACTGGCGATCGCAGGCCAGCGCGAGCTCCAGCAGGGCGCCGGCGAAGCAGCTGCCGGGCTCGATGAGCGCGATGAGGCTGCGGCTGGTGACGTCGAGGCGCTTGAGCGTCCGCTTGAAGTAGTGGCGGATCTCGTTGACCAGCCAGTCGGAGCCGGAGTGCTCGGTGATGACCGCCTCGAAGGCCAGCGCGCCCTCGACCGAGCCCTGCGTGCGGACCAGCCACGTGCCGATCTCGAGCTCGTTGGTGCGCAGCCGCAGGATGAGGTCGTCGAGCTCGCGGGTCATGGCCAGCGGCCAGAAGTCGGCGCCGAGGGCGTGGATGCGCTCCAGCGACTCGGGCACGGTCCCGGGCTCGGGACCGAGCACGGTGATCGTCGCGGTGCGGGCGTCACGGTCGATCTCGCACCGGACGTTCGGGTAGGTGATGGAGTCCTCGGTGACCTCCCGGTGCAGGGGCGGCAGGGCGATGCCCCGGCCGTCGACGGGCCGGTGCGATCCCTCGGCGGCCTCCGCCGCCCGCGCGCGCACCGTCTCGTCCCACTGCTTGCGCGAGACCGTCTCGTCGACGAGCTTCCACTCCACGGCCTTCGGACCCTGGAAGCCCTCGGACTTCGTGGCGAAGATGTCGGCCCGGTCCTTGCGGACGTGGCGCTTGTCGGTGACGCGGGTGAGCCCACCGGTGCCGGGGAGGACCCCGAGCAGCGGCACCTCGGGCAGGGCGACGGTGCTCGACCGGTCGTTGACCAGGAGAATCGTCTCGCAGGCCAGGGCCATCTCGTACCCGCCGCCGGCGGCCGTGCCGTTGAGCGCCGCCACCCAGGTCTGACCGGAGTGCGCGGTCATGTCCTCGATGCCGTTGCGCGTCTCGTTGGTGAACTTGCAGAAGTTCACCTTCCACGGGTGGCTCGACTGGGCGAGCATCCGGATGTTCGCGCCGGCGCAGAAGTTCGAGTCCTTGCCGCTGGTGAGCACCACGCTGCGCACCTCGGGGTGCTCGAAGCGCAGGCGCTGCGTGATGTCGTAGAGCTCGATGTCGACGCCGAGGTCGTACGAGTTGAGCTTGAGCTCGTAGCCCGGGACGAGGCCGCCGTCCTCGGCGACGTCGAGGTAGACCCACGCCGTCGCGCCGTCGACCTCGAGCCGCCAGTGGCGGTAGCGCTCCGGATCGGTGTCGAAGTCGACCTGGGGAACGGTCTCGGGGTGAGATGCGGCGGGCGCGTCGTCGAGAACGGTCACGGTGGTGGTCCTCCCTTGTCGTGCGGGCCACACTCTACGAGAATCCGACGTCGATGCATAGAGCTGTAGAACTTTGGGGAGGGCGACACGATGACGTGGCACTGGATCGCCGAGCAGGAGCCCCGCTGGGACCAGGACAAGGCCGCGGCGCTCGGTGACCTGCCGCCGACGCTGTTCGGTCTGGGCTACCCCGAGGTGGGCCACCCCCTGGGTGACGCGTGGTGGCGGGTGGAGGACGACGCCGGCAGCGCGCTCGGCTACGGGCGCCTGGACGACACCTGGGGCGATGCCGAGATCCTCATCGTGACCACCCCGGACGCGCGCGGCACCGGCGTCGGCGCCTTCGTGCTGGAGCACCTCGAGCGCGAGGCCGCGTCCCGCCAGCTCAACTACGTCTACAACGTGGTGCCCACCCGTCACCCCGAGGGCGAGGCGGTCCGGACGTGGCTGACCGCCCACGGGTTCGATCCCACGGAGGTCGGCGAGCTGCGCAAGCGCGTCGCCTCGGGGGCCGCGCCGAGCGGGGCGTGAGACCTCAGGCGACCAGGGTCGCCAGCTGGCGCCGGACCCCCGCGCGCAGGACGTCGAGCGCGTCGGCCGCGCCGGCGAGGTGGCGCTGGAGCGCCTGGTGGAACAGGCCGTCGACCGTGGCGTAGGCGAACGACGGCGGGCAGGCCGGTGCGGCGCCGACGAGGCGGGCGTACGCCTCGACGGTCCGCCAGATCATGCGCTCGAGGCTGCCGTCGATCGCCGCGACGTCGGCGCGGAACGACTCCTCGAACAGCGACTGGGTGCGCAGGTCGTACCAGAGGCGGTGCAGCAGCGCGTCCTGCTCGAGCGTCGCCGCGAGGCCCTCGGCGACGCCGTCCAGCAGGTCCTCCGGGCTCGCGGCGGTCGCCACGATGCCGTCGTAGCGCTCGACGCAGTGCGTCTTGTACTGCCGCACGCAGTAGGTGATCAGGTCGACCTTGTCGCGGAAGTAGTAGTGCAGGACGCCGTGCGAGAACGCCGAGTTCTGCGCGATCTCGCGCAGGCTCGTCCGCGCGTAGCCGAGCTCGGAGAGCGTCAGCAGCGCGGCGTCGGCGAGCGCGCGTCGGCGCTCGTCGATCCTGTCCGCCCGCCGCCGCGCGCTGCGGTCGGCCGGCGCCGTCGAGTCGGTCCTGCGGGCCACGGGCTGGATCTCCCGTCGAGGTCGGGACGCCTCACCGTACCGAGCCTGGACAGCCGTCCGGGGAAATCTTGACGACTGTCCAAAGCCGTCCCTACGTTGTGATCTGCGTCGCAGCAGCGAAGCACGATCACGGGTCGGCCGGCAGGGGCGCCGGCGGGAAGGACGACGGATGAGTGACGAACTCGCCGGCCGGAGGGTGCTGATCACCGGCGGCGCCCGCGGCCTCGGCGCCGGGATGGGGCGCGCCATGGCGGCGGTCGGCGCCTCGGTGATGCTGGCCGACGTCCTCAAGGACGTCGGTGAGCAGACCGCCGGCGAGATCCCCGGCGCGCGCTTCGTCGCGCTCGACGTCACCGACGACGCCGCGTGGGAGTCCGCCGTGGCGCACACCGTCGCCGAGCTCGGCGGGCTCGACGTCGTGGTCAACAACGCCGGTCTCGAGGTCACCTCGCTGCTCGTCGACACCGAGCCCGACGACGTCCGGCGCATGCTCGAGGTCAACCTGCTGGGCACGATGCTCGGCATCAAGCACGCGTTCCGCGCGATGCGCCCCGGCGGTGCCGCGGGCGCGGGCGGCGCGGTCATCAACGTGGCGTCGGTCGCCGCGACGATCGCGTTCCCGGCCATCGCGGGCTACTCGGCCACGAAGTCCGGCGTCGACCGGCTCACCCGCGTCGCGGCGATGGAGTCGGGCAAGCTCGGCTACGGCGTGCGCGTCAACTGCCTCTATCCCGGTCTCGTGCCCACCGACATGGGCGTGAAGCTCGCGGTCGAGACCTCCGGGCTGGGCCTCTTCGAGAGCCCGGACGCCGCCGTCGCCGCGGTCGTCGAACTGACCCCGTCCGGCCGCCTCGCCGAGGTGTCCGACATCGCCGACGCGGTGGTCTTCCTCGCGTCGGACGCCGCCCGGTTCGTCAACGGCGTCGGCCTGCCGGTCGACGGTGGGATGGGCATGTAGTCGTGGCCCTGACGTCCTGGCTGGACAAGGGAGCCTCGATCGACCCCGAGGCCCCCTGCCTGACCCTCGACGGCGCGACGCTGTCCTACCGCGAGGTCGTCGCCCTGAGCCACCGGGTCGCCCGGGCCCTGCTGCGCTCGGGCGTCCGACCCGGCGACAAGGTCGGCATCCTGTCGGCGAACGACCCGGTCGCGTTCGCGTGCGTGTTCGGCGTCGCGCGCGCCGGGGCGGTGTGGTGCCCCATCAACCCGCGCAACGCCGGCGACGAGAACCGCGAGCTGCTGGACCTGTTCGACTGCGCCGCGCTGATCCACCAGGGCTCGTTCGGCGAGCTCGTGGACGCGATCGCGGGCGCCCTGCCCCAGCTGCGGACGATCGTGTGCCTCGACGGCCCGCGCGGCGCGACGCCGTCGTTCGCCGACTGGCTCGCGGCCGCCGAGAACGACCCGCCGGCGGAGGCGCCGCCGCCCGACGACGTCGTCGCCCTCGTGGGCACCGGCGGGACCACGGGGCGGCCCAAGGGCGTGATGCTCACCGACCGGAACCTCGAGACGATGTCCGCGGTCACGCTGATGAGCTATCCGTTCGCGGACCGGCCGGTCTACCTTGCCCTCGCGCCGCTGACCCACGCCGCCGGGGTGCTGTGCTTCCCGGTCATGGCGCTCGGCGGGGAGATCGTCGTGATGGCGAAGCCCGACGTCGCGCGGTTCCTCGAGCTGATCGAGCACCACCGCGTGACGCACACGTTCCTGCCGCCGACGCTGATCTACATGGTCCTGGGCCATCCCGACCTCCCGTCGCGGGACCTGGGCTCCCTGCAGTGCTTCTGGTACGGCGCGGCACCGATGTCGGTGGCGCGGCTCGAGGAGGCGCTCGAGCGGATCGGGCCGATGGCGCAGCTGTTCGGGCAGTCCGAGGCGCCGATGATGGTGTCGACGATGTCGCCGGCCGAGCACCGCCGTGCCGACGGGAGCATCGCGACGGAGCGCCTCGCCTCGGCCGGTCGCCCGTCACCCCTGGTCACCGTGGCGATCATGTCCCGGGACGGGGAGCTGCTGCCCCGCGGCGAGCGCGGCGAGATCGTCGTCCGCGGGTCGCTGGTGATGGCCGGCTACTACCGCAACCCGGAGGCCACCGCCGAGGTCTCGGCGCACGGCTGGCACCACACCGGTGACATCGGCTACCTCGACGCCGACGGCTTCCTGTTCATCGTCGACCGCGCCAAGGACATGGTCATCTCCGGCGGGTTCAACGTCTACTCCGCCGAGGTCGAGCAGGCGCTCATGGCCCACCCCGCCGTGCGTGACTGCGCGGTGATCGGCCTGCCCGACGAGAAGTGGGGCGAGCGCGTCACCGCGGTGGTCGAGCGTGTGGGCGGCACCGACGTCTCGGGCGACGACCTCATGGCCTTCGTCAAGGGCCGGATCGGCAGCGTCAAGACGCCGAAGCAGATCGAGTTCTGGGACACGCTCCCGCGCTCGACCGTCGGGAAGATCCTCAAGACCGACGTGCGGGCGGCGCTGGCCGGGAGCTGACTCCCCTCACTGGTGCCCGGCGACCCCGCGGGGCTCGTAACGCTCCTCGAGACCGGCGATCTCGTCGTCGTCCAGGCGCAGCTCGACGGCCGCGACGGCGTCGTCGAGGTGGTGCGACTTCGTCGCGCCGATGATCGGCGAGTCGACGACCGGGTTGGTCAGCGTCCACGCGAGCGCGACCTGCGCCCGGGACACCCCGCGCTTCTCGGCCACCTCGGCGACCTTCTCGACGATGTAGCGGTCGGTGTCGCGGTAGAGCGTCTTGCCGAACTCGTCGGTCTCGCCCCGGGTGGTCGAGGAGTCCCAGTCGCGGGTCAGCTTCCCGCGCGCCAGGGGGCTCCAGGGGATGGACCCGACGCCCTCGTCGCCGCAGAGCGGGAGCATCTCGCGCTCCTCCTCGCGGTAGAGCAGGTTGTAGTGGTCCTGCATCGTCGCGAACCGGGTCCAGCCGTTGCCGTCCTGCAGGTGCAGCGCCTTCGCGAACTGCCAGGCCCACATCGACGACGCGCCGATGTAGCGGGCCTTGCCCGCCTTGACCACGTCGTGCAGCGCCTCGAGGGTCTCCTCGATCGGGGTCCCGTAGTCCCAGCGGTGGATCTGGTAGAGGTCCACGTAGTCCATGCCCAGGCGCCGCAGCGAGGCGTCGATGCCCGTCATGATCGCCTTGCGCGACAGGCCGCCCCCGTTCGGCCCCTTCCGCATCCGGTTGAAGACCTTGGTGGCGACGACGATCTCGTCGCGGTCGGCGTGCTTGTTCAGCCACCGTCCGGTGATCTCCTCCGACGTGCCCTGAGAGTAGACGTCGGCGGTGTCGAAGAAGTTGATGCCGGCGTCGAGCGCCTGGCGGAAGAACGGCTCGGCCTGGTCGGCGGGCAGCGCCCAGGGCCAGCGGTCGTTCGGCTCGCCGTAGCTCATGCACCCCAGGCACACCCGGGAGACGTCGAGACCGGTCGCACCGAGCTTCGTGTACTCCATGGGGCCAGCGTGCCCCCTGGACCGTCGGTCGATTCACACCCGCGGCCGGGAATCGGCTGGACATCAACAGCGCTCGAGGTCATAGCGTCGAGAACGCCCGGGGACAGCGTCGTTCCCGATCCGATCGAACCCCGTATTCCGCTCAGAACGGTCGTACGCCTCGTGAGCTCTCCTGTCGAAGCACCTGCGTCGCCGGACCGGCGGCGCTGGCTGATCCTGGCTGTGATCGGGATCGCCCAGCTCATGGTCATCCTCGACAACTCGATCGTGAACATCGCCCTGCCCTCGGCCCAGGCCGACCTGGGCTTCGACGACGCGCAGCGCCAGTGGATCGTCACCGCCTACGCGCTCGCCTTCGGCAGCCTGCTGCTGCTCGGTGGACGCCTGTCGGACCTCTTCGGACGCAAGCGCGCCTTCCTCGTCGGCCTGGTCGGCTTCGCGGCCGCCTCGGTGCTCGGCGGGCTGGCCCCCGGGTTCGAGCTGCTGGTGGCGGCCCGCGCCCTGCAGGGCGTGTTCGGGGCGCTGCTGGCCCCGGCCGCGCTCTCGCTGCTGACCACGACGTTCACCGAGGGACGGGACCGGGCGCGCGCGTTCGGCGTGTTCGCCGCCCTGGCCGGCTCGGGCGCCGCGATCGGGCTGCTGCTCGGCGGCGCGCTGACCGAGTACGTCGACTGGCGCTGGTGCATGTACGTCAACGCCGTCTTCGCCGCGGTCGCCTTCCTCGGGGCCTCGTTGCTGCTCCCGCAGCACCCCGTCGAGCACCGGCCGCGCCTCGACGTCGCGGGAACCCTGCTCGCGTCGGCCGGCCTGTTCGCCGTGGTGTACGGCTTCGCCAGCGCCGAGACCGACAGCTGGACCTCGCCCGTGGTCTACGCGTTCCTGGCCGCCGGGGTCGTGCTGCTCGTCGCGTTCGTGCTCGTCCAGCGCCGGGTGGCGGCGCCCCTGCTGCCCCTGCGCGTGGTCACCGACCGCTTCCGCGGCGGCTCGTTCCTGACGATCCTCGTGCTGACCACCGGCATGTTCGGGGTGTCGCTGTTCCTCGCGTACACGCTGCAGCAGGTCTTCGGCTTCTCACCGCTGATCACCGGCGTCGCGTTCCTGCCGATGGTCGCGTCGATCGTGACCGCCGCGAACACCGTGCCCACCTACCTGCTCCCGCGGACCGGGCCGAAGCCGCTGCTCGTCGCCGGGATGCTGCTCGGCGCGGGCGCCCTGTTCTGGTTCTCGTTCCTCACCCCGGAGTCCGGCTACGTCGCGCACATCCTGGGCCCGCTGATCCTCATGGGCCTCGGCATGGGCACCGCGATGTCGACGTCGATCAACACCGCGACCCTCGGGGTGGCGCCTGGCGACGCCGGCGTGGCGTCGGCCTCGGTCAACACCATGCAGCAGGTCGGCGGGTCGGTGGGCACGGCGCTGCTCTCCAGCGTCGCGGGCACGGCCGCCGTCGGCGTCGTGGGCTCGCCGCTGGCCGTCGCGCTGCACGGCTACACGGTCGCCTTCCTCGTCGCGGCGGGCATCTTCGTGGTCGGCGCCCTGATCGTCGGGGTCCTGGTCCCGGTCGGACGCACCACGGGCCGCGGGTCGGTGACGACGCGGACCGAGCACACCGAGGAGGCCGAGACCGAGCCCGTCGGGACGGCGCTGGTCGGCGCGGTGCGCGACGCCGCCGGCCGGCCCGTCCCCGGGGCGACGCTCACGCTCGTCGACACCACCGGCCGCGAGGCCGGGCGCACCGTCAGCGACGGGGCGGGTGACTACGCGCTGCCGGCCGGACCGGGCGACCACCTGCTCGTCGCCGGCGCGGCGGGCCTGGCCCCGAGCGCGCAGCGGATCCTGCTCCACGACGGGCGCACCACCCAGGGCGACGTCGTCCTCGACCTCGCCGTGGAACCCGCCCGCACCTGACCGGAGCAGGCGACACCGCCGAACGCGCACCGACCCGACGAACGAAGCGGTGAGGAGCGGCCCCCTACGCCTGGTGGTGCGACTCCTGACGCCCGTGGATCGGGGTCGGGATGCCCACCTGGCGCGCCTTGAGCTGCAGGGCGAGGTAGAGCGAGTAGAAGCGCGACTGGTGCAGGTTGCCGCCGTGGAACCACAGGTTGTCCTGCTGGGTCGGCTTCCACATGTTGCGCTGCTCGCCCTCCCAGGGACCGGGGTCCTTGGTGGTGTCCGAACCGAGGCCCCAGACCTTGCCGACCTTGTCGGCCATGTCCTGGCCGATGATGTCGGCGGCGCGCCGGTTCATCGAGCCGTAGCCGGTGGCGAAGACGACGAGGTCGGCCTCGAGACGGGTGCCGTCGTCGAGCACGACCTCGGACTCCGTGAACTCGGTGATCTGGCCCGTGGCGAGCTTCACCTTGCCGTCGGCCACGAGCTCGGCGGCGCCCACGTCGATGTAGTAGCCCGACCCGCGGCGCAGGTACTTCATGAACAGGCCGGAGTCGTCGTCACCGAAGTCGAGCTGGAAGCCGGCCTCCTCCAGGCGCCGGTAGAAGTCGGCGTCGACCTCGCGCGCCTTGTCGTAGGCCGGCTTCTGGAAGGTGTGCATGATCCGGTAGGGCAGGGACGCGAACACCATGTCGGCGGTGTAGGTGTCGATGCCGGCGGCGACCGCACGCTCCGAGTAGAGGTCGCCGAGGGCGTACTCCATCAGCGTCTCGGACCGGATGATGTGGGTGGAGCTGCGCTGCACCATCGTGACGTCGGCGCCCACCTCCCACAGCGAGCCGCAGATGTCGAACGCGGAGTTGTTCGAGCCGATGACCACGACCTTCTTGCCCTTGTAGGCGTCCGGGCCGGGGTGCTGCGACGAGTGCTGGATCTCGCCCTGGAAGACGTCCTCGCCCGGGATCGACGGGATGTTCGGCTTGCCCGAGACGCCGAGGGCGAAGACGAGCTGCTTCGGCCGGAGGGTGACCTCCTCGCCGGCGCGGTCGACCACCACCGACCACTCGCCGGCCGCCTCGTCGAACGAGGCACTCTTCGCCGTCGTGGAGCCCCAGTAGTTCAGCTCCATGACCTTCGTGTACATCTCGAGCCAGTCGCCGATCTTGTCCTTCGGCGAGAACACCGGCCAGTTGTCCGGGAACTTGATGTAGGGCAGGTGGTCGTACCAGACCGGGTCGTGCAGGGCGAGGCTCTTGTAGCGCTTGCGCCAGGAGTCGCCGGGGCGCTCGTTCGACTCGACGATGATCGTCTCGATGCCGAGCTGGCGCAGGCGCGCGCCGAGCGCGATGCCGCCCTGGCCGCCGCCGATGATGACGATCTCGGGCTGGCGGGTGTAGCCCAGCTCGGCGGCCTCGGCCTCGCGGCGCTCCTGCCACGTGACGCGGTCGGGGTTGGCGCCGTGCTCGGTGCCGAAGGGCCGCTCGGCGTTCGGGCTGGCCGGCTCCTCGTGGCCCTTGAGCTCGTCGAGCGTGGTGAGCAACGTCCACGCCTTGTTCTCGCCGTCGAGCCGCAGGTGGCCGGTGCCGCGGCCGATCGCGGTCTCGAACGTCAGCCAGGCGTCGGTGATGCCGTCGGCCACGGTCGGCTCGCCGGTGACCTCGAAGGTCACCGGGCCCATCTGGCGCGCGGCGTCGGACGTCACGACCCCGGCGACGCCCGCCGGGCCCTCGACGGTGATCAGGTTCCAGGTGAACGACACGAGGTCGCGCCAGTAGGACTCGGCGGCGAACAGCGCCGCCGCGCGGTCGCCCTCGCCGGCCGAGACCGCCGCGGCGAACTCGGTCAGCCAGGCGTCCACCCGCGTGCCCGCGTCCGCGGCGCTCTCGACGGTCTGGGTCACTGCTACCTCCACGCGGACGGCGTCGGCCGACCCGGGGCATCCGCCCGCCGCTGCCCAGGATCGTGTGGCGTGGAAGACAGTGAACCGGCTCACCGGCGCGGGCGGCAGGGGTTGCACCCAGGTTGCAGCGCGCTGCTCACATACGAGGTCAACCCAGGACGAGGGGGCGGTAGCCGAGGACGCTGGCGGCGCCGTCGAGGTAGGCGCGGCGGTGGTCGCGCGGCACCCAGTGCTCCACCGGGTGCACCGTCAGCATCCCGCCGCCGGCGATGCGCCAGTGCTCCTCGTCGGCCAGGGCGGCGGAGGCGTCCTGCTCGCCCTGCTCGCGGGCGACCTCGTCGGCAGTCATGCTCCGCACGCTCTCCCAGCCCCCGCCGGGGGTCAATGACGCGCCCGGCTCCACGCGGACGCCAGCGGCGCGGTGTCGTAGCAGATCACCAGCCGCGCGATCCGCGAGCGGTCGTGGGTGAGCGTGATCAGGTCGACGACGTCGAACGGCGCCGGCGTGCCGTCGCGCAGCACCCAGTCGTACCGGAACGCGAGCGCCACCTCGCGCGGGTCGTCCGGGTCGACGTAGAGCCGCTGCAGCGTGGTCCGCGAGGGCGCTGAGTCGGCGAAGAGCGTCGGGTAGAACCGGGCCGCGGGCACGGTGCCGTAGAGCGGGGAGACGACCTCGCCGCCCGGCGCGAAGCAGGCGACCGACCGCTCGGCCGACCCCGCGTCGAGCGCGGCGAGGTACTCGTCGAGGATCTCCATCAGAAGATCGAGTAGGCGCCGTCGACCACGATCTCGTCGCCGGTGTGGAAGCCGCCGACGTTGGCGGCGAGGTACACGGCGAGGCGGGCGAAGTCGTCGGGGTCGCCCCACCGCCGCTGCGGCATCCGCTTCATCACCGCCGCCTCGAAGCGCTCGTCGTGCAGGCGCGGCGAGGCCAGGGGCGTCTCGGTCCAGCCCGCGACGATCGAGTGCGCGTTGATCCGGTGCCGCGCGAGCTCCACCGCGGCGCCCTCGATGATCGCGGTGAGACCGGCCTTGCTCGCCGCGTACGCCTCGTTGCGCGGCGCCCCGTGCACCGTGGACACGCTCGAGGTGCCGACGAGCACCCCTCCCCCGCCGCGGGAGACCATGTGTCGCGCCGCGGCTCGCAGCGTCAGGAACGCGCCGTCCAGGTTGACGCGCGTGACGCGCCGCCAGTCGTCGAGCGTGGTGTCGACGAACGCCGCCCCCGACCCGCCGACGCCGGCGTTGGCGAAGCACGAGTCGACGCGGCCGAAGTGCTCGAGCGTCGCGGCGAAGCTCGCCGTGACGGCGTCCTCGTCGCCGACGTCGCAGCGCCAGGCGCGCACCCGCGTGCCGTACTGCGCCAGGTCCTCGACGGCCGCGTCGTTGCGCTCCGCGTTCGTCCCCCAGAGCGCGACGTCGGCACCGCTCTGGGCGAGGCCCCGGGCCATGCCGAGGCCGATCCCGGAGTTCCCGCCGGTGACCAGCGCGACGTGCCCGGTGAGGTCGAACAGACCGCTCACCGGACCGCCCACTCGCCGGTGAAGCCCGGCTCGCGCTTCTCGGTGAAGGCCCGGAACGCCTCGGGGGCGTCGGCGGTCGCGAAGTTGACCGCCTGGGTGCGGGCCTCGCTCGCGAGCGCGTCGCGCAGCGGACGGTCCGCGTTCTCGTGCAGCAGCGCCTTGGACTGCCGGACAGCGACGGGCGCGGCACCGACGAGGCGGGCGGTGAGGTCGTCGACGAAGCCGTCGAGCTCCTCGGGCGCCACCACCCACGTCACGAGCCCGAGCCGCTCGGCCTCCGCGGCGTCGATCATCTCGGCGAGCAGGGCCAGCCGCTTGGCCTGCTGCATCCCGACCAGGCGGGGCAGGAGCCACGAGCCGCCGAAGTCGAGTGACAGCCCGCGCTTGGCGAAGATCTGCGAGAATCGCGAGGTCGGGGTGGCGACGACGAGGTCGCAGCCGAGCGCGAGGTTCCAGCCGGCGCCCACGGCGACACCGTCGACCTTGGCGACCGTCGGGATCGGCAGCTCGTGGAGCATCAGCGCGATCTCGTTGATGAACGCCATGCGCTCCAGGGGGTGTCCCTCGCGGGCCTCGGAGACGTCGGCGCCCGCGCAGAACGCGCCGCCCGCCCCGGTGATCACCAGCGCGCGCACGGCGGTGTCGTGGCTCGCCGCGGACAGCGCGGCGTGCAGCTCCCGCCACGACGCGGCGTCGAGCGCGTTGCGCCGCTGCGGCCTGTTGAGCGTGAGGGTGAGCACGCCGTCGGAGTGGCTGGTGAGCAGGACGTCGGAGTCCATGGGTCCTCTCCCGGGGCGTCGAGGGGCCGAGATGCCGGCCCTCGAAACCTATCGATCGTCCGTTCGGCGGCCAACCGGCCCTATGCTGATCCGGTGTCCACGGGGCCCCTCGACGACGAGCCGCCCGGGCCTGCCGAGGCGTCCGGCCCGCCGTCCGTCCCGCGGGGTGGCGGCCGGGAGGCCATCACGCGAGCGGCCCGGGAGAGCTTCGCCGAGCGCGGCTACCACGGCACGTCCATCCGCGACATCGCCCGCCGCGCGGGGCTGTCGCTCTCGGCGCTCTACCACTGGCACGCGGGCAAGCAGGAGCTGCTGGCCGCGCTGATCGAGGAGAGCATCGACGAGTACTTCCGCCGCTGCGACGCCGCGCTGCGGGCGGCCGGCGACGACCCGGCCGGGCGCCTCGCCGCGCTCGTCCGCGCCACCGTCGAGTACCGCGTGAGCCGGCGGGTCGAGAGCACGATCGCCACCTCGGAGTGGCGCAACCTCGAGCCGCAGCACCGCGAGCGCCTCGACGGGATGCGCGCCGCCGCCACCCGGCTCTGGGCCGACCTCATCGACGACGGCGTCGCCCGGGGGGCCTTCCGCTGTGCCCACCCGGGCGACGCCCGCCGTGCGGTGATCGCGGCCTGCAACGCGATCGCGCAGTGGTACGAGCCGCACACGCACGGCGGGCTCGACGTCACCGACCTCGTGGATCGCTACACGGCGATCGCGCTGCGGATCGTGGACTGCCGCTAGAGGTGGCTCAGCACCACCTCGGCCGTGGACTTCTCGTGGTCCGGCGGCGCGTCCTCGACGTCGATCCAGGTCAGCGTGCCGTCCTCGATGAGCGCCGCGTAGCGCTGCGACCGGATGCCGAGCCCGAAGTCGGTGCCGTCCATGTCGGTGCCCATCGCCTTCGCGAACAGGGCCGAGCCGTCGGCGAGCATGGTCACGCCGTGGACCTGCTGGTCCTTGGCCCAGGCGCCCATGACGAACGGGTCGTTGACCGACACGCACACGATGCGGTCGACGCCCTTGCCGGTGATCTCGTCGGCCTTGGCGACGAACCCCGGCAGGTGCGCGTCGCTGCACGTCGGGCTGAACGCGGCGGGCACCCCGAACAGCACGGAACGGCCGGACCCGAACAGCTCGCCGGAGCGCACGGACTCGGTGGCGCCCGAGGCGTCGACCGTCGTCAACGGCACGTCAGGGATCTTCTCGCCCACTGCGATCATCGCCGGGTTCTCCTTCGATCGGTTGGAGACAACTTCTAGCCGCCCACGGCGGCCGCGTCCAGCAGGTGCGCGAACTTCCGCCGCGCCTCCTCGCGCCGGGTCGGCACGTGCTCCGAGGGCACCTCGTGGGCCTCGTAGCCGCGCAGCACACGACGGGCGACGGTGACCTTGTGGACCTCGTCGGGGCCGTCGTAGATCCGCGCGGCGCGGGCGTGGCGGTACATGCCCTCGAGCGGCAGGTCGGTGGTGAAGCCGAGCGAGCCGTGGACCTGGATGGCCCGGTCGATGACGTTGTAGAGCACGGTCGCGCCGTAGAACTTGATCATAGCGATGTCAGTGAGCGCCGCCTCGGTGCCGCCCTGGTCCATCTTCCAGGCGGCCTGCAGCGTCATCAGCCGCGCCGCGGTCATCTCGGCGGTCGAGGTGGCGATCCAGTCCTGGACCATCTGCTTCTCGGAGAGCAGCGAGCCGTGGGTGTACCGCGACACCGCGCGCTCGCAGAGCATGTCGAAGGCGCGCCGCGACTGCCCGAGCCAGCGCATGCAGTGGTGGATGCGGCCGGGTCCCAGCCGCTGCTGGGCGAGCAGGAAACCGTCGCCCTCGTTGCCGACGAGGTTCTCGACGGGCACGCGCACGTCGCGGTAGATCACCTCGGCGTGCCCGCCGGGCTGGCCGGTGCGCTCCTCGGGGTGCTCCATCGTCGGGATGTCGCGCAGGACCTCCACGCCGGGGGCGTCGGCCGGGACGACGAACATCGACGCCCGCCGCCGCGGCGCCGCGTCCGGGTCGGTGACGGCCATGAGGATGAGGAAGTCGGCGACCGACCCGTTCGACGTGAACCACTTGTGCCCGTTGACGACGTACTCGTCGCCGACGCGCTCGGCCCGGGTGGTCAGCAGGGTGGGATCGGCGCCGGCGTTCGGCTCGGTCATCGAGAACGCGCTGCGCAGCGTCCCGTCGAGCAGCGGCTCCATCCACTTCTTCTTCTGGTCGTCGTTCGCCCCGAGGGCGAGGAGCTCCGCGTTGCCGGAGTCGGGGGCGTTGTTGCCGAACACCGACGGGGCGTACACGCAGCGCCCGAGGATCTCGTGCATCAGCCCGAGCTTGACCTGGCCGAAGCCGCCGCCGCCGAGCTCCGGGGGCAGGTGCGCGGCCCACAGCCCGCGCGCCTTGACCTCCTCCTGCAGCGGCGCCGTCGCGCGCTTCAGCGCCGCCCCGTCGAGGTCGAGGGTCTCGAGCGGCTCGATCTCCTCGCGGACGAACGTCCGCATCCACGCGAGCTGCTGCTCGAACTCCGGGTCGGTGGAGAAGTCCCAGGCCATGCCGTCATCCCTTCATGCCGTGAACGCGAGGTCGAGACCCGCGGTGTCCCACTCCGTGGCGTAGAGGACGCCGCGGCCCGAGGACGTGACCCAGGCCGTGCGGCTCCCCGAGCCCGCGAAGCAGATGTTCGTGACGTACGGATCGTGCTCGGGCACCGGCACCTGGCGCAGCAGCGTGCCGTCCGGGGCCACCACGCTGACCGCCCCGGTCATCAGCGTGGCGACGCACACGTTGCCCTCCCCGTCGACCGCGAGCGAGTCGAGCGGCTGGAACCCGTCGAAGCCGTGCAGGAGCTGCCGGGGTCCGAGCTGCCCGGGCCCGGTCACGTCCCACGCCCACAGCCGTCCCGGCCCCGTCTCGGCGACGTAGAGCCGCGAGCCGTCGGGGGCGAGGCCGACCCCGTTGGGCTCGACCAGCGGGTGCACGACCTCGGTGATCGAGGACCCGTCGGGCCGCGCGTGGTACAGCGCGCCCGTGTCCTGGTCGCGCTCGCGCTTCTTGCCGAGGTCGGTGAACCAGAAGCCGCCGTCGGCGTCGAAGACGATGTCGTTCGGCCCGCGCAGCGGGCGGCCGTCGCAGGCGGTGTAGAGGTCGGTGACGTGGCCCGTGTCGAGCTCGACCCGCTGGATGCACCCGCCGATGTAGTCCCCGGCCTGGTGACCCGGCGCGGTGACGCCGTCGGGCCGGTCGTGCCACGCGAAGCCGCCGTTGTTGCAGACGTAGACCGCGCCGTCGGGGCCGATCGCCGCGCCGTTGGGCCCGCCCCCGAGCTGGGCGACGACGCTGGTCCGCCCGTCGGACGCGACGCGGGTGAGCGTGCCGCGGCGGATCTCCACGACGAGGACGTCGCCGTTCGTGAGGGCGATCGGGCCCTCCGGGAACTCCAGGCCCGTCGTCACCGTCTGCATCGTGCTCATGCGGGCTGCTCCAGGTAGCGGGGGTTGGCGACGGTGAGCTTGTCGGTCACCCCCGCCCGCACCGCGGCGAGCAGCGCGGGGTCGCTGTCGTCGACCGCCCCGGACCGGACGGCGGCGGCGAGCCCGGCCTGGTCGCGGTACCCGAGCGCGGCGAGCCGCTCGGTGTGGCGCCGGTCGATCTCCGGGCCGAGCGTGAGCTCCCGTCCCGCGCCCGCGAGGACGTTCGCCGCGACGCGGGCGAGGAACGCGACGCGCTCGTCGTCGACGGCCATGACGTCGTCGCGCAGGAACGTCGTCACGGCGTCGACGAGATCGGCCGCGGAGGGGCGTCCGAGGAGGTCGGAGCGGGGCGCCGCGGCCTCGACGGCGGTGTCCCCCGACGCCGGGAGCCCCAGCGCCAGGAGCAGGTCGTGCTCCTGCTCGGCGACCCGGCGCCCGATCGCGGCGAGCTCGACCGACGGGACGGCGCCGGAGAGGTGCCGCTCGGCCATCTCCCGGCAGTGCAGCGCCCACCAGGCCGTCCGGTGGATCTGCCACCAGCGCACGGCCTCGGGGTCGTGACGGTGCCCGGCGACCTCCGCGTACCCGTCGAGCAGCTCGTCGACCGTGCCCAGCCCCGCGACCGGCAGCGGGGCCCCGAACCGCCAGCACTTGACGCACAGCCAGCCGAGGTCCTCGCGGGGGTCGCCGCGGTGCACCAGCTCCCAGTCGAGCACGGCGCGCAGGCCGGTCTCGTCGACGATGAGGTTGCCGAGGCGGAAGTCGCCGTGGACGACGGCCTCGGGGACAGCGGCGGGCCGGTGCCCGTCGAGCCACCGCAGGGCGATCTCGACGCTCGGCAGCGGCTCGCCGAGCGCGTCGAGGGTCGCGCGCAGGGCGTCGACGGGGTCGGCGGTCGCGAGGCCCGGGACCCCGTCGACCGGGATCGCGTGGATGCGGGCGAGGGTGCGTCCCAGCTCGGCCGCGAGACCGTCGCGGGCGCCGGCGTAGCGCTCGTCGCGCAGCAGCCGCGGCCCGAGGGTCTCGCCGTCGACGTGCTCGGTGACCAGGTACGGGGCGCCGACGGTCACCGGGTCGGTGCCGCTGTCGACCAGCGGCGGCACCCGCACGCCCGCGGCCCCGGCGGCCGCGATCGACGCCGCCTCGAGGGCCATGCCGTCGGGGCGGTCGGCGCCCGGCGGGTCGCGGCGCAGGACGAGGTCGCGCCGGCGCCCGTCGCTGCGCGCGGTGAAGGACCACGTCTCGCGGCTCGCGCCGGCGGTGAGACGGCGCAGGCCCTCGACGGTGACGGTCGCGCCGCTGACCTCGGTGAGGCGGCGGGCGAGCTGGTCGGCGAGGGTCATCGAGCCTTCCGGGGGCCCGCGAAGCCGAAGAGGTAGCCCGCGACCCGGCGCATCTGGACCTCCTCCGCGCCCTCGGTGATCCGGTAGCGACGGTGGTGACGGTAGATGTGCTCGAACGGTGTGTGCCGCGAGTAGCCCAGCCCGCCGTGCACCTGCATCGCGCGGTCGGCGGCGTCGCAGACGAAGCGGTTGGCGCGGTAGTTGCACATCGAGACGCGGTCGCTGATCTCGGCGTGCGGGACACGGTCGAGCTCCCACGCGGTCTTGCGCACCAGGCCCCGGAGCATCTCGGCCTCGGTCTGCAGCTCGACGAGCGGCCACTGGATCGCCTGGCGCGTCGCGAGCGGGGCGCCGAACGTGTGCCGTTGCCGCGCGTACTCGACGCTGCGGTCGACGCAGAACTGGCCGGCGCCGACGCCCGAGGCCGCCTGCCGGATGCGGTTCTCGTGCACGAAGGTCTGGGCGACCGCGAGGCCCCCGCCCTCCTCGCCGAAGATCGCCGTGTCGGGGACCCGGACGTCGCGCAGCGTCACCTCGGCGTGGTCGGTCGGCATGTTCAGCGTCCACCAGTGGAAGTCGACCGAGAAGCCGGCGGTCCTCACGGGCACGAAGAACGCGGTGATGCCGCGCGCGTCGCCGTCGTTCCCCGAGGTGCGGGCGAACACCACGTCGTGGGTCGCCGAGTGCATGCCGGAGTTCCAGCGCTTCGCGCCGTTGATCACCCAGTCGCCGCCGTCGCGGACGGCCGTCGTCTCCATCCACGTGGCGTCGCTGCCGTGGTCGGGCTCGCTGAGCCCGAACCCGAGGCGCGCCGTGCGCGTGAGGACGGGCTCGAGGAACTCCGCGCGCTGCTCGTCGGAGCCGAACTCGAGCAGCATGTGCACGAACGGGAAGTTGCCGACCACCGACGACTCGTTCTGCAGGTCGTTGTGGAGCCCGAGCCCGCGGTGCGCGAGGTGCTCGCGGATCACCGCCATGTCGAGGTTCGTGCCGTCGCCCCCGCCCACCGACGCCGGGAGCCCGTAGCGCAGCCAGCCCGCGGCGTCGGCACGGCGGAACATCTCGCCGAGCAGCTCCTCCCACTCCGCGCGCGGCACCCCGCCGTGCTCGAAGTCGGTGCGCGCCCACTCGCGGCGGTGGTCGAAGAACCGCTGGTTGTCGTCCTGCTCCTCCAGCGGGCGGATCTCCCGCTCGATGAACTCGTCGAGGGCCTCCAGCCGCGCCGTCAGCTCCGTCGGGAGCGCGAAGTCCACACCGACCTCCTCGGCGAACAACCGTTCAGGGAGCATGGCAGCGGGCGGACCGGGGACGGAAGGGCATCGCGCCGGTGATCAACGGGGACTTCGGGCGCGGAGCAGCAGCGAACAGCGCGTTCGCTGCGGAAGTGGCGCGCGCTGCGAGACTCGCGCGCATGACCGAGCAGGAGCGTGTGCGGGTCGAGGTCACCGACGGGGTCGCCGACGTGCGGCTGTCCCGCCCCGAGAAGCGCAACGCGCTGGACCCGGCGATGTTCGAGGGCCTGGTCGAGGCCGGGGAGCAGCTGAAGAAGGACCCCGCGGTGCGGGCGGTGGTCCTCTCCGGGGAGGGTCACGACTTCTGCGCCGGGCTCGACTTCGCCTCCTTCCAGGCGATGCGCTCGGGCGAGCGCCTCTCGGCGTCGGCGCAGCTGCCGCCCTCCGCCGGCCCGGCGCGGGCGACCGGACAGCGCGCGGCGTGGGTGTGGGCCGAGCTGGAGGTGCCGGTGATCGCCGCGATCCGGGGCAACGCGCTGGGCGGCGGGCTGCAGATCGCGCTCGGCGCCGACATCCGCATCGTCGCGCCGGACGCCAAGCTCTCCGTGCTCGAGGCGAAGTGGGGCCTGATCCCGGACATGACCGGGACCCAGGTGCTCCCCGAGCTCGTGGGCCGCGACGTCGCGAAGGAGCTGACACTCACCGCCCGCGTCGTCGGCGGCACCGAGGCGGCGGCGCTCGGGCTCTGCACGCGCACCGACGACGACCCGCTGGCGGCCGCGCTCGAGCTCGCGCGCCAGATCGCCGGGCGCAGCCCGCACGCCGTCCGGGCCGCCAAGCGCCTGCTCGACCTCGCCGGCCGCGTGGACCTGACCACCGGGTTCGCCGCCGAGCAGACCGAGATCGGCGCGCTCATCGGCAGCCCCAACCAGGTCGAGGCCGTCACCGCGGGCTTCGAGAAGCGCGCCCCCGTCTTCACCGACCCCATGTGAGCGAACTTTGGGCCTATAGGCCCAAAGTTCGCTCACATATCGTCAGCCGTCCAGCACCGGCATCAGCACCGCGGCGACGTCCTCGCCGAGGTCGCGGGGGGTGCGCGGGCCGGCGGGGTCGAACCACTTGTAGGTCCAGTTCGCGGCGCCCAGGCACGCGTTGACGTAGGTCCCGGTCGCCATCGGCAGCATCCGGCCGGTCGCGGCGAGGTGCGCCTCGACGGCGTCGCGCAGGAGGGCCTCGTAGGTGCGCCGGCGCTCGAGGATGGGCTCGGCGAGCTCCGGCGGGAGCTCCGACTCCTCCTCGAAGCAGATCGTCAGCAGGTCGCGGTGCTCGCACGTGTACGCGGCCCGGTCGACGATCAGCAGACGCACCGCCTCGCGCGTCGAGGGTGCCGCGGCGACGATCGCGCGCCCGCTGGCCAGGCTCTCGTCGAGCACCTCCTCGTAGATCGCGACGAGGAGGTCCTGCTTGGTGCGGACGTAGTGGTAGAGCGTCGGCTTCGAGAGCCCGACGGCCGCGGCGACGTCGTTCATCGACGCCGCGCGGTACCCACGGCGGCTGAAGACGGCCACGGCGGCCGCGAGGATGCGCTGCCGCTGCTCGTCGGCGCGGCTGCCCCGTGCCGCACCGGCCGTCCCGGCCCCCCGTGTCGCCATCCCCGCCCCGATTCCCGTCGGACGCCTTGACCGAACGTCTGTGACGTGGGGTACTTTCGTCCGACCGGTCGGTCGACAGCAAGGGAGCACGCGTGTCCTACGACCTCGACGAGGTCCACGAGGACTTCCGGGCGACCTGTCGCGCGTTCACCGACGAGCGGGTGCGTCCCCTCGTCGCCGAGGCCGAGCGCGACGGTCACCCGCCCGAGCGGCTCTGGAAGGAGATGGGCGACGCGGGCCTGCTGGGCCTGCTCACCCCGCCCGAGTTCGGCGGTTCGGCCGGCGAGGGCGGCGAGGCGACGGCGGTCGCCGTGCTGGCCGAGGAGATCACCCGCGCCTGCGGCGGCATCGCGGTCGGCGCCCTGGTCAGCGCCTATATGGCCGCCCCGCACATCGTCCGCCACGGCACCACCGACCAGCGGGAGCGCTGGGTCGCGGCGCTGGCCGCCGGCGAGGCGATCGCCGCCATCGCCGTCACCGAGCCCGGCGCGGGCTCCGACGTCGCCGGCATCACCACCCGCGCCCGCCGGACCGACGAGGGCTGGGCGCTCGACGGCCGCAAGATGTACATCACCAACGCGGGCCTCGCCGACGTGCTGGTCGTCGGCGCGAAGACCGACCCGGACGGCGGCCACCGCGGCATCACCACGTTCGTCGTCCCCGCCGGCACGCCCGGCCTCTCCTTCGGCGCGCCCCTGCAGAAGATGGGCTGGCACTCGTCGGACACCCGCGAGGTCGTGCTCGACGGCGTGGTGCTCGGCGACGACGCGGTGCTCGGCGTCGAGGGCCGCGGCTTCCACCAGATCATGAGCGCCTTCCAGCTCGAGCGGGTCGCGCTCGCGGCGATGGGCCTCGGCCACGCCGCCGAGGCCCTCGACACGGTCACCGAGTACGTCCGCGGCCGCGAGGTCGCCGGCGCGCCGCTGACCGACCGGCAGGCGATCCGCCACCGCCTGGCCGCGATGGAGATCGAGCTCGAGGCCGCCCGGGTGATGACCTACAAGGCCGCCGACCGCCTCGACCGCGGCCACCCCGAGGCCGACCGCTCGGTGGCCGCCGCCAAGTACTTCGCGGCCAAGGCCGCCGCGTGGATCGTCGACGAGGCTGTGCAGCTCTTCGGCGGCGCGGGCTACCTGGAGGAGACACCGGTCGCGCGCCACCACCGCGACGTGCGGATCCTGCGCATCGGCGGCGGCACCGACGAGATCCAGCTCGAGATCCTCGCGAAGCGGCTGGTGCCGTGACCGACACGACCGGCACCGCGAACGGCGCGCGTCCCCCGTGGGAGGTGTCGGCGGCCCATCCCCCCGGGCCGCCGGCACCTCCCTCGGGCGGCGACGTCCTCGCGGCCGCCGACCGGGCCCGCCTCGGCGGCGACACCTCGCGCTGGCCGGAGAAGCTCCCGGTGCGCCGGCGCCTCGACGTCCTGCTGGACCCCGGGAGCTTCATCGAGGACGGCGTGCTCGCCGCCGCGAACGACGACGGCATGCCCGGCGACGGCGTCGTCACCGGCGTCGGGACGGTCGACGGCCGCCCGGTCGCGGTGATCGCCCACGACTTCGGGGTCAAGGCCGGGTCCTGGGGCGAGCGGACCTGCGAGAAGCAGATCCGCATCCTCGAGCGCGCCGACCGCGACCTGCTCCCGGTGTTCTACCTCGTCGACTCCGCGGGCGGGCGGCTCACCGAGCAGATGGGCTTCTTCCCCGGGCGCCGCGGCGCCTCGCGGATCTTCCACCTGCAGGTCGCCCTGTCCGGGCGCGTGCCCCAGATCTGCTGCCTGCACGGCCCGTCGGCGGCGGGCGGCGCCTACATGCCCGCGTTCACCGACTGGGTCGGCATGGTCGACGGGCAGGCGTCGATGTACCTCGCGTCGCCCCGGGTGGCCGAGAAGGTCACCGGTGAGCGCACCACCGCCGAGGAGATGGGCGGGGCGCGCATGCACGCCGAGGTCTCGGGGTGCGGGGACGCGGTGTTCGACGAGGACTGGCAGGCGGTCGCCGCCGCGCGCCTGCTGTTCTCCTACCTCCCGTCCCGCTTCGACGAGACCCCGCCGGCCGCGGAGCCCCGCGAGCCCGAGGCGAGCGGCTGGGACGGCCTGGTGCCCGAGGACCCGACCGTCGGCTACGACGTCCTCGCCGTGATCGACCGCCTCGTCGACGGCGGCTCCTTCTTCGAGATCAAGCCGGACTGGGCGCAGGAGATCGTCGTCGGGTTCGCGCGCCTCGAGGGGCGCGCGGTGGGGCTCGTCGCCAACCAGCCGCGGGTGCGCAGCGGGGCGATCCACGTCGACTCGGCCGACAAGGCCACCCGCTTCATCGCGCTCTGCGACGCGTTCGACGTGCCCCTGGTCTTCCTGCAGGACGTGCCCGGCTTCATGGTCGGCGTCGCCGTCGAGCGCCAGGGCATCATCCGCCACGGCGCGAAGATGATCGCGGCGATGTCCTCGGCCGAGGTCCCGAAGTTCACCGTCGTCCTGCGCAAGGCCTACGCGGCGGGCTACTACGCGATGTGCGCGCCGGGCTTCGAGCCACGGGCGACGCTCGCCCTGCCCAGCGCGTTCATCGGCGCGATGGGCCCCGAGGCCTCGGTGAACGCCGTCTACGCCGGCAAGATCGCCGCGATCGAGGACGACGACGAGCGCGCGGCCTTCGTCGCCGCGCGCGTCGAGGAGCACCGCGCGGAGGTCAACCTCCTGCGCATGGGCGACGAGCTCGTCGTCGACGCGGTCGTGCCCGGCGAGGAGCTCCGCGGCGAGCTCGTCACGCGCCTGCGCCACGCCGACGGCTGGACCCGCAGGCCCGGCCGCCGGCACCACCTCGTCAGCCCCGTCTAGGAGACGATCATGGATGATCGCGACACCCTCGGCGCCCTGATCTCCGCGCCGCTGATCCCGCTGCCCGAGCGCTGGCGCTCCCCCGGGCGCGCCGACGAGCTGGCCGCGTGCCGCGCCCGCCACGACGCGGACCCCGACGACTACTGGGCCTGGGTCGCCGCCCAGCACCGCTGGCTCACGCCGTGGGAGACGGTGCGGTCCGGCGAGCTGGGCGACTTCCGGTACTTCGAGGGCGGGCGCATCAACGTCGCCGACAACTGCGTCGACCGCTGGGCCGACGACCCGGCGACCGCGCAGCGCCCCGCGATCGTGTGGGAGGGCGAGCCGGGCGACACCCGCACGCTGACCTACGCCGAGCTGGCCGAGGAGACCGACCGCCTCGCCGGCGGTCTGCGCGCGCTGGGCATCGGTCAGGGCGACGTCGTCGCGGTCTACATGCCCAACCTCGTCGAGGCGTTCACCGCGATCCACGCCTGCAACAAGATCGGCGCGATCTACACGGTGCTGTTCTCCGGCTTCGGCCGCGACGCCGTCGCCTCGCGGCTGTCCGCGGCGCGGGCGAAGGCCGTGATCGTCGCCGACGCGATCTACCGGCGCGGGAAGCCCGTCGAGCTGCTGGAGACGCTGCGCGCGGCCCGGTCGGACGCCCCGACCGTGGAGCACGTCGTGGTGGTCGACCGCACCGGACGCGGCGTGCCGCTCTCCGGGGACGAGGTCTCCTACGCGACCCTGCTCGCCGAGCACCCCGAGGGCGCGCCGACCGTGGCCCTCGACCCCAACGAGGCCGCCTTCCTGATCTTCACGAGCGGCACCGAGTCACGGCCCAAGGGCGTCGTGCACTCCGTCGGCGGCTTCCTGCTCGGCACCTGGGCCAACGTGCACTGGCAGGCCGGGCCGGTCGAGGGCGACGTCTACTGGGTCGCCGCCGACGTCGGCTGGCTGACCTTCCCCATCCAGGCGGTCATCGGCGGGCTGGCCCACGGGTCGACGATCGCCTGCTACGAGGGCGCGCTGGACACCCCGGGCCCGTCGCGGTTCTACGACATCTGCGCCCGCCACGGGGTCACCCAGGTGCTGTGCGCCCCGACGGTGCTGCGGCTGCTGCGCAAGTTCGGCGACGACCTCGCCGCGTCGCACCCCCTCCCCCGCCTCCAGCTGATCACCGTCCAGGGCGAGCCGCTCGACGGCGAGACGTTCACCTGGGGGTACGAGACGTTCGGGGTGCCGATCGTCAACGCCTACGGCCAGACCGAGACCGGGTCGACGTGGACCTACCCGGTCACCGGGGTCGAGGACCTCAAGGCCGGATCGACGGGCACGCCGGTGCCGGGGCACGCGTTCGCGGTCGTCGACGACGAGGGCGAGCCCGTCCCGGCCGGGGTGAAGGGCAACCTCGTCATGACCCGGCCGTTCCCGACGCTGGCCCGCACGGTGTGGGACGACCACGAGCGCTACCTGTCGACGTACTTCGGGCGCTTCCCGGGCCGCTACGCCACCAACGACGAGGCCGTCGTCGACGCCGACGGGCACCTGTGGGTCCTCGGGCGGGCCGACGACGTCATCAACGTCGCGGCCCACCGGCTCTCGACCATGGAGATCGAGGCCGTCGTCGGCACGCACCCGAAGGTCGTCGAGGCGGCGGTCGTCGGCATCCCCGACGCGACGAAGGGGACGGTGCCGGTCGCGTTCGTGACGATCACCGGCGAGCCGGACGGCGTGCCCGAGGAGGTGCGCACGCTCGTGGCGGACACGATCGGCGGGCTCGCCCGCCCGGAGCGCGTCATCGTGACCCCGGCCATGCCCAAGACGCGCACCGGCAAGATCATGCGGCGGCTGATGCGCGAGGTCCTCCTGCACGGCGAGGCCCGCAGCGACACGAGCGCGCTCGAGGACCCGGGCAGCCTGGACACGCTCGCGGGCGCGGTGCACGCATGAGCGGTGGGAGACGGAGCGGAGCGGAGCTCGACCGATGAGCGGACTGTGGTTCGAGGAGCTCGAGGTGGGGCGGGTCGTCCACCACGCGACCCGGCGCACGGTCACCGAGACCGACAACGTCATGTTCACGACGATGACCATGAACCCGGCGCCGCTGCACCTCGACCACGAGTACGCGGCGAGCACCGAGTTCGGCCGCCCGCTGGTCAACAGCATGTTCACGCTGGCGCTGGTCGTCGGGCTCTCGGTGCCGGAGCTGACGCTGGGCACGATCGTCGCCCAGCTCGGGATCGACGACGTGACGTTCCCGTCGCCGGTGTTCCACGGCGACACGGTGCGCGTCGAGACCGAGGTCGCGTCCGCGCGCGCGTCGAGCAGCCGGCCCGACGCCGGGATCGTGGTGTTCGCGCACCGGGCGCACAACCAGCGCAACGACGTGGTGTGCACCTGCCGGCGCACCGGACTCATGTACAGAGCGCCGGCGTGACGGTTCCCCGCAGCCTGCTCTTCGTGCCCGGCGCGCGCCCGGACATGGTCGCCAAGGTCCCCCGCTGGGCGCCCGACGCGGTCGCCGTCGACCTCGAGGACGCGGTCGCCCCCGCCGACAAGGACACCGCCCGCGAGGCCACCGTCCGGGCGGTCGCGGACCTGCCGCGGGACACCGGCCTGCAGGTCGTCGTCCGGGTCAACGCCCCGTCCACGTCCTGGTACGCCGACGACGTCGCGGCCGTCGCCTCGGCCGGATCGGCGGTCCACGGCGTCGTGCTGCCCAAGCTCGAGACGCCCGAGCAGCTCGCCGACCTGCACGAGCGCCTCGGCGGCCTCCCGGTCATCGGCGGGCTCGAGACCGTGCGGGGCGTCGCGCGGTGCCGCGAGCTCGCGCCCGGGTGCCTCGCGGTCTACTTCGGCGCCGAGGACTTCGCCGCCTCGATCGGCGGGCGCCGCACGCCCGGCGGCCGCGAGGTGCTCTACGCCCGCAGCGAGGTCGTGCTCGCCGCGGTCCTCGCCGGCGTCGGCGCGCTCGACCAGACCGTCGTCGCCGCCCACGACGCCGAGGCGTTCCGCGCCGACGCCGCCGCCGGCCGCGACCTCGGGTATGACGGCAAGATCTGCATCCACCCGTCGCAGGTCGCGCTCGCCCACGAGGCGTTCACGCCGACCGAGGACGAGGTCGCGCACGCCCGGGAGGTCATCGAGGCGGGGCGGTCGGGGGTCGGGGTCGTCGACGGTGAGATGGTCGACGACGTGCACCTGAGGATGGCGCGCGCCGTGCTGGGCCGAGCCGGGGTCGACGCGTGAGGGTCGGGCTCATGATGTCGCCGACCATGGCGCCGGCCGACGCGCAGCGGGCCGAGGAGCGGGGCTTCGACATCGTCGCGGCCGGCGAGCACGTGCTCTTCGGCAGCCCCACGGCGAACGCCTTCGTCAGCCTCGCCGCCGCGGCCCCGGTGACGACGCGGGTGCGCCTGCTCAGCGCCGTGACGCTGCTGCCGCTCTACCCCGCGCCGCTCGCCGCCAAGATGGCCGCGACCCTCGACCGGCTCTCGGGCGGGCGCTTCGAGCTCGGGATCGGGGTCGGCGGGGAGAACCCCGTGGAGTTCGCCGCGTGCGGGGTGCCGGTGCGCGAGCGCGGGAAGCGCACCGACGCCGGGATCGACACGCTCGCGCGGCTCTTCGCCGGCGAGGAGATCGACGTCGACGGCACCCCGGCCGCCCTCGACCCGCTCCCGGTGCAGCGTCCCCGCCCGCCGGTGTGGGTCGGCGGGCGCTCGGAGGCGTCGATGCGCCGCGCCGGGCGCTCCGGCGACGTGTGGATGCCCTATCTCGGCAGCCCGGACCGCGTCGCCCGCGGCCTGCGCACGGCCCACGAGGAGGCCGAGCGCCGGGGCCGCGACCCGGGCGAGGTCACCGGCGCGTACTTCGCGTGGTCCTGCGTCGACCCTGACCCGGCCGTCGCCCGCCGCACCGCGCTCGACGCCCTGGCCGCGACCTACGGCCAGGACATGGAGCGGATCGTCGACGCCTGCGTCCCGCACGGCACGCCCGAGCAGGTCGCCGCCCGGCTCGCCGAGTACCGCGACGCGGGCGCGGCGTCCGTGGTGATCGCACCCGCGGTGGGCGGCGAGGGCCGCGAGCGGATGATCGATCTCGTCGCGGACGACGTCCTCCCCCGGCTCCGGTGAGCCCGGCCGTGCCATTGGACGGAATGCGGCGTGACCGGCGGGTCGAGGGTGCCGCAGAGTGCTCGCGCCACCGACCCCTGTCCCCGTGCGAGGAGCCTCGATGACCGCGGAGTTCGTGACGGCGAGCGAGTCGCCACGGAGCACCCTGCCCGGGCGCCCGGAGCCGTTCGTGCTGGCCGCCGGCGAGGGCGAGCGGGCGCACCTGTTCGACCAGCTCTTCACCGTGCTGCTCTCCGGCGACGAGACCGAGGGCCAGTTCGGGGTGTTCACGATGGAGGCGCCGCGCGGGCGGGCGATCCCGGTGCACGCCCACGACGACGTCCACGAGATCTTCTACGTCCTCGACGGGCAGGTGCGCGTCGCGATCGAGGACGCCGACGGTGGGATCCTCGACCGCGTGCTGACCACCGGCGACTTCGGCTACGTCCCGGCCGGTCGCAAGCACACGTTCAAGGTCGAGTCCCTGCGGGCGCGGACCCTCGGCGTCTCGACCGGCGGCTTCGAGCGCTTCTTCGCGGCCGCCGGGGAGCGCACCGAGGCGACGGCACCACCACCGGTTTCCGTGATCCCCTCCCCCGAGCAGCTGGGCGACGCCGCGCGCCGCTACCGCAACGAGTTCTTCCACGATGTCCGTCTCATCGACTGAGATCCCGGAGTCGGTCCTTGTCGACGGGGTCGACGGCGTCGCCATGTGGCGGGCCGTCGAGTACGCCACGGTGCCCGGGTACCGGCCGCTGCTGCTCGACCTGTACCGCCCGCACGACGGTCCCCCGCCCCCGGTGGTCGTGTTCCTGCACGGCGGCGGGTGGCGCGTCGGCACCCGGGGGTCGGTGGGGCCGATGTACGCCGACTGGTGCCCCTCCCCCTTCGCCCGGCTCGCGGCGTCCGGGGTCGCCGTGGCGTCGCTGGACTACCGGCTCTCCGGGGAGGCGCGGTTCCCGGCACCGCTCGAGGACGTGATGGCCGGCCTGCACTGGGTGCGCGAGCACGCCGAGGCCGTCGACGTCGACGCCACCCGGATCGCGCTGTGGGGCGAGTCGGCGGGCGGCCACCTCGCCGCCCTGCTCGGGCTCACCGACCCCGACGTGCGCGCCGTCGTCGACTGGTACGGCCCGGCCGACCTCAGCGCCCTCGCCGGGGACGCCGCGGCCGGCGGGATCAGCGCCGTCGACCCGGCGGCCGCCGACTCCCGGGAGGCGCTCATGCTCGGCGTCGCCCCGGCCGCGGACCCGGACCGGGCCCGCGCCGCGAGCCCCGTCGCCCACGTCCGGGCCGGCGCCCCGCCGTTCCTGCTCCGGCACGGCACGGGCGACACCCTGGTCCCGTCCCGCCAGTCCGAGCGCCTCGCGACGGCGCTGGAGTCCGTCGGCGCCGAGGTGACGCTGGACCTCGTCCCCGGCGCCGACCACCTCTGGCGCGGCGCCCCGGACGTCGCCGCCGCCGCGTTCGACGACGCGGCCGCCTTCCTCCGGCGTCACCTCGGGGTCTGACCACGGTGCGGAGGGCGGTCGGCGTCGACGAGGAATGCGGCTTTCCTGGCGTCTGACGCCAGAATCGCCACACGCTCGCCTTCGCGACACGCCGGAGCACTCGCAGCCTCACGGCAGATCGGCATCCTGGTGACGATCCCGTTCGGATCTGCCATGGATCGTCACCGGGACGGCGATCGACCTGCCGACGACCCGACCCCCTCAGTCCCGCCGCCCCAGGTAGCGCGACGGGCTGGTGCCGACGACGCCACGGAAGGCCGCGAGGAACGCGCTCGGCGTCGCGTAGCCGACGGCGCGGGCGACGGCGTCGACCGGGCGCCCCTCGGCGAGCATTGGCAGGGCGGCGCGGACGCGCAGGTGGCGCCGCCAGCGCTCGAAGCTCAGGCCGGTGTCCTGCACGAACAGCCGCGACACCGTGCGACGGCTGCTGCCCGCGGCGGCCGCGAGCGCGGCGAGTCCGCGGTCGTCGGAGGGATCGCGGTGCAGGGCGTCGGCGACGGCGCGACAGCGCGGGTCGGCGGGCTCGGGCACGGCGACGGGGCGGGTCGGCAGGGGGCGCAGCGCGTCGAGCACGACGCCCTCGGCGCGGGTGCGGGCGTCCTCGGCGAGGTCGGTGCGCTCGAGGTGGGCGGCGAGCGCGAGCAGCAGCCCGTCCACCGCGACCGGCACCGGGTCGCCCGACCCCAGGTCGGGCAGGCGCGCCGAGAGGAACAGGCTGCGCAGCGTCGCGTCCCGGGTGGCGCCGGTGCGGTGGGGCACGCCGGCGGGCAGCCACAGGGCCAGGGTCGGCGGGAGGATCCAGGAGCGGTGGCCGACGCGGACACCGAGCACGCCCCCGACCGCCCAGTTCAGCTGGTGCGCGTTGTGGGTGTGCTCCGGGAACCACGAGCCCGCCGCGAGCGGCCACGACCCGACCATGATCGCTGCGCCCGGCACCGGCTGCACCCGGCCACGATATGGCCTCCACGCGACACAGGTCGGCCCCGTCGCGGATCGCGGCCGCACCAGGGTGCTCCCTACCGTCGGCGCATGCCGATGAACCTCCTGCACCGCCGCCTCTGCAGCTCCCGGAAATGGGCCGACGCCATGGCGCAGTACCTGCCCGGCCAGCTCGACGACCTCGACCTCGACGACGTCCTCGAGATCGGCCCGGGCTTCGGCGCCACCACCCGGGTGATCGCGCCACGGGTGCGGGCGCTCACGGCGGTGGAGATCGACGAGGCGTCGGTGCGCGGGCTGCGCGCCGAGTTCGGTGAGCGGGTCGACATCGTCCACGGCGACGCCACCGCGCTGCCGTTCGACGACGGCCGGTTCTCCGCGGTCGTGTGCTTCACGATGCTCCACCACGTCCCGACGCCCGCGGCGCAGGACGCCCTGTTCGCCGAGGCGCGCCGCGTCCTGCGGCCGGGCGGGACGTTCCGGGGCGTCGACAGCCAGCTCAGCATCGGCTTCCGGCTCCTGCACGTCGCCGACACGATGACCGTCCTCGACGCCGACACCCTCGACGACCGCCTGCACACCGCCGGGTTCGGCGACGTCACCCACACGCTCCACCCGGGCGAGCGGGTGCACTTCACCGCACGCCGGCCCTGATCAGCCCCGCGCGGGGCCGAGCCCCCGGGAGACGCCGCGGGCGGTCGCCGACACGACGTGCTCGTACGCCCGGGGGGACGCGCCGCCGGCCGGCACGACGATCGAGACCGCGGCGACCGTCGCCCCGGTGGCGTCGCGGACCGGTGCCGCCACCGAGGCCACGGGGGCGGGATCGCTGCGGTCGAACACGACGACGCCGCGCTGCCGGATGTCCGCGAGCCGGCGGCGCAGCGGTGCGGTGGTGGCCGCCGGGCCGAGCGTCCCGAGCACCGTCGTTCGCTCCTCCTCGTCGGCGTGGGCGAGCAGCACCAGCCCCACCCCCGTGTGGTGCAACGGCATCCGCCCGCCGACCCGGTAGGCGATCTCCACGGCGCCGTGCGCCGAGAGCCGCTCCACGAGCAGCGCATGGGAGCCGTCGCGCACCGCGAGCAGCACGTGCTGGCGGGTCACCTCGTGCAGGTCCTCGAGGTAGGGCAGCGCGACCTCCCGCAGACCGTGGCTGCGGGGGGCGAGCGAGGCGACCTCGAACAGCCGCAGTCCGACCACGTAGCGGCCGTCCGCGTCGCGCTCGAGCGCACCCCAGGCCACGAGCCGGGCGGCCAGCCGCAGGGTGGTGCTGCGCGGCAGCCCGCTGCGGCGGCTCAGCTCCGCGAGCCCGACCGCGCGGCGCTCGGCGCTGAACACGGCGAGCAGGGACAGCGCCCGGTCGACCACCGGCTCCCCGCTCGGCGGTCGCTTCCCCCGCCCGGTCACCGGCGCAGTGTGACGGCGACGAGATCGAGAAGTCCACTCAATGGCACGGTCCGCGACCGGCGCCGGAGCCGCACCCATCCTGAGCCGTGATCGCCACCACACGTCCGAGGAGCACCGTGGCCCACACCGACGCCGAACTCGACCGCCTGCTCGACGAGGTGCTGGCCTCGGTCCGTGCCGGCGACGCGCGCCTCGCCGAGGTGGTCCGCGCCGCCGTCGTGCACCTGCACGCCTTCGTCCGCGAGGTGCGCCCCACCGAGCAGGAGTGGCTCGCGGGGCTCGCCTTCCTCGCCCGCACCGGCCAGACGTGCACGCCGCGGCGCGACGAGTTCATCCTGCTCTCGGACATGCTGGGCCTGACCTCGGCCGTCGACGAGGTCAACTACGCCGCGGTCGAGGGCGCGACGCCGTCGTCGGTGGAGGGCCCCTTCCACTCGCCGGCGCCGGCGCGGGAGAACGGCGCCTGGGTCGCCGACGGCCCGGAGCGGGAGCGCGCGGAGCCGATGGTCGTCCACGGCCGCGTCACCGACACCGACGGCGCCCCGCTCGCCGGCGCCACCGTCGACGTCTGGCAGGCCGACGACGTCGGCCACTACGACACCCAGGACGCCGATCAGCCCGACGGCAACCTGCGCGCCCTGCTCACCACCGACGCCGACGGCCGCTACTGGTTCCGCAGCGTCCTGCCCGCCAGCTACCCCGTGCCGACCGACGGGCCGGTCGGTGGCCTGCTCACCGCCCTGGGCCGCCACCCCATGCGCCCCGCGCACGTCCACCTGCGCGTCGAGGCCGACGGGCACCGCCCGATCACCACCCACGTGTTCGTCGCCGGTGACCCCTACCTCGGCTCCGACGCCGCGTTCGCCGTCAAGGACGCGCTCGTCGTCGCCCCGCGGCGGCGCACCGCCGACGACGCGGCGGGCTGGCGGCTCGGGGGCCCGTTCCTCGAGCTCGCCTTCGACGTCCGCCTCGTCGCCGCGACGGTGGCCGACGAGGCGGCGGCGGTCCCGGCGGGGGTGGCCCGGTGAGGCTCGTCGGGATCGCCGAGGGGTGCGACGTCCTCGTCGCGGCGCTCGACGGCGACCACGCGACACCGCTCGCGGAGGTCCGGGACTTCTGGGCCGACCCGCAGCGCCACCTGTCCCGCCCGACCGGCGACCCGCGCCCGGTGGAGGCCATCACGCTCGCGCCGCCGATCCCGCCGTCGGCGCGGGTGCTGTGCCTCGGCCTCAACTACCGCGACCACGCCACCGAGGGCGACTACGGCGTCCCCGACCACCCGACGATCTTCGGGCGGTGGACGGCGTCGCTCTCGGTGGACGGCGTGCCGGTGCCGGTCCCAGCGGACGAGCCCGGACTGGACTGGGAGGGCGAGGTCGCCGCGGTCGTCGGCGCTCCCCTGCAGGAGGCCACCGCGGCGCAGGCGCAGGACGGCGTCCTGGGCTACGCCGTGTTCAACGACCTCTCGGCGCGCCGGGCGCAGAAGCTCACCGCCCAGTGGACGCTCGGCAAGAACGCCGACCGCTCCGGGCCGATGGGCCCGATCGTCACCGCCGACGAGGTGGGCCCACTCACCGACGGGCTGCGCCTGACCACCCGCGTCAACGGCCACGTGGTGCAGGAGGGCGACACCGAGGACCTGATGTTCGGGGTCGGCGAGACCCTGGCGCTGGTCAGCCGCACGATGACCCTGCACCCCGGCGACGTCCTGGTCACCGGCACGCCGGCCGGCGTCGGCTACGCGCGCACCCCGCCGTGGCTGCTCGGGCCCGGGGACGTCGTCGAGGTCGAGGCCGAGCGCCTCGGTGTGCTCCGCACCCCGATCGTCGGAGCGGACCGGCGATGAGCGCCCGCTGGCCCGTCGTGGTGGTGGGGGGCGGGCCGGCCGGGCTCGCCGCGGCGATCGAGCTCGGCCGGGCCGGGGTGCGGTGCCTGGTCGTCGAGCCCCGCACCGAGGTCTCCGACCACCGTCCCCGCGCCAAGACCACGCACGCGCGCACGATGGAGCTGCTGCGCCGGTGGGGTCTCGCCGACCGCCTCCGCGCCGCCGCACCCGTGCCGGTGTCGTACGCCGAGGACGTCGTGTTCTGCACCGGCGTGCTCGGGCGCGAGATCACCCGCTTCCGGCACGCCTTCGCCATGCACGCCGCGCGGCGCGACGAGGTCGCCGAGGGCGGGCAGCAGGTCCCGCAGCCCGTGGTGGAACGCGTGCTGCGCGAGGCCGTCCGGGACCAGCGGTCGGTGACGCTGTGGCTCGGGGCCCGGGTCGAGGCCGTGCACGACGCCCGCGACGGCGCGTGCCTGCGCGTCGTGGAGGCCGACGGGACCGCGAGCGACGTCGAGGCCGACTGGGTGCTCGGGTGCGACGGCGCCGCCGGGGTCACCCGCGCGGCGATCGGCGCCGCCTACGCGGGCAGCAGCGGCGAGCGCCCGAACCTCAGCATCACCTTCCGCGCGCCGGCGCTGACCGAGGAGCGCCTCTGCGCCCGCGCCGCGCACTGGTGGGCGGTCGGCGGTCCGGTCGGGGGCATCGTCGGGCGGATGGATCTCGAGGGCACCTGGTGGGCGATCGCCCAGGGCGTCCGCGCCGACGACCCCCGCGACCCCGCCGACCTCGTGCGCGCGCTGCTCGGCGCCGACCTCGCCGTCGAGGTCCTCGCCACCGACCCGTGGACCGCGCGGATGCTGCTGGTCGACCGCTACCGCGGCCACCGCGTCTTCCTCGTCGGCGACGCCGCCCACCTCAACCCGCCGTGGGGCGGGCACGGCTACAACACCTGCGTCGGCGACGCGGTGAACCTGGGCTGGAAGCTCGGGGCCGTCCTGACCGGGTGGGCCGGGCCGGCACTGCTCGACAGCTACGAACCCGAGCGCCGCCCCGTCGCCGCGCGCACCATCGACGACGCCGCCGCGCAGGACAGGCGCCTCGCCGGCACGTTCACCGCGACCGGGGACGCCGAGCTCGCCGCGGCGCTGCAGGTCAAGGAGGCCGAGTTCCACAGCCTCGGGCTGGTCCTCGGAGCCCACTACGCCGGGTCGCCCGCCGTCGTCGACGACGGCTCGCCGGTCCCGCCGCCGCACCCGATCCGCTACCACGCCTCGGCCCGCCCCGGGGCGCGGCTGCCGCACCGGTGGTGCGCGGACGGCTCCTCGATCTACGACCACCTGGGCCCGGGGCTCACGGTGCTGCGCCTCGACCCGGCCCTGGACGTCACGGCCCTGCTCGACGCCGCCCGTGCGCGCGGCGCACCGCTCGCCGTCGTCGACACCGGGCCCGACGACCTCGCGCGGTGGGGCGCGCCGCTCCTGCTCGTGCGCCCCGACCAGCACGTCGCCTGGCGCGCCCACCACGCCCCCGGTCCCGGCGGCGCCGACGCGCTGCTCGACCGACTCCTCGGCGGCCCGCCGGCCGCCGAGCACCACACCGTCCCGCCGACGTCCCGCGTCGCGGTCACCACGACACCCACCGGAGAGCTGCCGTGAACCCCTCGCCCACCCCCGCGTCCGCCGACGACGCCGACGGCGCCGTCGCCCCCGACGGACGCCGGGCCGGCCGCCCGCAGGCCACCATCCTGCTGATCGGCAGCACCCTGCCGATCCTCGGCGCCATCCTCATCGCCCCGGTCCTGCCGCAGCTCCAGGCGGCGTTCCGCGGGACCCCCGGCGTCGAGGTCCTGGCGCCGGTCGCGCTGTCGATCCCCTCGCTGGCCGTCGGCCTCCTCGCGATCGTCGCGGGCCGCATCGTCGACCGCGTGGGCCGCCTGCGCCTGCTGATCGGCGCCCTGCCGCTCTACGTGGTCGCCGGCACCGCGCCGCTGTGGCTCGACTCGCTGCCCGCGATCGTCGCGAGCCGCGCGGTCATCGGCGTCGCCGAGGCCGCGATCATGACCTGCTGCGTGACCCTGATCGGCGACTACTGGCACGGCGAACGCCGCGAGCGCTACCTGTCGCTGCAGGTGGTGGTCACCTCGGGCTCCGCGGTGGTGTTCCTGCTCGCGGGCGGGGCGCTGGGCGCGCTGGGCTGGCGCACGCCGTTCTGGGCCTACCTCTCCGGGCTGCTGTTCCTGCCCCTGGCGCTGCGCTTCCTCTGGCAGCCGGCCCGGCCCCGCGCGGCTGCCGCCGACTCCGGGGGCTCGTTCCGCACGGTGCCCTGGCGGGCCCTCGCGCCGCTGCTCGTGCTGACGCTGCTCGGCGCGATCGTCTTCTACGCGCTGCAGGTGGAGCTGAGCTACGTCCTCGACGGCCTCGGCGTCGGGACGGCGGGCATCGGGATCACCGCGGCGCTGGCCAACCTCGCGGTGATGGTGGCGGCCGGCGTGTTCGCCCGCCTCGGCTCCGCCCGCGCGCCCGAGGCGATCGCCGCCGGGTTCGCGCTCGGCGGCGCCGGCCTGCTCGTGATGGCGACGGCCGGCAGCGCGGTGGGCGTCGGCGCCGGCGCGGTGGTCGCCGGCCTCGGCGGCGGCCTGCTGCTGGCCTCGCTGCTGGTCGGCACCACCGCCCGGCTGCCCTACGAGCGGCGTGGCCAGGGCACCGGCGCCTGGACCTCGGCGTTCTTCCTCGGCCAGTTCCTCTGCCCGGTGCTCGTCGCCGGGCTGTCCGCGGCCACCGGCGCGCTCACGACCGCGCTGGCGATCGTGGGCGTCGCCGGTCTGCTGCTGGCCGGGCTGGTCGCCGCGTTGCGGCGGCGCATCGTGCCCGCGACGGTGGAGCCCGCGCCGGCGTCGGTGCCCACCGCCTGAGCGCTCACGCCCGCTCGAGCAGGCGCTGGGAGAAGGTCCACAGCCGCGCCGCGTTCTCCGGGTCGAGCGCGAACGGGGCGACGCCGTGGCGCCCGTCGGACTCGGACCGGTTGCTGATCACCGTGGCCTCGCGGCAGTCCTCGAAGTAGCGGCCGCCGACGCCCTCGAGCAACGGCGAGACCGCGAGCAGCACCGACGTCGACGCGCCCTGCTCGGTGGTCTTGAGGACGTCCGACGCGCCGGCACTGCGCCGCGCCGAGATCAGGGCTTCCCTGTCGACATACCGCTGGAGGCCCGTCGCGATGCCGCCGGGCATGAGGGCGTTCACGGTGATCCCGTCGTCGGCCCAGCGCCGGGTGGCCTCGACGGCGAAGAGCACGTTCGCCGTCTTGGACTGGCCGTAGGCGAGGAACGGGTCGTACGGCACGAAGGCGAACGCGGGGTCGTCGAACAGCACCGGGCAGCGCAGGTGCGCCGCCGAGGACACGGACACGACGCGGGCACCGCCGGCCGCCGCCAGCGCGTGGTGCAGGCCCGTCGCGAGCGCGAAGTGGCCCAGGTGGTTGGTCGCGAACTGGGTCTCGAGCCCGTCGGTCAGCGTCCGCTCGGGCAGGGCCATGACGCCGGCGTTGTTCACGAGCAGGTCGAGCGGGCCGTCCCACGCGTCGGCGAACGCGGCGATCGAGGCGCGGTCCCCCAGCTCGAGGGGACGGACGTCGACGCGGGCGTCGGGCGCGCCGGCGCGGATGTCGTCGGCGACCTCCCGCCCGGCGACGGTGTTGCGCACGGCGAGGGTGACCTCGGCGCCGTGGGACGCGAGGGTGCGCGCGGTCTCGACGCCGATGCCCGAGGACGCGCCGGTGACGACGGCGCGGCCCCCGGTCAGGTCGATGCCCTCGGCGACCTCCTCGGCGGTGGAGAACTCGCCGAACGGGGTGGTGATCAGCTCTGCGGTGGCGGTCATGACGCTCTCCTCGTGGGCCCAAACGTAGGCTCCCTACGCTTGCAACTCCACCGTACACCTCAAGCGTAGGACGGCTACGCTTGTTCCGTGCCCCAGCGAGCCGACGCCCGCGCGAACAGGTCCGCCCTGCTCGCCGCCGCCGCGCGCCTGTTCGCCGACCAGGGCCCGGACGTCCCCCTCGACGCCGTCGCGCGGGAGGCGGGCGTCAGCATCGCGACGCTGTACCGGAACTTCCCGAGCCGCGAGGACCTCGTCGCCGCGACCTACGCCGCGGAGATCCGCGCCCTCGGCGAGCTCGATCTCGAGGAGGGGACCGCCGCCGAGGCGCTCGCGCGCTGGCTCGCGCGGTTCGTGGAGTACGCCCGGACGAAGCGCGCCCTGGGCGAGCTCGTGCACGCCCTCCCCGCCGGCACCCACCCGCCGGTCCGCGAGGCGATCCTGGACGCCCTCGCGCGGATCCTCGCGGCCGGGGAGCGCGACGGCTCGTTGCCCGCCGACCGCGACGCCCAGGACGTCCTCGCCCTCCTGGCGGGACTGTGGACCCTGCCCGCCGGCCCGGAGTGGCCGGCCCGCGCCGACCGCCTGGCCCGCTTCGTCCTCGACGGCCTGCGGACCTGAGCGCTGTGCGCCGCGCCCGGTCCCACCCCGGCGGCGTCGTGCGGACCCTCCAGAGGCTTGACCTCTTCTTTGCCGTTCCTTGACCTCGTCGGGCCGCGGGCCGTTCGATGGCGTGCACCCGACGACGAGGAGCACGCCATGGTCAGCGACGCGTCCGGGTCCGGCCGCCCCTCCCTGCGCGTCCCCCGCCGGGTCGCCGCCGCGAGCCTGGTCGGCACGACGATCGAGTGGTTCGACTTCTTCATCTACGGCACGGCCGCGGCGCTCGTCTTCAACAAGGTCTTCTTCCCGTCCGTCGCCCCGGCGGTCGGCACGATCGCGGCGCTCGGCACGTTCGCCACCGGCTTCATCGCCCGCCCGATCGGCGGCGCGGTGTTCGCGCACTTCGGCGACCGCATCGGCCGCAAGCCGATGCTCGTGTACTCGCTGCTGCTCATGGGCGCGGCGACGGTCGGCATCGGCCTCCTGCCGGGGTACGCCACGATCGGCGTGCTCGCGCCGGTGCTGCTCGTGGTGCTGCGGTTCGCCCAGGGCTTCGGCGTCGGCGGCGAGTGGGGCGGCGCCGCGCTCATGGCCGTCGAGAACGCGCCGGAGGGCCGGCGCGGCTTCTACGGCAGCTGGCCGCAGGTCGGCGTCCCCCTCGGGCTGGTCATGGGCACGGGCTCGTTCCTCGTGCTCGACCTGACCGTCAGCGAGGCGTCGTTCCTCGCCTGGGGCTGGCGGATCCCGTTCCTCGCCAGCGCCGTCCTCATCGCGGTGGGTCTGTGGATCCGGCTGACCGTCGCCGAGAGCCCGGTGTTCCGCCGCGACCAGGAGCGCCGCGAGGCGAGCCGGCTGCCGGTCCTGCAGGTGCTCCGGGAGCACCCGAAGCTCATCCTCCTGGCGGCGGGGTCCTTCGTCGCCACCAACGCGACCTTCTACATCAGCTCGGTCTGGCTCGTCTCGTACGCGACGACGGAGCTCGACTACGCGCGCAGCGCGGTCCTCGGCGCGAACACGTTCCTGTCCGCGGCCGACATCCCGATGATCCTGCTGCTCGGCCTGCTCTCCGACCGGATCGGACGGCGACCGCTCTTCCTCGGCGGCATGACGCTGCTCGCGGTGTTCTCGATCCCGTACTTCCTGCTCGTCGGCACCGGCGTGATCGGCCTGTTCATCCTCGGCGGGCTCGTCGTCCAGGCCTGCCGCAGCGCGGTCTACGGGCCGCAGTCGGCGTACTTCTCCGAGCTCTTCCCGACCCACCTGCGCTACAGCGGGGCCTCGCTCTCCTACCAGATAGCGTCGATCGTCGGCGGGGTGTCACCGGCGATCTGCGGGCTCCTCGTGCTGTGGACCGGCAGCCTCCTGGCCGTCGCGGGCTTCACGGTGCTGCTCGCCCTGGTCTCGCTCGCGAGCAGCTGGGGCATGAGCGAGACGCTGACGCGGGGGCTGGAGGAGCCGGCGCGGGCCGCCGTCTAGTCCTTGTTCAGGACTGGATCGTTGCTATCGTGTACCGATGCTCATCATCGCCGGCCACGTCGAGGTCGCCCCCGACATCCGTGACCGCGTCGTCGCGACGCTCGCCGACCTCGTCCGCCGCGGGCGTGACGCCCCGGGCTGCCTCGGGCTCGCGATCACGGCCGACTCGGTGGATCCCGCGCGGATCGACATCTACGAGCGGTGGGACTCGGCGGAGGCGCTCGACGGCTGGCGGGCCGTCGCCCACGCCCCCGACATCGGGGACGTGATCGTCGCCGACCACACGCGCCTCTACGACGCCGCGGGCGAGCGGTCGCCCTTCTGACGCGGGGCCCGCATGATGGCTCCCATGAGCGACCTGTCGTCCGAGGAACGCTTCGTGGTGGAGACGGTCCGGGAGTTCGTGGACCGTGAGGTGCGCCCGCAGGTCCGCGACATGGAGCACGCGAACACGTACCCGGAGAAGTTCATCGAGCAGATGAAGGAGCTCGGGATCTACGGGTTGGCGATCCCGGCGCCGTGGGGCGAGGCGCCGGTGTCGATGCCCTGCTACGCGCTGGTGACCGCCGAGCTCGCCCGGGGCTGGATGAGCCTGGCCGGGGCGATGGGCGGGCACACCGTGGTCGCGAAGCTGCTGGTGGAGTTCGGCACGAAGGAGCAGCAGGACCGCTACCTGCCGCGCATGGCGACCGGGGAGCTGCGCGCGACGATGGCGCTCACCGAGCCCGGCGGCGGCTCGGACCTGCAGGCCATGACCACGGTAGCCAAGCCCGCCGGCGACGGCGGCTACGTGGTCAACGGGTCCAAGACGTGGATCTCCAACGCGCGCCGGTCCGGGTTGATCGCGCTGATGTGCAAGACCGACCCCGCCGCCGAACCCCGCCACCGCGGGGTGTCCATCCTGCTCGTCGAGCACGGCCCCGGCCTCGAGGTCTCGAAAGACCTCTCGAAGCTCGGTTACAAGGGTGTCGAGGCCTGCGAGCTGACGTTCACCGACATGGCCGTGCCCGCCGACGCGCTGCTCGGCGGGGAGGAGGGCCGCGGGTTCGCGCAGATGATGAAGGGCCTGGAGACCGGGCGCATCCAGGTCGCCGCCCGCGCGCTCGGGGTCGCCACCGCCGCGTTCGACGACGCGCTGCGCTACGCCCAGGAACGTGAGGCGTTCGGGCAGCCGATCTGGCGCCACCAGTCGATCGGGAACTACCTCGCCGACATGGGCACCAAGATCACCGCCGCGCGGCAGCTGATCCTGCACGCCGCGGACAAGTTCGACGCCGGGCAGCGCGCCGACATGGAAGCCGGCATGGCCAAGCTGTTCACCAGCGAGATCGCCATGGAGGTCGCGCTCAATGCGGTGCGCATCCACGGCGGCTACGGCTACTCCACCGAGTACGACGTCGAACGCTACTTCCGCGACGCCCCGCTGATGATCGTCGGCGAGGGCACCAACGAGATCCAGCAGGGCGTCATCGCCTCGCAGCTGGTCAAGCGCGGCGGCCTCGGCGACATCTGACTGACTCGTCAGTCAGGTCTTGCGATTTCGGCAGGGCCCCGCCTACCTTCAGGGACGTGGAGCTGCGCCGGCGCGTGCGGGCGGCCGTCGACGGGTTCGGCACGCGCCGCGAGGTCGCGCACGCGATCGGGCTCGACGAGACCAAGCTGTCGAAGGCCCTCGCGGGGCGCCGCCGGTTCACGCCCGGCGAGCTCGCCGCGATCGCGGAGACCACCGGCGTGCCGCTCGGCTGGCTCGCCCGCGGTGACCCGGACGGCCGGGCGCCGGTGACGGCCACGCCCGCCCCGTCGCTGCGCGAGGACGCCACCCCCGACCCCGACGGCGCCCGCAAGCGCATCCTCGACGCCGCGTGGACCCTCATCGCCACGGCGGGCTACCACCGGGTCCGCGTCGCCGACGTGGCCGAGCGGGCGGGCACCAGCAGCGCCGCGGTCCACTACCACTTCCCGGGACGCGAGGCCCTGCTCGGCGAGGCCCTGCGCCACAACGTGGAGCTGGCGTTCGCGCGCCAGTCCGCCGCGCTGGGCTCCGTCGCCGACCCGCACGCGCGCCTCGTCGCCCTGCTCGACCTGCAGATGCCCGAGGGGCCCGTCCTCGAGCCCGAGTGGTCGATCTGGATGCAGGTCTGGGTGGAGGCGGTGCTCGACGCGGGCCGCCGCGAGCTGTACGCCCAGGCGCAGGACCGGTGGTTCCGGACGGTCCTGATGACGCTGCGCGACGGTGTCGAGGCCGGGGTCTTCCGCGTCGACATGGACGTCGAGCTGCGCGCCCGCCAGCTGACCGCGCTGGTCGACGGCCTCGGGGTGGGTGTCATGACCCGTGCGTCCCGCGCCGCCGACATGCGCGCGGCCCTCCACGACCTCATCGCGCACACGATCCTGCGGGAGGACGCGCCATGCCCCGAGCCATGAACCGCCAGGTGGTCATCACGGCGGCGCTGACCGGTGCCGCCGACAGCCCCGGGAAGAGCCCGTACGTCCCGGTCACCCCGGCCCAGATCGCCGACGACGCGATCGCCGCCGCCCGGGCCGGCGCGGCCGTCGTCCACGTGCACGTCCGCCACCCCGAGACGGGCATCCGGTCCCGCGACGTCGCCCTCTACCGCGAGGCGGTCCGCCTCATCCGGGCCGCCGACGTCGACGTCGTCCTCAACCTCACCGCGGGGATGGGCGGCGACCTCGTGATCGACGAGGAGGACCCGCTCAAGCCGGTCGACGGCACCGACCTCGTCAACGCGCTGGACCGCCTCCCGCACGTCGAGGAGCTCCGGCCCGAGATCGCGACGCTGGACTGCGGCTCCTACAACTTCGGCGACGGCAGCGCCCTCTACGTGTCCACCACCGACATGCTGCGCGTCGGCGCGCGGCGCTTCCAGGAGCTCGGCGTGAAGCCCGAGCTGGAGATCTTCGACACCGGGCAGCTGTGGTTCGCGAAGGTCATGCACGACGAGGGGCTCATCGACCGGCCCGCGCTGATGCAGCTGTGCATGGGCGTGCCGTACGGCGCGCCGGCCGATCCCGGTCTGCTCCAGGCGATGGTGAACCTGCTGCCCGAGGACGCGCAGTTCACGTCCTTCGCTCTCGGCCGCGACCAGCTGCCGTGGGTGGCGCAGTCGGTGCTGCACGGCGGGCACGCCCGGGTGGGGCTCGAGGACAACCTCTACCTCGCGCGCGGGGTGAAGGCGACGAACGCCCAGCTGGTCGACCGCGCGGTGACGATCGTGGAGTCGCTCGGGGCCCGGGTGGCGTCGCCGGCGGAGGCTCGCGAGATCTTCGGGCTGGGCGCCCGGTGACCCGTCACGTCACCTGCATCGGGGCCGGCGTCATCGGGGGCGGGTGGGCCGCGCACTTCCTCTCCCGGGGCTTCGACGTCGTCGCCTGGGACCCGGCGCCGGACGCAGGGGCACGGCTGCGGCGCACCGTCGACGCCGCCTGGCCCGCCCTGACCGAGCTGGGACTCGACGAGGGCGCCGACCGGTCGCGGCTGCGGGTGGCCGCGTCGCTGGGCGAGGCCTGCGCGGACGCCGTCTTCGTCCAGGAGAGCGCGCCCGAGGACCTCGACCTCAAGCGCGGCCTGCTCGCCGAGATCGTCGTGGCGACGACGGACGACGCCGTGATCGCGTCGTCGACCTCGGGCTTCCCGATGGGCGAGATGGCGACGGAGGCCCCCGACCCGTCGCGCCTCGTCGTCGGGCACCCCTTCAACCCGCCGTACCTCATCCCGCTCGTCGAGGTGGTCGGCGGACCCTCGACCGATCCTGCGGTGACGCGGCGGGCCGCCGGGTTCTACCGGGCGACCGGCAAGACGGTGATCGAGATGGACCGGGAGGTCCCCGGGTTCGTCGCCAACCGGCTGCAGGAGGCGCTCTGGCGGGAGGCGCTGCACATGGTGGCGAACGGGGACGCGACGGTCGAGCAGATCGACGCCGCGATCACCGAGGGCCCGGGGCTGCGCTGGCCGGTGCACGGCCCGTGCCTGACCTTCCACCTCGCCGGCGGCGAGGGCGGGATGGCGCACATGCTCGACCACTTCGGGCCGTCCCTGCGCTCGCCGTGGACCCGGCTGGAGGCGCCGGAGCTGACCGGGTCGTTGCGCGACGCCATGGTCGCGGGGACGGCGAGCGGGCACGACTACGCCGCCCTGGTCGCCGAGCGGGACCGCGCGGTGATCGCGATCCGCCGCGCCGTGGAGCAGGCCCGACGTCCCTGAACCGTCAGGTCGTGGTGCTCTGCTCGACGGCCGTGTCCTCGGGTCGACCCGCCTGCTCCAGACGACGCAGACGGGCACCGACGACGCCCAGGCAGATCCCGGCGGCGACCGCGAGGGCGACCGGGTACCAGAGCGCCGGTCTCGACGGGTCGTCGACGGCGTCGGCCCAGGTCCACCCGACCAGCGCGATGACCAGCAGCATCGCGGCCATGAGCCAGCGCCGCAGCGAGGGGATCGCGGTGTGGTCCATGGCCTCAGGGTGACGGGCGCGACCGATCTTCGCCACGCGGCAGAGAGAGGACACCCTCGACCGTGTGGGGCAGGTCGGGCTCGAACCGACGACCTGACGGATTATGAGTCCGCTGCTCTGACCAGCTGAGCTACTGCCCCCTCGGCGGCGAAGCGTACGACACGCGGGGGGTGTCGCCCGGGCTCGGCCGGGCCTGTGCCGAGCAAGATCTGGAACTGGTGAGCGGATGCTCCGCTCAGCGGAGCGGACGCTCACCAGTCCGAGATCTTGCTCGAGATCGCATGGATCCGGCGGGCCGGCGGCTGCGTCGAAGCCCGTGTGAGCACCGATGCGGGGCGCGGGGCGTTCCGGGCCTTGATCCGCCGCCAGCACGGCGTCGTGAGCCTCGAGCAGGCGAGGGCTGCCGGCTACACGCGCCAGGCCATCGCCCGCAAGGTCGAGGCGAAGGCCTGGTTCCCGGCCGGCCCGCGGACATACCAGGTGGGCGAGCACGTCGAGACGCCCACGTCGCGGGCGATCGCGGCCCTCCTGTCGCTCGGCCCCGACGCGACGCTCGTCGGGACGTCGGCCGCGTGGTGGTGGGGCTTCCGGGACACCCCGCCGTCGCGGCACCAGGTCGCCGTCCCCCGGGACCGCCGACCCCGCCCCCGGGAGGACCTCGACATCGCACTGAGGACCGTCGACCCCGCCGACCGCACCCGGGTCGCCGGCGCCAACGTGACCGTCCGGGCACGAACGGTGCTCGATGCCGTCGTGGTGCTCGGTCTCGACGACGGCGCGCGGGTCGCCGACCGGGCCCTCCAGAAGGGCTCGCTGAGCATCGAGATGCTGCGGGCAGCGCACACGCGGACATGCGGGCGACGCGGCGCACCCCTCGGCGCCGAGCTGATCGCGCTCGCGGACGGCGGCGCCCGGTCGTGGGCCGAGCGGGAGCTGCACGCGGGGCTGCGCGGAGCCGGGTTCCCCAGGTGGACCGCCAACACCGGGATCGTCCTGCCCGGCTTCGGGCGAGCGGTCGGTGACGTGGTGTTCGACGAGGAGAAGGTGATCGTCGAGGTCGACGGCTGGGCCTACCACCGGGACCTGCGGGCCTTCCTCCTCGACGGGCCCCGGCAGTCCGCGCTGGTCGCCGCCGGCTGGGTGGTCCTGCGGACCCACTGGTACGAGCTGCGCGCCGGCCCCGGAACCTTCCTGGCCCGCCTCCGCGCGACGCTCGCGGCAAGATCTGGAATTGGTGAGCAATCGCTCCGCTGAGCGGAGCATCCGCTCACCAGTTCCAGATCTTGCCCGCCGAAACCCGCCGGCACATGACGATCACGTGAACCGCCGTGACCTCGCCGTGACAGGACCGAGATCCACCTGAGGGCAGCATGAGAAGTCCTTGACATGCGTGTTCGTTGCACAGGGCCACTCGGGCGACACGACGCCCCGTGATGATCGCGTTACCGACTGCCCGAATGGGCCGTTCTGACTTGAATCGGGCGTCGATCGCCCGCGAAGGTTCGGCCGTTCGGGTCATCCGGACCTGAACAGTCAGCAGTCCTGATCGGGAAGGACCCTTCATGAAGAAGAGCACCATGCGTGTCGCGCTCGCCGCCGTCGCCGCACCCGCGGCCATCACGGCGTTCGCCGCCCCGGCCGCCAACGCCGTCGAGCTCGCGCCCTACGCGCACCAGCTCGACCACGACGTGGCGGACACCGAGGCCGAGGTCGGCGCGGTCGTCGACGACCTGGGCCTCGAGGCCGCCGAGTAAGCACGCAGGACCCGCACCAAAGCCGCTCCCCACAGCAGCTTCCGCGAAGGCCCGGGCCGGACCCGCTCCCCATCGGGGTCCGCCCGGGCCAACGTGGGCGTCCCCATCCCTTTCACACGGATCCCTGGACATCGAGGAGGTCGCCGACGACGCTGGGGGGACGTCAACTCCTGACCCTCGGAGGCCGCCATGCGCCTGGGACGTCGACTCTCCGCCGGTATCGCCGAGGACCCGCCAACGCCCGCCCCGGAGGACGCGGCGGACACGGGTGAGATCGCCATCCCGGCCCACGAGATCACCGCGGAGCGCCGTGAGCCGGCCGAGCAGCTGGTCGATCGGTAGGCACCGCCCCCGGGCGGAGGCGCCGCTCACCGGGTACAAGATCGCGTACCCGATGATCTCGGCCGACGCGCGCCGCGCCGGCTTCAACGGTGTCGCGCTGGGCCGGACGCAGGTCTACGGCGGCGTGGCCGACGCCGTGTGCATCCAGAGCCCGCGGCACCGGCCCCCGTCGTCGTGGTGCGACTGCGGGTTCTACTGCTTCCACGACCTCGACGACGCGCGCGACCTGGCCTGCGACCCGCAGTACCAGCACTGCGTGCTGCTCGAGATCGCCGCGTCGGGCCGGTTCGTGCGCTACGAGCTAGGGCTGCGCTACGCCCGGCAGACCATCCGGTCGGTCCGCCTGGGGCGCTGCGGCTGCGGGCGGGCGGCGACGGCGCTCGCCGACGGCGGGCCGGGCGTCGTGGGGTGGCGGCGGCTCCACCCGGTCTGCGGACTGTGCGCGGGGCCGCGCCCGGTCCTGACGCCCGAGGCGTTCGGGGTGCTGTGCGGGCACGTCCCGGTGCGCGGCGACGAGGCCGTGGACGACCCGGCGGCCGCGGTGTTCGCTCCGTTGGACGGGGTCGGGGGCGACGGCGACCTCGACGAGGGCACGCTCGTCCCGCTGCTGACCGCCGAGGTGGCGCTGCTGCAGGCACGGCTCGACCAGGTGCAGAGCCGCCTGGAGCAGCTGACCCACCGCTCGGAGTGATCCGGCATGCCTGCGGGCGGCCGGCTGGGGTAGTCAGGTGACGTGACCTCCCTCGAACTCGGCCCCCTGCTGCGCCACGTCGGCACCACGACGGCGACGATCTGGGTGGAGACGAGCGCGCGCTGCACCGTCGAGGTGCTCGGCAGCTCCGCGCCGACCTTCGAGGTGTGCGGCCAGCACTACGCGCTCGTCACCGTCGACGGGCTGCAGCCGGGTACGTGCCGGGCGTACGAGGTCCGACTCGACGGCGAGGTCGTCTGGCCCCTCGAGGGCGCCTCGACGCCGCCGAGCTACCTGCGGACCCGCCGCGAGGCAGGCGACGAGGAGCGGCTGCGGGTGGTCTTCGGGTCGTGCCGCTACCCCCCGACCGACGACCCGGAGCTCGAGGCCTCGCTGGGCATCGACGCCCTCGACGCGTTCGCCACCCGGCTCATGGACGAGGTCGCGGAGGCCGACGACCCGGCGGAGGTCCTCCCCGACACGGTCTGCCTGCTCGGCGACCAGGTCTACGCCGACGAGCTCACGCCGCGCACCGAGCGGTGGATCCGCTCGCGCCGCGACCCGGACTCCCCCGACGGGCCGGGCCTGGAGATCGCGGACTACGGCGAGTACGCGCACCTCTACAGCGAATCGTGGACCGACCGGGAGCTGCGCTGGCTGCTCTCGACCGTGCCGACCGCGATGATCTTCGACGACCACGACGTCCGCGACGACTGGAACACCTCGCAGACCTGGCGCGACCAGATGGCCGCCCAGCCGTGGTGGCCGCAGCGCATCCGGGCCGGCCTCGCGTCGTACTGGGTCTACCAGCACCTCGGCAACCTCGATCCGGAGACACGGAACGCCGACCCGCTCTACCGCAAGGTCCTCGAGGCCGACGGCGACGTGTACGACCTGCTCGCCGACTTCGCCGGCCGCGCGGACGCCGAGGTCGGCGAGCCCACCGGCGTGCGGTGGAGCTACCGGTGGGACCTCGGCCGGACGCGCCTGCTCATGATCGACTCACGGTGCGCCCGCGTGCTGAACGCGCAGGACCGCTTGATGATCAACGATCACTCGTTCGCCTGGATCGCGGAGAACGCGACGTCGGAGGGTGACGTCGACCACCTGCTGCTCGGGTCGTCGATCCCCTGGCTGATGCCGCCGGCGGTCAGCCACGTGCAGTCGCTCGACGAGCTGGCCGCGGCGAGGGGCAGCAAGCTCGCCGAGTCGGTGCGCCAGGCCGTCGACCTCGAGCACTGGCCGGCGTTCCGCACCTCGTTCGACCGGCTCGCCGACCTCGTCCGCGGGATCGCGTCCGGACCGTCGGCCCCGGCGACCGTCTGCGTGCTCTCCGGCGACGTCCACCACAGCTACGCCGCCGAGGCCCGCTACCCCTCCCCCACCCGGTCGCGGGTCTACCAGCTGACCTGCTCGCCGGTCCGCAACGGCGTCCCCTGGTTCATGGAGTACGTGTTCGCGCTGGGCTGGTGGCGCCGGCTCTCCGGGGTGCTGGGGCGCGTCGCGAAGGTCGCCGGTCTCGACGACCCGCCGCTGTCGTGGTCGACGGTCGGCGGCCCGTGGTTCGGCAACGCGGTGTCGACGCTCGAGGTCTCGGGGACGGACGCCCGCCTGCGCGTCGAGCGCTCCGGCGCGCGCGGCGGCCTCGAGGCGATCGCCGAACTGCCGCTGACCTGAGGCTCGTGGCCTGCGGGGTCTGTCAGCCTGGCATCCACGCCGGCGTCAGACATCAGAAAGCCACCCGCTCGATCCGGGTCGGGTCCGCGCGGAACCGTTCGGGGCGTCACTGCGTCGAACCCTGTGTCGCTGCCCGCCCGGGCGGCGGGGCCGTTCTACGGTCGGGGGTCGAGCAGTGGAGGGAGGCGCGCGTGCGGTTCGTGCACACCGCTGACTGGCAGCTCGGCATGACGCGCCGGATCCTCGGCGCCCGGCCACCCAAGGAGGCCGCCGGCGGGCTCACCGGCGAGGCCCAGGCGCGCTTCGCGCAGGCCCGCCTCGACGCCGTGGCCGAGCTGGGCCGCCTCGCCGACGAGCGGGACGCGGCGTTCGTGCTGGTGTGCGGCGACGTGTTCGAGTCGAACCTCGTCGGCCCCGACGTCGTCGCCCGCGCATGCGAGGCCCTGGGGTCCTTCCGCACGCCGGTGCTGCTGCTGCCGGGCAACCACGACCCCGCCGACGCCGCGTGCGTGCTGCGACGGCCCGATTTCGCGCGCCGCTGCCCCGCCCACGTGACGGTCCTCGACGCCCCCGGCGTGCACGAGGTCGCGCCCGGCGTCGAGGTCGTCGCCGCGCCGTGGCGCTCGAAGCACCCGCTCACCGACCTGGTCGGCGAGCAGCTCGCCGCCCTCGACCCCGCCCCGCCCGGCACGCTGCGGGTGCTGGCCGGGCACGGCGAGCTCGACGTGCTCGACCCGGACGACGACGAGCCGGCCCGCATCCGCCGCGACGGCGTGCTGGCGGCGCTCGCGGACGGGCGCGTGCACTACGTGGCGCTCGGCGACCGGCACTCGACGTGGACCGACGCCGTCGACGACCGCATCCGCCACGCGGGCACCCCGGAGGTCACCGACTTCGATGAGGTCGACCCGGGCAACGTCCTCGTCGTCGACCTCGACCGGCACGGGGCGCAGGTCGCGGTCGAGCCGGTCGGGCGCTGGCGGTTCCTGCGCCACGACGCGCGGCTCGACGCCGACGGCGATCTCGACGCGCTGGACGCCCGGCTCGCCGCGGTGCCCGACAAGGAGCGCACCGCGATCCGGCTCGCCCTCGTCGGCACGCTCTCGCTGCGCCAGCGTGGACGTCTCGACGACCTGCTCGCCGCGCACGCCCACGCCTTCGCCGCGGTGGAGATCCTCGAGCAGCACTCCGACCTGGCGACGGTGCCCGACGACGCCGACCTCGACGACCTCGACCTGCACGGCTTCGCCGCCGACGCGGCCGCCGAGCTGTTCGCGGCCGCCACCAGCGACGACGCCGAGGCGCGCGACGCCCTGCGCCTGCTCCACCGGCTGGTGGGGTCGCGATGAGGCTGCACCGCATCCGGCTGCGCGACTTCCGCGGCGTGCACGACCGCGAGGTCGCCCTCGCCGAGCACGGGGTCACCGTGCTGCAGGGCGACAACGAGGTCGGCAAGACGTCCACGCTCGCCGCGCTCGACCTGCTCTTCGACGCCGCCGACTCGTCGCGGCGCGCGGAGATCCGGGCCGCCCAGCCCGCCGGGGTCGACGCGGGCCCCGAGGTGGAGGCCGAGGTGTCCACCGGGCCCTACCGCTTCACCTACCGCAAGCGGTGGTTGCGCCGCCCGCGGACCGAGCTGCACGTCACCGCGCCCGCGCCGGAGCAGCTGACCGGCGCCGACGCGCATGCCCGCGTGTCGGCGATCCTCGACGAGACGATGGACCGCGTGCTGTGGCGCGGGCTGCGCGTCGAGCAGCACTCCGGCGTCGGGCAGGCGGACCTCGGCGGCCAGGACGCGCTCACGCGGGCCCTGGACCGCGCGGCATCCGGCCACGAGGCGGCGCGGCCCGACCCCACGGTCGACGACGGGCTCGTCGAGCGGGCGGTGGAGGAGCTGCGCCGCTACCGCACCCCGAGCGGCCGGGCGACCGGCGAGCTCCGGGCCGCCGAGGTGCGCCTCGCCGACGCGGAGGCCGAGCACGATCGCTGCCGCGCCGCGCTGGAGGCCACCGAACGCGACGTCGCCGCCCGCGACCGGCTCGACGCCGACCTCGGCACGGTCCGCGCGCGCCGGCGGGCGCAAGGCGACGAGGTCGCCGAGCTCGAGGACCGGTGGGCCGGGCTGCAGTCGCGGCTGCGCGAGGTCGAGGCCGCCGGCGACCAGGCGGTGCTCGCCCGCGAGCGGGCCGACGCGGCACGGGATCGGCGCGCGGCCCGCGACGCCCTGATCGCCGCGGTCGCCGCGGACGCCGACGCCGCGTCACGGGCGGCCGCGGCGCGCGACGCGCACGACGCCGAGCACACCACCGCCCGTGAGGACCGCGACCGGCGCCGCGCCGACGACACCGACGCCCGCGCCGAGGCCACCCGCGCACGGCACGCCGCCGACGCCGCCGACCGGGCCGTGTCCGCCGCCCGCGACCGCGCCGAGCTCCTCGACCTCGCCGAGCGGCTGCGCCGGGTCGGCGACGCCGCGTCCGGGCTGGCCGCGGCCGAGCGGGCGCAGGCCGCCGCGACGGTGGGTGCCGACGACCTCGCCGAGGTCGAGGACCTCGCCCGCGACCTGCTGCGCGCCGAGGCCGCCCGTGACGCCGCCGCCGCCCGCGTCGAGCTGACGGTGCCCGCCGACGGCGACGGACTGACCCTCGACGTCGACGGCGAGACGGTGACGCTCGCGGCGGGCGAGACGCGCACGCTGCCCGTCGCCGCCGTCCGCGCGGTGTCGCTGCCGGGTGTCCTCGCCGTCCGGGTCCGGCCCGGTCTCGACGACGCCGGTCGCGACGACGCCGTCCGTGAGGCCACCCGGGCGCTCGCCGGGGCGTGCGAGGACCTCGGGGTCGCCGACCTCGAGGCGGCCCGCGCCGCATGCCGCGCGGCCGAGGACGCGGCACGCCGGGCCGGCGAGCACCGCGCCGCGCTCGCCCGCGAGCTGGCGGGGCACGCCGACACCGCCGCCCTGCGCACCGCCCACGACGCGGTGCGCGACCGGCTCGAGGGCGTCGAGGCGACCACCGACGACGTCGCCGCCCTGCGCACCGCCGCCGGGACGGCCCGCGAGGAGGCCGGGACCGCCGCGCGGCGCGCCGACGAGGCCGACGCGGCGTGCCGGGCCGCGGAGGACGCGGTGCGCGAGTCCGAGACGCGCTCCGCCGTGCTCACCGAGCGCGCCGCTGACGCGCGGCACGCCCACGCGCGCCGCGCCGAGGAGCTGGCCGCCGCCCGGGTCGACGAGCCGGACGCCGCCCTCGCCGACGCCGAGTCGACGCGCCGCGACCGCGCCCGCGAGGCCGAGCGCGAGCACGAGACCCTCGCCGCCGCCCTCGCCGGCGACGACCCCGACACCGTCGAGGTCCTCGTCACCAACGCCCGCGCGGTCGCCGAACGGCTCACCGGCGAGGTCGCCCGTCTGGAGCGCGAGCACGCCGAGACCACCGGGCGCCTCCAGGCCGCGGGCGCCCAGGGCTGGCACGACCAGCTCGCCGCCGCAGCCACCGAGCTCGAGGCGGCGGGGCGGGCGCACGAGACCGTCGCGGCGCGCGCCGCGGCAGCGCGCCGCCTGCACGAGACCCTCGCCCGCCACCGCGAGCGGGTGCGGCGCTCCTACGTCGCCCCGTTCCGGGCGCAGGTCGAGCGGCTGGCGCGGATCGTGTTCGGGCCGACCCTGTCGCTGGAGATCGACGAGGATCTCCGCATCACCCACCGCACGCTCGACGGGACGACGGTGGCGTTCGGGGCACTGTCGAGCGGCGCCCAGGAGCAGCTCGGGCTGTGCGCGCGCCTCGCCTGCGCCGCGCTCGTCGACCCGGCCGACGGCGTGCCCGTGGTCATCGACGACGCCCTCGGGCACACCGATCCCGAGCGCCTCGCCCGCCTCGGCGCCGTGTTCACCGCGGCCACCGCGGCCCAGGGCGCCGCGCAGGTCGTCGTGCTGACCTGCACCCCCGAGCGCTACCACGGCATCGGCGCCGCCACCGTCGTCCCGCTCACCCCGTCCCGGCGCCCGGGCGCCGACAGCGCCGACGACCGGGACGACCACGCCGGCGACCGCGACGAGCCGGCACGCCCCATCGACCCCGCCCCGGCCACGGCGCCCGGCACCGTCGTCGACCTCCCCCGGGCCCCGCGCGCCGGCTGACGCGCGAGATCAGGAGCGCCTCATCCACGTCGCGCGGCCGGCGGAGGTGCACCACGCGCTCCTGATCGACGGCGGCCGGCTGGGCGCCACCACGGGCGCTCCCGACCCCCGCGAGCGACCCCCGCGAGGTCGCCTCGATGCTTCTGTTTCCGAAGCATCTCGGGGAACGAAGCCGACCGGCCGCCGCGCGCCACATCGCACAGAGATCAGGAGCGCCTCAACCCCCTCGCACGGCGGGACGACGTGCACCACGCGCTCCTGATCACGAGGACTCAGGCGCGACGCCCCCGCAGCACGCGCCGGAAGCGTTCCCAGCGCGACGGGGCCCGCGGAGCACCGGCCGCCGGCAGCCCGGACGGCGCCTCGACGCTCGCCGCGCGCCCCTCCCGCCACCCCTCGACGATCGCGTCGGCCCGCGGCATCGGGACCGCCACGCGCGGACCGTCCGGGAAGCGCATCCACTGCGCGACGCGCGCGGCGACCTCCGCGACCGCGGCGCGGACCTCCTGCTCCGTCTCCATCCCGGCGACGGTCCCGGGCAGGCGCTCGACCTCGCGGCGCAGCCGCAGCGGGGTCGGCAGGAGCACGTCGGTGGGCACGTTCTCCCGCTCGAGGTAGGAGCGCAGCCACCAGTTCTCGTCGTCAGCACGGTGCAGCCCACGCAGGGGGCGCCCGGCACCGCGCAGCCCGTCGAACTTGCCGTCCTCCTGGGCCTCGCGGATGCGCCGGTCGACGATCGACTCGTAGCTCTCCCACTGCCCGTCGCCCCGCATGGTGCTCCCAGGCTACGAAGCGCGGGCCGGAAGGGCGATCGCAGTGATCACCAGACCGTCGCGCACGATCCAGCGGCCGTCGAACGCGGTCACCTCGACACCGTCGACGACCGGCCCCGGGACGCGCAGCGAGGCACGGAACGTGCCGTCCGCCGCGGGACGCAGGTCGGCGTCCTCGAACCCCAGCCAGCGTGCGGTCAGCGGGAACCACGCCTTGTAGACGCTTTCCTTGGCGCTGAACAGGATCTTGTCCCACCGGATGTCGGGTGCGCCTCGGGACAGGGACGACAGCAGCGAGCGCTCCCCCGCGTCGGACACCGCCTCGAGCACGCCGTCGGGCAGGGCGGCGTGGGGCTCGGCGTCGAGGCCCACGGTGCGCACCGTGTCGCTCCAGGCCACCGCCGCCGCGCGGAAGCCCGCGCAGTGGGTGATCGCCCCGACGACGCCGTCGGGCCACACGGGCGCGCGTCGTTCCCCGACCGGGATCCCGATCGCCGGCGCCCCCAGCCGGGCGAGCGCGTCGCGGGCGCAGGCGCGGGCCGTGGTGAACTCCGCCCGGCGGGTGTCGACGGCGCGCGCGACCGCCGCCTCCTCCTCCGGCGCGAGCGCGGCCGCGGGGTCGTCGTCGGTGCGCGCCGCGGTGACGACGGCGGCGGGCAGGACGGCGCCGAGGGCCGCGACGTCGGTGGTCACGACCGCGCCCACGACGCACGCTGCTCGGCGGCCCAGACCGTGAAGGGATCGGGGCCGTCGGCGCCCGCGCCGGGCAGGATCTCGCGCAGCGCGCCGCGGACGAGACCGTGGCGCTGCCACTCGCGCGGGTAGCCGACCGACACCTCCTCGCAGCGCACCCCGTCCTGGACCGTCGTGCGCGGGATGTGCAGGTGGCCGTAGACGACGACGGCGGCGTCGTGGCGCATGTGCCAGTCGGCCGTCGCGGTCGTGCCGCACCACAGGGAGAACTCCGGGTACCGCAGGATGCGGGTCGGGTCCGGGGTCAACGGCCAGTGGTTCACCAGCACGGTCGGCATCCCGGCCGGGCGCTCGGCGAGGCGCGCCTCGGTGCGGGCCAGACGGTCGGCGCACCAGGCGGCGGGCCCGGCGAACGGGTCGCTCGACATGAGGATCTCGTCGGTGCAGACCACCCCGGCCTCACGCGCGGCGTCGAGCGCCTGCTCGTCGGTCCACTCGGCCGGGATCGACGGCGGCCGCACGCTGTAGTCGTAGAGCACGAACAGCGGACACACGAGCGCCGGCCCGCCTGCCCCCTCCCACAGCGGCCACGGGTCCTCGGGGGTCACGACGCCGAGATCGCGCGCCGCCGCGACGAGGTGGTCGTAGCGCGCGGGGCCGACGAGCTCGACCTCGTCGCCCGGCGGGGTCCACAGCTCGTGGTTGCCCGGCACCCAGATCACGCGGGCGAACCGGTCGGCGAGGACCCCCAGCGCCCACGTGACGGTCGCGACGCGGTCACCGACATCGCCGGCGACGATCAGCCAGTCGTCGGGGTGGGTGGGACGCAGCTCCCGGACCAGGTCCTCGTTCTCCGACCGGTTCACGTGCAGGTCGCTCGTGGCCAGCAGGCGCGGGCCGCCGCTCATGGGTCCTCCCTGTCTCCTCGGGCTCACGGTACGGATCCCGCGGTGACCGGCGCGCCGGCCGTGACACGTCTCCCTCCAGATGTCCGTGTCGGACCCCTTTGGCACCATGGGCCCGTGCCGCCCCGCCACCGCACATCGCTGCCGATCCCGGCGCGGGTCCGGTCGGTGATGGCGGAGGGCGACTACGACCGCGCCGGGCTCCTCGACGGCCTCGCGGGCGACGAACGGCGCACGCGGGTGTCGGTGCTGGAGTCGCTGGCCGCCGACGGTGTCGACATCGACGCCATGCGCGACGCGATCGCGCGCGACCGCCTGGGGCTGCTGCTGCTCGAGCGGACGCTGCGCCCCGAGGACGGGCACTCGCTCACCGACGTCTGCCAGCTGGCCGAGGTCGACGTCGAGGTCGCGCGGCGCTGGTTCCAGGCCCTCGGCCGCCCGATCGCCCCGGACCCCGAGGAGCCGATCTACACCGACGAGGACGTCGAGATCGCCCAGCGGATCCACCGCTACCGCAGCCTCGGCTTCTCCGACGAGGAGATGATGCCGGTCGTCCGGGCGATCGGGCGCGGCGTGCTCAACATCGCCGACGCGCTGGGCGGGCTGCTCGGGGAGGCGCTGCTGCGCCCCGGCGAGCCCGAGCCGGAGATGGCCCTGCGCTACGCCACCGAGGCGCGCCGGATCGTCGAGGAGGACTCGCTGCACCTGGTGCACCTCGTCGCGGCCGGGCTGGCGGACCGCATCCGCTCGCACGCGCTCGCGGTCGAGGAGTCGAGCGCCGGGCGGCTGCAGGGCGCCCAGGACGTGACGGTGTGCTTCGCCGACCTCGTCGGCTTCACCGACCTCGGGGAGAGCGTGTCGGCGGTCGAGCTCAGCGAGGTCGCCGAGATGCTCTCGGCCACCGCCACCGAGGTCTCGTCGTGGCCCGTGCGGCTGGCCAAGACCATCGGCGACGCGGTCATGCTCGTGTCCCCCGACCCGACCGCGCTGGTCCGGGCGGCGGTCGCGCTGGTCGAGGCGTGGTCGGGTGCCGAGGACGGCCGCCCGGCGCTGCGCGTCGGCATCGCCAAGGGCATCGGCGTGCCGCACGCCGGCGACTGGTTCGGCCCGCCGGTCAACCTCGCCAGCCGTGTCACCGAGACCGCCCGCCCCGGACAGGTCACCGTCACCGCCGCGGTGCACGACGCGGTGGTGGCGGTCGCCGGAGACGACGCCCCGCTGCGGTTCCGCACCGCTGCGCCGCGCAAGTTCAAGGGTGTCCGCGGTGCGCAGCGCCTGTACCGGGTGCAGCGTCGCCCGACCGTGTCCCGCGGCAACGGCACACCTCTCGATCGAGTGGATGAGGCGCACGAGCCGATTCGCGACTAGGCCATCTGGCGTACTTCTCCCTCCGAGCGTCGGGACCGCCCGGCGTCGGACAAGGAGAGTTCACCGTGGAAACGACGACGAAGAGGCGCCTGGGCGCCATCGGCGGTGGCATCGCCCTGGCCTGCGTGGCGGGCTCGCGCTCGCCGCCTGGCTCTCGAGCGGCGCCGGCACGGCCGAGGGCAGCTCGACCACCGCCATCAACTCGACGATCACGCCGCAGAACGGCGCCACCGGGCTCGACCCGGGGGCGACCGTCAACGCCACCGTCACGGTCAACAACCCGAACTCCTACCCCGTGGTCGTCGCCTCGATCTCGCCGGGCAGCTCGGACGCCACCGCCGGCAACTGTCCCGCGGGCACCGTCACGACAGCCGGTCTGACCAACCCGCCCGGGACCATCGCCCCGAACGGCACGCAGACCTACACCCTCCAGGCCAAGATGGCGGCCGACCCCGCCAACTCCTGCCAGGGCCAGAGCTTCTCCCTGCCGCTGACCGCGAGCCTGGCCTCCGCGGCCGGCTGAGCGGGTGTCCCCACGTCACGGCCGCTGGAGGTCGCAACGCCGGCTCTCGTGGCGGTGGTGGGTGCGCCGGCTGCCGGCGGTCGGGGTGACCGGTGTCGTCGTCGCCGTGCTGCTCGGCGCCGGGCTCGCGTCCGCGGCCTGGCTGTCGAGCGGCGGCGGTACCGCGACGTCGCGGGCGGGGCAGGCCCAGGCCCCGACGACCACGACGGTCGCGGGGTCCGCGATCACCGCGAACCTGCTCTACCCCGGGTCCAGCGGCGACGTGAAGGTCACCGTCAACAACCCCAACACCTACCCCGTCACGGTCACGTCGGTCAGCCCCAACGGCTCACCGACGGCGGCCGGCGGGAGCGGGACGTGCGCGACGACCGGCGTGACCCTCACGACCGCCTCGCCGGGCACCGCGATCCCCGCGAACGGTTCGACGACGCTGACGCTCGCGGGCGCGGCGTCGATGACGAGCGCCTCGGAGACCGGGTGTCAGAACGCGACCTTCACCATCCCCGTCACCGTCGCCATCACCAGCGCGTGAGACGTCCGGGGACCGCGGTCGTCGCGGCCGTCGTCGTCACGCTGCTGCTCGCGGGCAGCGGTGTGGCGACGGCGGCGTGGCGGTCGTCGAACGCGGGCAAGGCGACCGGGAAGGCGGGCAGCCTCGGCGCGCCGACCGTCACGATCGGTGCGATCACCTGCACCACGAGCGGGCTGACCACGACCGCGACGGCGAACGTGAGCTGGACATCCGTCACCGGTGCATCCCAGTACTACGTCGAATCGGGCCGCCTCCTGAACCTCGCCCAGGGCGAGAAGAAGACGGTGAACGGGACGTCGACGACGTTCACCACCACGACGCTCCTGATCGACATGTACGTGCGCGTCACGGCGCGTGCGGGGAACTGGAGCGGGACGCCCAGCGCGACCGTGAACAAGGCGGTGCTCTGCCCGTAAGTCTCGCGATGATGGTGGGCCGGGGCCCGCTCCCCAGCTGCCTGATCCGGCCCACCACCACGCGGACGGTGCCCCCGGGCACCGGAGGCCGGGTCGCGTCACCGGCTCGGGGCCCACGGTGCCGTGTGCCACACCCGCCGCACCAGGGATCCACGCCGAGGTTCACTCGACACGGTCACGGGTTCACTCGACCTGGGGAACGACGCGACCCGGTCAACCAGGGACCACCGGAAAGAGAAAACCCCAGGTCACGCGCGGTGACCCGGGGTCTCGGCTCCTCCGACTGGACTCGAACCAGTAACCCTTCGGTTAACAGCCGAATGCTCTGCCGATTGAGCTACGGAGGACCGTCACGCCCGACCCGATCTCGCCGTCGGACGGAAGTCACGTTACCGCACGGGGTCCGCGGTCCCGCCGCACGGGTGGGGCAGGATGGACGGAACCGAGACGTCGGCGAGGAGACCGCATGAAGTTGATCCCGTTCCTGCTGGGTGCCGGTGTCGGGTACGTGCTCGGCGCCCGCGCCGGTCGTGAGCGCTACGAGCAGATCGCCCGTGCCTACCGCCAGGTGGCCGACCACCCGAGCGTCCAGGGCGCCGCCGGCGTCGCCCGGGCGAAGGCCGGCGAGGCCGTGCAGACCGGTGTGTCGATGGCCCGCGAGAAGGTCGCGCCGACCGGCGGTCCGTCGGAGGCGTCGGGCACGCCGGGCGCTCCCGGTCGCGCGACGACCAACGGCTCCGATCACTGAGCGGAGAGCACCGCGAACACCCGGCGGAACCCGAACCAGGTGACGCCCGAGCGGTCGGGGGGATAGGCCTCCCGCAGCCGCGGGACGAGGTCGGCGCGCAGCGACGCCCAGCCGGCGTCGTCCAGCACGTCCCGGACCCGTCGCAGCGTCGTGCCCGCGAGCCAGTCGCCCACGGGGTCGTCGCCGGTCAGCGGGTGCAGGTAGGTCGTCTCCCAGCAGTCGACGACGCCATCGGGGCGCGCAGCGGCGAGCAGGCGGGCGTACTCCTCGGGGGTGCCGACCCCGTACGCGGGCAGGCCCCCGGCGACGCGCTCCACCCAGGCGGGTGACGCCAGCAGGTCGCGCGCGATCCGGTGGGACGGCGACTGCTCCGCGCCCGGCACCTGGAACGCCAGCCAGCCGCCGGCCGGGAGCGCCGAGGCCCACCGCGCGACCAGCTCGCGGTGCTCGGGCACCCAGTGCAGCACGGCGTTGGTGACCACGACGTCGGTCTCGGGGCCCGGGTGGAAGTCCCGCACGTCGGCGAGCTCGGCGTCGACCCCGGCCGCCCGCGCCGCGGCCACCACCTCCGGCGAGGAGTCCGAGGCGCGGACCCGCGCACCGGGCCACCGGGCGGCGAGGACCGCGGTGAGGTGGCCGGGCCCGCAGCCGAGGTCGACGACCTCGCGCGGCGCGGGCGCGCCCACGCGGGCGACGAGGTCGAGGAACGGGCGGGCGCGGTGGTCGTCGTGACGCCGGTAGAGCTCCGGGTCCCACGTGACGCTCATCCCCGCGCCTCGCCGATGGTCCGGCTCCGCTCCGCTTCGCGTCCGGCCTGGAGCCTCTCCCCCACCCCGGCCGCGACGGACCGCACCGCGTCGAGATCGGTGCCGGGGTCGGGGCGCACGTGCAGCACGATCCCGGCGCCCGGTGCCCGGCGCTGGACGAACCAGGCACCGCCGTCGGCGACCTCGTGGTGCTGGCTGTCCTTCACCGCGGCGGTGACGCGCCGGTGCACCGTCTCGGGGAGCTTGCCCGGGTCGGTCAGCGGCACCCGGCGCGGCGGGAGGTCGGCGAGCAGGACCACGCCCCCGTCGAGCTCCTCCGCCTCCTGCGCCTCGATCACCTCGAGCGCGCCGCCGGCCCACGTCGCCTTCGTGACCAGGTGCCAGGCGATGCGCACCGCGGCCTCGCCCGAGGCGGCGGGCGGCAGCCAGAGCCCGAGGTCGGTGGCGAGGACGATCGACCCACGCGGGCCGCGGCCGTCGGCGATCACGCGCTCGCCCTCGTCGAGCGTGCCGGTGAAGCCCTCCGGCATGGGCTCGCGGCCGGTGAGCATCGCGCCGAGGCGGTCGAGCACCCCGCTCACAGCGAGACCGCCCCGGTCGCCTGGTCGCGCAGCGCCTTCTTGTACTGCTCGAGCGCGACGAGGTCGCCGTAGAGCTCGTGGTACTCGTCGGCGTTCTGGATCGGCGAGAGCCGCTGGAGCCGTGACTTGATCTCCGAGACCTGGCGCTCGACCAGCGTGCCCTGCAGCGCGCTCATCATCGAGGTGATGTAGCGGTGCTCGTCGGTCTCGCGGGTCTGCAGCGGCTCGACGGCCAGCTCGTGGACCAGCGGCCGGTAGCCGCTCGCGAGCTCCTCGCCGACCGCGGCGATCCACGCCGAGCCCGACCACCCCGCCGACGTGCCGCCCGCGCCGAGCACGGCCCGGTGGACCGCGAGGTAGGCGTCGTTGGAGAAGGCGTCCTCGGGCAGCGAGTCGTACACCGGGCCGGCGAGCGCGGGCGCCTGCAGCGCGGCCTTGAGCACCTCGCGCTGCACCCGCAGCCGCGGGTCGTCGCGGGCGGGGAACGTGGGGCCCTCACCGGCGGGACGGCCGTTCTGCCCGGTCGGGGCGCGGCGCTGCTGGGCGCGCCGGGCCGGGGCCTCGGTCGGGGCGCCCGCGGTCTCCCGCACGCGGCGCACGACCTGCGCCTCGTCGGTCCAGCCGACCCATCCCGCGAGCCGGCGGGCGTACCCGTCGCGCAGATCCTCGCGGCGGATACGGGCCACCTCGGGGACGGCGCGCTGCAGCGCCGCCACCTGGCCCTCGACGGTGCCGAGGTCGTGCTCGTCGAGGATCGCGCGGATGATGAACGTGAACAGCGGCGCCCGCTGGGCCACGAGGTCGCGCAGCGCGATCTCGCCGCGGGCCTGGCGCAGGTCGCAGGGGTCCATGTCGTCGGGCGCGACGGCGATGTAGGTCTGGGTGGCGAACTGCTGGTCGCCCTCGAACGCCTTGCGCGCGGCCGACTGGCCGGCGGCGTCACCGTCGAAGACGTAGATGACCTCGCCGCGGTCGAACGAGTCGTCCATGAGCAGCCGGCGCAGCACCGCGACGTGGTCGTCGCCGAACGCCGTGCCGCAACTGGCGACCGCGGTGTGCACGCCGGCGAGGTGCATGGCCATGACGTCGGTGTAGCCCTCGACGATCACCGCCTGCCGGCTCTTGGCGATCTCCCGCTTGGCCTTGTCCAGGCCGAACAGGACCTTGGACTTGTGGTAGACGGGCGTCTCGGGGGTGTTGAGGTACTTCGCCTCGATCCGGTCGTCGTCGAACAGCCGCCGCGCGCCGAAGCCGACGACGTCGCCGCCGAGATCGCGGATCGGCCAGAGCAGCCGGCGGTGGAAGCGGTCCATGTACCCGCGCTGCCCCTGCCGCGACAGGCCCGCCTTCTCCAGCTCCTCGAGCGTGTAGCCCTGGGCGACCAGGTGCTTGGTCAGCTTGTCCCACCCGCTGGGCGCGAACCCGCACCCGAAGTCCTCGGCGGCCGCCTGGTCGAACCCGCGCTCGGCGAGGAACTCCCGCGCCTTCTGCGCCTCCCCCGGCGCCCGCAACTGCTCGGCGTAGAACTCCGCGGCCAGCTTGTTCGCCGCCAGCAGCCGCGCGCGCGTCCCGCGGTCCTTCTGGACGCTCGACCCGCCACCCTCGTAGGTCAGGCGGTAGCCGATGCGGTCGGCGAGCTTCTCCACGGCCTCGACGAAGCCCAGCTGCTCGATCTTCATGAGGAAGTCGATGACGCTGCCGCCCTCGCCGCAGCCGAAGCAGTGGAAGGTGCCGTGCGTCGGCCGGACGTTGAACGACGGCGTCTTCTCGTCGTGGAACGGGCAGAGGCCCTTCACCGAGCTGGCACTCGCCCGGCGCAGGGCGACGTACTCGCCGATCACCTCGTCCACCCGGTTGCGATCGCGGACCTCCGCGATGTCCGCGTCCCGGATGCGCCCCGCCATGACCGTCAGTCTAGGACGCCGCCGGCGCGCGCCGGTCCGGCCCGCACGATGTCGCGGACAGCCCCCCGGGTGTCGGGGACGCGTCTGCGCAGGCGCCGCGTGGGCGCATGGTGGCAGCGAGGGCGTCCCTCGCTGCCACCCACGCACTCAGGGCGTCCCTCGCCCCCGCGAGGTGTGGAGTCGCCGGTCGGCACGATGGCGTCCCTCGCTGCGTCCTACGCAGCCAGGGCGTCCTTCGCTCCACGCGGTATGGGTCTCGGGAAGTTCGAGCCGCATCGCTCGGTTGCTCCACCGGCACCGCAGCGAGGACGAGGAGGACATGCCATGCAGCTCGACCTGTCCGGGCGGACCGCGCTGGTCACCGGCTCGACCGGCGGCATCGGGCGCGCCATCGCCGCGGATCTCGCCGGCGCCGGCGCCCGCGTCGTCGTCAACGGGCGCGACCAGGGGCGCGTCGACGAGGCCGCGGCCGGGATCCGCGCGGAGACCGGCGGCGAGGTCGTCGGCGTGGCCGCCGACGTCGCGACGGCCGAGGGCGCCGACGCGCTCGCCGCGGCCGAGCCCGACGTCGACGTGCTGGTCAACAACCTCGGGATCTTCGGCCCGCAGCCGGCCCTGGAGATCGCCGACGACGACTGGCGGCGCTACTTCGAGGTCAACGTGCTCTCCGCCGCCCGCCTGATCCGGACCTACCTGCCGGGCATGACCTCCCGGGGCTGGGGCCGCGTCCTCGACGTGGCCAGCGACTCCGCGGTCGTCATCCCCGCCGAGATGATCCACTACGGGATGTCGAAGACGGCCCTGCTCGCGGTCTCCCGCGGCTTCGCGAAGGAGGCCGCGGGCACCGGCGTCACCGTCAACTCCGTGATCGCCGGCCCGACCCACACCGGTGGGGTCGAGGGCTTCGTGCGGGAGCTGGTCGGCGACGAGCTCCCGTGGGACGAGGCGCAGCGTCAGTTCATGATCTCCTACCGCCCGCAGTCACTGCTGCAGCGCCTCATCGAGCCCGAGGAGATCGCGCACCTCGTGACGTATCTGGCGTCACCGCTGGCCTCGGCCACCACGGGGGCCGCCGTGCGCGTCGACGGCGGCTACGTGGACTCGATCATCCCTTAGCCGCGCGCCGCGTCAGCCCGTGAACGCCGCCCGGTCGACGACGGCGCGGTCGATCTCGCCGTCCGCGACGTAGTGCCCGTCGCCGTCGATCGCGCTGACGTCGAACGTCAGCCGGTCGCCCTCGGTGGTCAGTGAGGCGTACACGTCGACGGTGCCGCCCACCGGGGTGGGCCGGCGGTGCCGGACGCGGATCGCGGCGCCGACCGTCGTCTGCCCCGGCTCCAGGGTCGTGGCCGCCTCGGCCACGGTCGCCGCCTCGAGCCAGGCGATCAGCCGGGGCGTGGCCAGGACGGGCACGTCCCCGGTGCTCAGCGCGACCGCGGTGTCGTCGTCGGTGACCTCGTACCTCATCCCGCCGATCGTAGGTCGTCCGCGGGGCGCGGTGCGGGCGCCGGGGCGTCGTCGACCGACCGCGGCAGCAGCAGCACGAGCAGCCCGCCCACGAGCAGCACGGCGCCGAACGGGTACAGGCTCGACGCCGTCGACCCGGTGAGGTCGGAGAGCCAGCCGACGAGCGAGGTGGCGACGGCGCCGCCGATGTTGCCGATCGAGTTGACCAGGGCGATGCCCGCCGCGGCCCCGGCGCCGGAGAGCAGCGCCGACGGGATGCTCCAGAACGCCGCCTGGGCGGTGGAGACCCCGGCCGCGACCAGCACCATGGCGCCCACCGCGAGCGCGGTGCTCTGCAGGAACACCGCCGTGAGCACGAGGCCGAGCGCCGTGACCAGACACGGGATCACGGTGTGCCAGCGGCGTTCGCCGGTGCGGTCACCGTGCGCCGACCAGGCGATCATCACCACGACCGCGACGACCTAGGGGACGGCGGTCAAGAGGCCGATCGTGAACGTGTCGGAGACACCGCTGCCCTTGATGATCGTCGGCAGCCAGAAGCTGACCAGGTAGATGCCCAGCGCGATCGTGAAGTAGATGCCGCACAGCAGCCACACCCGCCCGCTGGTCATCGCCGCGCGGATGCTGCCGTGACCCTCCACGCGGGTGGACTCCTCGGCGGGCGAGGTCCGCCCGGACGACCGCCTTCTCCTCGTCGGCGAGCCACCGGGCGGCGTCGACGGAGTTGTCGAGGAACTTCAGCAGACCCAGGACGAGCGACGGGACGGCCTCGACGAGGAACATCCACTGCCAGCCGCCGAGCCCCCCGACGTGTAGCCGACGAAGAAGATGCCGGCGCCGATCCCGTAGACGGTGTCGGAGAACGCCAGGTCGTCCTGCAGCTGCAGTTTCGCGAACCCGACGTTCACGCGGTCCAGATAGGCCGCGGCGTAGCAGATGAACAGGAACGGCACGAGCCGGCGCGTGATCTTCGAATAGACCGCGTCGGGGGCAGGCGTTGGCATGGCGGTTCTCCCGGTGCGCTCCGCGCATGTCAGCAGTTCGGCTCGCTATGGCGAGCCGAACTGCTCACATGACCGAAGGTCACATGGTGGGCGCGTCGGCGTTGCTCGGTGTCGACTTCTGCGACGTGATGTCGTGGAAGTTCCGCGTGATGTACTCGGCGCTCCGGCAGGCGAGCGCGCCGATCGTGGACGTCGGGTTCACCGCGCCACCCGTGGTCAGGGTGCTGCCGTCGACCACGAACAGGTTCGGCAGGTCCCACGTCTGGCACCACTTGTTGAGCACCGAGTCGTCCGGGGTGTTCCCCATCCGGCAGGTCCCCATGAGGTGCCAGGCCGGCGGCGGGTAGAGCACGCCGGTGTCGTTGGTCTCGGTGGCCCCGACCGCACGCGTCGCTTCGAAGATCTTGTCGATCCCGTACTTCGCGAGCGCGATGTCGTTCGGGTGCAGCTCGTAGTTCACGTGCGCGGCCGGCAGGCCCGACGAGTCCTTCACCTCGGGGTCGAGCGTGACGGCGTTCGACTCCACCGGCAGGTCCTCGCCGAACATGAACACCATGAGGTGGTTGGCGAAGTGCCCGTCGAAGAAGTCGCGGTGCTTCTCGCCCCACGGCGCGGTGTACCCGGTGTGGGTCCCCATCGCGGCGTAGGCCGGCCCGAACGACCGCGCCACCTGCATGCCGAAACCGTTGACGAATCCCCGGCTCATGTCGGTGTGGTAGAACTCGTGCGAGTACAGGGGCGCCCCGAACGACCCCTTGAACCCCTCGACCGGTTCGTCGAACCACGAGTCGCAGAACGCGAAGACGTGGTGCATCAGGTACTTCCCGACGATGCCGTTGGAGTTCGCGAGACCGTTCGGGAAATCCTTCTGCGCGCTCTGCAGCAGCAGCCGCGGCGACCCGATCCCGTTGGCGGCGAGGATCACGATCTTCGCACGGACCTCGTGGCGCTCGCCGGTGGTGCGGTCGATGTAGGTCGCGCCGGTGGCCTTGCCGTTCTCCGCGTTGATCGTCTCGACGCGGGCCATGGTGCGCAGATCCGCGCCGTACCGGATGGCGTAGGGCCAGTGCGCGTTGGCCGGAGTCGACAGCGAGCCCGTCGGGCTGCCCGAGAGCTCGTTGCCCATGGCCTGGTCGGCCTCGCGGTTCTCGCGCGGGACGGTGATGACCGCGTTGTCCGACGGCCACCAGTGCCAGCCCAGGTCCCGGGAGGCCTTCGCGTACTTCAGGCCCAGCTTGCCGGGCAGCACCTCGGGGTCGCGGACGGCCTGCTTGCGGTCCGGGTACGACGGGTCGCCGATGCGTCCGGAGATGCCGTAGATCTCGTCGTTCTCGTCGTAGAACGGGGCGAGGTCCTCGTAGGAGATCGGCCAGTCGATCGTGCCCTCGAGGCCGTGCTCGGTGCCCTTGCGGAAGTCGACGGGCTTGTAGCGCGGCCAGTGGCCGGCGTAGTGGACCGTCGAGCCGCCCACGTTGTTCATCATGTACGGCGTCGTGGTGCCGGTGACCGGATAGTCCTCCGGCAGCTGGCGGACGTTCGGGTCGTACGCCCAGCCGCGCTGCTTCTCCAGCTCCCACTCGTCGTGGTAGTGCGGGTGGTCGGTCGGCTTGACCCAGGGGCCCTGCTCCAGGCAGATGACCTTCATGCCGGCCTTGGCGAGCTTGAGCGCGTTGCCCGCCCCGCCGGGGCCCGCCCCGATGATCAGGACGTCGGTCTCCTCGTACGTAGCCATCGTGCGCTCCTCACTTCGTCCAGGACAGCTGGGACAGGTCGACGCGGACGACCTCGTCGGTCTCGAGGTACGAGCCGTTCTCCTGCGCCTGCGTCAGGAGCTCCTCGTCCCAGGGCTCCGTGGTCTGCAGGTAGCCGTAGGGCAGCGGCGGGCCGTGGTAGTCGCGGCCGGCCGGGAGGTTGCGGTTGATCGCCTGGGTCACGACCGGGCGCGAGTAGTAGCCGTAGTAGACGAGCGCCCGCAGTTGCTCGAACAGCGGGTCCTCCGCCTTCTCCAGGGCGGCGATCGCGTCGGCGCGCCCGTTGCCGTCGGCGTCCACGAAGGACTGCCCGAGCCGGTCGAGGCCGGCCTTGAACTCGTCCTCGGTCGCGAACGGGAAGTGCTTGTTCTTGTAGCCGCTCGGCGTCGTGTAGCGCCCGACGAACGTCACGAGGTCGAGCTCGCTCGCCGTCGGCCAGTCCGGGTGCGGCGGGATGATCGTGTCGGCGGCCGCGTTGATCACGGCGGCCTGGGCGTCGCTGAACCGGATCGGGTTCTGCAGCCCGCCCAGGCGCGGCCGGCCGGTCTCGAAGTATCCGCCCGCCTCTCCCGGCGTGGCCGTGGTCTCCGGGGCGCCGAACGGTGCCGGCTTCTCTCCCAGTGCGTCGTTCACGAGGATCTCCCCTCTGCGTTGAAAGGTTCGTGCGTGTGGGGTGACGTGAGCAGTTGGCGCCTCCATCAGGGCGCCGACTGCTCACATGGGGGTCAGCGCTTGGTGTGCTCGCGCTCGTCGACGACGCGGCGGGACTTGTGCTCGGCGCGTTCGAGGGTGTTGGCGTCCACCGACTCGAAGGTCACGCGGACGCCGAGGAAGGACTGCAGCCCCGAGCCGGTCGTGCGCTCGAACTCGGAGCGCTGGCCCTCGGGCAGGGTGCACTCGGCCCGGACGATCATCTCGTCCATCGAGCCGGTGCGGCGCACGACGATCTGGTGCTCGCCGCCGTAGTCGGCCACGCCGCGCAGGTAGTTGTCGACCTCGGTCGGGTACACGTTCTCGCCGCGGATGTGGATCATGTCGTCGATCCGGCCGTACACGCCGTCGGGCAGCTTCGGGTAGGTGCGCCCGCAGCCGTTGTCCTCCATCACCCAGCGGGTGAGGTCGTTCGACGCCAGCCGGATCATCGGCTGCGACGTGCGCTCGAGGTGGGTGTAGACCGGCGTGCCCTCGCTGCCGTACGGGACGGTGCGGAAGGTGGTCGGGTCGCAGACCTCGTGCCAGACGATGTCCTGCCAGAGCAGCATGCCGTCCGGGGTCCCGGCGGTGGCCGACGCCGACATGAACGGCGTCATCTCGGCCATCGTCCCGCAGTCGACGACCTGGGCGCCGAAGGCGTCGGCGATGGCGTCCCGGACCGCCGGCACCGAGGCGCCGGGCTCGCCCGAGAAGAACATGACCTTGAGCCCGAACTCCTTGGGGTCGATCTTCTCCTGCTGCGCGACCTCGGCGAGGCGCAGCGCGTAGGAGGGCGTCGCGTAGAACGCCGTGGGCTGCGTGCGGGCCAGCCAGGTCACGGCGCGGGCGGTCATGCCCTGCGCGCCGGCACCGAAGGGCAGGACGCGGCAGCGCAGCCGCTCGGCGCCGCTCATCGCGCCCCACGAGCCGAGGTAGAGGCTGAACAGCGCGGCGACGAAGACGGTGTCGCCGGGACGCACGCCCATGCCCCAGAGGATGCGGGCGTGGTTGTCGGCGATGACCTCCCAGTCACGCCGCCCGATCGCGAAGGCGGTCGGCATCCCGGTGGTGCCCGACGTGCCGTGGATGTGGTGGATCTCGGAGTCGTCGACGCAGGTGTAGTCACCGAACGGCGGGTGCTCGTGCTGCGCGGCCCGCATCTCCTCCTTCTGGATCACCGGGACCTGCTCGAAGGCCTCGAACGACGTGATGTCGGCGGGCTTGAGGTCCACGGCGTCCCACCTGCGCCGATAGAACGGCGACGTCGAGTACGCGTACTCCATGACCTCGCGCAGGCGCACGAGCACCGCGGCGTCGCGCTCGTCGGGATCCATGGTCTCGCGGTACGGGAACCAGTACGGCGACTCCGGGTCGGGCAGGTAGCTCTGGTCGTAGCCCGCCGGGAAGCGCCACTCCTCCATCTGCGAACTCATCTCAGGCCTTCCTCCGCTCGATCTCGGCGTCGTTCCAGGGCGTGAGGGCCTGGTAGTCCGGCACGAAGCCCAGGCCCTTGTCGGCGTCGGGGGACGGCGCGTCGCGGCTGGTCACGACGTCGACGACGGCCGGCGCGTTCTCCAGCGCGCGCCGCAGGGCGTCCGGCAGCTCCGCGGGGTCGGTGACGCGCTCGCCGTGCGCGCCGAGGCTGCGGCCGAGCGCTGCGTAGTCGGAGAAGTCGAGCTCGGTGCCGACCACCAGCCCGTAGTTCTCCTGCTGGTCGTAGCGCTCGATGTTCCACGCGGCGTTGTTGGAGACGATCACGACGATCTTGGCGCCGTGCCGGACCGCGGTGTCGATGTCGGTGGCCGTGATCCCGAAGGCGCCGTCGCCGGTGACGGTGACGACGGGCCGGTCGGGGAACGCCAGCGATGCGGCGATCGCGAACGGCGTGCCGACGCCCAGGCAGCCGAAGGCGCCGGGGTCGAGGTAGCGGGCGCAGCGGGTGATCCCCAGGCGGGCGAACGACAGCAGGTCGCCGCCGTCCGCGACCATGATCGTCTCGCCGAGGTCGAGCGCCGTGCCGTCGAGGGCGTCGAGCGCGGCGAAGATGCGGTTCGGATGCATCCGCCCGTCGTCGCCGGCGGGGGTCTCGGCGAGCGTCGCCTTGTACTCCGCCGAGCGCTTCTCGTGCTTGGCCCGCAGCTCGTCGCGCCAGCTCGTGTCGGGCGAGTGGCCCTCGAGGGCGGCGGTCAGCGCGGTCATCACGGCGGCCGGGTCGGCCAGGATCTCGACCTCGCCGCGCCGGTTGTCGATGAGCTCGCTCGCGGTGTCGGCGATCCGCACGACCGTGGCGTTGCGGAAGACCGCCGGTGAGCCGAAGCCCAGCTGGTAGTCGAGCTGGCGGCCCACCGTGATGAGCAGGTCGCAGTCGCGCATCACCGCCGAGCGGGCCGACCCGACGCCGGCGGGGTGGTCGGCGGGGACGAGGCCGCGGGACTCCTGGGTGTCGAGGTACGCCGCGCCGCTGGCGTCGAGGAATCGCACGAGCTCGCGGCCGTCGGTGACGCGGGCGCCGCGGCCGCTGATGACCGCGGGCCTGCTCGTGTTCCGGACGAGGTCGGCCACCGCCGCGACGTCGTCGGGATGCGGCTGCGGGCGCCGGCGGGGCTTGGCCCGCAGGTGCTCGTCGGTCACCAGCGCCGGCGCGACCTCCTGCCGCAGCACGTCGGTCGGGATCTCGACGTAGACCGGGCCGGGCTCGCCGCGGTCACCCGACGCCCGGGCCCAGGCCTCGTCGAGCTCGCGCAGGACCTGGTCGTGCTGGCGCAGCGTGCGCGACAGCCGCGTGACGGGGGCGAGGATCTCGGTGTGCGGGATGTCCTGCAGCGGCCCCATGTTGGCCTGGGGGCGGGGCGGGCAGCCGCCGAAGACGAGCAGCGGGATGCGGCTGATCGAGGCGTTCGCGACGGCGGTGACGGTGTTGGTCACGCCCGGCCCGGCGGTCACGAGCGCGACGGCGGTCTCGCCGGTGAGCTCGGAGTGGGCGTGGGCCATGTGCACCGCCGAGCCCTCGTCGCGCACGTCGACGATGCGCACGCCGAGACGCGCGAGCTGGTCCCAGACCGGCTGGATGTGGCCGCCCTGCAGTCCGAAGACTCGATCGACGCCGTGGTCGCGGAAGAACCGCGCCACCAGGTCGGCGACGACGACCGGGCCGTTCTCCGCCATCCGCTCCTCCTCCTCGAGACAGTCCGGACGCGGAACGGTCGGTTGGCCCCTGTGACCGGGGGCATTCCGTCTCCGCTCCCCGTGATCGGCGCCACGTGACCGCTCCCACACGTACCGTGCCGCATTCTGAATTCAGAAGTCAAGCAGCACGGGCAGATCCGCGATCCGGCCAGGCGCTACGCTGGGCAGTCGGAACACCGACCGAGAAGGACCTCCGAGGAGGATCCGTGCTGCTCGCGGAGCCGAGCCGGGGCACCGTCCGGGGACGGTGCCGATGACGGCGCTCCCGACTCCCCCGTCCCGCACCGAGCAGGTGTTCGACGCGATCGTCGACGACATCTGCACCGGCAAGCTGACGCCGGGGACCCCGCTGCGCCAGGAACAGCTGGCGGAGCGCTTCAACGTCTCGCGTCAGCCCATCCAGCAGGCGCTGCTGCTGCTGCGCAATCAGGGCCTGGTCCGGGAGTTCGGCCGGCGGGGGCTCGAGGTCGCCCCCCTGGACCGCGAGTTCGTCAGCCACCTCTACGACCTGCGCGAGCTGCTCGACGGCTACGCGGCCCGCCTCGCCGCGGAACGGCGCAGCGAGTCGTGGCTGTCCGAGGCCGCGGGGATCGTCGACCTCGGCGAGCGCGCCTTCGCCGACCGGGCGTTCGCGCGGATGATCTCGGCCGACGTCGAGTTCCACCGCGCGGTCGTCGAGGCCGCCGGCAACCCGCTGCTCACCGAGAGCACCGCGGTGATGTGGCGCAACGTCCAGCGCGTGATGGGCGAGGTCCTGCTCCAGGGCGGCTCGCCGGCCTGGGTGTGGGAGGACCACGCCGCGATCCTCGACGCGATCACCCGCGGCGACGCGCCGCACGCCGAGGAGCTGGCCCGTCGCCACGCAGCCCACGGCGAGCAACTGATCCTCGACGCGATGGGTACCGCGGACGAGGACGACGCCGCCGACGCCTGACGCCGGCTACCGACCCCCGAGCGCGACGGCGCGCCGCTCCCGCGGTGTCGTCCCGAACGCCCGCCTGAACCGCCGGGAGAAGTGCGCGGCGTCGCGGAAGCCCCACTCGTGGGCGATCGTCGCGACGGACTTGTGCGCGGATTCCGCACGGCCCAGCTCGTCGTGGGCGGCGTCGAGCCGCCGCGCGATGATCGACTGCTCCAGGCTGGCGCCGGCTCTCGCGAAGAGCCCGAACAGCTGGCGGCGCGAGATGTTGTGCACCGCGGCGATCTCGTCGGCCCCGAGGTCCGGGTCGCGCAGACGCTGGCGCACGTACTCGTGGATGCGCACCACGAGCGTCTCGTGGTGCACCGAGCGCTCCGTGGCGTCCGGGGCCGCCGTCGACACGAGCAGGGCCCGGACGAGATCGATGCTCGCCGCGCCGATCGCCGCGGCCTGGTCGCCGGCGGCCAGGCGGTCGGCCTCGCCGAACAGGTCGACGACGTGGCGGCTCACGAGACCGGCGAGCGGGCTGGTGTCGAGCGCGCCGGACGCCGCCCGGACGGTGTCCACGGGCAGCCCGAGCGCGTCGAGGGGTATCTGCAGGGCACGGGAGGCGCCCGTCGTCGCCCAGGAGAACGCGAACGGCGCCGTGAGGTCGACCAGCATGAGCCGCCCCGGAGGGATGTCCTGCCGGCGCCCGAACTGCTCGTGCCGTGCCGTGCTCCGCTCCTGGACCGCGAGCGCGACGATCGGCGCGCCGTCCCGCCGCGCCCCACCGGCGGTGCGGGACATCGCCATCCCGGACGACGCGCTGCGGAAGAGGTGCAGCCGCCCGAGCTGCCAGAGCTCCATGCGCGCGTGGAGCTCATCGTGCGGGACGAGGGTGACCGTGGCGGCGCTGGCCTCCGCCATGAGCGTTGCGACGAGGTCCGCGCGCCCGGCCGCGGGCGCGTCCCGCGAGTCGAGCACCAACATGGTGACTCACCGTAGACGGCCCACCGTGCCGAACCAACGATGAACGGCACAGAGGGGCAAGAGCTGCGCATCCTGGGACAACTCCGACACCGATCGTCTACCTATCGTCACAGCAAGCCGATCGACGCTGCGCCGATCGGGGCAGAGACGACGAAGGGCCGCCCATGAGCAGCACCCCCGACACCATCGTCCTCGTCCACGGTTTCTGGGTGACGCCACGCTCGTGGGAGCAGTGGATCGCGCACTACGAGGCGAAGGGCTACCGGGTCGTGGCGCCGGCCTACCCCGGTTTCGAGGCCGAGGTCGAGTCGCTCAACGCCGATCCCGCGCCCGTCGAGGCCGTCACGATCCCGGCGATCGTCGAGCACCTCGAGGGGGTGCTCCGGGGGCTCTCCTCCCCGCCGATCATCATCGGGCACTCCGCCGGCGGGGCGTTCACGCAGATCCTGCTCGACCACGGGTTCGGCGCCGCGGGCGTCGCCCTCAACTCGGCGCCGACCGAGGGTGTCCCGGTCGTCCCGCTCTCGCAGGTGAAGGCGACGTTCCCGGTGCTCAAGAATCCGGCGAACCGGCACCGCGCCGTCCGCTACGACTTCGCGCACTGGAACTACGCCTTCACCAACACGTTCCCCGAGAGCGAGGCCCGCGCCCTCCACGACCGCTACGCCGTGCCCGTGTCCGGCCGCATCCTGTTCGAGAGCGCCCTGGCGAACCTCACCCCGGGCCACCAGGGCACGTGGGTGGACTACGGCAACGAGGGCCGGGCGCCGCTGCTGTTCGTCGCCGGGAGCCAGGACAACATCATGCCGCCGAAGGTCCAGTGGTCGAACGCCGCGCACTACCGGGCGCCGGGCACCACCACCGAGGTCGTCGAGTTCGGGAGCAAGCCCCACCTGCTGCCCGCGGCCCCGGGCTGGGAGGAGATCGCCGACTACGTCCTCGCCTGGGCCCTGCGCCACGCGACCACCCCGCCGCCCGTCGTCGCTCCCCCGCCCGCGCCGGCCGAGCCCGTGAGCGTCTGACGCGGGTCATCCCGCACGGGTGATGCGGGCGGTCGCGGCCGACGCCACCGTCGCGGCGTCCCGTTCGTCCGACTCCGGGGGCCCGATGGTCGTCGCGGGCGCGCCGCCGGACACCGAGGCGCCGGTCCGCGGACCCCGCGGATGGGTCCGCTTCCTCGCCGGGTTCGCCGTGCTCTGGGCGCTGCTCCAGGGTCTCGCGTCGCTCGACCCGTCGGCACGCGGCGGGGTGCTCGTCCTGGCCGTCGTCCTCGTCGCCGCCGTGGTCGTCGAGCGGGTGCTGCACGGCCCCGGGGGCGCGCTGCGCCGGCTGGGGCTCGGACGCCCGGGGGCGCCTGCTCGTGCGACCCGACGGATACGTCGCGTGGGCCGGGGACGAGGGCGCCGAGCTGGTCGACCACGTGCGCGACGCCGTCCGGACGTGGTGCGGGGCGGCGCCGGAGCACGTCTCCTGAGTCGGGTCAGGCCGTCGCGTCGCGGTGGAGGCCGAGCAGGTGGCGGTAGGTCGCGGCGCTGACCCCGATCATCGCCCGCTCGTCCTCGGTGGTCTCCCGGCGCACCTTGCCGGGGACGCCCGCGACCAGCGAGTTCGGCGGCACGACCACGCCCTGGGAGATCACCGCGCCCGCGGCGACGACGGAACCCCGGCCCACCACGGCGCCGTTCATGATCACCGCGCCCATCCCGACGAGGCAGTCGTCCTCGACGGTGCAGCCGTGGACGACGGCGCGGTGCCCGACGGTCACGTTGCTGCCGATCGAGGCGGGGAAGCCGGGGTCGGCGTGGACGACGGTGCCGTCCTGGATGCTCGTGCCCTCCCCCACCGTCACCTCGGCGGTGTCGGCGCGCACCACGGCGGTGTACCAGACACCGGTCTCCGTCCCGATCGTGACGCGGCCCGCGACGACCGCGCCGGGCGCGACCCACGCGCCCTCGGCGATCGCCGGGGTGTGGCCGTCGACGGTGATCAGCTGCACGGCGCGCATCCTCCCAGCCGCGCGCCGGGGCGTGCGCGGGTGTTGCAGCGAACGGGTATCTCGTGCGCGTAGAAGCAGCGAATGTGGCGTTCGCTGCGTTCCGGGGAGCAGCCGGCGGGGGTTCGCTGCGTTCCGGGGCGTGAGCCGGCCGGCGTCCGCTGCGTTCCGGGGAGCCGTCAGCCGGCGGCGGGGCGGCTCGCGCGCAGACGCTCGCACCAGCGCCCGGCGCCGGCGTCGGTGAGCACCGCGACCTGGTCGACGACGACGCGCAGCCGCTCGGCGTCGCCGGCGGCGGCCTCCCACGCGGGGACGAAGGCCGGGTCGAGGGCGTGCGGGGCGCCGGCGACGAGGCGCTCGACGAGCTCGGTGACGAGGGCCCGCTGGCGCTGCTGCACGGCGAGGCGGGCGGGGTCGCGCATCACCCAGCGCAGCGCGGCGGCCTTGAGCACGGCGACCTCGGCACCGATCGGCGCGGGGATCACGAGGTCGGCGCCGTGACCGGCGGGGACGACGTCCTCGCCGAGCGCGTCGCGGGTGGCGTCGACGGTGCCGGCGACGAAGCGGCCGACGAGCTCGCTGGTCAGCCGCTTGAGCGCCGCCGTCGCGGCCAGCGAGCCGTCGTGGGCGCCGTGGGCCGCCGCGGCCCGGACGGAGGGGAGCTCGGCGAGCACCCCGGCGGCGTGCTCGAGGTCGGACCGCGGCGCGGTGGAGAACGCCTCGGCGGCGAGCGCCGCGAGCTCGGCGCGCTCGGCGGGGCTCGCGAGCCAGCCCAGCACGATGCGCCCGGCGAGGATGCCGTCCTCGAGGTCGTGCACGGAGTAGGCGACGTCGTCGGCCCAGTCCATGATCTGCGCCTCGACGCAGCGCCGGTCGGCGGGTGCGCCCTCGCGCACCCAGGCGAACACCGGCAGGTCGTCGGCGTAGACACCGAACTTGCGCCGGCCGGGGCGCTGCGTCCACGGGTACTTGACGCAGGCGTCGAGGACCGCGCGGGTCAGGTTGAGCCCGCGGCACCGGTCGTCGTCGAGCACCTTGGGCTCGAGCCGCGTGAGGATCCGCAGCGTCTGCGCGTTGCCCTCGAACCCGCCGGCGTCGGCCGCCAGCTCGTGCAGGGCACGCTCGCCGTTGTGCCCGAACGGGGGGTGGCCGATGTCGTGGGCCAGGCCCGCGGTGTCGACGACGTCCGGGTCGGCGCCCAGGTCCTCGGCCATCCCGCGCCCGATCTGGGCGACCTCCAGCGAGTGCGTCAGGCGGGTGCGCGGGACGCCGGTCACCGCCGCGTCCTCGTCGGGGCCGACGACCTGGGTCTTGCCCGCGAGGCGGCGCAGCGCCGCGGAGTGCAGGACGCGGCCGCGGTCGCGGGCGAACGGCGAGCGCCGGTCGCGGCCGGGCTTGGGGGCCTCGTCGAACAACCGCGCGGCGCGGTGCCCCGGGCTGCCCAGCGTGGTCATGGCTAGCCCACGCCGGTGTCGGAGAAGTCGGTCGAGCCGTGGGTGAGGTGGTAGTAGATCAGCGCCCCGGTCTCGCGGACGATGTAGCGGAACTGGGTCTCGCGGGTCTGTACCACCGGTCCGCGCTTCGTCGGCGACGTCGTGGCGTCGAGGCCGACGTCGTCGGCCATCGTCCGCGACCGCAGGGAGTGCCACGGGTCGCTGACCAGGGCCGCCGACTCCCACCCCCGCTGCTCGGCGACGTTCGCGACGGCCTCGAAGCTCTCGTAGGTGTCGCGGCCGTCGTCGACCGGCAGCAGCGCCTGGCCCGGGACGCCGTTCTCGACGAGCCACTGCTCACCGGCCTGGGCCTCGGTGAACGCGTCGCCCGGCGCGGCCCCGCCGACCGTGACGATCCGGGGCGCGACACCCTGCTCGTAGAGCTCGAGGGCGTGCTGCAGGCGCGCCCGGAACACCGGCGACGGGCGGCCGTCGTACTGCGCGGCCCCGAGGACGACGATCATGTCCACGGGCTGGCGCTCGTCGACCCGACCCAGCTGCCAGACCCGGATCGCCGTGCCGCCGACCAGCAGCACCGCGATGACGAGCGCACCGACGACCACCCGTGGCGCCCAGCGCAGCGCGGCGCGGGCGGTGCTCGGCGGGTCGGGGGCGGGGCGGGGGCCGGCGGGGGTGGTGGGACCGCTCATGCGCCGATGGGTCCCGCCGAGCGGCCCAGCACCGACGGGTCGCGCCCGCTGCGCGCGGCGAGGACCTCGGCGACGATCGAGACCGCGGTCTCCGCGGGCGTCCGGGCGCCCAGGTCGAGCCCGACCGGGCCGTGGATGCGCTCGAGCTCGGCCTCGGTGACGCCGGCGCCGAGCAGGCGCTCGCGTCGCGCGGCCTGGGTGCGCCGGGACCCGAGCGCGCCGAGGAAGCCCCGGCCCTTCAGCCCCGTGCGCAGGACGGCGTCGAAGGCGGGGTCGTGGTCGAGCAGGACGAGCACGTCGGCGTCGGTGAACGCGGCGACCGTGGCATCGGCCTCCTCGACGGTGTCCGCGCGCCCCGCCGCCCACCCGAGCAGCCCGGCCTGCGCGGCCAGCGCGTCGGCGATCGCCCCGGGCCCGACGATCACCACCGTCGGCACGGGCACCCAGACGTCGACGAGCACGTCGGCACCCGCCTCGAGCGTCACGCGCTCGGTGACCGTGGCCCCGCGCCGCAGCAGCGTCCGCGCGTGGGCGGCCGCGGCGGCGTCGACCGCGGCGAAGCCCAGCGAGCCCTCGACCGCGTCGAGCTCGCCGCCGGTCAGGGCCATCGAGGCGGACCCGTCCGCCCGGGACACGAGCGCCGCGGGCACCCCGTCGGCGAAGGCCGCGGCCAGCGCCCGCGCCGGGGCGGCATCGAGCGGGTGGCCCAGCAGCGTCGCCCCGCCCGCGCAGGCCAGCCCGGCGGCGACGGCGTCGTCCTCGGCAACGTGCGCCACGACCGTCACCGGACCCGACCGCGCGTCCCGCGCCAGGGCCTCGGCGCTCGCGTCGAGCGCGCCGCGCAGCAGCCCCCCGCCGAGCGAGCCGTCGGCACCGGCGACCAGCAACTGGCCGGGCTCGACGGTGCCGAACCCGTGTCGATCGAGCACGCGCACCACCGCCCGGGCCTCGTCGCCCCGCGCCAGCACCCCGGCCACCTCGCTGCGGTCGCTCACGGCGTCCAGCGTAGGCGAGCGCGGCTCAGCAACCGATGAGGCGGGCGCCCAGGTAGGACTCGAGCTGGTCGAGCGCCACGCGCTCCTGCGTCATCGCGTCACGGTGGCGGACGGTGGCCGCCTGGTCGTTCAGCGAGTCGAAGTCGACGGTGACGCAGAACGGGGTGCCGATCTCGTCCTGGCGGCGGTAGCGACGCCCGATCGCGCCGGCGTCGTCGAACTCGACGTTCCAGTGGCGACGCAGCCGTGCGGCGACGTCGCGCGCCACCGGCGAGAGGTCGGCGTTGCGCGACAGCGGCAGCACCGCGGCCTTGACCGGGGCGAGCCGGGGGTCGAGGCGCAGCACGGTGCGCTTGTCGACGCCGCCCTTGGCGTTCGGGGCCTCGTCCTCGGTGTAGGCCTCGAGCAGGAACGTCATCAGCGAGCGCCCCACGCCCGCGGCGGGCTCGATGACGTACGGGCGGTAGCGCGAGTCGGTGGCCTGGTCGTAGTAGGACAGGTCGACGCCCGAGTGGTTCGAGTGCGTCGTCAGGTCGAAGTCGGTGCGGTTGGCGATGCCCTCGAGCTCGCCCCACTCCTGCCCGGCGTTGAAGCCGAAGCGGTACTCGATGTCGACGGTGCGCTTCGAGTAGTGGGAGAGCTTCTCCTTGGGGTGCTCGTAGTGCCGCAGGTTGTCCGCGGAGATCCCGAGGTCGGTGTACCAGCGCGTGCGCTCGTCGATCCAGTACTGGTGCCACTGCTCGTCGGAGCCGGGCTCGACGAAGAACTCCATCTCCATCTGCTCGAACTCGCGCGTGCGGAAGATGAAGTTGCCGGGCGTGATCTCGTTGCGGAAGCTCTTGCCGACCTGGCCGATGCCGAACGGCGGCTTCTTGCGCGACGTCGACATCACGTTGGCGAAGTTGACAAAGATGCCCTGCGCGGTCTCGGGGCGCAGGTAGTGCAGCCCCTCCTCGGACTCCACCGGGCCGAGGTAGGTCTTGAGCATCATGTTGAACTCGCGCGGCGGGGTGTACTCGCCGCGCACGCCGCAGTTCGGGCACGGGACGCCCGAGAGGTCGTAGAGCGTGTTCCCGTCGGCGTCGGTCGACTCCAACGACGGGCCGCCGGTGCGCTCGGCGAAGTCCTCGGCCAGCTGGTCGGCACGGAAGCGGCGGTGGCAGTTGGTGCACTCGACCAGCGGGTCGGTGAACACGTCCACGTGGCCCGACGCGACCCAGACCTGGCGCGGGAGGATCACGCTGGAGTCCAGCCCGACGACGTCGTCGCGGCCGTTCACGACGGCCTTCCACCATTGGCGCTTGAGGTTCTCCTTGACCTCGACGCCGAGCGGGCCGTAGTCCCACGCCGACCGGGTGCCGCCGTAGATCTCCCCGGACGGGAACACGAAGCCGCGGCGCTTGCAGAGGTTGACCACGGTCTCGATGCGGGCGCTGCCGGTGGGGGTGGGCACGGTGGAACTCCGGGGAATCGCAGGTGGATCACGCTGGCCTCGCCTGGCTGGCGGGTACACCCAGCGTAGCGAGCGGCGGGTCAGCGATCGGAGAGCAGGCTCGGGTGCTCGGTGACGCCGTCGGGACCGGCGACGAGGGCTCGCTCGTGGGCCGCGGGCTCGTCGGTCAGCGCCTCGGAGAGCAGCGGGACGACGTGCTCGCGGACGTCGAAGGGCTGCAGCGCACGCCGGTAGGCGGTGACCGTGGTGAACCGGGCGACGAGCACCCAGCGCCCCGGTTCCTCGATCGCGCGGCCGAGGTCCACGCTCTCGCAGCCCGGCTGGGCGGCCAGCAGCGCGACCGCCCGGCGGGCCCGCTCGAGGAACGGCTCCGCGCTCCCCTCCGCCGGCGCGAAGCGACAGACCAGCAGCATGCGGCCCTCCTGACCCCGTCGGTCGACAACGGATGCCATTATCGGGAGGGAGCACTCGACGAGCAGCGGGAGGTATCCGTGAGCGGTCGCGGACCGGGACGGGCGCGCTCGCCCTTCGCGCGTCGCCGCGGACGCATGGTGCCCGGCGACGGCCCGCTCGCGCGTGTACCCCCGGTGGCGGTGTTCGCGGTCGTGGCGGTCGTCTTCGCGGCCGGGGTGATCATCGGCGGGTTCGCCGGCGCGGTGCTCCTCGGGGCCCTCGCGATCGCCGTCGCCGTCCTGCTCGCCACGACGTGGCCCCGCCTGACGTCGGCCGAACGTCTGGTGCGCATCCTGGTCCTCGCGATCCTCGTGGCGATCACGGTCGGGCTGGTCGTGCGATGAGCGCGCCGCCCGGCCGGACCGCGGTGCCCGACCTCCCGGTCGTCCACGACGACGACGCCCACGACGTCCCCGCGCCGGAGATCCCCGCGTCCGTGGCGCTCGCCGCCGCGGGCGACCTGCTCCGGGCCCTCGCCGCCCCGGTGCGCATCGCGATCGTGCTGCAGCTGCGCGCCTCGCCGCGCTGCGTGCACGAGCTGGTCGACGCGCTCGCCGTGACCCAGCCGCTGATCAGCCAGCACCTGCGCGTGCTCAAGGCCGCCGGCGTGGTGCGCGGCGACCGGCGGGGGCGCGAGGTCGTCTACCGCCTCGTCGACGACCACCTCGCGCACATCGTCGTCGACGCCGTCGCCCACGTGGAGGAGGAGTCGTGAACTCACGCGCCCCCTCCGTCCCCGGGCTGCGCGCGACACGCCAGCGGGCGGCGATCGCCGGGCTGCTCGACGAGCTCGACGACTTCCGCTCCGCCCAGGAGATCCACGAGGAGCTCCGCCGACGCGGCGAGGGCATCGGTCTGACCACCGTATACCGCACCCTGCAGGCCCTCGCCGACGCCGACGAGGTCGACGTGCTGCGCACGGGCACCGGCGAGGCGTCCTACCGCCGCTGCTCCGAGCACCACCACCATCACCTCGTCTGCCGCGCGTGCGGCAAGACCGTCGAGGTCGAGGGCCCGGCCGTCGAGCACTGGGCCGACCGCGTCGCCACCCAGCACGGGTTCGCCGAGATCTCGCACACCGTGGAGATCCTCGGCATCTGCGCCGACTGCCGCGCCGCCGCCCGCTGAGGCTCATCGCGCCCGGGGTGTGCGAGGAATGCGGCTTTCCTGGCGTCTGACGCCAGGATCGCCACAGGCTCGCCGGCGCGACACGCCGGGAGGCGCCGCCGTCCGGGGCGCGCCGCGGGTCGGGCCTCGCGAGTGGCGCGTTCCGCAGGTCGGCGGGCCCGTCGATCATGCGCAACGTGCCGGTCGCCCGGGCGGCGCGCCGCGGCCGCAGCGAAGGCGTCCCTCGCTGCGCCCGGCGCAGTGAGGGCGTCCCTCGCTCCCGCGACCACGCACCCAGGGCGCCCCTCGCTCCCGCGACCACGAACCCAGGGCGCCCCTCGCACCGCCCCGGACACGCGGGAGCCGGGCCCCCGGACGGGGATCCGGCTTCCCGGTGCCTGCCTACTCCCGGTCAGCGCTCGGACGCCCCGCCGGTTCGGCCTGGGCACCCGGGCCCGTGTCGACGACCTCGGTGCCACCCGGGTCGTCGTCCTTGGGCACCGCCCTGGCCTGGGCCCGCGCCTCCTCCGGGTCCGCCGGCACGACGGGGGTCTCGCCCGTCGAGAACGGATCCTGCACGCCGTACACCTCGGCGTACGTCGGCCCGGTCGCGTCGCCGTTGGCCTGGCGCCGGGCGCTCGTGGCCGGGAAGGCCTGGACGCGCAGGTAGAAGTCCTCGCCGTGCTTGTCGGTGCCGTGGTCGATGGCCTGCTCCATGACCTCGAGGCCCTTGCGCTCGCGCAGGACGATCGGGTCGTGGTTGAGGTCGCGCATGAACGCGATGCAGAGGAACACCATGATCACGACGAAGGGCGCCGCCACGAGGATCGTGAGGCTCTGCAGGCCGGACAGGGCGTCCTCGCCGCCGACGAGCAGCATGATGATCGCGACCGCGCCCATCGTGGAGCCCCAGAAGATGACCACCCAGCGCGAGGGCTCGTCGGTGCCGCGCTGCGAGAGCGTGCCGGTGACGATCGACGCGGCGTCGGCGCCGGAGACGAAGAAGATCGCCACCAGGACCATGACGAGCAGCCCGGTGAACGTCGCCCACGGGTAGGCCTGCAGGACGGCGAAGAGCTGCTGCTCGGTGCCCGCGGCGGCCGGGTCGAGGCCCGCCTGCTGCTGGCTGATCGCCGTGCCGCCGAAGATCGCGAACCACAGGAGGCTCACGAGGCTCGGCACCAGGATCACGCCGCCGACGAACTGGCGGATAGTGCGGCCGCGGCTGATCTTCGCCAGGAACATGCCGACGAAGGGCGTCCAGGAGATCCACCAGGCCCAGTAGAAGACCGTCCAGCTGCTGAGCCAGTCGAGCATCGCCGTGCCGCCGGTGGCCTCGGTGCGCCCGACCATCTCGGCGAAGTCGCCGAAGTACGCGCCGACCGCCGTCGGCAGCAGGTCGAGGATGATCACCGTCGGGCCGACGACGAACACGAACAGCGCCAGCACGCCGGCCAGCACCATGTTGATGTTCGACAGCCACTGGATGCCCTTGGCGACGCCGGAGACGGCCGAGAGCACGAACGCCGCGGTGAGCACCACGATCAGCGGGACGAGGACCTCGTTGCCCGCGCCGGGCAGGAAGCCCGTGGCGTCGAGCCCGCCGCCGATCTGCAGGGCGCCCAGGCCCAGCGAGGCCGCCGACCCGAAGATCGTCGCGAAGATCGCGATGATGTCGATGACCCGGCCGACGGCGCCGTTGGCGGCCTTCTCGCCGATGAGCGGGATGAACGCCGAGCTGATCAGCTGGCGACGGCCCTTGCGGAACGTCGAGTACGCGATCGCGAGGCCGACCACCGCGTAGATCGCCCACGGGTGCAGCGTCCAGTGGAACAGCGAGGTCGCCATCGCCGTACGCAGGGCCTCGACCTGGTCGCCGGGCGGTACCGATCCGGGCGGCGGCTCGGTGAAGAACGAGAGCGGCTCGGCCACGCCGTAGAACATGAGCCCGATGCCCATGCCGGCGCTGAACATCATGGCGATCCACGAGACCGTGCGGAACTCGGGCTGCTCGTCGTCACGCCCGAGCTTGATCTTGCCGAAGCGGCTGAAGGCGAGCCAGAGCGCGAACACCACGAAGCCGGTGGCCGCGAGGATGAAGCCCCAGCCACCCCCGCGGATGAGTCCCTCGAGCATCGCGCCCGAGGCGCTGCTGAGGCTCTCGGTGCCGACCACGCCCCAGACGACGAAGACGACGGCGAGCGCCGCGCCCACGCCGAACACGACCCAGTCGGTGCCGTGCTTCCGGTCCGTTGCCGAGGCGGCCCCGGTGGTCGCGGGCTCGTCCGGCTCGGCCGCCGACGGGCCCGGCGGTGACGAGAGATCCTGTGTCATCACGCGTCGCGTCTCCCGGCCGTGATCTCCACCGGGGACGCCCCTCCTCTCCGGATGGACGGCGGTCGGCGGAGTCTACGGGTCTTATGGGCTGATTCGTCCCACTTTCGGCAGATTCGTGACGTCCGTTGCGTCGCGCACAACGGGCGACGGGAGGCCGTCAGCCGGCGTCGATGAGATCCGTCCGGACCTGGGAGGCCGTCGACACGACGAGCATGAGCAGGGTGCGGAGCGCACCGACGGAGAGGCCCTCGGCCGGGAAGGCGTAGCGGAGGGTCACGTCCCAGCCGCGGTCGGTGGCGACGGCGCCGAGGGTGCCGAACAGCCCCTGACCGGCGCGTTCGGCGACCTGCCGGGGGACGTCGGCGTCGGCGAGATCCCAGGCGACGACGCACGTCAGGCTCAGCACGGCGAGGCCCTCGACCAGCTCGATCCCCTGGATCGCGCAGGGCACGCCGTCGTGGCGGAACGACAGCGCCCCGTCGTCGTCGACGTGCACGTCCACGAACTGCTCCATCGCCTCCCGGGCGGTGATGAGCAGGCTCGCCGTGGTCGCGGCCTCCCGGCTCACGAGGTGCCCGTCCCGTCGGCGCTGTCCATCGCGCCCCCGTAGCGGCGGTCGCGGCTGGCGTAGATCTCGCACGCCTCCCAGAGGTGGCGGCGGTCGAAGTCCGGGAAGAGCGTGTCCAGGAAGACCATCTCGGCGTACGCCGACTGCCAGAGCAGGAAGTTCGACGTCCGCTGCTCCCCCGAGCTGCGCAGGAACAGGTCGACGTCGGGCATGTCGGGCTCGTCGAGATGACGGGCGAGGGCCTTCTCGTCGATGCGCTCCGGGTCGATCTCGCCGCGCGCGGCCCGGCGCGCGAGCTCACGGGCGGCGCCGACGATCTCCGCGCGCCCGCCGTAGTTGACGCACATGGTCAGCGTGACGACGTCGTTGTCGCGCGTCATCTCCTCGGCGATCTCCAGCTCCTTGATCACACTGCGCCAGAGCCGGGGCCGCTGTCCCGACCACCGCACGCGGACGCCCATCGCGTGCATCTCGTCGCGCCGCCGCCGGATCACATCGCGGTTGAAGCCGAGCAGGAAGCGCACCTCGTCGGGGCTGCGGCGCCAGTTCTCGGTGGAGAAGGCGTACGCGCTGATCCACTTCACGCCGATGTCGATGCAGCCGCGCACGACGTCGAGCAGCTGGGCCTCACCGTGCCGGTGGCCCTCGATGCGGGGCAGCCCACGCTGGTTGGCCCACCGCCCGTTGCCATCCATCACCAGCGCGACGTGGTTCGGCACCAGCTCCGCGGGGATCGGGGGTGGGGTCGCGCCGCTCGGGTGCGGGGTCGGCGCCATGATCGTCGGGTCACCGGGGCCGCGCAGCCGGCGGTCGTCGGTGCGTCCGCGGACGCGGCGCGCGCGGGGGCTCACAGGGCGACTCCTGGTTCCGGGCGAAGGGGCCCTCCGCTCGGTTCGACGTCCGGACCTGCTCGGTCCGCGTCCGGATCGTCCTCGCCGTCGACCCCGACCGCGATCCCCCCGCCGAGGTCCACGCGCGGGACGGCCCCCCGTCGATCGACGAGCGGTAGCGAGCGCAGGGTCCGCTCCAGGTGCCACTGCAGGTGGGCGGCCACGAGGCCCGCCGAGTCGCGGCGCGCGGCGCCGTCGGTGTCCTCGGCGGTGGTCCAGTCGCCGTCGCGCAGGGCCTCGAGCAGGCGCCACGTCGGCTCGGAGGGGACGACGGCGCCCGACGGCCGGCAGCCCTCGCACACGGCGCCGCCGGCGGGCACCGAGAAACGCCGGTGGTACGGCGCGCCCTCGCGCCCGCAGCGCGCGCACTCCGTGATCGCCGGGGCCCAGCCCGCGATGACCATGGCGCGCAGCAGGAAGGCGTCGAGGACGAGGTACGGGTCGCGGGTGCCGCCGGCGAGCCCGCGCAGGGCGCCGACGAGCAGCAGAAACAGGTCGCGGGCCGGCTCGCCCTCCTCCGAGGTGAGCCGGTCGGCGGTCTCGAGCAGCGCGCAGCCCGCGGTGTAGCGGGGGTAGTCGACGGTCAGCCCGCCGCCGAAAGCGTCGAGGGTCTGCACCTGCGTGACGATGTCGAGGGTGCGGCCGGTGTGCAGCTGCAGGTCCACGTGGCCGAACGGCTCCAGCCGCGCGCCGAACTTCGAGCTCGTGCGGCGCACGCCCTTGGCGACCGCGCGCACCTTGCCGTGCCGGTGGGTGAGGAACGTGACGATCCGGTCGGCCTCACCGAGCTTCTGCAGGCGCAGCACCACCCCGGTGTCGCGATAGAAGCCCACGTCGTCATCGTCCCACCTCGACGGCTCCGCGGGCCGGAGCAGCGGGCGCCCGTCGGAAACGATCGGCGTGTCGCGGAGACGAGCGTGTGGCGATCCTGGCGTCAGACGCCAGGAAAGCCGCATTGCTCGTACGAGGCCCCTACGTACGAGGCCCCTAGAACCCCAGACGGCGGAGCTGGCGGGGGTCGCGCTGCCAGTCCTTGGCGACCTTGACGAACAGGTCGAGGTGCACCTTCTCGCCCAGCAGGTTCTCGATCTGCGTGCGGGCGCGGGTGCCGACGTCCTTGAGTCGCGAGCCGCCGCGACCGATGACGATCGCCTTCTGCGAGGTGCGCTCGACGAAGATCTCGGCCCGCACGGTGAGCACCTTGCCCGGCGTCATCTCCTCGACGACGACGGCCAGCGAGTGCGGGAGCTCGTCACGGACACCCTCGAGCGCCGCCTCGCGGACGAACTCCGCGATCAGCCGCTCCTCGGGCTCGTCGGAGAGGTCGCCCTCGGGGTAGAGCGGCGGACCTGGCGGCATCCGCTCCAACAGCAGGTCCGCCAGCAGCGAGACCTGGTGCCCGGACTCCGCGGACACCGGGACGATCTCGGCGAACTCGGCGAGCTCGTGCACCGCCAGCAGGCGCTCGGCGATCACCTCGGGCCGCACGAGATCGGTCTTGGTGAGGATCCCGATGAGCGGGGTCTTCCCGGCGATCTTCTCCAGCTCCGAGGCGATGAACCGGTCGCCGGGCCCGATCTCCTGGTCGGCCGGCACGCAGAAGCCGATGACGTCGACCTCGGCCCAGGTCGTGCGTACGACGTCGTTGAGACGCTCCCCCAGCAGGGTCCGCGGACGGTGCAGGCCGGGGGTGTCGACGAGGACGAGCTGGCCGTCGTCGCGGTGCACGATCCCGCGGATCGCGTGCCGGGTCGTCTGCGGCCGCGACGACGTGATCGCGACCTTCTGCCCGACCAGCGCGTTCGTCAGCGTCGACTTGCCCACGTTGGGACGGCCCACGAAGCACGCGAACCCCGACCGGAAGCCCTCCCGGGTCGAGCTCCGCTCCCCTATCGGCGTGCTGTCCTGTCTCTTGTCTCCCTCAGGCTGCGTCAACGTGCTTCCCCTCGAGCCGCGCCACGATCTCGCGGCCGATGGGCAGCGCCGCGGTGGCCGCCGGCGAGGGCGCGTTGAGCACGTGCAGCACGCTCGGCCCGTCGGCGGCGTCGCCGTCCTGCACGAACAGGAAGTCGTCGACGAGCGACCCGTCGGGGCGGATCGCCTGCGCCCGCACGCCGGCGCGGCGGGCGACGTCGTGCGGCCGGGCCAGGTCGTCGGCGGTCACGCCGGGCAGCATCCGGGCCACGGCGGCGGCCATCGCCGACCGCGACAGCGAGCGGTACATCTCGCCGAGCCCGTAGCGCCACTGCTGTCCGGCGAGCTTGAGGAAGCCGGGGTCGGCGAGCGTCCCGGCGAGCTCGCGCACCCGCAGCGTGCGCCAGTCGTAGCCCTCGCGGGCCAGCGCCAGGACGGCGTTCGGGCCGACGTGCACCGAGCCGTCGACGCCGCGGGTCGCGTGCACGCCGAGGAACGGGAACGCCGGGTCGGGCACGGGGTAGACCAGCCCGCGCACCTGATCGCCGATCGGGCCGACCAGGTCGGAGTACTCGCCGCGGAACGGCACGATCCGCACGCCGGGGTCGAAGCCCGAGGCCCGGGCGATCTCGTCGGAGCGCAGCCCGGCGCACACCACGACCTGGCCCGCGAGCAGGTCGCCCCGGTCGGTGTGGACGACGACGTCGCGGCGCCGGCGGGTCACGGAACGGACCGCGCGCCCGGTGTGCAGCACGGCGCCCCGCGCGGCGGCGACGTCGGCGAGCTCGCGGGTGATCGCGCCGTAGTCGCAGATGCCCGTCGACGGCACCCAGAGCCCCGCGAGCGCCGCGACCGCCGGCTCACGGTCGCGGACACCGGCCTCGTCCAGCTCGTGGACCTCGACGCCGTTGGCGCGGCCGCGGCGCACCAGCTCAGCCATGCGCGGCAGCTCGGCCTCGTCGGTCGCGACGACGACCTTGCCGCACTCCTGCCAGGGCAGATCGTGCTCGGCGCAGAACTCCTTGGTCTCCGCGCACCCGGCGACGGCCAGGCGGGCCTTGAGCGACCCCGGCGCGTAGTAGAGCCCGGAGTGGATCACGTTGGAGTTGCGGCCGGTCTGGTGCGTGCCCGCGGTGTGCTCGCGCTCCACCAGCGCGACGGACGTGTGCCCGGCGGCGAGCAGCTCGTGCAGCACGGCGAAGCCGACGATGCCGCCGCCCACGACGACGACGTCGTGACGCGGGCTGGAGGCCACGGTTCCGGCGGGCGGGGTGGCGGCGTCAGCCACGGTCGTCCTTTCCGTCGCGGGCGCCGGTCGGGGCCCCGGCCTGGGCGCCGGATTGCGCTCCGGACTGGGCCAGGTCGCCGTCGCGGCGCCGCGGGTCGTCGGTGTGCTCGCCGTTCTCGGTGGCCCGAGCGTCCTCGGCGTGCGCGGTCTGCCGGGCATGGTCGCGGGTCGGCTCGTCGGCCCGGTCCGCGGGGGCCGGATCGGCCCCCTCCTCGGCCGGGCGCCACACCAGCACGCTGCGGATGCGCATCCGGCCGCGGGCGTCCTCGCCGCCCTCGGCGCGCAGCCGCAGGCCGGCGATCTCGGCCTCGGCGCCGGGCAGCGGCACGCGCCCGAGGCGCTGGGCGAGCAGCCCGCCGACGGTGTCGACGTCCTCGACATCGAACTCGACGCCCGCGGCCTGCTCGAGGTCCTCGACCGGCAACCGCGCGGCGACCCGCCAGCTGTGCTCGTCGAGGTGGTCGAGCGGGCGGTGCTCGGCGGCGTCGTACTCGTCGGTGATCTCACCGACGATCTCCTCGAGCAGGTCCTCGATGGTGACCAGCCCCGCCGTGCCGCCGTACTCGTCGACCACGAGCGCCATGTGGTTGCGGTCGCGCTGCATGTCGCGCAGCAGGGCGTCGGCACGCTTGGAGTCCGGGACGTAGCTCGCCGGGCGCATGACCTCGGCGACCGCGCCGGCCCGGTCGGCGGGCGCGTCGCCGTCGACGGTCCGCCGGACGAGGTCCTTGAGGTAGACGACGCCGACGGTGTCGTCGACGTTCTCGCCGATGACCGGGATGCGGGAGTACCCGCTGCGCAGGGCGAGGGCCAGCGCCTGGCGGACGGTCTTGTCCCGCTCGATCCACACCATCTCGGTGCGCGGGACCATCACCTCGAGCACCCGCGTGTCGCCGAGGTCGAACACCGACTGGATCATCGCCCGCTCGTCGTCGTCGACGAGCCCGCCGCGCTCGGCCATGTCGACCAGCTCGCGCAGCTCGACCTCCGAGGAGAAGGGGCCCTCACGGAAGCCGACCCCGGGCGTGATCGCGTTGCCGACGATGATCAGCAGCGTCGCCAGCGGGCCGAGCAGGCGCGCGAGCAGCCGCACGGGGACGGCGACGGCGAGCGCCATGCCGTAGGGGTGCTGGCGGCCGAGCGTGCGGGGCCCGACGCCGATGAGCACGTAGGAGACGAGCACGACGATCGCCCCGGCGACGAGCAGGGCGAGCCAGTCGGGACCGATGAGCTGCAGCGCGACGAACGCGCCGAGCACCGCGGCGGCCGCCTCGCAGGCCAGCCGCAGCAGCATGAGCAGGTTGAGGTGACGGGGCCGGTCGGCGACGATCGCGGCCAGCGCCTTCGCGCCGGTGGCGCCCTCGCGCACCAGCCCGTCCACCCGGGCCCGGGAGACCGTCGAGAGGGCCGCGTCGGCGGCGGCGAACACGCCGGCGAGCGGCACCAGCAGGATCGCGGCGACGAGCTGGCCGACCAGCCCCGACGTCACCGCGAGGCACTCCCCGGGTCGTCGCCGAGGCCGACGGTGCCGAGGAGCCGGTCGTCCTTGGCCCGGGCCCGCGCCGAACGGGCGGCGGCGGCCTCCTGCTCGCGGGCGGCGCGCTCGGCCTCGGCGCGGGCGGTGCGCCAGTCGGCCAGCAGCTCGGCCTGCAGGCCGAACATCTGGCGCTCCTCGTCGGCCTCGGCGTGGTCGTAGCCGAGCAGGTGCAGCACGCCGTGCACCGTCAGCAGGTGCAGCTCGTCCTCGAGGCCGTGGCCCGCGGCGGCGGCCTGGTCGGCGGCGAAGGCCGGGCAGAGCACGATGTCGCCGAGCAGCGCCGGCCCGGACGACGGGGCGTCGGGACGCCGCGCCGAGTCGTACTCGTCCATCGGGAACGACATGACGTCGGTGGGACCGGGCTCGTCGAGCCAGCGCTCGTGCAGCTCGGCCATCGGCTCCAGCTCGATGAGCATGATCGAGAGCTCGGCGAGCGGGCTGACGCCCATGCGGTCGAGGGCGTACCGGGCCACCTCGACGATCGGGCCCTCGGCCACGTCGACGCCGGACTCGTTGGCGATCTCGATGCTCATGTCGGTCCCGTCGGTGTCGGGGCTGGTGCTCATCGTCCCCGGCGCTCGCGGTTGCGCGGGCCCACCGGCGGCCCGGTGCGCGGCGCGTTGGACACGGCCTGGGGACGACGCTGCTGCTGCGCGGCGTCGTAGCGCCCGTACGCGTCGATGATGTCCGCCACGAGCCGGTGGCGGACGACGTCGTGGCTGGTGAGCTCGGCGAACTCGACGTCGTCGACGCCGTCCAGGATGTCCCGCACGATGCGCAGGCCCGACGTGGAGCCGCCCGGCAGGTCGACCTGGGTGACGTCGCCGGTGACGACCATCTTCGAGTTGAAGCCCAGCCGGGTCAGGAACATCTTCATCTGCTCGGGCGTCGTGTTCTGCGCCTCGTCGAGGATGATGAAGGCGTCGTTCAACGACCTTCCACGCATGTACGCCAAAGGGGCGATCTCGATGGTCCCTGCGGCCATGAGTTTTGGTACGGACTCCGCATCGAGCATGTCGTGGAGCGCGTCGTAGAGCGGCCGCAGGTACGGGTCGATCTTCTCCGACAGCGTCCCGGGCAGGAACCCGAGCCGCTCCCCCGCCTCGACCGCGGGGCGCGTCAGGATGATCCGGTTGACCTGCTTGGCCTGCAGCGCCTGCACGGCCTTGGCCATGGCCAGGTAGGTCTTGCCGGTGCCCGCCGGGCCGATGCCGAAGACGATCGTGTTGACGTCGATCGCGTCGACGTAGCGCTTCTGGTTGAGCGTCTTGGGCCGGACGGTGCGCCCGCGACGGGACACGATGTCGAGGCTGAGGACCTCGGCCGGCGACGGGGCTCCCCCGTCCGCCGCGTCGTCGCCGTCCTCCTGCAGCATCCGCACCGAGCGGCGCACGGCGTCGGGGTCGATCTGCTGGCCGCGGCTGGCGAGCACCACCAGCTCGGCGAACACCCGCTCGGCGAAGGCGACGTCCGCCGGGTCGCCGGAGAGGGTGAGCTCGTTGCCGCGGACGTGCACGTCGGCGGCCAGCAGGCTCTCGGCCTCGCGCAGGTTCTCGTCGCGCTTGCCCAGGAGCGCGAGGAGCGCCGCCTCGGGCACCACGATCCGGGAGGTTCCGTCACCGGTCACGTGCTGAACTGTCCTGCTTCCTCGCCGACGATCTGGCCTGCCCTCCATCGTAGCGCCCGGCGCGCCCGGTTCGCGGCGCCGTTCACAGCAGCCCCTCGACCTCCCCACGCACCGCCGCCCACGCCGCGTGGTCCGGGTCGATCACGGCGAAGTGGTCCGCACCCGGCAGCACGCGCAGCCGGGCGTCGCCCCGCGCGGCGGTCGCCGCGGTCACGTAGCGCTGGGACTGGTCGAGCGGGACGGTGCCGTCGACGTCGCCGTGCACGCACACCACCGGGGCCGCGGCGGGGACGAGGGCGGTGGGCGAGGCGAGGGCGTAGCGGTCGGCGACCTGGTCCGGTGTCCCGCCGAGGAGCTGGGCGACCGCGCCGCCACCGAGGCCCTGGGTGGCCCCGGCGACGAGGTCGAGCACCCCGGCCTGGCTGACCGTGCCCACGGGGCGCACCTGCGGGTCGGCGCCGGGCGCGCCGGCATCGAGACGCTCGCGGCTCGCGGCCCAGACGGCGAGCTGCCCGCCGGCGGAGTGCCCGAGGAAGACGACGCGGTCGAGGTCGAGGCGCTGGGCGGCGGCCTTCTGGACCGTGCCGGGCAGCAGGTCGACCGCCGTCGCCACGTCGGTGAACGTCGACGGCCAGCCGCCGCCGGCGCCCACGCGGCGGTACTCGACGTTCCAGGCCGCGACGCCGTGGTTGGTGAGGTCGACCGCGAGGGGCGTGCCGAGCTCGAGCCCGTAGGCCGCCTGCCAGTAGCCGCCGTGGACGACGACGACCACCGGCAGGTCGCCGGTGTCGCCCGGCGGCAGGTGCAGCACCCCGTACTGCGCCGGGTCGGGGCCGTAGGACAGCCGCTGGGTCCCGGGCGTGCCGGGGCGGGTCGGCGGCACCGTGATCCCGGGGTCCGGGGCGGGTGCGCGCCCGCAGGCGGCCAGGCCGGCGAGCGCGGTCATGCCGGCGAGACCGCCGAGCAGGCGCCGCCGGGGCAGGCGCACGTCCGGGGTCACCCCCACCGGCCGGTGCGCGCCCCCAGCGCACCGAGCGCCACCGCGCCCGCGGTCGACGTCCGCAGCACGTCGGGCCCGAGCCGCACCTCGAGGGCGCCGGCCTCGGCGAGCACCGCCCGCTCCTCGTCGGTGACGCCGCCCTCCGGGCCGACGACCAGCACCAGCTCGCCCTGCCCGGGCAGCGGGACGGTCGCGAACGATTCCTTCGCGGTCGCCTCGAGGAGCAGCACGGCGTCGGCGTCCCGTGCCGCGAGGTCGGGGGTGGTCAGCGGCGGGGCGACGTCGGGCACGTGGGCGCGCCGCGCCTGCTTGGCCGCCTCGCGGGCGGTCGACCGCCAGCGCGCGAGCGCCTTCTCCCCGCGCGTGCCGTCGTCCCAGCGGGCGACGCTGCGCGCCGCGCGCCACGGCACCACGGCGTCCACGCCGGCCTCGGTGGCCAGCTCGACGGCGAGCTCGCCGCGGTCCCCCTTGGCCAGCGCCTGGGCGAGGGTCACCCGCAGCGCGGGGCCCGGATCGGTGCGGCGCTCGAGCACCGTCGTCGTCACCGTGCTCTTGCCGACCTCGACGACCTCGACGCGCGCCCGCGTGCCGATCCCGTCGCCGATCAGCACGACCTCGCCCCGCCGGACCCGGCGGACGTCGGCGGCGTGCCGGCCCTCGGCGCCGTCGAGCACGACCTCGCCGGCCTCGGGCACCTCGTCGACCCAGAAGAGGGCGGGGCGGGTCCAGGCGGCGTCGTCGGTCTGGCGGCCACCCGCGGCACGCGGCGGGTCGGGAGCCGCCGCTCCGGAGGCGGTCGTCTGACGTCGAGCGTCGGCGAGTCCACCCCCTCGCCCGCGTCGGCTCACCGCGTGCGGCCGCCCGACCGGCGGCGCCCGAACAGCCCGTTGCGGTGGGCCAGCAGCTCCGGGCGCTCCTCGCCGCGCAGCTCGGCCAGCTCCTTGAGCAGCTCGGTCTGGCGGGTGTCGAGGCGGTCGGGGACCTGGATGTCGACGTGGACGAGCAGGTCGCCGCGCCCGTCGGTGCGCCCGGTGGAGCGCAGCCGGGGCATGCCCCGCCCGCGCAGCGTCAGCGTGGTGTTCGGCTGCGTGCCGGGCTCGATCGTCAGCTCCTCCTCGCCCTCGAGGGTGCGCTGCGGGAGCGTGGCGCCGAGTGCCGCCGCGGTCATCGGCAGGCTGAGGTGGGTGTGCAGGTCGACGCCGTCGCGGGTGAAGTACTCGTGGCGCTCCTCGGAGACCTCGATGTAGAGGTCGCCGGCCGGGCCGCCGCCGGGGCCGACCTCGCCCTGGTTGGCCATCCGGATCCGCATGCCGTCGCCGACGCCCGCCGGGACCTGCACCGTGACCGTGCGCCGCGAGCGCACGCGGCCGTCGCCGCCGCACTGCGCGCAGGGGCTGGGGATGATCTCGCCGGTGCCGCGGCAGACCGGGCAGGGCCGGGCGGTGACGACCTGGCCGATGAACGAGCGCTGCACGTTCTGGATCTCGCCGCGGCCGTCGCAGGTGTCGCACGTCTCGGTGCGGGTGCCGGGCTCGGCGCCGCCGCCGTGGCACTTCTCGCAGAGCACCGCGGTGTCGACCGTGAGGTCGCGGGCGACGCCCGTCGCGCACTCCTCGAGCGTGAGGTCGATCCGGATCAGCGCGTCCTCACCGGGCTGGACCCGGCTGCGCGGCCCCCGCCCGCCGGTGCCGCCGGCGGCGCCGAAGAACGCGTCCATGATGTCCCCGAGGCCGCCGAACCCCGCGGCGGAGAACCCGCCGGCCCCCGCGCCGCCGCCGCGGCCGGAGTCCAGCGGGTCGCCCCCGAGGTCGACGATGCGCCGTTTCTGCGGGTCGGTCAGGACCTCGTAGGCGGTCTTGACGTCCTGGAAGCGCGCCTGCGTCTCGTCGTCGGGGTTGACGTCGGGGTGCAGCTCGCGGGCGAGCTTGCGGTACGCCCGCTTGATCTCGCCCTCGTCCGCGTCCCGGGACACGCCCAGGATTCCGTAGTAGTCCTTCGCCACGCTGGTCCTCGTCCGTCCTGTCTCATCCGTGCCGGCGCCGTGCCTCGCGGCGGGCGCTCAGCGTCCCCCGACGATCTCACCGACGTAGCGCGCCACCGCACGCACCGCCGCGATCGCGCTGGGGTAGTCCATGCGGGTCGGCCCCACGACGCCCATGCCGCCCAGGGCCGTTGTCCCCGCTCCGTACCCGATCGACACCGTGGAGGCACTCCACAGGTCCTCGGACTCGTTCTCCTCGCCGATGCGCACGGTGACGGTGGGGGCGTCGCTCGCCGAGGTGAGCAGCCGCAGCACCACCACCTGCTCCTCGAGGGCCTCCAGCATGCCGCGCAGCGCCGTCGCGTCCGTGCCCGCCCGGGTCAGGTTGGCCGTCCCGCCGAGCACGAGCCGTTCCTCGGGGCGTTCGAGCAGGGCCTCGAGCAGCACCGCGGCGACGGACAGCAGCGGCGAGCGCAGCCCGTCGGGGGCGTTCTCGGGCAGCTCGGACATCCGTGCGGACGCCGTCGCCAGCGGCTGCCCGACCAGGGCGTTGTTGAGCAGCGCGCGCAGGCGCGCGACGTCCTCCTCGTCGAGCACGTCGCCGAGGTCGACCACGCGCTGGTCGACCCGGCCGGTGTCGGTGATCAGGACGAGCATCAGCCGCGCCGGCGTCAGCCGCACCACCTCGAGGTGGCGCACCGTCGAGCGCGTCAGCGTCGGGTACTGGACGACGGCGACCTGCCGCGTGAGCTGGGCGAGCAGCCGCACGCTGCGCTTGAGGACGTCGTCGAGGTCGACCGCGCCCTCGAGGAACGTCGTGATGCCGCGGCGCTCGGCGGGCGAGAGCGGCTTGACCTGGTGCAGCCGGTCGACGAACAGGCGGTAGCCCTTGTCGGTGGGGATCCGCCCGGCGCTGGTGTGGGGCTGGGCGATGTAGCCCTCCTCCTCCAGCGTCGCCATGTCGTTGCGCACGGTCGCGCTGGAGACGCCCAGGTTGTGACGCTCCACGATGGCCTTGGAACCCACCGGTTCGTTGGTGGCCACGAAGTCCGCGACGATCGCGCGCAGGACGGCGACGCGGCGCTCCTCGGCGTTCACCGCGCCCACCTCCCCGGTCCCTCGCGTCCGTCCGGTCCCGACCCTCCATCGTAGGCGAGTCGGATCGTCCCGTCCGTCGGTGGCGGCCCCCGGTGTCCGGGCCCGTGTCAGCAATCTGGCGTCGGGGGCGCTCAACTCGCGCGAGAGGCGCGCTGCGCATGATCGAACGCCTCAGCGACCTGCCGAACGTGCCTGTCGCCGGTGCGCGGAGCCCTCGCGGGGTCGGTGGGGAGATCACGAGCGCGTCATCCACCGGCGCCCGCGCGCCCGGGTGCACGACGCGCTCCTGATCAAGGGCAGCGACGGGGACGACGTACCTGGTGACACTCCCGGGAGATCGAACTGGAGAGCACCCCGGCAGGGCCTCGCCCTCAGCGCTCCGCGAGCGCCAGGGCGACACCGTCGGCGAGCAGGCGGCCACGGCGGGTGAGGACGGCGCGACCGCCCGCCCAGTGGGCGGGGTCCAGCAGCCCGTCGCGGGCCGCCTCGTCACCCGCGTCCCGGCCGGTCGCCGCCAGGGCGGAGACCGGCAGCCCGTCGACCGTGCGCAGTTCCAGGAGCACCTGCTCGAGGTGCGCCTCGTCGGGGGTGACGAGCTCGCGGGCCTCGGCCGGCGAGCGCCCGCCGGCCAGGGCCGCCGAGTAGCGGGCGGGGTGGCGCACGTTCCACCAGCGCGTGCCGCCGACGTGGGAGTGCGCGCCCGGCCCGGCGCCCCACCAGTCGCCGCCGCCCCAGTAGATGAGGTTGTGGCGGCAGCGGGCGTCGACCGAGCGCGCCCAGTTCGACACCTCGTACCAGCCGAACCCGGCGGTGGACAGGACGTCGTCGACGATCTCGTAGCGGTCGGCGAGCACGTCGTCGTCGGGCATCGGCAGCTCGCCCCGAGCCACCCGCCGCGCCAGCGCGGTCCCCTCCTCGATGATCAACGAGTACGCCGACACGTGGTCGGCTCCCGACGCGAGGACGGCGTTCAGTGAGCGGCGCAGGTCGTCGTCGGTCTCGGTGGGCGTGCCGTAGATGAGGTCGAGGTTGACGTGCTCGATCCCGGCGGCCAGCGCCTCGCCCGCCACCGAGACCGCCGCCCCGGGCGTGTGCCGGCGGTCGAGGACGGCGAGGACGTGGTCGACGTCGGACTGCATGCCCAGCGACAGGCGCGTGTAGCCGGCCTCCGCGATCGCGGCGAGCAGCTCCGGCGTCGTCGACTCGGGGTTGGCCTCGGTGGTGACCTCGGCGCCGTCGCGCAGCCCGAACGTGCCGCGGACGGCGTCGAGCACCGACACCAGGCCCTCGGCGCCGAGCAGCGACGGCGTCCCCCCGCCGAGGAAGACGGTGTCGGCGGGCGGCGGCTCGCCGAGCACCGAGGCGGCGAGATCGAGCTCCCGGCGCAGCCCCTCGAGCCACGAGGCCGGCGAGGCGGGGTCGTCGGAGGACGTCAACCCCAGGTCGATGGCCGTGTAGGTGTTGAAGTCGCAGTACCCGCAGCGCGTCGCGCAGAACGGCACGTGCACGTAGACCCCGAAGGGGCGCGTGCCGAGCCCCTCGAGCGACGCGCGCGGCAGGGCGCCGTCGGCCGGCGCCGGCTCGCCGGACGGGGGGACGGAGGGCACGGGACCAGTGTGCCCGTCCCGGACTGCGGCGAAGGTCACCGGAGATGGTCTCCCGGTGGAGGCGGCGCGCCCCGGATGGCACGGTCGGATCATGCCCGCGAACCGCCTGCTCCTCGTGGCCCGTCGCCACGTGGACCTCGGCCGTCTCGCGAGCGCCCTCTGCCCGGTGTGCTGACGCCCGCCCACCCCACCGCAGAGGACACCCATGACCACGGCCCCGCCTGCCCTCGATCAGCAGGCCACCACCACCAGCCCCCGGACGGTGCTCGTCGCGAGCCTCATCGGCACGACGATCGAGTGGTACGACTTCTTCCTGTTCGCGACGGCGGCGGGGATCGTCTTCCCGCAGCTGTTCTACGGCAACGGCGACCCCACGGTCGCGACGCTGCTGTCGTTCGCGACGTTCGCGGTGGGCTTCGTCGCCCGCCCGATCGGCGGGCTGATCTTCGGGCACATCGGCGACCGGTTCGGGCGGCGCGAGACGCTGATCGTGACGATGGCGCTGACCGGCCTCGCGACGGCGGCGATCGGGTTCCTCCCGACCTACGCCGCCATCGGCGTCGCGGCGCCGATCCTGCTGGTCGTCCTCCGGGTGGTCCAGGGCATCGCGATCGGCGGCGAGTGGGGCGGCGCCGTGCCCTCGTCCTGACCTACACGGTGGCGACGCTGAAGATGCCGCGCACCGAGGTGCTGGTCGCGGTCACCGTGGCCGCGATCCTCAGCGCGCTCGTCGTCCCGCTCGCCGGGGCGTGGGGCGACCGGATCGGGCGCGGCAAGGTGTTCGCGCTCGGGTGCGTCCTCCTCGTGATCGGGGTCTTCCCGGCGTTCGCGCTGCTCGGCACCGGCTCGATCGTCGCGGTGACCGCGGTGCTCCTCGTCATGCTCGGCCTGTCCTACGGCCTGTCCAGCGGCGCGGAGTCGACGTTGTTCGCCGAGGTCTTCCCCACCTGCACCCGCTACACCGGCATGTCCCTGGCCTTCCAGGGCGGCGGGATCTATGCCTCCGGCCTGACCCCGCTGATCCTCACCTTCCTGCTCGCCGCCAGCGGCGGCACGCCCTGGCTCGCCGCGGCCTACCTCGCGCTCGCGGGCGCCGTCAGCACGGTCGCCGCCCTGCGCGCGAAGCCCCTCGAGACGCTCGAGGAGCCCCGATGTCGATCACAGCTCACTGGTTCCTGCCGACCTACGGCGACTCGCGCGGCCTCGTCGGCGGCGGGCACGGCGTGGCCACGACGGCCGCCGACGCCGTCCGACCCGCCGAGATCGGCTACCTCGCCCAGATCGCCCGCGCCGCCGAGACCGTCGGGTTCGAGGGCGCCCTCACGCCCACCGGCGCGTGGTGCGAGGACGCCTGGCTGACCACGGCGATGCTCGTCGCGGAGTCCGAGCGGCTGAAGTTCCTCGTCGCGTTCCGTCCCGGGGTCCTGTCCCCCACGCTCGCCGCCCAGCAGGCCGCCACGTTCCAGCGGCACTCCCAGGGACGCCTGCTGCTCAACGTCGTCACCGGCGGCGAGCCCGCCGAGCAGCGCGCCTACGGCGACTACCTGGGCAAGGACGACCGCTACGTGCGCACCGGCGAGTTCCTCGAGGTGGTGCGCCGGCTCTGGGCCGGCGAGACGGTGACCCTGCACGGTGAGCAGATCCACGTCGACGAGGCCGCCCTGACCCGCGTGCCCGACCCGGTGCCGCCGGTCTACTTCGGCGGGTCCTCGCCCAAGGCCGGCGAGGTCGCGGCGGAGCACGTCGACGTCTACCTGACCTGGGGCGAGCCGCCCGAGCAGGTGCGGCAGAAGATCGAGTGGATCCGCGGCCTGGCCGCCGCGCAGGGCCGCGAGGTCCGGTTCGGCATCCGCCTGCACGTGATCGCCCGCGACACGTCCGACGCGGCGTGGGCCCAGGCCGAGCAGTACCTCCGCGGCATCCCGGAGGAGATGATCGAGAAGCTGCAGTCGGGCCTGTCGCGCAGCGAGTCCGAGGGCGAGCAGCGCATGCGCGCCCTGCACTCCGGGGGCACGAAGACCGCCGCCGACCTCGAGGTCGCCCCCAACCTCTGGGCGGGGGTCGGCCTTGTGCGCGGCGGGGCGGGGACCGCGCTCGTCGGCAGCCACACCGAGGTCGCCGACCGGATCGCGGAGTACCACGACCTCGGGATCACCGAGTTCGTCCTGTCCGGGCACCCGCACCTCGAGGAGGCGTACTGGGTCGGCGAGGGCGTCCTGCCCGAGCTGGGCCGACGCGGCCTGTGGTCGCACCCGGCCGGCACCGTCGACGCCGCCCCGGCCGCGGTGCCCTTCGCCCAGTAGCTGAACGTCACGTGGCCATCGGTCCCCTGCTCGTGGCAGGCTCGTGGTCATGTGCGCGCCGGGCGACCTCCTCGTGAGTCGACGTCACGTCGACCTCGTGCGCCTCGCCAGCGCCCTCTGCCGCGCCTGCTGAGCGCGAGCCCCGCCACCACGCCCGAGCGGCTGTCGCGCGTCCACCTCGAGGTCCGCCCTCGTCGTGTGTCCGCGCGCGGCCGTGCACCACCCCCGGAGGACACCCGAACCATGGCCGACGCCCCGTCGTCCGAGAACGCCGCGACCTCCGAGGAGTCGTACGCGGAGACCACCCCGCTGCGACACACCGGGGCGACCGAGGACGCGCCACCGAAGGCGAAGCCGGCGCAGGGCGCGCAGGGGGCCCGGAAGAGGAAGGGCCGAGCCGAGGGCCAGTGGGCGCTGGGCTACCGCGAGCCGCTGAACAAGAACGAGCAGTCCAAGAAGGACGACCACCCGCTGAACGTGCGGGCGCGCATCGAGAACATCTACGCCCACGGCGGCTTCGACTCGATCGACCCGGCCGACCTGCGCGGGCGCTTCCGGTGGATGGGGCTCTACACCCAGCGGGCCGAGGGCTTCCCCGGCACCGACACCGGGCACGTCGAGGAGGAGGAGCTCGACGCCCGGCACTTCATGATGCGCATCCGGGTCGACGGCGGCGGGCTGACCACCGAGCAGCTGCGGGTCATCGGCGAGATCAGCCAGACGTTCGCCCGCGACACCGCCGACGTCACCGACCGCGAGAACATCCAGCTGCACTGGATCCGCGTCGAGGACGTCCCCGAGATCTGGCGCCGCCTCGAGGCCGTGGACCTCTACACCACCGAGGCCTGCGGCGACTGCCCGCGCGTGGTTCTGGGCTCGCCGGTCGCCGGCATCAGCAAGGACGAGGTCATCGACGGCACCCCGGCGGTCGACGAGATCGTCGCGCGGTTCATCGGCGACCGCTCGCTGGCCAACCTCCCCCGCAAGTTCAAGACCGCGATCTCCGGGCAGCAGGACGTCGCGCACGAGGTCAACGACGTCAGCTTCGTCGGGGTCGTCCACCCCGAGCACGGCCCGGGCTTCGACCTCCACGTCGGCGGCGGACTGTCGACCAACCCGAAGCTCGCGGTGCGCCTGGGCGCCTGGGTGCCGCTCGACGAGGTCGCCGACGTGTGGCACGCCGTCACCTCGGTCTTCCGCGACTACGGCTACCGGCGGCTGCGCACCCGGGCGCGCCTCAAGTTCCTCATCGCCGACTGGGGCCCCGAGAAGTTCCGGCAGGTGATGGAGGACGAGTACCTGCACCGCACGCTGATCGACGGTCCCGCGCCCGAGGAGATCGCCGGCACCATCGACCACATCGGCGTGCACGACCAGGTCGACGGCAACCACTACGTCGGCGTCGCCCCGCCCGCGGGGCGCACCAGCGGCTCGACGCTCGTCGGCGTCGCCAAGGCCGCGGAGGAGGCCGGCTCCGGGCGGGTGCGGCTCACCCCGTACCAGAAGATCCTCGTGCTGGACGTGCCGAGCGACACGCTCGACGCGCTCACCACCACGCTCGACCACCTCGGCCTGCCCGCCCGCCCGACGCCGTGGCGGCGCGCGACGATGGCGTGCACCGGCCTCGAGTTCTGCAAGCTCGCCTTCGTCGACACCAAGAACCGCGCCGGCGAGCTGGTCGAGGAGCTCGACCGGCGCCTCGCGGACGTCCAGGACGCCCTCGAGCACCCGGTGTCGATCCACCTCAACGGCTGCCCGAACTCCTGCGCGCGGGTCCAGGTCGCCGACATCGGCCTCAAAGGCCAGATCGTCAACGACGCCGAGGGCAACCCGGCGGCGGGCTTCCAGGTGCACCTCGGCGGCGGGCTCGGCCTCGACGCCGGCTTCGGGCGCAAGCTGCGCGGCCACAAGGTGCTCTCCGCCGAGCTCGGCGACTACGTCGAGCGGGTCGTGCGCCACTACGCCGAGCAGCACGAGCCGGGCGAGCGCTTCGCCCAGTGGGTCGTCCGCGCGGAAGAAGCGCAGCTCTCATGAGCGGGAGCCGATCGCTGCCGTTGCAGTACTGCCCCTACTGCGGCGAGCAGGACCTGCGGCCCGGGAGGAACCCGACGGGGCCTGGGAGTGCGCCGACTGCCGCAGCACCTTCGTCGTCACACCCGTCCCTCAGGAGGCACGGCGATGACCAGCACGGAAGCCCGCGAGGACCTGCGCGCCGCCGCGCTCGCGGCCGGCGAGAGGTTCGCGGCACGGGAACAGGACACCGATCACGAGGAGCTGACCCACGAGATCCTCGCGTGGGCCGCGGAGACGTACGGCGCGGACCTCATCGTCGCGTCGAACATGCAGGACGCCGTGCTCGTCGAGCTCGGCGCGGCCGCCCGTCCCGGCGTCGACGTGCTGTTCCTCGAGACCGGCTACCACTTCGCCGAGACCCTCGGCACGCGCGACGCCGTCGCCCAGGTCTACGGCGTGCGGATCGTGCAGGCCGAGCCGGAGCTCACCGTCGGGGAGCAGGACGAGCAGTTCGGGAAGGACCTCTTCGCGAGCGACCCCGGCGCGTGCTGCGGGATGCGCAAGGTCGAGCCGCTGAAGAAGACCCTGGCGAACTACGACGCGTGGGTCACGGGCGTGCGCCGCGTCGAGGCCCCGACGCGCGCGACCACCCCGCTGGTCACCTGGGACGAGCGCCACGGCCTGGTGAAGGTCAACCCGATCGCCCACTGGACCGACGAGCAGATGGACGCCTACATCCGCGACCACGCGATCCTGGTCAACCCGCTGGTCGGCGAGGGCTACCCCTCGATCGGCTGCGCGCCGTGCACCGCCAAGCCGGCCCCGGGCGCCGACCCGCGCAGCGGGCGCTGGGCCGGGTTCACGAAGACCGAGTGCGGGCTGCACGGATGACCGCCGCCGCCATCCCGACGACGGGCACCGACCAGCTCGACGCCCTCGAGTCCGAGGCGATCCACGTCATGCGCGAGGTCGCCGGCGAGTTCGACCGCCCGGTGATCCTCTTCTCCGGCGGCAAGGACTCGATGCTGCTGGTGCACCTGGCGAGGAAGGCGTTCTGGCCGGCGCCGATCCCGTTCCCGGTGCTGCACGTCGACACCGGGCACAACTTCGACGAGGTCATCGACTTCCGCGACGCCGTCGTCGCGCGCTACGGGCTCGAGCTCGAGGTCGCCCGCGTGCAGGACTACATCGACGACGGCCGGCTGGCCGAGCGCCCCGACGGCACCCGCAACCCGCTGCAGACCACGCCGCTACTCGACGCCATCGCCGAGCACCGCCACGACGCCGTCTTCGGCGGCGGGCGCCGCGACGAGGAGCGCGCCCGGGCCAAGGAGCGCGTGTTCAGCCTGCGCACCGCGTTCGGGCAGTGGGAGCCGTCGCGCCAGCGCCCCGAGCTGTGGAACCTCTACAACGGGCGCCACAAGCCCGGCGAGCACGTGCGCGTGTTCCCGCTGTCGAACTGGACCGAGCTCGACGTGTGGCGCTACATCGCCCGCGAGGGCGTCGAGCTCCCGTCGATCTACTACGCGCACGAGCGCGAGGTGTTCGCCCGCGACGGCATGTGGCTCACCAGCGGGCCGTGGGGCGGGCCGGGCGACGGCGAGGAGGTCCGGACGCTGTCCGTGCGCTACCGCACGGTCGGCGACGGCTCCTGCACCGGCGCCGTCGCGTCCACCGCGACGACGCTCGACGAGGTGCTCGACGAGGTGCGCGAGAGCCGCCTGACCGAGCGCGGCGCCACGCGGGCCGACGACCGCCTCTCGGAGGCCGCCATGGAGGACCGCAAGCGAGAGGGCTATTTCTAGACATGACCGATCTGCTCCGTCTCGCCACCGCCGGTTCCGTCGACGACGGCAAGTCCACGCTGGTCGGGCGCCTGCTCTACGACACGAAGTCGGTGCTCGCCGACCAGATGGAGGCCGTCGAGCGCGCCACGCAGGGGGGCGGTGACCCCGACCTCTCGCTGCTCGTCGACGGGCTGCGCTCCGAGCGCGAGCAGGGCATCACGATCGACGTCGCCTACCGCTACTTCGCGACGCCCACCCGGTCGTTCGTCCTGGCCGACACGCCCGGCCACGTGCAGTACACCCGGAACACGGTCACCGGCGCGTCGACAGCGTCGCTGGGCGTCCTGCTCGTCGACGCGCGCCACGGCATCGTCGAGCAGACCCGCCGCCACGTCGCGGTGATGGGTCTGCTGCGCGTCCCGCGCCTGGTGCTCGCGGTGAACAAGATGGACCTCGTCGACTTCGACGAGAACACCTACTGGCGCATCGCCAAGGAGTTCGTCGGGCTCACCGAGGCCCTCGGGTACGCCGAGTCCGACGTCGTCGCGATCCCGCTGTCGGCGAAGAAGGGCGACAACGTCGTCCTGTCCTCGCGGAACACTCCCTGGTACGAGGGCCCGACGCTGCTCGAGCACCTGGAGACCGTGCCGGTCGAGGGCGCCGACCACACCGCGCCGTTCCGCTTCCCCGTGCAGTACGTCGTGCGCCCGCGCACCGAGGACCACCCCGACTACCGCGGCTACGCCGGGCTCGTCGCGGCGGGCACGGTGCGCGTCGGCGACGAGGTCGAGGTCCTGCCCGACGGCCAGCGCACCCGCGTCGAGGGGATCGACACCTTCGACGGTGAGCGCGACGCCGCCCACGACGGCCAGAGCGTCGTGCTGCGCCTGGCCGACGACCTGGGGATCGCCCGCGGCGCGCTCCTCGCCGCGCCGGGCTCGCCGGAGCCCGTGACGGAGTTCGACGCGACGCTTGCGTGGCTGCACGAGAAGCCGCTGCGCCCGGGGGCGCGCCTGCTGCTCAAGCACGGCACGCGCACCGTGCAGGCGATCGTCGGCGCCGTGACCCACAAGCTCGACACCGACACGCTCACCGTCGACGAGGACCCCGGCGAGCTCGGGATCAACGACATGGGCCAGGTGTCGCTGACGGTCTCCGAGCCGCTGCCGCTCGACCCCTACGACGAGATCGCCGCCACCGGGTCGTTCCTGCTGATCGACCCGCAGGCCGGCGACACGCTCGGCGCGGGCCTCGTGGGGCGCCCGCTCGTGGCGCGCCCGCTGCAGGCGCTCGAGGGCTGACCCGGGCGCGAGGGACGCCCCCGCTGCGTGCGACGCAGCGAGGGCGTCCCCCGCGCCGCGTCACGCGACCTCGGTGAGCTTCCCGGTCGCGACGTCGAGCACGAACCCGCGCACCGAGCCCTTGTTCTTGACGAACGGGCTGTCGGTGATGCGCTTGATCGAGTCGCGGACGTCGGCCTCGAGGTCTCCGAAGGCGTTGGCCGACCACGACGGGCGCTCGCCGGCCTCCTTCTCGAGAATCTCGGCGAACTGCTCGTCGGTGAAGGTCACCATGCCGCAGTCGGTGTGGTGAATCAGCACGATCTCCTCGGTGCCGAGCAGGTGCTGGCTGATCGCGAGGGAGCGGATCGTGTCGTCGGTGACGACGCCGCCGGCGTTGCGGATGACGTGCGAGTCGCCCTCGTGCAGGCCGAGCGCGCCGTAGGGGTTCACGCGGGCGTCCATGCAGGCGACGACAGCGGTCTTGCGCGCGGGCGGCAGGGGCAGCTCGCCGGGGAAGCTCGCGACGTAGCTCTCGTTGTTCTTCAGGTACTCGTCGGTGACGGACACGCGGGATCTCCAGGGTTGGTCGAGAGGGTGGGCACGACGATCCGGCCGCGCGAACGGATCAGGGCGCGTGACCACGGCCCGGGACGCTCACGCGGCCCGGCGACACCACTGGTCGAACTCCACGACGCGCTGGCTCGGCCAGAACGGCTCGAGGGCGCGGAGACGGATGCGGACATCTCACCGCAGGCATCGGTGCGCTGGCAACGAGGCACGGGTGAGGAAGCTCCGATCCGGTCGCGCCGCGCCGGGGTAGCCGGGGACGATCGCGCCGAGCACCGCAGGAGGTCCGCATGGTCGAGTTCATCGGGATGATCGGGACGCAGCACGTGTCGGAGATCCACCCGGCGTCCGGCCCGACGATCGACCCCGATTTCGTCCGCCGCTTCGTCCGCGCCCACGACGAGGGCGGCTTCGACAGGGTGCTGGTCGGCGCCAGCGCCTCGACCGCCGACGGGCTGCAGGTCGCGGCGTTCGGCGCGGCGCACTCCGAGCAGCTCGGCTTCCTCGTGGCCCACCGCCCGGGCTTCATGGCCCCGACGATGGCCGCGCGGGCCTTCGCCACGCTCGACCGGTTCTCCGGCGGGCGCGTGGCCCTGCACACGATCTCGGGCGGCAGCGACGCCGACCAGGCCCGTGACGGCGACCACCTCGACAAGGAGGGCCGCTACCGGCGCACCGACGAGTACCTCTACGTCGTGACGCGCACCTGGACCGCCACCGAGCCCTTCGACCACCACGGCGAGTTCTACGACGTCCGCGACGTGTACGCGAGCGCGCGCCCGGTGCAGCAGCCGCGCATCCCGGTGTACTTCGGCGGCTCCTCCGCGGACGCGTACCGGGTGGGCGGGAAGCACGCCGACGTGTTCGCGCTGTGGGGCGAGCCGCTGGCCGAGACCGCCGAGCAGATCGCGTCGGTGCACGAGGCCGCCCGCGCCGCCGGCCGCACGACCATGCCCCGCATCAGCGTGTCCTTCCGCCCGATCCTCGGGGCCACCGAGGACCAGGCGTGGGAGCGTGCCCACGCGATCCTCGAGCAGATCACCGAGGCGGGCGGCGGCGCCGGCTCGTTCACCGGGCGGATGGCCCACCGCCGCGGGCACCAGCCGCCGACGAACATCGGCTCCCAGCGCCTGCTCGCCGCGGCCGAACGCGGCGAGCTGCACGACCGCTGCCTGTGGACGCCGACCGCCGCGGCGACCAGCGCCGCCGGGAACTCGACGGCGCTGGTCGGCACCCCGGAGACGGTCGCCGCGGCACTCGTGGACTACCACGCCATCGGCGTCACGACGTTCCTCATCCGCGGCTACGACCCCCTCGACGACGCCGTCGCCTACGGCCGCGACCTGCTCCCGCGGGTGCACGCCGAGGTGGCCCGCCGGACACCGGTAGGGACGAGCGCATGAGCCCTCCCGACGCGACGGCCCTGCTCACGGACATCGCCGCGGGGGCGGCCGAGCGCGAGCGCCGCGACGAGAGCCCGTTCGACCAGGTCGCGGCCGTCGCGAAGGCCGGTCTCGGCGCGCTGTCGCTGCCCGTGGACGAGGGCGGGGCGGGCGCGTCGGTGCGCGAGCTGCTCGCGTTCGTGATCGACCTCGCCGAGTCGGACCCGATCGTCGCCCACGTCCTGCGCACCCACTACAGCCAGGTGCTGGGCTTCCTGCGCCTGCCCGATCCCGCCGCGCGACACCGGTGGCTCGACGAGGTGCGCGCCGGAAAGGTGTTCGGCAACGCGATCTCGGAGACCGGTCCGTCCGCGGCCGGGGGCCACGAGTTCGACACGCGTCTCGACGAGGCCGACGGCCGGCTCGTGCTGAACGGCACGAAGTACTACAGCACCGGCACCCTCTACGCGGACTGGATCGCGGTCGCCGCCCGCGCGGAGGGCGACCGGGTGGCGACGGTGATGGTGCCCGCCGACCGTGCGGGCGTGGCCGTCGTCGACGACTGGGACGGCATGGGCCAGAGCCGCACCGGCACCGGGACGACGTCGTTCACCGACGTCGCGGTCGAGCCCGCCGACGTCCTCGCGGTGCGGCCACGGCTCCAGGCGCGCCCGCCCGGCGACGTCGCGTTCCTGCAGCTCTACCTGCACGCGCTGGTCGCCGGGATCCTGCGGTCCGTGGTCACCGACGCCGCCGAGGTCGTCCGGACCCGCGGCCGCACCTTCGAGCACGCCGCGGCACCGCGTGCCGTCGACGACCCGATCCTGCAGTCGACCGTCGGCTCGCTGGCCGCCACGGCGTGGGTCGCCGAGTCGGCGGTGCTCGCGGCGGCGGACGCGATCGACGCCGTCCGCGCGGACCCGAGCGACGAGAACCTGCGGGCGGCGACGCTCGCCCACACGTCGGTGAAGGTGCACCTCGACCGCGTGGCGCTCGACGCGGCGACCGCGCTGTTCGACGTCGGCGGCGCGTCCGCGTCCAGCCGCGCACGGAACCTCGACCGGCACTGGCGCAACCTGCGCACGATCACGCTGCACAACCCGGCGGCCTACAAGGCGAGTGCCCTCGGCCGCCGCCTCGTCACCGGCGAGGCGCTCCCCGTCAACGGCTACTTCTGAGGTGCGGCTCCGCCTCACCTGGCGCTGAGCTTCGCCACGGTGAGCAGGACGACCGCGTCCTCCACGGCCTCGAGGCGGTGCCGGGCGTCGGGGACCACGAGCAGGTCGCCGCGGCGCCCGTCCCAGGAGTCCTTGTCCGACACGAGCCGGACCCGCCCGTGCAGCACGACGAGGCTCGCCTCGCCGGGGTTCTCGTGCTCGCCGAGCTCGCTCCCGCCGGTCAGGGCGATCACCGTCTGCCGCATGACGTTGGCGTGCCCGCCCACGACCGTGTGGGCGGCGCGGCCCGCCGAACTGGTCCGCGCGGCCGCGAGCTGCTGGCGGGACATGGCGTCGAGGGAGAGCTTCAGCATGGTCGGCCCCGTCCGTGCGGTGTGGTGGACGACCATGGTCACCGGTCGGGCCACGGCGCGGACACCGCCGAACGCCCCTGCGCCTAGGGTGGGAGCGGGAGTCGATCACACCGTTGGAGGCACCGTGCCCGACCCGATCGATCTGCTCGACGGACTCCGCACGACCCCGGCCCGGCGCTACCTCGCGGAGACACCGATCCCGGACGACGTCCTGTGGGATCTCCTCGACACCGCGATCCGCGGCCCGTCCGGCGGCAACCGCCAGACCTGGGGCTGGCTCGTCGTGACCGATCCGGCGGTGAAGGAACGGATCGCCGAGCACTACCGCCGGGGCTGGGAGCAGGTCTACGGGGTGCGCCGCGAGGAGCTGCTCGACCCGGCCCGCGACGGCGCCGCGGACGGCCTGAGCCCGGCGTCCTTCCGCGCCGCCGACCACCTCGCCTACCACCTGGCCGAGGCGCCCGTCTTCGTCGTGCCGGTGCTGCGCCACGGCGCCGACTCGACCGACAAGCGGCTCGGCGGGTCCATCTACGGTGCCGTGCAGCAACTGCTGCTCGCGGCGCGGGCGTACGGCATCGGCGGCGTGCTGACCTCGCTCCACCTCATCAGCGGTGAGCGGGAGATCGACACGCTGCTCGGGCTGCCCGACGACGCGGCGACCATGGGGCTGGTGCCACTGGGGTATCCGGTGCGCGGGCGCTGGTCGACGCCGCGCCGCCAGCCCGTCGACCAGGTCGTGCACTGGGAGCGGTGGGGCGGGACGCGCCCGCGTCCGTGACGAGGCCGGCCGGCAACGACCTCGGTACCCCGGCCACCGCCGCGGGTCGCTTCACACGCCGCCGAGGCTCCGTCGACGTCCCCCGGGACGCTTCGAGAATCCGGGTGCGGCTCCGCCGCACGTGAGCAGAACGGCGTGCTGGAGCACGCGAGGGTGGTCACAGGCGGCGCAGCCGCACGGGGCGGAATGGCGGTGAGGACGGGGCGGTTGTTCCCGAGGTGGCAGCCGCAGCGACGGGACCGCTCGACGAGCCGGTCCGCGCTTCCCTCCTGGGCCCGCACGCGCACCTCGCGCAGGGGCGCGGGGACGCGCTGCGCTACGAGCCCGACGTCGCCCCGTTCCTCGCCGAGCCGCGCTGCGCCGCCGAGTGGGACGACGTCGCCGCACTGGTCGGGCCCGGCGGGACCACCGTCGTCCCCGCCTTCGGCGAGCTGACGCCGGTCGGGCTCGCGTGGGGTCGCGTCCTCCCCGGGGTCCAGATGATCGGCGACGCGGTGACCGGCCGCCCCGATCCCGAGCTGGTCCGGCTCGGCGACGACGACGTCCCGGCAATGCGCGACCTGGTGGCGCGCACGAAGCCCGGCCCGTTCGGCCCGCGCACCCACGAGATGGGCACCTACCTCGGCGTCGTCGACGACGGGGCCCTCGTGGCCATGGCTGGTGAGCGCCTGCGCCCGCCCGGGTACACCGAGATCAGCGCGGTCTGCACCGACGCCGCGTACCGCGGCCGGGGGCTCGCGGGCCGGCTCATGCTCGCGGTGGCCGCCGGCATCCGGGAGCGCGGCGAGGTCCCCATGCTGCACGCCGCGGCCGACAACACGAACGCCATCCGGCTCTACGAGCAGCTCGGGTTCCGGCTGCGCGCCCGGCCCGACTTCGTGGCCCTGACGGTCCCGAGCGACGTCCCGGCCGGAACGCCCGCCTGACGACAGGAGGATCATGACCACCGCACCGACCCCCGGGCTCCACCTGGCGGTGGCCCTGGACGGCACCGGATGGCACCCCGCCTCCTGGCGCGAGCCCGGCGCCCGCGCCGACGAGCTGTTCACCGGGGGCTTCTGGGTCGACCAGGTCCGCGAGGCCGAGGCCGGGCTGCTCGACCTCGTGACGTTCGAGGACTCCTTCGCGATCGACTCGGACCGCCCCGACCGCGTCCAGGGACGCCTCGACGCCCAGCTCATCGCGCTGCGCGTCGGCCCGGTCACCAGCCACATCGGCCTCGTGCCCACGGTCGTCACGACGCACACCGAGCCGTTCCACGTCTCCACCGAGATCGCGACGCTCGACTTCGCGACGGAGGGCCGCGCCGGGGTGCGGGTCAAGGTCTCCTCGAAGCCCGACGAGTACGCGCTCTTCGGCCGCCGCGAGTACGGCACCGAGGACCGCGAGAGCCTGTTCGACGAGGCCGCGGACCACATCGAGGTCCAGCGCCGGCTGTGGGACTCGTGGGAGGACGACGCCGAGATCCGGGACGCCGCGACGGGCCGGTTCGTCGACCGCGAGAAGCTCCACTACATCGACTTCTCCGGGGCGCACTTCTCGGTGCGCGGCCCGTCGATCACCCCCCGGCCGCCGCAGGGCCAGCCCGTCGTCACCGCGCTCGCCCACGTCGACGTCGCCTACCGGCTCGCCGCCCGCGGCACCGACCTCGTCTTCGTCACGCCCGGCGGTGTCGGCCGCGACGGCCCGACCGGCGACGCCGGGGCGATCCTGCGCCAGGTGCGCGCCGAGGAGGCGGCGGTCGGCCGCGAGGGCGACCCGCTGCATGTCCTCGGCGATCTGCTGGTCGTGCTCGACGACAGCGCCGACGCCGCCCGCGCGCGCCTCGCCCGCCTCGACGAGACCGACGGCGGCGAGCTGCGCAGCGACGCCCGCATCCTCACCGGCACCGTCGCCGACGTCGCCGACGTCCTCGAGTCCTGGCACGGCGCCGGCCTCGCGGGCGCCCGTCTGCGCCCGGCGGTCACGTCGACCGACCTGCCGCGCATCACCCGCGAGCTCGTCCCGGAGCTCCGGCGCCGCGGCCTGTTCCGCACCGCCTACGGGGCCCACACGCTGCGGGGCCACTTCGGCCTCGCGCGCCCCGCCGACCGCTACGCCCGCGCCTGAGGAGGACACCGTGCCGAAGCAGATCCACCTCGCCGCCCACTTCCCCGGCGTCAACAACACGACCGTCTGGAGCGACCCGGCGTCGGGCAGCCACATCGAGTTCGAGTCCTTCCGCCGCTTCGCACAGGCCGCGGAACGGGGCAAGTTCGACTTCCTCTTCCTCGCCGAGGGCCTGCGCCTGCGCGAGCAGGGCGGGGAGATCTACGACCTCGACGTCATGGGCCGCCCGGACAACGTGGCGATCCTGCAGGCGCTCGCCGCCGTCACCGAGCGGATCGGGCTGGCCGGCACGGTCAACTCGACGTTCAACGAGCCGCTCGACGTCGCCCGGAAGCTCGCCACGCTCGACCACCTCTCCGCCGGGCGCGCCGCCTGGAACGTCGTGACGAGCTGGGACGAGTTCACCGGCGAGAACTTCCGCCGCGGCGGCTACCTGCCCAAGGACAAGCGCTACCTAAGGGCCCAGGAGATGCTCGCGACCGCGCAGGCGCTCTGGGACTCGTGGGCGCCGGGCGAGGTCGTCGCCGACGCCGCGTCCGGGCGGTTCGTGCGCGACACGGACGCCGGCCGGTTCGCGATCCGCTCCGACCAGTTCGACATCTCCGGGCGCTTCCCGGTGCCGCGCAGCCCGCAGGGCCGACCGGTGATCATCCAGGCCGGCGACTCCGAGGAGGGCCGCGAGTTCGCCGCCGCGAGCGCGGACGCGATCTTCACCCGGCACGCCGAGCTGGATGCCGGGAAGGAGTTCTACGCCGACGTCAAGGCGCGCCTGGCGAAGTTCGGCCGCCGACCCGAGGACCTCAAGATCCTGCCGGCAGCGACCTTCGTGCTCGGGGACACCGAGGAGGAGGCGGCGGAGAACGCCCGGCAGGTGCAGTACCAGCAGGTCGGCCCGCAGACGGCGATCGCCTTCGCCGAGCAGGTGTGGAACCGCGACCTCTCGGACGTCGACCCCGACGGGCCGGTGCCGTCGTTCGACCCGAAGACCGAGGACGACGTCGACTCCGGCGCGCACATCTCCAAGGGCCGCGCGAGCGTGCGGATGTACCGGGACCCGGTCGCGACCGCGAACGAGTGGCGCGAGCTCGGCGAGCGGGAGGGCCTCTCGCTGCGCGAGGTCGTCATCCGCAAGAACGGGCGGCACACCTTCGTCGGCACCCCGCAGCGTGTCGCGGACACCATCGACGAGTTCGTGCAGTCCGACGCCAGCGACGGCTTCGTCCTCGTCCCGCACATCACGCCCGGCGGGATGGACCCGTTCGTCGACCGGGTCGTCCCGCTGCTGCAGGAGAAGGGCTCGTTCCGCGCCGACTACGAGGGCACGACCCTGCGCGAGCACCTCGGTCTGCAGCCCTCCCCCACCACCGTGGCCGCGGTGAGTGTCGAGGCGTGAGCGCACCGTCGATGTGAGCGGAATTCACGGTCCTGACCGTGAATTCCGCTCACGTACTCGGGCTACGTTGAGACCCGTGCACGTCACCACCGTCATCGTCGGCGCAGGTCACTCGGGCCTCGCGATGAGCAGGCGGCTGACCGAGCGCTCCATCGACCACGTCGTGCTGGAGCGCGGCGAGGTGGCCAACTCCTGGCGCACCGAGCGCTGGGACTCGCTGCGGCTGCTGACGCCCACGTGGCACGTCACGCTCCCCGGCGCGACCCCGTCCGACGGGGATCCCGACGGCTTCCTCACGGTGCCCGAGCTGGTGGCGTTCCTCGACGGCTACGCCGCGACCGTCGACGCCCCGGTGCACACCGGCACCACGGTGACCCGGGTGGCGGCGACCGACACGGGGTACGAGGTCACCACCGATCGCGGCGCCTGGACCTGCGACACCGTCGTGCTGGCCAGCGGCGGCAGCAACGTCGCCGCCGTGCCCGCCGCCGCCGAGGGCGTGCCCGACGACGTGACGTCGATCAGCACCGCGACCTACCGCTCCCCCGACGACGTCGGAGACGGCGGCGTCCTCGTGGTCGGCGCCTCGGCCAGCGGCGTGCAGCTCGCCGACGAGCTCGCCCGCAGCGGGCGCGCGGTGACGGTCGCCGCCGGCGAGCACGTCCGCATGCCGCGGACCTACCGCGGCCGTGACGCCTTCTGGTGGATGGAGCAGGCCGGCGTCCTCGACGAGCGCTACGACGAGGTCGACGACGTCATCCGGGCGCGGCACACGCCGTCGCCCCAGCTCATCGGCACCCCGGCCCACAGCGACATCGACCTCCGCACCCTGCAGGCGCGCGGCGTGCGGGTGGTCGGCAAGCTCGGGCGGCTGCGCGACGGCGTCGCCCAGTTCTCCGGCGGGCTGGCCAACACGGTCCGGCTCGCCGACCTCAAGCAGAACCGCCTGCTCGAGCGCTTCGACGCCTGGGCCGCCGAGGAGGGGCCCGGCGACCTCGACGGGCCGTCGCGACCGGAGCCGACGCCCGTCGACGCGTCACCCCGTCTCGAGATCGACCTGGCTCGCGAGGGCATCCGGACCGTGCTGTGGGCTACCGGCTACCGCGCCGACCGCTCCTGGCTCGCGCTCCCGGTGCTCGACCACAAGGGTCGCCTGCAGCACGACGGGGGTGTGGTGACGAAGGCGCCGGGCGTCTACGTGCTCGGCACGAGCCTGCTGCGCCGCCGGCGCTCGACGTACATCGGCGGCGCGGACCAGGACACCGCCGAGCTGGCCGCCCACCTCGAGGGCCACCTCGCGGGCCGTGTCCGCGCCGCCGGATGACGAGGGCGGGCCTCAGCCCACGCTGACGTTGACATTCGTCGGGTTGGACAGGGCGTCGAACACCGCGGAACGCTTCTGCGACTGGGCGACGAGCGCGGCGATGTCCTCCTCGCTGGCGTCGGCGTCGATGTCGAAGTGGACGTTGACGTCGTTGAAGCCGTTGCGGACCTCGGGGTCGCCGCCGAGGATGCCGAGCACGTTGTGGTTGCCCTCCACGGTCGCCTTGACCGAGCGCAGCTGGATGCCCCGGTTCTGCGCGACGGCGGCGACGCCCGCGGTCAGGCAGCCGGCGAGGCCGGCGAGCACCGTCTCCACAGGTGTGGGTGCGCGGTCCTCGGACGCGAAGACCTCCGGATGGTCGCCCTCGAGGACGTACGCCTGCTTGTGCTGCTGCGCGGCACCCAGGCCCGAGAAGTGCTCGATGGTCTGCTTCGAGTAGGTGCCGTCCTCCCACTCCGAGGTCACCTTCCACACGAACTCGGCGGCCTGGGGCGCTTCCTTCAGCGCGTCGCGGGCCTGCAGCAGGGCCTCGGTGTTGACGTTGTTGTTGACGGTCGGGGTCGCGGTCATCGCGTGCTCCAGGAGTGCTCGTTGGTCGTTGTGTCGGTCGGTACCGATCACGGTCCGATCCCCCGCCGGACGACGACGGCACGTCGCAGGGATGGCGCCAGGGCCGGGCGGGTGCGCGCTCAGCGGCCGGGTCGACAGCCCATGCCGGCGGTGCGGCACAGGTCGACGTGCCACCGCCTCACCAGCATCGTGTGACCGCGCACACAGCCGTTCCTAGCGGAACCGTCGTCGCAGGCCAAGGGCTTGCGGGTCACGCTGGGCGGTTCGGGTGGCTGCCGTCACCGAGGGCCTCGGATCACTCACGGAGGGGCGACCGCGACCCTCCCGGATGCCACGATCACGGCCGTGACCCGCCCGGACAAGGAACGCCCCGAGTCGCTCGGGTTCGCGACGCAGGCCGTGCACGCCGGCAACGCCGTCGACGCCGGCAGCGGGGCGATCCGGACGCCGATCGTGATGGCGAACTCGTACGCGCTGCCCGAGGACCCGGAGAACCTCTCGTGGTCGGGGTTCGACGTCCCGCTCTACACCCGCAACACCGGGGCCAACCAGCGCGCGCTGCAGGACAAGCTCGCGCTGCTCGAGCAGGGCGAGGACGCCGTCGTGCTCGCGACCGGGGTCGCGGCGCTGCACGCCGTGTTCTTCACGTTCCTGCGGACCGGCGACCACGCGGTGATCTCCGACGTCACCTACGAGGCCTCCTACCGGCTCTTCGCCGAGATCCTGCCCCGGCGCTACGGGGTGGAGGCCACGTTCGTCGACACCAGCGACCCGGAGGCCGTGCGCGCGGCGATGCGCCCGACCACGAAGCTGGTGCACACCGAGGTGATCGCGAACCCGACCACGCGGGTCTGCGACATCGCCGCGGTCGCGGAGGTCGCGCACGCCGGCGGGGCCCTGCTGTCGGTCGATTCGACCTTCACGCCGCCCCCGCTCTACCGCCCGCTGACCGCCGGCGCGGACCTCGTCGTGCACTCGCTGACGAAGGTCATCAACGGGCACGGCGACGCGATGGGCGGGGTCGTCGTGGGCTCCCGGGAGCACCTGGACGCGATCCGCGCCGAGGCGATGGTCGACGTCGGCGGCGTCGTGTCCCCGTTCAACGCCTGGCTGATCTCCCGTGGCGCGATCACGCTGCCGCTGCGCCTGCGCCAGCACGTCGGCTCGGCGCAGCGGGTCGCGGAGTTCCTCGCCGCCCACCCGGCGGTGGCCTACGTGACGTACCCGGGACTGCCCGGGCACCCCCAGCACGACCTCGCGCAGCGGCAGTTCGGCGGCCGCGGGAACGGCTGGATGATGGCCTTCGCGCTCGACGGCGACGCCGCGCTGCAGAACCGCTTCGTCGCCGACCTGCGCGTCATCACCTCGGCGGTCTCGCTCGGCCACGACGAGAGCCTCATCGTGCACGTGGGGCCGACCGGCGCCCGCGCCGCGCACTGGCCCGAGGAGTTCCGCCGCTACGGGCACCTGCGCTTCTCGGTGGGCCTCGAGGACACCGACGACCTCATCGCCGACCTCGACGCCGCGCTCACCACGGTCCGTGCGTGATCGTGTCCGCTGCGCACTTTTCCGGTTGCGCGCGATCGGGTAGGAACGGGGTCGTGAGCCTCCTGGTCCGGCGTTTGCACGTCGACCTCTGCCGGCTCGCGACGACCACGTGTGGCCGCGGCTGATCGCCCCGCCTCACCCGTCGCCCGTTCCGGCGCGCCGCCGCGCGCCCGGGCACCCCGTTCCCGAAAGGTTCGATCATGGCTGTCCAGCCCAAGGAGACCGTCGTCCCGTTCGCCGTCCACGGCGAGGGCACCGGCGTCGCGCAGGAGCTCACCGCCGGCGGTCACGTCTTCACCACCGACGCCTACCCGGCCTTCGGCGGTGCCGACGAGGCCCCGAGCCCGCTGTTCTATGCCCTCGGCTCGCTGACCTCGTGCAACCAGGTCACCGCCTCGCTCGTCGCCAAGGACCTCGGCGTCCGCCTCGGCCGGTGGACCTTCGACATCCAGGGCGACCTCGACACCGCCGTCCTCGTCGGCGGCGCCGAGGGCAACGCGAACTTCGACAAGGTCGAGGTCCGCGCGACCGTCGAGACCGACGCGAGCGAGGAGCAGTTCGCCACGCTCATCTCCGAGACCGAGCGCCGCTGCCCCGTGACGCAGCTCTTCCGGCGCTCGGGCCTCGAGTTCGTCAACGACTGGACCCGCGCGGAGCTGCCGGCTGCCGTCTGAGGCCCGAGGGTCGTCGCAGCGAACGTGCTGTTCGCTGCTTCTATGCGCGCGAAGTCCCCGTTCGCTCGCGGGCCACGTCCGCTCCGAACGACACGAACGCGCCGTTCGCAGCGAGAGAAGCAGCGAACGGGGCGTTCGTTGCGGGGCGAACGCTGGCGGCGTCGCCGCGGCGTGGGCGACGCTGGAGGAGAGCCCTCGGTCCGCGAAGGAGGACGACGATGTCCGGTCTCCCGGTCCTCGACCTGCGCCGGTTCCGCTCCGGCGACCACTCCGCTGATCGGGGGGCGTTCCTCGACGAGCTCCGCCGTGCGGCGCGGGAGGTCGGGTTCTTCACGGTCGTCGGTCACGGCATCCCGCCGGCGCTGACCGCGCGTCTCGACGAAGAGGTGCGCGCGTTCTTCGCCCTCCCGCTCGACGAGCGCCTCACGATCGAGAACACCGCGTCACCGCACTTCCGCGGCTACAGCCGGGTCGGCACCGAGCGCACGGCGGGCGCCGCCGACCAGCGCGAGCAGATCGACATCGGGCCGGAGCGGGCGCCGGTGAGCGGGGACGCCCGGTACTGGGGCCTCGTCGGCCCCAACCAGTGGCCGCCCGCGCTGCCGGCGCTGCGCGCGGCGGTGCTCGCCTGGCAGGACGAAGCGCTGCGGGTGAGCCGGGAGATCCTGCGCGCGCTGGCCGCGTCGCTCGGCCAGGCCGAGGACCACTTCGACCGCTGGTTCGACGAGGAGTCGCACCTGCACCTCAAGGTCCTGCACTATCCCGGGGGTGCCGCGACCGCGCAGGGCGTCGGCGCGCACAAGGACTACGGGTTCCTCGCGCTGCTGCACCAGGACGACGTCGGCGGCCTCGAGGTCCAGGTGCCCGGCGCCGACGCGTGGATCGGTGCCGCGCCGGTCCCCGACGGCTACGTCGTCAACATCGGCGAGATGCTCGAGGTCGCCACCCGCGGCTACCTCACCGCCACCCGCCACCGGGTGGTCGGCCCGGCCGCGGGCGTCGACCGCTACTCGGTGGCGTTCTTCCTCGGCCCGCGCCTCGACGCCGTCGTCGAACCCGTCGACCTGCCGCCGGAGCTCGCCGCAGAGACCGGTGACTGGGACCCGAACGACGACCCCGACAACCCCCTGCTCGCCGCGTACGGCGAGAACGCGCTGGTCGGCTGGCTGCGCTCGCACCCGACCGTCGCCGAGCGGTTCTGGAGCTGAGGTGCGCCTGCGGCGCATGTGAGCAGTTCGGAGTGCTCGAGCAGTCCGAAGTGCTCACGTGCGCGGAGCGCACCTCGTCCGCCGGCCGCGAACACCGGTCCGCGAGGCCCGCCAGCTCCCTAGCGTCAGTGCCGTGACGGTGACGACGCGCACGGTGGAGTACCCGGCCGACGGCCTGACGATGATCGGGCACCTCGCGCTCCCAGGCGGCGACGGCCGGCGGCCCGCGGTCCTCGTCGGGCCGGAGGGCACCGGGCTGAACGCGTTCCAGCGCGCGCGGGCCGACGCCCTCGCCGAGCTCGGGTACGTCGCGTTCGCCTTCGACATCCACGGGGGACTATGGTTCGACGACCCCCAGGAGATGCTGGCGCGCTGCCTGCCGCTGCTCGACGACCCCGAGCGGATGCGCGAGATCGGCGGCGCGGCGCTCGAGGTGCTGCGTGCCGAGACGCGCACCGATCCGGACCGCATCGCCGTGGTCGGCTACGGCACCGGCGGCGCGATCGGGCTGGAGCTCGGGCGCGCCGGCGTCGACCTGCGGGCCATCGCGACGGTCAACGGTCTGATCACGGGCCGGCCCGGCGAGGCGGCGGCCATCCGCTGCCCGGTGTGGGCCGGGGTCGGCTCGGAGGACCCCATCCAGCCTCCCGCGCAGCGCGACGCGTTCGCCGCCGAGATGCAGGACGCGGGCGTCGACTGGCGTCTCGTGACCTACGGCGGCGCGCTGCACGCGTTCCACCACCCGCCGACGAACCCGGACGGCACCGTCAACCTCGACGGCGGGTACGGCCAGACCGTGCTCCCCGGCGTCGGGTACCACGCCCGGCACGCACAGCGGGCGTGGGACGACGTCGTTCGCCTGCTGGCCGAGGAGCTGGCGCCGGTGCGACCGGCGCCGGTCTGACGCCTCGTCGCGGGCGATTGACCCGGCTCCAGCGGCGGAGGAGCGTGGACGTCGTGGTGCTCCTGGTGTCACGCCGGCACGTCGACCTCGGTCGCGTGTCGTCGGCGCTCTGAGACGGGTCCCCCGGACCGACCCGTCTCCCAGGAAAGCGAGCCACCCCCAATGCCCGTCGAGTTCCTCGGCATCGCCGCGACCAACGACGGCTCCGAGATCACCCCACGCTCGGGTCCCGCCTTCGATCCCGACTACACGCTGCGCCTCGCCCGCGCCCACCGCGACAACGGCTGGGACCGCGTCCTGACCGCGTACTCGTCCGGCAGCCCCGACCCCGCACAGGCCGCGACGTACATCCTCGACCACGTCGACGGCCTGCAGCTGCTCGTCGCGCACCGGCCGAACCTGTCGATCCCCACGTTCGCAGCGAAGACGTTCGCGACGATGGACCTCATCGGCTCCGGCCGTGTGACCGTCCACGTCATCACCGGCGGCAACCAGCACGAGCAGGCCTGAGCTCGCCCCGACGTACGCAACGAACGCGCCGTTCGCTGCTTCTATCGCAGCGAACGGGGCGTTCGCTGCTTCCCGGTGCCAGGATCATGCCCGTGGCGAGGATGCGTGCCGTCGTGCTCAGCGGACCGGGCGACCTGACCGCGCTGCAGATCAAGGACCTGATCGTCCCCGAGCCGCAGCCCGGGCAGGTGCTCATCGCGGTGAAGGCCTTCGGGGTCAACCGCTCCGAGCTCCACACGCGGCTCGGGCTCGCCGACGGCGTGACGTTCCCGCGCGTGCCCGGCATCGAGGCGGCCGGGGTGGTGGCCGACTGCCCGGGCGGCGAGTTCGTCCCGGGCCAGCAGGTGGTCACGATGATGGGTGGGATGGGCCGCACCTTCGACGGCGGCTACGCGGAGTACACCTGCGTGCCGGCCGGGCAGGTCATCGCGTTCTACAGCGACCTCGACTGGCCGACGATCGGTGCGGTGCCCGAGATGCTCCAGACCGCCCACGGTGCGCTCACCGACGGGCTCGACGTGCGGCCCGGCCAGTCGCTGCTCGTGCGCGGCGGGACGTCGTCGGTGGGCATGGCGGCCGCGGTCCTGGCGAAGTCCCGCGGCCTCACCGTGCTCGCCACGACGCGCACCGCGGCGAAGGCCGAGAAGCTGCGCGCGCTCGGCGTCGACCACGTGCTGGTCGACGACGGGGACGTGGCCCGGCAGGTCCGCGACGTCCTCGGCGACGGCGTCGACACCGCGCTGGAGCTCGTCGGCACCCCGACCCTGCCCGACACCCTGCGCGCCACGCGGCGCCACGGCGTCGTCTGCTTCGCCGGGATGCTCTCGAACCAGTGGACGGTGCCGGACTTCTACCCCATCGACTACCTGCCCCGCGGCGTGCGGCTCACCGCCTACGGCGGGGAGGCCAGCGACCTCCCCGCCGCGGTGCTGCAGCAGTTCCTCGACGACGTCGCGGGCGGCCGCGCCACCGTCCCGCTCGGTCAGGTCTTCCCGATCGAACGCATCCGCGACGCCCACTCGATCATGGAAGGCGACCGGGCCACGGGGAAGATCGTCATCCTCCCCCGCCCGCTGCGCTGGCGCCCCCACGCCGCCCCGAGATGAGCTCTCGCACCGCCCGCAGATGAAACGAACGCGCCGTTCGCTGCTTCTATCGCAGCGAACGGCGCGTTCGCTCCATCAAGGACGGTACTCAGCTATACCAGGTCGGCTCGGGCAGCTCGTCGACGAGGACGAAGCGCCCGACCTCGCGACGCTTGTAGGCCACCGGGTCGTGCAGCGTGTGGGTGCGGACGTTGCGCCAGAACCGGTCGAAGCGCAGGGACGACGACGTGGAGCGGGCCCCGGTGACCTCGAAGATCCCGCTCGTGATCTCCAGGGCGACCTCGGTGGCGCGCGCCTTGACCGCCGCGACCCGGACCTCGTGCTCGCCGCGCGCCCGCTCGGTGACCGCATCGGGGTCCCGGTGGATCACCAACCCCTCCGCCGCCACCGCGTCCGCCAGCGCCTCGACGGCCCACAGCTTGGCGGTGAGGTCGCCGTAGGTGTCGAACACGTACGGCTCGTCGACCGCGCGGGACTGCCCGCCGTGCAACCACGGTCGGGTCGTCGTGCGCGTGTAGTCGGCGGCCTCGTCGAGCGCTCCGCGGGCGATGCCGAGGTAGAAGGCGACGAACACGAGCTGGATCACCGGCACGTTCAGCGTGTTGTAGACGCGCGGCGTGAACACCTTGTCGCGGAACCCTGCCGCGGCCTCCCACGGCACCCGCACGCCGTCGAGCGAGACGCTGCCCGACTCGGTGAGCCGCTGGCCGATGGTGTCCCAGTCGTCGTGGAACGTGATCGCCGGCTGGTCGGACGGCACGATCGCGAAGACGTGGGTGTCGGTGCCCTCGATCACCCCTTCGAGCACGGTCACGTCGGAGACCTTGCTACCGGTCCGAGAACGACTTGCGGCCGGTGTAGACGACCTCGGCGCCCTCGTCGCGGATGACGACGTCGGCGTCGCGCGGGTTCACCGCGCCGCCGAAGAACCACCGGTGCCGCGTGGCCTCGGCCTCGACCTGGGCGATCTGCTCCGGCGTGCCGACGAGCCGCGCCGCCCAGAACCACAGCAGGTGGTAGCCGAGGAGCTGGCCGATCGAGCCGTCGCCGGCGGCCACCTCCCGGATGACGCGGTACGCGGTCGGCCACTCCTGGCCACCGCCGCCGTGCTCGACGGGCCCGAGCAGGGTGACGAGCCCCGAGTCCTTGAGCAGGGCGACCTCGGCGTACGGCGTCGCCCCCGCGGCGTCGCGCTCGGCGGCGTCGGCGGCGAGGAGCCCGCGGACGAGGCGGGCGCGCGCGAGCCACTCCTCCTCGGTGCGCGGGGTGGTCAGGGTGGCGAAGTCGGGGGTGCGGGTGAGCGTGCTGGTCACGGGTTCTCCTCGATCAGGAACGGGTCGGGACGGGTCGAGGAGACCCGACATCGCTGGGCGCCCGTTCGGGCGTGGTCGACGTGCCGGCGCCGCACGAGCGGCACCAGCGCGAGCACCGGGGTCACCGCCGTGGGGGCAGCGGGTGGCGATGCAGGTCGTCGCGCAGACGCGCGAGGGCGGTGGCGACCTCGGCGGCGATGCGCTCGGCGTCACGGTCCCAGTGCTCGGTGCCCGCGTTGTCGCGGTTCACCTCACGGCGGACCAGCGAGTCCAGATCGGTGAGGAGCTCGGCGACGGCGGCGCCGCGCGGGCTGAAACGGGGGATGACAGTGGCCATGCGGGATTCCTCCGGTGGACCTCGCCCGGGACGGTGGCCGCGGCCGGCGAGGAGGTGTGGACGAGGGCGAGCAGCGGCGACAGACGACAGAGGTCGTCGAGGGCTCGCTGCACGCGCTGCGCGAGGGTCATGTCGTGCTCCGGACGAGCGTGAGGACGGACCCGAGAGGCACCCGGGCGGACTCAGCAGGTCAGGGACGACAGATCGCAGCGGAGGTCCGGCACAGATCGACGTGACGGCGCCATGCGTGCCACACGGTGGAGGGCGCCTCGGTCACGATCACGGACGCTACGCACCCGGGCGGGCCCGACGCCACCACCGGGCGGGCGATCCGGCCCGTGTCACAGTGGCCGCCATGGACTCGGACCCCGGCGAACTGGTGCACCTCGACGTCACGGGCGGCACCGCCACGATCACGCTCGACTCGCCGCGCAACCGCAACGCGCTCTCGGCCCAGCTGCGGCGGGAGCTCGCCGCCCACCTCGACGCCGCGATCCTCGACGAGAGCGCCCGCGTCATCGTCCTCACCCACACCGGCCCGGTGTTCTGCTCCGGGATGGACCTGCGCGAGTCGCGCGGAGCCGGATCCTCCGAGCAGGGTGTCAACGAGTTCCCCGCGATCCTCACCGCGCTGTGGGAGTCCGACACCCCCGTCGTCGCCCGGCTGGCCGGGCCGGCGCGGGCCGGTGGGGTCGGCCTGGTCTCCGCGTGCGACATCGCCGTCGCCGCCCGGGAGGCGACGTTCGCGTTCAGCGAGGTCCGCATCGGCGTCGTGCCCGCGGTGATCTCCTCGACCGTGCTCCCCCGCCTGCTCCCCCGCGCCGCGCACGAGCTGATGCTCACAGGCGAGACCTTCGACGCCGACCGGGCCGCGGCGATCGGGCTGATCAACAGCGCGGTCGACGCCGACGGACTGGACGCGGAGGTCGACCGCTACACCGCCATGCTCGCCCGCGGCGGGCCGAACGCCCTCGCCGCCACCAAGACGATGTTGCGCCGCGACCGCAGCGAGCACCTGCAGCAGGACCTCGAGGCGATGACGGCCCTGTCCTCGGAGTTCTTCGCCTCGGAGGAGGGCCAGGAGGGCATGGCGGCGTTCGCGGAGAAGCGCGCCCCGTCCTGGGTGCCGGGTGCCTGAACATCGTTCCGGACGTGATGTCATCGTGATGCCCCTACGCCTCTCGGTGGTATCGATGCCGCCGCTCGCAGTGAGGCGCTCGCTCGGGGGGAGCACACGGTGGGCACATCACGGAGTGGCATCCGCACGCGACTGGGGCTGGCGCTGGTCCTCGCCGGTCTGCTCGCCGGCCTGCTGACGCCGGCGGCGCTCGCCGCCCCCGCGGACACCGCCGGGCTCCGGGCCGCGCCCGGCGTGCCCGTCGACACCTCCGCGGGCTACCTGGTCTACGACCGCACGACCCGCCGCATCGTGGCGCAGTCGGCGGCGACGACGAGGTTCCGCTCCGCGTCGCTGGTCAAGCTGCTCATCGCGCTGGACTACCTGCAGGGCCGGACGAGCGTGTCCACGGCCGACCGCGCGCTGCTGACGTCGATGCTGCGCTCCAGCGACGACGACGCGGCGAGCACCCTGTGGGTCCGCCGCGGTTACGAGCAGGTCGTCGTGCGCATGGTGCGCCTGATCGGGCTCGTCAACACCGCCCCGCCGACCGACCGGCGGTACTGGGGCTACACCGCGATCAGCGCCGCGGACGTCGCGCGGGTCTACAACTTCCTCCTCGACCGCACCACGGCGTTCCAGCGCGACCTGATCGTCGGCAACCTCGAGCGTTCGACGCAGTGCGCCGCGGACGGGTTCGACCAGTCCTTCGGCATCCCGCGCGCCGTCACGGGCACGCGCGCGGTCAAGCAGGGCTGGTCGGGCTACGGGTCGGCGCCGGCGCGCCCGTGTGTCGAGGGTCAGGTCAACACCCCACCCGACGGCGCCTCCGGTCAGGCGGCCCAGGAGGCGCCGCAGGTCGTGGCCGACAGCCGCCCGTCCACGCTCGCCACGCCGGCCCTCGACCTCAGCCGGCGCGCCATGCACACCAGCGGGGTCGTCGACGGCCGGCGGCGCGTGATCGTGGTGCTGACCCTGAGCCCGAAGACGAAGAGCTACGAGGCCGAGTCGTCGACGGTCACGGGCATCACGCGCACGCTGCACGACGAGGCGGTGGCGGCGGCGCGGTAGGGCTGCGGTCGGGCGTCAGAGCACGTTCACGAGGAGCACGATCAGCAGGAGCGCCACGAGGGTCGCCGTGACCCAGAGCCGCGCCGCGCGGCGGTCCATCAGGTGCTCGCGTCGGCGGCGTGCTGGTCACGGGCCTGGTCGCGGGCCTCGTTGCGCGCCTGTGCCCGGCGCTCGGTCGCCTCGAGGCGGGCGGCCACGGAGCGCTCCACCACCGTGTCGATGATCGCGGCCAGGCCCCAGCAGACCGGGCCGACGACGGCCACGACGAGGACGACCTGGAACGTGAAGTCGAGCTGGGTCAGCCAGAGCTCGATCCCGTCCCACCAGGTCGCGACCGCGTGCAGCACGCCTCGGAACGGTACGCGCGGGCGTGTGAGGTCGGTCAGCGGGTCAGGAAGTCCTCGAGGATCGGCGCGACGATCCCGACCCGGGCGAAGACCTCGGTGTGCTGGGTGCGCGGCAGCACGGCCAGGGCGGCGTCCGGGATCGCGTCGGCCATCGCCACGGCGTGGTCGACGCGCACGAAGTCGTGGTCGCCGATCATCACGAGGGTGGGCGCGGTGACCATGGCGAGCTGCGCGGGCGTCCAGTTCTCCTCGGCGCCGACGGTGTGCTGCAGCTTGACGTTGACGGCCTCGAACGTGCTGAGCCCGTAGCGCTCGTACTCGCCGACCATGGCCGCGAAGTCCTCCTCCGTGGGCATCCGGGTCGACGTCTCCCACTGCGCCGGGTCGTGGATCTCGGCGTGGTAGCCGTCCTTGCGGGTGTGCACGGCACCGAGCACCAGGCGCCCGACGCGATCGGGGTGGCGCACGGCCGTCTCGAGGGCCACCAGCCCGCCCCAGCTGAAGCCGAGCACGTCGGCGCGCTCGAGACCGAGGTGGTCGAGCACGCCGACGACGTCGCCGGCCTGGTTGGCCAGGGTGATCTCGCGGTCGACGTCGGCGGTGCGGCCGTGACCCTGCAGCTCGATCGGGATCAGGCGCCGGCGCGGGGCGAGCACCGGCAGCAGGGCGCCGAAGCTCAGGTCGAGGGTCTGCATCCCGCCGTGCAGCAGGACGAGCGGGTCGCCCTCGCCGTGGTCCTCGTAGTAGACGTCGATGCCGGGCAGGGCCGCGTACGAGCCGGTCACGGTGGTCATGGTGGTTCCTCCGTCGCGAGTCGGGGTCGGTCGTGGGCTAGGACTTCGCGGCGAGCGCCGACTCATCGGGCATCGGTCGTGGCGTCCCGGATAGGTTGCGGGACATGTTCGCGGTCTACGCCTCCGAGCCCAACGCCGACGACCCGATCGCCTCCCTCGTGGTGGGCGAGCGGCCCGACCCCGAGGTCCCGGACGGCTGGGTGCGGGTCAAGGTCGAGGCGGCGAGCCTCAACATGCACGACCTGTGGACGCTGCGCGGCGTCGGCATCAAGGAAGACCAGTTCCCGATGATCCTCGGCTGCGACGGCGCCGGGACGCTCGACGACGGCACGCCGGTCGTCCTGCACTCGCTCATGGGCGACCCGGACTGGAAGGACGACGAGACCCTCGACCCGAAGCGCAAGATGCTCACCGAGTGGGCGCAGGGCAGCTTCGCCGACTACGTCGTCGTCCCGCAGCGCAACGCCCTGCCCCGGCCGGAGGGCATGACGGCCACCGCCGGCGCCGTCATGGGCACCGCGTGGCTCACCGCGTACCGGATGCTGTTCACCAAGTCCGGCCTGCGCGGCGGGCAGACGATGCTCGTCCAGGGCGCGTCGGGCGGCGTCTCGACCGCGCTCATCCAGCTCGGGCGCGCCGCCGGCATGCAGGTGTGGGTCACCGGGCGCACCGACGAGAAGCGCGAGCTCGCCCTGCGCCTGGGCGCCCACCAGGTCTTCGAGTCGAACGCGAAGCTGCCCGGCAAGGTGCAGGCGGTGTTCGAGACCGTCGGCGAGGCCACCTGGAAGCACTCGGTCCGCGCGCTCGTCCCCGGCGGCACGATCGTCTGTTCGGGCGCGACGTCCGGCAACCAGCCGCCCGCCGAGCTCGCCCAGATCTTCTTCCTGCAGAAGAACCTCGTCGGCTCGACGATGGGCACGCTCGCCGAGCTGCGCGACCTGCTCGACTTCGTCGCCGCCACCGGCATCGCCCCGGAGATCGGCCAGGAGCTGCCGATGACCGACGCGAAGAACGGTTTCCAGTCGATGCTCGACGGCGTCACCGCCGGCAAGATCGTCTTCACCCACTAGGAGTATGTGAGTGAAATTCCCGGCCATAGCCGGGAATTTCACTCACGTAGGAAGGCGAGCAGGGTCTCGGTGACGGTCGGGGCGCTGCGGACCGGGAGCCAGTGGTCGCCGCCGGGCACGGGCACGTAGGTGAACGGGCCGTCGACGAAGTGCCGCGAGCCCGTCATCTGCGCCTCGACGAGGGCGACGTCGTCCTCGCCGAGCATGCCCAGCACCGGGCACGTCAGCGGCGGCAGCCCGAGCGGGGTGTCGTCGGTGAACGTGCGCGGGTCGACGTTCGCGCGGTACCAGTTCAGCCCCGCGACCAGCGCGCCCGGCCGGGACAGGTCCGCGATCTGGGTGCGCACGAGGTCGTCGTCGGCGCCGGGGTGCAGCCAGCGCCGGAAGAGCGCCCAGTCGTCGGCGGACAGCACCTCCTCGGCGACCCCGGGGAACTGGAACCAGAGCATGTACCAGGACCGGGCGCGCTGCTCGAGGCCCGCGGCGCGGAACGCCTCGGGATGCCCGACCGCCAGCGCGGCGTAGCGGGTGACCCGGTCGCTGCGCAGGGCCAGCGCCCAGCCGAGCGCGGAGCCCCAGTCGTGCGCGGCGACCGCGGCCCGCTCGACGCCGCGCTCGGTCAGCAGCGCCAGCATGTCGTTCACCGAGTGGTGCAGCCGGTAGGACGCGACGTCCTCGGGCTTGTCGCTGTCGCCGAAGCCGCGCAGGTCCGGAGCGATCACGCGGTACCCGGCGGCGACGAGGGCCTCGATCTGGGCCCGCCACAGCGTGGCGCGGTCGGGGAAGCCGTGCAGCAGCAGCACCGCCGGGCCGCTGCCGGCGTCGAGCACCGAGAGCGTGATGTCGGGCAGGGAGACGCGGACCGGCTCGGGGATCACGCCGACAATCGTCCCGCGGCCGGCGCGACCTCGGCGAGCACCGCGCGGGCCAGGGCGTCGTTGGCGCGAAAGCTCAGCGCGTTGGTGTTCGGCCGGGTGAACGCGCCGGGCAGCCGGACGTTCGTGTGCGGCCCGATCGCGAAGCGCCCGGGGTCGGGCCGGCCCTCGGCGTCGACCAGCCGGAAGTCCGTCGTGCGCACCCGCACGAGGCCGGTGTTGTGCAGCGTCACCGACGCGCCGGAGTGCGCGACCGCAGCGTCGGCGGCGTGCACGGCGACCGCCGACCCGGCGTCGCGACCGCCGACGGCGTGCTCCTCGCGCAGGGTCTCCTCGTCGAGCAGACCCTCGGCGTGGAGCCCCGCGAGCATCGGGTCGTCGCTGCGGCTCACGCTCGGCGACGACAGGCGCGCCTCGACGAACGTCTCGGCGGTCACGGCGACGTGGTCGAGCGAGGCGCTGGTGGCCCGGAACCCGCCGTCGACGGGCTCGACCTGCAGGCCCGCGCCGAGGAACACGACATAACCGGCTCGCGAGAGGGCGAGCAGCTGGCGCAGGCGCGGCCCGGGCGGCCCGCTGGCCAGCGAGCTGAACAGGTTCTGCCACCACGCGAGGTCCTGGGCCCGCGAGCGCGGCGTCAGCGCCGGGGTGCCCGCGAGCTCCGCGACCTGCGCGAACACCGAGAGCAGCCCCACGAACGCCCCGAGCTCGGCCGTGTAGCGGTCGTCGACGTGACGGGCGAGGTCGTCGAGGACGTACGCGCGCAGCCGTTCCTGCAGGCCCGCGAGGTCCGGCGCGGACACGTCCTCGAGGGGGCGGTCGATCCGCTCGAAGTCGAGCCGGTCGGCGGGGTCGGGGACGAAACCGGCGACCAGCTCCCACATCGCCGGCGTGTACCAGTCGAGCTCGGCGTAGCGCAGGGCGAAGTCGTCCCACACCCCCCGCACGCGGTCGGGGTGGCCGGCGAAGAGCTCGTGGTAGTACGCCCAGCCGACCTCCTTGGCCATCAGCGGCCACACGTCGCGGCGCAGGTCGACCGATCCCCGCCGCACGAACCCGGCGATCTCGTCCGGCCCGAGGAAGCGCGGCAGCGGCGGCCGCGGTCCGCGCAGCGCGTACTCGGTCTTCGCGTGGTACGGGACGCCGCGCCCGGACCCGACGTGGACGACGGGCTCCCGGCCCGAGGGCACGTAGTCCAGGGTGCCGTCGCCGCGGTCGGCGAACCGGCCGCCGCGGCCCTCGAAGAGCAGGACCATGAGGTCGATGAACGCGAGCCCCATCCCCCGGGCGATCACCGTCTCGCCGGCGGGGATGCGGTCGAGGTCGGAGTCGGTGGTCTGCTCGGGCGGGAAGTAGCGCAGCCCGTGCTCCTCGGCGTGGGCGGCCAGGGCGGCCTCGTCGGCGGTGGGTGCCGCGTCGAGGTGGCCGGACGCGAGCACGAGCACGTCGGCGGGCAGCTCCCCGCCGCCGTCGAGGAGGACGGTGTCCGGCGAGCCGCGCCGCAGCCCGACCGCGCGGGTCCGGTGCCGCTCGACGCGGACCTGCGGCGGGAGGTCCGCGAGGACGCGGCGCAGGACGTAGTCCAGGTAGTGGCTCTGCAGCCGCCGCGTCGCGAAGGTTGCGGGGCCGAGGGCCCGCAGCTCCTCGCCGACCGCGCCGTCGGGCACCGTCTCGCCGGGGAGCTCGCCGTCGCGCACCGCGACGGCCCACTGGTACAGCGACGGACCCGGCACGATCGGTCCGTCGCAGCGCACGCTGTCGTCGGTGAACATCGTGACGTCGGCCGCCATGGAGTTCATCCAGAGCAGCGCCGACTGGTCCTCACGCCAGATGCGTCCCGCGCCGTCGGGGTAGGGGTCGACGAGGTGGACGTGGAGCACGTCGCCGGCGGACACGAACTCGGGGGCGCTCGCCGCGAGGCGTTCGAGCACGCCGGTCCCGCGAGGTCCGCCCCCGACGATCACCACCGAGCGTGGCATCCGTCCGCCCCTCCGCCGTCGACACTGCGCGCCCGTGACCGATTATCCCTGCTCCACCGGGGTCAACCACGCGTGAGCGCGAGCGCTTCCCCACCGGGGCGCCCGCGTGACGACGAACGCCCGCCCCCGCCGGAGCGGGAACGGGCGTCGTCGCGGTGCTCTCGGAGCCTCAGCGGCGCTTCGGGCCGCGCGGGCGGTCTCCTCGATCGCTGGCCTTCTCGTCGCCCGACGCGCGGCGCAGCCCCATCGGCCGGCCGGCGACGCGGGCACGCTGCAGGCGCTTGACCACGGGGCCCGGCACGTTGTCCGGCAGCTCGACCAGCGTGTGGTCGGGCCGGATGTCGATGTGCCCGATGTGCGCGGAGTCGAGCCCCGCCTCGTTGGCGATGGCGCCGACGATCGCGCCCGGCCGCACGCGCTGGTTGTGGCCGACGTCGATGCGGTAGGTGTCGCGGCCCGAGCCGACGTCCCAGGACGGGGCCTTGCCGCGACCCTGGCCGCGGTCGGGCTTGCCGTCGCGGGCACCGCGCTTGTCGGGACGCTCGCCGCGCGGCGGCGGTGCCGGCAGGTCCTCGACCAGCAGCGGCTTGTCGCCCTGCACCATCTTGGCCAGCGAGGCCGCCAGCTCCAGCGGGTCGACGCCGGTCTCGGCGACGTAGTCGCCGACGATGCCGCGGTACACGTCCATCGGGTCGCCGCCGGTGACCGTGCCGTCGAGCGTGCCGGTGATGCGGTCGGCGAAGCGGCGCTTGCGCACCTCGTTGACCTCGTCGGTGCCCGGCACCGACATCTCCTCGGCCTTCTGCTTGGTGACGCCCTCGATCATGCGCATGGTGCGGATCTGGCCGCGCGTCACGAACGAGATCGCCTCGCCGCTGCGCCCGGCCCGGCCGGTGCGACCGATGCGGTGCACGTAGGACTCGGGGTCGGTGGGCAGGTCGTGGTTGACCACCAGCGAGATGCGGTCGACGTCGAGGCCGCGGGCGGCGACGTCGGTGGCCACCAGCACGTCGATCTTGCCCGACCGCAGGTCGGCGATCGTCTTCTCGCGCTGGACCTGCGAGAGGTCCCCGGAGATGGCGACGGCGGCGAAGCCGCGGCGGTTGAGCGCCTCGGTGACGTCGGTGGTGTTCTGGCGGGTGCGCACGAACACCAGGCAGGCGTCGAAGTCCTCGACCTGCAGCACCCGGGAGAGCGCGTCGGCCTTGAGCCGCTCGGGCAGCACGACGTAGCGCTGCCGGGTGTTGACGCCGGTCTGGGTCTTCGACTTGATCGAGACCTCGGCGGGCGCGTTGAGGTGCCGGCGCGAGACCTCGCGGATCGCCGCGGGCATCGTCGCCGAGAACAGCGCGACCTGGCGCTGATCGGGCAGCTTCTCGAAGAGCGCCTCGACCTCCTCGAGGAAGCCCATCTGGAGCATCTCGTCGGCCTCGTCGAGGACGAAATGCGCGACGTTCGAGAGGTCGAGCGTGCCCTTCTCGAGGTGGTCGGCCACGCGGCCGGGGGTGCCGACGACGATCTGGCCGCCGCGGCGCAGCCCGTGCAGCTGCGGACCGTAGGGCGCGCCGCCGTAGAGCTGGACGACCTCGAGGCCGCGCACCGCGGTGCCGAGGCGCTCGATGGCCTCGGCGACCTGGATGGCGAGTTCGCGGGTCGGCGTGAGGACCAGGGCCTGCACGTTCTTCTGCGACGGTTCGATCGCCGAGAGCATCGGCAGCGCGAACGCGGCGGTCTTACCGGTGCCGGTCTGCGCGAGACCGAGGACGTCGCGCCCGTCGAGCAGCAGCGGGATCGTCTCGGTCTGGATCGGGGTGGGCGTCTCGAACCCGGCCTCGGCCAGGGTGCCGAGCAGGCGCTCGTCGAGCCCGAGCGCGGCGAAGCCGGACGCGGGGACGTCGGGCTCGGAGGCGGCGGGCTCGGGGGTCTCGTCGTTCTGGTGGGTCGCTTCGTCAGCGGCCTCGGGGATCTCCGGCGCCGTGTCGGCGTCATCGGAGGTGGAGGGGGCGATCACGTCGACGAGCTCGACGTCGTGATCAGTCAGGACAGCAGCGTTGGTCACGTAGTTCTTTCAGGAGAGGGAGCAAACGGACGCAGAGCTGTCCGTGGACCCGGTCACATCTCCGGCGTCTTTCCCAGACCGACAGCTCGGCTCTGTAACCAGTCTACGCGAGAGGTCATTCCCGACCGACGCCCTGTGACCGCCTCGACCGCGGCTACTTCTTCGCCTTGTTCTTCTCCACGGCGTTCTGGTCGGTGGAGAGCGCGGCGACGAAGGCCTCCTGCGGGACGTCGACGCGGCCGATCGTCTTCATGCGCTTCTTGCCCTCCTTCTGCTTCTCCAGCAGCTTGCGCTTGCGCGTGATGTCGCCGCCGTAGCACTTGGAGAGCACGTCCTTGCGGATCGCGCGGATGGTCTCGCGAGCGATGATCTTCGCCCCGATGGCGGCCTGGATCGGCACCTCGTACTGCTGGCGCGGGATGAGCTCGCGCAGCTTCGTGGCCATCGAGTTGCCGTAGTCGTAGGCGGCGTCGCGGTGCACGATCGCCGAGAAGGCGTCCACCGGCTCGCCCTGCAGCAGGATGTCTACCTTCACCAGGTCGGCGGCCTGCTCGCCGGCGGGCTCGTAGTTCAGCGACGCGTAGCCGCGGGTGCGCGACTTCAGGATGTCGAAGAAGTCGAAGATGATCTCGGCGAGCGGCATCGTGTAGCGCAGCTCGACGCGGCTGTCGGACAGGTAGTCCATTCCCTCGAGCGACCCGCGCCGCGACTGGCAGAGCTCCATGATCGGGCCGACGAAGTCCGCCGGGGCGAGCACCGAGACCTTGGTGATCGGCTCGTAGATCGCCGCGACCTTGCCCTCGGGCCAGTCGGCGGGGTTGGTCACCTCGGCCTCGGAGCCGTCGTCGAGCTCGAGGCGGTACACGGTGTTGGGCGCGGTGGAGATGAGGTCGAGCCCGTACTCGCGCTCGAGGCGGTCGCGGGTGATCTCGAGGTGCAGGAGGCCGAGGAACCCGCAGCGGAACCCGAAGCCCAGCGCCGCCGAGGTCTCCGGCTCGTAGGACAGCGCGGCGTCGTTGAGGCGCAGGCGGTCCAGGGCGTCACGCAGGAGCGGGAAGTCCGACCCGTCGATCGGGTAGAGGCCGGAGTAGACCATCGGCTGGGGGTCCCGGTAGCCGCCGAGGGGCTCCGTGGCGCCCTTGCGCTCCCAGGTCACGGTGTCACCGACGCGGGACTGGCGGACGTCCTTCACGCCGGTCATGAGGTAACCGACCTCGCCGACGCCGAGACCCTGGCAGGGCTTCTGGTCCGGCGAGATGATCCCGACCTCGAGCAGCTCGTGCACGGCGTTCGTCGACATCATGCGGATCCGCTCACGCGGCGTGATCTTGCCGTCGACGACGCGGATGTAGGTGACGACGCCGCGGTAGGTGTCGTAGACCGAGTCGAAGATCATCGCGCGGGCGGGGGCGTCGGCGTCCCCGACCGGGGCCGGCACGCGGCGCACGACCTCGTCGAGCACGGCCTCGACGCCGTCGCCGGTCTTGGCCGAGATGCGCAGCACGTCCTCGGCCTCGCACCCGATGAGATGCGCGAGCTCCTCGGCGTAGCGCTCCGGCTCCGCGGCCGGCAGGTCGATCTTGTTGAGCACCGGGATGATCTCGAGGTCGTGCTCCATGGCCAGGTAGAGGTTGGCCAGGGTCTGCGCCTCGATGCCCTGCGCGGCGTCGACCAGCAGGATCGCGCCCTCGCACGCGGCCAGCGACCGGCTGACCTCGTAGGTGAAGTCGACGTGGCCCGGCGTGTCGATGAGGTGCAGCACGTGGTCGCGCATCTCGCCGTCGGGGCCCGCGGCGTACCAGGGCAGGCGCACGTTCTGCGCCTTGATCGTGATGCCGCGCTCGCGCTCGATGTCCATGCGGTCGAGGTACTGGGCGCGGTAGGCCCGCTCGCCCAGCACACCGGTCATCTGCAGCATGCGGTCGGCCAGCGTCGACTTGCCGTGATCGATATGCGCGATGATGCAGAAGTTGCGGATCCGGTCCGGCGGCGTGAACGTCTCGTCCGCGTACCCCTTGGTGCCCGGCCGCCCAGGGTTCGTGTCGGACTGCTGGGTGGTCTGGCTCAACGGGTTCCTCACGTTCTGGCTCGGCCGGTTCGCCACCATCGTCCCATGAGCCCCGGGCGCGGTCCGCGATGTGCGGGGTTGGTAACCTCGGTGCTCTGCGTGGAGCGGTCGAGCGCCCCCGCGCGCTCCCGAGACGACAGACGGCACCGACAGACGAGGTTCGAAGACTCCCGTGGCGAACATCAAGCAGCAGGTCAAGCGCATCCGCAAGAACGAGGAGGCGCGCCAGCGGAACAAGGCGGCGAAGTCGCGCATCAAGACCGCGATCCGCCGCTACCGCGAGGCCGTCGAGGCCGGCGACACCGAGGTGGCCACCACCCGGCAGCGCGAGGCCGCCCGCCTGCTCGACAAGGCCGTCAGCAAGGGCGTCATCCACAAGAACCAGGCGGCGAACAAGAAGTCGCGCATGGCGCACCGCGCCGAGCGCTTCACCGTCGACGCCAAGGCGGGCAAGACGCCGGCCTGAGCCCGGCCTGAGCCCGGCCCACAGCACGACCACGGCCCGTTCCCGGCTCGCCGGGAGCGGGCCGTCGTCGTGTTGGTGCAACCGAGGGCCGTTCGTCACCCGACCGGGCTAGGGTGAGCGAGTCGCGCCTCTTATCCATCGTCGCGAAGAGGGCGAACCCTACCCCCGCGTCCGATTGACGGCCGAGTGTGCCACTTGGACAGTTACTCCTCGTGATGTGATGTCGGACTCCCACGAGGTCAACCATGGCGGCAAACCACGAGCCCGAGCAGCCGAACCCGCGTCGAGCCCAAGGGCTGCTCGTCACTCTTCTCATGATCCCCGTCGGGGTGCTCGTGTTCGTCGCTTCGAAGAGCATCACCCGTGAGTTCGGAGCGCTCGGAGGTCTGCTGGCGGGTGGTATCGCCGGAGGGCTCTTCTACTTCATCTCTCGTGGCTTGCGGCGCGCGAAACAGATGCGGGCGCCGTCCGCCGCTGACGTCCTGGCCACCGACGATCGGCCTCCGGTGCTCTACCTGCGTCCCTTCTCCAACGACGGTGTTGTGCTCAGCGGTCACTACTTCCTCTTCAAGACCTACGAGGAGCACCTCGTCAAGGCCCTCAGCGATATCGGGCCTGTTGTGGCCGTCGGGTCACCGGGCGAGAACGCCCGCACCCCCGAGGTCGGAGCGGCCAGGATGTACCTGCGCGACGACGCGTGGCAGGAGCGCGTCGGACACCTCATCCGGCAGTCGAGTCTGATCGTTCTCCACGGCGGGAGCTCACCGGGAGTGCTCTGGGAGCTGAGGAGCGTCCTCGCTCAAGGCAGGCCCGAGCGCCTCATCGTCTGCCTCCCGGTGGACGCCGCACAGACCCCGAAGAAACTCCGCCATGCCGAGGCCCGCTATGTGGACTTCGTTCGGTCGAGTTGGGGCATCTTCCCGCGGCCCTTACCGCTGTTCGCCGGCGGTTGTGCATTCCTCTACTTCCTCCCTGACTGGACGCCTCAGCTCCTCCGGCGGGACATGCCGGTGCCAGCGGGATATCCCCCACAGACGGCAGCTCTGAGAGGACTCGGCAGCTCCTTCCGCTCCCGGCTTGCCACCGCCTAGCCGGCCGATAGGCGTTTCTAGGTGTGTTCCACCGTGGCCGGCTTCATCCCGGGAAGCGCCGCGGGCCCTATCGGCGGAGGCTGCCCCGCGCCGCGACGACGAGCTCGACGGCGTGCTCGATGGCGTAGGCCGGGTCGGCGGCGGCGCCCTTGACGTCGGCGTTGAGGTCGGCGACGACGCCCATCGCCTGGGTGAGCCCCTCGGCGCCCCAGCCCCGCGCCTGCCCCTGGGCCTTGCGGACCTTCCACGGCGGCATCTTCAGCGCCGACGCCATCGCGTACGGGTCGCCGCGGCCCGCCGCGCTGACCCGCGCGACCGTGCGCACCGCGTCGGCGAGGGCGTCGGCCAGCAGCACGTGGGGCACGCCGGTCTCGAGCGCCCACCGCAGCTCCTCGACCGCGCCGAGGCGGTCGCCGGTGATCGCCTTCTCGGCCACGGCGAAGCCGGTGACCTCGGCGCGCCCGCGGTGGAAGCGGCGGACCGCGTCGGCGTCGACGTGGCCGCCCGAGTCGGACGCCAGCTGGGACGCCGCGGCCGCGAGCTCGCGCAGGTCGGACCCCACGGCGTCCATGAGCAGCCCGAGCGCCTCGCCGGTGATCTTGCCGCCGGCCTGGCGGATCTCGGTGCGCACGAAGTCGGCCCGCTGGTCGTCCGACAGCGACGCCGCGGACGCCTCGTTCGCACCGGCCGAGCGCAGACCCTCGAGGAGGGCGTCGCCCTTGGGCTTCGCGGCCTCCTTGCCCTTCGCGGGCCGCCGCCCCTTGCCGCCCTTCGGGGGGCCGCGGTGCACGACGATCAGCGTCACCCCGTCGCTCGGGGCCTTGGCGTAGTCGAGCAGCAGCGTCGTGACCTCGGCGCCCGCGTCGTGGCCGTTCTCGACTACGACCACGCGCGACTCGGCGAACAGCGAGGGGCTGACGAGCTCGCCCAGCGTCCCCGCGGTGAGCTCCCCCGCCGGCACGTGCGACACCTCGACGGCGGGATCGGCGTCGCGTGCCGCGGCGACCGCACGGGCCACGGCCCGCTCGACCAGCAGCGCCTCGTCGCCGACGACGAGCTGCAGCGGCGCCGGGGCCTCGGGACTCACCCGACGATCGTGTCACGGCGTCCCGACAGCCCCGTTCGGGACATCGTGAGGCAGGTCTCCACCGCGCGCCGCTCGGTGGTCGGGCTCCGACCGGTGCCGTAGAGTCCTGCGCCGGACGTGCCCGGTGGGCCTCCGACAACCGAATACGGCTCATCCAGAGGGGTAGAGGGACCGGCCCGATGACACCCCGGCAACCGGCGCCAGCGTTCTGCGGCGATCACGGTGCCAATTCCGACCCGTCCGCGGGGAAGATGAGGAGGACTTCCTGCCATGACGCTGACCGCCCAGCCGACGACCAGTACCGGCTACGACCTGGGCCCCGCCTGCGCCCTCGCCTGCCGGGCCTGCGGGTACCGCATGGACCTGGCCGCCGAGTTCGCGTGCCCCCAGTGCTTCGGCCCCCTCGAGGTGGCCTACGACTTCGGCCGCCTCACCCGTGAGGACATCGAGCGCGGCCCCCGCAGCATCTGGCGCTACAAGGACCTGCTGCCCGTCCCGACCACCGTGTCCGACCACCCGAACACGGACCCGGGGTGCACCCGGCTGCTGCGCGCCGACCGCCTCGGCGCCGCGCTCGGGATCCGGAACCTGTGGGTCAAGGACGACACCGGCAACCCGACGCACTCCTTCAAGGACCGCGTCGTCGCAGTGGCCCTCGCCGCCGCCCGCGAGCTGGGCTTCACGACGCTCGCCTGCCCGTCGACGGGCAACCTCGCCAACGCGACCGCCGCCGCGGCCGCCCGTGCCGGCTGGGACTCGGTCGTGCTGATCCCCGCCTCGCTCGAGCGCGCGAAGATCCTCATGACCGCGGTCTACGACACGAACCTCCTCGCCTGCGAGGGCACGTACGACGACGTGAACCGCCTCGCCACCGAGCTCGCCTTCGAGCAGGAGGACTGGGCGTTCGTCAACGTCAACGTCCGGCCCTACTACGCGGAGGGCTCGAAGACCCTCGGCTACGAGGTCGCCGAGCAGCTCGGGTGGCGCGTGCCGGCCCAGACCGTCATCCCGATCGCCTCGGGCTCGCAGCTGACGAAGGTCGACAAGGCCTACGCGGAGCTGATCTCGCTGGGGCTGGTCGAGGGCGGCGACTACAAGGTCTTCGGCGCCCAGGCCGCGGGGTGCTCCCCGGTCTCGACCGCGTTCCGCGAGGGCACCGACGTCGTCCGCCCGCAGAAGCCGGACACCATCGCCCGCTCGCTGGCGATCGGTAACCCGGCGGACGGCCCCTACGTGCTCGACGCCGTGCGCCGGTGCGGCGGCGTGGTCACCGACGTCACCGACGAAGAGGTCCGCGACGGCATCCGGCTGCTCGCCCGCACCGAGGGCGTGTTCGCCGAGACCGCCGGCGGGGTGACGGTGGCCAACGCAAAGAAGATGGTCGAGTCGGGCGATCTCGATCCGGACGCCGACACGGTCCTGCTGATCACCGGCGACGGGCTGAAGACCCTCGACGCCATCGAGCACCAGGTGGGCCCCAAGGCGACGATCCCGGCGACCTCGAAGGCTGTCCGCGAGGCGCTGGGCCTGTAGCTCCCTCGTCGCGAGTGGCACGTTCCGCAGCTCTCCGGGGCCGGATGGGCTGCGCAACGTGCCCCTCGCGCGGGGAACACCGGTTCACCTCCGCCGAGGGTCGGGGCGCGGATCGCCGCGCGCGACGACGGCGGGGCCACCCCGCGGCTCGGGCGAGACGACGACCGCGAGGTCGCCGGACTCGTCGGTGCGCCGCACGAGCGCGCCGCTGCGGGCGAGCAGTCCCAGGATCCCCGGATTCGGGTGGCCGTAGGTGTTGCCGCGGCCGACGCTCACGAGCGCGAGCGCGGCGTGCACCGCGGTGAGGAACATCGGTAGCGACGACCGTGACCCGTGGTGGGGCACCTTGAGGATCTCGGCGTGCAGGTCGGCGCCCGAGCCCAGCAGCGCCGACTGCGACGACCGTTCCGCGTCACCGGGCAGGAGGACCCGCCCCACCGGGGTGTGGGCTCGCAGCACCACCGAGGTGTCGTTGACCGCGGTGCCGTCCTCACCGTCGACGTGCACCGTGGGCCGGACGGGGCCGAGCACCTCGAGCGCCAGGCCCGGCCAGCGCAGCACCGTCCCGCGTCCCAGGGCGACCAACGGCGCCCGGGCGGCGGCGCTGCGGCCCATGACCTGGACGAGCGTGTCGCCCGGGTCGCGCGCCGGACCCAGCGCGACACCGCCGACCGACCGGCCGCTGAGCGCCCCCGCGAGCCCGCCCACGTGATCGGCGTGCAGGTGGGTCAGCACGACCAGCGCGAGCGACCGCACGCCCAGGCGTGTCAGGCAGCCGTCGATCGCCCCCGCGTCCGGTCCGGCGTCGACGAGCACCGCGCGGCCCGGCTCGCCGGTCGCGAGCACCAGTCCATCGCCCTGACCGACGTCGCAGGCCACCATCACCCACTTCTCCGGCGGCCAGCCCGGCGGGACCACACGCGTCGGGACGATCACGAGCAGCGTCCCGACCAGCACCGCGGCTACCACCGCGCGCAGGCGCCGCCACCGCAGGGCAGCCGCGACGAGCACCACCACCGCAGCCAGGGCCAGCGCGCCCGCCGCCCCGCCGGGCCACGCGAACGTCGCCCCCGGCACGGCCGCGCACCGGCGCGCGACCCACACCAGCCAGGAGACCCCGGGCCCCGCAAGCCACACCAGGACGTGCGCGGCCGCGGTCCGCCCCGGCGCGACGGCGGCGGCGAGCACGCCGAGGACGGTGACCGGCGCGATCACGGGCGCCGCCAGCAGGTTGGCGACGACCGCGACCAGGCTGACCTCGCCCGACAGACCCGCAATCACCGGCGCGGTGGCGACGTGCGCCGCCACCGGCACCGCGAGCGCCTCCGCGATCCCCACCGGCAGCCCGCGCGCCCGCAGCCGGGCCACGACTCCCGGCGCGAGCAGCACCAGCGCCCCGGTGGCGAGCACCGAGAGCGCGAACCCGGGGTCGGTGGCCAGGCCCGGGTCGACGAGCAGCAGCACGATCACCGCCGCGCACAGCGCCGGCACCACCGATCGCCGCCGACCCACCGCCAGCGCGAGCACCGTGATCCCGCCCATCACGCCGGCACGCAGCACGCTCGGCGACGGCCGGGCCAGGATCACGAACCCCACCAGCGCGAGCGCCGCGAGCAGCGCCGCCGTCCGCGGGCCGAGGCGACCCAGGCGGGCGAGCAGCAGCACCGCGCCACAAACGATCGCCACGTTCGTGCCGGACACCGCCGTCAGGTGCGTGAGGCCGGCGGTGCGGAAGTCGTCGGCGAGGCCCGCGCTGATCCCCGAGGTGTCGCCGACCACGAGCCCCGGCAGCAGCCCGGCCGGGTCCTCGGCGAGCACGGTGCGGGCCGCGTCGCGCAGACCGCCCCGCAGGTCGCCGGCGACGCGCTGGGCGGTCGGCACCGGCCCGACCGCCCGGGGCGGGCCCCGGACCTGGAGGACGGCCACGGTGAGGTCGGCGCGGTCGGGCGGCGCGAGCCGGCCCCGGGCGCTCACCACCTGCCCGGGGAGCAGCGTCGCCCACCCGTCGGCCGGGGCCAGCAGGACGACGCGCCCGCCCGCGCGCCACGTCACCCCCGCTCCGACCTGCCCGCCCAGCAGCTCGCCGCGCACGACGACCCGTCCCGCCCCCGGCACGCTCGACCGCACCGGCTGCGGGTCGGCGGTGAGCACGAGGTCGAGGCGCGCGGAGGTCCCCGTGCCGGTGGCCGGGCGCAGCGGGTGGCTCGCCACGGTGAACGCCCCGAGGCCGGCGACGAGACCGACGGCCGCCGCGCACCCACCGGTCGCGATCACCACCGCTCGCCATCCCGACGCCCGGGACGCCCCGGACCCTGCGCCGCGCCGCCGCACCGCGACCGCCAGCGCGACCACCGCCACCGCCACGAGGACCGCCGCCGCGCCCCACCCGGCGGTGAGCGCCGCGACGGCGACACCCCAGGAGGCGAGCGCCGCCGGCACGAGCCGGAGGTCGGGGGGCGCGACAGGCTCCGCCTCCGGCGCCGGCGGGCGCGCCGACCCGCGCTCCTGCCGGCGCTCCGGCCCTCCCGCCGGCCCTCTCGCCGCCCCTCCCTGCCCGCGGCCCGCACTCCCCCGGGCTGGAGTCGCGTCGCCGGGCCCGGCCGCCCGGCGATCGCTCACACCGTCACCAGGTCGCGGAGGGTCGCGAAGCGGGCGTCGCCGATGCCGCTGACCTCCTGCAGCTGCTCGACAGCGCCGAAGCGCCCGTTCTGCGTCCGCCACTCGAGGATGCGCTGGGCGGTGACCGGACCGACGCCGGGCAGCTGGTCGAGCTGCTCGAGGGTCGCGGTGTTGAGGTTGACCCGGCCCCCTCCCCCGGCGGCGGCCGCGCCGTCGGCCGGGACGCCCGCCGGCGCCCCGCCCGCGGCCGGACCCGCCGCACCCGCCGGCGCGGCCGGGGTCGGCACACCGACCACGACCTGCTCACCGTCGGTGAGGCGGGCGGCGAGGTTCAGCCCGGTGAGATCGGCGTCGGGCGCAGCACCGCCGGCGGCCTCGACCGCGTCGCCGACCCGGCTGCCCGGCGCGAGCCGCACCAGCCCGGGGCGCGCCACACGTCCCGACACCGACACGACGATCGGACCCGCGTCGGCCGGGGCCGCACCCGGCGCCCCCGGCGGCCCGGGCACCGCAGCGACGGACGACGGCCCCGCCACGGCCGGCAGCGCGGGGACCGGCTCGGCGACCGGGCGCCCGGCCCACACCCCCACCGCGGCGACGACCGCGGCGACGGCGGCCACCGCGGCGAGAGCGAGGGCTCCGGTGCGCCCGGGGTCCCACCGCGCCCCCGCCCACGACGCCGGCACCCACCGGCCGAGCCAGCGTCGCGCCCGCTCGCCCGGTTCCGGTGGGTCCCACGCGCTCCCGCGCGCGACCGGGCGCACGGGCTCGTCGTCCTCGTCGTCCCACCAGCCGCCGCCGGGCGCGGCGGGTGGCGTCTCGTCCTCCCACGGCTCGTCGTCCACGCGCGCCCGGGACGTACCGGATCGCGGCGGCAGCCGCAGACGCGCCGCGGGCGTGCCCGGCGGAGCCCCAGGCCAGCCCACCCGACCCGCGGCACCACGCTCGCCCACCTCGACGGTCTCCGGCGGGCCCCAGCGCTCGGAGCGATCACCGACGACGGCAGGCGGATCCCCGAGCGCCCGCAGCCGGGCACGGGCGCCGTCGGGAACGGGCGGTGAAGGGCGGGCCATGCGCGGGACGCTAGGAACACGCCCCTCATCCCGGACAGCGTCGGCCGCGGCCCTGGGGACAACCGGCGGCGCTGGGGACGGACCGCGGCGCGCCCGGGCCCGCGGCACGGCCGAACGGCCGACACCGACCGTCCGCGGGCCGGAGGAGCCCTCAGACCCCCGGCATCGCCAGCATCCGCCCCAGGCGGCGCATGTTGCTGCGCCCCGCCACCCGCAGCCCCGCCGCGAGCGCCGGCAGGACCGGGCGCAGGGTGCGTCCGGCCGCGAGCTCGAGGGTGAGGGTCAGCCGGCTGCCACGGTCGCGGGGCTCGACGGCGCCGTGGAGGTCGATGTCGAGGCCGCGGAACCGGCACCGGGTGCGCCAGTGGGTCGGCCGCGTGTACTCGAGGATCTCGGCGCTGCCCCGCCCCAGCCCCAGCCACGTGCCGTCATAGCGCGCGCCGGGTCCCACGGGTTCCGGGCCGACCAGGTCGATGCGCCGGGCCGCGGGGTTCCACACCGCCTCGGTGCGCAGGTCGGCGACGTGGTCGAACACGGTCTCCGGGTCGGCGTCGGAGTCCAGGCGGTTCACCACGATCGTCACCGGGCCATCCTCGTCGTCCGCGAGGTCAGGGCACATCCGGCAAAGGGCGGGCAGCCGTCAGCGCCTCCCCCACCGCCCGACCGACCGCCTCGCCGAGGGCCCGGTGACCCGTCCAGCCCCAGTGCATGCCGTCGGGGTTGCCGTGCCCGCCCAGGACGTGCGCGGCCACGTGCGGCAGCGGGTCGACGAGGACGACGTCGTGCGCCGCCGCCCACGCCGTCATCGCGGCGACGTGCCCGTCCCGTCCGGCGTGCACGCCGCCGTAGGCCGGAGCCCGGTGCACCGCGGGGAGCATGCCGACCACCGGGATCCCCGGGATCAGGGTGGTCACCGCGACGCGGAGCCGCTCGAGGTACCGCACCGTCTCGGCCGCCGGCAGGGCGACCGGCCCGGCGCGGCCGAGCACGCGGGCGGCCCCCGGCGTCGCCCGCCGGTGAGCCTCGCGCACCGCGCGCCGCAGCCAGGCCGGGCGCAGCGCCGGAATCAGCTCGCGCACGGCCGTGGGCACCGGCGACGGCAGGGTGTCCATCCCGCCGACCCCGAGGACGACGGCGTCGGCGTGCCGCAGCGACGCCCAGATCCGGGGGTCGCCGACCATCGCCCGCCACGCGTGGCGCGCGGTCCACCCGAGACCCGCGTGCAGCTCGGCGCGCCCGCCGAGGAGGTCGGCGGCGACGTGCGGCCAGAGCCGCGGCTCGTCGGCGGGCTCGGCGCGGTCGGGGCCGTGGAAGGACAGCGAGTCGGCGATCACGACGAGGACCGGGTCCCCCACGGTCACGCGCCGAGGCCCCAGGCCCGCAGCCGCCAGCGGTCGATGCGGTGCTCGAGGATCGCCCAGGCACAGTTCCCCAACGGGGACAGCGAGTGCCACGCCTCGACCGGCCATCCCAGCGCCGAGGCCGTCAGGGCCCCGATGGTGCCGCCGTGCGCGACGACCATCGCGGTCCGGCGCTCGTCGGTGCCGTCCAGTTCGGCGTCGAGCTCGGCGAGCACGGGGAAGGCGCGCTCGGCGACGTCGACCCGGGACTCGCCGCCCGGCGGCGCCCACGCCGGATCGGTGCGCCACGCCTCGAGCCCGCCCGGCCAGCCGGCCTCGACCTCGGCCCCGGTCAGTCCTTCCCAGTCGCCCAGCGACGTCTCGCGCAGCCGGGGCTCCGGACGCGGGACGAGGCCCGCTTCCTTGGCGACGGCCTCGGCGGTGCGCCAGGCCCGGACCTGGTCGGACGCGACGAGCAGCGCGGGCTCGTAGGCCGCGAGCAGCGGTGCGGCCGCCAGGGCCTGGGCGCGTCCGGTGTCGTCGAGGTCGGGGTCGAGGCGGCCCTGCATGCGGCTCTCGGCGTTCCACATCGTCCGCCCGTGGCGGGCGAGGACGAGTCGGGACAGGCTCACTCGCCGGCGGCGGACCGGTCGGCGGGCGGGCCGTACACCTCCGCGGGCAACGGCACAGCCGGGCAGTCCTTCCACAGCCGCTCGAGCCCGTAGAACTCGCGCTCGTCGCTGTGCAGCACGTGGACGACGATGTCGCCGAAGTCGAGCAGGACCCAGCGGGCCTCCTGCGTGCCCTCACGGCGCACCGGCTTCGCGTCGAGGGGCCGCAGCTTCTCCTCGACGTTGTCGACGACGGCCTGCACCTGGCGCTCGTTGGGCGCGGAGGCGATGACGAAGGCGTCGGTGAGCGGGAGCCGCTCGGACACGTCGATGGCGACGACGTCCTGGGCCAACTTGTCGGCAGCGGCGAGCGCGGCGGTCTCGGCGAGACGGCGTGCGCGGTCGGTGACGGCCACGAATCCCTTCGGAGGTCGACGGCAACGGCGCTGTGATGGTACTCGACGCCATCAAGGGCGCGCGGCCGTCGCATACTGGGCCGATGTCGGACTACGGGGACGGGCTGGCCCAGGGCGCCGACCTGGTGGCCGCCGCCGAGAACGCCGTGTCACAGGCCACCGCACCGCTCGGGGGCCGCCGACCCGACCTGCTCGCCCTCTTCGTCTGCCACCCCGACCCCGCCGAGATCGCCCGCGCCGGGGAGCGGGCCATGGAGGTCGCCGGGGCTCGCGTCGCCGTGGGGTGCAGCGCCGGTGGCGTGATCGGCGACGGGCGGGGTGTCGAGGCCGCGCCGGCGGTCGCGGCCTGGGCGGGGGCGCTGCCGGAGGCGACCTTCACGCCGTTCCACCTCGACGCGAGCCGCACCGACACCGGCATCGTCGTCGGCGGCATGCCGGCGCGCACCGACGCCGACGAGGTCGCCCTCGTGCTCGCCGACCCGTACACCTTCCCCATCCAGGGTTTCGTCGAGCACTCCGGGACGGCGCTGAAGGGGCTGCCGATGGTCGGCGGGCTCGCGTCCGGACCGGGCGGGGCCGGCGGCACGCGCCTCTTCCTCGACGGCAAGGTCTACGAGCGCGGCGTGGTCGGCGTGACGATCGGCGGCGACGTGCGGGTCCGCACGCTCGTCAGCCAGGGGTGCCGTCCCGTCGGGCTGGCGATGACGGTCACGGCGGCCGAGGGCCCGCACCTGCAGGGTCTGGCGGGACAGCCCGCCTACCGCAAGCTCGAGCAGATCATCAGCGAGCTCGACGAGGCCGAGCAGCAGATGGTCGCGCAGGGCCTGCACCTCGGGGTCGCGATGGACGAGTACGCCGACGACCACCGCCAGGGCGACTTCCTCATCCGCGGCGTCGTCGGCGCCGACCCGGACGAGGGCACGGTGACCGTGGGCGACGTCGTCGAGGTCGGCCGCACGGTGCGGTTCCAGGTGCGCGACGCGGCGAGCGCCGACGCCGACCTCGACTGGCTGATGACGCGCTTCCGCGGCGAGGGCGGCACCGCCGGTGCCCTGCTGTTCTCCTGCAACGGGCGGGGCCGGGCCATGTTCCCGGACGCCGACCACGACGTCCTCGCCGTCCGGCGCGGCCTCGAGCCCCAGGGCGTCGCGGGCTTCTTCGCCGCCGGCGAGATCGGGCCGGTGGCCGCGCGCAACCACCTGCACGCCTTCACGGCCTCGGTGCTGGCCTTCGGGGACTCCGCGTAGCGGGACCCGTCCGTCCGGGGGCCCTGTCGGGGGCGGCTGGGGTCACTCCTACGGTGGACGCCGTTCGCGACCACCTCGCCAGGAGCACGACACCACCATGAGCCCCGCGCACCGGCCCGACGGCCGGCGCTCCCCGGAGGACGACCGGCCTCCCCAGGAGGACGCGCCGCACGCCCCGGAGGCCCCGCGGCGCCTGCCCGACGACGTCGTCGCCCTCCTGCGCGGCCCGAACCCCTGCTTCGTCGCGACGGTCATGCCCGACGGCTCGCCGCAGACGACCGAGACCTGGGTCGACACCGACGGCACCCACGTCGTGATCAACACCGTCGAGGGCTTCCAGAAGGTCCGCAACCTGCGCCGCGACCCCCGCATCTCGGTCGCGGTCGCCGAGGCCGGGCGGCCGAGCCGTTACGTCGCGGTGCGCGGCCGGGTCGTCGACATCACCCCCGACGGTGCCACCGAGCACATCGAGCACCTGTCGCGGCGCTACCTCGGCGGCCCCTATCCGTGGTTCGGCGGCCGGGAGCAGACGCGCCTGATCCTGCGCATCGTCCCGACCGCCCTGCACCGCCAGGGCTGAGCGACCCGGCTCAGCGGTGCACCGCCGTGCCGTCGCTGCCGGCGGTCCGCGAGAGGTACTTGGCGAAGCACGCGTCGGCGCCGAGCCCTTGGCCGTCGCACCACCCGTTGGCCCCGCCCGGCGACAGGGCCGGTGACGCGAGCACCGTGACCCAGTAGTCGCCGGCGCCGAAGACGGGCCAGTCGCCCGACCACAGCAGCCGCGCCTCCGGATAGCGGGCGCGGAGCTGCTGGTGCTCGGCGAGGATGGCCGCGGCGTCCCAGGTGCGCCCGTCGGCGACCGTGCCGGGGCGCTTCGACGCGAGCTGGGGTACCCAGGTGTTCTCGACGCCCTGCAGCGATGCCGCATCCGACCGCGCGAGGTCCCGCAGCTCGGTGGCCGGGTCGGCCGGGGCCGCCGCGCTCGGGCGCTCGCTCCCGACGGGGGCGACCTCGCTGGTCGAGCCCGCCTCGGTCGTGCCCGGGCCGGGCTCGCCGCCGACCTCGAACAGCGGCGACCCGTGCAGCCCGACGAGGCCGGGCTGCACGAGCGCGACACCGAGCCCGAGGAGCAGGACGACGAGCACGGTGATCCCGCCGATCATCAGGGCCCCCGGGCCGCGGCGCGGTGGCGGCTGAGTCGCGAAGGGAACCGCGGGCCGGGAGGGCATCGACGGCAGCGGGTACTCGCCGTCGGGCGGCCAGGGCCCCCACGCGTCGTGCGGCAGCGGCACGAACGGCGTGCTCGCCGCCGGCGGAGGCATCGGCGGGAGCGTCTGTGGCCCGGTGTCGCCCGTCCGCACGAATCCGCCCGGCGCGTCCGACCACTCCCGCCGCCGGGCCACCGGGGTCTCCGACGCTGTCCCGGGCAGACCCACCCGCGGCGCGCCGGACGCCGTCGCGTCCGCCACGTCCGCGTCACCGGCGGGCTCCGGCTCGGAGGGCCGGGGCCGCGGGACGATCACGACCCGCGTCCGCGGCGGTGTGGCGTGCGAGCCGGTGGTGGGCTCGTCGTCGGTGATGACGCCCGGGACGACGTCCTCGTCGTCGTCCCCGGAGTCGGATCGGCGGTGCCTGCTCATGACAGCGAGCAGCCCGAGCCGGTCCAGCCCGAGGCGGACGGCGTCAGGGTGGTCACCGAAGCGTCACCCGACGTGGGCGTCATCTCGAGCGTCGTGCCGCTGAAGGTCCAGGTTCCCCCGGCCTCGCCGGCGCTGTAGCTGCCGCTCGTCCCGGTGCCCGCGAACGTGACGGACCCGTCGCCGAAGCACCCCGAGGCGGTCAACGTACCGCTGGGCGCCGCGGCCGACCGGGTCGTGCTGGTCGTCGTCGACGAGGTCACCGGGGTGCCCGCGGCATCCGATCCACCGGCCTCCGTGTCCTCGGGCAGCCCTGCCGGCGCGAGCGCCGGAGCTCGGGCCGGGACGACGTCGTCCGACGATCCCTCCGAGCCCTGCGGCTGCGCGTCGACCTGCGGCTCGCTGCCGGTTTCCGGCTGCACCGCGACCCGCGGCTGCTCGCCGCCGTTCGATCCGGCACCGCCGGCACCATCCCCCGCGGCCGAGTCGCTCGTCGGACCGCCGGTGACCGTGTCGGAGCTCGGGTCGGAGACGTTGGTGGGTCCGCTGTCCGGACCGCCCTGCCCGCCGCCGTTCTTCTCGTCACCCGTCTTCACGGGCGGCGGGAAGTAGTTGTTCGTGATGTTCACGTTGATCGTGTCGTGGTGTCCGTCGCTGCCAACGGGGCGGTCCCAGCCGCGGCCGGTGTGCACGTCGACGATCGTGTAGTTGTTCGTCACGGTCGTCGTCTGGTGGTTGATCACCGTGATCGAGTTCGAGGTGAACGAGTACCAGCGCGGGCCGTAGTAGGCCACGGAGCTGAAGGACTGCGGCGCGGAGAGCGGGTTGCCGCAGAAGCAGCGGGTGACGGGGTTGCCGTACCGGTCGACGAGGACGGCGGTGCCGGCCTGCAGGACCGAGGCCCACGAGGTCACGTGGCCGCCGACCCAGCCGTGGTTGGTGACGTAGGTGTCCGAGCGCAGGACGACGCTGGTCAGCCCGTCGACGTAGCGCGAGATCGACGACGTCGAGGAGTCCTGCAGGCCGAGGACCGACGCCCAGCCGGCCGCGCGGTCCGGGTGCTCACCCAGGAAGCGGCTGAGCTGCTCGCGGTCGCAGGTGTTGCTGCCGGAGCCGCCGTAGAGGCCGGGGGTCGTGCCGGAGTGGCGGCCGGTGGTGTTCGCGACCGGGCGGACGTCGACGGCGTCCGTGCCGACGCTCGGCATGAACGGGTCGGCACCGGCGGTGGAGACGGACTCGAGCGCGACGTCGGTCGGCGCGCTCATCTCGCGGGCCACGAGCATCCCGGCGGCGGCCGCGACGAGCATGCCGAGCACCACGAGGGCGGCGATGAGCCCCCGGGACGTACGACGCGGCGGTGACTGGACCGGTGCGGCGGCGGGCGGCGGCATGATCATCCGAGATCCGTTCCCCTGGACCCGCCCCCGACGGGCGGCACTCAGAGTGGATCTCGCTTGCTCACGGAGCGGCGTTAGTCACCGCGTCGCGATGTCACTCGTTCGTGTCGTCGATGCGGCGAACGATGGACGCGGCCGCTACTCGGAGGCGACGTGCTCCGTCGGACCGAGCACCCACCCCTGACCCCGTTCGCGGTACAGCCCGCGCTTGGCGATGTACTGCACGACCCCGTCCGGCACGAGGTACCAGACCGGCTCCCCCGCCGCGACGCGCTCGCGGCAGGCCGTCGACGAGATGGCCATGGCGGGCACCTCGAGCAGGCTCACCGCGCCGCTCGGCAGGTGGTCGCCGTCGAGGTCGAAGCCGGGCCGGGTGACGCCCACGAAGTGCGCGAGCCCGAACATCTCGTCGGCGCGGTGCCACGACAGGATCTGCTCGAGGGCGTCAGCGCCGGTGATGAAGAACAGCTCGTCCTCGGGGAAGATCGTCGCGAGGTCGGAGAGGGTGTCGACGGTGTAGGTCGGGCCCATCCGGTCGACGTCGACGCGGCTGACGGTGAACCGCGGGTTCGAGGCGGTGGCGACGACCGTCATGAGATAGCGGTCCTCGGCCGGGCTGACCGAGCGGCTCTCCTTGCGGTAGGGCTGGCCGGTCGGGACGAACACGACCTCGTCGAGCTCGAAGCGGACCTGGGCCTCGCTGGCGGCCACGAGGTGGCCGTGGTGAATGGGGTCGAAGGTGCCGCCCATGACCCCGATCCGGCGGCCGCTCATCCGTTCAGCCTAGGTGCGCTCACACCGGCAGCAGTCCCGACACCACGCCCGCGAGCTGCGCCGCGGTGCGGCACTCGTGCATCGGGACGACCTCGCCGTAGCGGCGCGCGGCCGAGTCGCCCGTGCCCCACTGGGCCTGCGGCTCGGGGTTGAGCCAGTGCGCGTGGCGGGCCGCGCCGGCGAGGTCGCCGAGGACGGTGAGGTTCGGGTCGCGGTAGTTGGTGCGACCGTCGCCGAGCACGAGCAGCGAGGTCCGCGGGCCGACGACGTCGGGCCAGCCCTCGCGGAAGCGTCCGAACGCCGCGCCGTAGTCGCTGTGCCCGTCGAAGGCGATCAGTCCGGGGCGCGCGGTGATGTCCGCCATGACGCCACCCAGGTCGGCGTTCGGGCCGAAGAGGTCGGTGACCTCGACGCAGCCGTCGACGAAACAGAAGATCCGGATACGGGAGAACTGCTCGCGCAGGGCCTGGACCAGCATCATCGTGAAGTGGCTGAACCCCGCGACCGAGCCCGAGACGTCGCAGAGCAGCACGAGCTCGGGGCGCCCGGGGCGCGGCCGGCGGAACGCGGGCCGCATCGGGACCCCGCCGGTGGACATCGACCGGCGCAGGGTGCGGCGCAGGTCCATCGGCCCGCGACGGGCGCGCCGGCGCCGCGCGGCCAGCCGCGACGCCAGGTGACGGGCGAGCGGGGCGACGCGGCGGCGCAGGTCGGCGAGCTGCTCGGAGTTGGCGGTGAGGAAGTCGACGCGGTCGCCCTGCTTCGGTACCCCCGTGCGCGCCGCGGCCTCGCGCCCGCGGATCTCCGCGCCGCGGCGGCGGGCCTCGTCGGTGACCATCCGCCGGAACGACGCGATGCGCTCGCGGACCTGCCGGCGGGAGACCTCCTCGGCGAAGGGGCTGTCCCAGTCCGCGTCCGCGCCGCCGCGCAGGTCGGCGAGCACGCGGGCGAGCAGCGTCTCGGGGCGTACGGCGTTGAGGGCCTGGTAGGCCGACCACGTCGACGGCTGTCCTCCCTGCTGACCGCCGCCCTCGCCGCGATCCCCGCCGCCCCCGCCATGGCCCTGTCCCTGACCTCCCTGGCCCTGGCCTCGTCCCACGGCACCGAGGCCGTCGACGATCGCGCGGGCCAGCTCGGCCATCGCCGCGGTGTCGCCGTCGCGCAGCAGCCCGGCGAGCAGGTCGCGCAGCGCCTCGACGTCGACCGACCCGTCCTCGGCGTAGGGCAGCGCGACCTCACCGAGCGCGGCTCCCTGCCCCAGCGGGAACCACAGGTCGAACAGCGCGTCGAACACCGCGCGCTGCCCGGAACGCCGCAGCATCGCCGCCGCCAGGCCCTCGCGCAGCTGCTCGCGACGCAGCAGGTCGAGCTCGGAGATCACCGCCGCGGCGTCCACCGACTCCCCGGGGCCCACCGCGATCCCCGCCCGGCGCAGCGCGCCGACGAAGTCGACGAGGTGGGCGGGCAGACCGCCCTGGACGACGGGCGTCATCTCAGTTCAGCCGCAGCTCGGCGACGGCCTTCTGGGCGTCGGCCTGGTGCTTGAGGACGACGCCGAGGGTCGAGCGCACGGTCTCGTCGTCGAGGGTGTCGAGCCCGAGGGCGAGCAGCGTGCGGCCCCAGTCGATCGTCTCGGATACCGACGGGGCCTTGCGGAGCTGGATGCTGCGCAGCACGCCGACGATCCGCACCAGCTCCTCGGCCAGCGCCTCGGGTAGCTGGGGCACGCGGGCGAGCACGATGCGCCGCTCGAGCTCGGGGTCGGGGAAGTCGAGGTGCAGGAACAGGCAGCGGCGTTTGAGGGCCTCGGAGAGCTCGCGGGTCGCGTTCGAGGTCAGGAGCGTGAAGGGGCGCTGATTGGCGGTGATCGTGCCCCACTCCGGCACGGTGACCTGGAAGTCGCCGAGCACCTCGAGCAGCAGTCCCTCGACCTCGACGTCGGCCTTGTCGGTCTCGTCGACCAGCAGCACCGTCGGGTCGGTGCGCCGGATCGCGGTGAGCAGCGGGCGCGGGAGCAGGAACTCCTCGGAGAAGACGTCGTCGCGCGCGTCGTCCCACGACTCGCCCTGGCTCGCGGTGATGCGCAGCAGCTGCTTCGCGTGGTTCCACTCGTAGAGCGCGCGCGCCTCGTCGATGCCCTCGTAGCACTGAAGGCGCACCAGGCCCGAGCCCGTCGCGTCGGCGACGGCGCGCGCCAGCTCCGTCTTGCCGACGCCCGCGGGACCCTCGACGAGCAGCGGCTTGCCCAGGCGGTCGGCCAGGAAGACGGTGGTCGCGACGGCCGTGGACGCGAGGTACCCGACGTCGGCGAGCCGGGTGGTCACGTCCTCGACGGAGTCGAACAGCGGCTTCTGGGCCCTCTGGTCGACCGGCTCGGTGCTCACGGGCCGCATCCTGCCCAACGTATCCCGTGTTGTCCCGGCGATGTGGCCCGCTCGCACCCTCACGCGGGGGAATCCCGGACGTCCCGGAGAAACCACCCGGACGTCACCTCGTTGAACGTGAGGTGAACGTGAACCGGACGGTCTCCCCCGTGCGGCTGCTCGCGGTGGCGCTCGCCGCCGCGGTGGCGCTCACCACGGTCCTGGGCCTCGTCACCGCGCTCCTGCGCCCGGCGCCGGCGGGGCTGTGGGCCTATGTCGACGCGCTGGAGCCCTACAACCTGCCGACGTGGCTGTACGCGATGCTGCTGCTGCTCACCGCGGTGGCGTGCCTCGCGGCCGGGCTCGCCGCGCGCACCCGGGACCGACGGGCCGCCTGGTGGTGGGGCGGCGCCGCGGTCGGGCCGACGCTGGCGTCCCTGTGCGTCGCGACCGGGTTCCACACCCGGGTCGACGGCCTCGCGCGCCAGGTCGTCGGCTCCACCCCCCTGACCACCGACTGGCTGCCCACGGCGGTGGTCGCGGGCGTCGTGCTCGCGGTGCCGTTCGTGGTGCTCGCCCGGCGGCTCCCGCACGGGCGGTGGATGGTCGCCGCGGTCGCACTGTTCGGTGCCGGGGCCCTGGCGAGCGAGCTGCTGACCCGGACGCTCGGGCCGGGCGGCCGCGCGCTCGCCGAGGTCGCCGAGGGTCTCCAGGACGCCGGCGCGGCGGGCCTGCTGCTCGCGACGGTGTGCGCGGTCCGGGTGGTCCGCGACGATGCCGACCTGCGCGTCGCTCCGGCGGGCACCGACGACACCGACGCGCGCACCTCGCACGAGCGGCCGGACCTCGGCCGCCGGACGCTGTGGCTCGGCCTGGTCGTGCCGACGCTCGCCCTCAGCGCGCTGAGCCTGCTCGTGACGCTCGCGTTCCCGGCGCCGGGCCCGAAGCTCCAGCAGTGGATCGGCTACCTCAACGTCGACGCCGAGGGCAACCTCCCGACGTGGTGGGCCGTCGGTCTGCTCGCCGCGGCCGCGGTCGCGCACCTGGTCACCGGCCTGGTCGGACGGGCCCAGGGTGCGCGGGCCGCGGTCGGGTGGCTCGTCACGGCCGTGATCCTCGCGGGGATGTCGCTCGACGACATGACCTCGATCCACGAGCGCGTCGGCGACATGCTCAAACCCGAGGGCGCGGCGGCGCCGGCGACCCCGGGCGGCACGTTCTCCTTCTACTGGGTCATCCCGGGCGCGGGCGTCGCGCTGGTGATCGCGGTGATCGTCGGCGCGCTGGCGCTGCGCCTGCGGGGGCGGCCGCGCTGGCTGCTGGTCGGCGGGCTCGGCGTGCTGTTCTTCTTCGCGCTCGGCCTGGAGGGCATCGAGGGCGCGGTGATCGCGAGCAACGCAAGCAACCACGCGGTCGAGGTCCTCGCCTACCACGTCGAGGAGCTGGGCGAGAACGTCGGCGCCCTGATGCTCATCGGCGCCGCGACCAGCGCGCTGGCGGTGCGACGGGCCGCGGGAGCGCTCGCGGTGCGCTACGTGGGGGCGGGCGAGGCGCCCGACCCGGTGGTCGAGGAGCCGGTGGTCGAGGCCGAGCCGGTGGGGTACGCCGTCGAGGACTCCCCCACCGAGGCCATCCCGATGGTCGCCGCGACCACGCCGATCGCGCGCGCCTGACCTGGTCAGTAGCGGTTCGTCCGCGCGTCCACCGCGGACGCCGCGTCGATCGCGGCGGCGGGGACGTGCGTGCCCGACTGGCTCTTCGCGATCCTCCCGGCCGAGGGCACGTCACGCTGGCCGGGCCAGGCAGCCGGGTCGACGACCACGGCGAGCTCGGGGACCGTGCCCTTCACCGTGAACCGGTCCGCGAACGGCGGATGCGCGAGGATCCGGGCGCGACCGTTGATCCGCAGGGGTGTGGTCGTGACCGGGCACGAGGAAGAGCATCCCGACCTGTGGGTGTCGGCGACGACTGCGGGTGGCTCGGAGACGATCGCGCGCAGCGCGGCCTCGTCGGTGATCTCCGCGGTCTGCTGCTGATCCACTGAGGCGACACTGACTTCTCGTCCCGGTGGGACCACCCCCGCGCTGTCGGACCCGTCGGCCACCATGGGGACATGACGACCACCGAGGCCGATCTGCGCTCCGACGCCGAGGCCACCCTCCAGCGCCTCGCGGGACCCGGGGCGGCGCTGCGCGAGGACCAGTGGGCGGCCATCCACGCGCTGGTCGCCGAGGGTCGGCGGGCCCTGGTGGTGCAGCGCACCGGATGGGGCAAGTCGGCGGTCTACTTCGTGGCCACGGCGCTGCTGCGCGCCGCGGGCAAGGGTCCGACGGTCATCGTCAGCCCCCTGCTCGCGCTGATGCGCAACCAGATCGACGCGGCGGGCCGGGCCGGTATCCATGCGGTGACGGTCAACTCGGCCAACACCGACGACTGGCAGGACGTCTACGCCCAGGTCCAGGCCGGCGAGGTCGACGTGCTGCTCGTGAGCCCCGAGCGGCTCAACAACCCCGAGTTCCGCGACCAGGTGCTGCCCGAGCTCAGCCGCACCGCGGGCATGCTGGTGGTCGACGAGGCGCACTGCATCTCCGACTGGGGCCACGACTTCCGGCCGGACTACCGCCGGCTGCGCACCCTCATCGCCGACCTCCCCGACGGCGTCCCCGTGCTCGCCACCACGGCCACGGCGAACGACCGCGTGACCACCGACGTGGCCGACCAGCTGGGGGTCTCGCAGAGCCACGACCGGGCGCTCGTGCTGCGCGGCGAGCTCGACCGCGAGTCGCTACGCCTCGGGGTCCTGCCGCTCGACAAGGGGGCGGACCGCTTCGCCTGGCTCGCCCAGCACCTCGACGACCTGCCGGGTTCCGGCATCGTCTACACGCTGACGGTCTCGACGGCCGACGAGCTCGCGGAGTTCCTGCGCGAGCGCGGCCACGCCGTCGCCTCCTACACCGGCAAGACCGACCCGGCCGACCGCGAGCGCGCCGAGGACGACCTGCTGGCCAACCGCGTCAAGGCGCTGGTGGCGACGAGCGCGCTGGGCATGGGCTTCGACAAGCCCGACCTCGGCTTCGTCATCCACCTCGGGGCGCCGCAGTCGCCGGTGGCGTACTACCAGCAGATCGGCCGCGCCGGCCGCGGCGTCGAGCGCGCCGAGGTGCTCCTGCTGCCCGGCCCGGAGGACCGCGACATCTGGGCCTACTTCGCGTCCCTGGCCTTCCCCGCCGAGCCCCAGGTCCGGGTCGCCCTCAGTGTGCTCGGCGACGCCGGGCGCCCTCTGTCCACCGCCGCGCTCGAGCCACGGGTCGAGCTCAGCCGCGGGCGCCTGGAGATGATGCTCAAGGTCCTCGACACCGACGGGGCGGTCCGCCGCGTGAAAGGCGGCTGGGAGGCCACCGGCGAGCCGTGGGAGTACGACGGCGCGCGGTACACGGGGCTGGCCAAGGCCCGGCGCGTGGAGCAGCAGGCGATGCTCGACTACATCGCCACCGACGGCTGCCGCATGGAGTTCCTGCGCCGCCAGCTGGACGACCCGGGCGCCGCGCCGTGCGGACGCTGCGACAACTGCACGGGCCGGCACGCCGACCCGACCATCGGCGAGGACGTCCGCGTCCAGGCGCAGACGACGCTCGACCGGCCGGGCGTTCCGCTGGCCCCGCGCAAGCAGTGGCCCAGCGGCATGGACGCCCTCGACGTGCCGCTCAAGGGCAAGATCAAGCCCGAGGAGGCCGCCGAGGAGGGACGCGCGCTGGGCCGGCTCACCGACGTGGGCTGGGGCCCTCGCCTGCGCCCCCTGCTGCGCGCCGACGACCTCGTCCCCGACGCCGCGGTGGACGCGGCCGTCGAGGTGCTCAAGGGCTGGGACTGGGCGCAGCGGCCCGCGAGCGTCGTCTGGCTGCCATCGCGCCGGCGCCCGGTCCTGGTCGAGAGCTTCGCCCAGCGCATCGGCAGCATCGGGCGCCTGCCGCTGCTCGGCGCGCTGGCCGACACCGCACCGCCGATCTACGAGGACCCGGAGGACGACGCCGAGCCGGAGGCCCCCAACTCCGCGCAGCGCCTCGCCGAGGTGTGGTCGCGGCTCTCGGTGCCCTCGGGCTTGGACCCGAGCGACGGACCGGTGCTGCTGGTCGACGACGTCGCCGACTCGGGCTGGACGCTCACGGTCGCGGCGGCGCTGCTGCGCCGGGCCGGGGCGCCGGCGGTACTGCCCCTGGTGCTGGCCACCACGGGCTGACGCGGCCGTCGGCCGGACCCTCCGCTCTGGCACCCTCGGTCGCGCCACGAGCACCGTCGGGCCGTGCCGGAGAGAACATCGCGGCCCGTGACCGGGCCGCCCGAGGAGGACGATGACCGCGGGGACGAGGCCCTCCGAGCGCGATGGTGCCGCGTCCCCCTCGGTCGCGGCGCCGGACGGCGCGGCCGACGCGGCGCCGTCCGCACGGTCGGGCGCCGGGCACCGCCTGCTCGTCGCCGTCCTGGTCGCGCTGCTGGTGGGCGCGACCCTCGTGCTGCGCCTCGGTCTGGTCGGCGGTGATGCGATCGGGGCGGCCGACAACGGCGACGGGCCCCGCCTGTCCTGCCTCGCCGGGCTCGTGCCCGACACCACCGACGGCTTCGCGACGGCCCACGGCGTCGTCGTGACCGAGTACCGCCGCAGTCCGCCGGACCGCGCACCGTCGACGGCGTCGAGGTCCCGCTGACCCGCGCACCGGAGGGCTCGCCCTACACGGGCGTGATGTTCGCCTATCTCGACGGGCTCCCGGGCCGGTGGGTGCCGCCGACGGTCGTCGCGCTGGCCCTGCTCGGCGGCGCGCTGACCCTGCTCCCGACCCGCCGTGTCGCCGGGACCGTGCTCGACCGCGCGGCGACCCCGCCCGCCGTGGGTCTTCTGCGGGTCGCCGCGCTCCTCGCGGGCACCGGCGTCGGCATCGTGCTGGTCGCCGTCCTCGGCGACGGGTACTGCGAGCTCGCCAAGCACGTCTGGCTCGGGTCCTACGCGCTCGTCGTCGCCGGGCTCGTCCTGGCCGCGGCGGCCCTGTCCCTGGCGGCTCGCGGACGGACCTGATCGATCGGACCGTTCCCGGCGGGCGGCGGCGGGTGATATGCCCTCCGGTGTGACGATCGCCGCGCTGTACCGCTACCCCGTCAAGTCGATGCTCGGGGAGTCCCTCGGCCGCGCCGTCCTCGACGAACGCGGGGTCGTGGGCGACCGCGCGTACGCCGTCCTCGACGTCGAGACCGGCATCATCGCGAGCGCGAAGGTGCCGAAGCGGTGGGCCGAGCTGCTCCGGTTCTCCGCGACCTTCGCCGGCGAGCCGGTGCCCGGCGAGCCCGCGCCGCCGGTTGTGATCACCTTCCCGGACGGGTCGACCCGCCGCAGCGACGACGCCGACCTCGACCGGGCGCTGTCCGACGCCCTCGGTCGCGAGGTCCGGCTGGTCACCACGGCGCCCGACGCGCCGAAGTTCGAGGAGCTCTGGGCCGACCTCGACGACATGGACCGCGAGAGCCTCGCGCCCGAGCACATCATCGACGCCACCACGTCGCGCCAGGAGGACACCGGCGAGGCGATCAGCAGCTTCGACGTCGCCGCGTTCGCCCCGCCCGGGCGCTTCTACGACCTCGCCGCCCTGCACGTCGTCACGGAGTCGACGCTCGCGCGGCTGGCCGAGCTCGCGCCCGAGAGCTCGTTCGACGTGCGGCGCTACCGGCCCAACATCGTCCTGGCCGACACTGAGCCCGGCTTCGCCGAGAACGACTGGCCGGGGCGGGAGATGACGCTCGGCGACGGGGTCCGGGTGGCCTACACGTTCCAGACCATGCGCTGCGTCATGACGACGATGGCGCAGGAGGAGCTGCCCGACGACCGCAACACCCTGCGTACGGTCGCGAAGAACAACCGGATCATGATCGAGAAGCCGGAGGTCGCGGGGAAGTGGGCGTGCGCCGGGGTGTATGCCGATGTCGCCGCCGGTGGCGAGGTGTCGGTCGGCGACGCCCACGCCTGATCCCGCACCGTCCGTCGAGGAGACCACGTGGACACCCGCTCCAGCACCGTCGACGGCGTCCTGACCCGCAGCGCGCGGCGTGCCCCGGACCGCGTCGCCCTGCACTTCGCCGACCGCACCTGGACCTACCGCGCCCTCGACGACGCCGTCACCCGCGCCGCCGGCTTCCTCACCGAGCTCGGGGTGGCCGCCGGCGACCGCGTCGCCACCTACGGGAAGAACTCCGACGCGTACCTGCTCGCGTTCCTGGGGTGCTCGCGGATCGGCGCGATCCACGTGCCGATCAACTACGCCCTGACCGGCGACGAGCTCGCCTACCTCATCGACCAGTCGGGCAGCCGGCTGCTCCTCGTCGACCCCGCCCTCGCCGGGCCCGTCTCCGCCCTGCCCCAGCAGCCCAAGCAGGTCGTGCCGCTGCGTGACACGCCGGGCTCGCTGCTGGAGCGGGCGTCCGACGGCCCGATCCCGGAGCTGACGGTCACCGTCGCCGACACCGACCTCGTGCAGCTGCTCTACACCTCGGGCACGACCTCCCGACCCAAGGGCGCGATGATGACCCACCGCGGCCTGGTCCACGAGTACGTCTCGGGCGTGCACTCGCTCCAGATGTCGGAGGACGACCGCCCGCTGCACGCGATGCCGCTGTACCACTCGGCCGGTATGCAGCTCTTCCTCATGCCCTACCTGATGGTCGGCGCGACCAACCACCTCATGGAGGCGCCGGACATCCCGGAGATCCTGCGCCGCATCGAGGCCGACGGCATCGGCGCGATCTTCCTGGCACCCACCGTCTGGGTGCCGCTGGTCAACCACCCCGACTTCGGCACCCGCGACCTGGAGAGCCTGCGCAAGGCGTTCTACGGCGCGTCGATCATGCCCGTACCGATCCTGAACCGGCTGCGCGAGGCCCTGCCCGCGCTCGGGGTCTACAACTGCTTCGGCCAGTCCGAGATCGGCCCGCTCGCGACCGTGCTGCAGCCCGAGGAGCACGACGAGCGGCCCGACTCGTGCGGGCGGCCGGTGCTGTTCGTCGAGCTGCGGGTCGTCGGTGACGACGGCGAGGACGTCGAGCCCGGCGGCACTGGCGAGGTCGTCTACCGCTCGCCCCAGCTCTGCGAGGGCTACTGGGACAAGCCCGAGGAGACCGCCGAGGCCTTCCGGGACGGCTGGTTCCACTCCGGCGACCTCGTGCGGATCGACGAGCAGGGGTACATCACGGTCGTCGACCGGATCAAGGACGTGATCAACACCGGCGGGGTGCTGGTCGCCTCGCGCGAGGTCGAGGACGCGCTCTACACCCACGAGGCCGTCGCCGAGGTCGCCGTGATCGGCACGCCGGACGAGCGCTGGATCGAGGCCGTGACGGCCTTCGTGGTCCGCAGGGCGGACGCGACCCCGGAGGAGCTGATCGCTCACGCGCGCGGCCGTCTCGCGGGCTACAAGACGCCCAAGCACGTCCACTTCGTCGACGAGCTGCCCCGCAACCAGTCGGGAAAGCTGCTCAAGCGCGTCCTGCGCGACCAGGTCCCGTCCTGACCGTCAGTCGAAGAACTTCCGTGCGCGGATCTCGGCGTGGCGGTGCCGCAGCCGCCACCCCGCGGGCGTGCGGACGACGACGTCGCGGTAGTCGCCCGTCACCGGCGGCCCCTCGTTGGGGAAGCCGAGGAACTTGCTGTGCGCCCGCACCGTCCCGTCGTCGTCCTCGCGGATCGTGGTGTTCGTCGTGACGTGCGCGTACATGTTGCGGCCCTTGAACGTGGCGACGATGTCGGCGACGCCGTGCAGGTCCGGCCGGCCGTCGCCGCGCTCGAACACGAAGTCCTCGGCGAAGACCTCGTGGGCGCGGTCCCAGTCGTGGTCGTCGACGACGTGGCCGTAGTCGGCGAGCAGGGCCTGGATCGCGAGGACGTCCTCGGTGCTGAGCATGACCCCATCGTCGCGCCGCGGGCGGCCGTCCGTGGGACGGTGCCGCGGGTCGATCAAGGAGGCGGACGATGCAGGACGCGGTGACCGAGCACATCGAGGCATCCCCGGAGAGCGTGTGGTGGCTCGTCGCCGACGTGACCCAGACGCACCGCTACAGCGAGGAGACGTTCGAGGCGAGGTGGATGGACGGCGCGAGCGGGCCGGCCGTCGGCACCCGCTTCAAGGGGCACGTCAAGCGCAACGGCAAGGGCCCGACGTACTGGTCGGTCTGCCGCATCACCGCGTGCGAGCCCGGCCGGGAGTTCGGCTTCGAGGTCGTCGTCGGCGACCGCTCGATCAACAACTGGCACTACCGGTTCGAGCCGGCGGGTCAGGGCACCGACGTCACCGAGTCCTTCCGGCTCACGCCGAGCGCCGCGACCCGGATCTACTGGGCCCTCGCCGGCTGGGCCCGCGGGAAGACCAACCGCCGGAACATGCGGGCGACGCTGAAGAAGATCAAGGCGATCGCCGAGTCGGAGGGCTGACCTACTCCGGGTGCCCGATCGCCGTCGAGGCCGGCACGACGACGTACTGACGCAGGCACAGGTCGGTGAACACGACCGGGCCCCGCGGGCCGGGGACGTGGTCGACGTTGATGCCGGTCTCGGGAACGCGCCGCAGCTTGACGCCGTCGAGCAGGCGGGTCGTGGCGTTCCAGAACGCGCCGGTGCCGGCGTAGGTGTCGAGGAACACCCGCGCCGCGGCCTCGTCGGCGGTCGCGATGGCGGCCGCGAGCCCCGAGGTCTCCCGGTTGGCGATCGCCGCGGCGTCGGCGGGACCGTCGGCCGGGGCCACGGTCACGGTGGCCTCGTTGCCGTCGTCGAGCGCCCACTCGTGGCCCAGCGCGTGCGTGTGCGGGGGCAGCGAGACCCGCAGCCCGTGCCCGTCGAGCAGCGCGGTCAGCCCGGGCAGCATCTCGTCCCACCGGTGACGCTCGACGAGCAGCAGGTTGAGGCGGTTGCAGACGCCGAGCCGGTCGATCGACGACGTCACCATCTGGTGGGCGAGCTCGACCGACGCGGCGCGGTCGACGTAGAGGACGCCGCCGCCGTCGGCGTGGGCGAGGGTGCGCACACCGTGCTGGGCGGCCTCGAGACCGAGCGAGCGGGTGGTGTCGCCCGAGCCGCGCAGGATCACCAGCGGGACGAGATCCGGGTGACGCACCAGCTCGACAGCGCACTCGCGGCGTGGATCGGTGACGAGCACGACCGCGTCCGGGTCGAGTCCCGCGCCCGCGAGCGCCGGGGCGACGACGGCCTCCATCAGCGCCGTGGCCGAGGCGAGCGCGGCGCCGCCGGTGCGCAGGACGCCGGCGTTGCGGGACTTGATCAGCTGCGAGGCGACGTCGATGACCACGTTGGGCCGCGCCTCGAAGTTCGCGCCGATGACGCCGACGGGACGGCGGCGCTCGATCAGCCGCAGCCCGTCGGGGCGTTCCTCGAGGACGGTGTCCACCGCGGGCGTGGCGATGTCGGCGAGGTCGAGCAGCGACTGGGCCAGCCCGTCGAGGCGGCCCGGGTCGAGCCGGAGACGGTCGACGAGCGCCGACGTCGTCCCCGCCCGCTCGGCCGCCTCGACATCGGTGGCGTTGGCCGCGAGCACGGTGTCGGCGGTCTCGGCGAGCAGGGCCGCCATCCCGCGCAGCGCCTGCGCGACCTCGTGGTCGGACGCCGCGGCCATCCGCGGCGCCGCCGCGGACGCGCGACGGCCGCAGTCGGTGACGATCTCCGCGGGGTCCGTCCCGGTGTCGGTGGCCGGGGTCGGGGACGTGGTGGTCACGGCGAGCTCACCTCGGCGGGGGCGGCGGGGTCGGGGATCGCCGGGACGACCGGCACCAGGTCGTCGGCGTGCACGACCTCCCGGCGCATCTCGGGCGGGAGGTCCTCACTCGAGCGCCCGGAGATCTCGGGCAGTTCCTCGGCGTCGAACGCGACGACACCGCGGGCCACGACCTCGCCGCGCGGGTCGACGAGATCGACCACGTCGCCGGACTCGAAGTCGCCGTCGGAGCCGGTGATCCCCGCGGCGAGCAGGGAACGGCGGCGCCCGACCACGGCACGGACCGCGCCGGCGTCGAGGTGCAGCCGCCCGCGGGTGCCGGCCATGTGCCGCAGCCAGAACCGGCGCGCCGACAGCCGCGGGCCGTACGGGGCGAACACGGTGCCGACGCCGGCGCCGTCGAGGGCGGCCGGCGCGTCGGCGGCCGCGGCCACCAGCACCGGGACCCCGGCGCCGCTGGCGAGGTCGGCGGCGGCGAGCTTGGACGCCATCCCCCCGGTGCCCAGGGAGGAGGGCTTGCCGACGCGCACCCCGGCGAGGTCCGCGCCGCCGGTGACCTCCCGGACGAGCGACGCGCCCGGCGAGCGCGGATCGGCGTCGTAGACGCCGTCGACGTCGGAGAGCAGCACCAGCGCGTCCGCCGAGATCACGTGGGCGACGAGGGCGGCCAGGCGGTCGTTGTCCCCGAAGCGGATCTCGTCGGTGGCGACGGTGTCGTTCTCGTTGACCACCGGGACCACGCCGAGGCCGAGCAGCCGCTCGAACGTCCGCTGCGCGTTGCGGTAGGGCTGGCGCCGCACGACGTCGTGGGAGGTCAGCAGTACCTGACCGACCGTGCGGCCGTGGCGGGCGAAGGCCTCGGCGTACGCGCGGGTGAGGTGGAGCTGACCGACGCCGGCCGCGGCCTGCTGCGTCGCGAGGTCCCGGGGGCGGCGCGGGAGCCCGAGCGGGCGCAGGCCCGCGGCGATCGCCCCGGAGGACACGAGCACGACCTGCGAGGCGCTGGCCCGCGCCGCCACCGCGTCGACGAGCGCGTCGAGACGGGCGACGTCCAGGCCGCCGTCGACGCTGGTCAGCGACGTCGACCCGACCTTGACCACCAGCCGGCGCGCGCCCGCGACCGTCTCGCGGGCCGTCATGCCGGGTCCTCGTAGTCCTCGTGCCACGGGGTGATGCCGAGCTCGTCGTCGCTGTGGTGGCGACGGCGCTCGTCGCGGGCCGCGCGGCGGTCGGACGCCGACGGGCGGTCGACCAGCTCGGCGCCCTCGAGGCGCGGGTCGGTGCCGCGGTTGCCGCGCATCGCCGCGACGCCCGCGGGCGTGGACGGCTCCCAGTCGAAGGTGTGGATGCCGATCGTGACCATGTCGCCGGGCCGGGCGCCGGCCTCGGCCAGCGCCTCCTCGACGCCGAGGCGGGCGAGCCGGTCGGCGAGGTAGCCGACGGCCTCGTCGTTGGCGAAGTCGGTCTGGCGCACCCAGCGCTCGGGCTTCTCGCCCTTGACCAGGAACCCTTCCTCGGGGTCGGGCTCGACGGTGAAGCCGGTGTCGTCGACGGCGGTGGGGCGCAGCACCACGCGGGGCGCGGTCGACGGCACCGCCGCCGCCCGCTCGGCGTCGACCGCCGCGGCCATCGCGTAGGCGAGCTCCTGGAGACCCTGACGCGAGGCGGTGGAGATCTCGACGACCGGCCAGCCGAAGGCGGCGACGTCCTCGCGGACCATGTCGGCGAGCTCCGCGGCGTCGGGGACGTCCATCTTGTTGAGGGCGACGATGCGGGGGCGCGCGGCGAGGTCGGTGCCCAGCGCCGGGGTGTAGGCGGCGAGCTCGGCCTCGAGTGCGCGGATGTCGGACACCGGGTCGCGCTCGGGCTCGAAGGTCGCGCAGTCGACGACGTGCACGAGCACCGAGCAGCGCTCGATGTGGCGCAGGAAGTCCAGCCCGAGGCCCTTGCCGGCGCTGGCGCCCGGGATGAGCCCTGGGACGTCGGCGACGGTGAAGGTGCTCCCGCCCGCCGAGACCACACCGAGGTTCGGCGCGAGCGTGGTGAACGGGTAGTCGGCGATCTTGGGCTTGGCCGCGCTGAGGGCGCTGACCAGCGAGGACTTCCCGGCGCTCGGGTAGCCGACGAGCCCGACGTCGGCCATCGAGCGGAGCTCGAGCACCAGGTCGCGGCTCTCTCCCGGCTCGCCGAGCAGCGCGAAGCCCGGCGCCTTGCGCGAGGGCCCCGCGAGGGCCGCGTTGCCCAGCCCGCCACGGCCGCCGCGGACCGCGACGAACCGGGTGCCCGGGCCGGTGAGGTCGCCGAGGACGTCGCCGTCCGTGTCGAGCACGACCGTGCCCTCGGGCACCGCGAGCTCGATGTCGTCGGCGTTGCCCCCGTTGCGGAAGCTGCCCATCCCCGGGCGGCCGTTGCCGGCCGTCGCGTGCGGGCGGTGGTGGAAGTCGAGCAGCGTGTGGACGCCGGGGTCGACGACCAGCACGACGTCACCGCCGCGCCCGCCGTTGCCCCCGTCCGGCCCGCCGAGGGGGACGAACTTCTCCCGCCGGATCGACGCGCACCCGTGGCCCCCGGCCCCCGCCGTGACGTGCAGCGTCACGTGGTCGACGAAGCGGGCCATCGCGCGGCGTGTCCTTTCCGGTGTGTCGTGCCAGCGGTGGGCCACCGCTGCCATCCAGTGTCCGTACCGTCACACGCTCGAGGGCGGTCCGGACGAACGAAAGGGGTGGGTCCGTGTCCCGGACCCACCCCTGACGGTACTGCTGCAGTCGTCGGCCTTCGGCGCGGCAGCTCCGCTGCGCCCCGTGCCGCCGGATCAGGCGGAGGCGGTCTCCTCCGCCGGGATGACGCTGACGGCCTTGCGGCCGCGGCGGTTCCCGAAGGTCACGGAGCCCGCGACCAGGGCGAACAGCGTGTCGTCGCCGCCGCGGCCGACACCGGTGCCCGGGTGGAACTTGGTGCCGCGCTGGCGGACGAGGATCTCGCCGGCCTTCACGACCTGGCCGCCGTAGCGCTTGACGCCGAGGTGCTGGGCGTTGGAGTCGCGACCGTTGCGGGAGCTGGACGCACCCTTCTTGTGAGCCATGACTGCTCCCCTTACTTCGAGATGTCGGTGACCTCGAGGCGGCTGTAGCGCTGGCGGTGGCCGACGCGCCGCTTGTACCCGGTCTTGTTCTTGTACTTCATGATCTTGATCTTCGGGCCCTTGTTCTCCCCGACGATGCTGCCGGAGATGGACACCTTCTCGAGGTCGGACGCCGAGCTGATCACGGTGCTGCCGTCGACGACGAGCACGGGCTGCAGATCGACCGTGTCACCGTCGAGGAGCTCCACGTCGATGACGTCGCCGACCGCGACCTTGTACTGCTTGCCGCCGGTCTTCACGATCGCGTACATCTTCCGCGGTGCTCCTGTCTGCGTGGACTTCCGGCTCCGGCGCGGCCCGTGCGGAGCGGGCCCGGCGCACTGGTGCCGCGGGCAAGGACTGCTGACCCGGCGGGCACCGACGACCTAGGATACCCGCCCGCGGGTCGGCGTCCGCACCCCGGGTGCCGACCCGGGGCGCGGACGGACATCAACTGCTCGTTCCCCCCACCGGCGGGCCCGCCGGGCGCGACGCGGCACGACGACGGCGGGGACGCGAGCCGGCCCCGGTGGGCACCTCCGGCGCCGCCGGCGCCGCGGCCTCGTCCTCGGCCTCCCCGGGCGTGCCCGCCGGGGTCACCAGCGCCTCGTCCCGGCCATGGCCGTTCCCGTTGCCGTTCCCGGCCGGGGTGGCGCCGATCGCGCCCGTGACGCGCGGGACGGGCGATTCCTCGGCCGGCGCCGGACCGGCGCCGTTCGCCCCGGGCACGTGCTCGGCCTGGTCGGCCTCCAGCGCGACCTCCGCCTGGACCGCCGAGTGGATGGTCTCGGTGACCGCCTCGTCGGTCTCCTCCGTCTCGTCGGCCTCCTCGGAGTCGCCGGTGTCCTCCGACTCCGATCCCGCGCTCGCCTCGGCGAGACCGGCTTCGAGCTCCACCTCGTCCTCGGAGGCCTCGGCCACGGGCTCGCTGACGGGCGCGGTCACGGCACCGGCGTCCTCGGTCGCCGCGTCGGCCGCCGTCTCGGCCTCGGCGACGTCGTCGGCCACGTCGTCGGCGTCACGGCCGCCGACGAGACCGGAGGCCGCGGCGACGGTCGCGGGCGAGGCGCTGTCGGACTTCTCGCCGCGACGGCCACGACGGCCGCGCCGCCCCGAGCCGGAGCCCGAACCGGAGCCGCTGCCCTGGTCCTTGCCCTCGTTCTTGTCGCCCTTGTCGCTCTTGTCCGAGGCGCCCTGCCCGTTGCCGTTGCCGTTGCCCTTGCCGCCGTGCTCGTGACCCATCACCGGCTCGGTCGAGACGATGACGCCGCGGCCGCGGCAGTGCTCGCACGTGGTCGAGAACTCGTCGAGCAGCCCCTGGCCGACGCGCTTGCGGGTCATCTGCACGAGGCCCAGCGAGGTGACCTCGGAGACCTGGTGGCGCGTGCGGTCCCGGCCCAGGCACTCGGTGAGCCGCCGCAGCACGAGGTCGCGGTTGGACTCCAGGACCATGTCGATGAAGTCGATGACGATCATGCCGCCGATGTCGCGCAGGCGGAGCTGGCGGACGATCTCCTCGGCGGCCTCGAGGTTGTTGCGGGTGACCGTCTCCTCGAGGTTGCCGCCCGAGCCGGTGAACTTGCCGGTGTTGACGTCGACGACGGTCATCGCCTCGGTCCGGTCGATCACCAGCGTGCCGCCCGACGGCAGCCACACCTTGCGGTCGAGCGCCTTGATCAGCTGCTCGTCGATCCGGTGCGCGGTGAAGACGTCCTCCGGCCCCGTGTGGCGCACCAGGCGCCCGGCGAGCTCCGGCGCGACGTGCTCCACGTACCCCTCCAGCGTCTCCCACGCGCGCTCGCCGGAGACGACGAGCGAGGAGAAGTCCTCGTTGAACATGTCGCGGACGACGCGGATGAGCAGGTCCGGCTCCTCGTAGACGAGGGTCGGGCCCTTCGAGCTCTTGTTGTCCGCCGCCGAGGACTCGATGGCCTCCCACTGCGCGGTCAACCGGCGGACGTCGCGCTCGAGGTCGGTCTCGCTGACGCCCTCGGCGGCCGTCCGGATGATCACACCCGACTCGTCGGGCACGATCCGCTTGAGGATCTCCTTGAGGCGCTTGCGCTCGGTGTCGGGCAGCTTGCGGCTGATCCCCGTGGCGCCGCCGGCGGGCACGAACACGAGGAACCGGCCCGGCAGGCTGATCTGCGTGGTCAGGCGGGCGCCCTTGTGGCCGACCGGGTCCTTCGTCACCTGGACGAGCACCTGGTCGCCGGTGGACAGGGCCTGCTCGATCTTGCGCTGCTTGCCCTCGAGCCCCGAGGCGTCCCAGTTGACCTCGCCGGCGTAGAGCACGGCGTTGCGCCCGCGCCCGATGTCGACGAACGCCGCCTCCATCGACGGGAGCACGTTCTGCACCCGGCCGAGGTAGACGTTGCCGACCATGGAGTTCTGGCCGTCGCCGGCGACGAAGTGCTCGACGAGCACGCCGTCCTCGAGGACCCCGATCTGGCTGCGGCCGGCCTGCTGGCGCACCACCATCGTGCGCTCGACGGCCTCGCGCCGGGCGAGGAACTCGGACTCGGACAGGATCGAGGGCCGCCGGCGGCCGGACTCGCGGCCGTCGCGACGGCGCTGGCGCTTGGCCTCCAGGCGGGTGGAGCCCTTGACGCCCTTGACCTCGTCGTTCGACGACCGTCCGCCCTCGGGTCGCTCGACCCGGTCGCGCACGTGGGTCACGGTGTTCGGCGGGTCCTGCTCGGCCTCGTCACCGTCGCCGTCGCCCTCGGACGACCGGCGGCGACGCCGGCGCCGACGGCGCGAGCCGCCCGAGGACGCCTCGTCGTCGCCGTCGCTGCTGTCGGCGTCGGCGGAGTCGTCGCCCTCGCCGGACTCGCGGGAGGTCTGGTCGTCGGAGGACGACCCGTCGGCGGCCTCGCCGGACTCGCCGGACTCGCCGGAGGTCTGGTCGTCACCGGACTCGGCGTCGTCGCTGCCGCCCCGCCCGCGCCCGCGACCGCGGCGACCCCGGCGACGCCGGCGGCGGCCGCCCTCGTCGTCGTCACCGTCGTCGTCGGAGGGGTCGGGGCTCTCCGGCCCGCCGACAGACCCGGCGGACCCGGCGGACCCGGCGGACCCGGCGTCCTCGGTGGCCGTGGGTGCCGACGCCGCCTCGGTGGCCTCGCCGTCCTCGGCGGCGGTGTGGTCGCCGGTGGACTCGGTCTCGGTCGGCTCCCCGGGGGTGACGACCCCGGTCGAGCGGCTCCCGCGACGGCGCCGCGACCGCGACGAGCCCTCGCCGTCCGCGCCGGACTCGGGCGCCAGGAACATCGGCGCCGCGAAGGCGGGCGCGGCGGTCGGCGCGGTGCCCGGCAGCGTCGTGGCGGACTCGTCGACGGCGGCGTCCTCGGGCGCGGCCGGCAGCTCGTCGGGCGCGGAGCCGGCCGTCGGCGCGGTCGCCTCGGCCACCGGCTCACCGGCCGGCGAGCCCGGCGTCGGGAACAGGTCGTCGACGACGCGGGCGACGACCTCGCGGTCGACGCTCGACTGCGCGCTGCGCGCACCCACCCCGAGGCGGGCGAGCACCGCGAGCAGTTCGCGGCTCGAGGTGCCCACGACGCGGGCCAGCGCATGGACTCGCACCTTGTCCGGGAGCGCGGCCAGGGCCTGCTCGTCGGGGCGTCCGGGTGCGACGGAATCCCCCGCGGCGGTGGGTTCGCCGGTGGGGGTGTCGGTGTCGGTCAATCGATCTCCTCCGTCCCCGGGCGCGACACGGGGGTCGCGGCCACACGGGGACCTCGCGTGGTCTCGCCGAGGCGGCCGTCGGGGACGGTCGCCGACTGCGGCACGGCCGGTGGGTCGGGCCGGTGGGCCCGGTACCCGCCTGATCGTGCAGTACGGCGGCGTCGGCAGTACCGAGGCCGGCCGGGGTCCGTCCGGAGAACTACGCGGTGGGTGCCGCGCGGTCCGCCGCGAGCGGATCGACCAGCTCTCCGCGCTCGTCGAGCCGACCTTGCGCCCACCGGGTGGCCCTGACGGGCTCCGGGAACTCGAGGCCGGCGACGGCGCGAAGCGCACTGCACACGTCGTCGGGTCGTGCGGCCGGCGTGGTGTGCCGTACGACCGTCATCAGTCTCCCACACGTCGCCGCTCGTGCACGGTCCTCCCGGTCCGCGTCCTCCGGTTCGTCCGTCCGGGTGAGCGTGAGCCCCAGTTCGGCGACGGCGCTGCGGACGTCGAGCGGCCGGGGCCCGTTCTTCGTCAGGCGTTCGACGGTCACCTCAGTCGCCGCGAGGAACGTCTCGATCGCCGGGCGGAGACGCTCGTCGGGCACGCCGGGCGTGTCGATGACCCACCGGCTGGCGTCGATCCGGTCGGCGATCGCGCCCGGACCCGCCCGCACCACCTCGACCACCGCGAGCCCGTCGGGCAGGGCGGCGTCCACCTCGCGGGCCACCACGGCCGGGTCGAGCTCCTCGGTGACCCCGATCTCGAGGTACTCGGCCTCGCTCGCCGCGCCGGTCGGGGCGGCCCCGAGCCAGGAGAGCTTCGGGTGCGGGCTGAAGCCCTGCGACAGAGCCACCGGTACGCCGGCCCGCCGCAGAGTCCACTCCATGGTGCGGGCGACGTCGCGGTGCGAGCTGAAGCGCGCGCGACCCCGCTTGGCGTAGCGCATCCGCAGCTTGGCCGCGATCGGCGCCGACGGGTGCGGAGCGTCGCCGGCCTTCGCGCGTGCGGTCGCCATCACGTCCCTCCTCGTCCGCCCGTGGGCAGGACCATCATCTCGTCCCCGGCCGGGCTGAACCCGGCCGCGCGGTAGAACGCCGCCCCGGTCGGGGACGGCCGCAGCACCAGGCGCGCCAGCCCGTGGGCGTGGGCGTGGGCGACGGCGGCGCCGAGGAGCCTGCGGGGGACGCCCCGCGGCGCGGCGCCGAGGGCGACGAGGCTGCCGACGTAGCCCCACCGCTCCCCCGGACGCCCGGGGGCGGGCATCGCGGCGACCTCGGCGACGTCCAGCGAACCGACGACCTCCCAGCCGCCCCGCTCCGTGTCCACGGCGACCTCGGCCACCCACACCGCGTGGTGCGACAGCTCGGCGCGCCACCACGTCGCGAACCCGTGCTCGAAGCCCGGGTCGGCGCCCGGCTCGACCTGACCGCGCTGCTCGACCCAGGCCCGGCGCAGCGCCGCGACCGCGTCGCCGTCCACCGCCCCGGCCCGCCGGACCCGGACCTCGGGTGCGGGTCGTCCGGGCGGATCCGGCTGCTCCGGGCGGCCGGGCCGTTCGGGCCGTTCGGGCCTTTCGGGTCGGGACGCGGCGGCGCTCACGAGCGCGTCGCGACGGCCACCGGGACCACCGTCCTCACGCGCCCCGGTCGGCCGCGAAGGCCGGGTTGCGGACCGGCGTGGACGTGCGGTCCCCGACGGGCGTGATCGACAGCGGCACGCTGCCGGGCGGCGCCATCTGGATCTCGGTGCCCATGGTCGGGCAGACGCCGCAGTCGAAGCACGGCGTCCAGCGACAGTCGTCCTGCTCCTCGGCGTGCAGGGCGTCCTGCCAGTCGTCCCAGAGCCAGCCGCGGTCGAGGCCCGAGTCGAGGTGGTCCCAAGGCAGGGTCTCGTCCTGGTCCCGCTCGCGGGTGGTGAACCACGCGAGGTCGACGTCGGTGAGTTCGGCGTCGGCGGCGGCCACCCAGCGCTCGAAGGAGAAATGCTCGCTCCAGCCGTCGAACTCCTGGCCGTCGCGCCACGCCCGCTCGATGACGCGGCCGACCCGCCGGTCACCCCGGCTGAGCAGGCCTTCGATGAGGCTGGGCTGCCCGTCGTGGTAGCGCAGACCGATGTTGCGGCCCAGGCCGCGGTCGCTGTTGATCGCCTCGCGGAGCTTGCGCAGCCGCGCGTCGACGACGTCCGGGTCGGCCTGCGCCGCCCACTGGAAGGGGGTGTGCGGCTTGGGCACGAACGCGCCGATCGACACCGTCGCGCGCACGTCGCCGCGGCCGGCGGCCTTCCGGCCGGCACGGATGACGCCGTGGGCCATCGTGGCGATCTGCAGGACGTCCTCGTCGGTCTCGGTCGGCAGACCGCACATGAAGTACAGCTTCACCTGGCGCCAGCCGTGCTCGTAGGCCGTGCCGACCGTCGCGATGAGCTCGTCCTCGGAGACCATCTTGTTGATCACCTTGCGGAGCCGCTCCGAGCCGCCCTCGGGGGCGAAGGTCAGGCCGGAGCGGCGCCCGGACCGCGTCAGCTCCTCGGCGAGGGTGACGTTGAAGGCGTCGACGCGGGTGCTCGGCAGGGACAGCCCGGTGCCGGTGCCCTCGTAGCGGTCGGCGAGGCCCTTCGCGATCTCGCCGATGCCGGAGTGGTCCGCGCTCGAGAGCGAGAGCAGCCCGACCTCGTGGTAGCCCGAGGTCTTCAGACCCTGCTCGACCATCTCCCCCACGCCCTGCGGCGACCGCTCCCGCACCGGCCGGGTGATCATGCCCGCCTGACAGAACCGGCACCCCCGCGTGCAGCCGCGGAAGATCTCGACGCTCATCCGCTCGTGCACGGTCTCGGCCATCGGGACCAGGGGCTGCTTCGGGTAGGGCCAGTCGTCGAGGTCCGAGGTGGTCCGCTTGTGGACGCGGGCCGGCGCGGCCTCACTGGTCGGCGTCACCGCCGCGATCGCGCCGTCGTCGCCGTAGCTGACGTCGTAGAGCCCCGGGACGTAGACGCCGGGCACGGCGGCGAGACGTTCGAGGACCTCGCGGCGGCTGCACCCCCGCGTCGCCTCGACGACCTCGGTGATCTCGCCGACGACCTCCTCGCCGTCCCCGAGCGCGACGATGTCGACGAAGTCGGCGATCGGCTCCGGGTTGAACGCGGCGTGCCCGCCGGCGAGGACGAGGGGGTGGCTCGTGTCGCGGTCCGCGGCGTGCAACGGGATGCCCGCGAGGTCGAGGATCGAGAGCAGGTTCGTGTACCCGAGCTCGGTGGCGAAGCTGACGCCGAGCACGTCGAACGCCCCGACCGGCCGGTGCCCGTCCACGGTGAACTGCGGGACCCCGTGCTCGCGCATCAGCGCGGCGAGGTCCGGCCACACGGCGTAGGTGCGCTCGGCGAGCGCGTCGGCCCGCTCGTTGAGGACCTCGTAGAGGATCATCAGGCCCTGGTTGGGCAGGCCCACCTCGTACGCGTCGGGGTAGCAGAGCGCCCAGTGGACCGGGACCGAGTCCCACGGCTTGGTCCCCGCGTTGCGCTCGCCACCCACGTACTGGACCGGCTTCTTCACGCGCGGCAGCAGGGGTTCCAGGCTCTCGAACACGGACTCGACCACGGACCCAGCGTAACGAGCACCCTCCGACGCCCTCCCGACCCGGATGGCGGTCGAACCGCGACGATCTCCCCGACGAAGGCGGGACCGTGCGTGAGGAGTTCGTCGCGGTCGGTGACGTGGAGCTCTGCTACGAGGTGATCGGCGAGCCGGACCGGCCCACGATCCTGCTGATCATGGGCCTCGGGCTGTCGATGGACTGGTGGCGCGACGACTTCTGCGACGCGCTGGTCGACCGGGGCTTCCGGGTGGTCCGCTTCGACAACCGCGACGTCGGGCGGTCGACCCACCTGGGCGGCCGGGGCATGGGCGCCTGGGGGTTCCTGACGCGGCGGGCCCGGCCCGTCTACACGCTCGGGGACATGGCTGACGACGCGGCCGGCCTGCTCGCCCACCTCGACGCGGCCGCGCACGTCGTCGGCGCGAGCCTCGGCGCGATGGTGGCCCAGGAGGTCGCGATCCGACACCCGGACCGCACGCTCAGCCTCACCTCGATCATGGGCCGTCCCGGCGACCGGCGGACCGGGAAGACGCACCCGCGGCTGGTCGCCGAGTTCCTGCGCCGACCGGGCGCCGACCCGGTGGAGGACCTCGTCGCCTCGTTCCGCAGGATCGGCTCGGCCGGCCGCACGCCCGAGGACGACGAGGACGTGCGGGTCACGGCCCGCCGCGCGTTCGCCCGCGAGACCGGCGCCGGCGGCGACCGCCAGCTCGCGGCGTGCGTCGGCGAACGCGACCGCACCGCCGACCTCGGGGCCCTGACCTGCCCGACCCTGGTGATCCACGGCGACCGCGACCGCATCATCCGCCCGTCCGGCGGGCGGGCGACCGCCGCGGCCGTGCCCGGTGCCGAGCTCCTGGAGGTCCCCGGCATGGGGCACGACCTCGCGCGGTCGACCTGGCCCGCCGTGCTCGACGGGGTGGAGCGGGTGGTTACCCGAACCAGAGCTTGATCTCGCGCTCGGCGGACTCGGGCGAGTCGGAGCCGTGCACGATGTTCGACCCGGTCTCGAGGGCCAGGTCGCCGCGGATGGAGCCCGGGACGGCCTTCTCGACGGGGTCGGTGCCGCCGGCGATCTGGCGGAACGCTGCGATGGCGCGCGGGCCCTCGACCACCAGGGCCGCCACCGGCGACGAGGTGATGAAGGCGATCAGCTCCTCGTAGAAGCCCTTGCCCTCGTGCTCGGCGTAGTGCTGCTCGGCGAGCCCGCGGTCGACGGTCTTCAGCTCCAGCGACACGAGGCGCAGCCCCTTGCGCTCGATACGTGAGATGACCTCGCCGATGAGGCCGCGCTGCACGCCGTCGGGCTTGACCAGCACCAGGGTGCGCTCGTCCACGTCGTTCCCCTCTTGTTGCGACACGCTGTCGGCGCCGAGGGTAGCGAGGGCGCTCAGCCGCTCCCGGCCGCCCACTGGGCACGACGCCGCAGCACCTCGTGGCGCATCCAGAGCATGCCCGCCCAGACGAGGCAGAAGACGACGCCCAGCACGCCCAGCGACGGCGAGACGATCCAGCCCAGCAGCATGAGGACCTGCAGGCCCAGGGCCAGCGGCAGGCCCCAGGGGCGGGAGAACCGCGCGATCGCGACGATCATCCCGACGGTCAGCACGACCACCCAGGCGATCTTCGCCGGGGTCAGCCCGCCCTCGACCTTGTCCATGATGAGCAGGGCCAGCGGCACGATGATGATCTCGAGCGACAGGCAGGCGCTGGCCGGCCCGCGGAACGCCTTCTTGGCCTCGGCGACGTAGTCGGTGCCGACGGTCGAGCTCCGCTCCGCTCCGTCTCCTGCCGTCACGCCGGCTCCCGTCCCAGGAGCGTCCGCGCCTCGCCCGCCGCGACGACCGAGCCGACGACGAGCACGCCCGCGCCGGCGACCGGCGCCTCGGCGTCGTCGGTCTCCTCGGCGAGCCCGATCGCCGTCTCCAGCGCGGCGTCCATCCGGGTCTCGACGACCACGCGGTCGGCGCCGAAGTAGCCCACGGCGAGGCTGCCGAGCTCGTCGGCGTCCATGGCCCGGGGCGAGGAGACGGCGGTGACGACGACCTCGTCGAGCACCGGCTCCAGCGCGGCGAGGATGCCGCCGGCGTCCTTGTCGCCCATCACCGCGACGACCCCGACGAGCCGCCGGAACGAGAACTCGTCCCGCACGGCCGCGGCGGCCGCCCGGGCGCCGTGCGGGTTGTGGGCGGCGTCGACGACGACGGTCGGGGCGGACCGCAGGCGCTCGAGCCGTCCCGGGACGCGGACCGACGCGAACGCGTCGCGCACCGCGACGACGTCGAGCTTGCGCGAGGCGCCGGCGCCGAAGAACGCCTCGACGGTCGCGAGCGCGAGCGCCGCGTTCTTGGCCTGGTGCTCGCCGAACAGCGGCAGGTAGATGTCGTCGTACTCGCCGCCGAGCCCCTGCAGGCGCAGCTGCTGGCCGCCGACGGCGACCTCGCGGCCGAGCACGCCGAACTCCATGCCCGCGCGGGCGACCTCGGCGTCCATCGCGACGGCCCGCTCGAGCAGCACCTTCGCGGCCTCGGGCGCCTGCTCGGCCATCAGGGCGACGGCGCCCTCCTTGATCACGCCGGCCTTCTCGGCCGCGATCCCGCCGAGCTCCGGGCCCAGGTAGTTCACGTGGTCGATGTCGATCGGGGTGATCGCCGCGACCGCCGCGTCGGCGACGTTGGTGGCGTCCCAGCTCCCCCCGAGCCCGACCTCGAGCACCGCCACGTCGACGGGGGCGTCGGCGAAGGCCGCGAAGGCCATGCCGGTGAGCACCTCGAACTTCGAGAGCTTCGGGCCGTCCCCCTGGGCCCGGTCCACGATGCCGAGGAACGGCGCGATCTCCTGGTAGACCTCGACGTAGCGGCGCGCGCTGATCGGGGCGCCGTCGATCGCGATCCGCTCGGTGGCCCGCTGCAGATGGGGGCTGGTGTAGCGCCCGGTGCGCGGGCCGATGCGGGTGAGCAGCGCGTCGATCATCCGGGTGACGGAGCTCTTGCCGTTGGTGCCGGCGACGTGGATCGCCGGGTAGGAGCGCTGCGGGTCGCCGAGCACCTCCACGAGCGCGCGGATCCGGTCGAGCGACGGCTCGATGCGGGTCTCGGGCCAGCGCTGGTCGAGCTCGGCCTCCACGGCGCGCAGCGCGGCCAGCGACTCGGCGTCGTCCGGCTCGTGACCGGGCGCGCCCTCGATCGCGCCCGTCGTGACGCCCTGGCTCAGGGCGTCGGCGAGCGCGCCCCCGCCCGGCCCGGACCCGGCGTCGTCGGCACCCCCCGCCATGGCCAGGAGCTGCGCGAGCTCGTCGGCGTCCGCGTCACCGGACGCGTCGTTGTCCGCGGAGATCGAGCCCCACCGGTCGTCGCTGCTCATCACCCCCGATGCTACGGCCGGGGCTTTTCCCGGGCCCGCGCCGCCAGCCGCTCCGCGAAGCCCTCGGCGAGCTCCCGCTCCCCCGGGCCCGACCCCGCGGCACGCCCCACGGCGAGTCCCAGCAGGTAGGCCGTGATCGGCGCCGCGGGGCGGGCCACGCCGTGGGCGACGTCGCGGGTCATGTCGAGGACGAGGGGCTCGACGACCTCGGGGTCGACGAGCTCCCCGAGCTCGTCGACACCCAGCTCTCGGGCCACCTCGGTGATCCAGTCGGCGAGCGCGCCCACGCGCCTAGAACAGAGCCCCGATGTTCATCAGGAGCGAGTAGACCCCGTAGAGGAACGGGATCACGACCCAGGCCCACGCGACGACGGTGAGCACGGTGCGGCCGGCGGTCATCGGGAGACCTCCTCGTTGCGGGTGTCGGACGGGCCGGTGGACGCGGACACGCCGGCGTCCTCGACGCCCCCGCGCTCGGCGTCGGGGACGAAGTGCTGCGGGTCGACGGGGCGGATGAGCTCGTTCGCGATGAAGGCGACGACGAGCAGCCCGATCATGATCGAGAAGGGCAGCCCGTACTTGGCGGCGCCCGGGACGTCCTTCTGCGCGTCGACGATGGCGTTGACGATGAGCGGCCCCAGCACGCCCGCGGCGGACCACGCGGTCAGCAGGCGGCCGTGGATGGCGCCGACCTGGTAGGTGCCGAAGAGGTCCTTGAGGTAGGCCGGTATGGTCGCGAACCCGGCGCCGTAGAAGGACAGGATCAGCAGGGTGGCGATCAGGAAGATCACCTTGTTGCCCTCGCCGAGGGTGAGCACGACGAGGTAGAGCAGCGCCCCGACCCCGAGGTACATCCGGTAGATGTTCTTGCGCCCCACCACGTCGGACGTCGACGACCAGACGAACCGCCCGAGCATGTTCGCCAGCGAGAGGATCGAGACGAACGCCCCGGCGGCGGCGACCGCGATCTGGGGGCCGCTGCTCGCCGTGAAGTAGTCCCGGTAGATGTCCTGGGCCCGCTCGAGGATCCCGATGCCGGCGGTGACGTTGAAGCAGAGGACCACCCACAGCAGCCAGAACTGCGGCAGCTTGATCGCCGTCGCGGCCGAGACCGCCGGCCCGCTGCCGGTGCTGCCCGGCGACTGCTGCGGCGGGTTCGGGGGCTGCCAGTCGTCGGCGGGCACGCGCACCAGCAGCCAGCCCAGCGACATGAAGATCGCGTACGCGATGCCCATGACGAGGAAGGTCTGCGAGAGCCCGGCCTGCGTCGTCCCGAAGGCCGCGAGCAGGCCCTTCTCCACGGGCTGGGCGATCAGCGCGCCGCCGCCGAAGCCCATGATGGCGATGCCGGTGGCCATGCCCGGACGGTCGGCGAACCACTTGATCAGCGTCGAGACCGGCGAGATGTAGCCGATGCCCAGGCCGATGCCGCCGACGAACCCGTAGCCCACGACGACCAGCCAGTACTGCCCGAGCGCGATGCCGCCGGAGGAGATCAGGAAGCCCGCGGCGAAGCACACGGTCGAGACGAACATCGCCCAGCGCGGCCCCCGGCGCTCGACCTGGGTGCCGAGGAACGCCGCGGAGAGCCCCAGCATCACGATCGCGAGCTGGAAGGGCAGCGCGGTCGCCGTGCCCGAGAGCTTCAGCCCGGATCCGAGACCGGTCTTGAGCACGCTCCAGGCATAGGCCTGGCCGATGCCCAGGTGCACCGCGAGGGCCGCCGGCGGGACGAGCCAGCGACTCCATCCCGGTGGTGCGACGATGGAGGAACGATCGAAGAAACCGCCGGCCACCGTTGGCCTCCCTCAGCGACTACGGATAGTTGAGAGGCCGACTACCCGGTCGGACGATGGGTCACACACCGAACACACGCAGGCGACGGAACGGAGGCGGGGGCATGGGACGGGTGACGGTGAAGCGCCCGGTGCTCCGCATCGTCGACGGCGAGACCCGGCGGCGTCCGGACACCCTGGCGGCCGAGGAGCCGCTGGAGATCCGGGTCGACGGGCGGTCCCTGGCCGTCACCATGCGCACGCCCGGCCACGACGTCGAGCTCGCGCATGGCTTCCTGCTCACCGAGGGCGTGATCGGCGACCGCGAGGACATCAGCACCGCGCGCTACTGCGACTCGCTCGACGACCAGGGACGCAACACCTACAACGTGCTCGACGTCGCGCTCGCCCCCGGCGTGGCGCCCCCGGACGACTCGGTGGAGCGCCGCTTCTACACGACCTCGTCGTGCGGGGTGTGCGGCAAGGCCTCGCTGGACGCGGTGCGCACGAAGACCCGCTTCGCTCCGGGCGACGACCCGGTGACCCTCACCCCCTTGGTCCTCGCGACGTTGCCCGACACCCTGCGCGCGGCGCAGGCGGTGTTCGACAGCACCGGCGGGCTGCACGGCGCCGGGCTGTTCCGCGCCGACGGGACGCTCCTCGTGGCGAGGGAGGACGTCGGGCGCCACAACGCGGTCGACAAGGTCCTGGGCCACGCCCTGCTGAACGGCGACGTCCCGGCGACCGGCACGGTCCTCATGGTGTCCGGGCGGGCCTCGTTCGAGCTCACACAGAAGGCCGTCATGGCCGGGGTGCCCGTCCTCGCCGCGGTGTCGGCGCCCTCGTCGCTGGCCGTCGAGATGGCGCGGGAGTCGGGGATGACGCTCGTCGGGTTCCTGCGCGGGTCGTCGATGAACGTCTACGCGGGAACCCACCGGATCGTCACCGAGGACGCCCCGCTGGTCGGCGGCTGACGCGCGTCCCGGACGGCGCGACGCGCAGGTGTGACGTGCCGGGGGCCACTCGTCCCCGGCCACTACGGTGGGCGCGGCTTCCGGCCGTGCGCCATCGCCCGAGCCCGAGGGAGGTTCCGCCGTGCCCGCCCGACCCACGCGACGGCAGTTCCTCCTCGGTGGCGCCGGAGCCCTCGGGGTCGCCGGCGCCGTCGGGGTCGGCAGCCTGCTCGTGGGCCAGGAGGACCCGGCTCCGCCTCCGCAGCGTGTGCCGGTCCCGCCGCGCCGGCCGACCCCCACCGACGCCGTGTCGACGACCGAGTGGGTCGGCTCCGCCGCCCGCCACCGGGCCGTGCGCCTCGTGACGACGCTGCCGCCCGGGGCCGACCGCGCCGGGCTCCCGGTCTGCGTCGCCCTGCACGGCCTGCGGGGGAACGCCCAGTTCTGGGGCGACGCCGGGACCCGCGGTGTCCTCGGCGACGCCTGGGCGCACGGGGTGCCGCCGTTCGCGGTGGTCGGCCTCGACGGGGGCGACAACTACTGGCACCCCTACCGCGCCGGCGACGACCCGATGCGGATGCTGATCGAGGAGCTCCCGGCCTGGTTGCAGCAGCGGGGGCTCGCGACGCGGCCCGCGCCCGGCGACCTGCCCGGGGAGCCCGCGCTGGTCACGGGCATCTCGATGGGCGGTGCCGGCACGCTGATGTACGCGCGGGAGAGGGTGCACCTCGGGCGCCCCGTCCGGGCCGCGGCCGCCGTCAGCCCCGGGCTGTTCACCGACTGGCGGGTGGCCTCGCGCCGCCCGTTCGACGGGGAGGACGACTGGGCGGCGAACGACCCGCTGCGCTTCTACCGCGAGCTGGCCGACGTCCCGACGGGTGTCTGGTGCGGCGACCGCGACCCCTTCATCGACGCCACGCGCCGCTACATCGCGCTCGCCCGCCCCGAGATCGGCCGCGTCAGCCCGGGCCGCCACGACGGCGTCTACTACGGCAGCGTGCTGACCGACGTGTGGGCGTTCATCGGCCGGCACAGCCGGGACACCTCAGCGGGCGTCACGACCCGCCGGGTGGGCTGACCGGCCCGGCGCCGACCCCGGGGCCGCGGCTCAGGCCGACTTGTCGCGACGCTCCCGGCGCGAGGGCTGCCGCGGGACGATCGTCGGGTTGACGTTCTCCTTGACCGTCTGCTCGGTGACCACGACCTTGGCGACGTCGTCACGACCCGGGATGTCGTACATGACCGGGTTGAGGACCTCTTCCATGATCGCGCGCAGACCGCGGGCACCCGTGCCGCGCAGGATCGCGAGATCGGCGATCGCCTCGAGGGCCTCGGGGGCGAACTCGAGCTCGACGCCGTCCATCTCGAAGAGCTTCTGGTACTGCTTCACCAGCGCGTTGCGCGGCTCGGTGAGGATCTGGACGAGGCTCGGCTGGTCGAGGTTCGACACCGAGGCGACGATCGGCACGCGACCGATGAACTCGGGGATGAGCCCGAACTTGATGAGGTCCTCGGGCAGCGTGTCGCCGAACGACTCGGCGGACTCCATCTCGGCCTTGGACCGGATGTCGGCGCCGAAGCCCAGCCCGCCACGGCCGACCCGCTCGGCGATGATCTTCTCGAGGCCCGCGAAGGCCCCGGCCACGATGAACAGGACGTTCGTCGTGTCGATCTGGATGAACTCCTGGTGGGGGTGCTTGCGCCCACCCTGGGGCGGCACGCTCGCCGTGGTGCCCTCGAGGATCTTCAGCAGGGCCTGCTGCACGCCCTCGCCGGAGACGTCGCGCGTGATCGACGGGTTCTCCGACTTCCGCGCGATCTTGTCGACCTCGTCGATGTAGATGATGCCGGTCTCGGCGCGCTTCACGTCGTAGTCGGCGGCCTGGATCAGCTTGAGCAGGATGTTCTCGACGTCCTCGCCGACGTAGCCGGCCTCCGTGAGCGCCGTCGCGTCGGCGATGGCGAAGGGGACGTTGAGCAGCTTCGCGAGGGTCTGCGCGAGGTAGGTCTTGCCGCAGCCGGTGGGGCCCAGCATCAGGATGTTGGACTTCGCCAGCTCGACGACGTCCTCGTTGCGGCTGCCCTCGCGGTTCTTCTCGCCGGCCTGCACCCGCTTGTAGTGGTTGTAGACCGCGACCGAGAGCGTCTTCTTGGTGTCGTCCTGGCCGATCACGTACTGGTCGAGGAACTCGTGGATCTCGGTCGGCTTGGGCAGCTCGTCGAGCTTGACCTCACCGGCCTCGGCGAGCTCCTCCTCGATGATCTCGTTGCACAGGTCGATGCACTCATCGCAGATGTAGACACCGGGCCCGGCGATGAGCTTCTTGACCTGCTTCTGGCTCTTCCCGCAGAAGGAGCACTTCAGCAGGTCCCCGCCGTCACCGATGCGTGCCATCGCAGCAGACCTCGTGTCCCCTCCGGCGCACCCGGACGGTGCGCTCGTTCGTGGTTGACCGTACCTGCCCACCCCGTCGGACGGGGAGGTTCGCGCCCAGTGGATCGTGCAGGTCGCGGGCCCGGGACGCCGTGCCGACCCCCGGACCGCGCAGCGCTCCCGCGACGGGCGGTCGGCCCGCTGCGCCGGGTGCGCCGAGGTCCTCCCGGACCCCCTCCCCCGGGCCCGCCGCGGACGGCGCGCCACCGGGGTCGGGGCCGGCGAGGATCAGCGGTTGGCCGAGAGCTTCCGGCTCGCGACGACGTCGTCGATGAGCCCGTAGTCCTTGGCCTCGGCCGCCGTCAGGATCTTGTCGCGCTCGACGTCCTGGCGGATCTGCTCGGCGCTGCGGTTCGTGTGGGCCGCGAGCGTCTCCTCCATGAGGCGACGCATGCGGGAGATCTCCGCAGCCTGGATCTCCAGGTCGGACACCTGGCCGTAGAAGCCCTCGGTGGCCGGCTGGTGGATCATCACGCGGGCGTTCGGCACGGCGAGGCGCTTGCCCGGCGCCCCGGCGCCGAGGATGACCGCGGCGGCCGACGCGGCCTGCCCGAGGCAGACCGTCGCGATGTCGGGACGCACGTACTGCATGGTGTCGTAGATCGCCATGAGTGCCGTGAAGGAGCCGCCCGGCGAGTTGATGTACATCGTGATGTCGCGGTCCGGGTCGTTCGACTCCAGGAACAGCAGCTGCGCCATCACGTCGTTCGCCGAGGCGTCGTCGATCTGCACCCCGAGGAAGATGATCCTCTCCTCGAAGAGCTTGTTGTACGGGTTCGACTCCTTGACGCCGTAGCTCGTGCGCTCGACGAACGAGGGGAGGATGTAGCGCGCGTTCGGCGAGGCCGGAGCCGTGCCGCCGGGCACGTGGAGCTCACTCATCTGCGTCTCCTGTCTCAGGAACTCTGGCCGTTGCCGTTGCTGGACGGCGTCTCGCTCGCGCGGGTGACCACGTGGTCGATGAAGCCGTACTCGAGGGCCTCCGGCGCCGAGAACCAGCGGTCCCGGTCGGAGTCCTCGGTGATGCGCTCGAACGTCTGGCCGGTGTGCTCGGCGATCAGCTCGGCCATCTCGCGCTTGAGCTTGCGCATCGACTCGGCGCGGATCGTGATGTCCGATTCGGTGCCGCCGAGGCCGCCCGACGGCTGGTGCATCATGATCTGCGCGTGCGGCAGCGCGAGGCGCTTGCCCTGGGCGCCCGCGGAGAGCAGGAACTGCCCCATCGACGCGGCGAGGCCCATCGCGACCGTCGACACGTCCGGCTCGATCCACTGCATCGTGTCGAAGATGGCCATGCCGGCCGACACCGAGCCGCCGGGCGAGTTGATGTAGAGCGTGATGTCGGACTTGGGGTCCTCGGCGGAGAGCAGGAGCAGCTGCGCCGAGATCTGGTTGGCGATCGTGTCGTTGACCTCCTGACCCAGGACGACGATGCGCTCCCGCAGGAGGCGCTCGTAGACCGAGTCGTTGAGGGTCATCGATCCCCCGGCGGAGCGCATGACCGCCCCGGCCGGGATGGAGAGGTGCTGGCTCACCTGTGTCCCCGCTTTCTCTGCTGAGGTGATCGGTCTGGCGTCGGTCGGGCCCGTCGCATCGAGCACCGTCGACAGTAACCACCGGGACGGGCCGGGAAGTCCGTCGACGGGCCGTGTTCGCTCCTGGCCGATGGATCGGCCGAACGGCGCACCGGGCGACCGCGCCGTGCGTGTCCGGACGGTCAGGCGCGGGACGTCGAGTCGGGCGCGCCGACGACTTCGGCGTCCGCCGTGTCGCCCGCCTCCACCTGCGAGCTCGGGGAGTCGGGATCGCTGGCGTCGGTGTCGGCGTCCGCGACCTGGGTGGCAGTGGAGCCGGCGGGGTCGGCCGGGCCGGCGGCCGCGTCGGCGCCCTCGACGACGACCTCGTCGCCGTCCTCCCCGGCCTCGCCGTCGCCGGTGCCGAACAGCTCGGAGAGGTCGACCTGCTCACCGTCGGGGCCGTTGACCGTGGCCGCCTGCACGACGGTGGCGAGCGCCTTGCCGCGCCGCACGTCGGCGAAGATCGCGCCGAGCTGGTTGGCCTGCTGCGCCTGCTGGATGTACTCCTCGGGGCTCACCCCGAAGCGCTGGGCCTGCATCATGATGCGTTCCATCAGCTCGTTCTGCTCGACCTGGACGCCGGACGAGTCGGCGATCTGGTCGAGGAGGAGCTGGGTCTTGACGGCCTGCTCGGCGCTGGTGCGCAGCTCGGCGTCGAACTCCTCGCGGGTCTGGCCCTGGGACTCGACGTACTGGTTGAGCTTCTGCTCGTCGTGGTCGAACTCGTGGACGGCCTCGTGGGCACGGACGTCGACCTCGGACTGCACGACCGACTCGGGCAGCGGCACGTCGGCGGCCTCGAGCAGCGCGTCGAGCACGCGGTCGCGCGCCTGGCTGCCCTGCTCCATCTTCTTCACCCGGGCGTAGCGGGTGCGCAGGTCGTCCTTGAGCTCGTCGAGCGTGTCGAACTCGCTGGCGAGCTGGGCGAACTCGTCGTCGGCCTCGGGGAGCTGGCGCTCCTTGACCGTCTGCACGGTCACCGTGACCTCGGCGTCCTTGCCGGCGTGGTCGCCGGCGACCAGCTCGGTCGTGAACTGCTTGGTCTCCCCGGCCGTCATGCCCTCGAGCGCCTCGTCGAGGCCCTCGATGAGCTGGCCCGAGCCGACCTCGTGGGACATGCCCGTGGTCTGGGCCTCCTCGACCGCCTCGCCGTCGACGGTCGCCGAGAGGTCGATGACGACGAAGTCGCCGTTCTGCACCGCGCGGTCGACGCCGGTCAGCGTGCCGAAGCGCGCCTGCAGACCCTTGAGCTGCTCGTCGACGTCGGCGTCGGTGACCTCGGCGTCGTCGACCTCCACGGAGATCGACGAGTAGTCCGGGACCGTGATCTCGGGCCGGATGTCGACCTCGGCGGTGAAGGCGACCTTGTCGCCGTCCTCGATCTCGGTGACCTCGATCTCGGGCTGGCCCAGCGGCTGGAGCTCGGCCTCGGACACGGCCTCGCCGTACTTCGCGGGCACGGCCTCGTTGACGACCTCTTCGAGCACGACCCCCCGCCCGAGGCGCTGGTCGAGGATGCGCGCGGGCGCCTTCCCGGGGCGGAAGCCCGGGATGCGCACCTGCTGCGCGATCTTCTTGTAGGCCCGGTCGAAGTTGGGCTTGAGCTCGTCGAAGGGCACCTCGACGGCGAGTTTGACGCGCGTCGGCGACAGGTGCTCGACGGTGGACTTCACTGGTCGTCTCTCCTCGGGGCAGGGCGCTCGTGCTGTGACCCGGTAGCCCTGCGGCGTACGACGGGTCGGTCCGTGGCGTGACGCGGGAGGCCACCCTCACCGCTCACGGTCGAGGAGCACCGGAGGCCCGGTGCCTGCACCTGCTGACGCGCCCGCCCGGGCGTGGCGGCGAGTCTAGACGTGACCCCCGACCGCGCGCCGTGGCGCCCGTCCGCGGCCGCGTGTCCGGGGTGTGCCGGGGTACGGACGGGGCGGTCCCGCCGCCGGGCTCCGGGAGCCGACCGCCGATCTCATCGTCGAGCTCGCGACGTGGTCCGCCGACCGCCGCCGGGGACCGCCCACCTCCCCCGCCCGCCGACGCGTCGCTCGTTCGGGCGGCGACACGCCGAGACGTGCGACCGTTCGGACGACAACAGGCCTCCTCCCCGCGCTGTGGGACTCCACCCGCGCGGCCTGGCACGGTGGGGAGGCCAGCAGCTCAGGTGGCCCCGCCCGCTCCCCGGCGCGGCCCCGACGAGGAGGGACAGTGACCCGGATGAAGAAGACCCGCGGCTTCATCGAGCGCGCTCTCGAGACCTTCGAGATGTTCGCCGGCTACGGCACCAAGCGCCGCAAGCGCGCCCGGCGCTGACGGTGTGACGGGCGGGTCGGCGGCCTCCCCCGAGAGACCTCCCGCGCGGTCGGCGGACTGCTCCCGGTGCCTGGCGCTGTGCTGCGTCGGGCCCGGGTTCACCGCCTCGGCCGACTTCGCGATCGACAAGCCGGCCCGCACCCCCTGCCCGCACCTCGACCCCGACTCGTGGTGCGGCATCCACGACCGCCTCCGGGAACGCGGCTTCCCGGGCTGCGTGGTGTTCGACTGTTTCGGCGCCGGTCAGCAGGTCGTGCAGGTGACCTTCGGCGGGTCGGAGCGCCGCGTCCCGGCGATGCTCGACGTCCTCGAGGTGCTGCGACCGCTGCACGAGGTGCTCGCGCTGCTCGACGAGGCGGCGCGCTCCCCGGCGGTGGGCGCGGAGGCCGCCGCGCTCGTCGCGCGGGTCGAGGCGCTGGTCGCGGCCGACGCCGACGCGCTCGCCGCGATCGACGTCGGCGCGGTCCGGCGCGAGGCCGGCGCCCTGTTCGACGAGCTGGTCGTCGCCGCCCACGCCGGCGTGCCCGGCGAGGACCTGCGCGGTGCCGACCTCGTCGGCGCCGACCTGCGGCGCCGCGACCTGCGCGCCGCCCGCCTCCGGGGCGCGCTGCTCGTCGGCGCCGACCTCCGCGGTGTCGACCTCGACCGCGCCGAGCTCCTCGGCGCCGACCTGCGCGGGGCCGACGTCCGCGGGGCGCGGTTGCACGGCGCCCTGCTCCTGACCGCCCCGCAGCTGACCGCGGCCGCCGGCGACGCCGCGACGACCGTGCCCGCCCACGTCGGCCGGCCGGCGCACTGGGCTGCCCTACCGTCGCGCCCGTGACCCTGCGCTCGATCGCGCTGTTCGTGCTCGCCGCGGTCCTCGAGATCGGGGGCGCCTGGCTGGTGTGGCAGGCGCTGCGCGAGGGGCGGGCCTGGTGGCTCGCCGCGCTCGGCGTGCTCGCGCTCGGGTGCTACGGCTTCGTCGCCGCGTTCCAGCCCGACGCCGCGTTCGGCCGCGTGCTGGCGGCGTACGGCGGCGTGTTCGTCGCCGGCTCGCTCGCCTGGGGCGTCGTGCTCGACGGCTACCGGCCCGACCGGTTCGACGTGCTCGGCGCCGTCATCTGCCTCGTCGGTGTCGGCGTGATCATGTACGCGCCCCGCTGAGCCGCGTGTCGAGCTCGGCGAGGTCGGCGACGAACCACAGCTCGCGCCCCGCGTTCGCCTCGCGCATCCAGTCCCGCAACGGCACCGACGGGTCCTCGACCGGTCCGACGACGACCAGCCGCATGCGGTAGTTGACGAACTTCTGCACGATCGCGCCGGCCACCCCGCTCGCGAGGTGCGTGAACGCGGGGTCGAGCCGCGCGAGCGGGATCGCGACGAGCTCGGCCTCCTCGCCGAACGCCTGCCCGATGACGTCGAGCGCGCCCTGCTCGTCGGCGATCACCGGACCCTGCTCGGGGAGGACGAGGACCCGCACGCCGTGGCGGTCGGTGGTCTGCGCGGTCACGGGCCTGAGCAGATCAGGACGACGGTCCCACCCGCGAGCGAATTCCGGGCGGTGGTGGCCCCGCCGGGAAGAGCCACCTGTCACGGCGGGGCCACCGCGGCTGCTCGCGTGAACCGCTGGGCCCGATGGTGCCCCGTCGTCACATCGTCGGGGCCTGCGGGTCGCTGTCGTCGCCGACGAAGTGGATGTCGAACTCCTTGTTCGTGATGAACAGGAAGGTCACGTCCTGGTCCTGTGTCGCACCGTGCTGCATCACGCCCCCCTCGGGGAACCAGACGAAGCTGCCCGCCGGGTAGTCGCCCTGGTGGGTGTTCAGCACGCCGTCGAGCACGTAGACACCGTGGGCGCAGGGGTGGCTGTGCCACGGGTTGGTGAACCCGGCGCGGTAGACCATCTTCAGGACGGTCATGCCCGTCTCGGGGTCCTGGACGAGCGGCACGTGCTCGAGGTTCGCCTTGATGTACTCCACCGGGAAGCCCTGCCAGGGCTCGGTCGTGGTGTCGACGACGGTGAGTTCGACGGGCGTGCTCGGGGTGGTCACGAGGCCTCCAGGCGCCGGCGGGATGAGTACGCCGCCCGCCTCGCCGCGAGCAGTGTGCCCACCCTGGTGCGGGTCGCCCCCGGGCCACAAGGCGTCGCCGGTCACCGCTCGCGCCACATCACCGTCACGACCGCGACGAGGACGGCGAGCACCGCGAGGCCCGCCACCGAGTGCAGACCGAACTCCGAGGCCTCGTGCCGGAATCGGGTCCGGGTGACCAGGAGGACGAAGAGCACCGCCATCGTCGCGGCGGACCCGGCGAAGACGGTGACGAGCGTCGACGCCGCGTTGCGCGCCCGCGTCAGACCGATCCGCTCCAGAGCCACCGAGTAGAAGACCGCGACGCACGACAGCGCGCAGATCCCGATGAACCCGAGCGCGTTCAGCGCGACGAGCGGGTCGAGCGTCACGAGCCCGGCGAGCGCCGACACGGCCGCGACGGCCCCCAGGACCTGCACGGTCCCGCGCGCGAGGATGCGCATGTTCGGGGGCATCACCGGGCCGAAACTAGACCCGGTGCCGCTCGGCGCCGCGTCGTGCCGCCCCGGTTCCCGTCCCGGGGCTAGAGGCGACGGCCGGACGGATCAGCGCGGGGATCGTCCCGCTCCGACTCCTCGGCGGGCACGACCTGCTCTCTCGACCTCGTCGACCACTGCCCGCGCGCCCGCACCATCAGCGTGACGATCCCGGCGATCACCGCGACCGCCCCGATCACGAGGAACGGCCCGAGCAGCAGGGCCATCCAGTCACCCACGGCGTCCACCCCCGTTCGGCACGGCACCCTGCCACAGGCGAGCGGCCGGTGGATCTCTCGTGGAGGAGTGCGATCGGACCTCAGGTCAGGGCCGGCGTCGCGGTGGAACCGGGCGGCAGGTCCCGCGCGAGGGCGTCCCAGCTCACGTCGTGCTCGACCTCCGCTTTCTCGGCGGGGAGACCGCCACGCAGGCCGAACAGCCGCTTGGAGACGAGCAGGTAGAGCACGACGGCGACGTTGACGACGATCCCGATGATCGTGCCAGGGCTCGCGGAGCTGCTGAGCTGGAGCACCTGGGGCACCAGGAGCAAGGTCGTCAGGACGGTGCTCAGGTACTGACCCCAGCGGGTCGCCCGCCACAGCCCGATGCCCTCGACGGTCTCCAGCAGGAGCAGCACGAGGACGCCGGTGGCGACGAGCCACAGCGGTCCCGCGTCGCCGGAGAGCAGGCTCTGCAGCCCGCCGACCGTCTGGCCTCCGATGATCTCCTGGAGCGACGCGGCACTCACCACGAGGGTCTCGCGCAGCGCGGTCTGGTTGGCCAGGACGGCGACCACACCGCCGAGCACGAGCAGCAGGACGAGCACGTTGAAGGCTCGGGTCAGCGCGATGAGACGCAGGACGACGCGACTCTTGAGGGGACGCCCCCGCGTCGGCAGGACGACCTCGTCACGACCGGCCACGGTCGCGCGGGACGGCTCGGTCGGCGCGGGCAGCAGGATCCACCCGTCGCAGCGCAGGCACCGGTGCGCCCGCGCCCCGCGACCGGCGTTCCGGACGACGAGCGCGTCCTCCGCGGTGACGGACGCGGCGTCGGTACCGACCAGGACGTGGCCCTTCCAGGCGCACGACAGCAGCTCGAAGCAGAGGCGGGACCGACGCTGCTGGGTGCCCGTGCCGGGAGGTCGCACGAAGTCGTCGGTCGGAGCCTGCGAGTGCATCCGGTCGGGCTACCCGACCGACCGGCTGCGCAAAGGAGTCGGCTGCGCATCGGTCCCGCACCGCGTCCTGCGTGGGGTCGCGACGACGTCACCGCAGGTCAGACACGGTCGGGGTGGCGGGATTCGAACCCACGGCCCCTCGCTCCCAAAGCGAGTGCGCTACCAAGCTGCGCCACACCCCGTGGTGGGGAGTCTAGGGGCGGGGCGCGGGGACCGCGGAGGCGCCGCTGCCTCCCGGCCCGTGTCGCAGGCGCGCCGTCGTCGGCGCGCCGCCGACGTCAGTCCAGCCCGCGGACGATGTGGTCGTCCTCGAGAACCTCGACACCGTCCCTGAGTTCCGTTGCGGTGTTCATCCCCGACTCCTCTCCTCGATGTTCGCCGGTCGACTCATCGTGGCGAGGAGTACATCCCTACCGGCCGGTATCGGTAAGAGGTCACGTCCTAATGATCGTTTCAGATCGATCGGTCAAGACACGAACGAGAAGATCGACCGAGGTTTGCGACGGGCTGCGCGGGGCCGCCGGGACGGGGACGGAACGGGCATCCGCTACGGTGGGCGTGGGCCGTGACGGCCCGCCGCGGGCGTAGCTCAATGGTAGAGCCCCAGTCTTCCAAACTGGCTACGCGGGTTCGATTCCCGTCGCCCGCTCCACACCGTTCGTGCAGGTCAGTGCGCTGTTGACCACGGCAGCGCACCGCGCGAGCACAGGGACGACCCCCGTCGTGCGATGAGCGTGCGATGACGACGCCGCCGCATCATCGCCCTCCTCGTCCTCATCAGCCGGTCGCGACCGCTCGACACGAGCGCTGAGACTGTCCGCGATCGCCCGGTCCCGCTCGTCGCCGGTGTGCTGGTAGATCAGCGCCGCGCGCATCGAGGCGTGGCCCATGTGCCGCATCAGCTCCCGGGTGCTGGCGCCCGAGATCGCCACGAGCTGGTTGCCCGTGTGCCGCAGGTCGTGGAAGTGGAACCCGGCCGGTAGGCCGACCTTGACCACCGTCTTCGTCCACGCCGTCTCCCGGTGAAAGTCACCGCGACGCAGCGCCCCGCCTCGCGACCCCGTGAACAACACGGGGCCGACAGCCCTCGGCGATCTTGGAGACGACCGTCATCCGCGCCGTGTACTAGCGAGCAAGCAGTGCGACCGAGGACTGTCTTCATCATACCAACTCTTCAGTTGTTTCATCGAATCATCCTGTCCTATAGTAGGACTATCCGTATGGACAAGCAGTCGGCGGCAGAGGGAGGTGGCGCGATGGACCTGGTCGCTGAGGCGATGCCGCTCGAGGGGACGGGCACGGACATTGCTGGAGAGCGACCAAGGCCGCCGACGGACGTTGCGGCATCACCACGGACGCCGGAGACCTGCCTCTGATCGTGGAGGACCAAGCACTTCGACCTCGTCGTCGAGGGTAGGACGACGCGGACAGGGCGTCGGCGCGCTGACCGTGTGCCGCCTCTCCGTGACAGGACACCCATGAGACCGGGCAGGCGGTCACCGCCCTTTCCACACGAGCGAAGGGATCGATCATGACTTGCCGTCTCAACCCCTTCATCTACTTCGACGACACAGCTCGGCCGGCCATGGAGTTCTACCGCGACGTCTTCGGCGGACATCTCGCGATCAGCACGTTCGCCGAGTTCGGGCAGGCCGAATCGCCAGACGCGAACAAGGTCATGCACGCTCAGCTGGAGACGTCGCAAGGCCTCAGGCTGATGGCGTCCGACACCCCGCAGGGCATGGAGTTCAAGCCCGGCACCAACATGTCGGTCAGCGTGTCCGGGGACGACTCCGCCGATCTGCATGATTACTGGGAGAAGCTGTCTGAAGGCGGCACCGTGACCGTGCCGATGGAGAAGCAGGCATGGGGCGACGAGTTCGGTGCCTGCGTCGACAGGTTCGGCATCTCGTGGATGATCAACATCGACCAACCACGCTAGTGAGATCAAAGCAACCGGCAGGCGAGTTCACCGACCAGGACACCGCTCGCGCTCACCTGCTCATCGCCACAAGCTACCTGCAGAAGATGACAGACCTGGACTGCCGATGGCGCTGACCAGCGCGAAGCAGCCGACGACGATGCCGGCAGCTCCGTAGGACCCGGTGCTGGCCTGGACGAGGAGCAGGAGCGCCTGGCTGCTCATGCCCAGCGGAAGGCGTGCGATCACCGGGCGATGAGGGGCGGTCAGTCGGGGCCAGCACCGGCACCGACCGGTGGCTTCCGGCCGAGGTCGGCCCGGCTGACCGCTCCCCCGGCGCGGCCTTCCACACCGGCTACGCGGGTTCGATTCCCGTCGCCCGCTCCACACCGTCGTCGCAGCTCAGCGGCTCGTGACGAGAAGACTCGTGACGAAGGCCGCCTCACGCGGGCGCCGTCGCGGCGCGCAGCGGGGCGCGGAAGGCCGGGTGGGCCGCGAGGGCGGTCACCTCGATGACGTTGTGAGGGAAGACCGGCAGCGTCCGGAGATGCGCGTCGAGCGCCTCATCGCCGTCGACGTTCCAGATGGCGAGCGTGGTGCCGCCATCGGGGAGTCGCCACATCCACGTGATCGTGCCGTCGTCGATCAGGGCCGTCGCGATCTCGCGCTCGCGCGCCATCAGCTCCTCGCGCTCGTCCGCGGACAGCTCGAGCAGTCCGCCGGTCGGAGTCGCCTTCACGAGATACTCCACGGTGCTCCCCTCGGTGGTGGACGGGCGAAGGTCACGGCGAACGTCGCCCGGCATGATGTCAGGTTCTGACATCAAGCTAGCGCCGATGTCAGTTCGTGTCATCACCTCAGAAGCGCCACCCCGACGTCGTCGCCACGCACGCCGGTCGTCAGCGGCTCCACCGATGAGGAATCGTCGGCCACGTCGTCGGTCCCGGTAGCCCCTCGTGCACCGGTGGAAGGATCGACGACCATGACCGACGTCAGACCGCTGGGCGCCGACGACGCCGAGTTCATCGCGGCGGTCCGCTCGGACGACACGGCACGGTTCACGCTCCTGACGGAGCGACACCGGCGTGAGCTGCAGGTGCACTGCTACCGGATGCTCGCGAACTACGAGGACGCCCAGGACCTGACGCAGGAGACCTTCCTGCGGGCGTGGCGGAAGCGGGAGTCGTTCCGGGGCGACGCCGCGCTGCGGACCTGGCTGTATCGGATCGCCACGAACGCGTGCCTCGACTTCCTGGACAAGCGCGCCGACCGCACCCCGCGGCCGTCCGAGCTGCCGGACCCCGACGCCGAGGTGCCACACCTGCAGCCCTACCCCGACGGGATGCTGCCCGCGGACCCGCAGGAGTGCGTGGTGGCGCGGGAGACGATCGAGCTGGCGTTCATCGTCGCCGTCCAGAACCTGCCGCCGCGGCAGCGGGCGGTGCTCGTGCTGCGCGACGTCCTCGGCTGGCCGGCGACCGCGGCCGCCGACGCCCTCGAGCTCACCGTGGCGTCGGTGACCAGCGCGCTCCAACGGGCCCGCGTCACGATGCGCCACCGGCTGCCCGACCGCCGCCTCGACTGGCGCAGCCCCGCCACCCACGAGATCTCGGACGACGAGCGCGCGGTCGTGGCGTCCTACATCGACGCCCACGAGCGCAACGACCTCGACGGGCTCGCGTCCCTGCTACGCGACGACCTCCGCTTCGCGATGCTGCCCGACCCGGGCACCGTGACCAGGGGGGCCCGGGAGGCGGTGGACGGCTGGGTCTCCGGCGGACTCTTCCGCCGCCACGACGACTGGCGCTGCCTCCCCACCACCGTCAATCGCATGCCGGCCGCCGCGCTGTACCTCCGCGCCCCCGGCGACCCGAGCCACCGGTTGTTCACCCTGGCCGCCCTGCACATCGTGGACGGGGAGATCGCCGAGCTCACCGGGTTCGACGCCGCGGACAAGCCGTGGCTGGGACTGCCGCCGACACTCTGACCGGTCCTCATCGCCTCGTCGCGTAGCGGGTGAGCACCACCCCGCCGGGGAACGTCCGCGTCTCCACGAGGTCCAGGTTCACCCAGCTGTCCAGCGCGGCGAAGAACGGTGTGCCGCCACCCACCAGGACCGGATGGGTGATGACCGCGTACTCGTCGACCAGCCCGGCCCGCATCGCCGCCCTGGCCAGCGTGGCGCCGGCGACCCGCATCGGCCCGCCGTCCTCGGCCTTGAGCCGGGTGATCTCCTCGACCGCGTCGCCGCTGACCAGGCGGGCGTTCCCGTCGACCGCCTCGAGCGTCGAGGAGAACACCACCTTCGGTGTGTCCCGCCAGTTCCGCGCGAACTCGACCTGCGCCGGGGTGGCGCCCGGCTGCTGGTCGCCGGTCGGCCAGAAGGAGTTCATCTCCTCCCACAGCGTGCGCCCGTACAGGAAGGCGCTGATCGCCAGTTCTTCGTCGAGCCACCACCGGAACAGCTCGTCGCTCGGCGCGCTCCAGCCGATGTCGCCGCCGGGCGCCGCGATGTAGCCGTCCAGGGTCACGTTCATGCCGTAGTGCAGTGTCCGCATCGTGCCGACCTCCCGTATGTCGATGTCACCGAGACAGACGGGCGCGGCCCGGAATCCTGATCGGTGCGGGACCAGGAAACGGGGCGTCGGTCAGGCCGGTCGTCGACGCTTCAGCCCCAGCCCGACGTACATGCCCACCAGGGCGACGGCGAGACCGATGAGGGCGTGCACGGTGAGGGCCTCGCCGAGGATCGGGACGGCCGCCAGCGCGGTCGTCGCCGGCACCAGGTTGAGCAGCGAACTGACGTGCACCGTCGACCGCCACTGCAGCAGCAGGAACATCAACGCGAAGGCGCACGCGGAGTTGACGATCCCGAGCCAGAGCGACACCCACCAGCCGGCGGCGTCCGTGGGCAGCCAGCCGACGCCGAGGAACGGCAGCACCGCGACGGTGACCAGCAGCGACGTCCCCATCTGCACGGCGACGCTGGTGGCGACGGGCGTGTCGTCGTTGAACCGCTTCTGGTAGAGCGTCCCGGCCGCCATCGACAGCATGCCGAGCACGGGCAGCACGACGGCCGAGCCGAGCGCGCCGCCGAGCCGGTCGGACAGCACGATGTAGACGCCGCACGCCCCGAGCAACAGCCCGACCACCGGCGCGGCGCCCAGCCGGGTGGCCAGGACCAGCGGCGTCAGCAGGCCGACGAGCAGCGGGGCCATGCCGAGGATCAGGCTCGACACGCCGGCGGGGACGCCCGAGGCGAGCCCGGTGTAGACGAACGTGAACTGGCCGAGCTGCAGCAGCAGCGCCGTCACGGCGAGGTGCACCCACGCCCGACCGCGCGGGAGGGCCGGCCGCGTCCACGCGACCACCACGAGCAGGGCCGCCAGCGCGATGAGGAAGCGCCACAGCAGCACGGTCGGCACGGCCATGTGGGCCGTGGCGATCTTGCCGGCGATGAACCCCGAGGCGTACGTCGGCACGAACAGCACGCTGAGCAGCGTGACCAGCCACCGCGCCGGCGGGATCGAGGTCGACGACGGGGCGGCGTCGTCGACCTGCGTCTCCCCGAGCACGGCCGCCAGTCCATAGCACGGCTAACGACAACGCAAACAGTCGTCGCTCACAGCCTGCTCGGCGGCGCAGTCGCGGGCGCCGGCATGGCGCTCCCCTCGTCGATCGCGTCGACGCCAGCCTGGCAGCCTCCGTGGTCGGGATCACTGTCCGATCGGGCGGGATCGAGATCGTCCCGAGGAGGGGCCGTGGACTGGAACCCGCTGCTGCGCGACCAGGTCGAGTTCCAGTGGAGCTCGTTCCGGCCGCGGCTGGACGACCTCACCGACGAGCAGTACTTCTGGGAGCCGGCGCCGGGGTGCTGGAGCGTGCGCCCGCGCGCGGAGGCCACGTCGCCGATGGCCGCCGGGGCGGGCGAGATGGTGATCGACTTCGCCTTCCCGCCGCCGGACCCGCCCCCGCTGACGACGATCGCCTGGCGGCTCGAGCACATCATCGTGGGCGTGCTGGCGATGCGGGTGGCCGGACACTTCGGCGGGCCGGCGATCGACTACACCACGCGCCGGTACGCAGCGACGGCGCGCGAGGCCGTCGCCGACCTCGACGAGGCCTACGCGGCCTGGACGGCCGGGGTGCGCGAGCTCGGGGAGGCCGGGCTCGCGCGGCCGTGCGGCCCGAGCGAGGGTCCTTACGCCGAGGAGCCGATGGCGGTGCTCGTGCTGCACATCCACCGCGAGCTGCTCCACCACGGCGCGGAGATCGCCCTGCTGCTCGACCTCCACCGCGCCCGGTCGGGCTGATCCCGGCGCGGCGGGCGCCCGGGGCGCCGGGCGCTGAGGACTGCTCCGGCATCATGGGCGGCAATGGCCACCGGGACGGCGGACGCGATCGTGACGACCACCCCTCCCGGGACACCGGGCTCCCCCGCCGGGCCCCGCCCGCGCGACCGGGTGCTGGTCGGCGTCGCGGCGGGCGTCGCCGCCTGGCTGCTCGTGGTGCTGGCCACGCGCCTGCCGTTCGGCTCCCCGCTCGGGGTCGAGGACAACGGCGACGGCTACCGGCTGTTCTGCGGCGCGGGCTTGACGCCGAACACGCTCGACGGGTTTGCGAGCTGGAAGAACGGGTGGATCGCCTCCTACGCCCTCGGGCCGCCGACCTGCGCCGACCCGGTCCCCTCCTCCGCGCTGGTGATCGCGCGGGCGTCGACCCTGCTGGTCTCCGGGTCGTGGTCCCCGGTGGTGCTCGGCTGGATCTACGCGGTGCTGGTCGGCGTGGTCGTGGGCCTCGGGGCGTGGGCGGCCTCGGCGGCCGGGCTCCGACGTGCGCTCGCGATGGCGATCCCGGTGCTGCCGTTGGCCGCGGCGACCTTCCCGCGCTTCTTCGTCTCCACCTACAGCGAGCCGGCCGGTCTCCTCGGCGCCGTGGCGGCGGCGGCCGGGGTGGCGGCGGTGCTCGTCACCCGCCGCGAGCACCGGGCCGCGCGCGTCACCGCCCTCGTCCTCACCGCCGCCGGCGGGCTGCTCGCGACCACCGCGAAGGTCGCCTACGTGCCCCTGCTCGCGGCCGCCGTGCTCGTCTGCGCGGTCACGGCGATCGGCGTCCGGCACACGCGCCGTGCGGGCCCCGCGCTCGCCGTCGCGACCGTGCTGCTCGCCGCGCTGCCCGTCACCGCGGCACTCGACCGCCAGCAGCAGTTCTACGAGTCGGTCAACGCCCACAACCTCGTCTTCACGACGGTCCTGCTCGAGCTCGGGCCCTCCGCGGCCGCCGACCTGGGCATGCCGCCCGCGGCCGTCGCGAGGACCGGGGACGGCTACTTCAACGACGAACCCCGCCCCGACGGGCAGGCGTGGTGGGAGAATGCGATCCTCGACCACCCCGGCGACACCCGGACGGCGGCGCTGGCCCTGCTCGCCGAGCACCCGGCGGCCGCCGCGCGGGCGGTCGGGGTGGGCCTGCAGGCGACGACGTTCGCCGACCTCCGGTACCTGGACTCCCCGCCGGCGCCGCCGTCGACCCTGTCCACGACTTCCGGGGACCTGGGCATGTCGGGCTCCCGCCAGCCCGACCTGTCCCGCGCCCTCAACGACACCGGACGGCCGCCCTGGCTGCCCACCGCGCTCGTCCTCGTGGCGTTCGCGGCCGCGGCCACCGCGCGCTGGCAGGGCCGGGCGGGGCGCTGGTCGCTCGCCGCCGGCCTCTCGGCGGCCACGGCGCTGGCGCTCGTCGTCGTGGCGGTCGCCGGCGACGGCTACTACGAGGTGTTCAAGCACGTCTGGCTCGCGGCCTACCTGCTCGGCCTGTCGGGGCTGTGCCTGGTGGGCGCGGTCGCCACGGGAGCCGTCGGGCTGGTGCGGACCCGCCGGGGGTAGGAAGGACCGGTGCGCGGCTACGGGTTCGTCGGTGTCGGTGGTCCGGATCAACAGGCGTTCCTCGACGTCCCGGTGCCCGAACCCGGCCCCGGCGAGCTCCTCGTGCGGGTGCGCGCCGCGGGGGTCAACCCCGGCGACTGGCGGATGCGCAACGGCGAGTACGGGACCGTCGGCCCGGCGGTGCTCGGGCGCGAGGTCGCGGGCACCGTCGTCGCGGTGGGCCCCGACGTCACCGGCCTCGGGGTGGGCGACGAGGTCTTCGGCGGCTGTCCCGGCATGGTCGGCGGCTGGGCGGAGCAGGCGCTGGTGACGGCGTCGTTCGCCGCGCACCGCCCGCCGGAGGTCTCGGCCCGGGACGCGGCGGCGCTGCCGGTCGCGGCGGGCACCGCGTTCGACGCCCTGGACAACCTGACGCTGCCGGCGGGCTCCACCCTGCTCGTCAACGGCGCGGGCGGCGGCGTCGGCATCCCCACCGTCCAGCTCGCCCGGGCCCGCGGCCTGCGGGTGGTCGGCACCGCGAGCGAGGCCAAGCAGGACCTGCTGGTCGAGCTGGGCGCCACGGCCGTCGTCGGGGGTCGCGACGTCGCGCACCACGTCCGCGCGGCGGCCCCGGACGGCGTCGACGGGGTGTTCGACCTCGTCGGGGGCGACGCGCTGCGTGCCGTGGCGCCCCTGACCGACCCGGCGCACCTGTTCTCCGTCGCCGACAAGCCGCTGGTCGCCGAGCTCGGAGGGCGCGACGTCGCCCGCGACCGCAGCACCCGGGTGCTCGACGCCCTGGCGGCGCTGGTGGCGGACGGCGGGCTCGATCCGTTCGTGCGCACGGTGCTCCCGTTCGACCGCGTCGCCGAGGCGCTCGCGACGGTCGAGGACGGTCACACGCTCGGCAAGGTCGTGATCACGATGGCGGGTGACTGACCGCCCGAGCTGGCGATGTCACGGTGCGCGAACTCCATCGATGGAGTTTCACCCCAACGAGTGAGCCGTCACTCCGTCGAGCGGCGTTCGGGGCCGTCCGCACGCCGATGATGGACCGATCGGCGGTGTGGTGACCGCCGTCCGTTTGACTGAGTCATCGTTCAGTGAACGCACCCTCGATGAGCCGACGTTCACCCCTTCGGGAGACTCTTCCGCGCCGCGATCACCGCGGTGACACACACCGGAAGGAGATCCACCATGACCCGACTGCAGCGCCTCGCCGCGGCCGCCGCGATCGCCGGCGCGGGCAGCCTCGCGCTGTCCGGCGTCGCGAGCGCGTCCGAGTCGCACCCCTCCCACGGCGACGGCGAGTCCGGCCACTCGAGCAGCCACGGCGACCGCAAAGGCCTGGTCGGCGGCCTGGCCGGCGCGGGCGGCGAGCTCGCCGGCGGGGTCGGCGGGCTCGTGGGAGGCGTCGGCGGCGCCGTCGGCAGCGTGCTGGGGAGCGACGCGGTCGGCGACGTCGTCGACGGCCTGATCTAGCCCGTCCTCACTCCGGTTCCTCGGGGGAGCCGGAGCGAGGCGGGCTCGAGCTGGAGGTGCGGGTCCCGGTGGCGCCGGAATCGCCACCGGGCCCCGCACCCTCGGTCATGGTGCCGCTCGCCGGCGCCAGACGCCGGAGCACGTGGTAGCCGACGATGACGACGATCGAGCCGAGGGCGATGCCGGACAGCGACCCGCCGCCGATCGAGAGCGCGACGTCGCCGATGCCGATGACGATCCCGGCGGCGAGGGGGACGAGGACCTCGGGACGGGAGAAGTCGACCCGGTTCTCCACCCAGATCCGCGCCCCGAGCAGCCCGATCATCCCGTAGAGCACGACGGTGATGCCGCCGAGCACGCCGCCGGGCGTGGCCGCGACGACGGCGCCGAACTTGGGGCAGAACCCGATGAGGATCGCGACGGTCGCGGCGACCCAGTAGGCCGCCGTCGAGTACACGCGCGTCGCGGCCATGACGCCGATGTTCTCGGCGTAGGTGGTGGTCGGTGAGCCGCCAACGCCGCCGGCGACTGCGGTCGCGATGCCATCGGCCGCGAGGGCGCGGCCCAGGTACGGGTCGAGGTCCTCGCCGGTCATGCTCGCGACGCCCTTGACGTGCCCCGTGTTCTCGGCGATGAGGGCGATCGCCACCGGCACGATGATCAGGATCGCCGAGGCGCTGAACGCCGGCAGGTGCAGGCCCGGCGCCTCCGGCGTCCCGAGCGGCAGCCCGATCCACGAGGCGTCGCCGACCCCGGAGAGGTCGACGCGCGGGTGCGTCGAGACCGTGCCGGAGGCGTCCGGCCCCGTGATGGGGCCGAGCGTCGCGTCGAGCAGCAGCGAGAGGGCGAACCCGACGACCAGCCCGACGAGCACGCCGAGCCGCGAGAGCATCCCGCGTCCGGCGACGGCGGTGCCCATGACGACGAGCATCGTCACGAGCGCGACGACCTCGTCCTGCGGCCAGTAGGTCCCGGCGACGACCGGGGCGAGGTTGAAGCCGATGAGCATGACCACCGCGCCCGTGACCGCCGGCGGCAGCACGGCGGACACCGCCCGTCCCCCGCCGAGGTGCACGGCGAGCCCGACCAGGGCCACGACGATGCCGCACACCGCGATCGCCCCGGTGACCTCGGCGCTCGTGCCGCCGTCGGCGCGCACCGCGGCGACCACCCCGACGAACGAGGCGCTGGTCCCGAGATAGCTGGGCACCCGGCCGCGCGTCATCAGCAGGAACAACATCGTCGCGAGCCCGGAGAGCAGGATCGCGAGGTTCGGGTCGAGGCCCATCAGCACCGGGAAGACGAACGTCGCCCCGAACATCGCCAGCACGTGCTGGGCCCCGAGCCCCACCGTGCGCCCCCACGACAGCCGCTCGTCGGGCCGGACGACCTCGCCCGGGGCGGGTGCGCGTCCGTCGCCGTGGACCGTCCATCCCGTGATCACGGCGCACAGGCTAGGGCGTCGGGCGGCGCGCCATCCCGTCGAGCAGCAGGTTGAGGTAGCGCGGCCACCGTCCCGAGTCGTGCTCCGCGGTGACGACCGCCATGTGCACGATCACCGGGAGGTCGACCGGCTCGAGGTCGGCGCGGACCACGCCGGCCGCCTGCGCGCGCGCCAGCAGCTCGCCGAGCGGGGCGAGCGTGCGGGCCGTCAGCTCCGGGGTGAACGCGCCGGTCGCCTTCGCCGCCATGAGCAGCCCGCGGTGGCGGGTGACGCCGTCGACGAGGCCTTCGAGCACGCCGGTCAGCGCCGCCCACGGGTCCTCGACCTCGGCGGCATCGGCGAGCAGCGGTTCGACGGACTCGGCGACGTAGTCCTCGAGCACCGCCGCCACGAGCTCGTCGCGCCCGGCGAACCGCCGGTAGAGCGTCGACGGCGCCACCCCCGCCCGCCGGGCGACCTCCTCGAGGGCCACCTCCGCCCCGCCGGCCTCGATCGCCGCGCGCGCGGCGGCGAGGATCGCGGCGTGGTTGCGGGCGGCGTCGGCGCGCAGGCGCCGGTCGGGACGCAGCAGCGGTTGTGCCGTCGAACCCGACGTCGCGGACATCGGCGTCAGCCTACGGCTCAGTCGTCGACGAGGCTCAGCGCGCCCGACGGGCACTGTGCGACGGCGTTGCGGACCTCGGTCTCCTGGTCGGGCGACGGGTGGTCCTCGAGCACCTCGACGATCGCGTCGTCGTCCTGGTCGAAGACGTCCTCGGCGGCGAGCACGCAGTTGCCCGCCCCGATGCAGATGTCCCGGTTGGCCTCGATCTTCACGGCGTTCTCCCTCGGTGGTGGTGGGTCACCAGGTGACGGGCAGCGCGCGCAGCCCGTGCACGACGGTGGCCGAGCGGAACTCGACGTCCTCGAACGGTATGCCCGGTGCGAGCGTCGGGAAGCGCCGGAACAGGGCCGGGAACGCGACGGCCATCTCGGCGCGGGCCAGCGGGGCGCCGAGGCAGTGGTGCACGCCGTGCCCGAACGCGACGTGCGGGGCGATCGTCCGGGTGACGTTCAGGTCGTCGGGGTGCTCGACCGCGGCCGGGTCGCGGTTGGCCGCGGGCAGCGAGAGCACCAGCAGCTCGCCCGCCGCGACGGGGACGCCGCCCACCTCGGTGTCCTCGCGGACCAGCCGGGGGACCCCGGAGTGCACGACGGAGAGGTAGCGCAGCAGCTCCTCGATCGCCGGGGCGACGGCGTCGGGCTCGTCGCGGACGCGCGCGAGCTGGTCGGGCGCGCGCAGCAGCGCGAGGGTGCCGAGGCCGAGCATGTTCGCCGTCGTCTCGTGCCCGGCGATGAGCAGCAGGGACGCGATGCCGACGAGCTCGCTGCGAGTGATGTCGTCGCCGTGCTCGCGGATGAGCATGCCGAGCATGTCGTCGCCGGGCTCGGCCCGCGCACGGTCGACGAGCTCGCCCATGTAGGCGCGCGACTCCATCGCGACGCGTCCCCGCTCCTCGAGCGGCCGGCTGATGTCGATCTGACGCGCGGCGCGGCCCTGGAACTCGGCGCGGTCGTCGTACGGGACGCCGAGCAGCTCGCAGATGACGAGGCTGGGCACCGGGAGCGCGAACGCGCCGACCAGGTCGGCCGGGGGCCCCGCGGCGGCCATGGCGTCGAGGTGGTCGTCGACGATCTCGGTGATGCGCGGCTCGAGGCGGCGGATGCGCTTGACCGTGAACTCGCCGGTGAGCAGGCGGCGCAGGCGCGTGTGCTCGGGCGGGTCGGTGGCGAGCAGGTTGCCGGCGCGGGGGTCGATGCCGTCTTCCCCGTCGGGCGTCGGCAGGCGCGGCAGCCCGGTGTTGGAGAAGCGCGCGGCGTCGCCGAGCACCTCACGGACGTCGGCGTAGCGCGTCACGAGCCGCGCGGTCGCGCCGAACGGCGTGGTGAACGTCGGGAAGCCCGGCTCGTCGCGCACCGCCTGGGTCTCGGGCAGCGGGGCGAACCGGTCGCGCTGCATGTGGCGCGGGACCGGGGGTGGGTCCTGATGGGTGGTGGTGCTCATCGTCGCTCCCGTCCTCGGGGTCGGACACCACCGACCGTACCCCGAAACGGGAGCACACTTGCATTTACGTCGATCTCACGTCTGCGGGCTCGTGCGGGCGGATAGTCCGGGCCCATGAGTGCAGCGAACGGAGAGCGCGTCGTCCTCGTGACCGGGGCGGGCCGCGGGCTCGGGGTCGAGATCGCGCGCCAGCTGACAGACGCCGGCGGGACAGTCGTCGTCGCCGCCCGCGACCCCGAGGCGGGCGCGTCGACGGCGAAGGAGCTCGGCGACCGGGCGTGGCCGCTGACCCTCGACGTCACCGACCCCGCATCCGTGCAGGCCGCGGTGGAGGCCGTGGACCGCCGGCACGGGCGGCTCGACGCGCTGGTGAACAACGCGGCGACGAACTTCGACCCCGGCTCCGACCCCGTCACCGAGGACCTGTCGGTGGCCGACGGGGCGTGGCGGACGAACGTCCTCGCGCCGTGGAGGCTGACCCAGGCGTTCGTGCCGCTGCTGCGCGCCGGGAGCGACGCGGTGGTCGTCAACGTGACCAGCAGCCTCGGATCGCTGACGGGCATGGGCGCGCACTCGCCCGCCTACAGCGTCTCGAAGGCCGGGATCAACGCGCTGACCCGCGTGTTCGCCGACGCCCTGACCCGCGACGGCATCGCGGTCCACGCGGTGTCGCCGGGCTGGACCGCGACCGACATGGGCGGTGCGGGCGGGCGTCCGGTCGCCGACGGCGCCGCCGGGATCATCGACGTCGTCCGCTCCCCCGCCTCGCACCCCTCCGGCTCGTTCCTCCAGGACGGCCGGCACGTCCCCTGGTGACCCCTATGTGAGCAGTTGGCGCCCCTATGAGGGCGCCAACTGCTCACGTACCAAGGGCGCGCGCCGTGTCCACGAAATGCGCGACGGCGGGTGAGCGGTCGGACGTCCGCCAGGCGACCTGCAGGGCGATCATCGGGACGTCGCCGGAGAGCGGGCGGAACTCCACGCCCGGCAGGCGCAGGTTCGCGTAGTACGCCGGCTGCAGCGACACCCCGAGGCCCGCGGCGACCAGCCCCAGCTGGGTCTCGATGTCGGCGCCCTCGGCCACGATGCGCGGGCTGAACCCGTGCTCGCGGCAGTAGGCCGTGAGGATGTCGAAGAACGCCATCCCCAGGGGCCGTGGCCACAGCACGAACGGCTCGTCGGCGAGCGACTCCGGCTCGACCTCGGTCCGCGCGCACAGCGGGTGGTCCCCGGGCAGCGCGACGATCAAGGGCTCCGAGACGAGGTGCTCCACCGACACCGCGGCCGTCGGCGAGGCGGCCCGCACGAGGCCGACGTCGAGCCGTCCGTCGGCGAGCGCGACGAGCTGCGCCGCGGTGTCCTGCTGGGAGACCTCGAGCTGCAGGTCGGGGAACGACGCCCGCATCGCCCGCAGGATCCGCGGGGTGATCGAGGCGAGGGCCGTGCCGACCGACCCGACGACGAGCAGCCCCACCGCCCCGTTCGCCGCCTGACTCACGAGCGACTGGGCCCGCTCGGCCTCGAAGAGCACGCGCGGCGCCGCGTCGAGCAGCACCCGCCCGGCCGGGGTGAGCTCGGTGGCCCGGCTCGTGCGGTCGAACAGCGCCGCACCGAGGTTCTTCTCCAGCGAGCGGATCTGCTGCGAGAGGGCGGGCTGGCTGACGTGCAGGCGCCGGGCCGCGCGGCTGAAGTGCAGCTCCGAGGCCACGGTGAGGAACACCCGCAGCTGGCGCAGCTCGACGTCCATGACGGCGATCCTGCCCGCCGCCGGGCATAAGTCGCAGCTGATGACAGCAGTGGCAGGGTCGATCGCGGATCACCACCACGCCGGCCGCACGGCGAGCAGGGTCGGAAGGGCACATCCGAGACCCACCCCGGAGCGACACCGTGCCCCATCCCGAACTCCGCTACGTCGTCATCGGCTGCGGAGGCCTCGGCTCCGCCGCGACCTACTGGCTCTCCCGCGCGGTCGGCGGCCGTGTGCTGGCCCTCGAGCGCCATGCGCTGGGCCACGACCACGGCGCCAGCCAGGACCACTCGCGGATCATCCGCTACGCCCAGCACCAGGACGCCTACGCCGCCCTCGCCCCGGCGGCCTACGCCGCGTGGCGCGACGTCGAGCGCGTCTCCGCCCAGCCGCTCGTGACCGAGACCGGCGGCCTCGTCATCGAGGACGTCGAGAGCCGCCAGGGGCTCGCCACCGGCGGCCGCGACATCGGCGGCTACGCGGCGGTCGCCGACCGGCACGGCGTCGACTTCGAGCTGCTCGACGCCCGGGCCGTGGAGCGCCGCTGGCCGCAGTTCCACCTCACCGGCACCGAGCAGGCCTTCTACCAGCGCCGCACCGGCATCGTCGACGCCCGCCGCGCCAACGCCACGCACGTCGCCCTGGCCCGCGGGCACGGCGCGGAGATCCGCGAGCACAGCCCTGTGCGGGCGCTGCGGCCGTGCCGCGACCACGTCGAGGTCGTGCTCGACGACGAGGTGATCCGCGCCGAGCACGTCGTCGTCGCCGCCGACGCCCGCACCAACGAGGTGCTCGACGGCGTCGCCGACCCCCTGCCCCTGACCGTCCTGCAGGAGCAGGTCACCTACTACGCGACGCCGAACCTGCTCGACTTCTCGCCGGACCGCTTCCCGGTGTTCATGTGGCACGGCGCGGACAACTTCTACGGCTTCCCCGTCCACGGCGAGGTCGCCACCAAGCTCGGCCAGCACATGGGCGGCCACGAGGTCACCGCCGACACCCGCACCTACGACCCGGACCCGCTGCGCCGCAAGCGCCAGGAGACGTTCCTCGCCGACCACGTCCCGGGCTTCGGCGGGCCCGAGCTGTACACGAAGACCTGCCTGTACACGATCCCGCCGGACCAGCACTACGTGATCGACACCGTGCCCGGCGAGCCGCGCGTCAGCGTCGCCGTCGGGGCCGGGCACGCCTTCAAGTTCGCCTCGCTGATCGGGCGCATCCTGGCCGACCTCGCGACCACCGGCGCCACCCGGCACCCGATCGCGACGTTCGCCCTCGACCGCCCCGCCATGACCGACCCGACCTGGGGGCGCGCCTTCCATGTCTGACCTGCTGACCCGCTCCCCCGGCTGGTCGCTGCCGCAGGCGGCCTACACCGACCCGGACCTCTACGACGCCGACCTCGACCGCGTCTTCGCCGCGCACTGGCTCTTCGCCGGCCACACCGCGGAGCTCGACGCCCCCGGCCGCTACCTCACCGTCGACGTCGGCCGCGACCGCGTGATCGTCGTCCGCGGTGAGGACGGCGCCGTGCACGCCCACCACGACGTCTGCGCCCACCGGGGATCGCGGGTGACGGCGGAGCCGCGGGGCCGGGTGAAGGCGTTCGTCTGCCCGTACCACCAGTGGGTCTACGGGCTCGACGGGACGCTGCGCTCGGCGCGGCTCATGGGCGACTGCTTCGCGACGGCGTCCTACCGGCTCGCCCCGGTCGCGGTCCGCGAGACCGCCGGCCTCGTGTTCGTCTGCCTCGCCGACGACCCGCCGGCCTTCGAGCCGTTCGCCGCCGCCCTCGAGCCCCGGCTCGGGCCCCACGGGCTCGCCGACGCGCGCATCGCCGTGCGTCACCACTACCGCGTGGCGGCGAACTGGAAGACGCTCGTGGAGAACAACCGCGAGTGCTACCACTGCGCCGGCAGCCACCCCGAGTTCTCGCTGTCGAACTTCGACGTCGGCGTCCACGGCGACGTGCGCACCAACCCCCGCTACGACCGCGCCCTGGCCGACGCGCGCGCCCACTGGAGCGCGCAGGGCCTGCCCGCCGAGGACGTCAGCTTCCCCGGCGGCGACTGGTACCGGATCGCCCGGCTGCCGCTGCGCGAGGGCTACGTCAGCGAGACGCTCGACGGTCAGCCGCTGGCCCCGCCGATGGGGACGCTCTCCGACCCCGACGTCGGCAGCCTGCGGATGGTCTCGCTGCCCAACATGTGGGGCCACGCCAACGCCGACTACGCGATGACGACGCGCCTGACCCCCGTCGACGTCGCGACCACCGACGTCGAGCTCTGTTTCCTCGTCGCCCGCGACGCCGTCGTCGACGAGGACGACCTCGCCGCGGTCTGGCGCGCCACCTCGGAGCAGGACTGGGAGCTCTGCGAGCGCAATTACGCGGGCATCGCGTCCCGCGGTTACCGTCCGGGACCGCTCTCGCCGGTCGTCGAGGCCTCCGTCGAGTCGTTCCTCGACTGGTACCTCGACGCCCTCGGCGGCGCGGCGCGCGCGGCCTGACCCGTCCCGCTCCTCGCGAACCTCCCCGGCTCGGGTGATTGAAGTGACGCATGTGGGTGACAAGACTGCCTGCTGCGGCCGCCGAGATCGAGACTCGACGCCGTTGTTCAGCAGCGAGGGGCGGGGACGGACATGGGCTGGCGACCGGTGGTGGCGGGGCTGCTCGGCGGGGTGCTGGTGAGCACCGCGCTGGTGCTCGGTGCGGGACCCGCGGCCGCGGGGCTGCCCGGCGGGAGCCCGGCGAGCGGCGGCGACGGGACGCGGCGGGTCGCGCTCGGCGACTCGTGGGCGGCGGGCACCGCGGCCGGCGCGATCGAGGCGGCGTCCGGCCCGTGCCGGCGCAGCACCCTCGCGTACGCCCCGCTGCTCGCCCGCGCCGCCGGCGACACGGCGTGGACGTCACGGGCCTGCGCGTCGGCGTCGAACAGCGCCGGCAACGGGCAGTTCACCTCGCTCGAGGAGGGCACCGAGGTCGTCACCGCGACCGTCGGCGGCGACGCGACGGGCCTCGGCGCCCTCGCCGCGGCCTGCTCGACGGCCGGCACGCCGGCCCGCTGCGACGCCGCGGCCGCCCGCTTCGACAAGGCGATCACGGCGCTGCCCCGCGCCCTGGACTCCTCGCTCGCCGACATCCGCAGCCGGGCGCCCCGCGCCGCGGTCACCTTCACCGGCTACCCCTTGATCGCCGACGGCCAGGCGTGCCCGCAGGGCCCCGCGGACGCGGCCCGGGCGGCGCGCGTCGACGACGCGGTCAACCGGCTGGACACCGTGCTCGCCGACCGCGTCGCCGCCGCCGGGATGCGCTTCGTCGACGTCCGGGCCGCCTTCGCCGGGCACGGCGTGTGCAGCCACGCCCCGTGGCTGACGTCGCTGACCGACAGCGAGGCACTGCTCGCCGGCGGCCCGTCCGCCGACGGCCACGCGCTCGGTGTGCTCTCCGCCCTCGCCGCGGCCGGGCCCACCGCCCCGCCGGCGGCGACCCCGACCCCTACGGCGCCCTCCGAGCCGTCCGACGGCCGTGCGTTCGCCGACCTGGAGGCGCCGCTCTTCGCCGGCTGAGGGCGTGTCAGCGGTGGGCCACCGCTGACACTTCGCGTCCGTAGCGCCACACGCTCGACCGTCACTTCGGGGTGCGGTGCGCGCGGCGGTCGGTCGCTGCCGTGATCACGGGTGTCGTCATGCACGTCCGTACGCCCGGGAGGTGCGTGGGGACGCCCGTGATCTCCCTGGCGGGCGGGGCGAGGACCCCCGCCGCGTGATCACGGGCGACGTCATCCACCTCCGGACGCTCGCGAGGTGCGTGGCGACGCCCGTGATCTCCCTGGTTCGGGGGCGGCGGCCTCAGCCGAACACCTCGAACGCGAGGCGCGCCGGCCCGTCGCCGCCGGTGGTCATGAGGACGATCTCCCGCGCCTGCTCGAGGACGGGCCGGGGGTCGAGCGCCGAGAGGTAGGCGTGCTGCTCGGCGAGCGAGGCGATTGCCGCCTCCCGCCACCCGGTGACGTCGACGGCGTGCGTCGGTTCCGTGGACGCGGCCACGGCGACGTGCCGGACGCCGTTCCAGGGTTCGAACCCCTCGTCGAGGAGCTCTCCGAAGACCCACCGGTTGCCCGCGTCGCCGACGGCGTCGATGGTCGCGCGGCCGACGGCGCGGTGGTCGGCGCTGTTCCACGCCCCGGGGCCGAAGGTGTCGCGGTGACTCGGCACGACGACCAGCTCGGGGCGCGCGCGGCGGATCTCCCGCGCGAGATCGCGGCGCAGGTCGAGGCCCTCGACGACCACGCCGTCACGGTGGCCGAGGAAGCGGACCTCGTGCACCCCGACCGCGGCCGCGCTGCGCCGTTCCTCGTCCTCGCGCACGGGCCCCGCCTTCTCCGGCGGCATGTCGTGGATGCCGGCCTCGCCGCGGGTGACGAGCACGTACGACACCGGGCGCCCGCCCGCCGTCCACGCGGCGACGGCGGCGGCGGTGCCGTACTCGAGGTCGTCGGGGTGCGCGGCGATCGCCAGCGCGGACGACCAGTCGTCGGGCAGGGCGGGCAGCTCGCTGTTCATGCCGACAGCGTGGAACCTCGACCAACGTCGAGGTCAAGCGCGGTGTGACCGCGCCACCCGTCGGGCACCTCTCCCCGAGCGCACCCGGACGGGGGACGAGCCTGTGACCAGTGCAGATGCCGACGAACGCGGTGGGACGGGCACGATCGGGGGCGAATCCGACACACGCAGCGCCGACCGGGGGCTGCGCAAGGACCTCGGTTTCTGGTCCCTGCTCGCCGCCGGGCTGGGCAGCGTCATCGGGTCCGGCTGGCTGTTCTCCTCGCTCTACGCCGCCCAGGACGCCGGGCCGGCGGCGATGCTCGCCTGGGTGATCGGCGGCGCGCTGATGCTCTGCGTGGCGCTGGTGTTCGCCGAGCTGGGCATGACCAAGCCGGAGTCCGGCGGCCTCGTGCGCTACCCGATGTACTCCCACGGCGGGCTCGCCGCCGGCATCGTCGGGTGGGCGAACTGGATCAGCTACGTTGGCAACCCGCCGACCGAGGCCGCCGGCGTCGTGCAGTACGCCTCGGCGTACCTGCCCGGCGTCTACGACGGGGACCAGCTCACCGGCCTCGGCGTCCTGCTCGCCGTCGTCCTCATGGCGGGCTTCGTCGCCCTCAACTGGTTCGGGGTGCGGCTCTTCGCCCGCGCCAACACCACCGCCACGGCGATCAAGATCGTGATCCCGGTGGCGACGGTCGCGCTGCTGATCGCGAGCGGCTTCGACACCACCAACCTCACCGACCACGGCGGCCTCGCCCCGTACGGCTGGGGCGCGGCGCTGGGCAGCATCGCGACGGCCGGCATGGTCTTCGCCTACACCGGCTTCCGCAACGTCGTCGAGCTCTCCGGCGAGGCCCGCGACCCGCGCCGCACCGTCCCGCGCGCCCTCATCGCCACCATCGTCATCACGATCGTGCTCTACCTCGGGCTGCAGCTCGCCTTCCTCGGCGCGGTGCCCGACGGTGCGCTCGCGGGCGGCTGGCACGGCGTCAACTTGGACTCGCCGTTCGCCGACCTCGCGATGGTCCTCGGCCTGACCTGGCTGTCGTGGACGCTGATCGCCGACTCGATGATCTCCCCGTCCGGCTCCGGCATCGTGTTCACCGCGGCCAACGCCCGCAACGTGTTCGGGCTGGCCAAGAACGGGTTCTTCCCCCGGTGGCTCGTCGGGCTCAACGCCCGCGGCGTGCCCGCCCGCGCGCTGGCGGTCAACTTCGTCGTCGGGCTCGCGTACCTGCTGCCGCTGCCGAGCTGGCACGCGATCATCTCGGTGACCGGCTCGATCGCCGCGTTCACGTTCCAGATCGGCGCGGTCTCGCTCGTCGCCTTCCGCAACGCCGGCTTGACCGCGCCCGACACCCGCCTGCGCGGCATGCGCGTCGTCGCGCCGTTCGCGTTCGTCGTCTCCTCGCTGATCATCTTCTGGGTGTCGTGGTCGAAGCTGTGGATCGCGATGATCATCGTGGCCCTCGGCGTCGTCGTCTACGCGGTGACGTGGGCGCGCGGCGGCCGGGGCACGGCCGAGCTCGTCGGCGGCGCCTGGCTCGTCGTCTACCTCGTGGGGATCACGGGGCTGTCGGCGATCGGCAGCTTCGACGGCGCCGGCTGGATCCCGGCGCCGTGGGACAGCGTCGTCGTCGCGGCCTTCTCGCTGGCGATCTACGCGTGGGGCGCGTCGGCCGGGACGACCTACATGCGGGCGCGGCCGGAGATGGTCGCGCGGCTGCGGGCCGAGGCAGACGCCGACCGCGCCGCGTGATCAGTCGACGAGCGCGACCAGGCGCTTCGGGGCGATGACGCGGTAGGCGTCGGTGACGACCGCCCGGACCTCGTCCCAGTCCGGCCCGCCGGGCTCGACGTCGAGGCGCAGGCCGAGCCACCCGCGGTGGCCCACGTACGGCGGGACGAAGAACCGGTCGGGCTCGGCGTCGACCATCTCCTCCTGCACGCCGACGGGCGCGGCGACCCAGATCGCGTAGTACTCGCTGCCGTGGTGACGCCCGACGTAGCTGGCGAACATCTTGCGCACGAACCAGCTCGGCGAACCGTGGCTGATCTTCTCGGTCGCCTCGGGCAACGCGAGACAGACCTCCCGCAGGTGCGCGACGAGCCGCTCCTCCTCCACGGCGAGCATCGTGCCTACAGGAGCAGCGAGCCCACCAGGGTCGCGAGGACGAACACCGCGAGCACGATCAGCGTCAGGATGCGCAGCCAGGGGCGGTGCGTCGTCACCCCGGGCTCGGAGGCACCTTCGGTGGAGTCGCCGGTGGCGTCTCCGGTGGCGTCGGTGCGTGCGGCGGGCTCGGTCATCGGGTCCTCCCGGACGCGGGCCTGGAATCGGACACTCGACAGGTTATCGCCCGTCGGGAGTGCCGTGCCGACCGGTGGACCGCGGCTCGCCCCGCCGCGCGGCGACGGGGTCCTCGACGGCGGCGCGGTGCCGCGGCGCGCGGGGTGCCGGCACGGCGCCCTCGGGGGCGCGGGGAGCCACCGGCAACGGGCCCGAGACCGGCGAGGCCGACGGCACCGGGATCAGGTCCGGCAGGGGATCCGACAGCGGATCCGGGCGGGCAGTCCTGTCCGCGACGCGCGGCTGCCCGTACGGCGGGGTCGGTCGCGGGCGACGGCGTCCGGTGACGTCCGACCCACCGGCCACCGTCCGTCCGCGCGTCGGACCGAACGACAGCGCCGACGCGAGCCCGGGGTCGCCGGACACCGCTCGCAGGACGGGACGCGCCGGCGCGGACTCCCGGCCCGGCGTGGCCGTCGGCGGCGACGGCACCGCGCCGCCCGCGCGGACGGTGAACGCGTCGGTCGTCGCGTCGGTCGTCGCGTCGGCGACGGGTGCCGGTGCGACCGCCGGAGCGGAGGCGGCGGTGATGGCAGGAGCGGGAGTGACGGGAGGGGCCGGTGAGGTGGCGGGGGCGGGACGGGCCGGACGGCGGGCCCGGATCGCCACGCGCGTGGGCTCGCCGGGCACCACCTCGGTGCGAGCGGCACGTTCCGCAGGCCGCACACCTTCTCGATCATGCGCACCGTGCCCCTCGCCCATCGGCGCGGAGCGCGAGCGCGGCCGGGCGGGCCGCACCGGGACCGGCACGATCTCCTCGACCGGCGCCGGGACCGGCACCGAGGCCGCGGGCGCGGGCGCGCGACGGCCCCGCAGGTGCTGGGCGGCCGCGGAGAACAGGTAGAGCAGGCCGACGAGGGTCCAGAAGGCGACGATCACCAGCTGCACGACCGTCGGGGGATCGCTGAGCATCGCGATCTGAACGCCGGCGACGGCCAGGCCGGCCACGCCGAGCACGAGGGCGAACCGCGAGCGGGTCGTCAGCTGCCACCGGGGCCTCGAAGGCTCTCGTGCCACGCACACCTCACAGACCGCACGGAAACCGACACGTCGAGGAGGCCGCTTCACCCTCCCGGGTGCTGCATCGGACGCGGAGGGCGAAACGTAACGGTCAGGTCGCGGCCTGGCAGGTCGCGCACCAGAACAGGTTCCGGCTCGCGTGGGACCGGCGCTGGATCTCGGTGCCGCAGACCCGGCACGGCCGGCCCGTCCGGCGGTACACGTACACCTGACGGCCGCGCCCGGTGCGGTGTTCCGGGCGCACGGTGTGGATCCCGCCACGTCGCACACCGTCGGCGAGCAGCGCGACGAGATCCGCCCACACCGCGTCCCACCGCTCCCGCCCCAGCGACCGGCCGGGCAGGAGCGGGTCGAGACCGTGCCGGAAGAGCACCTCGGCGCGGTAGACGTTGCCGACGCCCGCGATCACCGACTGGTCCATGAGCAGCGTCGCGAGCGGCGCCCGCGACCGGGAGATCCGCCGCCACGCGGTCTCGGGGTCGGTGTCGCGACGCAACGGGTCGGCGCCGAGCCGGGAGCGCAGCCCCTCGACCTCGCTCTCGGTGAGCACCTCGCAGGCGATGGGTCCGCGCAGGTCGGCCCAGTGCGTCGGACCGACCATGCGCATCCGGACCTGCCCGCGCGGCGGTGTCACCTCGCCGGCGCTCAGCGAGAACTTGCCGTAGAGCCCGAGGTGGACGTGCACGACGAGGTCGTCGGCGTAGACGTGGAAGAGGTGCTTGCCGTGCGCGTCGGCGGACTGCAGCACGCGCCCGTCGACGAGCTCGGCGTCGCGCGCGAACCGCCCCTGCGGCGAGCTGACCGACACCGAGGACCCCACGAACCGCTGGGTGTGGGTCCGCACCAGGCGGCGGATCGTGTGGCCTTCGGGCACGGGCCTGCCTACCCCGGCGCCGCCGGCGTCAGTCCTGCGGCAGCGCCGGCGGCTCGCCCGTCTGCTCGTAGGCGGTGAGCATGTCGATGCGGCGCTGGTGACGCCCGCCCTCGAACGCCGTGGCGAGGAACGCGGAGACGATCTCGGTCGCCTGCTCCGCCGTGTGCATCCGCGCGCCGACGGCGACGACCTGCGCGTTGTTGTGCTTGCGGGCGAGCTGCGCGGTCTCGACGCTCCACGCGAGCGCGGCGCGGCAGCCCGGCACCTTGTTCGCCGCGATCTGCTCGCCGTTGCCCGACCCGCCGATCACCACGCCCAGGCTGCCCGGTTCGGCGACCGTGCGGAGCCCGGTCGCGACGCAGTACGGCGGGTAGTCGTCGTTCGGGTCGAGCTCCTCCGGGCCGACGTCGACGACGTCGTGGCCGGCCCGGGCCAGCTCGCGCAGCAGATGGGCCTTGAGGTCGAACCCGGCGTGGTCCGATCCGAGGAAGACGCGCACGCCGCGCAGTGTGGCAGGTGTGACACGGACCGCCGACAGGCCCGCGATCCGGGGCTCGGAAACATCCCCGTGACACACCGACCCTAGGTTGACCGCCATGGCAGGGCGACCGTCGGACCACCGGCTGACACCCGCGCGCGAGGTGGTCCTCGGTGTCGAGGAGGAGTTCCACCTCGTCGACCTCGAGACGCGCTCGGCGGTGCCGCGGGTGCCCGAGCTGCTCGACGAGCTCCGGGCCCTCGACGGCGAGGCCTTCGCCGCCGAGCTGAAGCCCTCGATCATCGAGACGAACTCCCGGCCGACGACGGATCTCGCCGACCTGCGCACCGATCTCGTGCGGCTGCGCGGGATGCTCGCCTCGATCGCCGAGGACCGGGGGCTCGGCGTCGTCGGGGCGGGCAGCGTCCCGCTGATCGACGGGTCGGCGACGGGCATCACGCCCTCGCCGCGCTACGAGCGGATGCGCGACGAGTACCAGATGCTCGCCTTCGAGCAGCAGATCTGCGGGACGCAGGTGCACGTCGACGTCCCCGACCGCGACACCGCGATCACGGTGATGCAGCACAGCGCGCCGTGGCTGCCGGTGCTGCTCGCGCTCTCGGCGAGCTCCCCGTTCTGGAAGAGCGAGGACACCGGCTACGCCAGCTCCCGCACCCTGGCCTGGCACCGCTGGCCCACCGCCGGCCCCCCCGCACCCCTGCGCGACGCCGCCGACTACGACGCGCTCATCGCCGACCTGCTCGCCACCGGGACGATGTCGGACCCCGGCATGGTCTATTTCGACATGCGGCCCTCGGCGCACCAGGACACCGTCGAGGTGCGCATCTGCGACGCCAGCCCGAGCGTCGACGGCGTCGTCCTCATCGCCGGGCTGTCGCGTGCCCTCGTGCGCCACGGGGTGCGCGCCCGCCTGGAGGGTCGGCCGACGCCGCGGCACCGGGCCGAGCTGCTCCGCGCGGCGAGCTGGCGGGCCGCGCGCTCGGGCCTGGAGGGCGACCTCGTGGACGTCGCGGGCCGCGAGCTCGTGCCGCCGTCACGGGCGGTGCGCCTCATGCTCGAGCACCTGGCCGACGACCTCGACGAGGCCGGCGACCGGGACGTGGTCGAGGAGCTGGCGCTCGAGGCCCTCGCCCGCGGCAGCGCCGCCGCCCGCCAGCGCCAGCGCGCCAACCGCAGCGGGGGCCTCGAGGCCGTCGTCGACATGCTCGTCGCCGAGACCCGCGGCGCGCCGGACTCGCCCGTCGACGCCCCGGTGTCCGAGACCGTCGCGCCGGTCCTGCTCGCCGACTACGCACCCCCGGCCTACGACGAGGCCGTCGCCGAGGACGGCACCGTGCGCCCGGCGTACTCGTGGCTCGTCTCGACCCTCGAGCGGATCGGTCCCTCCGGCCTGCTCGTGCACGAGAAGAGCCGCGACGCCGAGCAGCGCGCCCGCGGCATGTACTTCCCGCAGGGCGAGGACGCCGAGCGGCTGTTCCCCCTCGACCTCGTCCCGCGGCTGATCACCGCGGGCGAGTGGGGGACGCTGACCGAGGGGCTGGTCCAGCGCGCCCGCACGTGCGAGGCGCTGCTGCAGGACCTGCACGGCGAGCGCGCCTGCCTGCACGACGGCCTGCTGCCCGAGGCGGCCCTGCGCTGGCTGCCCCAGCCGCACGAGGCCGCCATGAACCTGCACGCCGGGGCGGTGCGGGCGCTCGTCAGCGGCCTCGACCTGGTCTGTGACGGCGAGGGCGAGTGGAAGGTCCTCGAGGACAACCTGCGGATCCCGTCGGGCATCGGCTACGCGATGGCCGACCGCCGCGTCGTGCGCAGCGTCCTGCCCGAGCTGCAGGCGCCCAACGGCGTCCTCGACGCCGACGAGGGCGCGGCGATGCTGCGCGACGCGCTGCTCGCCTGCGCACCGCCCGCCGCGGGCGACGAGCCGGTGCTGGCGCTGGTGACCGAGGGCCCCGTCGACTCGGCGTACTTCGAGCACCGGATGCTCGCCGAGCAGATGGGTGTGCCGATCCTCACCCCCGGCGAGCTGCGCGCGGCGGCCGGCATGATCACGATCGCCGAGTCCGGGCGCCCGGTCGACGTCCTCTACCGGCGCATCGACGAGGAGGTCCTCCTGACCGCGCCGGACGCCGCCGGCCGCACGCTCGGCGGGCCGGTCCAGGAGGCCGTGCGGACGGGCCGGCTCACGCTGGGCAACGCGCCGGGCAACGGCCTCGTCGACGACAAGGGCGTCTACCCCTTCATCTCGGCGCTGACCGAGTACTACCTCGGCGAGAAGGCGACCCTGGCGGCCGTCCCGACCTGGGCCTGCGCGGATCCCGAGCAGCGCGAGCACGTCCTGACCCACCTCGACGAGCTGGTGCTCAAGCCCGTCGACGGTTACGGCGGGCAGGGCATCGTCATCGGGCCGCACGCGACCGAGCGGGAGCTCGAGGACGTCGCACGCGCCGTCCGGGCGGACCCCGCGGCCTTCGTCGCCCAGGAGACCATCCGGATCTCCACCCACCCCACCTTCACCGGCGCGACGCTCGAGCCGCGCGTGGTCGACCTGCGGGCGTTCGTCGTCCTCGCCCCCACGCCGACGGTGCTGCCCACGCCGCTGACACGGGTCGCGCCCGCCGACTCCCTCGTGGTCAACTCCTCGCGCGGCGGGGGCTCGAAGGACACCTGGATCCTGCGCTAGACGTGCCGACGGAGGAGGACGACAGAACGTGTGCGGCATCGCCGGTGAGTTCCGCTTCGACGGCCGGGCGGCCGAGGTGTCGACGGTGCTCGACATGGCCCAAGTCCTCGAACCCCGCGGCCCGGACGGTTGGGGTGTCGTCGGCCACGGCCCCCTCGCGCTCGCGCACCGCCGGCTCAAGATCATCGATCTGTCGGAGACGGGCACCCAGCCGATGGTCGACTCCGACCTCGGGCTGACCGCCGTGTTCAACGGGATCATCTACAACTACAAGGAGCTGCGCGAGGAGCTGCACGCCCAGGGGTACCGGTTCTTCTCCACCTCGGACACCGAGGTCCTCGTCAAGGCCTACCACCGCTGGGGGAAGGCCTGCGTCGAGCACTTCAAGGGCATGTTCGCGTTCGCGGTCTCCGACCGGCGCACCGGCGAGCTGGTGATCGGGCGCGACCGCCTGGGCATCAAGCCGCTCTACGTCGCGCAGGTCCCCGGCGCGATCCGCTTCGCGTCGTCGCTGCCCGCCCTGCTCGCGGGCGGCGGGCTCAACACCGACGTGGACCGCGTGGCCCTGCACCACTACATGAGCTTCCACTCGGTGGTGCCCGCCCCGCGCACGATCCTGCAGGGCGTCCGCAAGCTGCCCCCGGCCACGGTCCGCACGATCTCGCCGGACGGCGCCACCGACGACTGGCTCTACTGGGAGCCGGAGTTCACGCGCAACGGGGAGAAGTCGGCGCAGGAGTGGGCCGAGACGGCGCTGACGAGCCTGCGCACCGCCGTCGAGCGCCGCATGGTCGCCGACGTGCCCGTCGGCGTGCTGCTCTCGGGCGGCATCGACTCGTCGATCGTCGTGGCGCTGCTGGCGGAGATGGGCCAGAAGGACCTCAAGACGTTCTCGATCGGCTTCGAGGCCGAGGCCGGCGAGACCGGCGACGAGTTCGACTACTCCGACCTGGTCGCGAAGACCTACGGCACCGACCACGTGAAGTTCACGGTCCCCAAGCACGAGACCGACGACGCGCTGGAGGGCGCCGTCGCGTCGATGGCCGAACCCATGGTCAGCCACGACGTCGTCGCGTTCTACCTGCTCTCCCGCGAGGTCTCGAAGTCGATCAAGGTGGTGCAGTCGGGGCAGGGCGCCGACGAGATCCTCGGCGGCTACGACTGGTACCCGCCGCTGGCCGGCGTTCCCCGCGACGGCGCGCTCGACGCCTACCAGAAGGCGTTCTTCGACCGCCCGCACAGCGAGGTCGCGCAGCTGCTCACGCCCGAGGCACTGGTCGACTCCGACGTCAGCCGGGAGTTCGTGGCCGAGCACTTCGGCCGCGACGGCGCGGACTCGGCGGTCGACGCCGCGCTGCGCCTCGACACGACGATCATGCTCGTCGACGACCCGGTGAAGCGCGTCGACAACATGACGATGGCCTGGGGTCTCGAGGCGCGCGTGCCGTTCCTCGACCACGACTTCGTCGAGGCCATGGGCGCCTGCCCGCCGGAGTACAAGCTCGCCGACGGCGGCAAGGGCGTCCTCAAGCAGGCCGCGCGCGGCGTGCTGCCCGACGAGATCATCGACCGGAAGAAGGGCTACTTCCCGGTGCCGGCGATCCGCCAGCTCTCGGGCCCGGTCCTCGAGCGCGTCCGCGGCGCACTCACCGACCCGGCGGCGACGTCGCGCGGGCTGTTCCGCCCCGGGGCCGTCACCGAGATGCTCGACGACCCGAACTCCGGGCGCACCAACCTCGGCGCCAACGCGCTCTGGCAGGTGGCGCTGCTCGAGATGTGGCTGCAGGCCCACGGGATCACGTAGGTACGGTGCCCCGGCGACGATGAATCGTGCTCAACCGGAGGAGGGTCGCGGGCGGTGGACGAGTGGATCAGTGCGACACGTTGCTGGTCCCCCAGCCCCTCCCCGGACGGCACGACGATCGCGTTCGTCTGGGACGGCGACGGCCTCCCGCAGGTCCGTCTGCACCGCCGCGCGACCGGCGAGGAGTGGTCGCTCGACACCGGTGACGAGCTCGTCTCCACGGTCCGCTGGTCGCCCGACGGCGCCTGGCTCGCCGTCGAGACCGCGCCGGACGGCGGCGAGCGCAGCAACGTCGCGATCGTGCGCCCCGACGGCACCGACCTGCGCGCCGTCCGCGGCGTCGGCGACGGCGACCGCGGCGCGGTGACCCTCGACCGCTTCACCCACACCGGCTCGGTGCTCGCGATCACGGAGTCGGACTACGACACCACGACGGCCTGGCTCGTCGACGCCGACAGCGGGCAGCGCCAACGCGTGGGGTCCGGGCACGCCCTCCAGATCCTCGACGTGAGCCGCGACCGGCGCCGCGTGCTCCTGCGCCGCGGCCGGCGCGGCTCGCGCCACGTCGGCATCGTCGACCTCGACGGCACCGAGGGCTGGCACGAGATCGACGCGGGCCGCGGGCCCGGTGGCCCGCCCGGGGCGGTGGAGCACCCCGTGGCCATCACCCGCGACTCCAGCGTCGTCGCCGGCCGCTTCACCCCCGACGGCACGAAGATGCTGCTGCTCACCGACGGCGGCCGCGAGCGGGCCGCGCTGGTCGCGGTCGACGTCGCCACCGACGCGCGGCCCATGACCCCCGAGGTGCTCGCCGAGCGCACCGACGCCGACCTGGAGCGCTTCGCCCTCACCGAGGACGCGGCGCTCGCCGCCGTCGTCTGGAACGTCGAGGGACGCAGCGAGGTCGACCTGCTCGACATCGCCACCGGCAAGTGCTCGGGCTACGCCCCGCCCGGCGACGTCGTCACCAGCGCCGTGTTCAGCCACGACGGCGACTCGCTGGTGATGGGCATCCAGTCGCCCGAGGTGCCGGCCGCGGTGTGGTGCCACGAGCTGTCCTCGGACAGCACGGCGCTGATCTGCCCGCAGGAGGAGCCGCGCTGGTCGCCGGGCCAGCTCGTGCACCCCTCGCTCGAGGTCGTCACCACCCCCGACGGCCTGCGCCTGCCCGGCTGGCTCTACCGTCCCCGCGGACAGACCGGCCCGCTGCCGACGGTGATCTACCTGCACGGCGGGCCCGAGGCGCAGGAGCGCCCGGTGTTCACGCCGCTCTACCAGCACCTGCTCGCCCGCGGCGTGGCCGTCTATGCCGCCAACGTGCGCGGCTCGTCGGGCTTCGGGCGCTCGTTCGTCAACGCCGACAACGGCGCCGGCCGGTTCGCCGCGATCCGCGACGTCGCGACCTGCGTCGAGCACCTCGTCGAGAGCGGTATCGCCGACCCGGCGCGCGTCGGCGTGATGGGCCGCTCGTACGGCGGCTACCTCACCCTCGCCGCCCTGGTGAACCACCCCGAGCTCTTCGCCGTCGGCATCGACGTCTGCGGCATGGCGGACTTCGAGACGTTCTTCGCCCGCACCGAACCGTGGATCGCGGACGCCGCGGTCGGCGAGTACGGCCACCCGATCCACGACCGCAACCTGCTGCGCGAGCTCTCGCCCGTGCACCGCATGGAGCACCTGCGCGCGCCGCTGCTCGTGGTGCACGGCAAGTACGACACCAACGTCCCGGTGCACGAGGCCGAGCTGGCGGTCCACGGCGCCAAGGACGCCGGCGTGCCGTTCCGCTACCTGCTCTTCGAGGACGAGGGCCACGAGATCCAGCGCACCGAGAACCGGGTCGCCTTCATCCACGCCTGCGTCGACTGGCTGAGCACCTACTTCGCGCTGACCCCCTGACGGCCGCGGCCCCGCGGAGCAGGCTGGGCCCGTGCACCGGGCCGGCCGCCGCGCGATCGTCGCCGTCGTCACCCTGTGCTGGCTCGCCGTCGGCTGCGCGCCGTCAGCACCGTCAGCACCGTCGGGCCCGGCGGCACCCCCTCCCCCGCCGCCGTCCTTCACGCTGGTCGCGGGGGGCGACGAGCTCGTGCACCCGGCTGTCGCCGCGCAGGCGCTCGCCGACGGCCGGGGCACGCACGACTTCGTCCCGCAGCTCGCGGGCCTCGCACCCCTGATCGGCGGCGCCGACCTGGCCCTGTGCCACCTCGAGACCCCGCTCGCCCCGCCCGGCGGGCCGTACGCGGGCTGGCCGTCCTTCGACGCGCCCCCGGAGCTGGCGCGCTCGCTCGCCGCGGTCGGCTTCGACGGGTGCAGCACGGCGTCGAACCACGCGCTCGACCAGGGCACCGCGGGCGTCGACCGCACGCTCGCGACCCTCGACGCGGCGGGCCTGCGGCACGCGGGCACCGCCCGCTCCCCTGCCGAGGCCGCATCCACGACCTTCTACGACGTGCGCGGCGTGCGCGTCGCCCACCTGTCGGCGACCTACGGCCTCAACGGTGACGTCGTCCCCCGTGGGGGCAGCGTCGCCCTGCTCGACCCGGCCGCCGTGCTGGCCGCGGCCGCCCGCGCACGCGCCGCCGGCGCCGCCGTGGTCGTCCTGTCCGCGCACTGGGGCACCCAGAACGACCCGACGCCGAACGACGAGCAGCTGCGCCTGGCCCCGGAGCTGCTCGCGAGCCCCGACATCGACCTGATCATCGGCCACCACGCCCACGTCGTGCAGCCGTTCGAGCGGATCGGCGACGAGTGGGTGGCCTACGGGCTCGGCAACCAGCTCGCCGACCAGGAGACCCCCGGCACCGACGACGGGGCGCTCGCGCGCTTCACCTTCGGCGTGGGACCCGACGGGCGGTGGCGGGTGACGCGCGCCGAGTACGTCCCGACCTGGATCGACGTGGGCCCGCCGATCCGCGTCCGGGACGTCACCGACGCCCCGCCCGGCTCCCCCGCCGCGGCATCGCGGGACCGCACCGACGCCCGGGTCGCGACCCGCGGCGCTCTCGCCGCTGGGCTCACCCGCGGGTGAGAACGGAGTGCGGAGAGCATCACCGGTAGGGCCGAACGAGTGTCCGTCGGGTCCGGTTCCTCCCGTCCGTGTCACCCTCGGTGCACACCGACGGGGAGGTGCCGGCATGAGCCCGATCGACGACCACCACGCGGCCCACGGCGGGGACGGCGGGCTGCTCGGCCCGCCCACCGGCCCCGAGCTCGGGACACCCGACGGGTTCGGCCGCTTCCGCCCCTACCTGCAGGGCTCGATCTACTGGACGCCCGGCACCGGTGCCCACGAGGTCCACGGCGCGATCCTCGCCACCTGGGCGGGGATGGGCTGGGAGCGCGGCGCGCTCGGCTACCCGCTGTCCGACGAGACCGCGACGCCGGACGGGATCGGGCGCTTCAACCGCTTCCAGAACGGCTCGATCTACTGGACGGCGGCCACCGGGGCGTTCGAGGTCCGGGGCGCCATCCACGCCCTGTGGGCGTCGCTCGGCTTCGAGCGCAGCGACCTCGGCTACCCGCTGAGCAACGAGGAGACGACCCCGGACCGCCACAGCCAGCACACGCGGTTCCAGGGCGGTGACATCTGGTGGGACGCCCACCGCGGCGCCTACGAGGTCCTCACCCGCCCCGCCTTCGGTGTCCCGGACCCGGCCCTCGGCGGTGCATGGGAGGTCGCCCCCTTCACGGCGGGGATCAGCGGGTTGCACGCGGCGCTCCTGCCCACCGGCGCCCGTGGGTCCGTCTGGTTCCTGAGCTACCTCGACGAGACCGGGCACGGCCACCACGACCCGCAGCCGTCCCACGCCGGCGAGTCCCGTGTCCTCGACCTCGACACGCGGACCGCGTCCACGCCGACCTACGACGGGCCGCACGGTCACCTGCCGAACCTGTTCTGCGGTGGGCACGCGTTCCTGCCGGACGGACGGCTGCTCATGGTGGGCGGTGACCGGGAGCTGCAGGACCGGCTGAAGATGCTGCACACCTTCACGCCGGGGGGCCCGGGCGGTGGCCACTGGCAGGACGTCGACCGGATGGCCGAGGGCCGGTGGTACTCGACCGCGGTGACCCTGCCCGACGGCCGGGTGCTCATCGTGGCCGGCGAACGGCGGGTGTTCGACCCGGCGCTGGGTCCGAACCCCAACCTCAGCTACGAGATCTTCGACCCGCGCACGGACACGGTGGGCCCCCGCACCCCGGCGCCCTTCGAGGGCTTCGGGGGATCGGTCACCTACCCGTTCGTCTTCGTGCTGCCCGGCGACCGGGTGCTGGTGCACGGCGGCACCCACACCGTCTTCCTCGACCTCGGGAGCGCCACCTTCGAGCCGGCGCACCTGGAGGCGACGGCCCGCCCGGACCGCAACAGCCGCACCTACGGCGTCGAGGGCACGGCCGTCCTGCTCCCCCTGCTCCCGGACGCGAGCCCGCCGTACCGCGCGAAGGTGCTGGCCCTGGGCGGCGGCGGACCCCAGCCGGTCGGGATGCGCACCCCGGCGACGGCCAGCGCCGAGATCCTCGACCTGGGCGTGCCGAGCCCGGCGTGGGCCCCCGCCGCGGAGATGCACGCCGCGCGCGTCATGCCCGACGCCGTGCTGCTCCCGGACCGGACCGTCCTGGTGATGTCGGGCAGCAGCCGCGGCTTCGCCGACAACGGCGCCAACCCGGTGTGGGAGAGCGAGATCTACGACCCGGAGACCGACACCTGGACGCGGATGGACCATACGTCCGTGCCGCGGCTCTACCACGCCACGGCGCTCCTGCTCCCGGACGGGACGGTCATGACGTCCGGCACCGACGCGACCTGGAACCCCGAGGTCATCCCGGTCTCGGAGCTCCGCCTGGAGATCTTCCGGCCGCCCTACCTGTTCCGCGGTGACCGCCCGAAGATCGGCTCCGCGCCCGACGCCGTCGGCTACGGCACGACCGTCGAGGTCGGCACCCCCGACGCCGCGGCGATCACGACGGTGGCGCTGATGCGCAACGGGTCGTGCACCCACTCCTTCGACCCCGACCAGCGCCACGTCGGGCTGGAGATCGTGTCGCGGTCCGCCGACGGCCTCACGCTGCGCACCCCGCCCGACGGGGCGGTGGCCCCGCCGGGCTGGTACATGCTCTTCCTGCTCCGCGACGGGATCCCGTCCGAGGCCGAGTTCGTCCTCGTCGGCTGAGGGACGCCTACAGCTGGATGGACTTGACCTCGAGGAACTCCTCGAGCCCGTAGCGCCCGAGCTCGCGGCCGGTGCCGGACTGCTTGTAGCCGCCGAACGGCGCGAGGGGGTTGAACGCGCCGCCGTTGACGTCGACCTGCCCGGTCCGCATCCGCTTGGCGACCTCGACGCCGCGCTCCTGCGAGCCGGCGAACACCGCGCCCGCGAGGCCGTAGACGGTGGCGTTGGCGATCTCGACGGCCTCGTCCTCGTCGGCGTAGGGCATCACCGACAGCACCGGCCCGAAGATCTCCTCCTGGGCGATGGTCATGTCGGGACGGACGCCGGAGAAGATCGTCGGACGGACGTAGGCGCCCCGCTCGAGGCCGTCGGGACGCCCGGGCCCGCCGGCGGCGAGCTCGGCGCCCTCGGAGACACCGCGCGTGATGTAGCCCTCGACGCGCTCGCGCTGGCGGTCCGAGGACATCGGCCCGATGCGGGTGGACTCCTCGGTCGGGTCGCCGACGGTGTACTTGGCGGACTGCTCGACGGCCATCTCGACGACCTGGTCGTGCAGCGACTGCGGGACGAGCAGCCGGGTCCACGCGGTGCACGTCTGACCGCCGTTGATGAAGCAGTTGCCGAGGCCCAGCTTGACCGCCTGGGTGAGCTCGGCGTCGTCGAGGACGATGTTGGCCGACTTGCCGCCGAGCTCCAGCGCGACGCGCTTGACCGTGCCCGCGGCGACCTCCTGCACCCGCCGACCCGCCGGCACCGACCCGGTGAACGACATCATGTCGACCATCGGGTGCTGCGCGAGCGCCTCACCGGCGTCGGGCCCGGTGCCGTGGACGACGTTGAACACGCCGGCGGGCAGGCCCGCCTCGCGGGTGATCTCGGCGAGGATGCCGGCGGTCAGCGGGGCGACCTCGCTCGGCTTGAGCACGATCGTGCAGCCCGCGACCAGCGCCGGGGCGACCTTGGCGACGACCTGGTGCAGCGGGTAGTTCCACGGCGTCACGGCGCCGACGACCCCGACCGGCTCGCGCACGACCAGCGAGTTCCCGATCTCCTCGGTCCACGGGAACGACTCGGCGAGCCCGGCGACGCCCTTGGACGTCGCCATCGGCATGCCGACCTGCACGGAGTTGGCGAACTTCGTCGGCGAGCCCATCTCGGCGGTGATCGACGCGGCGATCTCGCCGCTGCGCGCCTTGATGCCCTCGCGGATGGCCAGCACCATCGCGACGCGGTCGGCCAGCGGCGTCGCCGCCCACGCCGGGAACGCGTGGCGCGCGGCCAGGACCGCGGCGTCGACCTCCGCGGCGCCCCCGGCCGGGACCTCCGCGATCGTCGCCTCCGTCGCCGGGTTCACCACGGCGATCGAGCCGGACCCCTCCTGCCAGGCGCCGTCGATCCAGTGCCTCGTCAGCGTGTCCGTACCGGTGGTCATCGCAGCCAGCCTCCGCATCGTGGGTGTCCCCCCACCCTGCCCGACGGGGCGACGAGCCCGCTCGTGTGACTTACCGTGTGAGGACGGACACACCGCGTGGAGGTCCCCATGCTCATCGACGACATCCGCCAGACGCCCGCGAAGGTGCTCACCTCCGAGCAGCGCGAGTCGTACTGGGAGAACGGCTACCTGCTACTGGAGCGCCTCATCCCCGAGCAGTGGCTGGAGCGCCTGCGCGCCGCCACCGACGAGATGGTGGAGCGCAGCCGGTCGCTCACGGCGTCGGACCGTGTCTTCGACCTCGAGCCGGACCACACCGCCGACGCGCCCCGGCTGCGCCGGGTGACCAGCCCGGTCGACCAGCACCCCGACTACTGGGCCTACGCCCGCGAGTCGGTGCTCGCCGACGTCGCGGCCGACCTCGTCGGGCCCGACGTCGCCTTCCACCACTCGAAGCTCAACTTCAAGTGGGCGCGCGGCGGCGCCGAGGTCAAGTGGCACCAGGACATCCAGTACTGGCCGCACACCAACTACTCGCCGCTGACGTTCGGCACCTACCTGTACGACTGCGGGATGGAGCAGGGCCCGCTCGGGGTGCTGCCGGGCAGCCACGAGGGCCCGCTGTACGACCTCTACGGCGCCGATGGCGCGTGGGCCGGGGCACTCTCGTCGCGCGACGCCACCGGCCTCGACACGGACCGGACCGTCTACCTGCCCGGCCCGGCCGGGTCGGTGACGATCCACAACTGCCGCATGGCGCACCACTCCGCGGCGAACGACTCGCCGATCGGGCGGCCGCTGCTGCTCAACGTCTACAAGGCGGCGGACCCGTTCCCGTACACCGCGAACCCGCTGCCCTCGAGCCACGCCGAGGAGGTCGTGCGCGGCGAGCGGGCGCGCTGGGCGCACCACGATCCGCGGCCGTGCCTCGTCCCGCCGGACTGGTCGGGCGGCTACACGAGCCTGTTCGCGCTCCAGCAGAACGAGGCGCCGGCGTCGATGTAGGCGCCGGCGCCCCGGCTGCTCAGTCGAACTGGAGCTCGGTGTCGCGGGTGCGCTTGAGCTCGTAGAAGTACTCGTAGCCCGCGAGGAGCTTCGCGCCGTCGAAGATCTGCCCGGCCTGCTCGCCCTTGGGGATGCGGGTCAGGACCGGGCCGAAGTAGGCCGCACCCTCGACGTGGATCACCGGCGTGCCGACGTCCATGCCCACGGGGTCCATGCCTTCGTGGTGGCTCTTCTTCAGGGCCTCGTCGTACTCCTCGGAGTACGCGGCCTGGGCGAGCGAGGCGTCCAGGCCGACCTCGGCGAGCGCCTTCGGGATGACGTCGTCGAAGTCCTTGTTGCCGTTGTTGTGGATCTCCGTGCCCATCGCGGTGTAGAGCGGGGCGAGGATCCCGTCGCCGTGCTGCTGCGCGGCGGCGATCGCGACGCGGACGGGACCCCACGCCTTCTTCATCATCTCCGCGTAGTTCTCGGGCAGGTCGCGGCCCTCGTTCAGCACGGCGAGGCTCATGACGTGCCAGTGCGTCTCGACGTCACGCACCTTCTCGACCTCGAGCATCCAGCGCGAGGTGATCCAGGCGAACGGGCACAGCGGGTCGAACCAGAAGTCGACGCGGGTCTTGTCTGCCATGGCGGTCGGGTTCCCTTCTCGGAGGTCCTCATCCGTGGCAACCCCGGTGGAGCCCGGTGATGTTCCCGATGCGTCATAGGCTGTTGCCGTGGCTGCCCCGAACCTGACCCGGACCGACGCCGAGACCCGCGCCGAGCTGCTCGCGGTCGACTCCTACACCGTCGACCTCGACCTGACCGACCCGGCGACCGGCGGGCCCGGCGAGTCCACGTTCCGGTCGATCACCACCGCGCGGTTCCGGTGCACGCAGCCCGGCGCCTCGAGCTGGATCGACATCGTCGCCGCGGGCGTGCGGTCGGCGGTGCTCAACGGCACGCCGCTCGACGTCTCGGACTACGACGAGGAAAAGGGCATCGCGCTGCCCGACCTCGCCGCCGACAACGAGCTCGTCGTCGACGCCGACTGCCGCTACATGAACACCGGCGAGGGGCTGCACCGCTTCGTCGACCCCGTCGACGGCGGCGTCTACCTCTACAGCCAGTTCGAGACGGCCGACGCCAAGCGCATGTTCGCCTGCTTCGACCAGCCCGACCTCAAGGCGACCATCACCACGACGGTCACGGCGCCGTCGAGCTGGGAGGTCGTCACCAACGGCGCCGCGCAGTCCGCGGCCGAGGCGGGCGGAGTCACGCGGCACGCGTTCGCGACCACGCCGCGCATCTCCACCTACCTCGTCGCGCTGATCGCCGGGCCGTACGCCAAGTGGACCGACACCTACGCCGACGAGCACGGCGAGATCCCGCTCGGCATCTACTGCCGCGCGAGCCTCGCCGAGTACATGGACGCCGAGCGGCTGTTCACCGAGACCAAGCAGGGCTTCGGCTTCTACCACCGCAACTTCGGGGTGCCCTACCCCTTCGACAAGTACGACCAGCTCTTCGTGCCCGAGTTCAACGCGGGCGCGATGGAGAACGTCGGCGCGGTGACGTTCCTCGAGGACTACGTCTTCCGCAGCCGCGTCACCCGCTACCTCTACGAGCGCCGCGCCGAGACGATCCTGCACGAGATGGCGCACATGTGGTTCGGCGACCTCGTCACGATGCGCTGGTGGAACGACCTGTGGCTCAACGAGTCGTTCGCCACCTGGGCGAGTGTCGTCAGCCAGGCCGAGGCCACCGAGTACCGCAACGCGTGGACGACGTTCGCCAACGTCGAGAAGTCGTGGGCCTACCGGCAGGACCAGCTGCCCTCGACGCACCCCGTGGCCGCCGACATCCCCGACCTGCAGGCCGTCGAGGTCAACTTCGACGGCATCACCTACGCCAAGGGCGCGTCGGTGCTCAAGCAGCTCGTCGCGTACGTCGGCCAGGAGGAGTTCCTGTCCGGGCTGCGCCTGTACTTCTCGCGCCACGCCTACGGCAACGCCACCTTCGACGACCTGCTCGGCGCGCTCACCGAGGCCTCCGGCCGCGACCTGTCGGGCTGGAGCGCGCAGTGGCTCCGGACGACGGGGCTCAACTCGCTGTCGCCCTCGTTCTCGGTGGGTGAGAACGGTCGCTACACGGCGTTCGAGGTCGTCCAGGGCGGCGCGCGGCCCGGGGACGGCGAGCTGCGCACGCACCGTCTCGCGGTCGGGATCTACGGCTCCGACAACGCCGACGGCTCCGGCAAGTTCGTCCGGCAGCACCGCGTCGAGCTGGACGTCGACGGCGACCGCACCGAGGTGCCCGAGCTGGTCGGCGTCGAGGCCGGCGCGCTCGTGCTCGTCAACGACGACGACCTGACCTACTGCACGATGCGCCTCGACGAGCGCTCGCTGACCACGCTGATCGACCGGATCGGCGACATCGCCGAGCCGCTGCCGCGCACCCTGTGCTGGTCGGCGGCCTGGGAGATGACCCGCGAGGCCGAGCTGCGCGCCCGCGACTTCGTCACGCTCGTGACGGGTGGGCTCGCCGCCGAGAGCGAGGTCGGCGTCGTGCAGCGCCTGCTGCTGCAGGCCCAGACCGCGCTCGCGTCGTACGCCGAGCCGGGCTGGGCGGTCACCGAGGGCTGGCCGCAGTTCGTCGCGCAGCTCCTCGAGCTGGCGCACACCGACCCCGGCTCGGACCACCAGCTCGCCGTCGTCAACGCGCTGGCCGGCTCGGTGCTCACGCCCGAGGCCCTCGACGCGATGGCCGGGTGGCGCTCGGGCGACAAGCCGCTCGAGGGCCTGACCGTCGACACCGACCTGCGCTGGCGGCTCCTGCACGCCCTCGTCGCGCACGGCGCCGCGACCGAGGCCGACATCGACGAGGAGTACGCGCGCGACAACACCGCCACCGGCCGGCGCATGGCCGAGCGGGCGCGGGCGCTCCTGCCGACCCCGGAGGCCAAGGCGGAGGCGTGGCGACGCGCCGTCGAGGACGACTCGCTGCCGAACGCGATCAACGCCGCGATCATCATGGGCTTCTCGCATCCGGCCCAGCAGGCGCTGCTGACCGACTACGTGCCGACGTACTTCGCGGCCGTCGACGACGTCTGGGCCCGCCGCTCGTCGGAGCAGGCGCAGCCCATGGTGCAGGGCCTCTTCCCGTCCTGGGCCGTCGAGCACGCGACGGTCGAGGCCGCCGACGCCTGGCTCGCGGGCGACCACCCGCCGGCCCTGCGCCGGCTGGTCACCGAGGGCCGCGCGGGCGTCGTCCGTGCCCTCGCCGCCCGGGAGTTCGACCGGGGCTGAGGCCGGGGGTCCCGACGAACGAACGGCGCTCTCGCTGCTTCGGAAGCAGCGAGAACGCCGTTCGTTTCGCGGAGCTCGGCGCAGGCAGGCGCGCCGATACCCCCAAGTGGCTCAGTGGTGGGCGTGGCCCGCCTGGTCGGCGAGCATCGTGAGGCCCTCGACCATGCCGCCGACGAGGTCGGACTCCTTGAACGAGGCGACCATGCTCATCACCGCGAGCTTGGCGCCGCGGTCGTCGATGCGGCGGCTGGACTCGGCGCCCGTGACGACCTCGACCACGCGCTCGCCCGGCGACACGGCCACGACGACCGCGTCGGCGGCGCTGTCGCCCAGCGAGGCGTGCAGCTCCTCGGCGCGCGCGCGGGACTGCGGGCCCAGCGCGCCGACCCAGAGCGTGAACAGCAGGCCGGTCTCGCGGCACGCGAGGGTCAGCGCCTCGTCGAGCCGGGAGAGCTGCGACGACGAGAACGGGGTGCGCGAGTCCTCGGCGAGCACGTCGGTGGCCTCGGAGATGCGCCCCGAGAGCGTCGACACCCGGGCCACGCCGGCGACCGGGTCGTCGGCGATGCCGGGCGCCCGGGTCACCCGGGTGGTCTCCCCCGGGGCGTCCTGACGGGTCGGGACGACCTCACCATGTGCCACGAGCGCCTCCTCGGGCGGTGTGCTCGGCGGCCGACCCGGCGGGGACGGCCTCGACGGTCGGCCCGGCGACGCCCGAACCGCGGGGGTTGCCCATCCACCAGAGCGGCTCGTGGTGCCACTCGTCGCCGGAGCGGTAGCGCGCGCCGCGCGACGCGGGGCGGATCAGGGTCATGGCGGCGATCAGGCCGATCCCCCCGAGCGACGTCACGCCGTAGAGCAGGAAGGTGGTCAACGGGCTCACAGCGCTGCACCGTAGTGGATCGCCGCCGATCTTGACGGGTCGAGCTGCCCCTATCGGCGTGCTCCCCTGATCTTGCTCCGTCTCCCACGACATCCCGTCGTAGACCCCGCGGGGTGCTCACATCTCCGGCGGCCGCCGGCCCGCCCACGGGCGAGCGGCCTCGAGCTGCGCCCCGAGCGCGAGCAGCAGCGCCTCCTCGCCGCGCCGCCCGCGCAGCGACACCCCGATCGGCAGGCCGTCGGACCAGGACAGCGGCAGGGAGATCGCGGGCTCGCCGGTGAGGTTGGCGATCGCGGTCCAGGGGGTGAACGCGATCTGGCGGGCGAAGTCGTCGGCGGGGTCGCCGCCGGCGGTGAACCACCCGACCGGGCGGGGCGGCAGCGCGACGGTCGGGGTCAGCACGGCGTCGTACCCGGCCCGTTCGGCCACCATCGCGCGCGTCACCACCTGCACCGTGTGCAGCGCGGCCATCGCCGCCATCCCGTCGTACTCGCGGCCCCGCGCCCGCAGGTAGCGGGTCAGCGGCTGCAGGCGCGGCTCGTCGGCGGCGTCGACGGGGTCGGCGAGCGAGAGCACCTTCCACAGCGTGAGGAACGCGTCGACGCCCGCGTCGGGCAGGCGCAGCGCGACCGGCTCGACGTCGTGCCCGAGATCGGCCAGCAGCGCCCCGGTCTCCTCGGCCGCTCCACGGCAGACGGGATCGATCTCCGTCGCGTCGATCGGGGGGTCGACCGCCAGCGCGATCCGGCGGCGTCCCGGCGCGCGGCCCGCCGCCGCGAGGTAGCCCTCGGCGGGCGGGGGCGCCGGGACGAAAGGCTCCCCCGGCGACGGTGCCGCCATCGCGTCGAGCAGCGCCGCGGCGTCGGCGACGGTGCGCGCCAGCGGCCCGTGCACCGACAGGCCCGCGGGATCGCCCCCCGCGGGTCCCGCCGGAACGCGGCCCCGCGTGGTCTTGAGACCCACGAGCCCGCACGACGAGGCGGGGATGCGGATCGACCCGCCGCCGTCGGTGCCGTGCGCGACCGGCAGCACGCGCGCGGCGACCGCGGCCGCCGCCCCGCCCGAGGAGCCGCCGGCCGAGCGCGTGCGGTCCCACGGCGTCACGGCCGGCGGCGCGCCCGCGGGCTCGGTGTAGCAGGGCAGGCCGAACTCGGGCACGGCGGTCTTGCCGATGCTGATCGTCCCTGCCGCGCGCAGCAGGCCCACGACGTCGTCGTCGCGGTCGGGCACGTACCCGTCGTAGATCACCGAGCCCCGGCGCGTGGGCACGCCCGCCGTGGCGGCGAGGTCCTTGATCGCCGTCGGCACCCCGGCGAGCGGACCGGCGCCGTCGACCCCGGCCCGGTCCAGCGCCCGGGCGGCGTCCAGCGCGCGCTCGGGCGTGAGGACCGCGAAGGCCCCGAGCCCGGGACCCAGGCGCTCGGCCCGGGACAGGGCGGCCTCGACGACGTCGACGACGGAGACGTCCCCGCGTCGGATCGCGGCCGCGGTCTCGAGGGCGGTCAGCTCGTGGAGATCGCTCACGGTTGCCCCATGCTGCCGCATCCTCGGAGCTCGCGTGGTGTCAGCGAAGTGCCTTCGCAGACACTCAGCGTCCGTATCGGGACTTCGATCACCAGGAACACGGAGGAGACGCGAGCGTCAGGCCGCGGACTCCCCCAGGTACGGCAGCCACAGCGGGTCGGCGTCCACGACGCTCGCGAGCAGCCGCCAATGCCGCCCGCGTGGTGCGGTCGGCATGGTCCGCAGTGGCCAGCCCAGCTCGGCGAGCAGCTTGTCGGCCTTCTTGTGGTTGCACCGCGCGCAGCATGCGACGCAGTTCTCCCACGTGTGCGTGCCGCCGCGGCTGCGCGGGACCACGTGGTCGATGGTCTCGGCCCGCCCGCCGCAGTAGGCGCACCGGAAGCGGTCGCGGTGCATGAGCGCGGCCCGGGTCAGCGGGACGCGGGCGCGGTAGGGCACGCGCACGTAGGCGCGGAGCCGGATGACGGAGGGGACGTCGACCGACCCCGTGGCCGAGTGCAGGACGAGCCCGGCGGCGTCGCCGTGCACCACCTCGGCCTTGCCGCAGACCAGCAGCACGATCGCGCGCCGGAGGGGCAGCGCGGTGAGGGGCTCGAAGGTGGCGTTGAGGAGCAGGACCCGGCGGCGGCCCCAGGGCGGCGACGAGGTCGGCGGGGCGGGCGAATCGTCCGGGGAGGAGACGGAAGGAGGGGGAGCGACGGTGAGTTCGGGGACGGGATCGGGAGGGTCGGACGCGCCGCGTGGCGCGGTGGTGGGCGGGACCTCGCTGACCAGCGGAGTCACGCTGCCGGGTTGTCGTTCGTGCACACGACCACCTCCCGCCGAGTTGGCCCTAGTCGACCACACAACGCGCCCGATCGCACGGGTGTTCTCACCGAGCGCACGGGCGCGTCGCCGGTGTGTCACCGGCGCGTCATGTCCGGACACACGGGCGGTCGCCTCCGGGGTCACGTGCGCCCCGATCCGGGCGCCACACCCGGTGCTCTACGGTCGGCGGGCGTGACGGTGCCGTTGCCGACCCCACCCCCGAGCACCCCGGCCCCTTCGCCGACGACCACGACCCCCGTGCCGCCCACGGACCTGTCGTCGCCGCTCTCGCTGCCGATCGACGCGCCGGCCTGCGCCGCCGATCAGGGCACGCTCTGCGCCCGCGTCTACCAGCTCACGCAGGCCGACTGGCTCTCGCGCTCGGCGGACGAGCTGGTGGGTCACGCGGTCGTCGTGCTGCTGATCATCGTCGTGGCGATCGTCCTGCGCTTCGCCGTGCACCGGGCGATCAACCGGCTGACCACCGGCGCCCGTGAGGGCCGCGTGCCCGCCCTCCTGCGCCCCTTGCGAGACCGGGCCGTCCGCACGCTGCGCGACGCCGCCCCGCTGATGGTCGAGCGGCGCACCCAGCGCGCCCAGGCCATCGGCTCGGTGCTGCGGTCCTTCTCGACGATCCTGATCTACGGGGTCGCGTTCGTGCTGATCCTGGGCGAGTTCGGCGTGAACCTCGCCCCGATCATCGCCTCGGCCGGCATCGTCGGTGTCGCGATCGGGTTCGGTGCCCAGAACCTCGTCCGCGACTTCCTGTCCGGCATCTTCATGATGCTCGAGGACCAGTACGGCGTCGGCGACGTCGTCGACCTCGGCGAGGCCACCGGCACCGTCGAGGCCGTCGGCCTGCGCGTCACGACGCTGCGGGACATCGCGGGCACCGTCTGGTACGTCCGCAACGGCGAGGTCCTGCGCGTCGGCAACTCCAGCCAGGGCTTCTCGGTCGCCGTCGTCGACATCCCCGTAGGCCACGCCGCCGACGTCGACGACGCCCTCGAGATCGCCGAGCGCGCGGCCACCGCCGAGTGCGCGGAACCGAAGATCGCGAGCAAGGTCATCGCGCCGCCCGAGATGCTCGGCGTCCAGTCCGTCACCGCCGAGGGGGTCCTGCTGCGCCTGACGATCCGGACCCGCCCCGGCGAGCAGTGGGCGGTCCAGCGCGCCGTGGCCGCCGAGATCAAGACGCAGCTCGACGCGGCCGGCGTCCCGGCGCCGTACCCGTTCGCGGGCCGGCCCGGCGTCTCCGGGCCGGGCACACCGGCGGTCTGAGAGCGGATCTGGGACCGTGGTGGGGTGAGCGCACCGCAGTCCGGACGACCGGAGACGTTCTACGAGGCCGTCGGCGGGCACGAGACGTTCGCGGCGATCGTGCACCGCTTCTACGAGCAGGTCGCCGACGACCCGGTCCTGCGCCCCCTCTACCCGGAGGAGGACCTGGGCCCGGCCGAGCAGCGCCTGCTGATGTTCCTCGAGCAGTACTGGGGCGGCCCGCAGACCTACTCCCACCAGCGCGGACACCCCCGCCTGCGCATGCGCCACGGGCCGTTCCCGATCGGGCCGCTCGAGCGCGACGCGTGGCTGCGCTGCATGCGGGTCGCCGTCGACGAGGTCGAGCTGCCCGAGGAACGGCGCCGCCAGATGTGGGAGTACTTCGAGATGGCCGCCACGAGCATGATGAACAAGGCGTGGTGAACGAAGGCCTGGTGAGCGCTCGGGAGTGACGGCTGGTGGGATGGCGGCCATGGCCGAGTCGAATTCCTCTGGCAACCCGCTCCAGAACGTCAGCTTCCCCAGCAACGGACGGACGGCGTACGGATACCTCGCGCTCCCCGAGTCGGGGTCCGGCCCCGGTGTCGTCGTCATCCAGGAGTGGTGGGGCCTGACGGCCCACATCGCCGACGTCACCAACCGCCTCGCCGCCGAGGGCTTCGTCGCCCTGGCTCCCGACCTCTACGGCGGCACCACCACCCACGACGCCGACGAGGCCGGCAAGCTCATGCAGGAGCTGCCCGTCGACCGGGCCGCCACCGACCTCGGCGGCGCCGTCGACTACCTGCTCGGCCACGAGGCCGTGACGGGCGACAAGGTCGGCGCCGTCGGCTTCTGCATGGGCGGCGGCTTCGTGCTCGTGCTCGCCGCGCAGCAGGGCGACAAGATCGGCGCCGCGGTCCCGTTCTACGGCGTGCTCGGCGAGGACTACCCGAGCTTCGCGAAACTGACCGCGCCGCTGCTCGGCCACTTCGGCGAGGAGGACGACATGGCGCCGCCGGACGCCGTCGAGGAGCTCGCCGACCGGATCGAGGACGAGTCCGGCGTCCGCCCCGACTTCCGCCTCTACCCGTCCGGGCACGCCTTCTTCAACGACGAGAACCACCTCGGCACCTACGACCCCGAGCAGGCCCTCAAGGCCTGGAGCGCCACCCGCGACTTCCTGCGCAAGAACCTGGGCTGATCGGCGTATGAGAGCGGAATTCACGGTCCTGACCGTGAATTCCGCTCACATCAGCACGGAGAGACGGGGGCGACGTCGGCGCACGATCGCGGCACCCACCGACCGCGGGCCGGCGTCGAGACGCAGCCACGAGCCCTCGCCCGAGACGGCCACGGGGACGGACACCCCGTCCTCCGGCCACCCCATGCCGGCGACCGCGACCAGGCAGCGCGCCGGGACCCGCACGACGGCACCCTCCAGGTCGCCCTCCCACGCCGTCTCGTCGAGGGCCGCCGGGGTCGTGAAGCGCGCGACGGCGGCCTCGACCTCCCCGGCCGCGATCTCGCCGAGGACACCCCACGGACCCTCGGGCGGGAGATCGCCGCGCCAGCGGTCGTCGACCGGCCTCCCGGGCTCCGTCTCGGGGGCGTCGACGACGCTCAGCGCCGCGAGCAGGTCCGCGCCGACGACCGTGGTGTCGCCCGGCGCGACCCGCCCCGGCGCCCGCGCGGCCACCAGCACCTCGAAAGGCGTGCCCGCCCACACGGCCACGCTCCCGCCGAGATCGCGCAGGCGCACGACGGCGGCCGGGTCGAGGCGCACCACCCGCCCCACGACGTCGGCGAGCGCCGCCCGGTCCGCGGCGTCCGGCACCGCGAGGGTCACGTGTACAGGCCCAGGAACTCCCGCTCCTCCGCGGTGAGCCGTCGGGGGCGCTCGGTCGCCAGGTCGTAGGGCACGAGCTGGGTCGTCGCGGTCGCGGCCGGCTTCGCGTCGTCGAAGCCCCCGTCCCCGTTCGCGGACGGCAGCAGGAGCCGATAGGCGACGAGGAACGACGCGGCCTTCACGTCCTGCGCGGTCATCTCCACCCGCACCCCGGCCGGGGTCCACGGGATCGGGCGGCGGTAGCGCACCTCCAGCGTGGCGACGAGCAGGCCGGCCTCGAAGGCCGCCACCCCGGCGCGGGTCGCGGCGTCGAACAGCAGTCCGGTGCGGGCGTCCTCGAGCAGCGTCACGACGCGGGCGTGGTTGACGTGGCCGTAGGCGTCCTGGTCGGACCAACGGACCGCGACGTCGTTGACGTAGGGCGCCACGCGCTCTCGTTCCTCCCGGGTCGGTGCTTCAGCGGACCATGCTGCGGATCTGGCGGGCCGCCACCGACACGGTGGCCAGGTCGGCGCGCCCCTGCTCGGCGATCTCGGCGAGCGCCGTCCGCGCGCGCATCAGCCGCGAGGCGTTCGCCTGCTCCCAGTGCTCGATCTTCTCGTCCGCGGACTCCTCGGGGCCGGTGTCGGCCAGCACGTCGAGGGTGATCGCGCGCAGCGAGGAGTACAGCTCGTCGCGCAGGGACAGGCGGGCCAGCGCGTGCCACCGGTCGGTGCGGTCGAGCGCCGCGACGGCCGTGAGCAGCGCGTCGAGCCCGAGGTGCGCGGACAGCGCGTAGTACAGCTCCGCGACGGCGATCACCTCGTCCTGCGAGACCTCGCCGTCGTCGACGAGCACGCCGCCCTGCTCGCGCTCGGCGATCTCGACGATCTCGGTGACGTCGAGGACACCGAACGCGTAGAGCCCGCCGACCGCCCGGCGCGCCAGGTCCTCGGGCGCCCCGGCGACCGTGAACTCCCGGACGCGGCGCGTCAGGCCCTCGGCCTCCTCCCCGCGCAGCATGTCCGGGACGCGCGGCGCGAGCATCCGCATCGTCGGCGCGAACCGCTGGGTCTCGGCGCCGACGGCCAGCGGCTGGGGGCGGCGGGTCAGGAACCAGCGCGCGGCGCGGTCGAGCTGGCGCCGGGCCTGGAGCGTGAGGCGGTCCGCGAGGGCGACCGGCATGTCCGCGGCGGCGAGGTCGGCGGCGAGCGCGTCGAGCCCGAACACCGACGTGGCCACGTGGTAGGCCCGCACGGCGTCGGCCGGGCTCGCGGCCACCTCCTGCACGAGCCGGTACACGTAGCTCAGGCCGCCGCCGTCGACCACGGTGTTCGACAGCATCGTCGTGACGATCTGGCGCCGCAGCGGGTGCGCCGCCACCGCGTCCGGGTAGCGCTCGGCGAGCGCCGCCGGGAAGTACGCGGGCAGGCGGCGGGAGAAGACCTCGAGGTCGGGGAGCTCGGAGTCGGTCAGGGCGTCGGTGAGGTCGAGCTTGACGTGCGCCATCAGCGTGCACAGCTCGGGGCTGGTGAGGCCCTCGTCCTCGGCGAGCCGCAGCTCGAAGCCCTCCTCGTCGGGCAGGACGTCGAGCTCGCGGTCGAGACGGCCGCGGGCCTCGAGGTCGGCGACGAGGTCGCGGTGGACGTGCATCATCCCGGCCGCGTGGGCCCGCGAGACCCCGAGGACCTCGTTCTGCGCCACGTTGTCGGCGAGCACCAGCGCCGCCACGTCGTCGGTGGTCGCCGCGATCTGCTCGTCGCGCTCGTCCTCCCCGAGCTCGCCGCGCTCGACGAGCGAGTCCAGCAGGATCTTGATGTTGACCTCGTGGTCGGAGCAGTCGACGCCCGCGCTGTTGTCGACCGCGTCGGTGTTGACCTTGCCGCCGTGGTGGTCGTACTCGATGCGCCCGAGCTGTGTGAGCCCGAGGTTGCCGCCCTCGCCCACCACCGCGACCCGCAGCTCGTCGCCGTCGACGCGCACCGCGTCGTTGGTCTTGTCGCCGACGTCGGCGTGCGTCTCGGTGGACGCCTTGACGTAGGTGCCGATGCCGCCGTTCCACAGCAGGTCGGCCGGGGCCCGCAGGATCGCGCGCACGAGCGTCGGCGGGTCCATCTCGCCGGGGTCGGCGCCGAGCGCCCGCGCCGCCTCCGGTGAGACCGGCACCGCCTTCATCGTGCGCGGGTACACGCCGCCGCCCTCACTGATCAGCGAGGTGTCGTAGTCGGCCCACGACGACCGGGACAGCTCGAACAGGCGGCGGCGCTCGGCGAACGAGACCGCCGGGTCAGGGTCCGGGTCGAGGAAGACGTGGCGGTGGTCGAACGCCGCGACGATCCGCAGGTGCTCGGAGAGCAGCATCCCGTTGCCGAAGACGTCGCCGGACATGTCGCCGACGCCGACGACGGTGATCTCGTCGGTCGCCAGGTCGCGGTCGAGCTCGCGGAAGTGCCGCCGCACGCTCTCCCAGGCGCCGCGGGCGGTGATGCCCATCGCCTTGTGGTCGTAGCCGACCGACCCGCCGGAGGCGAACGCGTCGCCCAGCCAGAACCCGTACTCGCCCGCGACCGCGTTGGCGGTGTCCGAGAACGTCGCGGTGCCCTTGTCGGCGGCGACCACGAGGTAGGTGTCGTCGCCGTCGTAGCGGACGACCTCCTCGGGCGTGCGCACCGCGGAGTCCGCGGCGTGCCCGGCCCGGTCGTCGACGAGGTCGAGCAGCCCCGAGACGAACATCCGGTAGCAGGCGACGCCCTCGGCCCGCGCGGCGTCCCGGTCGACCGCGGCGTCGCCCGTCGCGGCGGGCGGGCGCTTCACGACGAACCCGCCCTTGGCGCCGACCGGCACGATCACCGCGTTCTTGACCGCCTGCGCCTTGACCAGCCCGAGGATCTCGGTGCGGTAGTCCTGCAGGCGGTCCGACCAGCGCAGTCCGCCGCGCGCGATCGGCCCGAAGCGCAGGTGCACGCCCTCGACGCGGTTGGAGTGCACGAACGTCTCGATCGCCGGCACGGGCTCGGGCACCCCCGGCACCTGCGCCGGGTCGAGCTTGAGTGCGAGGAACGGGCGGGGCGCCCCCTCGGCGTCGCGGCGGAAGAAGTTGGTGCGCAGCGTCGCCCGCACCACCCCGAGCAGCGAGCGCAGGATCCGGTCCGCGTCGAGGCTGGTGACGTCAGCGATCGCGGTCGTGACCCGCCCGTCCACCTCGGCGACCCGGCGGTCGCGCTCGTCCGGCGACAGGGCCGGGTCGAAGCGCGCCTCGAACAGCTCGACGAGGCCCACGGCGACGTCGCGGTGGGCGCCCGCGACGTCGGTGATGTAGCTCTGCCCGTAGGGGCTGCCGATCTGGCGCTGGTACCGGGAGAAGGCGCGGAGCACCGCGGCCTGGCGCCAGGTCAGCCCGGCGCTCAGCACGAGGGCGTTGAACCCGTCGGCGCCGACGTGCCCGCTCCAGACGGTGTCGAACGCCTCGGCGAAGCGCTCGGTGAGGTCGTGCTCGGTGCCCGGCGGCACGGAGTCCGTCCCGGGCAGGCGCAGCCCGAAGTCGTTGATCCAGCAGGTCACGCCGTCGCTGCGGGTGACCTCGTACGGGCGCTCGTCGACCACCACCACGCCCAGCGACTGCAGCGCCGGCAGCACCGACGACAGCGTCGCGCGCCGCCCCGCGAGGTAGAGCTTGAGCCGGCGGTCGCCCGCGTCGGGGTTCGTCGGCCGGTAGAGCCGCACGGCGGTGTCGCGTCCCGGACCCTCCGCCCCGGGCGGCGTGAGACCGTCGAGCACCCGCAGGTCGAGCAGCCCGCGCTCCGGGCCGAAGTCCTCCTTGTACGACTCGGCGAACGGCTCCCCGATCGTCGCGAGGACCGCGCGCTCCTCGCCGGTGGCCTGCTCGCGCAGCCGGTCCGACCACGTCCGCGCCGCCTCGGCGAGTTGCGCGGTCAGCGTCTCGAGGTCCGGCGTCACCGGCTCCTCGCGCCCGGTGTGCACCGTGACGTGCAGCAACGCCAGCTGGTCCTCGGTGACGCGGGCGGTGTGCTCGAGGTCGGTGCCGCGCAGCTCGCGCATGAGGACGTCCTGCATGCGCGTGCGGATCGCGGTGGTGTACCGGTCGCGCGGGAGGTAGATCATGCAGGAGAAGTAGCGGCCGTACGGGTCACGGCGCAGGAACAGCCGCACCCGGCGCCGCTCGGCGAGGTCGAGCACGCCCGTCGCGGTGGCCTCCAGCGAGGCGCGGTCGGTGCACAGCAGCTCGGCGCGGGGGTAGGTCTGCAGGACCTCGAGCAGCCGCTGACCCGACCACGAGTCGACGGGCAGGCCCGCCTCGGCGACGACCTCCTGCACGCGCCGGGACACCACCGGGATCCCGAGGACGTCGGCGTGCCGGGCGGCGACGGTGAGGATGCCGAGGAACCGGTGCTCGCCGACGAGCCGGCCCTCGTCGTCGTGGATGCTGACGCCGACGTAGAGGGGGTGCTCCGGGCGGTGCACCGTCGAGCGGGCGCTCGCGCGGGTGAGCACGAGCAGACGCCGGGGCGTCGCGTCCCCGGGAACACCGGCGGGACTCACGCTGTCCGGGCTCGCGGTGAGGGTCCGCGCGACGAGACTGTCGCGACGCAGCACGCCGAGCCCCGTGGCCAGCACCCCACGCAGTGCCGGGCCCTCGGGGGTGTCGACCACCTCCTGGCGGCGGTAGCCGAGCAGGATCAGGTTGCCCTGGGCGAACCAGCGCAGCAGCGCCACCGTGTCGGCGGTCTCCGCGCTGTCCTCGCCCGGTCCCGACGCCGCCAGCTCGTCGGCGAGGGCGCGGGCAGTGGACACCATCCGGTCGCCGTCCTCGACGACCTCGCGGACGTCGGTGAGCACCCCCGACAGGCGCGCGTGCAGGTCGGCCGCGAGGTCCCGCGCCGGATCGGAGCCGGGGAGGTCCCCCAGCTCGATGTTCATCCAGGACTCGGCGACGGTGCCGGGCGGCGGCGCGGCGGCATCGGCCATCGGCAGGATGTCCAGCAGCTCACCGCGGACGTCGCGGCGGACCACGACCACGGGGTGCACGACGCGGTGCACGCTCGCGCCCGTGCGGTCGAGCTCGGCGAGCACCGAGTCGATCAGGAACGGCATGTCGTCGGTGACGACCAGCACGGAGATCCGGCCCGCGGCCCCCGGGGTGTCGAGCACGGCGGTGACGGGCTTCCCCGGGACGCGCAGCCGCGCGAGGCTGCGGTGGGCCCGCACGGTCGCGAGGGCGTCGGCGGGGTCCGCCACCAGCTCGCCGTCGGGCACCCGGTCGAAGTACGTGACGGCCAGCTCGCCCAGCTCGGAGTCCGGGGGGTCCGCCTCGGCCGCGACCGCGCGCAGGGTGTGGCGCTCGGCCGGCCAGCCCCTCGCGGCGTCGGTGCCGGCGCGGCTCGTGGTCGCGGTCATGCCGCCGCTCTCGTGACGGCGAGGAACGTGCCGCAACGGTCCGGCGTGCCTCCGGGCCGTCGCGGTCGAGGGCGCGCCGGGGCAGTCACGCCGGCCACCCTAACGACGGGTCCGGGACCCGTGCCGCGCTCGGCGCCGCCGGGACGATCGGGCACCACGGTCACCGCCGCGCCCTCTGGTCGTCGACGGGTGCGGCGCCGGGCCCCGCCGAGTGGTACGCGTCCATCGCCTCGGCCAGCAGGTCGGCGAGCCGGGGCTCCGACCCGTCGGACCCGCGCGCCGAGGGCACCCCACCCGCGTCGGGGGCGGCCCGCCCGTTCGGGCGCTGGCGGCCCGGCGTCGACGGCCGGGACGGCGGGCGGTCGACGACGCGCGGCGGGGCCGCGGGCGCCGGCATGCTCCGCGTCGTCCCGAGGGGGACGCCGGGGTCCTGGTACTCGCTGAGGAGGTCGACGAGGGTCAGGGCCAGCTCGCCCGCCCACTCGTCGTCGGCGCCGCCCGGTCCCGCGGTCGCGCCGTCCCCCGGCACGCTGCCCCAGCGCGCGGCGAGCGTCGCTGTGTGGTCCTCATCCCGGGGGCGGGCGCCGTGGCCGTCGCGGACGTCGCTGCTGCCACGGCCGTCGCCCGGACGACGATGGCCATTGCCCTCCGCGTCCCGGCGCGGCTCACGAGGGTCGATCGAGCCGTAGCCGTTGGTGAGCCCGCTGTTGGTGAGCCCGCCGTTGGTGAGCCCGCCGTTGATGAGCGCCCCGTTGGTGAGCGCCCCGTGGCCCTGTGCGCGTTCGCCGGGTGCACCGGCGCCGAGCCCGCTGTCGCCGAGCCCGCTGTCGCCGAGCCCGCCGAGACCGCCGTCGCCGAGCCCGCCGTCGCCGAGCCCGCCGTCGCCGAAGGCACCGCCGCCGAGTGCGCCTTGGCCCAGCGCGTCGCTGCCGCCGAGCGCGAAGGCGTCCTCCACTCGTCCGCCGTCGTCGATGCGGTCGGCCGCCCGCGCACGGCGGGCGCGCTCGTGCGGCGGCTCGTCGACGTCGCGGTCGCCGCGACGGCGCCCGGGGCCGTCGGGATCGCTGCGGTCACCGTCGTGGACCACTCCAGGCGCAGAGCCGTCGCCCCCGGCGTCGGCGGCCCCGTCGGGGGTGGAGCCGTCCCCGGTCCCGGCGCGGTGACGCCTCCCGCCGGGGGCGCTCGCCGAGGCGTCGGGCGCCCTTCGGTGCGCGTCACGTGCGGTGACCTGGTCTGCCGGTGCGCGGTCGGGCAGCGCTCCGTCGGTTCCCTCGTCGGCCGGTCGCCCTCCATTCTGGTCACGGCGCGACAGCCAGGAGTCGGGGGCCTCCCACCGGGCCCGCGCCCGGGCCAGGCGGCGGCTGCGCGCGGCCGCGGGATCGTCGTCCGCCTCGACCCCGGCCGCGGCGGCCCGCTCCGTGTCCTCGACCCGACCGGCGTCGCGGCCCGGATCGGCGACGTCCGAGCCGGCCGCCGACGAGAACGCCTCGAGCTCGGCGCGCGCGGCGGCGAGCGCCTCGGCCAGCGGACCGTCCGGTTCCGCGTCCTCGCGGTAGCGACCGCGGCGGCGGCGGGAGCTCGGACCTCCGAGCGCGGTTGACGCCGGCGCCTCGAGCGACCGCCCACGGCGCGGCTCCGACTCCGACTCCGACTCCGACTCCGACTCCGACTCCGCAGCGAGCCCTTCGGGCGGCGCGTCGGCCACGGCGCCGTCGAGCAGCGTGGCCGAGAGGGCTGCCGAGAGCGGCGGGTCGTCCACCGGCCCGTCCATCCGGTCCGCGTTCCCCGGCGAGCTCGCAGGTGCGCGGTCCGTCGGCTCCGTGAGCCACGGGATCGACAGGGCGGACGCGGCCGCGCCGACGTCCGGGAACGAGGAGCCCGTGCCGTCGCCGCCGGACCCCGTCAACGCGGTGCGCAGGGCGTCGACCGCCTCGCGCGTGGAGGGGCCCGACCCGGACGATTCCGGCGACCGATCCTCGCTGCCCGGCGCGCTCGGCGTGCCCGGCGTGCTCGGCGTGCCCGTCGGGCGCTCGGCGGGTCGGGCCGGCGCGGTCAGGTGGTCGTCGGGCGTGGCCAGCGCCACCGCGAGGGCGATCCGCGCGCGGGTGGTCTCGTCGCGCGCCGCCGACGCGTGCTCGTGGGCGCGGCGCAGCTCGTCGACCGCCCGGCCGGTCTCCCCGCGGCGCCCCGCGACGTCGGCGAGCACCTCGACCGCCTCGGCCACCTGTGCCTCGTGGCCCCGGGCGGCCAGGTCGATCTCGGCCTCCCGGGCCAGGGACTCGGCGGTGTCGAGGTCGCCGGCCGCGAGGTGCACCCGCCGCGCCAGCACACAGCGCAGGTGGCCGAGCGCGAGCGCCGTCGTCGCGCCGCTCGGTGTCGTGAGTGCGGGTCGCCCGACCTCCCGGGCCTCGTCGAGGCGTCCGAGCTCCGCCAGGAGCTCGACGTGGTCCGCGACGACCATCGCGGCCTCGCGTCCGCCGTCCACCCCGGCAGCGTGCACGTCGGCGGCCCGCAGCACCTCGAGCGCGCCCGAGGCGTCGCCCGCGACACGGCGGGCCTGGGCCCGGGAGCGCTCCATGGCGGTGCGGCGGGCATCGCCGGGCTCCCCGACGAGCTCCTCGACCTGACGCGTCGCCGCGTCGACACCGGCGACGTCGCCACGGGCCGCGCGGGCCGCCGCCCAGGCGATCAACGCGTCGGCCCGCGCGGTCGGCGGGAGGACTCGCCCGCCGGCGAGGGGCTCCAGGAGCGTCTCGGCCGCATCGAGCTCACCGCACCGGACCGCGGCGCGGGCGAGCTCGCAGCGCAGGACGGCCGCGTCGGCGTCGCGACCGGCCCGCTCGGCCTCGCGGAGGTGCGGCAGGGCGCGCAGGACCAGCTCGGCCGCCCGGTCGGACTGGCCGAGCGCGAGCACGGCGGAACGCTCCGCCGCGCTGCGGACGCCCGCGTCCCCGGCCGCCGCCCGTGCAGCGTGCTCGGCGAGCGCGACCGAGAGCTGCGGATCGGTCCACCGCAGGCCCTCCGCGACCTCCAGGATCGCGCTCACGCTCAGCCCGGGGACGGCGGGCGACTGCGCCGGCACCTCCACGTCGGCCCGTCCTCAGTCCCGTGTCAACTTGCGGTGGGTGACGCGGTGCGGGCGGGCGGCGTCCGGCCCGAGACGGGCGATCTTGTTCTCCTCGTAGTCCGCGAAGTTCCCCTCGAACCAGAACCAGGACGCCGGGTGGTCGTCGGTGCCCTCCCACGCGAGGATGTGGGTGCAGACGCGGTCCAGGAACCAGCGGTCGTGGGAGACCACGACCGCGCAGCCCGGGAAGTTCTCCAGGGCGTTCTCGAGCGAGGACAGCGTCTCGACGTCGAGGTCGTTGGTGGGCTCGTCCAGGAGCAGCAGGTTGCCGCCCTGCTTGAGCGTCATCGCCAGGTTCAGACGGTTCCGCTCGCCGCCGGACAGCACGTTGACCGGCTTCTGCTGGTCGGGCCCCTTGAACCCGAAGGCCGAGATGTAGGCCCGCGACGGCATCTCGACGTTGCCGACCTGGATGTGGTCGAGGCCGTCCGAGACGACCTTCCACACGTTGTCGGTGCCGGAGAGGCCTTCGCGACCCTGGTCGACGTAGGACAGCTTGACGGTGTCGCCGACCCGCACCTCGCCGGAGTCCGGCTTCTCGAGGCCGACGATCGTCTTGAACAGCGTCGTCTTGCCGACGCCGTTCGGCCCGATGACACCGATGATGCCGTTGGGCGGCAGGGAGAACGAGAGGTCCTTGATGAGCAGGCGGTCGTCGAATCCCTTGTCGAGGTGGCTCACCTCGACCACGACGTTGCCCAGACGCGGACCCGGCGGGATCTGGATCTCCTCGAAGTCCAGCTTCCGGGTCTTCTCCGCCTCCGCCGCCATCTCCTCGTAGCGGGCCAGACGCGACTTGCTCTTGGCCTGCCGCGCCTTGGCGCCCGAGCGCACCCACGCCAGCTCGTCGGCGAGGCGCTTGCGCAGCTTCGCGTCCTTGCGGCCCTGGACCGCGACACGCTCGGCTTTCTTCTCCAGGTAGGTGGAGTAGTTGCCCTCGTACGGGTACGCGCGCCCGCGGTCGAGCTCGAGGATCCACTGGGCGACGTTGTCGAGGAAGTACCGGTCGTGGGTGACGGCGAGGACGGCGCCCTCGTAGTTCGCCAGGTGCTGCTCGAGCCACTGGACGCTCTCGGCGTCGAGGTGGTTGGTGGGCTCGTCGAGCAGCAGGAGGTCGGGCTTGCTGATCAGCAGCTTGCAGAGCGCCACACGACGACGCTCACCACCCGACAGGTGGGTGACGGGTTCGTCGCCCGGCGGGCAGCGCAACGCGTCCATGGCCTGCTGCAGCTGCGAGTCGAGGTCCCAGGCGTCGGCGTTGTCGAGGTCCTCCTGGAGGCCGCCCATCTCCTCCATGAGCTCGTCGGAGTAGTCGGTGGCCATGAGCTCGGCGATCTCGTTGTAGCGCGCGAGCTTCGTGGCGACGTCCCCGGCGCCCTCCTGCACGTTGCCGAGGACCGTCTTGTCCTCGTTCAGCGGCGGCTCCTGCTGCAGGATGCCGACACTCGCACCCGGGGCGGCGAACGCCTCGCCGTTGTTGGCCTGGTCGAGTCCGGCCATGATCCGCAGAACGCTCGACTTGCCCGCCCCGTTGGGGCCGACGACACCGATCTTCGCGCCGGGCAGGAAGTTCAGCGTGACGTCGTCCAGGATGACCTTGTCACCATGGGCCTTCCGAACCTTCTTCATGGTGTAGATGAACTCAGCCACGCCCTTGATGGTAGTTGGCACGATCCGGCGTCCACCGGCCCCGGGGCCGGTTCAGGCGCTCGCTCGCGACGCCGCGCTCCGACGGCGATCACCGGCACCGATACCGGTGACCGTCGCCCCCTCGGATCCGCCGTCCGATGCACCGGCCGCGGCCGTGCGAGGACCGTCCGACCCGTCGTCCGCCGTACCGGTCGCGCTCTCCGCGGCCGCGGTCCGATCGTCGCCCTCGCGCACGGTGCCGTCGCCGGTCGCGTCCACCTCGGGAAGCCCCGTCACATCCACGACGCCCACCACACCTGCCTCGTCCGTCACGCCCGCCTCGGACTCGACGGCACGCCGGCGACGCACCTCGGCAGAGCAGCGCGACAGGTCCGGTCCGACCGCCGTCGCCGCGATCTCGGTCATGTAGCGGCGAACTCCGTCGGCCTCGTACTCGCGCACCGAGAGACGGCCGACGACGACCACCGGATCGCCCTTCACGAGGGTGCCGCCCACGCCCTCGGCGACACGACGCCAGCAGTTGACCGACGCCGTGAACCGGTCGCCGTCGATCCAGGACTCGGTCGACTTGTCCCATCGCCGCTCGGAGCTCGCGACGCGGAACGTCACCAGCAGGTGTTCCGCATTGGGGCCGACCCGACGCCCCACCACGTCGCCGGCCACGTTGCCCGTCACCGTCACCATCGTCTCGTTCACGTCGAACTCCGCTCCTCCGTGCGACCGGGCGAGTTCCCGGTCCGTGCGAATCAGCATCACGCTCCCGACGCCGCCTTCGTCAGCGTCGGATGCGGATCTGTGGAGAAACGGAGGTGGTGTGGACAGGCGATGGCTCGCCCGGCCCGAATGGTGCGACGAAAGGACGCGGTGATGACGGCGAATGCCTGCACCCGGCGCACGAAAAACGGGCAGGGCTCCGGCCGGAGTCCTGCCCGTTGGGGGTGGTGCTGTGCTGTTTCCCGGTCCCCGGGTGGTGTGGGGGTGGTCGGGTGTTCCGGCGGTGTCCTACTCTCCCACGACCTGGCGGTCGCAGTACCATCGGCGCTGGAGGGCTTAGCTTCCGGGTTCGGGATGGGTCCGGGCGTTTCCCCTCCGCTGTGACCACCGGAACACCCCACCACCCCCACGGGCCGGTGTGGCCCGGGTGGGGTGGGGTGTGTGGTCGTTGGGATATGCACAGTGGACGCGAACGGTCTGTTGTTCGTTACGCAGTTGCTTGCCGTGACCTCTTGGGGTGTGTGTGGGCAAGTCCTCGGCCTATTAGTACCAGTCCA